>NZ_RCHN01000009.1 GCF_003671495.1 Ketobacter sp. | reverse complement strand
AGATTAGCAAACCAAAAGTTAGATAGCCGAAGAGAAGATGACATGCCACATTTCATATCAGTCAAAGATGCTATTGATTGGATATCCGGTGTACTTTTTAGAGTTGCATAATGCCTTCATAACTCTAGCCGTTTAAATTGTGCCCCTATTCAATTCAGGGCAATAGCACCCTGGCAGGAACCCCCAACGCATCAGCAATCTGGTAGATTTTGGTAAGCGATATGTTCTGCTCACCCCGCTCTATATGCCCCATGTAGCTCCGATCGACCCCTGCTAAGTCCGCAAGCGCCTCCTGGGATAACCCTTTCTCTTTTCTAACCTTCCTCACTTTTTCCCCAAAAGCGATTAATCGTTGATCTTTCATGATAACTCTGACTAAAAGTCAGAACTATCACCAACTGATGATTATAGCACCACGGATTATATCGCTCATTTTCTGGACATTTGATCTACTATTAAGCCCGGACGGGAACAGCCCCCTCGGGTTGAAATCCTGGTGGTGGGAGGACAGCGCTGAGAGTAGAATAGCGGCGCTTCACGCTCCATCTTTTTAACAATGGCCCTTTTTCCAGGATGAGCAACATGCCAAAAGCCGGTGAGATAAAAAGAAACTCAGCAGTCAATTACAATGGCAATACCTATATCGTGCGGGATATCGAACGTTCCGTTCCCCAGGGCAGAGCCGGAGGCAGCCTGTATCGGATGCGCATGTACGATGTCGTCACGGGCAGCAAACTGGACGAAACCTTCAAAGATTCCGATATGCTCGATATGGCGGATCTTGTGCGCCGGCATGCGATGTATTCCTACGCCGATGGCGACGAATTCGTCTTTATGGATGAAGAAGATTACACCCCTTACAATCTGAATAAAGACGCCATTGCAGAGGAAATGCTGTTTATTAATGAGGAAACTCGTGGCATTCTGGTGATTCTGGTCAATGACGTGCCGGTGGCGCTCGATATGCCCACCACCGTTGAGCTGGAAGTGGTGGAGACCGACCCGTCCATGAAAGGGGCTTCCGCAACCTCCAGATCCAAGCCGGCGAAACTCTCCACCGGGGTTACCATCAACGTGCCGGAACACATTGCCACGGGTGATCGGATTAGGATCAACGTGGAAGAGAGGAAGTTCTCGGGCCGGGCTTAACCGCGCTCATTTTCGACGTTCTCAGACATAACTCATCAACAATTGAATCGCACCCGAGATCGCAAACAACGACGCTGTTTCACTCGCCGTGTGGTACTCCGTTGTCGGGATCTGCAAAGTGGTGCCGTTGATCTCGCCGTTGGTGGCTACCGCGACACGCCCCAGCTCGGTTCGGCCTAAAGGATAAGGCCGGGCACGGGTCTGGTTCTGCTGTTCGATGTATTCGTCTTTAAAGCCGTAACTCAGTCCCAGTGACTGGCAGGCGGTCACCAGCTCCTGAGTCATCCATGAAGAAAAATGCCCGTTAGCGTCTTTATTTCGCAACGCGATCTGTTGCGCTTCGGCGTCTTCCCTGGTGGCGTAGGGGCTGGTGTCCAGGACGACCAAACGTTGTGTAGTGATCTGATGTCGTTGAAACCAGGACAGGGTGTAACGCCAGCTGCGGCCGGATTCTTCCTGAGCCGTGAATAGCCCGGTGCCTTGAAAGCCTTTCTGAAACAGATAGATAATCAGAGCAGCGCTGACCACATTGTCCAATTGGCAGGATATCAGGCCATTCTCGATGCGCAGGCGATCCAGGAAGGATACCGGGGTGCCAGGTTGCAGGAAGTCCAGTCCATCCACTTCAAATATCAGGTTTTTACGTTGTGGGCAGACAAACGAACGCCTTATTCTACCTTGTCCGAGATAGGTGCCCGTATAGGGCATATGGGCCTGTACCCTTTGCCCCTGAAAGCGGTCTTCAATCTGACCCAGCATATGGGCGGAGACCGATTCCCCCATGACTTCGCCCTGATTGCCGGCAATAAAGGCAGCATATTCAAACTCGTTCGGTCCTGTACAAAGCAGGCCATGGCGATCGATATGGGCTGACAGAAACAGTTCATTCGGCCGATTTCCCTGGGCGGCCAGCACCCCATTGTAATAGGTGACGGCCACTCCGAGCTCCTCGAGCTCCCTGCGCAGCACACGAAAAAAAGAATGCTCGTGCCCAACAACAGAAGGTTCCCGAATTAGGGGTTTGAGGATATCCAGGAACTCGTGCATTCCTGGGTACTGGTTTATCTGCGGATCAACGGTGTATCTGCTGTTTGGATCGACGTAGTCCATGGCTGTGTCTCTGGATGATCCCACCGGAATGGGGGCGAACGATGTATTCGAGCAATTAGCGTTCCAAACACCGCGCGTTGGATTTGTTGATAGGCAAGTTGTGTTGCCGAGGGGGCCAGGAGAGCATTTATGGACTAAAGAGGGGCATCAGGAGGAGGAGCATCAGGCTGCCTTGGGCACCAAGCAGGCGCACCGTTTCAGTACGCCGCTACCTTTGGGTGCCTTGCTGAAGGATGGGAAGAACATAGTGAATCGAAGCTCAATCTGCCGTGTTACCTCAGCAAGTTCAGATGCTATGGAATCACTTCCGGTCGACACTGGGTTACTCCAAAATGCGCCCCGAAAACCAAATCCATTGCGCTTGGTCAAGCGCACATTCCCGACAACAAACCGGGCGTTATTTAATCTATTTCTTAATACCAACCTGATGGGGTTGATCCAGAGCATCATCGTCTGTCGCATTTTTAGCGATTCTAAAACGCCGAACAATAGAGTATTGTTGAATCCCGTAATGGCACAACCCATCACCGAGCTCAGCCCATCAGCCTACATTCAGAGCCCTTGGAGTGTATTCACCTCAAAGGTGAACAAAACGGAAGAAATCGGATGAGTGTAATTGTGTTCGCCATAAGACCATGATTACACAAACACCCAATCTCTAACCCCTACCCAACATACACATAATCAACCGAATCAACACCTCCTTCTGTTTCGGGTCCGACTCTGCCACCAACAGGGTCAACGCCGTCAGGCCGGCTTCATTGATAATGGGCTCGCCAGCCTCATTCAGCAGGTGCTCATTACGCTGTAAAAAATCCACAAACAGAAATGCCCCGCTGCGCTTGTTGCCGTCAACAAAGGGATGGTTTTTCACAACAAAGTACAGCAGGTGGGCGGCTTTGCTTTCAACGGAGGGGTAAGCGGGTTCACCAAAAACGCTTTGATCCAGGTTGCCGAAGATGGCGCCCAGCCCGGTGCCACGCACACTGGCAAACAGGTTGGTGGCCTCGCCGCGCTCGATCAGTACGCGTTTGAGTTCCCCCAGGGCCGACATGGCCTCTGCTTCGCTGGGCAGGTGCCCCCCGGGTTGCCCCGCAGGTGCTTCCAGCTGCCCGTCGTCGTAGCGCTGCAGCCAATGGAACGCCCGACTGTAGCGTGTAATCAGGTCCGCCATGGCGCTCCCCTTCAAAACGTGATGACAATCAATGAGGTAAGACTTTACTGGTTCCGACAGGGGAATGTACAGCGCGATGATGATATTGAAGGCTTTCTTTAAAGAAGCTCAAAAAATACTATGCTATTTTATTGAGCCATGACAGCCCCCAGGAACAGGTACAATGCAGTTGAAAAGCAGAAAAGCGGTGTTATTGCTAATCGCAATAGGTTTTTTGTTGGTAACCGGTGAAATAGCAAGCCGCCAGTACGAGAATTTTTATCGGGGCAAGATGTTGCACGCCAAAATTGAGAACCCTCATGGGACTGGGTCACACCGGCTCATGTCAAACAAGATCTTTCATTTGGATGTTTCCGGCAATCCCATCGAAATCAACCTGAATTCAGATGGGATGAATTGGCATGAGGTCGATCAAACCAAGGTACGAAAGCGCATCGCCATTGTGGGCGATTCCTTTACCCTGGGATGCTGGTCATCCACCTATAAAAGCAGCTTTGCCGGGGTGTTTGAATCCCTGCTCGACCCGACCGAAATTGAGGTGATGAATTTTGGTGTGGGTGGGTATGGCTTTGATGATATCGAGCTGCAGATTGTGGAAGATGTGCTTGCCTATGATCCGGACGTGGTGATCCTGGCCTCCTATGATGGCAATGATTTCAGGGATACTTATCTGGGTTTGCAAAAGTACAAAATCGTGAACAATGATTTTGTTTGGAATGACGAGGTGCTGAAAGAGAAGATCCCGGAACAGTATTTTCCTCAGAAGAAGCACTCCATTGTTGAACGGTTTTCGCTGGTGAGGACGCTTGAGGATTTCTTCGACCCGATAAAGCAGGGGGAGTTTTTCGATGAGCTGACCATTGAACCGGACTTCCTGGCGGAAAACTTCTGGTCGCAGAAAGAGTACCCTGAATTGGCCATCAAAGCGCGAGACCTGTCCATTCAAACCCTTAACAGTATTTCAGACAAGCTGCAGCAGGCGGGAGTTCAATTTGCCATTGTTAGCCTGCCTTACAAGGAGCAGATCTATGTAAACGCCGAGGAAACCAGCGTTTATGATATTCATTATCCGCAATGGTATGTAGAAGAGTTTGCCCAACATCATGCCATTCCATATTTGGATATGCTGCCTGCCCTGCGCGAGTATGTTCGTTCCCACGATGAGCCAATCTTTCATAAATACAGCAATGCCATCAATGATGCCGGGCACAAAGTCATTGGTGAGCAAATGGCGTTTTGGGCTAAAAGCCAAGTGATCAACTGATTACATCATCACGCAGCCTCACAACGTAGCGGGAATCGCCGGAATCCGCATGGGCAGGTTGGAAAGATTGTTCTCAGCACTGTTATCGGCCACGGTTCTAAGGTAGGGCACTGCTTTGTCGCGGGCCACGATGATCCGGGCCGGCTCGGCGTTGGGCACCACCACCTGCAGAACATGCCCGGCTTCCACCAGTGCAATGGCATCGTCGATGGGTAACGCCCACTCCCGGCCAGCGGGTTCACCGGCCTGATCCGGCAAAGGTCCGCCAATGCCGTCGATGCGTTTGCCGGGGTCCGGGCCATCGGGGATCTGGAAACTGACGTTGAGTGGATTGGGTAAATTGGCAAAGCCGGTGCTGACCCGCAGGTCGTGGCCGCCAGCACCCAGCAACAACAAAACCGGCAGGCTGCCCCGGGGTGTGGCTTGCGGGGGCGTGCCGGGGCCATCATTCAGGTTCACCCTGGGTTGCGTCAGCACCACCGGAAACGCCGCGGCTGCGGTCACCCCGGGAATGCCGGAAAAGCCCTTTACCGCGCTGTTCATCATGTTCTTCGCCATCAATTCCAGCACGATGCCATCGACGATGGCGGCGGCAATCAGGCCCAGCAGTTCCCCCACCAGCGCACCCACCAGGTAGTAATACCAAGCCAGGTCCACCGACGTCGACAACACCGCGGTCTGGGGGTTGGCCAGGGCGGGGGTGACGGAGAGTGCCTGTGAGGTGGAACTCACGATGCGTTGCACGGTAAAGGAAAACTGCAGATCCAGGCTGGCATGCAGGGTGACACCGGCCACTACCTCGGTATCGAATGACAATAATACCCGCAGATGCGAGCCGGCATCGACGAACGCCTCCAGCGAGTTCAGGGTGCCCATGCGGTTACCCGGCAAAACCACATTGGCCACCGGCGTGACCAACGCACAGAATTCCGCGGCAACAAAATGGCTGCTGGCGAGCCCCCCCGCGCTGCGCTGCGGATTGAATACGCCGATCAACACCGGCCGGATCAGACCCCGCAGGAAAAACCGGTTTGCCATGGCCACCGACAACGCCTGCCCGGGATTCAGCCCGCTGCTGGTCATCAGGTAGGATTGCCCCCGCGGCGCCAGTTCGTCGATGCCGATCATCAACGATTCATCCAATGTCACGGCCTGCAGTCGTTTGATATTGGGGTTGGTGACTTCGGCAAAAATGATGGCGATGCCCGGTTCGTCCAAGCGCCAGTCCGCCAATGTTTGGAGCTGCTGTCGCACGGCAGGCATGAGTGTGCTGGTCAGATCCGCCAGCAGTTGATTAAGGGCGAGCACGTCGGCGCCATTGCCGTTGCTGATGACGGCCGCGGCCTGCATCAACTGCACAATGGGATTGGCGGCAACCGACGCGGGTGGGATCACCACATTCACCCGGGGAAAAGGGGTTGGCGTACCCAGAGACTCGCGAAAATCCACCACCAGGCAAAGTGCATTGGTTTTGTTGGCGGGGGTGGCCCGTTGGGTGGCCACGTTCAACGCCTGGGTTTCGAAATGGTCGTGAATTTCCACAAAGGCGGTGAATGCCAGAGTGCGCAATGCGCGATAGGCCGGGTCGCTGGTGACATCGGCCGTCACCACCTGGCCGCCCAGCACAGTCTGAATCGTCTGCACATTGATGACCACGTCCAGGCGCAGGGCAAAGGTAACCATATCCCGGGTGGAACGCGAGCTACTGCCCAGGCCACTGACGGCAGCCCAACCTTGGGGGCGCTCGCGAAACCAGATCTCCTGCAGGGTGGCTTTAGCCTGTACCGTACCGGTCAGATCCGGGCGCGGCGGCAAGGGTTCGGGTGGCGATGACAGCGCCATGGTTTCGCGAGCAATCGTGGTGAGTAGAGTGCGGGATATTTCGAGGGTGCGATCGTAGTCGCCATTCGTGGCCAGGGTCATGGAAGTTGACGCCTAAAAAAGATTTAAACAACAACTGACGCCACTCTATACCCGGCGCTTTGAACGCGCAATGGAAATCTCAAAGTCCTCCCATTTGGGCTGCTTCATCAGCGCTTGAAACCGGCCAATGGACAAGGGCCAGATGGTGAGGCGGCCCCGGGAGTCGATATACCAGCTCTGGCAGCCGTTGCCCATCCAGAGGGTGTTCTGGGCATGGCGCTGCAGTTCGGCATTATAGGCATCGGTGGCGGTGGCTTTGGGCGCCAGGGATGCGGCCTGCCCCGCCACAATATGTTGCACCAGTTGCAGCAGGTAGTCGCATTGCATTTCGGCAATTTTGATCAGCGAGAAGTTGCCAATGGGACTGTGGGGGCCCTGCACCATGAAAAAGTTGGGGAACCCCGGCAACGCCATGGTTTTGTAGGCTTTGAGGCCATCCGCCCAGTACTGATCCAGGGTGATGCCCTGCTCGCCCACCAGTTTGATGGGGCGAACGTAGTTCTGCGCCTTGAAGCCGGTGGCCAGCACGATTACGTCCACTTCGTGCAGGGTGCCATCCCGCGTGCGGATGCCGTTTTCTTCGATGCCTTCAATGCCGTCTGTGACCAGTTCGGTTTGCGGTTGCTGCATGGCTTTATAAAAGCCGTCGGACAGGATGAAGCGCTTGCAGCCAAAGGGGAAATCCGGGGTCAACCGGCGTCGTAAATCCGGATCTTGCACTGTGCGTAGATGGCGTTCAGCGATGAGGCGGAAAGTATTGATGAACAGCACGCGCTCTTTACCAAAGCCACCACCCAGGATGCCGTGGTACAGATCATCATAGCGTTGGTGCAGCCATTTGGCGGTGAAAGGCAGTCGCCGCATGATCCATTTCGGCCACTCGGCGTAGGGGGTGTCGAAGGCGGGCAGCACCCATTGGGCGGTGCGCTGGAACAGTTTCAGCCGGGCCACCTGATCCACCAGGCCACAGACGATTTGCACAGCGGTGGAGCCGGTGCCGATCACCACCACCCGCTTACCCTGCAGCGGCGCATTGTGATCCCAGCGCGCGCTGTGGAACAGATCACCGCGAAAGCGATCCAGGCCGGGAATGTCTGGATAGTTGGGTTGATGCAGCACGCCCACAGCGGAGATCAGGATGTCCGCCTCGATCTGCTCGCCGCTTTTGGTGGTAATGCGCCAGCGGTGTTGGTCATACTCCGCAGCGTCCACTTCCTGGTTGAAGCGCACGTATTGGCGCAGGCCATATTTCTCAAACACCCGCAGAAAGTACGCCTGGATCTCATCCCCGTGGGCGTAGCGGTGGGAGCATTCCGGGTTGGGTTCAAAAGAATAGGTATACAGATAGCCGGGCACATCGCAGGCCAGGCCGGGATAGGTGTTATCGCGCCAGGTACCCCCGGCGCTGGCGGCCTTCTCCAGAATTTCAAAATCGGTGATGCCCGCCTGCTGCAGGCGGATGGCCACCAGCATACCGGACATGCCGGCGCCGATGATGACGATCTTTCTTCTGCGGGTTCGGTTCGGCTGGTGCGCTGGGTCAGGCTGGTTCATGGTGCTCCCTTTTTCTGTAATGCAGTTAGGTTAACCAGTCACCGAATGACACACATTGGCCAGAAACAACACAAAATTGGGTGTCTCTTACCAACCCCTATGGCGAAAGTTGGCCAGATCCTGTAGTCTGCACCGCCGCCACGCTGTCAGCCTGGCTTACATCTACAGGATTCGAATCGATATATGAGTTTTGCCTTATTGGGTTTGTCTGACCCCATTTTAAAAGCGGTTGCCGAAGAGGGTTATACCGAGCCCTCCCCCATTCAGGCCCAGGCGATCCCGGCGGTGCTGCAGGGGCGGGATGTGATGGCCGCAGCCCAGACCGGCACCGGCAAAACCGCAGGCTTTACCCTGCCGATTCTGGAACGGCTTATAAAAGGCAGCAGCGCCAAGGCCAATCAGGCCCGGGTGCTGGTGCTGACCCCCACCCGGGAGCTGGCGGCCCAGGTGGGGGCCAGCGTGGAAACCTATGGCAAGTACCTGCCCCTGCGCTCCGCGGTGGTGTTCGGGGGCGTGAAGATCAATCCCCAGATGAAGAAGCTGCGTGGCGGTGTGGATGTGCTGGTGGCCACCCCCGGCCGCCTGCTGGACCTGTACCAGCAAAATGCCATTCGTTTCAATCAGCTGGAGGTATTGGTGCTGGATGAGGCAGACCGCATGCTGGACATGGGTTTCATCCACGACATCCGCAAGATCCTCAACCTGCTGCCGCGCCAGCGCCAGAACCTGATGTTCTCGGCCACGTTCTCTGACGAGATTCGCCAGTTGGCCAAGGGCATTGTGCAGGACCCGGTGGAGATTTCGGTGAGCCCGCCCAACGCCACTGCCAACACGGTGGAGCAGTGGGTGTATCCGGTGGATAAGAAACCGAAAGCCCGCCTGCTGTTGGAGTTGATTCGTGAGCAACAATGGGAACAGGTGCTGGTATTCACCAAGACCAAGCGCGGCGCCAATCAGCTGGCGGCATTTCTGGAGGCCGAAGGCGTCTCGGCGCTGCCTATTCATGGCAATAAAAGCCAGGGCGCCCGGACCAAGGCGTTGACCAATTTCAAAGAGGGCCGCATCCGGGTGTTGGTGGCCACCGACATCGCCGCCCGCGGCCTGGACATCGACCGCCTGCCCCAGGTGGTGAATTTTGAGTTGCCCAATGTGCCAGAGGACTATGTGCATCGGATTGGCCGCACCGGACGGGCCGGAGCGGTGGGCCATGCCATTTCGTTGGTGTGTGCCGATGAGGCGGACCTGTTGTTCGCCATTGAGCGCTTGATTAATCGTCACCTGGATCGCAAGCCCATGGCGGGGTTTGAGCCCGTCCACCCCATTGGCGACTCCCCACCCCTGCGCAGCTCGGGGCGCAGCAGGACCTCCAACAAGCCGAAAAAGCCCAAACAGGGCGCCGTAAAGAAGAGTGGACCTGCCGCCCCCAAACCCAAGCTCAAAACAAACAGCGGCAACCCAGCAAAGAAAACGGGCCGCCCCCGCAGACGCCGTCCCAGAAAAACGGCCTCAGCTCAAACCGGCTGAGCCCGGGCTAGGGGTTTTCGGAGATCGCGCGACGACAGAATTCCCAAATGTCGTTGGCCAGTTGTTTTTTTGTGGCCTGATCCACCTGGCCGTTTTCCGAAGTCAGCAATTCAGAATGCACCGTGGTGGAGACCAGGTTGTACAGCAGGGTGGCCAAACGCTGGGGATCATCCTGCCGTACCACACCGGACGCCATGCCATCCGCAAGAATCTGTTCGATCAATGCGATCAGGGGTTGCAGGGCGCCCTTCAAGTCCGCCGGCCGCGACTCCGCCAATCGTAAATGCTCCCGGCTGAGGGCCGCACCCCGGCGATCGGTGTAGGCTTCACCCTGAATACCCCGCCCCAATACAATGAAGGTCACAATCAGGCGTAACCGATCCAGGGGGTTCTCCATGGATGCCACCCGCTCGGTAAAGAAGCGCACCGCCTTGCGGATGGTCTCTTCGAACACCGCCAGCACCAGGTCATCCTTGCCCTCAAAACGTTCGTAAAATGCCCGCCGTGACAGGCCGGTGCGGGTCAGCACCGCGCGAATGGTCAGACCTTCCAAACCCGCTTCGTCCAGCAAATCATAGGCCGCCTCCACGATTTTGCGGCTGCGCTCCAGGATCTGATCCTGGCCCACCTCCATGACCCGCTGTGCGGAACGCTGTTCCCAGTGCGCGGGGCGAAGTTCGTCGGTCTGTTTTAAGTCGTTGTTTTTACTGGAGGCGGGTTTGTTCATGGGCCTTTGGGGAGCGGATTCTGCGAGAACTCTGTTCCTCTATTTCGCCTTTTTTCACGAGGCATGTCAACTCAGCCCAGCGCAACCTGTTCATTTAAGTTGACTAAAGTGCCAAATAGCGGTTTAATTCTCTGAGAACGCTGTTCTCAGCAACTGTTTAATGGGGACTGATTTTCCGCTTTGGAGTCTTACGCTATGTCATTTTTGCCGGATAACTATCATTTGGGGCTTTCCCTAATCGCCTTTGCCAGCATCATTGTTTTTCAGATCGCCAGTCGCAGCCTGGGCAAGTTCATTCCCGTGTTTGGCCGCGCGGCAAAATTGAACAAGGAAACCTACGACAAAAAGATGGAACGCAAGATCTACGCGGATAACCAGAAGCTGAACCGCAAATGGGGCCTGGTGGATACCCTGGTGATTTTCTTCCTGATCATCCCTTTCTGCGTCACATCTGAATCCCAGCCCATTTGGAAGATGGCTTTGGATGTGGTCATCATCCTGATGTTCTACGATTTCTTCTATTATCTGACCCACCGCTTTGTGTTCCACGGCACCAACGATCGGAATGGCCCCCTGCAGTGGGTGCACGCAGTGCATCACCAGCAAAAAAATCCCTGCCGTGGAGATTCCAGCTACATTCATCCCCTGGAAGTGGCCATCGGTTTGGGCCTGTATGCGGGCAGCATTCTGGCGCTGTCCCTGTTGATGGGCGAGTTTCATGTGGCCACCATCGTAGTGACCTGGGTCGCGTTTTCGGAAATCAACAACCACAACCACGACCTGTGGGAAGAAGATCGCTTTCCCTACAAATATCTGAATTACGCATCGAAGATGCATCACGTACATCACGCCCGTTTCACCGGCGGCAACTTCGCCACCATCTCGCTGTTCTATGATTGGCTGTTCGGCACCTACGACACGGGCAACGGTTGGGGCAAGAATAAGCGGGAGCCCAGCACCGGCAAGCCGGCACAGTCAGCAAATCAAGCGTAAATCGGGCCAACATCAAGACACACAACAGGGGCCTGGTGGCCCCTGTTTACGTTTGGAATCGCTACAGGCTTTTGCAGTGCTTACACAAAGCGGCGAGCCAGCAGGAACGACAGGCACAGCAGCCCGAACCAGGCCAGAGTTCCACCGCCACCGCCACCTCCGGAGCCATTTGAGCCCCTGCTGCCGGAATTGGTCGGTGGTGTGCTGTTAATGCTATCCAACTGAAAACCGAATAATGCAGATTGCTGATCATCCGGTACGATCAGAAACGTCAACAGATAATCCCCGCTCTGCAGATCAAGGGTATCCACTTCCACGCCACCGGCGCTGACGGGCAGATAACGAACATAACGGTGGTCGTTGTCCTGGCCAAACAAACCCAGTGCAATTTGTGCTGCCGGCCCAGGGAACATCATATCGGTCATGGACAATTCGAAACGACCGGCCGAGACAGACACCTGCCGGGCAGCTACAACGCCCTGGCCTGCCGTCAGTAAGCGACGACTGAGAGCTGCACCTGCACTGTCACGCAGCGTGACTTCAACTAAAGAATTGCCACCCACATGAGCGCTGGCACGCCCCAGCAGGAAGTAACGGCCCGGCGACAGCGACCCCATGTCCACACTGCCCTCATCCATAACAAGCGGACTGTTCAGCACCGAGCTGCCGTCGGTAATCGCATATTGAGCGCTGGCGAAGGCACTGACAAAACGGTAGTCGCGGGTGTCGATGAACAGTGATTTGGCAGTGGCAAGATCAAATGCATCCAGCTTCTGCACGTCACCCAATGGGTACGCCTCGGCAAACCGCACCACGCCACTGCCCTGTTCGCGTATCTGCAGTCCAACCGCCGCGTCTGTCTGCCCGTTGTGTACCAGATAGATACGGTAGTCGCCGCTCAGCGAAGCCATGTGTTCAAACTGGTTATCAGCAGACAGGCTCCACTGTTCGTTTTCACGGGTCAAAAACAGCGCATACTCTGGGTCAGCCCCATTCATGAGCCAGCCGGACGTCAAGCCATATTGCCCAGCAGGCAAGGCCCCAGTGGAACCCAACGCCAGCACATCTGCCACTGGATCAGAACCGGTGCCGTTCAGCAACACTTTATCGCCAAACTGTTGAGTACCTGCCTGCAAGCTCCAGAAAAAGCCCGCCACCGCCTGAGTGGGAATGGTGGCCAGCAGGGTCAGGGTATAACGGTCTGCCGGCAGGGATACAATCTGGGTTTGCACCTGCTCCGTTATGACCACGGCCTGGTTGAATGCGCCGTCACTGCTGGAAATCAACACTGCCGGAGCCGTCGCTGTGTCGGCAAAATAATCCGCCACATCGAAGTGTTCAAAACTGGTGTAGCTGAATATGACATCCGTGGCCGTGTCCAGGGTAAAATCCTGCAACACTGTAACCCGCTGCGCACCCTGCTCGGTTTCACTTTTGCTGACCGTCAATTGTTCGTTGTAAAGGGATGCCCCGCCAACGCGACTGAGGGAGAGCACCACCTCTGCAACGGTTTCCCCGCCCAGGTCCACGTAGGCCAGCAGGCTGTAGCGACCGGGGGCCAGCGCCACTTCGGCCGGGGTGGTGGCGTTCAGGTCCACCGCCAACAGCCGGCTGGCTCCCTGGGCCAGTAAAGCCTGCCCGGCAACGATGTTGCCACCGATGGGCAACTGTGAAAACGCCAGGCTGACGGTGGTCGCCTGCTCCAATACCACTTCATGGGTGTGCGCCGGCGTACTGCCGTTGACGAACACCAGGCCACTGGTAACGGCTGCGACACTGCTCCAGGAACAGAGCAGGCTGAGCATCAAACACAACCCCACTGCACTGCGCTTCACAAAATAAATACACATCGTCCTACCCCCCACCGGTAGCAATAACCCCGCTGTCATCTCAATGGCATCCCCAAAGAAAATCCAGACTGTCTTCCACACATTACCCATCAACGGGCAGACAATTTATCTTCCAGTTTCAGCAACGTGTCTTCTGCAGATTCGCGCCCGCGGAAAGGCGTGGTCCCCTGCACAGAGGCCGTCAGATACTGGCGTGCTTTCTCGAACTCCGAAATCCGGTAGTAGGTCATACCCAGGTGATAGTTGATTTCCGGATTAGCAGGATAGGCCACCTGTGCGCGCTTGATCAGGGCAAGGGCCTTGTCGTATTCACCCTTGGTGTAGTAAAGCCAGCCCACGGTGTCCTGATACAGGGGGTTGTCTTTTTCCAGAAGCGGTTTGCTCAAACGGTCAGCGCGTTCCAACTGCGCCTGATCGTCACTGCGGTTATTGACCAATAACATCACCAGATTGTTGATGGCTAATGCATTGCCGCTGTCATCCCGCATCACTTTTTCATACTGCTCGATGGCATCGTCCACCCGGGATTCACTTTCATACAGGCGGGCCAACTCCAGACGCAGACGGGCTGAGCCTTTACTGGCTTCTACACCCTGTTCCAGTACTTGAATCGCCTTGGTCTTGTCGCCCTGAGCCAGGGCACTCAGCATGAGATTGCGATAAGGCAGCCACCAGCCCGGGTAAATATCCAGTGCTTTCGCAAAGGCCTGGTTGGCACTCTGATATTCTTTTTTCGCCAGATGGATTTCACCCTTGAAGTTATACGCCGGGGAATTGTTCTCAACGCTGTTGACCACGCTGTCCAGCCAGCGGGAAGCTTCGTCCAGTTGATTCAGCGCAATCAGGCTGCGTACTTTGGCCGACATGGGCTCCAGTGCACCGGGCTTCAATTGCAGGGACTGATCGAAGTAAGTGATCGCCATCTGGTGATCAGCATCCAACTGCGAGGCCAACCCCAGGTACAATGGATAAAGCGGATTATTCGGGTCCATCGCCACCAGCTTCTCGGAGTAGGCCCGGGCATTGTGGCTGTTGTCCGCGGCCAGATAGACGCTCACCAGTTTTTGCTTAACAACCTGGTCATCCGGCGCGATCTTCTCGCACAACTGATATTGCTCAATGGCTTTAGCCGTTTGTTCATTGTCGTGGTACAGACTGGCCAACTGCATCCGCGCCGGCAGGTCCCGGGGTTGCAGATTCACCACCGCTTTCAACATCTGAATGGCCAACTCTGCGTCGCCATTCATGATGTAGGCGAGCCCCAGCCATTTCAACGCCTGGATATTTTCAGGGTTAGCGTTCACCACCGCCCGCAAATCCGGAATCGCATTCAGCGCGTCTTCCTGCTCCAGGTGCATTTTACCGCGCAGTGACAGAGCATCAATATTACCGGGGTGATCCTTCAACACCGCCGCCAACAATTCTTCGGCCTCGTTCAGTTTGCCTTGCTTTTCCAGCAGGTAAGCCAGGCGAGTCTGGGCCTTCACCGATACGGCATCGTTTTCGTTCAGGTAATCCCGATACATTTCCTCGGCCTGGGTTTCACGCTCGGTCCGCACATAGAATCCGGCCAACTGAAATTTCAGGTCAAAATCGTCCGGGTCCTGTTCTATATAGCGGGTCAGAACGGCTTCCGCCTGCTCCAGGTCACCCCGGGATGCATGCAGGTTGTGCAAAGCGATGATGGCATCGGTTTTGTCTTCTTCACTGCTGATGATCTGCTGGTATACGTCTTCGGCTTCTTGGGTACGCCCGGTCTTCTCATAGAACTCCACCAATCGGTGTTTAAACCCGACGTTCTGTGGCTCGATGGTGATCAGGGCCTTCAGCTCCTCCTCCGCCAGCAGCAATTGATTGCGGGACAGGTAATAGTTGGCCAACATGGAATGAAGGGTGACACTGTCCGGCCATTCTTTCAGCGCCGACTCGAGCAGATCCAGCCCCTGCTGTTCGCGGCCATTGGCCACCAGCATGGTGGAATACAGCACCAGGGTGTCCAATTCTTTGGGGTTAAGTTTGTAGGCTTGCTCCACGATCAGCAGTGCCTCAGCAGGTTGGCCGGATTTGGCCACTGCACCGGCTTTCAACGTCAGGCCGCCACTGTGCTTGGGGTCCAGCAACAGCACTTCGTCCGCGAGGTCCAGCGCCATCTGCGCTTCGTTCGCCAGCAGATAAAGTTGACCCAGTTTCACCTTGGCCTTGGCATTATCCGGCTCAATTTCGATGACTGCCCGATACTTGCCAACCGCTCCCCGCCAATCCGCCATTTTTTCCAATGTCTCAGCATAACCGATCAATCCTTCAATGGATTTGGGATCGATTTTGAGCACGTTTTTGTAGTTCACCCGGGCCTTGTCGTAGTCCTTTTCTGCAAAACTTTGCTGGGCCTGATCCAGGTACTTCTGCTTGCGCCCCTCGACGCCATCACAGGCCACCAAAGTCAGCGCCACCAGCAGCATTACGAACGTGTTTTTGAATTTCATGAGCAAACTCGCCATCGGTTTCCAATTCTGATAGCGGAGAATGTCACACTTTCAAGGCAGAAACGTGACAGAAAAGTCACGCAAACAATAGGCCCTTTCCGGCGATAAAAAGTGCTCCGGCGGTCAGTGAGTAAGGCAATAAACGGAAACGGTAATAGATGCCACTATTGATAATGTATTCGAACAGATACAAAAGCACGACAAACTTAAACACATCCAACGGCAGGTGATCCACTGCTGATGCAGAATCCGCGAACAGGGGAATCAGCAAGGCCAGCAATATCAGCAGGATATCGAAGGGACTGGTTTCAAAGCGCCGGCTCTTGCGCTGAACCGATATGGTCATGAACACCCAGAGACCGGCCACCACAATGAGCAACCACTCCACGATATAAAATGTTCCATCGTGGTTCTGATTCTTGTAACCCAGGTAACACAGCAAGGCGCAGAACGTGTAGGCACCCAATCGATCCAGCCATTCGTTTTGATGCGCCCGGCGTATGCCAAACACCAGCAAGGCGGCCAGCAACACAGACAACACGGCCACGTCCAGGCTGACATGGATGTCATCAGCGCCGGCAAACAGAATCATCAGCGGCACCAACCCCAACACATAATAGGGCAGGTATCGATCCAGGTTAATCGCCCGCAGGGATCGCCGCCACCCCAACACCCGGGCCTTGCTCCATTTACGAATCCAACCGTTGTAGTAAAAATTCAGTTTTTCGCTTTCCATCGCACTGAGGATGGTGGTGAGCAATAACGTGTAAACCACAAACAAGGTGGTGGGTAACCAGTCCTGGCTGTAACAGGTGAGGAACGCGGAGATCACAAACACGGACTGGATCAGATAGAGGATCACCACCGTTTCATAGTGACTGAACTTCAGCGCCAACAGCCGATGGTGGATATGATTTTTATCCGCAGAAAACGGGGAAACACCCCGCAGGATGCGCTTCGACATCACAGTCAGGGTGTCTACCAGGGGCAACCCCAAAATTAACAGGGGAATGGACTTGGACAGTGCCAGGTCAGCAAACTGTGTCAACATGATAAGTTCCACGCCCAAGATAAAGCCCAGGAACTGGCTGCCGGTATCCCCCATAAAAATGGAGGCCGGGTGGGAGTTGAAACGCAGAAAACCGATGACCCCGCCCACCACGGACATGGTGACAATCAATATGCCGCTGGCACCGGCTTTATAGGACAGAATGGCAATCAGGCCGAAGCTGAGCAAGGTGGTACCGCCGGCCAAACCGTCCAGCCCGTCCGCCAGATTGAGTGCATTGGTGATGGCCAGCAAACAGAATATGGAGAAGGCGTAGGATACCATCAACGGCAGGGGCTGCCCGTCCATGAACGGCGCATACATGATATAGATGTCACCACCCAGCACCACCAGCGCGCTGGCCAGGATCTGCCCCAGGAATTTGTAACGGTAGGAGATGTCCTTGCGGTCATCCCAGATGCCGAACGCCACAATCACCAAGGTACCCAAGGCAATGGCGACGTATTGCTTTTCGTAGGGAAGCCAGATCACCAGCGGCACCAGCGCGCCAAAGATCATGGCGATACCCCCGATACGGGGCACCACATTGACGTGGACCTTGCGCGGGTCCGGCTTGTCCACCGCACCGATCAGAAAAGCATATCGGATCAAAGGTGGTATCAACACCAGGGTCAACAGCATGGCCATGATCAACGAGGCGTAAAATGTCATTGCGGGACTCCCTTCTCAGCGCCGCTTCTGGTTAGTTCGGAATGTAGGTGGGCAGGTCGTCCGCCACTTCCCGGATAAACGCCAGAAGCTGCTGTTCCGCCTGCTCAGCATTATCAAACTCATCTATCTCGGTCATGACGCGGATGAGCGCACCATCGGATCGGCCTTGCGTCAGGCGATCCCAGAAGATCCACCATTTCGCCATAAACTCATTGGTGATAACCCGGTTGCGCCCCTGCAACCAGTAATAAGCCAGAATTTTCGATCCACCCTTGGAGATCAGCGCCCGATTAGCCAGTAACGGCTTGCCATCGATCATCACCCCGGCGATTTCGGTTTGTTGCAGGGAGTTAATCTGCCAGCCGGAACCTGGCAAGCAGGAACGTGGCGAATGAATAGTGCCCTCACCTTCTGCTTGCACCTCGTAATAGGCGGCGTAGAAGTTGACAGTGGTGCTGTAAGGGGCCTGAAAATCCGCAAGCAGATAGTCATCCAGTTTCAATTCGTCCAGAAAGCGGGACTCAATCACACCAGGCCGGCCGTACCAATCCCCCTGCACCATCGAAAAGGCACTGAAGCGCTCGCGCTCGGGAAACACGGTCTCTGCCACCTGCAGGCGGGTGTTGATCAGCGCCACCACCACCAGGATGACAACAGCAGCGTACAAGGTGATGGGCAGATCCCGCTTGCGTTCATCGGTCACTGCCTCTTCTGGCAACGGGGGAGGATCGAGAGCCAGGGCATCGGCAAATGATCGGCGATCCCCCACCAGCCAGCTGATCAGCTTGATCTCCGCGATCAACAATGCCAGCGCCCCCATGAACACTACCCAGCCTTCAAAATCATGGAGTACGCCTTCGGCCATCTCCTGCCCCCAGTACTCCACGGTAACGCCGATGGCGCCGATGCGAAAACTGTTCATCAACACGGAAATAGGCATGCTGGACAGCACGATCAGGGCCCGCCGCCACAGCGGTGCACGATATAGAATGGCGATGATCATGCTGAGGGCCATCAGCGGGAACAAATAGCGCAAACCATTACAGGCTTCAACCACCTGCAACTGCATGACGCCCAGGTCGATGACGTTGCCTTCATAATAGACATCGATCCCGAACAACTGAATAAACCAAACCCCGATTTGGGTTGAGATCAATTGCAACTGGCTGGATAGATTGTTGTAAAGAAAGGTGGGCAGCTTCACCATAAACACCAGCATCAACAGCGCCGGCCAGATTACCCGAAAGGCGCGCCACCCCATGACAGACAAACAGAAACCCCAGATGCAGATCACCAACGCATACTGACCCATGGTGGAAATCACCGCCAGGCGCCCGCCCACCAACAAAACTCCGCCCAGCAGCAGAATGGCGACCCCTATCCACGACCCGGTAAACGGCAGCCTTTGCAGCACCCCGATGCGCTGATAGATCAGATAAGCACTGATCACCGGGATGAAAAACCCGTGGCTGTACTCCTCCTGCCCGCTCCAGGTGTTGTACAGTGAGTTCAGCACCGACCAGAACATCAATGTCAATAATCCGAACCCGACGCAGGCCGCTGCCACGAAGCTCGGTGTCAGGTTCCAACGCACTCTTGTCGCGGTGCTGTTATTGGTATAGGACGGATACAAGCGAATACTCCTGATTTCCACTTACGGGATGCTGGCGGGCCATAGTATTTCAGAAGTATTTAATTTGTATTAACGCCCGGGGTCGAGTGTCCCACGACGATCCTGTCACACAGCCGTCATCATTCAGCAATGCTTTTTGGCTAAGGTTGACCGCCGCAACCGCCTAACGTCCAAGATGCAGAGCCCTATGAACCTTGTAACCCAGGCCATCAACCGGATACCGTTCCTCGCCTTTGCGCTGGGTCTTCTGGTCTGTGTAGAACTGGCCTACCTCACCCTGAGCGGTTTGCTGGGCAGCATGGGGGGGCTCGAGATGGCCGACATCGCCGAACGGATAGTACTGGGTTACGGATTCAGCTCGCCGTACCTGCCGGTGGGTGAAGGTGGCCCGACCAGCGTCTCTCCGCCTTTGTACGTATGGCTGATGTCGGGGCTTTACAGTCTGTTAGGGGTCAAATCCGAGTGGGCCCATGGCCTGCTGCAATTACTGAACATCCTGTTCAACTCAGTCACCCTGGTATTGCTGTACCGGGTGTGCCAAGCTCGGCTCAATGAACTCACAGCACGCTGTTTCGCCCTCCTGTTTGCCTTGCATCCTCATATTCTGCTCATCACCGGAAGCATCTGGGAGACCGGGCTCAGCCTGATGTTGCTGAGCAGCATTCTGTGGTACGCCAGCCTGCGATTTTCCCTGGACTCATTTCACCACAGCGTTATCCTGGGCCTGCTCATGGGCCTGACTGCACTCAGCAACCCGGCCTGGACCCTCTGTTATCCCATCATCTGCCTGGTGCTGGTGTGGGCGGGGCTAAAGCAAGGTGGGCAGAAAGACTTTCGTTGGCACACATCGCTGGTGGCCCTGCTCATTATCTTCACCAGCTACCTCGGCGTGGTCGCCCCCTGGCTGGTGCGCAACTACCAAAGCACCGGCCAGCTCATGTACGTCCGCAACATGGCCGGGCCGGAGATGTTCAAGGGCAACCATGAGTATGCCGGCGGTGGGCATGGGGTTGGCTTTCACGATTTCTGGATCTACAAAAGCCCATCCGAGCAGGAAATTTACCGGGAAATGGGCGAAACCGCCTACGACCAGTGGATGAAGCAGCAGGCAATGGAGCGCATCCAATCCGATCCGGGGCACTTTGCAAAATTGGTGGTGACCCGCATTGGTATGTGGTGGAGCGGCGATGTTGATGTGTTGCGCAAATGGTACGCGGTGGGCGATACCCGAAAGTTTCTGTTCGGTGTGGTGCTGACAATCGCCGGCACCCTAACCACTGTCTTTGCCCTGTGGGGCACGTGGATGTTGAGACAGCAGGCTGATCGGCTCTGGTTGGTGTGGGTGTACATGTATTTTTTGCCCATTCCCTATTACCTGATCATCATCGGCTTTCGCTACCAGTCCTCACTGATGGCATTCACCCTGATTCCCACGGCTTATTGCCTGGCCTGCCTGGCAGAAAAGCGATTTACGCGTTCACTCCTCCCGCCACAACCTGACCACCATGACGCTGACGCCCCAGTATATTCGACTCGCTAAGAATATCGTCGCGCTCACCGTCGTCAAAGGCAGTAACTTTATCATCCCTTTGATTACCCTGCCCTATCTGGTGCGGGTATTGGGCTTGGAGGGCTACGGCACCATCAGCTTTGCCCTGTCTCTGGCCCAGTTTGTGGCAGTGTGCGTGCAATACGGCTTCAACATTTCGGCCACCCGGGATATCGCCCGCGATCGCCACGACCCTGTGTTGGTGAATCGTCACTACACCGTCGTACTCAGCACCTCACTATTGCTCGCCCTGCTGACATTCAGCCTCTATCTGCTGACCATCCTGCTGGTGCCCATGTTCAGGGAGCACTTCTGGGTGTTTCTGTTTTCCGGGCTGTATCTGGCACTACAGGCCATCACCCCAGTGTGGCTGTTCCAGGGTCTGGAGAAGATGCAGTACATCACGTGCATTCATCTGACGTCACGTTTTATATTTCTCGGCAGTATGCTGTTGCTGGTGACTGAATCCACCGACGTGGTGTATGTGCCGGCGCTTAACATGATCGCCACCTTGATCGCTCTGATTGCGGCACTGATTGCCTGCCGTAGCTTTTTGGGAGTGGGTTTGGTCAGCATTGCCTGGGCCGACATCCACTCTGCACTCCAACAAGGCAGGGATATCTTCCTGGCCCAGTTTGCCCCCAACCTTTATAAAAACGCCTCCATCTTCATTCTGGGGATTTTTACCCATGAGGCCCTGGTGGGCGCCTACAGTGCAGCACTGAAACTGGTGGAGGTGGCCATCAGCGGTGCCCAGATCCTGTCCGCTGCGGCGATGCCGATTTTGTCCAGAAACATGAGCAACCACCGCCTGTTCAGCCTGGTGATGTGTGGCGCTGGTCTGGGGTTGTCGATCCTGCTGTTCGCCAGAGCAGACGTCATCACATCCCTGCTGCTGCAAACCACATCAGAAGAACTGACTCTTAGCCTGAAGGTGCTCGCCTGCTCCGTATTTTTTGTCTATTGCCATACCACGTTCGGCATCAATTTTTTGATGCTGATGGGCAAACAGCACGTGGTGAAAAATTTTACCCTGGTGATCTCGATCCTGGGCCTGGGGCTATTATTGATCCTGGTGCCGCTCTACAGTTATCTGGCAGCGCTGTTGGTAGTCACACTGAACCGCGCTGCCATGGCTACGTTCAGCTACGGTTACTACCGGCGCTATCGCGGACTTTCGGCCTGAACGCTGGCACCGCAACATCCGGATAGGCGCGTTTCAATACCGGCTTTACCTTGCGCTCGGGAATGAAAGCATAAGTGCAGCAATCAACCCTATTGCCCTCAACACAGCTGCTGGACAATCGACGCGCGACATCTTATTGAAATAAAGTTTTAACAGAATGTCTCTCCCGAATTTAAAGTAAACACCGCTTTCTGGCCATAATGCGGTGGCTAACGTGTCTGAAGTGTGACAGCACCATGAAACAAATCAGCCTTTTTGCTCCCTCCATGAGAGGCGGCGGCGCAGAACGCGTCATGGTCGCACTGGCGACAGAGCTCAGCAGACAAGGCATGAAAGTCGATCTGGTGCTGGCCAAAGCGGAAGGCCCCTATCTTGAGGACGTACCGGCGAGCGTCAATGTTGTTGACCTCAATGCCAGCCGTATTGCCTTTGCATTGCCGGCTTTGAACCGCTACCTCAATTCCACCAAGCCTGATTGCCTGCTGTCAACTCTGCGACACGCCAACATCATTGCCATCCTGGCGAAGCTGGTGAGCAAACACCGCTTTGTTCTGGGGGTTCGCGAAGCCAATACCATCAAGGCACATCTGGAAAATGATCAGAGTACCAAAGAAAGAATATTGCCGTTTTTGATGAAATGCTTTTACAACCGGGCCGATGTAGTGATTGCCGTATCCAACGACGTCAAGTCTGACTTGATGTCCTGTATCAAGATGCAGGGTGACAACATCGTGGTGATCAACAATCCGGTGGTCAGCGATGCCTTCTATGAACTGAGTGAAGCCAGCACCGGGCACCCCTGGTTGGATGAGAAATCCGAACCCGTTGTTTTATCAGTGGGTAGACTGACCCGGCAAAAGGATTTTGCCTCATTGATCAGAGCGTTTTCCGACTACCGAAAAAGTCACAGTGCCAGGCTGATTATCCTTGGGGAAGGCGAAGAACGGGCCAGCCTGGAAGGCCTGGTGGCTGAATTGGGATTAACCGACTTTGTCTCCCTGCCGGGATTCGTCAGCAATCCGTTTTGCTTTATGAAACAGTCCGATGTGTTTGTGTTGTCATCCCTGTGGGAAGGGCAGCCCAATGCATTGATACAGGCCCTGGCACTGGGGGTCCCGGTGATTTCCACTGACTGTCCGGGTGGGTCCCGCGACATCCTGAAAGCCGGCAAGTATGGCACTTTGGTTCCCGTCAATTCGCCTGAGACACTGACCCTGGCACTACGCGATGTGCTGGCAACGAAGGCTGACCCCGTTAGGCCGAGAACGGACACTGCCCGCACCTATTGTCGCCTGGAATTCGGCATACAGCCGGTTGCCAATCAATACCTGAATGCACTGACAGGGCTTTAGATGAACACGCCATTGAGAATCGCTTACTTGATCAAGAAGCTGGAATACGGTGGTGCAGAGATGCAGCTTATGACCGTGGCCAGGGAACAGGTGCGCAACGGTCACCAGGTGGTGATCATGACGTTGCAACAGGCTGAGCCAGCGTTCATTCAGGACATGGAGCACGCGGGCATACCGGTCCACTGCCATCGTTTCGACAGCCCGTTTCACTTACCAACAACGGTCTTTGAAATCCATCGACTATTACAACGTTACCAACCGGATGTGGTCCATTCCCATATGTTCCACTCCAACATGGTAGCGCGTATTCTCTACCCTTTTATGCGTAAGCCGGTTTTTGTATGCACTGCGCATAACATCAAGGAAGGCAGCAAACACCGGGATCGGCTGTATCGCCTTACCGACGGATTATGCGATGTTACCACCAATGTAAGCCAGGCTGCCGTACGCCGTTACAATGAAGACGGTTTGGTTAAAAACAATGCCTGCCTGTTGATCGAAAACGGCATCGATACCGAACGCTTTTCAGCAGACGTGGGTGCTCGTGATCAATATCGCCGGGAACTCGGGGTCGAGGACAAATTCGTCTGGTTGTCGGTGGCCAGCCTCACGCGACAGAAAGATTTCCCCAATATGCTGCATGGGTTCCAGGATGTTCTCAATTCCAATCCGGCAAGCCATCTGTTTATCGCAGGCGATGGGCCAGAGCGCGAGGCCGTGAAGCAATTGGTCGGCAAGCTCGATCTAGCGCCTAACGTAACTCTGTTGGGCAACCGAAAAGATACCGTGAGCCTCTATGCGATGGCTGACGGCTTTGTGATGTCCTCGTCCTGGGAAGGCTTGCCCATTGTACTGCTGGAAGCATTGAGCTGTTCACTGCCCTGCGTGGTCACCGATGTAGGGGGCAACCGCGATCTGGTCGTATCAGGTGAGAACGGATTTGTGGTTCCACCGGCTTCACACAAGGAGCTGGCTAAAGCCATGAAACAGCTTATGCAACTGCCCGCAGAACGTTTGTGCTCGCTACAGGATTATGGTCGACGTCACATTGTCAAAGGCTATGGTATTGCATCGGCGGCCAAGCGTTGGATTGACCTGTATTCCCTCCTCATACGCAATCGACTGTCCGATGGTGTGAAGCAATGATCTCCCATGAACTCAAATGTATTTTCATTCACATCCCCAAATGCGCAGGCACCAGCATCGAGTCAGCCCTGGGCCATCTGGACGGCCACAACGGGCGCGGTGGCCAGGACCACCGCAGCATGCGCATGATTCAGCAACCTGCAGTGAGTACTGACACCTTTACTCGTCGTGACAATATCATGGAGCTGTATCGGCGCATCAAACACCATCTATCGCCCAATGTTACCAACCCGAACAACAAAATCACCCTCACCCGCCAACAGTACCTCAGCTATTTCAAGTTCACCATCGTTCGCGACCCCTGGGATCGCGCCTACTCCTGGTATAACAACTACGTGCGCGATCCAGAACACGAGAAGTCAGGCCTTTCCCGCCGCGTCGATTTCAATCAGTTTCTACAACAGGAATCGGGCCATGGCATGCTGGCCTCCCAGCTTTACTGGCTGCAGGACTCAAAAGGCAACATTCCTATGGATTACATCGGTCGGTTTGAAAATCTTGCAGCGGATTTTTCCTATGTGTGTGAGCAGCTGGGTGTTGCTGATCAGGCCCTGCCACACAAGGTCAAAGGGGAAGCAAATGGGTACCGTGATCGATATGATGAAGAAGCCAGGGCCTTGGTTGAGAGCGTTTAT
Organism: Ketobacter sp.; assembly: GCF_003671495.1. Classification (GTDB taxonomy): domain Bacteria; phylum Pseudomonadota; class Gammaproteobacteria; order Pseudomonadales; family Ketobacteraceae; genus Ketobacter. Next base: position 194,369 of record NZ_RCHN01000009.1, on the reverse strand, counting down.
CGGGAAGAGATCGATCTGTTTGGGTATCAATTTTGATTTAAGCGTTACATATTCATCAAACATTACCAACATGGTACCAGTAGTACCACTGTAAGACAGCATATGGCACAAACGCTGCTATAACCAGAGCTCTATGTAACGATTTCAGCTCATACATAGCGACTACCAACACCGGCAACCCCGTTGCAAGAAAGCGCAAAGAGTAGCCGCCGAATATAAGGTTGAAGCACACAAATGAAAGGATAATCAACGAGTACTGACAGCTAATATTTCGATAGTAGTCTTTGCTCTGAACCAAACAGACAATTAACATGAAAATCCAAAACAATGTGTACTTTATACCAGATGATGCATCATTAACTACTCTATCAGCGCGCCGATCACCCACGGCATCAAGTACCTGCTGCATAAGCTGCCCGAATGACAATGACATTAAAAACCCTGTTCCAAGAAGAATTAGCACCACAGCTGTTGTATTAAACACCCTCCTTGTATGCAAAAGTCTCAGTGACAAAATACCGGCGAAGAGTAAGGCAAACAGCACGGAAGCTGTGTGTACTAATGGAGCAACCAATATCATTGCCAGTGACAAAATCAATAGCTTTCGTGGCAACATATAAGCCCACAATAAAAGACAATACGCTAATGCAGAACGCATTTGATCGAAAGCCAATGTAACTAGAAGCGGATTGACTAGAAGTAAAACGGCATACAGGTTGCTATACCGAGCGACAAATAACGTAAATGTAAAAACGGTGATAAAAGAGATAGTGTTGAAAACAAAAATCGGGGCAATATTCAATTGGTCAATAAGATAGGGAATGGAAATATGCCACAACACCTCATTCGTCAGATAACTATACCAATGAGCGAGTTTAGTGTATTCAAGTATGTTTTCCCCATACTTGAAATAGTGTAAATAGTTCGCTCGGTCGATGAACTCGAACTGGCGAAGCTCCTCCCAAGGAACAAGAACAGCCACTGTTGCCATAGCTAGAGCGACCAGGATATCGATGATCTTGATTGGGTAGACGCCCTGCTTTGTACGCATACAGTTTTCTGAAATACGACTTTCTTTCTTCCGATCCCTTATTGAGGAAGCCTCCAGCATCTCTGCCAGAGACATTTTTGATTCAGCCATAGTCTATATTTTGTGAAAGCTCGAGTAATCTTTCAATTTTCATACAAACATATTTCAATTAGATTTCGCGAATGGGTAACATTTGCGTAGTCACATGGAGTTAAACTAACTTCGCCTCCAGACAACTCGCCCAGATAATTGAATGCGTACACTTATTCTTTGTTGTTTTCTAGTTCCTGCTCTCTTATTGTCTTCAGAAGTCAGATCAGAAGCCTCTACAGACAAATCCAACAAGTTATCGATATTGGTAGATAAGGTGTTGATTGCATCTACTGGCTGGAATGTAGAACCCTGGATAATCGATGATGTTGTGGACGCCGGATTTAATGCGTACATACCACGGAGATTAGTGGCAAGCAATAATGAATCCATCCCAGAGGAACAATTAAAGAAGCTGTCCATTCTTTGCCAGAAAAAGGGAATTAAAACTTACTACTGGATGCGTGGAACAATAAAAACCAACAAGAACAAGAACACCTACACGCCGGGCAATTTTACGGAACAACTACTCAGCCCTAATTCGAACGAGTACTGGAATAAACTAACGTCTGATATCACTCAAGCTGCTAAGTTAAGCCTTACACACCCTGCGTTAGAGGGGGTTTTCCTTGACTTTGAGGATTACGAGCCTCGCCATATTAATGCTACTGCCTTTCACTACTCCTATGAGGATGAAATCGTACAATCTTTTAGTACCCAGCATACATCCCTTTTGGGCAGAAAAAATTCACTCATCAGGAAACAATGGCTGTCGCGATCTGAGAATATAAAGCTGAAAGAGAGTTTCATTCGGTTTCAACACGAAAGTTGGCAGCAACGGATGACACTACTGCGTAAAACCGTAGATAGCATTAACCCTAAGTTTCAATTCCTGGTCTATCCATTCAACCCATCTCGAAATAAATCAGCTCCATTTATTGTTGGGAATGGTGATCTGGGGCTTCCAGCACCGATAGCACACCTCGGAACAGAGGCAGCGCCGATCATATATGCGGAAACCCGGAGCTACTCACGCCCGCTCTCACCCATTCATGGAGCCAATTCAATAATAAGCACGGTGAAAGACAACACCCTGGAAAGCGTCACCTCTGCTAAAAGAGAATCTCCCCTCGCGCTAACTCTTGGCGGCTTAAATCCACTTGCAGACAGAGACAAAGAGCTAGGTAGAAACCACGAGCCATTTTATATACCCAATGCGGCAATTGCCATGTCAGAAATAGCCGATGGATATTGGGTTTTCTATGAGGGCCTTAATTTTCAGGATTCACTTAACAAGAAATATCTCTCATCCTTTGCCTGGGCCAACTCACAGATTCGACAGCGTCGTTGGCAGGCTGCGTATACACCTATCAACGGCGCATATGATTGGAGTAGCTATTTCAGTAAATTGCCTGCTTGGTCACTCCCAGCCCCAGAGCATCAACCAACCACATCCCCTACAAAGGTTAGAAAAAACGCACGAAGCAAAAGGATTTGGCTTAGAGGCGATGCCATATTTATTTTCCCTTCATCTGAATCCGAACTAATCGAATTCACCGTTTCCTCCCGAAAATTAGGTAATAGAAATACGACACCAGCCGTCTGCGAACTTCGTCTGCGAGACGATCCAGATAAAGTGGTTCACCATTTTCAATTATCCGATAAACCGATGGAATTTTTTAGTCAGAAAACAAATACAGAAAGCGACCTAATTCTTACGTGTGCATCAGGCCAAAGATCAGTTTCTGTAGACAGCTCGACCGGACCCTATGGCATTTATGCCGGAAAACCAGTGAGATTCTATCAAAACCAAGAACCGTTACATTTAGCAGTTACAACGAGTACGAGCGATATCGTACTGACTATTAAAGGTAGTGGACGTGAGCAAGCGAAATTCACATTGCAAAATGCCTATGGTGTCGATATTAGCCAACACTCAACTTACATGTCAAAAGGCAGCCACGCAACGATATGGCGCAACAAACTCCAAAACCATTCACAATCAGGGTTATGGAAAGTTATCCCTGCACCACTGGATTCATTACCATTCGAAGACTACAGCATTAAAATCGAAGCCGGAGTTATCCCTATATTTTATGTACTACCTTAATAATGCTTGAATCAATAACTTAACGCACTAACGCTTTACCCTTCCCTGACTGCAAGATACCGACAGTTCAGATGCCAGGCAGAGATCAAAAAAATCCGATAAATCAGGCGCCCACACATTTTTGCGTATTTATGCCGGGCCTGGGACACCGCCTCAAACCGGGCCAACAGTGCCAACATATTCTCCTGATTCCAGAGGCTGCAGGCGCGGATGTGTGAATACACAAAATCCCGGTTCTGTTGAATCACCGAACCGAAATCGTAGCTGTAACCCATTTTCCCGACTGCATCGGAATCCAGGTCAAGCTGGTCCAGCAGCATGCGGCGGATAAGCAGTTTATTCTTGCCGGTGTTCCGGTCAAACAACAGGTGTTCAGGCAATCCGGCGAACAGGGCTGCCACCTGATGATGGGCAAAGGGCAGAATCAAGTTGGCATCAATGCTGTCGGCAAAGTTGCGTGCCTTGCGTATGTGCACCTCCGCCGCGGTGATGGTGGTATGGATATCGGTTTTATGCCGCACCCAATCCAGCTCTCCACCGGGCCAGGCGGTCGTTAATGAACGTTGCTGCCAAAATGCCTGGTGGTCATCCGCATGGGCGTAAACGCTTTTCGCATCGGCATAGCTGAGGCCACTCATGCCGTAAAATTCCGCCGGGGTTTTCAGCAACGGCCCCGCCAGGCTCTCTGTCTTCACCGAGTTGCGCAACAGGGCTAGCCCCGGCAGCTGGCAACTCAGGTTCAGTAGCGGCAGCAGTTTACGCTCCTTGCTGGAAAGCGGCGTCATCATGTAGCTGTCGTTACCGCCGCCGTCGATGATATTGGCACCCACCAGCGCTTCCACCTGGGTGGTATACACGGGGTACGCCAGCGTGACGGGGTCCACCCCGGGGAACGGGGCTTCCCGGAAGAACCGCTCAATGGCATCAATATGCTCCCCGCCCAATTGATCCACTTCATGTAGCACTTGATGTTTCAAACCCAGTTTTCTGGCAATGGCGGCACTGATCTCACTTTCGTCGGCCTTACCTTTGGATTTGTGCGTAATGCAGGTGATCTGTTCCCGTACACCGGAACGGGCCGCCGCCAGGGCAACCATGTTGCTGTCTTTACCCGCACTGTGAAACAAAAAGCCCGCTTTCTGCCTGTCAAAGCGGTATTCCAACGCCTGCTTCAATGCATCCAGCACCTGGTCTGCGGTAGGAACCGTCGATTCCGTGGCGGGGTCCATCCCGGACCCCATCCCGGACCCAAAAAAGGGAAACCGATGTTTGAACTCCACCGTCAACGGCCGATCAGGATTAGTCTGGGTGCGAATTCGCGCGCAATCCCCCACCCCTAACACATAGAGGTTGCGATAGACGGTGTTCGGTGGTGGCACCACGCTGCATTGCAACAGAAACGAAATCCCCTGCGGGCAAACGTCAACCGACACACGTTCGTCACGTAACAGGTTTTTAATGCTGGTGGAGTAGAGTACCTGATCCGGTTTGATGTAGAGATACAGCGGATGTTCAGCAGCCGGGTCGGACGTCAGCTCGATTTCCTCCGTGCCCGGCAGTATGGCGTTGACCTGGCCCTTCATTCTATCGGTCTCTTCGCTGCATCAGCTTGCACTGTGAGACACCAGCGAAACACACATTCAATATCGAATTGCTAAACATGAAAAAGATCATTCTATTTTCCAATACCGCCTGGTACTTGTACAACTTCCGGCTTCCGCTGGCCCAGACCTTACAACAGCAGGGCTGGCAGGTGGTGCTGGTGGCGCCCCATGACCCCTACGCGGATCGGCTGGTGGAGCTGGGCTTTGCGTTTATCGAATTGAACCTGCAGCGTCGCAGTCTCAATCCCATTCAGGAATTTCTTCTGCTCACAGAACTGTACGCGATCCTCAACGACGAAAAACCCCACGTCATTATGAATTTCACCGTCAAGTGTGTAGTCTATGGTTCCCTGGTGGCGAAGTTGGCAGGGGTCAAGCGCCGCGTCAATGCCGTCGCCGGTCTGGGCAGTGTATTCTCCGGCCAAAGCATGACACTGACGTTACTCCGTCCGGTGGTCAAGTGGCTTTTGAAAGCCAGTTTGTCCGGCCCTCAGGCCCAATGCATCGTGCAGAACCCTGACGATGAACAACTGTTTCTCGACAACGGGATCATCCAGCGTCAACAGGTTAACCTGATCAAAGGTTCCGGAGTGGACGGCAGCCGCTTTCTGCCCAACCTGTCGAAAGGCATGCTGTCACAGGGCATGAACACCCGACCGGCCAGGATTCTGTTCGCATCACGCCTGTTGAAATCCAAAGGCATCTATTATTTTTTTAACGCCGCCACCGCCCTGGGGGAGCAATTCGAGTTCCTGGTTGCCGGTGAGCCGGACCCGGGCAATCCTGAGTCGGTACAGGATTCCGAGCTGAAACAGGTAGCCAACACCACTGGAATCCGCTTTCTGGGGCACGTGGACGACATGCCTGATTTGCTTGCCGACGTCGATCTGGTAGTGCTGCCCTCGGAGTACGGAGAGGGGGTTCCGCGCATCCTGATCGAGGCCGCCGCCAGCGGTATTCCCCTGGTGGCCTTTGACATGCCCGGGTGCCGGGAGATCGTCCTCGATGGCAGCAACGGTTATCTGGTGGCACGGGGCAACCAGTCTGCCCTCAATCATGCCATCGCAAAAGTGTTCAGTTCCCAGGAGCACTATAAAAATCTGGCGGAATCCAGCCGCCGTCACTTTATGTCGGAGTTCGAGCAACAGTCGGTAATCGAGAGAACCCTTCAGGTGATCAACCACACGGAGCTGAGCCCACACCCGGTTTCCACCCCCGGCCGGAGCGGGTAAATTCAGGGCCGGTTTGCAGGCGAACCATAGGGTACTGACATGGGTTCCCCTACGAACACACCCTGCCCTGGCATCTTGACGCTGGACCAGTAGGCGTCAATCAATGATGCGCCGGATAGACGTCTGCGCATGAGGATGATTGGGTCGGGGAATTTTCCGGTGTGATTGCAGGGCTCCACCACAGTACCGTAGCTGCCGGTGGCACCGGCCTCCAGCCAACGCAGCACACTCATCTGGAAACTGTCCGTCAGCATGCCACCAGCAGAGGTGAGGTGATCGGCGGCTGCCCCGGGCAGAAAGCGATTCTTGCCCAGGTAACGCACAGTCTTTGAACCGGTGAAGTAAAACATGATCTCGGTCTGGTTGGTCAGGTAGTCTGTTTCCACGAAGTGGGTGGACACCCGTTCATCGTTAAAATGCCTGAAATCCTCCTCGTAGGCGGCAGCACGCACGCTGCGCCTGGCATCCGAGGTCTTTAACAGAAATGCGTTTGCGGTTTTGGGTTGCGAGTAATCCGAACGGACGCCACGATCAATCAACTCAAACACCTGTTTTTCCGAGGCACCGGCCAGCATCATGGACGGAGGCAAACCACCGGCCTTGCGAAGAGCGGAGTGGTCCATCTGCCCCTGGGTGCCATAGTAGGGTGATTCCAGAGTGGCGCTGCAGTCGGCGGCGCACAGGCGCTGATCGAGCCCCAAGGTGATTGCGCTGGTCAACGACATACAATCCACCCGGTAGGGTGTGGTCCAGGTAACCGCGTACGCTCGAATCCGGTGCAGGGTGTTCGCACCAATCACCCGGCGTATCGGTGCAAACTCCTGTGCCGGAATGTTCGCGCCTTCGGCAAAGAAGCTGACATGGATAACATTTTCATCGGGAATGCCCCGGGCACGTTGGTAGTACTTGCCCACCGCAACACTTTGTGGGTCCACCTCATTGATGACGATGGCCACCTGTTCAGGCTTTAACTGCTCAGACGGTAATGAAATGCTGGCTTCCAGCGGCGCACTCCACAGCGACCCGGGCCAAAGCCCCAGGCTGCCCAGCATAAACATCAGGAAAAAACGCAGTATTGCTGGCCTCATGCAACCCGGGAATTATTGAGTACGGTGCCCAGAATCGGTTTGTCCCCCAACAGTTCCGCCATTCTGTTGATGTCGGATTTTTTGGTTACCCCCTCTTCAATCACCAGCAACCCCGCATCAAACTGATCGAGAAACGCCAGGGCATCGTCCGACTCCAGTACCGGGGGCAGATCGTAAATGATAATACGCTGGGAATAACGCCCGGTGATCTCAGACACCAGGCTGCGCATCCCCGGTGTCACCAGACTTTCCGCGGAATCCTCAATGGGCTCCCGCCCCGGCAACACCACCAGACTCTCAATATTCGGTGTGAACAGCATATCGGAGATACTGGCCTCACTGATCAGGTAGTCACTGACACCCAAGGCAGGCTGGAAGTCAAAATAGCGATGAATGGACGGGTCCCGCAGATTGAAATCCACCAGCAATGCGGTACAGCGGTGATCCAATGCAATGCTGATGGCCAGATTGATCGCTGTCAGGGTGGAGCCCTGCCCGGCACGGGCTGCCATCACGCCGATGCTGTTCCAATGATGCTGGTGCAGCTTGTTCAGAACCTGGGTACGCAGCAATTTATAGGCCTGGACTACCTGGCGGTCCGCCCCCTTGCACAGAATGCGCTGCTCGTTGAGCCATTCCCGGGAGACCTTGTGAATATGGGTATGCTGATACCGAATAGGGTAAGTCAAGGTGGCAACCTCACGGTTTTCCGGCATCTCGACACGACTGCCCTTGATGTCAAGGGTCGTCTTTTCCTGAACATAGGCCATACATTTCTCCTCACAAAGGTTCCTGGGGGACTTCTGTTAACCGGTGATTAACCCAGCTTGCGCAACGCGGCGTACCAAAGCACATCCAACGGCATCCAGGCCAGATGAATGGCGGTGGCCAACATCATCCCCGCCATCACCAGGCCCCCGGCCAGATACAGACGCCCCCGCTTGACCGCTTTGGCCTCACTGTAGGTAATGATATGCGGAATCACAGCCAATGGCGCCCGCCCCAGATGCCTGGATACAGCGTTGGGTGAACGCAGCGTGCGGTCCAGCTTTTCCAGTATAAACAGCATACCCACAGCGCTGGCCACTGCAAGGATAAACCCGGCCATCACGATCAGCATGCGATTCGGCCGGATGGGTTTTTCCGGCATCAAGGGCGGCTCGATCAGGGTAAAGCGCTCCCCCTTACTCTCGTCCTCAAGGGATTTGGCCAACCCGGCTTCCAACTGCTTGGCTTTCAATTCCTGGTACTTGCGGGTGGTGTTTTCATAATCCCGGGACAGGGACCGGTACTCCCGCTCCACGGTGGGGGCCTGTAACAGTGACACTTCCAACTCGTCGAGTTTTTCCCGCAGTTTGGCCCGGCTGGACTTCAGGTGGCTCAATTCCACATCCACGGTTTTCAGGGACGTCGCCAGTTGCACATAAGACGGGTTATCCGCATTGCGCAGATCAGTACCTTTGTCGGCAGGAAGCTTTTTCAATTTGGCATTGAATGCCGCAATGACGGATTCCAGACGGCGCACGTCCGGATACTCCTCACCATACTTGTTACGCGCAGTTGCCAGCTCTGCCTCGTACAGATCCAGCTGTTTTTCGATGAACGCGGATTCGTTGGGGAAATCCCCATCCCCCACCAGATTCTCCAGTTCCCGTTTGACGCGGATCACATCCGGATGATTTTCGGAATACATGGCCAGATAGGATATGTACTGGTTTTGCAGCAGTCGCGCCCGGGCTGCCGGGGTCAATGCTGACTGTTCCCCCGCCCCCACCACCGCGGCATTGGGTTCCTGCTGGGCCAGACTGGCTTCCAGAAACACGCGACGCTCTTCCAACGACTGGATCTGGCGGCTCAGGTCAAAGTACTCCCGTTCCGTGCGGTCCATCAAACTCATATTGAGGGAAGTCATCTCAGGCAATTTACGCAGATTCAACTCCTTGAATTCCGCCAGTTTGGCTTCCAGCTCACGGCTTTTTTGCTCCAGCCGCTTCACCTCTTCCGCCAGGAACGCCTCAGCATCATCCGCCATTTCCTGCCGGGTCTTGATGTTTTCACTCAAGAATAGGGAGGTCAGTTCGTTGGCCACCAGCTGGGCGGTTTTGGCGCTGTGACTTTCGTAACCGATATTGAAGGCGATGGTGGCCTCAATGGGCCGCCCACTGCGGGGGTCCACCACGTCGGCACTGATCATCCGGTGATGGATGTCGTCCCGCATTTGCTCAATCACCGACTCTAATGGTTCCTTTTCCCGCTCTTCGGCATAAAGATCGTATTTCTTGATCAGGACCACCAGCTTGGAATAAGTCATCACCCGTTGGATGATCATCTGGATGCGCTGGTCCGCGAAGCTGGTGACGGTGGAACGCACCAGATCCTGGGGAATTTCCTGCTGCTCGATCAGGATGGTGGATTCAGAGCGATAGGTGGGCTCCGCGATGATGGCATAAGCCACACTCAGTGCGAATACCACACACAGAGCAATCAGCGCCGGCTTCATGCGGCGCCGAATTATGCGTATCAGTTCATCCAGATCCAGCTGATTGTCCGTTGCTGCTTCCAATGTCTCTCTACCTGTTGTTCAGTTTTCCTGAAATCCGCTACCATTCAAATGGTGTTGGTGTCCAATACAGTCCCAGGGTCACCCGGTTCGACTCAGTGTCATTACTGCTCGTGATGTAGCGCCGATAAATGTAGCGATAGCTTCCCCGCACACTGAGGGATTTCCGAAACCGCCAATCGAACCCCATCAGGCCATAGGCCACGTCAATGTTGTCCCGATTATCCGTGTCAATCTCGCTTCTCTGCTCACTGGCGTAGGCACGCACATTGAGGCGGACATTCTCGCTCAGGCGGGTATTTGCCACCATTTCCAAGCGGCGCTCATCAATGAGCAGGCCGGAGGTGTTGGGCAGAATCTCCTGATAGTAACTCAGTGTGTAGAGGGTGCGTTCCCCCTGGTACTGTAACGACAGATTGCTGATCCTGCCGTCACCTTCCTCTTCCGTTTCCAGCGTGTACACCGTTGCCGGGAACAGGATGAAATAGTAGCGGCCGAAATAATCCGTTTGCCGATAACCCAGGCTCGCATCCAGGGACCACTTGTCCGCCAGGGTCCAGTTCACGCCCAGACTGCCGCTTTCGATATTCGTCCGGTCGGGTACAAAGCTTCCGTTCAACACCAGATCCAGGCGCACATTGTCTTCGTATTCAATTCGGCTCCATACCCCACTGATGTAGGCGGTCAGGGTTTCGTGCATGGCCCACAGATAGCGGGCATCCAGCGAGGTATAGTCGTATTCGGACAACGTTGGCGAATACTCCTCAAACCGCACCGCCTCACCATAAGCGGATACACTGGCGCCCTGGGTTTCGGTAAAAAAGTACTCGCCGGACAGCGCCAGGCTGTAGCGATCACGACCCACATCCACCAGCGTGACGCCCGAGCTCAGTGCATCGTCCGCCAGAGTCGTGTCCTGAATCACCGCAGCCCGGGACGTGATTCTCCCCCGTTCCAACCTGCGGTTTCCCTGCAGAATCACCTGCAGTACGTCATTCTCGTCGACATCGTCTTCATTCAGGTTCTCATCCACCAGGCGACCACTGAGGTCCAGTTCACTCAGTTCCGTCTCCCAGCGCACCCTGCCCCGCGCCTGGACACTGGTGCCCGATACGTCGTTCTTGGCGAAGGTGCTGAGCCCGTAATTGTCGTCGCTCAATGCGGAGACACCAATATCACCTCCGTAATACTGGGCTGCCCCATAGGCCTTATTCAGTCCTAGCGCCAACAGTACGAACGGAACAACGCGGATGAGCCTCCTGCTATGGCACCAGAACAACATCACCACTTTCTAACAAAATGTTCTGCTGAAGTTGTTCCCCGTCTTCAATGTCACCATAACGAAAAGCAATGGCTTCCTTTTTGCCATTGCGGATAATCTTGATACCGTTCTCACTGGCGTAGGTGGTCATACCACCCGCCATACTCAAGGCCTGCAACACCGATGTCGGCCCCACCATGGGATACTGTCCGGGTCGATTCACCTTGCCCACCACATAATAGAGATTGCCCGCCGCCTTCAGCAGTGAGACGGTGACGCTGGGGTCGGGAATGTAACGGGACAGCTTTTCTGCGATGTCTGCCTGCAACTGTTTGATGGTGGCACCCTGCGCTTGCAGATGGCCGATCAGGGGGAAGGCCAGATTACCATCCGGCGGCACCAGCAACTCCTTGGAAAGATCCGGTTCCTTCCAGACGGAGATCTCCAGAATATCGCCAGGCTGGACCTGATACGCCGGGCTCGCCGGTGCGGAGGCGGTGTCCGCATTTACAGAATATGAAATCAGTGCCAGAACCAGAAATCCCAGCATTTGTATACGATGAACTAACACATTAAGCCTACTCTCAAAGCCTACTATCAGACCTGCCTAGGTTGGCAGGTGTTTGCCAAGGTAGCCTACTGTACCGGCCTAATATGAAGTTTATGTTTCGGTTAGCTTGCAGGAAATGGACAGGTAACCTACTGAAACAGAAATCGAACGCAGTCACTGTTCCAGTAGGCTGGGCTTTTCTAGATGGGCTTTCGGAACGATTTGTTTTTCAACCGGCTGAAGGAGAGCACTGCCAGGCCGGACAACAGAAACACCAGAGAAGCAGGAAGCGGTACATGTGACACCAGATTCTTCAGCTCCACGCCGTAGAGCCCCAATGCCGAGGCACCGTTGGCACGACCGAATACCGCCAGATAATAGGAATCATGCTCGGTGATATCGAAGGTAATGGAATCCTGCAGGATACTGCCGCCACCCAACATCATACTCCCCAGGGTTTCCGTCGCGGTGGTGAAAGTGACGCCCAACTGGGTCAATGCTTCCGGGAACGCAAAGTCTGTTAAGGTCAACTGATAGGTGCCCTGGGCCAGATCATCCAACCGCACCACGCTGTAATCGTAGCCATCCACAAACTCCACGCTTTCATAGACCACCTGCCCTGCCTGTACTGCCGCCGGGGCAACCTGGGGTGAACTTGCCAGTTCGATTTTCGATCCGGACTGCCCACCCAGGGATATTACTGACAAGCCGGAGTTGAACATGGCAGGCTCGTGACTGGAAATGGTGAGCGTGGATGCCTGAATAGCGCTGGACAAAAGCATGGACAGCGCCAGCACGCAGCCCTGAATTCTTGCATTAAAGTACATACTGATTGTCTCCTAAACACACTGAACGTTCGACCGGTTCTTCCTGGTAACCCATGATCTTTTCGCCCAAATATTTGTCGTAAAGATAAGCTTTGAGCGAATTGATCAATTTTGATGTGTCTGCCTTGATCTGTTTCAACTCAGACACTTTGTAAGTGAAGTACGGTGACGGCACACCGGCCGCCGCCAGAATATCAAAATCCTCGGGGTCAACCCGGCGATCCAACTGTTCAAGGTCACCGTTGACGATACGCTCAAGGTCGGCACTGTCCAGGTCGAGGTAATAGGTAAGCTCGCTGCCACATTCGATCAACGTGGGGATCAGGTCGACGCCCTTGGCCTCACTGTCCCGGAAAGGTAACAATTTCTCCAGGGTCTGCTTCACGGTAAATCGGAGCAGATCCGCTTCCTTCACTCCCAATCGGGCAGAAATCTCTTTTAACTTGCCAATGTCTGACTCACTCAACCTCAACGATACGCTCTTCTTCTGACTCATTATTTTAATATCCTCAGCAACTAAAACGTGGTCTCAAATGCGTCGTTAATGCTGGTGTTTCCCCCGCACCAAGCGCACACATAAGGTAGCAATTTTCCCGGCGTGATAGGTTAATTTTCGAATACAAAACGATTACAAAGTGATTCCCTATTTGTGACCAAAATGATGCACTGAGCAGAATCAGATCACTGCACCGGATTCAGTTCAGCATCGGGTGGTTTTCAGAGCAGGTTGGATGAAAAAGGAAGGGCAGAAATTGACAGTCAGAAACGCAAAACGCCGACGGTCGTCGGCGTTCTGATTATGAAGGATAAGTTAATGTATTGGCCGCAGCCGATCAGTTATCTGCACGGTCAAGGGCGGGATTGGTCTTCTTCGAGATCAGGGTCCCATCGATCAACAGATCCTCGTTCTCAAACCGGTATTCCTGGATAATATTCTCGATCTCCACCTGTTTGAATCCGGTGACCGGCTCACTTTTTGCCACCACATCCCAGAAGCCTTTGTCCTTATATTTGCCCAGGATTTCCTGGTTCAGGGTAAACAGCTCCAGGTTGTGATTGCGGCACTGATCAAACCGCGCCACCTCCGTGGCCAATTTCTCGTCCAGGTCCGCATTGATGGATTGCTGTTCCCGCAACAAACTGAGCAGATCCAGATACTGGGTTTGCAGTTCGGTATACTTCTCATTGTACAGATCCAGCTTATCCCCGAGCTTCCTTGTGGATTTTTCTTTCGCCGCCAGGGCGCTGGCCGCCTGCTCTTTTTGCTGTTCCAGTTCTTTGCGGACGGCGTCCAGCTGTTGCTGCAGTTCCTGCTTTTCGGCAGTGGTCTGACGCAGCATATATTGCGCCTTCGCCAGCGCATTTTGCAGAGCCCGATCCTCTGCCTGCACCGGACTGGCCCAGCCCGACAGTAACAGACTAAAGACCAACATCATTCTGAGCATGGTTTACTCCCCCCTGATTGGGCATCTCCGGCCACCGGCTATGCCGTTGACCACCCTATCACTCGGTGTTGAAAATTTATTGTGAATTTTTTGCGACAGCCTGTTGCGCCTGGTAGATCGCACAAGCTTCCCCCATTACCCCCTGCACATACTCCTGGGGTGCCTGGAACTTATCGCGTTCGTAGTTGAACTCCGACAACTGGCCACTGGGCTTTTTCAGCAACTTGAGTGTTTTGTGGTAATAGCCGCAGGTTTCCTCCGGCTTTCCGGCTCGCATATTAGTGAGTGCTAACATCCAGATGCTTTGTGCTTCCAACCACTCCTCATCCAGATCTTGGTAGTATTGGGCACTAAGACTAAGGCTGTGTTGGGCTTTCTCATAGTTGGCCTGGTCCGTACCACCGGCTGCCATGGAGAGAAAGTACTGGGTGCCTTCCAAATAGTAGTAATCACCCAATCCCAACCAACTCTCCTGTTCCTGCAGCTGCTGTTGCGTTTTGCTCATCAGCTCAGGATTCATTTTGCCCTGCGCCTGCAACTGGGATTTCAATTCCTGCAGTTGCACGAACGCCTCACCATTGCGTTCCAGACTGCGGTCGCCTTTCGGTGTGCCCAGTCCGGCACAGGCAGCTACTGTCAATGCTGCCAACATCACCACTGTGATCCGTATTTTCATAACACACTCTCACTCGTCTTAAGCAACGTTACTCAATCAGAACGACGCCTGCAGACTCAGCTGCAGGGTATCCACGCTGATGTTATAAAGCTGATCATCGGGGTCCGTATCAATGGAATCGGCACTGATCCATTTCAGGGAACTCACCAGGTTGTCATAGAGCAGATAGTTGGCTTCCAGTATGTAGCCTTCCGCATCCGTCCCCCCTAACAAAAAATCGGAATCGGCAAAGGCGTCCAATACAGCATCCCCTTCCAGGTGTCGATAGGTGAAAGAAACGCGCCAATCACGGATGTAACTCAGGGTAGCCGTTCCCGCCGCAATGCCGAACTGATACCCGGTATCCCGGTCTGGCACTTCACGCCCCACCAAGGCTGAGACCTCCTCCTGATCAAAGGCGATATTCTTCACATAGTCCGCTTGCAGGAACACATAGGTGGGAAAGAAATCCGCCATCGTGTACTTCACCGTAGCGTTGACCAGCTTGTAGCTGGCCGCCAACCCGATCTGTGGGTCATCGTTAGGGTGATTGATGTTGAATACCGAGTTCCCCACCTGGTAGTACGGCGAGGCCGTTTCATAGGTGGCGTCGGTACCTTCATATGGGTTTCGTTTGCCTTCAATCTGATCGTAGTGGTAATAACTCAACGCCATCGAGAGTTTGCTGGTGTTCAAAAACTCATAGTGGGTACCCAACTGGATTGCATACAAGTATTTATCCCGATCATTGGTTTCCGAAACCAGCTTGGCAGCATCTTCACTCAGGTTCGCGATGGAAGAGTGAATCTCCTGCAGGGGGAAGGCACCGATGGTCACGAACGGGTCCCAACTGTTTTCATCACTGAAAGGCGAACTTTCCCGCAGGAAGTAATAACTTCCGCTGATACCCTCAAAGGTCATGTCACTGTCGTAGACGAGATCCGTATGCAGGAACGGATTTTTGAAACGCCCGCCCAACAGCTCCACTTCCTCTTCAAGGGAAGTGTATTTCAGATACCCCAGATCAAAATTGGCATCCCACTTGGAGGAAAAGTCCCCCAGGGTCTGGTTGGAGGAAACAGGGTTGCCTTCGTTGCCGGTGGTGATGCGCATACCCAGTTCGATGCGATCCGTCGCCTGGGCCTTCACCATCAGGCGGAAACGGGTGAGAAAGCGGTAGCGGTTGTCATTGACGTTGTCATAGACTTCTTCACCACTTTCATTGATGGCCACGTAATCCGGGTAGCCGTACATGGCATTGTCGTCGGGGAACATATCCGCCTGGTAGCGCAGACGACCGTCTCCGGAAATTTTGACTTTGTGTACCCAGGATGGCGCTTCCTTGATGCCCCAACCGTAGACGCGGGCTGTGCGAACCGCCTCGTCCTTCACCTTCTCCACTACATCCACTTCCACCCGCTGGCGGATACTCTGCTCCATATCCTCACGGATGTAGTCCGGCAGGTAAGGCACCCGCACATCACCGGCGGCTGCGTCGTCACCCTTACCGGCCTTGATGGCGGTCTCACGCTGACGCAAGCGCTCCTGCATCTGCTGGTAACTCTGCTCGCTGATCAGGCCTTCATCCCGCAACATATCCATAATGTCCGCTGCTTTGATCCGACTTTCCATCCCGGCCATCCCGGTCTTTGCAGTCGGCGGTGCACCCCGTCGTTGATGTACCTTATCCACCAGCTGCTGGGCCTGTTCCCGGGTAATGATGTCATTGTCCAACAGCATATTGAGCAAATCGGTTTCGGTGAGTTCACCGGCTGTGAGCGTAGCGCCCTGCAGCAACCCCACCACCCCCAACAGCGGCAGTAAACGGGAAAATTTAGACTGTCTTTTGAAACTTCGTAACTGGCTCATGATGATCTCTTTACATTACAGCTCTGAGCTGATTCTTAGCTTGAACATTTTGTCCCGTTCTTCCAGTGGTACCGGGCGCCCCAGCCCACCCATTTTTTGGAACAGGCTGAGCAACACTGATTTGGCCCGCTCCGAGCCACGCTCCAACTTCACATCCACGGTTTTGAAGCGGCCATCCTCCGCCAGATCCAGGCTCACCACGGCAACGTAATCCAGATATTTGAGCTCTTCGTCTGCGGTAACGGCTTTATTGAGTTCTGATTTGAGATAGGCACCAAAACCGCCGCCGCTCAACAGTCCCCGGCCCCCTTTACGGGCCGCCAGGCCGAAGGAATCGCCTCCGGCCACGCCGTCTGCGTCCAGCCCCAGGTTCTCACCGGCGGGTTGATCCGACGGCTGGTCCGGCAACGGCTCCGGATCATCCGGAATCTCCTCCTCCAGCTCCTCTTCCACCGGTTCCGGTTCTTCTTCCGGTGGTGGTGGCGGTTCAGGAGGCGGCGGTGGCGGTTTGATGACGGTGATCTGTTGCACCACTTTTTTCTGTTCGCCGGGGCCTTTCAGCCCGGACACAAAGTGATAGCCAATGGCCACCAACAGCAACACCAGCACCAGCCCGATCAACACGGGAACGTATTTAACAACGCGCTTATTCATCGGACTAAAGTCGTCGACTCGTCATTTGACGACCTTTTTCGTGACCAGGCCCAGCTGGTAAATTTCCAACCTTCCCATCAGGTCCAGAACATCCACCACCTTCTGGTACTGGATCATGGCATCCGCCTTGATGATCACCGGCAGATCCGGTGTCACCGCTTTGTACTGACGCAGCAGGGATTCCAGTTCTCCCATACTGACCGGATAGGTATCCAGATAAATGGTTCCGTCCTCAGTGATGGTGATGGCCTTGGTTTTGGATTCCGCAAGACTGGGCGCCGCACTGGCTTTGGGCAGATTGACTTTAATGCCCTGCACGGTAGCGGTGGTCAGAATGATAAAAATCACCAGCAGCACGTAGGACAGGTCCAACATCGGCGTGACGTTGACTTCATCATAAATCTTACTGTCATCAAGATATTTCATGGCGTCACTCGCTGTATTTTTCCGCCAGCCGGGTCACCAGCTCATCGGTGAACATGTGCATATCCGCCACCATGTCCTTGATGCGGGTGGCCAGCCAGTTGTAGCCAAACAGGGCCGGTATCGCCACCACCAGACCCGCCACCGTGGTCAGCAACGCCGCCGCCACCCCCGGAGCAATGGCCGCAATGTTCACGTCACCGCTGGCAGCGATGGCAGCAAACGTAATCATGACCCCCAGCACAGTCCCCAGCAGCCCCAGGAAAGGTCCACCGGATACGGCGATGGTGAGCAACACCATATTACGGTTCAACGCTTGTATTTCCCGCACCACATAGGCTTCCAGCCCGGAGCGGATGGAGTTCACTGCGCTCTCTGCCAGATACAGATTGGCGTCGGCATTGACGTCCGCACTCAGGGCCACCCGTTGTTCACGACTTCTCGCCACCCGGTTACGCACTTCCGATAGTGCTTTGTGGTAAATGTGATAGAGCGGCGAAGATTGGAAGTGATCGTGCTTGCCGAACAACGACAACACCTGGGACTCATTGGCCACATCCGCAGAATCATCGTCCACCACATCCAGGGAATCGAAATGGCGATTATCCAGTTGCCGATACTGTTGCAGGAATGCTTCGTTGTCTTTCTTGGCCCGGCTGATGAACAGGGCTTTGAGGAACATGACGCCCCAACTGATCACCGCCATCACCATCAACAGGAAGATCACCACCCAGCCTTCGTCGCCGGTGCTTTGGAAAATGGTCATGAAGTAAGAGGTGCCAGCCGCATTGCCCAGCTGTTCGGCTTTGCTGGCCGCGACCAGGGTGCTCATCACACCCTGTGATTTGGCGGCAAAGCGCAGCAACGACTGGGATAACGCGGTGCGATCAATCTGTAGCTCATCCAGCTCGGCCACCAGGCCCTGGCTGTTGTCGGCTTTGGCACCGAGCAACAGCGGTCCGCCCAGGGTGAACGGTGCGGTCAGGGGTTGGCTTGCAGCCGTCTCCCCATCCAGGTACAGGCTGATACTGGTGGCAGACATCACCAGGCTGAGATGCTGCCAACGATCCGCACTCACAGGCAGTGAAGAATTCAGGGTGGCGACGGTGCCGGCACGAATGACCGTCACTTCCGGCAACGCACCATTTAAGGCAAGCTCCAGGGTATTATTGCCATCGGACTGACTGACAATGACAGCACGCTTACCCGCAGCAAGATCCCCGGTGGGTTTGATCCAGAGGGACCAGCTGTGGCCCTGGGCAGAATCAATGGCCAGGGTGGCGGACTGGCCGATGGTTAGCGCGCCGCTGCCGGACAACGACAAACCACCCGCTATCAATGATGCGGGCACCACCAGGGCATCACCGGTCACCGCCGAATTCTGGTAGGCGGACATATCCACCGGCGCCGGGTTCAGCGGATTAAAATGGTAGACCCCTACCTTGTTGACCCCGTAAGTACCGGCGGCGTCCTGCCCGGCTACTGCCTGGGTATTACCGTAATACATCCAGATTTTTTGTGGCGTGGCTGCGGCGCCCTGGGGCACAGGCATTTTCACCCAGATGAACGCCAACTGGTTCAGCAAGTCAAAGGATTCCACATGGAATTTCAAGGGTGTTTTGTCATCCTGGGCAACAAAGCGCAGATCCGACAGGTCTTCTTTCACCAGAAAGAAATCTCCGAAATTGGCGGAATGCAGCCTAATCAATACAGGCACGCCATCGCCGGGAAGCGCCGCCGCCTCAACCTCAGACCCCACACCGGTATCCGACAATGTGGCGCTGTCCACAGTGAAGCCCACCCGGTAAGGCCACTCCTCATTCCACCAGGCGGACGCCATTCCAGGCAACATAAACAACAAAAACATCAGAACGACTGAGCGCATAAATCCCCCGAATTTGCGAGCGCCTCATTTAACCAGCGCCCTGTAACAAAATGGTTACAGGGTTTCCGCTAAAGTTGATTAATTGAACAAAATTGACTGATCAAACAGAATTGAGCTGCCCCGATGATCAGAGCAACTCAATGGTCACAAAGGCGGTGCTTTGTGCCGCCTGGGCCGCCGCCGCTTTTTCCGCACTTTCCTGAATGGCATTGGTGGCAGCATCCACTGCCGAACCAAGCCCACCCACGTCAGAACTGATGCTGGTGGAGGTGGGAACACCGGTGGAGATCCCGCCCACACTGATGTTGTCCGCCCCACTCACCTTGGCCGCCCCCAGGAACAGGTCACCAGCGGATTGAATGCCCGCTTCGCCGGCATCCACAATACCCAACGGCGTTGCCAGGGCGATGGACCCCACCCCTTCGGCAATGGTGAAGTAACGCTCGGTGTTGCTGAGTTCGCTACTGGTGGAAGCGCGACTGGCCCGGGTCTGGATACCACTACCGGCCACCGTAGGTGGCACAATAAAGGTGACGGCCCCGGTTTCCCGGTTCACATCGAACGTAGTGGCCGGTGCCGCCACCGCGGTCTTCGCTCCGCGACCGGCATCAATATCACCAAATACCGACCACAGGTTGATGTCACCACCGGCTGCGGGAATCACCCGGG
Organism: Ketobacter sp.; assembly: GCF_003671495.1. GTDB lineage: Bacteria > Pseudomonadota > Gammaproteobacteria > Pseudomonadales > Ketobacteraceae > Ketobacter. Next base: position 174,417 of record NZ_RCHN01000009.1, on the reverse strand, counting down.
ATTCGTTGACGTTGAAGGCATCCGCCACCACCGCACCGATGTTGCCCTTGGCCAGGGAGAATACGCCCAGCTCACCATTGGATTTATCGAAGCCCAACGCATCCACCAGGGATTGTGACACCCCCACATCGGTGCTACCGGCGGGGGTGAACAGTGCGATGTCACCCCCGGAACGGGTTTGAATGGTGGAGAAGCGCATATCGATATTGCCGCCGGAGGTCACAGCGGCCGGATAGGCGAAACTGACTCCGCTGTCCTGCTGCCAGCTCTGCAGCAATGCATTCAGAGATGCCACTGTGGCGGAGCCTGGGCCACCCAAATTGAAATCCTCAATCTGCTCGGTACCCAGCAGCAGATTACTCACCTGCTGATCGTCCAGCCCGGAAAAATCCAACTGACTGATACGGTTGAGCTGCTGATCGAGGGTTCCCCGATCCAGCAGGCCCCTTCGATAATCTTCCAACAGCGTGATCATCCGACGCAGGGTGCCCGGTTGATTCTGCCCAATGCCGATCAACGATGACTTGAGTGTCATTCCGCGCAGAGCCAGGTCGAAGTCCGAACCAAAGAACCTGCGCTGTGCCACATAGCCACGTTCGAAATTCGCCACCGCGCTGCCCGCGGCAGCCCCCTCTTCCGCCGATGTGGCATTGTGCTGCAGCATGATGGACTCGGCCACCAGCAACTGTCTGGCATGATCCAGTTGCTGATACGAACTGACCGCCAACTGCAATTGCTCACTGGCCGGCAGCTGAGCAATCTGCTCCAGGCTCAGGTTGCCATTGGTGGCGAGAAAATCTGGAGTCCGGTTGGCACCCTGCAGATAATCCAGCGCGATGAAACTGCCCACCTGATCGAAATAGGCCTGGAACATTTCACTGCGCTGTGCCCCGGTTTGCAAACCGGCATCACCGATTTCCGGTACCGTGAACAGGCCACCGGCACCGGCCAGCAACTGGTCGGGGTTCTTCATGACCACCTGCTTCACATAGTTCACCGCCAACCGCTGCTGCAACGACGTCTCCAGTGCAGAATAATCCCGCAGCATGGCGTTCAGGCTGGCTTGGGACGGGCCCGCCCCATAGCGGTTGCCGGTGGCACTGCTCAGCACGTCCGCGAAGGTTTTATACAAACCGGCATCCAGATCGTCGCCACCGGAACGCAGCAATCGGTACGCCAGATCGATGAAGCTGGCGTTCTCCAGGTTCTGGGACCCCAGCAACTGATTGAACAGCGCAATGTTACGGTTGGAGTCCACTGCGCCGCCCACCAGGGTGTCGTAGCCGTCCTGGTTATAGGTATCGGAGTAAATGGTGTTGCCGGTACCTGCATATACATGAACAGAGGTACCGCTGGTGGACAGGTTGCGGTTCTCTTCGTTACCGATGGAGAGGATGCCGCGGGATGCCCCCAGCTCAATATCCCCCCCGGCCTGAATCAGCAGATCACCCGCACCACCCACCTGAATCACCTGGGTGCCGCCGGTGGTTTCCAGGTTGTTGCCCCGGTTATCCAGCGTGAAGCGGATACTGCCGTCGGCGACAAGGGTACTGAGATCGTTGTCGTTGTTGTGCTGCAACACGAAACTGGCATTCACCATGTCGCCGCCGACATAGGCATTCACCTGATGGGGCAGGCGGAACATGATGGCTTCGTCGGTGCTGCCCACATCCCCCAGCAGCGCAACGATGTGACTGGCCACGCTGTTGTCCCGCTGAATCAGAGAGGCACTGTGATTGAATTGCAGGTTGTCCGAGTTCATACCATAGGGCACCAGAATGCCGGCCACGGTATTCTGATTGCGCAATGCGTTCACCGGGTTATCGCGATTCGGCAGATCCTGCGCCAAATAGTCCGGCAAATAGATCTCCAGGCTTTCAAATACATTCGCAGCGGTGGAGCGGGCCTGAATATCCTGCAGAGCATACAGGTTAATGTGGGATGACACCGCTGGGAACAGGGTCAAGACATTGGTGGACAATGTCAGGGAACCGGATGCCAGTGGAATATCCCGTTCATCAATGTTGATGCTGCCGGACAGTGCAGCGGCGGTAACCTCACTGGGCAACACGTAGTAGGCGGGCTGCAACTGGGCATAACGATTGGCAAAGCGGGAGAAATGCTGACTGAACGCACCGCCGGCGTCCATATCCGCCTGCAGATTCACGTCGCCGGCCACACTGGTGAGGTGCAGTGACGTACTGTCATAGCCATCGAAGTAGAATGAACTCAACGAATCAATGGCTTCCGGTGGCACAAAAGGCTGGGCATACAGGCTCAGGTCACCGGGCACCATAAAGGTGTTGACCATTCCGCTGAAATTCAGATCCCGCACGGCGGTAACCGCAACCGAAGCATCAGAAGCAATGATCAAGCTGTCGGACACATCCCCGCGCGAGACCACGTCCAGGGCGCCATTATCCACGTGGTAATATCCGCCGTGAATGCCATCCCGCGCACTCACCTCAATACTGCCGCCGGCGATTTCCCGCAGGGATTCACCGCCGTTGTTGGCCGCATCACCATACCAGACACCCTGGCTTGGGGTGGCAAAGCCACCCTGTTCAATGGCGCCGCCCACCGTGCCACGGATATTGCCGCCACCGATGGCATTGATGCCACTGCCGATGTCACCCAGCGCGGCATACCAGGTGGTGATGCCGCCGTAATCGATCCCCAGCACGCTGGCATCATCACGGGTGTTGTAGCGGATCATGTAATCCGCGGTGGTCACGTTGGCACTGTTGCCGATAACATCACCGGCGATGTCAAATTCGATATCGCCTCCGTCCACCCCCATGCCGCCGTATTTTCCATACAGCAACCACAATGAAGGTGCAGAGCCCGGCGTGATGCCATCCAGATAAGGCCGATCCCCCCAGGCAGGCAGGCCCTGTTCATCCAGGCCCAAACCCCGCCCGAGGGTAGCAACATAGGCGGTGCCTTCCTGAATGAAATCACCGGACGCCTGCAGGTTAATATTGCCCGTTCCGGTTCGCAGAAAACTGCCCGTGCGCAGCGTGATATCGGCCGCAGACAAACGCTGGGCACGATCCAGAGCGGAACCGGCCACTGCGCCGGCGGTCAGCTGCAGGGAGCTGGAATCCTCCACCGCCAGCACCGGAATGGCACCGGCCTGGTTCAGAGAGTCGGCGTAACTGAAACGGATGCCCGCCGGACTGAGACTGGCCACCAATCCCCGCACGCCATCACTGACGCCACCCTGCACCGTGATGTCTCCAGTGGCACGGAAAGACACTCGGCCGGTGCCGCCATCGTCGGTGCGGAACGCGGCCAGATCCAACACCTGTCCGGCCTGACCAATAGCCAGGTCAGCGTCACTGTGGATATCCATCTGCGGGCGCAAATCCACTGCAACCGCCGCCGCACCGGCCTGCACAGACACAAAATCCTCCGTGGACAAGCCGGCAATGGCATCCAGGCTGGACTGGATTTCCTGATCCAGGGAACTCACGGTGCTGCGGCTGAACTCGCTGACGCCATAGAGGGTAATGCCGTTGCCACCGATTTGATCGTTGCCGCTCACGGCGACTTGCGTGGCCGCCGCGTTCTGCACGGCGGTCACCAGCTCCAGCCCTGTTGCCAACGCCATACGCGCATCCGCATTCACCTGCACAGGCCCGGTTCCGGAATGCAGCTTGAACGCCTGGCCACTGTCATCTGTGGTTCGTACTTCAAGACTCGCGTTGTCACCCACAAACACACCGTTCTGCCCGAACAACCCGGACTGGAGACGGGCGTCCGTGGCCACCAGCGCCGCATCCAGGTGCAGCTCACCCCGAGCCGCCGCCAGGTTCACAGACTGGGCCGTAAGGTCATGGGCACCTGCCACCAACTGCAGGTTCTGCCCGGCGCCGGTCAGCATCACGTCCAGATCCCCGTTTGCTCCGGCCTGATTCAACGCCGCAATGGCATCCATCTCACCGGCACCACCGACATTCCCGCCAGACGACTGGGCAAAATGATCGGCCTGGATGCGCAGGTCCACTCCGCCATCACCCAGGCGCAGGTTGTCCACGGCGCCCAGATCCAATTGATTACCGGCGATCCATTCAATCATACCGCCGTCAGCATTCTGCCCGGTGTTGCCAAAATCAAACGCACCGGCATCGGCAATGCGAATATCCTGATTGGCCAACAGGCTGATGATGCCCGCCGGACCGGATACCTGTTCACCCAAAAAGGTTTGCTGGTAGGCGCTGGCATCGATGCGCGCCCCCGCACCAAACTCCAGGTCACCCTCGGTGGCGGTGAATTCGGTATAACCGCTGCGGTTGGCCAGGGTGGTATCCAGGGTGACAGAACGCCCCTGCAAGGCAAGAGTATGTCCCGGCGCCATGGCCTGGCGTTGTTCGGTCGTCACCTCGGCGCCACTGCTGTTCAGCAACGTCAGCGCCCCTGGGCTGCTCAGGTTCAGCTTGGAACCGGCCACACTGGAGCCCAGCAAGGGGGTATCAATGTGCAAACCGCCTGCCGCGGAACCCGCCTGCAGATTCAGGTTGCCCATCATGTCCACCCGCTCGTGCCCTTGCAGCGTAACTTGCTCAGCGTTAAGACGAATAGTCCTGCTCTCCACAGCAGTTGGGGCAGCACCGTCGTTGTCCGGGTTGGCACCCATGAGGTTGATTAGGGATGCACTGATCAGCAGGGAGGCATCTGCCACCACGGGCGTCATCGCAGCACTGCCAGGGCCACTTTGCAGCGTCACCTGCTGCTCAGCACGCAGCGCCACCTGACGTCCGGCCGCCACATCAACGCTGTTGCTGCTCAATAACAGAGAGGCCAGTTCCAGGTTGACATCGTGGGTGAAGACCAGACCGCCGCCGGAGTACAGCTCCAGGTCGCGGCTGCTGTCGAGAATGCCGGCATCCAGATTCACCTCCGCCGTTTGCGAATCGCCCACCGTCAATTGGTTGGCAAATACCTGCAAGCGGCCTGCACCGGCGTTCAGGCTGTCGGCCAGCACGCCATTTCCGGAATGCGCCACCCCCAGCGAGCCCGTGGTCTGCACCCGGCTGTCGGCACCCATCAACAATGTGCCGCTCATGTTCTCCAGTTGGTCCAGCGACAAACGGCTGGCGGAGGAGTTGGACGCCAGCAACGCGACACCGGCCTGGCTCACATCCCATTGATTGCCGCGGTAGGCCGCTGCGCCAGTGGCGTTCACTTCGGCTCCCTGCTCCACCTGGACGCTGTCGTTGGCCACCAGCAAAATCTCCTGCCCGGAAACAGAATCCTCGATCCGCACACTGTTGCTGAGATTACGCTGGGCATCGATGGTCCACTGTCCGTTTTCCCAGGTACGATTGGCACCCAGCAAGACAGAGCCGGCACCGATGTCCTCAAACAGGGTCGCGGACAACTGCAACACGCCATCCAGCACATCACCTGCCAGATTGTCACTCACCACAATGTCACCAGGGGAGGTGATATCCACGTAGGTGGCGACGGCAGAATCGCGGGCACCCCGCACCGTGGCTTTCAAATCCAGTTGTTGCGTGACATCGATTCCCACGCCGCCGTTTTCACCAGCACGACGCCCTGGTGCCAAATCTACGCCGGCAAAGAAATCATCCAATTGGGTAAAGTTATAGGTGCCGTAGTTCAGTACTGCCGAATCCGGCTCAACCAAAAAACTGCTCCACAGGGTCTGCCCAACGCCACCGTTTTGCACCAGACGTCCGGACACCGCCTCGATACCGTTGCGGTTCACACTGGCGTAACCCTGCTGTACCAGTTTGTTGCCATCCGGCCTGACCAAATACGCCCCCGGCACCAGCGCATAGCTGGCGGGCAGCACCGTATAGGTACCATCGGCAATCTGACTGGAACCACTGATCTGGAACTGGGTACCCCACTCCTGGCTCAAACCACTGCCACGAAATTCTAACGGGTCGTAGCTGGCATAGCCGGAGTTCATGGTGGGCACGATGGCAAACAGATCACTGTAGTGAACATCGGCAAGAATGTCCGACGAACCTTCCAGGCCGGCTTCAAATTCGCGCCCGTAAACGCTGCCACCGGCGGACACATCCAGCGTACTGCCGGCGTCCGCCAGCACCCGGTTACCCTTCAGGTTGATGACTTTGCTGATGGGTGAGGTTTCTGCCGTGTTGATTTCAGTGGGGTTCTGGTAATTAAACAACAACTCCCATTCAACACCGCCCGCCTTGATGCGCCCCATGGGCACGTTCTCACTGGAGGCCACCGCCAACAGTGCGTGCTCCCCCAACACCAGATCACCGGACTGCAGTTCGTAGTCAGCGTGGGCCGCTGTTTCTGCCCCCGGGTTACCGGTCGCTTCCACGGCCACCTCACCAAAACTGGCGGCCACCTTGGTGTCCACCTTCACCGCATCCCCGACAATATTGAGGCGTGACCCAACCGAGAGGATGCTGTCGCCGTTTTTTCCGTAGTGACTGAGATTGATCACACTGTCGGAATGCAAGGTGCCATTGGCGTAAGATTCGGTCCAGATCACCGGGGCGGCGATGTCCAGTACGCCGTTGGTGTGCAGTAATGACTCATCAAATAAACCATCCAGGGTATCAATGCTGGCACTGTTCAACAGCACCGAACGCAGACGCACACCCCGTTCCGCCGTCAAACGGGTGTGGCCATCGCCGGACAGAATGAAGTCCCCGTGCACATCCACCAGATCGGCCTTCACGCTCAGCTCACCCAAACCATTGCCGGCCTGGGATACCGGTGCCAACGCCGGGTCGGCGGTGAGAGATCGGTTGTCGCTGTCACCCAGTTGCACATAGGCCGACTCCAATCCCAGGCGATGATCCCCCAGATCCAAAGCCGCAGTATCCAGGATGAGGGATTCCGCAGTCTTGATGTTCACATCATTCACCAGACGCACATTGCCCTGAGCCGAGCGATTGATGTTATTGGAAATAATATAGCGATCCGTGTTCAGCGTGGTGGAGCGGACATGGCCCTGATCCAGGTTGGCCGACGCGATGAAACCCAGGTTGCGGGTTTGGTTACCCAGGTCCGCCAACTCGGCGCCATTGTTAAGGAAGCTGTCCAGTGTCACCCCATCCATCAGGGTGAAGGCACCTGCGGTTTCCGCGCTCTGGTCCGCCCCCAGTACGATACTGTGCAGCAACGGACGCTCGGCGCTGGAATAGCCGCGCCCGGAGGACAAATCAAATTCCAACCGACCACCGCGGTAACCGGCTCCGGCCGCACCGAAGTCCACGTCCGCCGCCATAACGAAACCGCCATCCGCCTTCAAGCGGAAGTCTCCGGCCGCCACCGACCGGCTCAGGGCCACCGTCTGACCCTGGATGTCTTCGTGTCCCTTAAACACTCCGCCCTGCAATTTAAACGTTGCATCCTGGTCCACCAACACATAACCCAGATTGGACGCCAGGGTCATAGAACCGGCTTCCACAATATCGCTGGTCACATTGGCACGGGCCCCGGGCTGGGACACCTGGGCCGCCGACAGATCCACCACCGCGTTGTTGCCGATGTAGATACTGTTGCGCAAAGTGGGCAGATCCGATTCGTCGTATTGATCCAGTGTTGCGTTGAAGGCACCGCCTTTCATGGTCAGCTGGCCATCGAACAGAATGGATTCATCGGCCATCAGAGACAACTCGGATTCATACAGCCCCTGAATGCGGGCACCCTGCTCCACCACGATGGAGCCTTTGCCCGACACCGGATCGGTTTTGCCGGCCTGCAATGTGAGGGAGCCCCCACGGGCCTCATAGTCGGGCACGTCATATTCCTCCAGCGCCGCAAACAGGCTGTCGCTGTTGGCGGTGGAGGCGGTCGTCATATTGGTGCGCACACCCCGTTGCTGCAACTGGATATTGGCATCCCCAGCCACGGTGATGTCGCCTTCTTTGGCAATGAATTCAAAATGACCCACCCGGGCCTGGGCAAACCAGTCGTTGCCGATCACCACGGTCTGCGGATCAGCACCGCCGCTGTCCAGAATGCGGGTGGCCTGCTCACCACCGATGCTGAGATCAGAGGCCATTAAACTGAGGCTGCCGCCCTCCTGATTGTCCAGCGCTTCCACTTGCCCCAGCAACGCAAAGGCCGGCCGTTCCGGACTGTTGCCGGCGCCGGGCCTGCCATCGTCCGTCAGCGCCATGGCCACGGCGCCCGCCTCACCGACGGCCAGTTTGCCACGGGCATCCAGCCGCGCGCCGGCGTTGGCCCGCAACAGTGCAGCGTCGTGGATCACCAGACTTTCACCGGCGTTAATTTCAATGTCACCGGCATCCAATACCGACGCCACGGAACTCAATGCCAACGGATCGAGTTTGCGGTTGACCCAATTGCCGCTGACATCAATGGTGCCATAGACATCCACCCAGTCGGCCGCATCCAGAGTGACATCGCCACCCAGACTGCGAATATCCCCCTGCACCTGAATATTGTTGGCCACCAGGTTCAGGCCCTGCTGACGCCCCAGCTCGAGCTTGGCATCATCCTGCATGGTCAACACGCGACTGCCGGACACTTTAAAGGTTTCTGCACCACTGCCTGTAATAGTGTCCGTATTCAGGTAAAGGGCTTCCAGATCGTCTTCCAACAGTTCAAGACCATCCTGGATATACACATTCTGCGTGCCGCCCAATGCCGCCAGATCAATGTGCACTGAACCGCCCTTGGCGCCGAAATCATTCTTCTGGTACAGCCCCATGTAATCCTGGGCTTTCAGATTAACGTCAGCGGCGAACGTCTGCTGGTTGGCGACGATGTGAATGGAGCCGGCATCATGACCTTCCTCATAGGTGGGAAAGTAATTCTGCGAGGACATCAGAATCGTACCCGCATTATGGGAATCCCGGTCTCCCCATTTGGCATCGGTGGCAGAATCGCGCTGCAGATCAATCACGTCATCGATGGTGGCATTGGCCGGTGCTTCGCCGATGTCCAGCAGACGCCCATTGGCGATCACTTTGGAGGTTTCCACCAGCCCCGCCTGATAGGTCACCTTGCCGCCGGACACGTCCACCGTAGCACCGGCTTTCAAATCCACCGCACCGGTAGAAGAAATCACCACCCGACCGCCGCCGGCGGAGCGTTCACTCGCGGTTTTTTGCACGGTATCCAGGGCAGGGGTCCAATCGAACAACTCGGTGCCTTTGCGAATGTCCACCGCCACGGTCTTCCGCAATAACTCGCCGCCTTTTTGGGAGGGGTTGTCCTTCACCTCACTGGAGGTCACAAACATGGTCACCACATTGCGCTCAGCCCCCAGCACGGCGTCTTCAGTACCGGAGGCATCAATCAGTGCGTTCTCACCGAGGGTGATGCTGGCCTCGGAATCCACCTCCCGTACATTGTTGCCGGGCATGGGGTCTTCCTTCGCCACCAGCGTGATCAACGACCCGCTGTTGACCCACTCACCGGTGCCCGAGATCTCAGTGATCTTGGCCCCTTTGGCCCGGATCACGCTGTCCGACTGCACATCAATGGTTTTACCGGCCACATGAATGCGGGAATCCCGCTGCACGGATTGGTTGGTGGCGTATTTGACGTTTTTGGCGGTGACGAATTCCCGCCCCGCATTTTTCTCCAGGGACTTCAACTGGGCGATCTGTTTTGCTTCACTCTGTTTGAAGAAGGCCACCGGGTCCAGGTTGTGCTTTTGCAGCAGGGGTTCCACTTTGGTGTGATCCAGATTCTGAATCGCCACTTCAGTAACGCTGCCCGGGGCGAAGGTGACGCTGCCGCCCTCCCGGCCAATAAAGGCTTTGCCGTAGGATGGGCGTTGATTGGTTTGCTGGTCCGCAGGAGGGTCCAGGGTAAGGCCGGTGCTACTGGAAATGCCATCCTGTTTCAGGCTGCTCTGCTCCCGCGCCACATCAAAGTTGGCCGCACTCCAATAGGCAGAGTTACGGGCCAGGGTTTGAAAATCGCCCACTTCCTGCGCCTGGTCGCGTGCCATAATGTAGATGCTGCCGTTCACATCCACAGCGGTGGTGGCCTTGATTTCACCGGCCTGAATGATGTCGCTGGCCACCAGGGTCACATTACCCAGGGTGGACACAATGCTGCCGGCGTTGGTGACCTTGCCCCGCTCTTCCCCGGATCCCGAATTCACTTCCACCAGATAACCCCGCAAGTCATAGTCCTGATCACTCACCGCCAGATAAAAATCCTTGCGGCTGCCCGCCAGCACCACTTGCGAGTTAGTCGCGAGAATATCCCCGTAGTTTTCCACTTCCGGACCGGCCAGCACCACCGGCGCATCTTCAGAATGAATGGACGCACCCGCCTCCACCACAATGCGCGGCAGGTTTTCTTCTCCCATGGCCCGGATGGCTTCGTCGTCCACCACCAACAGGGATTTACCTTCACCAATCACATCCAGCAGCGAGTTCTGCAGGAACTTCAGCTTTTGATCTTCGGAGAGCGAAGAGACATCTTCATAGCCATTGAGTTTGGCTGCCGCAGCGATCATGCCCCTGACATTAACCTGGGCACCCTCGCCAAAAATAATGCCGTTCTGGTTCAACAGATAAATCTGACCGTCGGCGATGAGTTTGCCAAAGATACGGCTGGGCCGCGCATCCTCAATCACGTTAACGGCCACATCATTGGGGTTCTGTTTGAAATGCACCGTACTCTCGGACCCCACATCGAACGTGGCCCACTCCAGCAGCACCTTTGCCGTTTCCTGGTCAATCACCAGCGTATTGTCACGCTGGGTAAGGGATGCCTGTCCGGCCCGCACAAAGTCGCCGTTGGCAATCTCCGGCAGCGCCGTCACCTCTGGCGGAAGGACATTTACATGGCGCTCCACCAGGGATTGATGCATGGTCCCCGGTAGCGTTCTGGCATACAGGGTGCCCATTGGCCAACTGAGATAGGTCACCAGATAAATGACAATAATTCGCTTCAACATAGTCCTAACCCGCAGTCGTTCTGCTTAACACTCATAACGCAACTTAATACTCGTAACGCAGCTTGGCGTTGACCCGCACGTCACCTTCCTCAACCTCATCCACCGCTTTCAGTGGATAACCCGCATCCAGGTCGAAGAACCATTGCTTTTTGGATTGAGCCCGCAAGCCGAACCCAAAGGATGCCAACCGGAATTCGCTGTCCTCTTCCACCCCGGTGTCGGAGTTTTCCAGGTAAGCGCCTTCCACGAAGGTCAACCCCCACACCTCCCCATGCTTGCCGGCGTAGCTGGGTGTGCCCATTTCAAAACTCAAGCGCATGCCCATGTCCGCTGCCACCTGGGATTCGTAATAACCGCGCACGCTGTCCACCCCACCGGCGGACATCTGTTCGTTGCTGACCAGCGGCGCGGAGCTCCACTGCCCGGTCATTGCCCCCAGCAGCGACCAGCCTTCACCCAGGAAGTAATTACGCTCATAGTCCAGCTTCAGGATGGTGAAATTGGGTTCACTGCGGGAACGCTTGTTGTCGAATTCCTCGTTCTCATTGAACACTTCCCGCACGCCGAATTTCAGTGCCAGGCCCAGGTTGTCGGCCCAGCCATCACCCCGGTTGAAGGAGCTGTACTGGCTTGTGAACACCACATAATCAATAGGCGTTTCCAACCCCTCAGCGCCGGTGACCCGAATCTGTTCGTCAAAATCCTTGTAATCAAAGCCAAAAATCAAGGTGCTCACGCCGGTGTCCCGACGCTGGAACGGATGAATATAACGACCACCCAGAATAAAACCGTCACCCACCACCCGCGTGCTGCCCACGGTAGCCACATCGGAATCGGACAGCACTCCATACAGCGCCACCTTGTTGCCCTTCAACCCCATCGGGAACACATAGGTGGATGCCAGTACTTTCACTTCATCCGTGTTCTCCGGTGAGGTCTGCATCTGAATCGACCAGTCGTGCAGTTTCTGCCACAGGTTGCTGTAGCCCAATTCTGCGATCAAACGGGTATTGGTGGTGTTGGGTGAGTTGTAGTTATTGACTTCCACCCCGGCGGACACCGGCATCTCGTCGTCCACATTCAGCTCCACCTCGATGGTGTCGGCGGTGGGGCCCTGCTTCAACATGGGCATCAGTTTCAGATCCGGATTCAAGGCATTGGCGTACTGAATGTCCTGCTGCAAATCCCGCAGGTTGAGGGCATTTCCAGTCTGCAGGGAAGGCAATGCCTGCTTGATCAGACTCGGAAGAAAATACTCGGCACCGGTGACCCGCAGTCTCCGTAACCGGGTTTCTGTGACTTGCAGGCGAAATACACCCTGCACCACGGTTTGTGGCGGAATCTCCACGAACACCGCCGGGTAGCCGGCCTTTTTATACAGATCCTGCAGCAACTTGGCTGCCTGCTCCACATCTTCCAGGGTGCGCGCTGCTCCCAGATACGGTGCCAGTTCCCGTTGAATGACCTCGTCGGCCAACAGGGAATTGCCCTGCACGCGAAATTCCCAGATGTCGATGTACTGAACTGCGGCGCTGACCCCCAACGATAACCACAACACACAGATGCCCCAGAACCAACGTAACCCCTTACCCATAAAAACCACTGCTGCTCAACTGTTTCACTTGATTCACTAAATCACTTCTTTTTTGTAACCGACAAAAACGCAAGAACAGGAGCACCCTGCGGTACTCCTGTCTTGGTGTTGCCTTGTTCGGTACGAAGACCGACGCGGGTTTACTTCTGGCTTACGTCAATGCCAGTGGAACCCAGAGCCGGAACCGCGCAAGAGCTTTGACCCACCAGGCCTTTGTTGAAAGGCATGACCGGGTTGTTGGCATCAAACGGGAAGGAAGGCACGTTGCTGCTGTCGGCGAACACCAGGCTACCAACGTTAACCGGCGCAGCGCCGCCAGTGGCCAGGATTTCAGGCGCGTTGAAGCCGCCAGCAGGACGGTTGTCGTTGTTGGTGTTGCCGTCGTCCGTTTGCAGACCCAGGTTGAAGTCTTTTACGTCGCTGATGTTACGGGCGATTTCAACAAATTTCTCGGCCAGAGCTTCCTGGTCAGAACCCGCTGCAACCACATCAGTACGCCACTGGATGGTCATGGAAGCCCAGTTCTGGTACAGACCAGCGGCTACGTTTTCCAGAGTGGGGGCAACACCGTCGATTGCCAGATACTTGAACTGGTTACGATCGGTACGACCTTCGTCCACTTTCTCCAGAGACTGAACACCCAGCGCCCAACGACCAGCGTTGGAAATGTTGGTCACACATTTACCCATATCGGAGGAACCTTCATTCTTGTGAATGTAAGGGCCAGGAGCCGGGAACAAACCACCGATCAGGATCACCGGGCTGTCGTTCTCGATACCGTTACTGTCAATGGCTGTGTTGAAACCAACATAGCCGCCGTTGCCAGCGCCTCGGTAGTTACAGGGGTTGCCCATGTAGTAAGCGTTGAATTGAGCCTGAGTACCGGAACCGGGAGTACGTACGCAGATATTCACCGCACCGTTGCTCAGACCGGCGCCGCTGTCGATACCCAAGCCAGCAGCGTTTTTCAGCTGGGACCAGTTAGCTACTTTACCGGCAAACAGGTTGGCGATCAGGTCAGAAGACAGGGAAGGCATATCCTGAACTTCATCAGAACCAACAGACAGACCCTGAGCAGACTGCAGCGCGTCACGCAAACCAGGAGAGGCTACCACACCGAAGGTCTGGGCGTTGACAGTGCTGACTTTACGGGGAGCACTCAGGTTGATCTGAACACCGGCTTCGTTGTTGGCACCGATGGTGAACAGCTCAGGCTCCACGTCGGAGATACCCACCATGGCAGGTGCAGGGGTTGTGGAAGTACAGGTGTACTCACCGGCCACAGTACCGGTGTTGGCCGAGATCTGGGAACAAGAGGACATGTTCACTGCAGCAACGGTAGTCTGGTTGAATACCGGTGCTACGCCGTCAATGGAACCGCCGCTCTGCTTGTGAAACAGTACATTTTTGTCGGTGGAGAACACACCGGCAGACGCAGGTACAGTACAGAACACGGCAGAAGCGTCAGTACCGCTACCGTCGAATTCGTAGTTGTCCTGAGTGGAGATATCGCACAGGGTAGAGTAATAGGTTTGTACCTGTACGTCGGCAGCGGTAGCGCCGGACAGCTGGAAAACCACATCAGGAGTTACATTGGGGCCCAACGCGTAGGCGTGTGAAGCCACGGTGGCTGCTACGGCAACCGCCAGTTTATTGAATTTCATGGCATTATCCCTTGGTCAATTGGTTGTGTTCGGAGTTCAGTTAGGTTCACTACAAGGTGGGTGCCCGCAGCAGTGCCGGCACCCGATTGTCGCGATCAGCGCCTGGCCATTAAGCCTTGCGACGACGACGTGCTACACCGGCCAGACCCAGTACGCCGGAAGCAAACAGCCAAACAGCGGCAGGTACCGGTACGTAGGACAGAGTGGCAGTATCGATATCAAGTACCCAGTAGCCAGCAGTCTGCAGCGCATACGGAGTCAAATCCTGCTGGCCAACATTGGCGAACTGGAAGCTGTAGGCGTACAGTGACTCACCCACGTTGGCGGCAGACTCAAGAACGCCAGCACCAAAGGTATCGTTGGTCAAACCAGCCATGCCGGAACCCCAAAAGGCTTCGGACCCAGAATAGTTAGCACCACCAGTTCCCAGGAAAGTTGGGTTATCCAGGCCGTTGGAAGTCTGGCGACCGCCCAACTGCAGCGCATAGTTATCCAACGCACCAGTCATGTTAGCCAGTGAAACATAGGTGAAGCTCGGATTAGGCTGGGCAACCTGAGTGGAGTAGAAGGAGAACAACTCAGGATTGGCAACAAACCCGTTCAGGTCATAGTTGGCGCCTGCGATGTTGAAGTACAGGTCGCTGGTAGCAGCAGTAGAAGCACCGATGTGGTCCAGGGCAGCCTGATCCAGAGCAAAGGTAGTACCAATGGCCAGATCCATAGCGCCAGTGGTGGTTACGCCCAGGTCAACAGCCATGGAAGTTTCAGTAGCCGCGTTCCAGACAGACAGAATCAGCTCACCGCTGGTGGAGCTGGGGCCACCACCGTGTTCCCAGGCGGCATTAGCAGAAGCAGACACAGCAGCTAACGCAACAGTTGCAGCAATAGCTTTCAATTTCATATTCACATCCTCGGTCGAATACAGGTTTTATGTTCGTAACTTTCGTAACAATCGTAACTACCAAGCCGAGTGCTGCATTGCGCCAGCACACCCTAGTAGGAATGGATGTCAGCGCAACTTCCCCACTGCGCTAACGGGGCACAATACTGATTGAGAAATGTGAAAAATTATTGAATTTGGTGGGAATTCCTACATGAATTTTTCATGCTGAAAAAAAGTACACACCGTGTAAGAAAGATGACAGACAATGAAATATTACAGTTTGAATTGAAGGGATTTCAGCGCAATGAAACCAAATTGAAATAAAGATTAAGCAAACATCCAATACAACCGTCATGCAAATTAAATATGAGCGTGCTTACTCCACTCCCCTTTCGCTAGCCCCCATCCCACTCGCTGTCAGGATACACACGCAACGGCAGTATATCGCTTTGGTTGGTGATGATCAGGCTCTCATCCACCCGCACACAAGCACCGCCGTAATGCCCACCGGCAGTAAAGCTGCACACCTGCACACTGACGTCTTCCAAGCGGGGTAACGGTGCCAGCTGCTGATAGATGTAATCCTGGTGAGAGAAGCGGCCATCAGTTTCCACCAGCGTATGATCATTCGCATCCACCAGACTGATATTAAGACCACAACGACCGGCGATGGGTTTACTCACATAACCATTTTTTTTCAGGGAGGGAGTCAGTTCGTAACAACTCTCCAACAGATAGGGGTGATCGGGCATCATCTCCCATAGAATGGGCAGGATGGCTTTATTACTCGGGATCAGGGTCCACAGTGGTTCGATCACCATCACCTGCGGATGTAACAACACATCCTTCAAGCGTGGGGCCCGATCAGATGGCTGGTCTGTGCCGGACTCAGCCCCCGCCAGTTCCTCCCGCAACTGATCCAAAGCCGTTTCCCAGGCCCAGGTTTTCCACACCTGGGTAATGGGCACGCCATCCTGGTCCAGCACGTCGCCATTGCCGGACCACTGCAACCCACGTACGCCCTGAATCAACTTCACCTGCAAACCGGCCCGCTCCATGGCGCTCTTCATGTACTGGGCGTGATAGCTCTCCTCCTGGTCGTGATCGAGCATGATGTGCACCAGGTCAGTCATATCATTGTGCTTCCAGGCTTCCACCAGGCGATGATACAGATCCCCACCCGGGTCCCTGCCATCCTTCAAACCGAAGTGATTGGCCCACACCCCTTGAATCTTGCCGCATTCCATATGGCAGGATGCAGAATCGGCGTTGTATTCATATACCTTGAGCCCCTGTTCACTGAGGGTAAAGTCAAAGCGCCCAGTCACCAGTTGATTGCGCCGGTTATCCCAGGATTGTTTCATGCGCGGCCAGAGAATCTCCGGAATATTGAAACGACTGTGCAGTTGCGGATTCTGGAACACATAATCCGTGGCGTGCTGAAACAACGCGTTCAGCTCATTGGTGGCCCGCTCCACTTCGTCCAATGCCGACTGCGAAATAGTGACGTAACGGTCCTCTCGCCCGGGCACACAGGAAAGCCGCTGACCGTTGCGGATGGCGTAAGCGTATTCATCGTCGTTGGCCAGATTGATCCAGGCCTTATGCAGACGGTCCGCCACATTCAGGTGCTGCATTTTCAGATTGAACAAATTGGAATGTGTGCCTTCAAAGTGCTCCGCGTGTTCGTCCGCCTCACCCTGAATCACCCAACCCAGAATGGTGGCACCCTCAGCACTGCAACGCACCCAGTAACTGCCGTCTTCGCCCATCCGCACAAACAGCTCGCGGGAATAATCCGCGCCCTGGGGCCAGGGTTTGTGATCAAAATTCTGTTCTGCAATCCGCACATAATGCTCAGTGACCTCAGTCACCACCGCCACGTGCCCGGTCACTTCGAATTCGCCACCGTGCTGCCAGATCATCAGGCACCCCACCTCCGGTGGATGCTTGCTGCCATTGAGATACGAGGCCAACGGCAGCTGTTCGCCGGACGCCACCACTTTCACCTGGCGCAGATAAAATATGTCGTAAGCCATGGCAATGTCTTCGAATACATAGCCACGGTTCACCAGCAGCCAGCGGCGGGCAAACTCCACGCATTGCCATTTGTGGCCGGTATAAACGCCGGCCACATAATGATTGAAGGCATGCCGCTCAGGGAATTCATCGTAATTTACGGTGTTGTAGTCACTGGAGTAGCTGGCCACGCCCCCCGGAGCAAGCCCGATCACCGCACCAAACGGAAGCGCAGCAGAGGAAGAATGGTGAACATCATTATCAATCGGTTTATTCATGACAGCTCCGGCCAATGGAATACCACTGGCTTAAGCATAGCGCGGGCCCACCGCAGCGTCATCATCATTCCATCCGCACGGATGCACCCCGCAAACGTCGGGACACAGCGTCCACCAACATGTTCAACAATGCCGTCACCACAATCAGCAGAAAAGCCCGGTCATAGCGAATTTCTTCAAAGGCGGAATCGATATAGAAGCCCAGGGTCGCCACGCCGAGAATGCCCATGATCGCGCTTTCCCGCAGAATCACTTCCCAGCGATAAAACAGAAACGCCAACAGCGCCGGAAACCGGCGCGGGGTTTCCAGATAGGCGTACCGTTTCAGACTCGCAGGATCATCCGGCCGGCGCAGGCGACTGCGGAATTCCTCATCACTGGCATTGGCCACCAGAAAGGCAATCAAACCACCGTTATGCAGCGCCAGGGCCAACACCACCGGCAATCCCGATGGCCCCAGTAGCAGCAAAAACACAAAGGCCAGCACCATCTCGGGCGTACTGCGCAACACCAACAATAAAAAACGCCCCGGCCAACGCACAACCGGGCCGGCCAGGGAGCGGGAGGCCAGTGGGTAGGCGAGCAAAACCACAACGCCGGTAAGCACCAGTGCGATCTGCGTCAGCAACAAGGTCTGCCAGAGTCCGGGCCAGATCTGCCCGTGCCACAGGGCTACCCACCAGTTCAGCAAGCCGTTCCAATCCTGCTCCAGCAGGGCCTTTGGCCAGATGTCTTCGCTCACAAACCGCCATAGGGAGCCACCACCATCAAAACCCACCGTTGCCGGCAGCACCCACAGGGCCAACAGGAGGTAAGGCACCAACAGCCAACGTCGCAGCCAGAATCGGATGGTGGCAATTAACATCAGAAACGCCCACAACAATGCTCCAGCTTCACTGTAGTCACCCTGCTTGAAGGCGGTTTCCAAATGGAACCCCAGGGTGGGCAAACCGATGAACCCCAGTATGGCGCTGGAACGCAACGCGCACTCAAAACGATAACGGGTGTAACTGAGCAGCGCCGGCCAGGATTGAGGAATCAGGGTGTAGCAGTACCGTTTCAAACGCCCGGCAGTCAGACCCACGGTGTGAACGGTATCGAAATCCTGTTGTTGAAAAATTTCCGCGAAGACTTTGGCAAACACACCGGTGAAGGGCACCAGAATGGCCAGCAAACCGGTCAGTGGACTGATGCCATAAAGCTGCATGAAGATGAGCCCCCAAAACACCTCATGCACGGAGCGCACTGCAGCGCAGCATAGACGTACAGCGCGCCAATGAAACAGCATGGCCAACAGCAATCCCAGCGGCGCCGCTACCGCCACCGCCAACAGCGCAAAGGCCACCGTGTGCAACAACGCCCACATCAGGGAGGAAAGGTCGTACCAGGCGGGGGTCAGCAAACCCCAGCCGAGGCGGCCCAGTTCATGCCAGGGGTCCACCGGGTAGATCTGAAAATCAACACCCCACAGGGCCAGCACGGCGGCCACCACCAGCGCCAGGCACACCACATTCAAACGGCGGGCACTGGAGTATTGCACCCACCGCGTCATGA
Organism: Ketobacter sp.; assembly: GCF_003671495.1. GTDB lineage: Bacteria > Pseudomonadota > Gammaproteobacteria > Pseudomonadales > Ketobacteraceae > Ketobacter. The sequence goes on along the minus strand of NZ_RCHN01000009.1, from coordinate 155,519 downwards.
AGTGCGGATCACCCAACCGTCGGTTCCTGTCTGCGGCGGGTTTGCCTCCCGCACGGATTCATCCTGGCGGTAAAGGGCATCCAGCTGCTCGCTGCTGATCTCCGCCGCCGCACAATCCCGTTCGATTTTGCCAGCCCGCAGCAGGATCACCCGATCAAAGTGTTCCAGGGCCAGATGGCGGTTGTGCAGGCTGACCACAGCGGTTTCATGCTGCGCCAGAGCGTGGGCCAACAGGGCACTGGCCTGCAGCGGGTCCACCGCTGATACCGGTTCATCGCCGAGAAAAACCGGTTGTCGCCGATAGAGGGCCCGCCCCAGTGCCACCCGCTGACGCTGGCCACCGGAGAGTCGATCCACGGACTGCCAGAGTTTATCCTCCAGGCCCAATTGACGGGCAATGGCGCGGATATCCGCTTTGGCAGCCGGCAAGGGTCGCACCAGATTCCACAGCGCCGCCAGGTTTCCCACCCGCTCCAGGCCGCCCATGAAAATATTGTGGTACACCGACAACAAGTCCACCAGCGCGCCGCTCTGCGGTTGCAATGCACACTGTTGCGGCTGTTGCTGATAGAGCTGCATCAACAGGGTGGACTTGCCGGCACCGGAAGCCCCCAGCAAGGCCACCTTTTCGCCCCGCTGCACGCACAGGGAAATGTCGTCCAGTACTTTCAACTCACCGTGGTGAAACGTAAAACCGGACAGTTCAAAAACGATGTCACTCATCCAGCAGGCCGATGGCTTTGGCGGTGTCTTCAATGGGGGCGTAATCAGCATTGCTGGCCGGCACAAAACTCTGGCGCGGAAAACTCGCCAGCAAATCCGGATCTTTCATATTCAGCAGCGCATCCCGCAACCTCGCTTTGAAACCGGCACCGAAATGCTGATCCACATCACCGCGCACGGTCCACTGGTAATCCGGGTAAGTGGGCGTGGTCCAGATCACCTTCACCTTGGCCGGGTCGATCTTGCCTTCCGCCAGCTCGGTGTCCCACACACTGTAATTCACCGCCCCCACCTGGTAGGCACCGGCCTGCACCTGGGCAATGGTCTGGCTGTGATCACCGGAGAATCCCACCTTGGAAAAAATCGCCTCTGGCGCGGCCTGGAAGTGTTCCCGCAGATAAAACTCCGGCATCAGACGACCGGAAGTTGAGCCTTTGGAACCAAAGGTAAAGGTTTTGCCCTTCAGGCTGTCAGGGAGGGTTTCCCCGGGCGCAATCCCCGCAGAATGGTGGGCAATGATATAGGATTTGAAATACTGATCCTCAAAGCCCTGGGCCAGGGCCTCAGATCCCGGCACCAGGCGCCGGGCCTGCACCCCGGACAAGCCACCGAACCAGGCCAGTTGCACCTGGTTGTTGCGAAATGCGGTGATGGCCGCCGCGTAGGATTTCACGGGAATGTAACGCACCTCGATCTTCTGCTGCTCTGTGTTTAACTGGGCGGCCAGATAACGGGCCACCTTGTCGAACCGCTGCTGCAGTTGGGACTCATCCTGATCCGGGATGGCGGTAAAGACAAAGGTTTCGGCCAGGGCCAAGGTGGGAAACAACAACAATAACGCCAACAGGCGTCGCAGCATTAACATGATTGCTCCTTGATATTCAGGTTATTTAATTGACTCAGGTATTCACGCACCGCCTGCTGATCGCCCTGAAACACCACCAACTCGCGGCGCTTGCTGAGCTGGTAGTCGTACATGGGGTCGTAATATTCCACCAGCAACAGCCGGATCAGCTCACGATGCAACTCCGGCTCACCCCGGCGATGGGCCGCCAGTGCAGTTTGCAACTGAGTACTGATGGCCTTGTAGCGCACACCCCCCAGGCGCTTGCGCACCCGGTACAGGGATCGGGTCAGGTCCTCGGCAAACGCCTCAAAGCCGGCCTCCTCCCCCAGCTGGTGTTGCCATTCCTCCAGCTTGATCAGAATGTAATTGCGAAAACTGTGTTCCACCCGCTGCTCCAGGCTGGCTTCCACCAGCACCACCGGTGCCCGCCCCATGGCCTGCGATAATCCGGGGGGTAACGCGCAACGACCGATCAGGCGGCTCTCATCCTCCAACAGGATGGGGCAGCCCGTGCGGATTGCTTGTTGCTCCGCCTTCAGCATCGCCACTGCCACGCCGTTTTCGAAGCTGAGCTGGGTGGGCTGCCCACCGGGGCGACGTCCGAAGGCCGAGCCCCGGTGATGGGCCAGCGCTTCCAGATCCACTGCCGTGGCCTGGGACTCAATCAGGGCGGTTTTATTGCAGCCGGTGCGGCCGCCCACGATCAACAGCGGGCGCCCGCGACAAATGCGCTCAAACTCGTCGATCAGAAAACGGCGCAGCGCTTTATAACCACCGCCGATGCGGGGATAGTCACAGCCGGCCTCCCGCATCCACTCCTGGCAGATCTGGCTGCGCAAACCGCCGCGCCAGCAATACAGATATCCCTGCGGATGCTGTGCCGCAAACGCCACCCAGGCCGCCGTGCGGCGGGCCTGCTTTTCGCTGTCCACCAGGGCCCGACCCAGCTCGATGGCGGCGGCCTGCCCCTGTTGTTTGTAGCAGGTGCCGACCTGGGCCCGCTCCTCGTTGGTCATCAGTGGCAGGCTGACGCTGGTGGGGAACGCACCGCGCTCAAACTCCACCGGCGCCCGGGTATCAATCAACGGTACGTCATCAAGGAAGAGGCGCAGAAAATCCCCGCTGTCGGGGCAAGCATCGGGACGGGTCACGCCAGGGCCACCCAATGATCAGCGTCAGGCGCCTGCAGGTAACCAATGCTGCGGGCATACAAACCCTGCGCTGACAGCAGCGATTCCAGTTCCGCCGCCTGCCCGGGATGCACTGCAATCAATAACCCGCCACTGGTTTGCGGGTCACTGAACAGCGTACGGTAGTGGTCGTCCATGGGCGCCAGCTTGTGGCCATAGCTTTCCAGATTGCGCCCGGTGCCCCCCGGCACACAGCCCATTGCCAGGTAGTCCAGGGCTTCCGGTATCACCGGCACCTGATCCGCTTGCAGTACCGCCTGCACCGCACTACCTTCACACAGCTCCAGCAGATGCCCCAGCAACCCAAAGCCGGTGACGTCGGTAAGCGCCGACACGCCCTCGAGTTTGGCCACCTGGGCCCCCACTCGATTCAGCTGGCACATGATGTCCCGCGCCAGATGGTTGTGCCCGGGTTGCAGTTTCTTGTGTTTCTGGGCGGTGGTCAGTATGCCGATGCCCAGGGGTTTGGTGAGATAGAGTTTGTCCCCAGCCCGGGCCTGATTATTCTGCTTCAGGTGTTCACGCCGGGTGAGGCCGCTCACCGCCAACCCGAAAATGGGTTCCGGCGCATCGATGCTGTGGCCACCGGCCAGGGGAATACCCGCGTCCGCACAGGCCTGGCGACCCCCGTCCACCACCTGCTGGGCCACGTCCGGCGCCAGCACATTCACCGGCCAGCCCAGGATCGCAATGGCCATCAGGGGCTGCCCGCCCATGGCATAGATGTCGCTGATGGCGTTGGTGGCGGCAATGCGGCCAAAATCAAAGGGATCATCCACAATGGGCATGAAAAAATCCGTGGTGCTCAGCAGCACCTGGCCGTTATCCAGGGCGTAGGCGGCCGCGTCGTCTTTGCTGCTGTTGCCCACCAACAGCTGGGGAAACTCGGGCAACTGCAAACGGGACACCAGGATCTGATCCAGGACCTTGGGGGAAATTTTACAACCACAACCCGCACCATGACTGTATTCCGTCAGGCGGATGGGGGAATCGGGCATGCTGGCACCTCCAATGCTTCATTGGAGAGGAATGATACGGGCTGCGGCCGGGTTTGTCAGCGTGGCGTGATTGAACCCGGGGCCAGACTCTGCTACATGTGAAGACACTTATCATCAGGGAGCTGCCCATGCCTGCCAAAACCGCACTAGTCCCCATCGCCGATGGCTCTGAAGATATCGAAACCGTGTGCATTATTGACGTGTTGCGCCGTGCCGACGTGGAGGTAACGGTGGCCAGTGTGATGCCTGAAGGGCGCCTGGAGATCTGTGCAGCCCGCCGTACCCGGATTCTGGCGGATGCTCATATTGATACCTGCGCAGACCGGGAGTTTGATCTGATTGCCCTGCCCGGAGGACTGCCCGGTGCCGAGCATTTGCGGGATTGCCCCACCCTGCTGGCCATGCTGCAGCGACAGCAGGCGAGCGGACGCTGGTTCACCGCCATCTGCGCCAGTCCGGCGCTGGTGTTTGCCCATCACGGACTGGAGCGGGCGCTGAGCACCACCGCCCATCCCGGCTTCACCCAACAGCTGACGCACTTTGACAACCAACGGGTGGTGGTCGACCAGAACTGCATCACCAGCCAGGGGCCGGGCACGGCATTGGAGTTTGCCCTTGCCCTGGTGGAGGCCCTGTTGGGCCCGGAGAAACGCGCCCAGGTGGCTGCGCCGATGGTGTTATAGCCGCTAAGGCGCTGCGCCGTCGGCCTCCCCTTCTTCCGAGCAGTTCCAGCAAATGTCCACCAGATCCCGCTTGTCAGCATCCAATGGACCGGGGAAGAAACGGGTTTCACCGAACGCCAGTTTGCTCATGGCCTGGTATTGGCGGGTTTCCCAGTTATACCACTGCCAAGCCATGTCATCCGGGTCGACTTCGGCGTCAAAACGGATACGAATCCGGGTGGGGCGATCGTCCACTGCCGCCAACACCGTCACCGTCAGATCACCGGCCCGGTGGACATCACCCGGTCGATAGGGTTGGTTGGATTCCGTGAACAAGCCCTGCAGCATTTGCAGGTAGTACACTTCTGACAGCGCCGGTTGCTCCCCGTTGAGATCAGTCATTTTGGCATTGCCCGCCAACGCCAGCCCCACCGGCGCCCGCAATTCATATTCCCGCTGACTTTTCCGGGTCAGGTAAAACGAGCTCATGCCCGGCGCCAGGGCATTGATGGCTTGCGGAACCACCCCGTATTCATAGTGCCAGGTAAACGGCAGATAGAACTCCCGATTGGGAGCACGGCTGTTCACCACCACCAGGGAACGCTGACCGGACACCGGATGCAAGCGCTTGGCCACGCTCTCGTACTGCATGTCACTGCTGTAGGTCACCGGCAGCAGCATGGAGCTGGCGACAAAAGCGATGGTCACCGGCAACACCAGGTGAACCCCCAGCAAGCCCTTGGCAAACAGCCGCACGCCACGGCCACGCTGGCGGTCCATAAGTTGATGCAACCAGATGGACAGAATCCAGAAAAACCCGATAGCAATGAACACCCCGCTGCGGGAGCTGCCGGAAATCAGGGATGAGGCAGGAATCGAAGCCAACACCGATCCCAGGAACATAAACCGGGCCAGGGCATTGCTGCGCAACAACGGCAGGATCAGCCACACGCCAAGCATCACCAGGCAGGCGGACAACACCACCGCCACCAGGCTCCACTGGGGCGACAGGGAAGGCACATAGCCATCAATGCTGGTCATGATCCCCGCAAACAGGGCCGGGGGGGTGGTCAGCAGCGCCGCAAGAAACTCCATCGGTGAACGCATCGGGTCCACATACAGGCTGATCCCGCTGGTGCCGTAGCCTGCGGCGCTGTACACCACCCGCCACAGGATTACCACTACAGCGTAGGGCCACAATACAGCGGCCATTCTGCGCAGACCGGTCTTCTCCACCAGCCATAAATACGCGAACAGATAACCGGTGACGGCAATACCGCTCTCAGCGCTGAGCAAAGCCAGCACAAAGGCCATCAACGCCATGGCTGCCGACAGGGGCTGCCCCTGCTGGCGCCAGGCAATGAACCGCTCCAACACAAAACACCCCAGCGCACCGGTGATGAACACGTTACGGGCGGCAATCCAGCTGAAGTTGATGAAATGGCTGTAGTCCACCACCACAAACAGGGTGGCCAGCACCGCCACGGAGGCGCGGGGCGACAAACGCCAGAACAGGCGATAGGCGCTGAAACCAAACAACAGCAGATAGATCAGGCTGTGCAATAACTGGAACGGGTAGGAAGCCGGCGCTATCTGAAAATCCAGCCAGTGGGTCAATGCCGCCAGCGGACGCCAGGGATTCATCTTCGGCGCCTCGGCGCTCCACCAGGGCAGGTTGCCGTACTCCGTATAGGCCGCTAAGGTTCCGGCTTCGGGGGAATAAAAATGAAACGCGTCCGCCAACCCGCGGGCCAGGCTTTTGTCCGGATCAGCCAGGGGGAACCCCTTTTGAAAGAGTACCGCCTCCCCTTCTATGTTAGCCCGGATCAGATAGTCGTCGGTGGACAGACTGTTGAAGGGCATAGGCAGGTGTGTCAACGTCACAATCAGCAGTACGACAAACAGGCCCAGGCCGTAGGACAATTCCATGCGACGCAACAGACCCGTTACCTGAGCGGCGTAAGGCGCTTCGGTATTCAAAATTCAACCCCCTGAACTACACAACCATTTCACTGCGCCAGGCATTCCAAATGTCAAATATCCAGAACCAGCGGTCATCAGCAGAATGGGTATCAGTAAGACCAGTGCATCACCCGTTCACCACCGCCTGCAACTCGGTTTTAGTGGTTCGGGAACGCGTACCATACCCTGCAATCAGGGTTTGCAATTGTTGCACCAACTGATCCATGGACTCATCGGAAATCAGTGTGCGATTGGCCGAGACGACGATTTCGGTGCTGTTTTCGTTGCTCATGATCGCCACCATCAGCGGTGTGCCCAACGGTGACACCGGAATACCGAATACGGTTTTGGCCGTAAAATGCTCGGTGGAAAAACTCTGCAGACTGAGCGTGCCTCCGTAGGAGGTGGTGGCGCTGCAGCGGAACCGGGGCCGCCCCAACAAGCGTTTGATGGCCAGCTTCTCCAGCATGTGCAGCACCAGCAGCGGAAACGCAAAAGCCAGCTTGGAAGTCACCGAATTCACCGCAATGGGCAGCTCCTGACGATCGGCCATCGCACCCTTGATCTTCTTCACCAGCACTTTCTCGTCGTCCCCGACGTTAATATCGATGCGCAGCATGCCGAACAGGTTGGCCAGGGTATTTTCGCTGGGCACATAACGGCGCAGGCTCACCGGCATATGCAGGCGCACTGCCCCGCTGTCTTTACCCCGCGCCATGGCGGACAACGCCAACATCACCTTCAACAATATCTTTTTATCATTACCGGGCAATGTCAGTTGGCGCCAGATGCGCTCGCGGCGGACCCTCTCCGGGTCCACCTCCGCCAGGGGGTAGGGCGTAGGGGCCGCAGACACGCTGGGAGGAATCGCCGCCAGGTTTCCTGGGGGCATCTTCTCCAGGATCACCGGTGACCCGTAATAGACCGGCTCTGCACCATTGAGCACCTTGAAGAAGGCCTGGGCAAATTCCAGCATACCGATACCATCCGTGACCGCATGGTGGGCCCGGAACACGATATAGGTGCTGCGCCCCACCACCTGCACGATCTCCGCCACCGGGCCAACCATCAGATCCAGTGGTGTGTCGATAAAATCGAGGCCTTCCTGGCACTGACCATCCCAATCCAGGTTAACGGTTCGCACCCGGGGCAAGGGGCCGGAGGCGGACCAGTATTTGGCGAACCAGAAGCCTTTCAATCGGGAACGCATGATCGGGCAGTAGCGGGAGACTTCCGCTGCGGCATCCAGCATCCGGTGCTCGGGTATCCTTCCCACGCCCCGGACGATCAACTGACACAGCAGTTGGTTCTTGTGCTTTAAGCGATATCCGCTGGCCGCGTAAGTAAGGTCAGCCAGAGATAGTCGGCGGGTATATGAGGTTTTCATCCACTTCTCAACATCCATGCGTACGGCAAACTCAACCAGAGCCTGACGCCCGCTCATACCAAACAATGAAAATACTGATCGTTGCCAACAGCAGCACCAATGCCAGTCCGTGCACCAGTAGCGCTATATAGTCGTTGAGCATGTCCCAGAGATTGCTGTACAACGCCCAGGCCTGCAGCCACTGCAGTGACTCAAGTAGCTGGTTAGAGAGGAAAGTGGAAAGTTGCGGCAGCCAGACCCCAAAAGCGGCCGCCACCAAACCGATCATGGCAACGAACAGGCCACGCTGGGCAATGCCGTCACGGTGGCGCGTCGCGACACCCGCCCCAGCGGCCAGACTCACACTGACTGCAGTGCCAACCCTTAACGTAGCCAGACTTCCCCCTCGCCCGCAAACGGACTACAACCCAATTGCTCCGGCTTCGAGCACACCCCAAAACCGAGGCGCAATCATGCTGAGACATTTTATTTTTTTTGTATCACAACTTCAACATGAAATTTGCCGCTGCCTGCGACGCAGCCATGGCCGTTGTGATCGCCCGGGATCACGGGTACCATGGCAATTTAGACAACCATGATTGACCTTGATCGGAGCCTGTCCATGATTCAACTGCATACCGTACCCACCCCCAACGGGCACAAGATCTCCATCATGCTGGAGGAAACCGGACTGCCCTATGAGGTGATCGAGTACGACATCACCAAGGGGGATCAATTTAAGCCCGAGTACCTGGCCATCAACCCCAACAACAAGCTTCCGGCCATCGTGGATACAGACCCCATCGGCCAGGGAGAACCCATCAGCGTATTCGAAACCGGCGCCATCCTGATCTATCTGGCGGAGAAAACCGGCCGCTTGCTCCCCGCTGATCCACAGCAACGCTACGCCGTGCTGAAATGGCTGATGTTCCAGGTATCCGCCGTGGGCCCCTTGCAAGGCCAGGCCCATCACTTCATCCGTTATGCCCGCGAAGACCAACCCTATGCCAAAACCCGTTACATGAATGAAACCCTGCGCCAGTGCCGGGTGCTGGAAGGTCAACTGCAGCAGCACGCTTACCTGGCTGGCTCCGACTATTCCATTGCCGATATCGCCACCTGGCCTTGGGTACGGGCCCTGCGCCTGATCGGTGTGCACATGAAACAGGATTTTCCCCACCTTTATCGCTGGTACAAAACCCTGGACCAGCGGGAGGCGGTGCAACGGGGCAAGGATGTGATCAACGGTTTCATTTACTCGTTGCCCCCCAACACGTTTTTTGCCCTGGATGACAAGACCTGGTCGTACTCCTTCGGCGAGGAGCAATACCGCCCCCGTTGATTGCACCTGGATTTTTGCGGCGGATCTGTGCTAATTCTGTCGCAACGACGTCAGCGATGTAGTGTGCAATGAATATCTGGGCCATGGACAAAGACATCAGCATCAAGCACGTGCTGTTGCTGCTGCACAGCCACCTGGGGGCGGATACGTTTTTGGTGGATCAGAACGTCCACGCCAATGCCAAGGGAATCTATCTGGAGCACCCCAGTGAGCCCGGCGTGCGCGCCTATCTGTTCACCACAGGCCAGGAGCCGGAGCGCTACGGATTGCACCTGGAATATCCGGACGCCGCCCTGAACAACAACCTGATTGACGCCTATGAGAACCTAAAGCTAATTTCGCTGCTGAATATCCTGGCGGTGCACTTCGATGTAAGCGAACTGAAGAACCTGGACCTGTTGGGATGAACCTAACGCACACAGCGTCATAGCGGGAACACATGATAGCTGTGCAAGCCAACACTGCCTTCCAGCATCAATCCACCATCGATCACCGTGAACAGCGCCACCCCCTGGTTGTAGGAAGGGGTCAGCGCCGCTCCCCAGACCAGGGCGGTGGCATTGACCTGACCCGCAAACTGAAAGGGTTCATTTTTGAAGAACGCCACCGCTTCGGCATCCTTGAGGAACAGAATCTGCTGGTAGAACTGAAAGCCCAGGTCGGCGCCCGCCAGGAACTGCCAATGCCAGACCGTGGCACTGACTCTGCCCTCCTCCAGTAACCACCCCTTGCCAACGGCCCCACCAAACCCCGTACCGGCGCGAAAATTACGGGGAATGATCACCACGGCCTTGGCCTCGTCAAAATAGACCTGCAGCTCCGGCAGCGCACGAAACGCCTGCAACGCCCGCTCAATTTCGGGATCAATATGGGCGCCAGTGCCGTCGCCGGGCTCCGTTTGTTGCACCGGCGCAGAGGCACAAGCACCCAGTGTGAGGCACAGCAGAAACACCAGGGCGGGAAAACCAGGGCCATATCTCATCGAACACACTCCATATGGGCGGCCACCACATCTGAACCACCGGATACATTACCCAGGATATCCGAGGTCGCAAAAATGCCGGACCGGTGAATCAACGTCATGCCCACATAACAATTCCGTACGCTTTCCGCCCGGGTCATATTGCGCAACGGGAAATCCACCTGCGCTTCCAGATAGTTCAGAAAATGGGACGTGTTCTGATCCTTTTTATCCTGCTTGATCTGCTCCACCATGGGAATTCTCTGGGCGTAGTCAAAGCCAAAACCAAAACCATAGCGAAACAACTCCCGATCACTCCAGGGCGAGTAACCGGTGCCCATGGCCATGACATACACACTGAAATCCCAGAAATTATCCTGCAGATCGTTTTCCAGTCGCCGATTGATGGAAAACTTGCCCCAAAAATCGAGGATGGCACCATCATAAACTTTCTTACCGAGGGTTACTCCGGCCAAGTAGGTGTGCACATCAACACTGCGCTGCAAATCGCCACGATGGGATTTATGGAAGGTGCCCTGGGCCTGATAACCGGCTTGCACCCGCCAGGACCAGTCCGTGATCACCTGACCATGGTCCTGCCCGGAACGGGGCTCGAACACATTGCCGAAATTATAATGAAAGCCCACAAACGCAGCGTAGATCTGGTCTTCATCCACCAGCGGACTGTCGGTGATCTCGGAGGGTAATGCTTCCCAGCTGAAATTGGCAAACAGATACCAGTGATCCAGCAAGTGATACGTGGTATTCAACCCCAGCCGGGCAAAGGCCGCTGCATCCGCTTCATACTCCGGCAAGTCCGGCCTGGCTTCATCACTTTCAACTCCATAGTAGTAGTCCACCAGCTCCTGGCTCTGATAAATCAAACTCAGATAGGGAGAAAATTCAAAGCGGGAATAGTCCCAACGGTAACGATAGGTGAGATCTGCAACATTGCCGTTGTGACGGGATTGCAGATCGCTCAACAGGCTGAAATACAGCGATTGCCGATCCAGGTTGAATTCCAGGGCCAGCCCGCCTTCGACCGTTTGCGAGCGCTTGGAGACGGTACGGTAAAAATCGTTTACTTCCGGCTCCAGGCGATCAAACCGGTACTGCGCCACCAGATCCCCGGTCACCCAGCCATCCCAAAGGTGAACGCCGGCGCGGGTACCGTGAAAAAACAGGTACTCTCCCTCATACAGGTAAAGCGGCATCATATCCCGGACATTATCGTTCTCCATGCTCGACACCGTATCCACATAGCGATAGGGGCTGCTGCCATTGCGAATGCCCGCGCCCAACCCCACAGAACCGGGGGCGGAATCCGCAAACGGTATTTGCGTGACCTGATTGTCAGCACGCGCGTAAGACACTGCCAGGCAGGCTACCAACCCCATCAGTTGCAGCAATAAAATGTTGCCAGCGTTCGTTGCCCTGATCCGCCGCATCTAACCCACTCCCCGTTGTATTACGCCAGCCATGTTCCTCAAGTGAGGTTTAACGGTCAAACCCGATGAAACGCTGCAAAATGGACTGCAATTCCGCCTCGCTCATATCTATGTACTCCACCACCCGGCCGTACAACATCACCGTGGGCACATTGCGCCCACCCAGTTCTTTCTGGGCCTCATGCAGACAGTACAGTACCACTCGCTCACGGCGCGTCAAACCGTCACGCACGTCCGGCAGGTAATCTCTGGGGTCTGGCTGTTCGGTTTCCGGCAGATCACTCATGGCGGTTTCATTCCTGATTACGTTGCGGGCCGCTACCGTGGTTTGATAACACAGTGACCGTTGCAGAACAACCGTGAGCGCATTCCGGTACAGGGGGTAATAGCGGATGACGGCCAGCACCGTTTTACCTAGAATCACCTCTTTGTGGGCAACGCTCATTGGCGAAAAGGGGGAACCATGGAATCAGCCACATTGTTGGTGAACACCGGCATTACTGCCACGCGACACGGCGCCGCACTGCGTTTTCAGGAAGGACTGTATCAGGTCAGCAAACAGGGTTATGCCTGGATGGTGCCCAACGGTTCCTGGGGAGAAACCAACATCGGCCTGATCGATTGCAACGGCAAAAGCGTCTTGATCGACACCGGCTGGGACCTGAATTTCACCCGCCATATGCTGTCGGCCATGCAGCCGGTACTGGCCCGCTCCCCCATTGAAACCGTCATCAACACCCATGCGGATGGCGACCACTGCTGGGGCAACCAATTGTTCAAAGGGCGCGACATCGTGGCCACCCGCGCCTGCCAGGAACAGATGCACCACACCAAGCCGGCGGCCCTGAACGCGCTGCAACACAGCTGCAAGGCACTGCGGTATGTGCCCTTCGGCGGTATGAAGTGTTTTTCCCACTACATGGATGACATGCTGGCGCCCTATCACTTCCAGGACGTACAGATCACCGACCCCACCATCACCTTCCAGCAGGAACACAACCTGTGCCTCAACGGCAAGGACATTATCTTGTACGAAGTGGGGCCAGGGCACACCGACGGGGACGCCATTGTCCATGTGCCGGATGACAAACTGGTCTACGCCGGGGACATCGCCTTCATCGGCATCACGCCGGTGATGTGGAGTGGGCCGCTGGAGAATCTGGTGGCCGGCCTGCACAAGCTGCTGTCCCTCAAGGCCGACATCATGGTGCCCGGCCACGGGCCATTGGCCAGCCGCCAGGATATACAGAACATCATTGATTACTGGGATTTTGTCCACGAAGGGATTCACGCGCTGTATCAGCAGGATATGCTGCCCCACGAGGCAGCGAGCCACGTCATGCACAGCAAGGCGTTCCTGCAGTCACCCTATGCCCGCTGGGATTGTGCCGAACGCATGGTGACCAATGCCTTTACCCTGTACCGGCATTGGGGGGCCCGGCTCAGGAACCTCCCAGAGCCCATGGGCACCCTCGACATCCTGCGCAAACAGGCCCGGGTGGCCCAGTCGGTGGCGCCGCTGCTGGGAATCCCCCCTGCATGATGCCGGGTTTTGCCAAGCCCGCGCAGGATTGACCTTTCTGCAATCCTGTTATATTTTGTATTACATTAATTCCAGAGCGTGCCGGAGCCGTCACTGTGTCAGACCAGAACACCCCCGAATCACCTGAGCGCAAGCCCCGTAAACCGGGCACCCGCCGTCGCGGCCGCAAGCCGGCTGCCGCTGAGGAGCGCAAGGATCGGGTGATCCAGGCCCGGGTTCCGGAGGATCTGGAGGCTACCCTGAAACAGGCGGCGGAAAAGCGGCGCATGTCCGTATCCCACCTGATCCGCAATGTGCTGGAGGATACCTTCACCCTGGTGGACAACATCGTGGCGGATTCCAGCGCCCTGGTGGAACAGGTGAGCCGGGACGCCAAGCGGGTGGCCGCCAGCGTGCGCGGTGAGGGGGAGTTGTGCAAACCCAGCGCCCAGGCCCTTTTGGATGCCGTGGAGGCCTGGCAGGATGTGATTGTGAACAAGCCCGGCCACTGCGTTGAATGCAACAAACCGCTGCAGCGTGGGCAACGGGCCTACCGCGGTTTAAGCCCGCTGCAGAAGCCGGACACCCCGGCGGTGTGGCTGTGCAGTGACTGCCTGGAGCAGCTTTAACCGATCAGGAATCCCAAACAGTGCCGGCCCGTCGCCGGCTTTTTTTGACGCATAAATGTAATACAAAAAAAGACAATGACCACCGAGGACCCAAACATGGACACCACGCCCAACGCTACTAACCCTCGTTCTTGCGACCCTCGTAATGACGGGCTCAAAGCCTGGCTCAATGTGATGAACGCATCCCTCTCCGCCCTGGAACAAACGCTCTGGCAGGGGCGGGAGCTGGCAGAACAGGCTATTCGCACCCTGCAGAAAGTGGGCGACGGCGTGGACCAGGCCCGGGACGAATACGAGACCCTGGTCCGGGAAGCCGCGCAATGGCCGGCCCGGGTGAAACGCATGAAAGACACCGGCTGGATGCTCACCCGCATCACCACGAGCTATCGCCTGTGGGGCATTAAATCCGCGTTCATTTCCCGCCGCAAAGCTCCGGACGCCCTGGCCGAGCTGCACCGCAAGAATGCCCGCCTGTTCCGTGATGTGTCCCTGCGTCAGGGAGGCGCCTTCCTCAAGGTGGGGCAACTGCTGTCCGCCCGCGCCGACATTCTGCCCAAACCCTGGGTGGAGGAACTGCGGGTGCTGCAGGACCAGGCCTCCCCGGTGCCGTTTGAGGAGGTGCGGGAAGTGATTGAAACGGAACTGGGCAACACCCTGGACGCCCTGTTCGCGGAATTCGACCCCGAGCCCATCGCCGCTGCCAGCATTGGCCAGGTACACCAGGCCTATCTGCCCAACGGCCAGAAGGTGGCAGTGAAAATCCAGCGGCCCGGGTTGGCCCACATCATCGACCTGGACATGACCCTGCTGAAACTGTTCACCAACAGCATTGCGTCCATGCTGCCCCCCACCGACCTGGACACCATCACCAACGAAATCGAGCGCACCATCCGCGAGGAACTGGACTATCGCTGTGAAGCCCGGGCCATGGTGGAGGTGGGCGACTTCCTGCGGGATGTGCCCAAGGTCACGGTACCGCGCCCGATTCCCGGCTTTACCCGTGAACGGGTGCTGGTGAGCACGTTCATCGACGGCAAGCCGTTAATGGGCGAGCTGGACAAGCGCCAAGCGGAAGGGGATGAGGCGGGCCTGGCCGACCTGTTGGGTCGGCTGCTGGACCTGTACCTGCGCCAGGTGCTGCAGGCCGGGGTATTCCAGGCCGATCCCCACCCCGGCAACCTGCTGGTCACCGCCGACGACACCCTGGTGTTGCTGGATTTCGGTTGCACCATGACCCTGTCGGAGCCGTTCCGGGAAGGCTACTTCAATGTATTGGGGGCCGCCCTGATGGGGGAACGGGACACCATGGCCAAAGAGCTGCTGGCCATGGGCTTTGCCACCCGCAGCGGCAAACCGGATACCCTGCTCGCCTTTGCCGATGCCCTATTGTCGCAAATTCAACGGGCCGCGTTCGAAATGAGCCAGGACAATCCCGGCTGGCCCAGCCAGGGTGACATGCTGGCCCAGGCCAAAAAACTGCTGGCGCAGGCGGATGCCGACCCGGTGGACAAGCTGCCGGCGGAGTTCATCATGCTGGCCCGGGTGTTCACCACCCTGGGCGGGTTGTTCATGCATTACCAGCCCAAGATCGACGTCAACACGTATTTGTTTCCCCATTTGGTGGGGCCGGCCTTGAGCCAGGCCATATAAACCCTGTGCAGTAAGCTGGCTGTATTAACCCTGTTTTAACCCCGGGTCCTGTGTAATGATGCCAACCCCATCATTACGCAGAACCCGGATTATGAAAAACACCGCCGCGGCGGAATTCATCGCCCTGGCCGCCATGCTGATTTCCCTGGTGGCGCTCTCTATTGATTCCATGCTGCCTGCCCTCCCCGCCATTGCCGCTGAATTCAACCTGGTGGACCCCAACGACCAGCAATACATCATCACCGGCCTGTTTCTGGGGCTGGGTGTTGGCCAGCTGATTTACGGTCCATTATCCGATGCCTATGGCCGCAAAGGCCCCATCTATGTCGGGATCGGAATTTTTGTGCTGGGCAGTGTGCTCTGTTTGCTGACACCGACGTACGAGTTGTTATTGGTGGGGCGTTTCCTGCAAGGGCTGGGGGCGTCCAGCGCCCGCATTGTCACCCTGGCCATTGTGCGGGATCGCTTCGAAGGGGCCGCCATGGCCCGGGTCATGTCCTTCGTGATGGCGGTGTTTATCTTTATTCCGGCACTGGCGCCGCTGCTGGGGCAAAGCATTCTGTTCTTCGGTGATTGGCACCTGATATTTGCCTTTATTCTGCTGTACGGGCTGGTGGCAGTGCTCTGGCTCGGATTGCGCCTGGAGGAGTCCCTGCCGGTGGCACGGCGCCACCGATTGAGCCTCAAATCCTTGTGGCAAGGCACCCGTTTTATTTTTCAGCAACCCGTGAGCGTCATCGCCATCCTGATTTCCGGCCTGCTGTTCGGCGGCTTTGTGGCCTATCTCAGCAATGCTCAGCAAATTCTGGGAGAGTTGTATCAAACCGGCGATGCCTTCGCCCTGTATTTTGCCCTGCTGGCGCTGGGGATTGGGGCCGCCTCCATCGCGAATGCCCGCATCCTGTCACGCCTGGGTATTCTTCAGGTGTGTGTGCTGGCCCTGTCATTGCAGTGCGGGATGTCTCTGGTGATGCTGGTGGTCAGTGTCTGGCTGTATGACCAGGTCCCACCGCTGTGGCTGTTCATGCTGTACTGCTTTCCATTGTTCTTCTGCCTGGGCCTGCAGTTCGGCAACATCAATGCCCTGGCCATGCAGCCCCTGGGCAACATCGCGGGCCTGGGGGCGTCGGTGTCCGGGGCGGTTTCCACCATGATCGCCGTGCCCCTGGGGGCGCTGGTGGGCCAGCACTATAACGGCACCCCGGTGCCCCTGATCGCCAGCTTTCTGGTGTTCGGCGGTGTTGGCCTGATGGCGCTGGCGTGGTTGAGCAAGCGCGTGGAGCACATCTGAATGCAGGGCTATGTGTTTGCGACGGTGGCGGTGCTGATCTGGAGCGGTTTTATTCTGGTGTCCCGCTTCGGCGGCATCGGCCCTTTGCTGCCCGCTGATGTGATTGCCATCCGCTACGCCACCTGTTCCCTGTTGCTGCTGCCGGTATGGCTGTTCGTGTATCGCTTTAATCTGCTGAATCCCCGGTTGATTGTTGCCGCTTTGATCGGGGGCCTGGGGTATGCTCTGTGCGCGTTCCAGGGCTTTCAATCGGCGCCCGCCTCCCACGCTGCCATTCTGCTGCCCGGTTTGTTGCCCCTGTTTATCGCCATGCTCAGTTACGCTTCCAGTGCCGAGGCCTTCACCCCGGTGAAGTGGATTGGGGTGGCATCCATCAGCGCTGGTATCTTCTGCCTGTTCTGGTTTGAGATTCTGCATGAGGACGGCGTTCAGGGCGGACAGGGATGGTTTGTGGGCGCTGCGTTCTGCTGGGCTGTATTCTCGGTGCTGATCAAGCGCTGGCAGATTTCCCCCTGGCAGGCCACGGTGAGCCTGGCGGTGGTGACCGCGCTGGCCTATCTGCCGGTCTACGTTTTCCTGCTGGAGAAGAACATCAGCCTGGAGCACTGGCGCCACGTAGCCCTGCAAAGCGTGTATCAGGGCTTTCTGGCCACCATTGTGCAGATGCTCTGCTATGTGCAGGCGGTGCGCCGCATCGGCCCGGCCAGCATGGGGTCCATGATGGCACTGGTGCCGTTGATTGCGGGGTTTTCTGCGGTCTTTCTGTATGACGAACCTTTGGGGGTTCCGCTGATTGTCTGCCTGGTGCTGGTGAGCCTGGGGGTTTGGGTGGCCAATCTGAAACGCGCCAGCAGGCTGGAAACTACTGCGTTACAATCGCGACGGTAGCAGCAGTCCCAGCCCAGGGTGATGGATGTTGCGTTATGCGCTTGCAGCCGAGCCGGCGCCAAATACGGTTTTCACTTCCAGATACTCTTCAAAACCTTCCCGGCCCCACTCCCGGCCATTACCACTTTGCTTGAAGCCTCCGAAGGGACAGGAGAAATCAATTTCGGCACCGTTGATATGAACATTACCGGTGCGCAAGCGACTGGCCACCTTAAGCGCCCGTTCCTGACTGCCGGACACATACCCTGACAATCCGTAAGGTGTGTCATTGGCGATGGCAATGGCGTCCTCTTCATCCTCGTACGGGAGAATGGATAACACGGGGCCGAAAATTTCTTCGCGGGCGATGGTCATCTGATTATTAACGTTGCTGAAGATGGTGGGGCGTACAAAGTAGCCGGTGCTGAGTCCTTCCGGTTTGCCGGGGCCACCCACCACCAGCTCAGCACCTTCTGCAATGCCTTTTTGCAGCAGGGCCTGAATCTTCTGATACTGCACTTCACTGGCCACGGGTCCGATGACGGTTCCCTCCGCTTCCGGCATTCCCGGCACAATGGTGGCTGCCGCCGCTTTGGCAATGGCGGTGGCCTCTTCCAATCGCGCGGCCGGCACCAGCATGCGGGTCGGCGCATTACAGGATTGACCACTGTTCATGAAGCAGCCTTTCACACCGCCGGCCACGGCGGATTCAAAGTCCGCATCATCCAGAATGATGTTGGCCGACTTGCCACCCAGCTCCTGCGCCACCCGTTTTACGGTATCGGCAGCGGTTTTGGCAATCGCCACCCCCGCCCGGGTACTGCCGGTAAAGGACACCATATCCACATCCGGGTGCGAGGTCAGCGCAGTGCCCACGCCGGCACCGTCGCCATTGACCAGATTGAACACGCCCGGCGGCAATCCGGCTTCATCCACAATTTCAGCGAAGATCATGGCATCGATGGGGGCCACTTCACTGGGCTTCAACACCATGGTGCAGCCGGTGGCCAGGGCCGGGGCCACTTTGCAGGCAATCTGGTTAATGGGCCAGTTCCAGGGCGTGATCAGGGCACACACCCCGATGGGCTCTTTGTGCAGGCGGTGGTTGCCGCGCACTTCGTCGAACTCATAGGTTTTCAGCACTTCCAGGGCCTGCATAAAATGCCCCAGTGCCGCCGGTGCCTGGGCCGCATTCGCCAACCACATGGGGGCGCCCATCTCCTGGGAGATCGCGGTGGCCAGATCCCCCATGCGCTTCTGGTAACCGGCGATAATGGCTTCCAGATACGCCATGCGCTCTTCCCGCGTGGTGCGGGACCAGCTGGGGAACGCAGCCTTGGCCGCGGCGACTGCCTTGTCCACATCCGCTTTGCTGCCCAGGGAAATCACACCCATCGCCTGTTCGGTGGCCGGGTTGATCACTTCCAGACTGTTGACCGTCGCCGGCGCCACCCATTGACCATTGATATAGAAATTCATGTATTCATACATAGTGCAGTCCTCTTGTCCTCTCTCGTTCTTGTCCTTGGAGTCTCAGTTCCCGATAGCGGGTAGAGTTATTGTGGGTACGTCATTGTTATTGTGGTTATGCTGATGCTCATTTTCTGGCTGCATTGGAAGCCCCCATTATGCAAGCTTTGGAAGAGACGGTGAAACGGTTAAAGCCGACAATATTCCGGCAAAACAGGTCAGGGCTCCTGCGATGGCGCCTGCCAGGTCTCCAACAGCAACAGCTTTTGGGTGCGGGATAATTTCTTGATGGCGGCTTCCCGTCGGGCTGCCTCGGAGCGATTGGCCACCGTCTCGGAATACACCAGCTGCACGGGCCGGCGCACCCGGGTATAACGGGCGCCGGCGCGGCCTTCGCCATGCTCCCGGGCACGCCTTGCCAGATCGGTGGTGATGCCGGTGTAAAGCGTGTCGTCCGCACAGCGCAGGATATAAACGAACCATGCCCCCATCAGCGCAGCCACCGAATCCAGCGTAACGCCCCCAACAGACTGCCCAATGACGCGCTGACATAGGTGAAGGCACAGGCCTGGAGAATTTTACGGGCCGCCAGCATATCGGCCGCCGCCAAATACCGCCCCTCCTGCAGAATGGGGAGCGCCTTATTGAAACTGGCATCCCATTCCACCGGCAAGGTCACCAGGTGCACCAGCGTCGACAACAGCACCCCCACCAGAATGACCACCAGAGCCAGCCGCATCAAACCGGGATTCACCGTCGCCAACGGCAACAAGATTGTGGCGGCCTGGGCGCCGCGGGCAAACCATTGCGCCACCACTGCCAGGCGATACCGGGTACGCAAGCCACCGGAGCCCTGATGATCCTGGATCGCGTGCCCAACCTCGTGGGCCGCCACCACCACGCTGGTCAGCGACCTACCGTCAAACACCTCGGGGCTCAGACGCACCATCTTCTGTTGAGGATCATAATGGTCGCCCACTTCCGTTGGCTCCACACCCACGCCGTGAACGGAGAAACGCTCCAGCAGGTGCCGCGCGAATTCGCCACCGGTACCGGGAAAGTCCGAGCGGGGCTGGCTATGCTTCCGGAGGATGCGCCGGGTGGCATATTGGGGGTAGAACATCAAACCGCACAGGAGCACGGCGGCTAAAAGGTAAATCATGACGTTTCAACAGACACATAGGGTTGGAGCGAATCGCAACGAAGAATGGCAACATCGCTTAATTTAAATGATCGTTGTGGCAATAGGAACCTCTTGCCACGGGGTTAGCATATTACGATTTGCCCTTGGCTTGGCGGCACACCTTACCATGAGGAAGCAAACCATGCGCGATGAGCACCTGCCCATAAGCGGGGATCGCTATTTTCCCCGCAGCAGCTTGCTGGGCGGACTGGTTTTACTGTTGTTTCTGGTTGGGTTTTTCCTGCTGCAAAGTACGCCCAATGCTCCTCACCCTCAGGAACACCTGCGCCTGGATGCCACCATAACCCCACTGACTCTGGGGCATTACACGCAATACACCCCGGCCCTGCAGGATGAAACCCGGCCGGCTGATGTGATTGCCCGCTCCCCCCATTGGGAAGCCGCGGAATCCGATGCCATCAGCCTGGGCTACCAGGCTGCGCCCTACTGGTTCCATGTGGCCTGGACGACCGAAGTCGGCATCGACTCCCGCTGGCTTCTGGAAATCAATAACTCCCACCTGGATTCATTACAGGTGTTCTTGCTGGAAGATGGCCAACCGCACCAGCAATGGAGCACTGGGGACGGCAAGCCCTACCTGGAGCGTCCGCTGGATCACCCCATGTTTGTGTTTCCCCTGCATTTGCGGGGCGGCGCCCAGTACGACCTGTACCTGCTGATCGAAAATACCGAAGCCATGGAACTCCCGGCGCGCCTGTTCACCCCGGAGCAGTTCCTCACCTATAACACGTTGCGCTCCTGGATCGACGGCATCTTCAATGGCTTCCTGATGATCATGGCGGCCTACAGTATTGCTTTGTTCGCCATCCTCAAAGACAAAAGTTATCTGTATTACGTTTCATATATTCTCGCCATGCTGGCGTTCTTCCTGTATCAGCAGGGCATCCTCTACAAGCTGGTCTATCCCCAATCGCCCTCCATCCAGCACTTCCTGCCCATTCTGATTTCGCTTTATATTTTTCTGTCCATCGCCCTGTTTTTTCGTGAGCTGTTGCAGCTGCCACGGATGGTGCCCAAGCACTGGCTGATCTACAAACTACTGCTGGGCATGCACGCAGTATATTGTCTGTTGTTCTGGGTGACCGATTACCAAACGGCCATCTACCTGCTCATCATCAATACCATTCTGGCCACCTTGATGGCCGTGAGTTCCATTATCCGCCTGGCGATGGAAGGCTCGCGCTCCGCCCAGATCGTGCTGGTAGGCTGGACCCTGCTGCTGTTTTTTCTCATCACCTTCACCGCGGCCAAAACCGGCATCATCTACAACGAGTTTATGGCCGTCTATGGCCTGCGTATCGGCATCAGCTTTGAGATCCTGATCTTCTCCTTTGCCCTGTCATTCCGCATCAACCAGGAACGTGAGGCCAAAGAATTGGCACTGGAGCAGGCCAACCGGGAGCGCAATGAAAAACTGGTGGCCCAGGAGCTGGCCCTGCAGCGGGAAATTGAAGCCAACCAGGCCAAGGAGGACAAACTCAAAATCGAGATTCGTCACCGGGAAAACCTGGAATTACTGGTGGAAGAACGCACTGCGGACCTGGAACGCACACTGCAGGAACTGGAACGTTCCAACCGCGAGCTGGCCATGTTGAGCAGCAAGGACAGTCTCACCGGGCTGTACAATCGGCGCCTGTTCGACATCAAACTGGAAGAATACTGGAATCAGTCACAACGCAATCAACAGCCCTTGTCACTGTTACTGGTGGACATTGATCATTTCAAGCAGATCAACGATACCCGAGGCCATGTCTGCGGCGACCATGTACTGAAGGTGTTCGCCCGGGTGCTGGAAGACAGCCTGCATCGACCCACGGACCTGATCGCCCGCTACGGCGGCGAGGAGTTCGCCATCCTGCTGGCGGACACCCCGCTGAAGGGGGCCGAAAACGTGGCGGAAAAAATCGTCAGCCGAGTGGCCAGTGAGGAACTGGTGTGGGAGGAGCGCCCGTTCCATATCAGTGTCAGTGTCGGTGTGGCCACCCGCCCCAGGCAACAGGAATCCAGCCCCGGCACCCTGGTCAGCAAGGCCGATGCCGCGTTGTACCAGGCTAAACACCGCGGCCGCAATCGCTGGGTGAGCGACCAGTAGCGCCCCCTCTTGCAAGCGACCCTATTGGCAGAGTGATTGCATTGGTCACGCCGGTGGGGCCGGTTACGACCCTGAGACCGTCAGCCTGCCGGGGGGAACGTCCATTTTGTCGTAAACACCACTGGAACATCGTGCTCGACGTCGGCTTTGTCACAACCACTTCATGCGCAACCAACAAGCCACTCGAACCCGCCGGCCCCGCCTAATGCCAGCAGACTATGCACTCTGCATTGCACTGTACAGCCAAGGGAGCCTTATGATTCGGTACATCGTCATTCACCTGCACCGCACCAGCGCGCGTTTGCGTTTCCTGAATTTTCGGGATTACCTGTGCGGCCCCACCCCACTGCCCAAACTGGTTGAGCTGACCACGCCTCCGGCCGGCAACACCGCCCCCAGCGAACACCCCAGTGCGTCACTGCAAACACTGCGCAAAGATCTTGGTCTGAAGGAAAGTCAGTTGGAACTGGTGCCGGAATTCCGCTGCTGGATCGAGGCGCCGGGAGAGGTTATTCCGGTCTACATGGCAGCGGCCACCGGACCGGACCCGTTCCCGGCACCCACCGGCAGCCAATGGATCGGACTGCCGGAGAGCTGGCTGTTCACCCCGCTGGAACGCGAGTTGCTGCGGGAAGCCTACGAATTCCTGTTGGGTTAAACAGCAGGGTTCAGCAGCGAGTTAAGCGCTGTAATAGGCGTTGCGCAATTTCATCAGGCTGGCTGCCCGCAGTTCCTGGCCATCGCTGGCCCGGCTCAGCACATAGTCAGTGCCATCCAGAACGATCTCTTCACCGCCTTCTGCATAGGCCACCACATTGCGCTCCGTCACCCATTTGTGCCGGTAGAGACCGCCCTTGGCTTTACTGAAATCCGCCACAATGCCGGCGTGGGGCGGGTTCACCACCACCACCCACCAGGGCGTGTGTGGATCATAGGACCAGGCATTACCCACGGTTTCCGGTGGCAGGAACCGCTCCACCAGGGTTTCACCTGCCACACCATGCTGATGACGGCCGGCAGCATCCACCGGCAAACCGTTCTTCGGCTCGCGGGTTTCCAATACTTCTTCGTTGATAAACGCGTCGATGGCCGGCAGTACGCGATGAGTGGCCCCATCCAGGTTTTTATGTTCAAACATGATTACGCTCCTCCAAAAATTGTCGCATGTGTTGCACACAAAAGAGGGATAGCAAAGCGTATGCCAGACTGGGCGCGTTTAATGCTCCCCCTCGTCCAGATAGCGGCTTTTGAGGGCGCGTAATTCTGCCAGCCGTTGATGCTGCCAGGGGTGAAAGTCTTTTTTGTAAAAATCCAGGTACTCCGGCAGCAGCTTCCACACCATGCCTTTGCGCCCCAGAAAATAGCGGCTTCCCTTTAGCCACATTTTCCAGTTGCGCATCTGGTCCGAGGCCTGCAACAGCTGGGTGGTACTGGCAGCGGTTTCCGCCACAAACAAAACGGTCAGCAATACCATCTGGGATCGCCGCAACCATGGATCGTTCACCAGCTGCTGGTACACATCAAACGCCACTGCCTTGTGTTCGGTTTCCTCAATCACATGCCAGGCCCAGATCTTGCGCACCTGTGGCGCCAGTTTTTCCAGTTCCTGTGGCGACTTGGTCATGAAGAAATCCGCCATGATGGCCGTAATGTGTTCCGCGCATACGGTGTTGGCCAGCTGTCGTTCTTCCGACCAGTTATCCCGCATCCATTGCGCCATTCTGGTCATGCGTTTTTCGATCCTCAGGACCGGAAAGCCCTTGCGCTTCATCAAGTCGTTCAGGGCGTCATGCTCTTTTGAATGATGGGCTTCCTGACCGATGAAAGCACGAATCTGCTTTCTCAGTTCGGGGTCCGTGATCTGGTCCTGAAAATTGCGCACACTCTGGATGAACTGTTTTTCCCCTTCCGGAAAGGTGGCCGACAACGCTGTCAGAAACAAGGTCAGCAGGGGATCCTGGTCATACCAGTAGTCGGGGATGTCATCGCTGAAGTCGAAATCCATGCGCCGGACCTTGATGCCCACGTCCATGACGTCCAGGGTTTCCGGCCGTTTTGCAGCTGCAGTCATAGGGTTTCCCTCTGAGTCATTTTTAGAATAGTGAACAGGATTATGACAGCGGGGAAAGCCGATGTATCAGGGGCAGGTGGGACAGATCACTTGTCATTGGTGGCCAACCCATTCACCGGTGGCCAGGGTGAGCCAGATCACCACCGCATAGCGGGCGCCTTTACCAATGCCGCAGAGCAGCAGCAACACCCACCAGCGAACTTTCATAACACCGGCAATGAAGGTCAGGGCGTCTCCGCCCACCGGCAACCAGGCCAGCAACAAACTCCAGCTGCCGTAGCGTTGAAACCAGGCCTGGGCCCGATGCAGGGAATCCGCCTTGAACGGAAACCAACGCCGGTTTTCAAAATGCAGCAGGTAGCGCCCCAGGACCCAGTTCACCCAGGCCCCCAGCGTATTGCCCAGGGTGGCCGCCGCCCACAGCGCCCAGACGTTCATGCCGTCCAGCAACAGGGTCACCAACACCACTTCGGAATAAAACGGTAACAGTGTGGCCGCCAGAAATGCACTGCCGAACAACACCAGATAACTGCTCACGACAACACCGGATCACGCAGCTGCAGGTGGGCATCGTTGCGGCGTACCGCCTGCGCAAACAGGGCGAACAAACGACGTTGTGCCGCCAGGTAAGGCAGGTATTCCGGATGCCATTGCAATCCCAGCAGAAAGCCATAGCGGCCTTCGATGGCCTGCACAAAGCCGTCCCGATCCCGCCCCACCACGGACAACCCCTCGCCGATGCGCTCCATGGCCTGTTCATGCAGGCTGTTCACCCGTATCGACGGCCGCTGCAAGCCAGCCATCAAACGACTGCTGGCCTCCAGGTCCACCCATTTCACCGGCCGGATGCTGCGTCGATTGGGGGTCACCCGGCGCAGGGGCCGGATGTCCTGATGCAAGGAGCCGCCACACACCACATTAATCAACTGGGCACCGCGGCAGATGCCGATCATGGGCAGGTTGGCTTCCAGAGCCTGTTGAATCATGGCAATTTCAAAACGATCCCGCTCTACATCGTAACGGCGCCGGGGGTGCCATTCACCTCCGTAGTGATCCGGTTCAATGTCATCACCACCACCGATGACTATGCCGTGCACCGGCATCGACGGCATGCCGGTGCGCGCTGTCACGTAGACGGACTTCAAACCCATCAACCCCAACATAAAACGGGTGGCCCACCAGGCAAAGGGAAAGCGTTTGTGGGGTCCGGTGACCGCAATCAGGGGGGAGTCAACCGGAACATGATCCATGGGGGAAGGCGCGGGTGCTTGGATAGTTACCCCTCCTGCAACAGGCGGCGGGAGGTGTTCAACCACTCCGTATCAAACGGCGTGGTAAAAAAGGAATCCAGGTATTCCCCATAGCGGGCGCAGAAGTGCTGCAACCGCTGCGGCGCAAGCGCCAGTCGTTCCACCTGCAACCAATTCTGCCAGGGCTGATCCAGATTCCATTGCGGATTATCAATATCGCAATTGGGTAAACGGTAATGCAGGGTGGGGCGGGATTTGATGCGGGCATCATCCAACCGGTTGCGCACCCGGGGTTCATCCAGAAAGGTGAACAGCGGCAGCATATCCATGCTGCGGTTGCGGGTGGGGTTGTGATCAATGTAGTCGTCGATCAGCTGGGCCAGGTCGGGCCGGTAATCCCAGTCCACCACTAACTGGATGTACTCCTTGCTGAAATGCTTGATGTAGTTGGTGAGCTTGCGGGTAAGGTCAATTTGATCCCGATCCGCAATCCAGTCGTACAGGCAGAGGTACGCCCGCAGGTAGGCCAGAATGGTGGCGATGTCGGTGTTGGGCAACTCCGGATTCAGGTGCAGGCCAAAGGCATAGCGGATGCTGTTGCGGGTGCCCAGGGCGCCGGCTTGACGCAGACGGGTGAACAGTTGCTGCACCTCCGCCAGGCGCGACACCGGCACCGGCGGCGTCACCAGTTCCCAGGGAACAAACTGCTCTGCGGCTTTGGTCAGCAGCTCGGTGGCCACGGCCTCAATGGAAAATTCATCCTCCAGATCGCCGCTCTCCTCCATCAGCGCCCCCAGGGATTTGATGTAGGCGGCATCCAGTTCAATGCCGAACTTGCCCAGGCTGGTGTCCTGCAGGAAAAACTCGAAACTGCTGCGGCGCTGCAGTTTACCGCCGAACTGGTTCTGCACACAGGCAATGATTTGAGCCGGTTCCAGCCCGGCAAATTCCAGCTCCACCCCCACCCGCCGTTCGGCACCGGCTTGGGTGTTGGGCTCGGGGGGCAACCAACGGCTGATTTCCATCACAACAGACCTCCATTGCGCAGGTGTACTTCAGGGCAGGTGCACTGCGGTATCCGCTAAACACCATACATTAGGCATCAACTGTTGCAGTTTTTCGCAGGCCAGTAAACAGAATTCAAAATCCTGTTAGGCAACCGGTGATCCTAATTTCTGTCGTCCATGGCCAACGATCATTTTCAATCGTTTGAAGTCAATACTAAACTGTTTATAGGTTGTTCAGTAGTAGTCGGTGTCTGAAGTTATGCAGCAACTTGCCATTTCGCGCGATATGTTTGAAGCCCAGCTGGCGCTGGCGTCCTCCAAGGTGAAAGATCCCCAAGTGGGCCTGTTCGGCCCGGATTCCATGATGTGGCGTTTGTCCCGCCATGCCCTGTTCGGTGCCCACGGTGCCGGGCGCGCCCTGCTGTTGCAGATTGCCCATCCCTGGGTAACCCAGGGGGTGGATGAGCACTCCAAAACCCGGGCCGACCCGCTGGGCCGGGCCAAACGCACCTTCACCTCGGTACTGTCCATTGTCTATGGCAACCTGGACCAGGCCACCAAATACGCCCGCGCCGTGCACAATATTCACAGCCGCATCCAGGGCAACCTGCATTACGATGCCGGCGCGTTCGGCAAGGGCAGCCATTACCAGGCCAATGAGGCCCACGCCATGCTCTGGGTTCATGCCACCCTGTGGGATACCACGGTGATGATGTACGAGCTGTTCCGCCGCCCCCTGACCCGGGAGGAAAAGAACCGCTTTTACGAGGAGACCCGGCTGTTCGCCTACATGTTCGGCATACCAGACCACATCCTGCCGCCGGACTGGGACGCCTTTATGGAATACAACCGGTCCATGTGGAACTCCGACCAGCTCACCGTCACCCCCGCCACCCGGGAGTTGACCGGTTTTCTGTTTGAGCCCCTGCACTTCACCCTGACGCCGGCCATGGCCTGGCTGAAAATCGCCACCGCCGCCACCCTGCCGGCTCGCCTGCGGGAGGATTTCGGCTTCCAGTATGGTCGCCGGGAGAAGTTGCTGTTTGCCACCGGGCGCCGCATGCTGAGCCTGGCGGAACCGGTAACCCCTGGCATCATTCGCAACGGTCCGGCCTATGTGGAGGCCTCGCGGCGCATTCGGGGACTGCCCTCGACCCTGTTGACCCGGGCTGTAACCCGGGCCCTGTTCGGGCGGCCGGAACTGGTGGCCCTGAAGCCCCCGGCAGACCATTAGCGGGGGAAGATTCTGGCGACCATTCAAGGGCTTAGGTCGCCAGCTGCCACCCAGCGCAGGCGGACAAAGCGGCCTCCTTGATCTATAAATAAAAGGACTGTTCACCAAGGACCGAGGTGCCCGCTCTGAGCAAGTACGCGAAATTCTACCTGTGGCTGGTGCCGGCGACGGCTCTGCTGGTCATTTCAGCAGCTTGCCTGTTCATCGACCACCTCAATTACCAGACCTACAGCGAGCAGCTGCGTAACAAAACCCTTAGCGATATCAGCCTGTTAAGGGCCAAGCTGGAAGGGGAGCTGAGTTCGAACCTGAAAACCGTGCAGGGGCTGGTGGCCGCCATCAAGGTGGAGCCGGATCTGGACCAGGCGCGTTTTGCCGCCTTTGCCAAGCCCCTGTTCGAGACCGACAACCAGCTGAAGAACATCGGCGGGGCACCGGATATGGTGATCCGGTTGATGTATCCCCTGGAAGGCAACGAAGGGGCCATCGGCCTGAACCTGGCCCGGAACCCGCAACAGCGGCAGGCCGCACTGGCCGCCAAAAGCAGCAACGACATGGTGATCGCCGGCCCCCTGCAACTGGTCCAGGGTGGCACCGGCATCATAGGCCGCATCCCCATCATCGTTGAAGAAAACGGAGAGCAGCGCTTCTGGGGGCTGATTTCCACGGTGATCGACGCCGATCGCCTGTACCGGGACGCAGGCCTGCGGCAAGCGGATTCCCCCTATCGCATCGCCATCCGTGGCAAGGATGGCCTGGGCGCCGATGGTGACGTGTTTTTCGGTGATCCCGCCCTGTTTGAGCAGGACCCGGTGCTGGCGGAAGTGACTTTGCCTTCGGGTTACTGGCAAATGGCGGCGGTGCCGGCACAGGGGTGGCCAGCAAGGGCCGACAATGCGGTGATCCTGCGGGGCACCATGGCGATCATTGGACTGCTGCTGATGGCCACCATGGTCGCGCTGAGCCAGCTCTACGCCCGGCGCCAGTCCGACAACCAGCGGCTGAAAGCCCTGGTGGCCCTTTCCACCTCCCAGCAAAAGTCCATGGAACACATGAGCCAGCTGGCCCGCATCGGCGCCTGGGAAGCCAACCTGGAAACCGGCACCCTGTACTGGTCCCCCATGACCAAAAACATCCAGGAAGTGGAACCGGATTACGTGCCTTCGCTGGAGCGTTCCCTGGAGTTCTTCGAAGCCGGCATCCACCGTGAGGCCATGGAAAAGGCCATCGAATTGTGCGTGGAACAAGCGCTGCCCTGGAAGCTGGAAGCCAAGCTGATCACCGCCAAGGGCAGCGAAGTCTGGGTCAACAGCATTGGCCAGGGGGAACACCGTGACGGCCAGTGCGTGCGTTTATACGGCTCCCTGCAGGACATCTCGGAACGCAAGCTCAACGAACGCCGGTTAGCCCAAACCCATCTGGAACTGGAACAGCAGATGGCACTGCTGCAGGCCATCGGCCGTGCGCAGGCCGCCTTCATCACCAACGAAAGCCTTACCGAAGCGGCCGACAGTTTGCTGAAAACCCTGATCGCCCTGACCCAGAGCCACCAGGGTTTTATCGGTGAAATTCAGTACGACGAACAGGGGCGGCCCTCGCTCCGCGTCCGCTCCATGTACAGCGACTCCACCCAGGACCCCAATGGTTTCTATGAACGCTTTTTTTCCACAGACATGGTGTTCCGGGACCCCCATTCCCTCATCGGGCAGACCTTCACCCACCTGCAGCCGGTGATCTCCAACAACCCGCAAACCGACTCCCGTGGCAACGGCACCCCCGACGCCCACCCGCCTTTGCATTCGTTCCTCGGCATTCCCATCCAGAATCAGCAGCGGGGCGTCGCCATGATCGGGCTGGCCAATCGGCCGGCGGGTTACAACCAGAATATGGTGCAGTGGCTGGCCCCGCTGCTCACCACCATCGGCCAGCTTATTGAAAGCTATCGTCACCAGCAGGCCCGCGCCCAGGCGGAGCAGGATCTGACCCAGGCCAAGGAAGCCGCCGAGCAGGCGGCCCGCGCCAAAAGTGAATTCCTGGCCACCATGAGCCACGAGATCCGCACCCCCATGAACGGGGTCCTGGGCATGCTGAACCTGCTGCAGAAAACCCAGCTGGACAGCAACCAGATGCGGCGCCTGAAGTTGGCCCAGTCCAGCGCCGAATCCCTGCTTTTGCTGATCAACGACATCCTGGATTTCTCCAAGGTGGACGCCGGCAAGCTGGACATTGAGATCCTGGATTTTGATCTGCGCGCCATGCTGGGGGATTTCTGTGAAACCATGGCCTTCAAGGCCCAGGAAAAAGGCCTGGAATTGATCCTGGACCTCACCGGCATCGACAACAGCATGGTGCAGGGGGACCCCAGCCGTATCCGCCAGATCTTCACCAACCTGGTGAGCAACGCCATCAAATTCACTCCCAGCGGGGAGATCATCATCCGCTGCCGCCTGCAACCGGAGGGGGACGACCTGCGCT
Organism: Ketobacter sp.; assembly: GCF_003671495.1. Lineage (GTDB taxonomy): Bacteria > Pseudomonadota > Gammaproteobacteria > Pseudomonadales > Ketobacteraceae > Ketobacter. The sequence continues at coordinate 125,258 of NZ_RCHN01000009.1, read as the reverse complement.
TTGAAGCCAGCGTGCGGGACACCGGGATCGGCATCCCCAAAGACAAACAGAGCATCCTGTTCTCCCCGTTTACGCAGGTGGATGCCAGCACCACCCGGCAATATGGGGGCACCGGCCTGGGCCTCGCCATCTGCAAGCAACTGGCGCACATGATGGGGGGGGAAATTCACCTGGAAAGCGAGCCAGGCCAGGGCAGCTGCTTCTTTCTCAGTCTGAAGCTGGGCTCCAGTGAGCAGTCCCAGCCGGTGCTGCCGGACATCGACACCAGCCAACTCAAAGTACTGTTGGTGGACGACAATGCCACCAACCTGGAAGCCCTGCACGACCAGCTGACCCACTGGGGCGTAGAGGTCCGTTGCGCTGAAAACGGCCAGCGTGCCTTAGAACTCTGTCGGCAGGAACAGCAGGCAGCACCGCAGCGGGCGCGCCCTTTTGACATCGCAATTCTGGACATGAGCATGCCGGGCATGAGCGGTGCCCAGCTGGCCCGCGCCCTGAAAGCGGATGCACACCTGCAATACATCCAGCTGGTGATGATGACCAGCATGGCCCATCGGGGCGATGCCCGTTATTTCGAGGACCTGGGGTTCTGCGCCTATTTTCCCAAGCCGGTCACCACTGAGGATCTGCTCACGGCCCTGTCGGTGATTGCCGCCCGGGAACACACCCAGCCCCAACCGCTGATCACCCGCCACACCCTGCGCTCGCTCCGCGCTGAATCACCGGCGCCGGCGGAGATCACCTGGCCGGAGTCCACCCGCATCCTGCTGGTGGAGGACAATGCCATCAACGTGGAAGTGGCCAACATGATTCTCGGTGAGCAGGGCCTGAGCCCCACCGTGGCCGGCAATGGCGTTGAGGCACTGGAACACCTGTGCAGCAACGCGGACAGCCCCCCCTTCACCCTGATTCTGATGGATTGCCAGATGCCGGAACTGGACGGATACGCAACCACCCGCCGCATCCGCAGCGGGGCCGCTGGAGAGCACTACAAAGCCATTCCCATCATCGCCATGACCGCCAATGCGATGAAAGGTGACCGGGAAAAATGCCTGGAAGCCGGCATGAACGATTACCTCAGCAAACCCATCTGCGCCGACAGCCTGCTGGACAAGCTGCGCATCTGGGTGCTGGGCCAAAGCCCGCAGGAGCCCCTCGTGGCAGAAAGCGCTGAGCCCGCGCTGGCAGAGGTGGTCTCTGGCAGCATGGTGTGGAACGAAAGTGGCGCGTTGGCCATGGTCAGGCAGCGGCCGGAACGATTGAAGACCCTGCTGGAATCGTTCTGCGAGCGGGTTCCGCAACAACTGGAGGAGCTGTCCACCGCGGTGGAGGAACAGAATGTGGCCAAGGTCCGCTACATTGCCCACACCATCAAGGGCAGCGCCGGCCAGATCCGGGCCGGCCAGGTGGAGCAATTGACTGCCGCCATGGAGAGCGCCGCGAAAGCCAACAACATCGGCCAGGTCACCGCCCTGCAACACCAATTGCTGCAGGAGACCCAAGTGGTGTTGCAGCGCTTTTCGGAATGGCTCCAGGCCCATCCCTGAACGTATTGGCTTCCCCCAGACAGTGGAGTACTCTCTAGGCCATGCCGCATTCCGCTTTGGATCCTTCAATCACCACGCTCCTCAACGAAGGGCTCTGGTTCAGTCGTATCCCCACCCCGCTGCAGGAAGCCCTCATCCATCACGGCCGGGAGTTTCACCTGCAGCGGGGTGAAACCCTGTTTCGGCGGGGCGACCCGCCCTGCGGCCTCTACGCCATGATCGAAGGCGCCCTGCGCATCAGCATGGTCAACGAGGAAGGCAAAGAAGCCATTCTCACCTTTATCGACCCGCCCAACTGGATCGGCGAGGTGTCCCTGGTGGACGGCCAGCCCCGCACCCACGACGCCATCGCCGAGACCCCCAGCCGGCTGTTGCACGTGCCCCAGTCTGCGCTGGAACCGCTGCTGCAGGAAACACCGGCCTATTGGCGCTGCATCGGGCAGTTACTGTCGCAGAAACTCCGCTTTACCTTCTATGCCATCGAAGACTATGCCCTGCTGCCCGCGCCCCAGCGCCTGATCCGACGCCTGGTGATGATGGCAGAAGGCTACGGCAACCGCACCACCGACACCCCCCAGACCATCCACCTGCAGCAGGAACAGTTGGGGCGGATGCTGTCGATCTCGCGCCAGACCACCAATCAGATCCTGAAGGACCTGGAAGCCGCCGGATTGCTGCGGCTGGTCTACGGCGGCATCGAAATCCTGGACCTGGCGGGCCTGCAAAAGCGGGGTAACCTGCCGCCAATGTCGGGCAGATGACAGTCTGCCCGGCGGCAACCTGGCTACAATAGACCGTCCATGTGCACCTAACTACACTAGAACAATCATTGAGGGCATCCCACATGAAAACGCTGCAGCAACAGCTGATCCAGTACGCCGAGTACCACCGGGACAAACGCAACATCATGACCCACTTTGTGGGCATCCCCATGATTGTGCTGGCGGTGGCCATCCTCCTGTCCCGACCTCAATTCAGCCTGCTGGGCATCCACCTCACGCCGGCTCTGCTGGTGGTGATTGCCGCCAGCGTGTATTACCTGAAACTGGATCGCCCCCTCGGCATTGCCATGGCGCTGTTCCTGGGTCTGTGCCTGTGGCTCGCCACCCTCACCGCCGCCCAGCCCACCGCCGTCTGGCTGAGCGCCGGCGTTGGCCTGTTTGTGGTGGGCTGGATCATCCAGTTCATCGGCCACATCTATGAACGGCGCAAACCCGCCTTCTTCGACGATGTGATGGGCCTGGCCATCGGCCCGCTGTTTGTCGCAGCAGAGTTGGCATTTCTGCTGGGCCTGCGGCAGTCCTTGCAGGAGCAAGTGGAAGCCGGTGCCGGCCCCACGGTAATCAAAGGTCAGACGGAAGCGTCCTGAGCGAGTGACCCAGCCGTGTCTGGGTCAGCCACAGCCAAGTCGTTCCATCAATTTATTCCCGTCACCGCTCTGTCATTGAGCTGTCACTGCATCGGCACGGCATCGCAATAAACAGACGCTAGGCTGTTTTCTCCGCTACAACCTGAATCATTCTGGTTTAAACTGAACTCCGGAGATTACACCCATGCGAACCATCACGATCACTCTCTGCGCGGCCCTGTTAGCCTTGCTGACGGGCACCGCCGTGGCCGGCAATCACAAACAGGATGCCAAACCTGGCCACCCCCATGGACACTGGCTGTTCAAACACCTGAAAGGCCAGTCAGTGCAGTTAGGCCCGCGCCCATCCTACCTGGTCAACGACATGGACGAAGGCCAGCTGAAACAGGCCCTGCAGCAGTGTGAGAAAGGGCCCTTCTTCAAAACCGATTTTTCCATCGGCCACCGCGGCGCCGCCCTGCAGTTTCCGGAGCACACCAAGGAATCCTATGAAGCGGCCGCCGTGATGGGTGCCGGCATCATCGAGTGTGATGTCACCTTCACCCAGGACAAACAGCTGGTGTGCCGACACTCCCAGTGCGACCTGCACACCACCACCAACATTCTGGGCATCCCTGAGCTGGCCGCCAAATGCAGCGTGCCATTCACCCCCGCTGACCCCATCAATGGCACCCCGGCCCAGGCCAGCTGCTGCACCAGCGACATTACCCTGGCCGAGTTCAAAAGCCTGTGCGGCAAGATGGACGCCGCCGACCCCAGCGCCACCACCCCGGAGCAATACATGGCCGGAACGGCGGACTGGCGGACGGATCTCTACGCCACCTGCGGTACGCTGGTGACCCACGCGGAAAGCATCGAGTTGATCAAAAGCCTGGGCGCCAAGTTCACCCCGGAGTTGAAGTCCCCCAGTGTGGCCATGCCCTTCAACGGCGATTACAGCCAGCAGGACTATGCCCAGCAGATGATCGATGAATACAAAGCCGCCGGCATCAAGCCCAAGCACGTGTGGGCTCAATCCTTCAACCTGGAGGATGTGAAATACTGGATCGCCCAGGAGCCCGCCTTCGGGAAGCAGGCGGTATTCCTGGATGCGCGCATGTACGAAGATGCCGCGTTCGAGCCCAGCCTGGCTGGCATGGAAGCACTGAAGCGCCAGGGTGTGAACATTGTCGCGCCGCCCCTGTGGGCCTTGCTCACCCTGGACAGCGACAACCGCATTGTGCCCTCGGAATACGCCATCAATGCCAAGGCTGCCGGCCTGGACATCATCACCTGGACCCTGGAACGGGACGGCCCCCTGGCCAATGGGGGCGGCTGGTACCACCAGTCCATTCGCGACGTCATCAATAACGACGGCGACACCATGCAGGTGCTGCATGTTCTGGCCCAGGATGTGGGGGTATTGGGCGTGTTCAGCGACTGGCCTGCCACCACCACCTACTACGCCAACTGCATGAAGCTTTAGTTCTTCAAGACCAGTTCAAATCCGCACCACAGCCGGGGCGGGCTAGGGAAGGTCCGCCACCGGTTGATCCCGCTGCAATTGCTCCCGCACCAACTGATCAATCAGGCCATGCTGGCGTTCAAAGCGCCAGGGAATGGTCTGACGCTCTGCCTCATCAAACAGGCCCCAGCCCTGGATTTCCAGCCGGTCTTCAGGTCGTGACGCCAGGCTGGTGTCTGCCTCACAACGATACACATGGAAGCCATTCTGCAAGGTGATGATCCAATAGGTTGGCCGCACCGCCAGCCCGGTTTCCTCCTGGGTTTCCCGCTGCGCGGTACAGACGGCGCGCTCACCGGATTGGGCAGTACCACCGGGCATGGACCAGTGGCCACTGCTGCGCTGTTGCACCATCAGCAGACGGTTGTCTTGAATGATCATACAACCGGCGTTACCCACCCGCGAATCCTCCGGCAGCCAAGCACACTCCGGATTGGAAGACTGGCAGGCAGCAACGGCAAAGGGCAGCAGGAAAACAATCAGGGTTCTGGTATGCATGGGGTCTGGCCTGAAAAATGTCCCCGCCATTATCCAAAAGCCACCGTACCGGGTCCAGACCTGTGTGGGGGATGTCTTTGACGGCGCCTCAGCCACCAGCGGAAACAATCAGAAATACTATGGTGTTTGGCGGTTATCACATTTCCATTACAATTGTATGTCATTCATCCAAGCACACAGACACCGGGTAGTCTCTTGCACACGTCATCCAACAACGCCTTTTCAAGCCTGGAAAAGCAGCTGGGGTTTCTTCTGTATCAACCCTATAAGCTACTGATTTTTTTGCCCATTCTTATTTTCAGCACCAACCTCATCGGGGCCATGGTGGTGGTGTTCATGGCCCTGGGCCTGAACCGCCTGGCACGCTCGCTGCCGGTGCTCTGGGCCCGCATCAATGCCATGGGCTCCCTGTCACGGGTACGGGTCAGCGGGCGGGAACAGGTGGACCCCACGCAGTCCTACGTAATCGTGGCCAACCACCGCAGTCATTTCGATATTCTGGCAGTGTACGGCTGGCTGGGCATTGATTTTCGCTGGGTGATGAAACAGGAACTGCGCAAGGTGCCGGCGCTGGGCATCGCCTGTGAAAAGCTGGGACATGTGTTTGTGGACCGCTCTGACCCGCGCAAGGCCAAAGCCTCCATCGAGAACGCCAAAGCTGAGATCCGGGACGGCACCTCCATCTTTTTCTTTCCGGAGGGAACCCGCAGCGACCGCCGCCAGATGCTGCCGTTCAAGCGTGGCGCCTTCAAGCTGGCCAAGGAGCTGGGCTTGCCCATTCTACCCGTCACCATCAACGGCTCCGGCAGGATTCTGCCCACCAAGACCCTGAACCTTATGCCCGGGGTGGTGGAAATCGTGATTCATGAGCCCATCGACTCAACGGATCTGGACGAGCTGGAACTGGCCCAACTCGCCCGCGACCGCATCGCTTCCCAATTGAAAAGCGCTTAATCCGTTCAGCGTAAGTGAGGGCAGTTCAGGATGATGAAGGCCTGCTTGCCCTCACTGATTTCAGAATCCGCCACCACGGCGTTGCCGCCGATTTCCACCGCCGTATTACGGGCCAGCGTGGCCAGCTCGTCCGCCATTTTTTCCTGATTGCGGTTCACAAACCACACCTTGTCCAACACCTGACTGGTGGTGCGGCGAATCTGCTCGCACTGCTTGGTCTGGAAAGGTTTTAACAGTAATACGTTCTCCGCTTTCGGGTCCAGATCCACCCAGCTGCAACCTGCCAGCAGCAGTGTTCCCATGGCCGTAACGGTCATTGTCTTTATCGTTTTCATACCACTCCTATTGTTTGCGCGATGATCAACCGAGGGCTCCATATTAAATCAGGCGCCCGCAAACCGAAACCGGAGAGCTGCGACCCGGTTGCCATTTTTCATCATAATTGTTCATCAATGCACGGGGTTTTCAGCCGGGAATCGCCCGCTTTGCTGTGTTTAATGAATCCTGTAACCAACACAGCCCATCAGGAGATGAACATGAACCCACTGCAACTGACATCCGCCATCGTTTTGCTGTCTTCCACTTTATTGGTCACCACCGCCTGCAGCAGCCATAAACCCACCCCGGACACCGCCTATACCCCCCGCCAGGAAGCGGCCCCCCATCCGGTTCCGGAAACCGTCGCGGTCATCACCCCGGAAACGACTCAGGACATCAACACCCCCACCCCCCGGCCCGAGCCGCTGGCCCAGGCCGAGCTGGAACCCTTGCCGGACCTGCCCCCGGAGTTGATGGCAGACGACCAGGAGACGATGGATACCGTGGACGTGGTCGCCCCCACGGTGGAAGACACCCGCCCGGCCAAAACCCTGTTCCTGTTCGGGTTTGACCAGAAGCAACTGGATGACCAGGGGGAAACCCTGCTGCGGGAACACGGTCGCTTCCTGGCCTCGCACCCGGAGATGAAGATCCACATCAACGGCCACGCCGACCCCCAGGGGGACGCCAACTACAACCGGCACCTGGCCCAGCAGCGGGCAGAGTATGTGGCGGACCTGCTGCAGCAGGAAGGGGTAAGCCAAGCGCAATTGGAGGTCACCAGCTGGGGTGCCGAGGCGCCGTCCGCCTCTGCCACCCACCACCGCGACAACCGCCGGGTGGAGCTGGTGTATGACGAGGAATATCTGGTTAACTATCAGAGCGAGTGATCAAGCAGGCAGAGCGAGTAATAAGCCCCCCCTCACCCCCAGGCACGGCCTGCGCATCCGGATTCGGTGGGCAGGCCGTGCTGCTTTTATGGTATGGTGGAGGTTTCGCCAGAGAAGAACCCAAACACCATGACCACCCCCACCCACCCCATCAGCGTGGACCAGATCCAGGCCGGCTTTGCCCAATCCGGCTACATCTGTAACGACGACATCGCCATGACCATGTTCCTGGCCTACCAGCTGGAAAAGCCGGTGCTGGTGGAAGGCCCGCCCGGGGTGGGCAAAACCGAGCTGGCCAAAGCCACCGCCCACTACCTCAATTATGAACTGATCCGCCTGCAGTGCTACGAGGGTCTGGATGAAGCCAAAGCCCTCTACGAGTGGAAGTACGGCAAGCAGCTGCTCTATACCCAGGTGCTGAAAGACAAACTGGGGGATCTGCTCAAGGGGGCCCATGGCCTGGCGGAATCCATCGACCGCCTGCATGAGTTCGGCGATATTTTTTATTCAGAACAGTTTCTGGAACCGCGCCCGTTGTTGCAGGCCCTGCAGGCGGAACAGGGCACGGTGCTGCTGATCGACGAAATCGACAAGGCCGATCACGAGTTCGAATCCTTCCTGCTGGAGATGCTGTCCGATTACCAGATTTCCATCCCGGAGATCGGCACCATCAAAGCCCGGCGCCACCCCATCGTGTTCCTGACCAGCAACAATACCCGGGAGCTCAGTGACGCCCTCAAACGGCGCTGCCTGCATTTGTATATTCCCTTCCCGGATGCGGCCCTGGAACGCAGCATCATCCAGACCCGGGTCCCCGGCATCAGCGCGGAGCTGCAGGCACAACTGGTGGGCTTCGTGCAGGAGATCCGCAAACTGGATCTGAAGAAGCAGCCGGCCATCAGCGAAACCATCGACTGGGCACGCACCCTGCTGCTGTTGCACGCCGAAGCCCTGACCCCGGAACTGGTGGAATCCACCCTCAATGTGCTGCTGAAACACGAAGAGGACATCAGCAACGTCAAGGACGACCTGCGCACCCTGTTCAACACACTACTCAAGCGGTGAGCGCACGCCAATGGATCGGGTGATGGTGGATTTCGTCAAGGCACTGCGGGGTAACGGCGTCCGCATCGCCACCTCGGAAACCCTGGACGCCATGCACGCACTGCAGGCGGTGGGTTACCGGGATCGCCGCCGCCTGAAAACCGCCCTGGGCGTCACCCTGGCTAAAACCGAAGAAGAGAAATCCCGGTTTGATGCCTGCTTTGATCAGTTCTTCCAGTTCAACGATTTTGAACAGTTTGAGGATAACCAAAAGCCGGAGCCGCCCCCCGCCTCCCTGTTGCAAAGCCTGTTGAACCCGACACCCCAGCCCGGTGCCGAGCCCCAGTCCGAATTGGGTCAGCTGCTGTTGCAGGGCTCGCCTCAGGACATCGCCCAATCCATGGCCCAGGCAGCCAGCGCCGCCAATGTACGTGACATCCGCGTCATCACCCAGAAAGGCCTGTACGGGCGCCGCATGATGATGGCCATGGGCCTGGAGGCCCTGGAGCAGGAAATGTGGGCTGCTGAGACCGCGGAAGATCCATCCCAGGCCGCCCTGGGCCAGCAATTGCGCCAGGCCCGGGAACGGTTGCGGGAAGAGGTCAAGCATTACGTGGAACGGCAATACCTGCTACAGGCCAGCGGTGACAGCCGCGCCCTGCGGGAATCGGTAATGCGGGAAACCCGCCTGGAAAACCTGCGGGAATTTAAAGACGTGCAAAGCCTGGTGCGCAAACTGGCCAAGCGGTTAGTGGCCACCCACTCCCGCCGTCGTAAAGTGTATCAGCGCGGCAAACTGGATGTGCGCAGCACCATCCGCCATAACATTCCTTACAGCGGTGTCTTGCTGGAAACCCACTGGAAAACCAAACGGGTGGACAAACCCAAAGTCATGGCCATTTGCGATGTCAGCGGTTCCGTCAGCCAGTACTCGCGCTTTTTGCTGATGTTTCTCTACAGCCTGACGGAAGTTATCTCCAACGTGCGCGCCTTTGCCTTCTCGTCAGACCTGATGGAAGTCACCGACTGGTTTGAACGGGAGAACCTGGACACCGCCATCGACCTGACCCTGGATCGCCTGGGCGGTGGTTCCACTGATTACGGTCGCTCCCTGGATACATTCACCACGCTGTGCCTGAATCAGGTGGATCATCGCACCACCGTCATCATGCTGGGAGACGCCCGCAACAATTATGGTGACCCCCGCACCGACCTGTTGCAGGCCGTCCACAACCGGGCTCGCCAACTGATCTGGCTGAACCCCGAAAGCCGTTTACGCTGGGGCAGTGGAGATTCAGAGATGAAACGCTATCAGCCCTATTGCACCTGGGCCGAGCCCTGCCAGTCCCTCAACCAGCTGGAGCGCTTCATTAGCAATCTGCTGCGTTATAGCCAATAATGAAAAGCAACCATCACTGAAAAACCATCCTTAAAAAAATTCGAGAGTGGCTATGTCCAGTAATTCCAGGTCCGATCACCCCAAAACCCTGCCCGTGCCTCCCGAAGTCCAGAATAGCGACGCTCAGGAGTTAGTGCGGGTGTGGGACGTGGATGGCAAACAACATGTATCCATCAGCAATGCCCTGGGGGGCTCGCCTAAACAGTTCGGACAACTGCTGGCGCAAATTGCCCTGTACAGTTCACAGATCTACGAACAAACCGAAAAAATGGACCCCAGCGAATGCCTGCGCCAGATCCTGACCGGATTCAAAGAAGAAGTGGCGAAGGAAGTGACGCGCCCCAAATCCCAGCCCCATTAAGGCCCAGAACAGCGCTCCCTGAATATAGCGACCTGAATATAGCCACCGGCACACACCCAGAAAACACCAGGCAAAAAAAAGGGGAAGCAGACGCTTCCCCTTATCACCGGGATAGATAGGTGCACAACTGCCAGGCAGGCTGCGCAATCCATCTGTTTATTAACATAAGCCGACGGCGCATCGGGTTCATTGAGTTATATCAAGAAACCGAACCCCGCCACGCTACTGCAGGAAAGAGCCGAACAAATTCAGCATCAGTATGGCGTTCACCATGCCCAGCACCGCGCCCATAAACACATCGCTGGGGTAATGTAACCCCAATACCACCCGCGCCAATCCGGTCAGGAGCGCAAAGGGAATCAGCACAACGGCCAGTACCGGCACCGCATAGATCAGCAGAATTCCGAATGCCACCGCATGCATGGTGTGGCCGGAAGGAAAACTGTAACTGTCCAGGGTGCGCGCACCCTGCCGGATGCAACGGTGACTGACAAAAGGTCGTGGCCGCATGGAACGCTTTTTGATGAGCTTGTAGATATACACACCCCAGGACGCCATCAGAATCATCAGGGCGGTGATCACGAACCCTTCCGCCCCCATAAACACAGGAAACAACAGCATCAGGCTGTACCAGAACACCCCATCCCCCAGGCGGCTGATGGCACCGAAGAAGCGGTGCACCTGGTTGTCACGAATCCAGCGATTGAGTCGGATGCAATACAACGCATCCATGTGCCCCACTTTCTCTACTACGGCGGCTACCGACTTTTCCATCCTCAATACCTCAGTTGGTCTGCGGAATGGCAACCCATTCCTCTTCTAGATCGGATTCCCTCACTAACACTTCCTTGTGGTCTGCCCAATGCACCAGCTCGAAACGACCATCATTGGTCTCCACCAGAGCGGTGCAATGTTCAACCCAATCGCCATCGTTGCAGTACAACACACCGTCGATCCGGCGCATCCCGCTCTGATGGATATGTCCGCAGATAAAACCGTCGTATTTGAGTTCTTGTGCCTGACGTGCGGCGATGGTTTCAAACCGTCGAATAAATTGATTGGCTTTGCCAATTCTCTTTTTCAAAAAACCCGCCAAAGACCAGTACGGCAGATTGAACAGCCGGCGGGTGCCGTTCAACAGAGTATTCAATCGCAGCAACAGGGTATGCGACAGATCCCCCACCACATACCAGAACACCCCTGCGTGCAGTGCACTGTCGAATTCATCCCCGTGGCTGACAAAGAAACGTCGGCCATCGGCGCAATAATGAACCCGGTTACGATGTATCTCGATGCCCGCCACCATCTGGCCGCAAAAGCGTCGCATTAATGCATCGTGATTGCCTGGAATATAAATGACCCGGGTACCTTGCCGGGCCAGGGCCATGATCTGTTCCACCACCTGTTCATGCAGGGGGGTGAAGTTCACCCGGCGGCGCATGTGCAGCAGATCGATGATGTCCCCCACCAGATACAGGTACTCCATCCTGCAGGTCTTCAGAAAGTCCAGCAAATACTGTGCCTGACAGGCCGACGTACCCAGATGAACGTCGGAAACGAACGCGGAACGGACTTGGGTCTTGATCATATCCAGCCTCCTGTTGGCAAGAAGACTAGGCGCTTTACAGGGCGTTTTTCTGACAGATCAGTGAACAAATCATGACAATGCCAAGCGGGGAGGCTCGACAAACCGGTAGCACCAGCCTACCATCCCGAGCTGACAGGAACGAAACGGCAGAGACTTTATGATCCAAGCTACCCGATTGATTTTACTTCCATTAGTGCTAATGCTGGCGGCCTGCGCCAGCACCCAGATTGAAGAAACCTGGACCCTGCCCGGTTATACCCCACCGGCAGCAGAGCAACGCAAGGTGCTGGTGGTCACCCTGGCCGCCCAGGAGACCATGCGCAAAGGTTTTGAGTTGGCATTCGTGCAGGAGCTGGAACAGAAAGGCATTCTGGCGGTGCCCTCACACCAGTGGATTGCGGACAGCACCACCATCAACCGGGATACCCTGCGCCCCATCGTTGCGCAGAACGGCATTACATCAGTGCTGGTAAGCAGCCTGCGGGGGGTGGAGAAAGCCCAGACTTACCAGCCACCCCAGCAGGTGGGCCCCGGGGACAATCTATACCGGAATTTCGACACGTACATGGTGTACAGCAGCAGCGGGCAGCATGTGCCAGGGGACTTTGTGGAAATCACCGAATACCTGCTGGAAACCAACCTGTTCAACGCCGCCAATGAAAAGCTGAGCTGGTCGGTGCGCACCCGAACCACCGAGCAGGCCACCCTGGAGAAAGGCGTCCGCAGTGTGGTGTCCGCCGTCATCAAGCAGGCGGGGCACGACAAGGTATTCTGAGCCTGCGTCCCGGTGACCATTCAAACCGCCAATAAACTCAAATAATCCCCAACAAAAAAGGGTGCTCCAAGGCACCCTTTTTTGTCAGCGGATTGCACACAGCCGATTACGGTTTCCCGCAACGAATCAGAACATATCCGCCAGCAGCATGTGGCAGAGGATGCTGGCGGCATACCCCAGGGCAATCGCCCAACTCCATTTCAGGTGGCTGAAGAAGGTGTACACCCCTTTCGACTGCCCCATCAACGCCACGCCGGCCGCGGAGCCCACCGACAGCAGGCTGCCGCCCACTCCAGCGGTGAGCGTCACCAGTAGCCACTGGTCCAGATTCATGGTGGGGTTCATGGTCAGCACTGCAAACATCACCGGAATATTATCCACCAAGGCCGACAATACACCGACGATGACATTGGCGGTGGTGGCACCCCAACCGTCATACATGATGTGGGACACTTCGGACAGGTAACCCAGGGTGCCCAGCCCACCGACACAGAAAATCACGCCGAAGAAGAACAACAGTGTGTCCCACTCGGCCCGGGCCACTTTGTTGAAAATATTGAACTCCGCCGGACCGTCTGCCGAGTGCTGGGTGATTTTGATGTAATAGGAGAAGACCAACAGGTAACCCAATCCGGTCATCATGCCCAGGAACGGCGGTAAATGCAGAAACTGTTCGAAGGAAACCGCCGTGGCAATGGTGCACAGGAACAACAGGCAGATGCGGCGGGCACCGCGCTTCATCTGCACACTCTCTTCGATTGGGGTTGGGGTGACCTTGGGCACCGCAAAGTTCATCAGCACCGCCGGTACCAGGAAATTCACCACGGCGGGTACGAACAACGCGAAGAAATGCAGGAACTCGGCTTTACCACTCTGCCACACCATCAGGGTGGTGATATCGCCGAAGGGGCTGAAGGCACCGCCGGCATTGGCAGCAATCACGATATTAACGAATGCCAGGGAAACAAAGCGTGGACTGTCGGCACCCACCGCCATCACCACGGCCCCCATCAGCAGCGCCGTAGTCAGGTTATCCGCTACCGGGGAGATGAAGAACGCCAGCCAGCCGGTGATCCAGAACAGGGTACGAAAGCTGTAGCCCTTTTGCACCAGCACCGCCCGCAGCTTTTCAAACACATTGCGCTCGGTCAGCGCGTTGATGTAAATCATGGCGGTCAGCAGGAACAGGAACAGAGCCGCATACTCGTTGACGTTGTGGTCTACGGCATGATCCAGCATCTCCTTGCCGCCTTCCACATTGCGCGCCACCAGGGCCACCAGCACCCAAATGGCGCCGGCTGCCAGAATAACCGGTTTGGATTTCCGCATGTGGATGAATTCTTCCGCGATGACGAATCCATAGGCCACCACAAACAGCACCACCGCGGTAATCGCCAGAGGATCCCCTATCATTTGCAAACTCCCGGCCGCCCACGCAGGGGCTGTTCCCAACAGGGACAACAACAACACCCATAACCGATTCGCTTTCATTTACCTTGTCTCCTTAAAAAAACTGCGCGCTATTGTACCGGCTTATGCTGGAAAACAGTAATTTCCTGGCGGCTATTTGCCTAATCGCCGCAGGGGCACCATTATCGGGTCCAGCCAGGGAAGTGCTTGCGCCGTCGCTGGGCACCGGCCAGTACCTGCTCGCGCTCCTGCGCACTGTATTGGCTCCAGTTGCGGATTTCCTCCAGGGTACGACCACAGCCCAGGCAGACATCCTCTTGATTAAGGCAGCAATTACGCACGCAGGGGGATTGCGCTGAAGGGGGGGAAGAAGACAAGGGTTTGGAGCGGGACATAATCCACCGGTTTCGTCAGCCTGCTTTTCAGTATAGCTGAAGTGGTCGACCTGCCCCGCCCTTTTCGTTTACTGAATCCAGATTTCCACGCGGCGGTTGCGGTCGGCGTTCAGGCTCGCAGGGTCTGACACGGATACCGCGTTGCCGGCCAGGGCCGAGATCGGATTGCGGATACCTTCCGAGCGCAGGGCCCAGCGGACGTTTTGCGCCCGCAGCCGGGACAGGGTGGCACGGCCGGTGCCTGCCAGCGGATTGGAGAAGCCCACCAGGGTGATGCGGCTGTCGCGGTGACCGGGCTGGGCCAGAAAATGGGCCAGGCGCTCCACATCCAGGCGGGATTTATTGTCCAGGGCCGAGGAGCCATCCTGGAAGCGGATATTCAGGTTCATCCGCTGCATGCCCGCCAGGCGGCCATCCTCGGATTTCATGGCCAGGGCATAGAGTGCCTGGGCGACATAACCGCTCTCCGCCACCACGGCCTGCCCGGCATCGCTGTGCACAAACGCCAGGAATTCCGCCACCACCGGTTTGAGGGCGCCGCCGCTGGCCGAGTAAAAGTACAGGCGCCGGGACAGGGGGTAGTCTTCTGTTGCCACCGTCATCTCACTGGGGGCCAGGGCCAACGCCTCACCATCGGACAGGGCCAGTGCTTTTGCCGCGCCGATGCTGGGCAGGGCGACAAAGCCAATGGCATCCACGTCCGCCTGCACCTGGGCGGACAAATCGTCGTTGGATTCGTAGCGGCGGGCCTTGGCACTCACTGCAGCGCCAGCGAGCACCAGGTGTTTGAAGGTGTCGTAGGTGCCGGAATTGTCGTCCCGGGCATGCAAGCGAATCGGGGCAGAGCGACCGCCCACGGCGGACCACTGGGTGATTTTGCCGGAAAAGATGTCACGCACGCTCTCCAGTGGCAGTTTGCTCACCGGATTATCCTGATGCACGATGACCGCCAGCCCATCAATGGCAACGATATGTTCATTGCCCAGATCCCGCATGGCCCCCAACGAGGCCAATTGGCTGACTTCGGTATCTTTGACAGGGCGGGAGGAAGCCCCCAGGTCGGCACTGCCATCCAGCAGGGCCCTGAAACCAGTGCTGGAACCGTGGGCGGCCACCGGCACCGCCACCACCACGGACTGTTCCCCTTGCTGCAGACGGGCCAACACCTTGCGGCTGTGGGCACGGCCCGCCTCCGCCACCACCTGCACGTCGGTGAACCCCGCTTGCTGCAGGAATGCACTGATCAGCGCGGGCGCCAGCTTTTCCCCCACGGTGTTGGAACCGGCCACGCGGAACAGGGTGATTTCCGGCTGGGTCAGGGCCGCCTGGGCCAAACCGGAACGCCAATCGGCGGCGGCCTGCAGCGACGCACTCTGCCCACAGATGAACAGCGCCACCAGCAGCCATTTCACTCTAAACAACACACCATACAGCACACCACACAGAAAGGCAGATCCATTGCCATCACGAAACTTCACCATAACAACCTCTCGAGCAGCCTGCACCCGGAAGCCGGTGCAGATATAGGAAAGAACCCTCTCCAAGGCGGCGGATTATAGAGCCCGGACAGGCGCCTGACGAGTCGCGTTAATGAAACTTATACAAGAATATCAATTACTAACAATCGAAAGGGGTCAAATCTGGGCGGACAACAACTGAAAGTCATCCGCGTAACTGCGCAGCTTTTTTACCATGTGGCCGCGTTGCTTGGGGGTCAGGGTTTTATCCAGTTGCAGGTACAAATCCACGGCCAGTTCACTGTTGTAAGCCAGCTTGCGTTTCAGCGCTTCGCTGCGGCCGAAATCGGGATCGGAAATCAGTTTCCTGAATGCGGCCTCATAGACGGGTCGATCGCTCCGCAATGCCAGTACCCGGCGAAACTCATCCTGCCAGGCCAGCCGGGCCGATTCGATTTCCGGCCCCATCAATTCAAACTGCCGCACCCATTCCGCGATCTGTTGGGCCTGATCGGAGGACAGCCGCCCGGTCCAGCGTTCGGCGTACTTGATCACTTCCTTGTAGCGTTGCTTGCGCTGCTTGTCGGCACTGACTTCTATGTATTCCCGACGGTATTCTTCATTATCCTGCTGCAGGCGGGCGAACAACTGCTCGATTTGTCCGTCAGTGGCGGTGGCCAGCAGATCGATCAGGTCATTCAGCATCCGGTCCATCAGCGCCTGGGCAAACTGTTCGGTCTGGGCCTCGATGCGGGCAATATCCGGGCGCGTTAACCCCTGCTCCGCCTGATCCGCCACCTGGTGCAGGAACGCCGCGTAACGGGGCAGTTGGTCGGTACGATGCCAGGCCAGGTAGGCTTGCAGCCGTTGCCCGAACAGCGCCTCCTGATCGCGCTCCAACTCGACATAATCCTCCAGATACCAGGGGATCAGCCAGTCCAGCTGGTTATAGACAAAGCGCACGCCGCAGCCGGTCAATAACCAGCTTAACAGCACCACCAGAGTGAAACGCAGTAGACGGGAACTCATACCAATGTATTACCGCTGGAATTCTGTCAATTTATGGATGCCCCCACCCCTTTACCAAAGGGATGGCCTTTCACATACGCCATAACATCCATGACAGCCTCATTATGTTTTCGTTCCAACGCCCACATTTCCTGCTCAAACTTGCGCTGGTGTTTACGCTCCAGGGCTTTCCACTGGCTGTGGGTGGGGATGTGGCGGGTGGCATTGTAGACCTCAAACACCACAGAGAAACGGTGCTTGGTGTCGCAATCCAGAGGCAGGTTATCCAGCAGCACCGCCATGCGGATGCAACCTTCGGTGATGGGGCATTGGTTGTCCAGCACAGCCGAGGCGATCACATTAAGACTTTCATGGATGTAATCCAGACGATCCTGTTCGCTGCGGGCCCGCTGTTGTTCCAACTGTTGCTGCATCTGCGCCTGCTGGCGCCCCATGCGCCACACTTTCCACCAGAGCCAACCCGCCACTCCGGCCAAGACCATCACCACCAGCGCGAGCCCTGCAAATAACCAAACCATCGCTCTACCTGTACCCTGTACCTGTTACTGACTGAATCACAGCAACCTGCCGTTGCCATCCGTGGGGGGATTATATCACGGGGTTCAGGCGCCGGGCTTGGCCAATCCGGGGCGAAGGGACCCCAGCAAACGCTCAGTTTCCCCCAGTGTCATGGGGGTTTGCAGGAAGAAGCCCTGGAATCCGTGACAGCCCATGGCCACCAGCCGATCCAGTTGCTCCCGGGTCTCCACCCCCTCTGCCACCACCTGCATGGACAGAGCCTGCCCCATGTTGATGATGGTCTGCACGATGGCCATGGCGGCCGGGTTGGCCTGCATGTTCCAGATAAAACTGCGGTCAATTTTCAACTGATCCACAGGCAAGCCCTGTAAATAGGACAAAGAGGAATAGCCGATGCCGAAATCGTCCAGCGCCACCCGGATACCGCGGGCCCGCAGCCGCTCCAACTGTTTGCTGGTACGCTCCACGTTGGCGATCAGGGCGTTTTCCGTGATCTCGATTTTCACCCGGTCCGTGCGCAGATTCAGCTCATCCAGGCGCTTGATCAACTGCAGCGAGAAACGCTCCCGCAACAACTGATAAGGACTGATGTTCACCGCCACCCCCTCAAAGGCGTCCGGCAGCCCCTGTTGCTCCCACCTCTGGATATGGGCGGCGACGGTATCAATCACCCAGTCCCCCAGGGGGTGGATCAGGCCACACTCCTCCGCCACACTGATGAACAAATCCGGGGCGATCATTTCCCCCTGGTGGCGCCAGCGGGAGAGCGCCTCCAGACTCAGCAGTTGCCGGTCCGGGCCGAAGATGGGTTGATAATAGACTTCCAGCTGCCCCTGACGCAGGGCATGGCGCAGGGCCATTTGCAGGGTAAAGCGCTGCTCCACCTGCTTTTGCATCACGATGGAAAAGAACGACACCCGGTTGGCGGACTGCAAGCGGGCCTGTTCAAAAGCGGTCTCCCCCTGGCGCAACACTTCCAGGCTGCTGGTTTGATGCCACGGGAACAGCACCATGCCAATGGTCACTTCGGTGTGAACCAGCTTGCCGTCGATATCAAAAGGACGGGACAGCGCACGCTGGATCTGGTCCGCCACCCCCCGGCAGTGATCCGCGGCCAGACTGCGATCCTCGGACACTTCAGACAGCACCAGGGCGTAATCGTCGCCCCCCAGGGAGGCCAGGCAGTCCTCCCGGCGCTTGATGCGTGCCAGCCGCAGCGCCACCTGACGTAACAACTGATCCCCCACGTCATAACCCAGGGTATCGTTAATGGCGCGAAAGCTGTCCAGATCCACGTACAACAGCGCGCTGAAATAGCCATGCTTTACGGCACGGGCCATTTCCTGCTCCAGTATCTGCAGCAGCATCTTGCGATTGGGCAGTTCCGTGGCGCTGTCCAGGAACTCAAACCGGTGCAAAGTGCTTGCCTGTTCAGCCCGCACCTGCTCCAACAGGCGCCGCTGCCCGATCAGGCCCCGCACCCGGGCAATCAATTCATCCTGCAGAACCGGTTTGGAAATGTAGTCATTGGCGCCGCGATTGAGCAACTCGATACGGCGGGAGGGCTCATCATAGGCACTGACCGCCAGAATCGGCACATCTCCCTGTTCACCACACTGGCGGCGGACATTGTTCACCAGCCGAATGCCACTCATGTCGCCGGTGAGCACCACATCCACGATCAGCAAATCGTAGGTGTTTTCCCGGAACCGCTCCCAACCTTCTTCGGCACTGGTCACACACATCACATCCAGCCCCACACTTTTCAGGATGTGGCGAATGGCCTGCTGCTGCACCAGGGAGTCCTCCACATATAAAACGTTACCGGTAAGGGGCTCATAGCGACTGTTATAACGGCGGACGAACGTAATCAGCTCTTCGAGGTCACGGCGATGGAAGACTTCCGTGGCACCGGCCTTGAGTACTTCAGTGAGGGATTGCTCGTCGTATTCCGACGTAAACAACACCACCGGGGTGTGCTTGTAGGTTGGGATCTTGCGCAATTCCGTGATAAAGAACGAGGCCTGCATATCCTCCGGGAACATGGATACGCACACGAAATCAAAGGCCAGCTGGCGGGCCGCCTCCAAGCCGTCCTCCCCTTTGGGCAGACAGTGGCAATGCAACCCGGCCAACATCATTTGTTGCTCAAGAATGGAACGGAACGTTTTATTTCCTTCCACACACAAGATGCGCATTCGATCCCTCGAAACCAAGAAACTGACGGAATCCTTCCGTCATCCGGTCACCCGGCCATGCAGATGGGCAGACCCGCGTCGCCGGGTCTATCAGCAAGGATAGTTGCCCTCAGGGGGATACGCCACTACGAACGGTGGGTCTAATACTGACCGTAGAGCAAATCCACCACCACCGCAGCCAGGGCTATGAAGACAATGATGGCCAGCATGGCCCCCACAAAACGTTTCACTTCCACCGGTATGCGCTGACGTTTTTCCATTTGGGTACTGATCCTCATAATTTTTGGCATTTTTACAGATTTGAAAGCCACACTGTGCCGTTTTCGCCACAGCCACGCCGCCTTTAAACTAACCCAAGTGACTGCCCCCACTCAATAACATAAGACCCAGGCTGCTTATGAAAAAGGTGAATCTGTTCTCTTCCATTAGCCACTACCGGCTGGACAACCATCCTCACATCCAGCTGCTGTTACAAGGCCATCCCACCGGTCGCCACCTCAAGGGCCGGGAGCTGATGGATCAGTATGCATCCGGGCAGCGCTACCTGCTGATCACCACCGACGACAATCCATTTGACGAAGTGCTGCATATCTACCTGCTGGACCTGGAGCTGAATATTCTGGATGAGATGGATTTGTCACAGCCCTATACCCCGGGCATCTATCAGCCTCAGCATCATTATGGGGAGCGCCTGGAGTTCACCTTTTTCCCGGAAGGATTGTGGTGTCTGGAGGTGCGGGAACAGCCCAAACGCAAACCGCTGAACTATGACCACTATCCGGTGCGCCGGCCGATCAAACTCTGGGGCCACCAGTATCTGCAACTGCACCGGGAACAGATTCAGGTGGCCTGACCGCGGCCCAGCGCAGCCTGGTACAAGCGTGCCATATCCTGATCAAAACAGGCAAAGATGACTTTTTTGAACATCAGGTAGGTCTCCAGGCAGCGTTCCACCTCTTCCACGGCTATGGACACCGCCTGCTCTTTGGGATAACCGTAAACACCGCAACTGATGGCGGGGAATGCGATGCAGCGAAAGCCCTCCCGTACCGCCAGGGTCATGACTTCGGAATAACAGGAACGCAATTGCTCCGGCTCCCCCTGCTGACCGCCCTGCCAGATGGGGCCTACCGTATGAATGATGGCACGGGCCGGTAACCGGAAGCCGGGGGTCAACACGGCCTGACCAGTGGCACAGCCGCCGATCTGCCGGCAGGCGGCCTGCAGATCGTCAACACCCGCAGCCCGGTGAATGGCTCCGTCAACACCGCCACCCCCTGCCAACTGTCGATTGGCAGCATTTACTATGGCATCCACCTTGAGTGTGGTGATGTCGCCGACCCAGACCTGTATACGCTCATCCATGAGTTCCAGCACCTGCCCGCTAAAATCTACGCCATCGAAAGCAACAAAAAGCCCATCACCCCCAACACCACCAGGGTCACCCCCACCATCAGGTAAGGTGCCCAGTCCCGCTGCTGCAGGGAGGCTTTGGCCACCGAGGGTGGTGGAGCAGCCTCCGCCGCTGGAATGGGTGGGGGCTCGTTGGGACTGACGTCCTGATCGACGCATTGCACCAGGATCTCACGGCGGCGCCGGCGATATTCAATTTTATTGAAGGCACCATCACAATACTGGCGGGCCACCAGGCGCATCTGTGCCGCCAATTCCTTTTCTTTTTCAGGCGTCATCATTGCACTTTCACCGCAATCACCGTCACGTTGTCCCGGGCACCGGCATCCAGGGAGCGCTCAATCAACCCATGGGTGACCGTTTCCACGTTGTCGCTGGTCAGGTAGCGGGCAATTTCCGGCTCATCCAGAGCACCATACAAACCGTCGCTGCACAGCAGATACAAATCGCCGGGACGCAGCTCCACCAGGGTGATGTCCACATACAGGGTTTCGCTGGCCCCCACCGCGCGGGTGATGACATTGGACGCCGGGTGATTGATGGCCTCAGCAGGTGAAATCATGCCGCGGGACAGCATTTCATTAACCTGGCTGTGGTCGTCGGAGATACGCTCCAGAGTGTGGTCGCGATAGCGATACAGGCGGGAATCGCCGGCCCAGAGGCAAATGCCCACGCTCTCCCGTATATACAGGGATACCACGGTACTGCCCATGGTTCGGCCTTCGCAGTGGGTGCGGGAATAGGTGCGGATTTTGTGGTGTACTTCCAGCAGGGCGTCCTCGAGACTGTCCACCACCTCCGCCAGGGGCTGGTTGAGATCCGCCGCGCCCATGGCAGTGGTGATCATCTCACTGGCCACTTCACCGGCTTCATGGCCACCCATGCCGTCGGCCACCACCCACAAACCTTCGTTATTCCGGTTGAGGAACGCGTCCTCATTCATGTTTCGAACGGCGCCGCAGTGGGTTGCCGCGCTGCTTAGCCAATGGGTCTGCGCCATGCAGTTTCTTACTCGTTCTGAATGTCGTGTGTATTGTTACAGGTGTTTAGAGAAAAGGCCAATGGTGAGATCACATCCAGCGGCGTGCTCCATCCGTGCTGGGACCACTCTCCCCCCAATAGGGAAGTGTAGCATTGTGGGGACGGCAAATAACCACTGATAAGGTGAACCGGCGACACGCGCTCGGAGCCGGCGCTGCTCCAGAGGCTGTAAGCGGGATAGCGCTGACCCAGCATCTCATGCAGCAGATAAGGATAGGCGTGCACGGGATTCAGATCCTGCTGCTGAAACAGAGCAAGGGGACGCCCCGCTTCCCATTTTCCACTGGCTGCCGAGCGCGGCGCCTGTAATGGCGGTAACCGGGCCAGTTCCTGCTCCAGCTCGGCCAGGGGCAGAGGCCACTGTAAAGACCCCTGCAAAGCCCGAATCGCCAGCGCTTCCAGCAACTGGAACCAGTCCGAGGAGGTCAGCAGTGGGGCGGTGGGCAGGGCATCCCCCGGCAGCGCCTGGGCCAGCACCAGTGGGTAGTAGCGACCCACCTTGTCCACACTGGGCACCATCACCCCGGCCCACACCTGCTGATCCACAATATTGCTGCTGAACACAAAGCGCCACACCGGGCTGGTGAGGTAGACCTCCAGCCAGCGATTGCCCAGTGCTTCCTGGGACGTCTGCAAGCCGCGCTGCATCCACTCATCCCAGCCGGTGGTGAAGGACAGGGGTAGATGGCGGGTGACGAAATCCGCCTGCTGCGGCAATTTACCGTGCAGCCCCACTGAAATCTGTGTACTCATGGGATACCATTTCTCAACCTTTGAAACCTGACATATAGACATGGCTGGAATAAACAGTGTGGCAAAGTGGGTCGCCAGCGGGCTTGTGCTGTGCCTGCTCTGTGCCTGTACCCCCTATCAGCGCTGGATCGAGCAGGGGGACTTGAGCAACCAGGTGATCGCCGGCACCCGCTACCAACACCGGGTGCTGATCAACCCGGCAGGCCGCTCTCACCCCGCGCCCGAGCACTGGCATGTCTATATTGAGGGGGATGGCCGCGCCGTGGATGGAAACGGCCGGCCGAGCCGGGACCCCACTCCCAGAACGCCCCTGCTGCTGCCCATGGTGCTGGAAGACCCCGCTCCGGCCCTGTATCTGGGGCGACCTTGCTATTTTCACACCGCCGATGCCCACTGCAGCCCGGTGGACTGGACCCTGGGCCGCTACAGCCGCGATACGGTGGACAGCATGGCGGCGGTGGTCCGACGGCAGATTCCCGCAACCGCCACCCTCACGCTGATCGGCCACAGTGGCGGCGGTACCCTGGCGGTGTTGCTGGCAGCGCAACTGACCAACGTCACCCGCGTGGTGACACTGGCGGGTAACCTGCAGGTGGCGCAATGGACCCGGCATCACCACTACAGCCCACTGACTTTGTCCCTGGACCCGGGTTCCGAGCCCCCCCTTGAGCCCGGTATCCAACAGTTTCACTTTGCCGGTGCCCAGGATGAAGAAGTGCTGCCCAGCTGGATTCAGCACTACGCCCGGCAGCAGCCCGATGCCCACTTTCAGCTGTTGCAGGGCACCGGTCATCGGCAGGGTTGGCCACTTTGGTGGACACTGATCAGTTTTGAACCAACTATTAAGACTCCATGATGTGACATAGTAACGAGAAACTATCGAGGTAGAGCCCGGCCCCTGAGGGTATACTTAAGCTTATAACGGATTTATTTGAGGTGAAAAATGCGCGCTCCTAACGGATTTCAGTTGACCGCCCGCGGTGTCTGCATCGGGTTCTTCACAGTGATACTCGGTGCCTGCGCCAGCAACCCCGCCCCCTCTTCCAGCGGACCGGACACCGAAGCCAAGAACGCGGATGACCTCTTGATCATCGACTGCCTGCTGCCCGGCCAGGTGAAAAAGCTGGGCACCCAGACCACCTTTCTCACTGCCCGCCGCCCCATTAAAACCACCGCCACCGACTGCGAAATCCGCGGCGGGGAATACGTTGCCTTCGACCGGGCCGACTACGCCACCGCGCTCAAAATCTGGCTGCCGGTGGCCCAGGCCGGCGATGCAGAAGCCCAAACCTATGTGGGTGAAATCTATGAGAAAGGCCTGGGCCTGAAGCCGGATTACCAAGCTGCCTCCATCTGGTATGAAAAAGCCGCCAAGCAGAATTTCTCCCGCGCCCTGATCAACCTGGGCAACCTGTATGAGAAGGGCCTGGGGGTCGCCCAGGACAAAGCCATGGCGCTTAACCTGTATCGCCAGGCGGCGGGACTGCAGAGCGACGACCTGCTGTATGCCTCCACCGTGGAAGTGCGCGCCGTGGACCAGAAGGAATTGATCCGGCTGAAGGACGAAGTGGCGTACAAGAGCCAGCAACTGCAGGCGGCCGAGGGCAAACTGGCCAATCTGCAGCTAGAGTTGGGCCAACGCAAACAGGCCCTGGCCGCCGCCGAGAAGAACCAGAAAAATGCCGAGCTGGCCCTGTTCGCCCAGGAGTCCAAGGCCATTCATGAACAAAGTCAGGCCCTGATCAAACAGCTGCGTTCCGAGCTGGACAGCGCCAAGCAGGAGGTCAGCAGCCAGCAGCAGCAACTGGCCCAGGCCAATCAGCAACTGCAGCAGATCAACAGCGAAGTCAGCACCACCAACAGCAGCATCCTGCAATCCGAAACCCTGATCGCCAGCGCCGACAGCATGCCGGTCATCGAAATTATTGATCCCCCCATGACCCTGATGCGGGGCCTGCCCACCATCCCCGTCAAGGCCTCCAGCAAAGAGAAAGAAATCGTCGGCAAGATCAAAGCCCCCCAAGGCCTGAAGAGCTTCAAGGTGAACGGCAAGGAACAGACCATCGACGAATACAACCTGTTCTGGGTCAACGTGCCCCTGGACGGCGGCCGTCAAACCGTCAAGCTGGAAGCCGTGGACGCGCAAAACAACAAGGTGGCGTTCAACTTCAGTGTGGTGCCGGATCAACAGGCAGCCGTGAGCAGTACGGCCAAGCCCGCTGAACCCACGCCGCTGGCGGTGAAATCCGGCATCAATCTTGGCCGCTACTATGCCCTGGTGATCGGCAACAACGAATACCGCAACTACCCCGAGCTGAAAACCGCCGTCAACGACGCCAGCGAAACCGCTGCCCTGCTGGAGCAGAAATTCGGATTTAAAACCACGGTGCTGAAGAACGCCACCCGTTATGAAATCCTGGCGGCCATGAACCAGCTGCGGGAAACCCTGACCGAGCAGGACAACCTGCTGATCTACTATGCCGGCCACGGGGAACTGGATGATAAAACCGAGAAAGGCTTCTGGCTGCCGGTGGACGCCGAACAGGGCAACCCCCGTAACTGGATCTCCAACGCCGCCATCTCGGACATTCTCAACACCCTCAAAGCCAAACACGTGATGGTGGTGGCGGACTCCTGCTACGCCGGCACCCTGTCGGTGGCCGCCATGCCGCGGGTGGACGAATCCATGCCCGAGGACCTGCAGAAAGAATGGATCATGGCCATGTCCCAGGCCCGCGCCCGCACGGTGCTGACCTCCGGTGGCATTGCTCCGGTGCTGGATGGGGGCGGTGACGGCCATTCCGTGTTCTCCCGTGCCTTCATTGAAACCCTGCGCAGCAGCAACGGCATCATCGAAGGTCATTCCGTCTATCGCGAAGTGTTGAGCCGGGTACAGTCCAAGGCCAAGGCGCTCAACGTGCAACAGATCCCGGAGTATGCGCCAGCCCGCTACGCCGGACACGAGGCCGGGGAATTCTTCTTCAGCTCCGGCAGTACCATCTGAACCCACCCGCTAGAGGGACTTTCAATCACTCATGTCCAGTCGCGTTCTTTCCGCCTACTTTGACGACTTTCGCAAAGGCAAACGGCAACGGGAAGAACTGCGCCTGTTCATGGAGGATGCCATTCGCAAAGAACCTCTGCGTCGGGGCCATTTCATGGGGTGGCTGGATCAGGCACAATACGAGCACCCGATTCCGGTAACGGAATTTCTTCTGCTGCGAAAGGAAATTGAGGCCAGCTTGGACAACGACGAACAAACCCGTATTGTGCCGCCCCCAGGCCCGGTCAAAACCAGCCCCGACGCAGAAACGCTGGTGGCGGGGAACGAAGAGGCCACCCTGGTGGCCACCCGGCAAGCGGACCCCGAGGCCACCGAAATTTCCAGTGGCAGCCAGCCCAGTGATATGGCCCGGCTGCACGCCGCGGCGACCCTGATCGGGGCTTCACCGGAACCTCCTGCATCTTCACCCGAATCATCACCTGCACGGTCAGTCTCGCCAACACAACCGTCCAACCCGGACCCGGCCGTGGAGGACGCCACCGTGGTCAGCGGTACCCATGCCTCCCTGGTGGATACCCGACCACGGGGCACACCGGAATCAGCGGGCACCGCCACGCCCCCTCGCAGCGGCCGATCCACAAGTGCCCCCTTCAGCACCAGCCTGCCCATCTGGCTGTGGGGGTCCCTGGCGTTAGTGGTTCTGGCCCTGGGTGCAGGGTACTGGGGCTTATCCGCCTGGGATGCCCACCCCCTGGTGGAGGAAACCGTGATGCCCCCAGCGGCACCCGCGCCCACCGCTACGGTGGAAACCCTGGCCAGGGCAGTCATCGGTGAGCCCACAACGGCACCCCAGGAAAGCCGGTCACTGGAGGCCGAGCCTGCCGCCACGGCCGCAGCGGAACCGCTGCCGGCGGATCTGTCACCCCAGCAGGCCATGGCACTGCTGATCGACCGCATCAGCGCCGGTGAACTGCTGCCACTGGAGCAACCGGGCAAGGCCCAGGAAGTGATGGATTACCTGCTGGCCAACCACCCCCAAGCAACGGAAACACTGGAAGCCCGGCAACTTTTGAAAGATGCCTATCTGGACGCCAGCAAACGGGCTCAGGGACAAGGTGAATGGGACCGCTCCCAATTGTTGCTGGATGCGGCCTTCAACGTATTGAGTGCTACTGCTCGTTAACCCGATTGCGCAGCAACATGATGCGATCATCATTGGGGAACAGGCTTTCTGCCAGCTCCAGGTGTTTTTCAACGTCCTCCTGGCGGCCTTCCAGCGCCAACAGCTGGGCGCGCTTGAAGAACCGGTTCTTCACCCGATTGATGCCTTCCAGGGCCGCGCTGTTCTGGGGGTCCACCTGCAGTACCAATTGGTAGGCTTCGAACGCATTGCTGCCCTGGGGTGACACCAGCCGCCCCACCTTGAAATGGGCTTCCGCCACCTTGATCAGCCGCTCCAGCTTGGCCTGTTCCTCCGCCGACAACTTGCCGTCCGTGGTTTCCACGCCAGGCTGGGCAAACTGCTGATCCCGCTGAGTCTTGAACCACATGCCGCCGGCCACCGCCAACGCCAGTACCAACGCAGCCACCACAGCGATCATCACCAGGTTGTTGCTCTGGGTGCTGCTGGGGGCGACGGCTTTCTGCAAGTCGTCACGAAACTCCGCTGCGGTTTGATAACGGTGATTCAGGTCCTTGGCCAGGGCCTTGCGAACGATGGCATCAAATGCTTTCGGCACCGCCTGGCTTTTACTGGTAGGGCGTTCCGGATCTTCCGACAACACACTGTGCATGATGGCGTGGGTGTTATCCCCGGAGAACGGCTTCTTGCCCACCAACAACTCGTACAGCACCACACCGGTGGAGAACAGGTCGCTGCGCGCATCCACCGGCTGCCCCTTGCATTGCTCCGGCGACATGTAGGACGGCGTTCCCAAGACACTGCCCATCTGGGTCAGCTCCGCGTTATCCACCCGGGCAATGCCAAAATCCGCCAGCTTGATCTGGCCGTTGTGGGTGATGAACACATTGGCCGGCTTGATGTCCCGATGCACGATCCCCAGCTTGTGGGTGTACTCCAGCGCACTGAGGATGGCCGCCACAATATGGACGGCCTCCTCCGGACTGTACTTGCGACCGTCCTTGAGCAGGGTTTTGAGGTCATGGCCTTCCACGTATTCCATGACGAAATAGGGAGTGCCTTTATCCTGATCAAACTCATAGATGGAAACAATGTTGGCGTGGTTGAGGCGCCCCACCGCCTGAGCCTCATTGCGGAACCGGTCCAGCAGCTCGCGCCCCATTTCCGTGTCCAGCAGTGAAGCGTGAATGGTCTTGATGGCTACCGGGCGGGCGATGTTGGGGTCAAAGCCCTTGTACACCACCCCCATAGCCCCTTTGCCGAGCAATCCCTGAATCTGGTACTTGCCGAGTGTTTGGGGTTGGCTCATGGACAGCCGCTCAGCCCTTCAATTCGTAGACGTGATAGGCTTCCGGAAGATACTGATCAATGGTGGTGCCCAGATAACTGGCGTTGTTGGGAATGCCATCGCCGGTGAAAAAGACCCTGAATTGGCGGGTGGTCTTGGGGGCGGTCATATCCGCCGGCACTTCCGCCCACATATAGATGGTGCGACGGGGCATCAGATACTCAACGTGAATGATGTTGGATTGTTCAGGCAGCTCGATGGATTGGGTTTCTTTGGAGATAGCGACTTCGAATTTATGAATGGTTCTCATGCAATACTCTCGATTGGAACTCGTTCGGCTTTAATCATAAGCCCAATGATTGCCAATACGATGATCGACGTCAAACGATTTTGGATTGGGAAAAACCGCGGCTCAGGACAACAAACCGTAGAGGGAGTACAACACAATCCAGGATGCCAGCCCCATCAGCAGACAAGGGCCCAGATTGGTTTCAACGGTGGAGGTATCTTTCAGGTTGCTTTGCGACAGGTCTTTACGCACACCCACATTTCCTTTGCTGCTGGCTATTCGGCTATAGACGTCAGTCATAAAAGTAGCTGATGGTTCCTGGTTGCGCACGTTTCTTACCCTGCATTTATGCAAAATACCTGACTGAACCTTTTATCAGCCGGATGTAACAACAATATGACAGAGCCCCCGCCCTGCGCGCGCCTCCGCCGCAACTGCTGCTACACTGAATAGAATCCACTGGAATGGAATCACACTATGCGGGCCATGATCATCGACATTTCGAAATCCCTGTCGGTTTTGCTGAATCAGCATTTGGCATCGCAACAAATCAAATCCCTTACCCTGACCCGGGGCGATGAAGCCCTCGACATGCTGAAACGGGCCCGTTGCGACCTGGTCATCACCGCCATGTACCTGGAGGATATGGAGGGGATCGAGTTTGTCAGGGCACTGCGCAAGCTGGAAAACCAGCAGAATACCCACGTGGTCATGCTCACCACTGAGGAAAGCCGCGACATCCTGAGCCGGGCCATGAAAGCCGGTGTCAACGAATTGTTTCCCAAACAGAAACTGGATACGGTGCTGGAGCACATCACATCCTGGTCCCAGAAAGTCCGCCTGCAGCAAACTTCCGGCAGCATCCTCTATGTAGAGGACAACCAGTCCACGGCACTGCTGGTGTGCGAGCTGTTGAAAAACAGCGGGTACAAAGTGCAGCAGGTGGGGACCGGACTGGCGGCCCTGGAATGTATGGATCAGCACAAATTCGACCTGTTGCTGGTGGATTACATTCTGGAGGGGGACATGACCGGCCTGGAACTGGTGAAGACCCTGCGCACCCGGGCCAGCCCCATCGAAACGCCGATCCTGATGCTGTCAGCACAGGAAAGCGAGGACATCAAGGTGGAGATTCTGCGGTCCGGCGCCAACGATTACCTGTCGAAAGTTGCCAGCCGGGATGAAATGCTCGCCCGCATCAACAACCTGATCCGGACCAAGCGGCTGTTTGAGCAGGTGCAATATCAACAGCAGAAACTCCAGCACCTGGCCATGACTGACCAGCTGACCGGCCTGCACAATCGTCACTACCTGTTTGAGGCCGCCCCCCAGAAGCTCAGCGAAGCCCAGCGCCACCGTTTTCCGGTGGCCTTGCTGATTGTGGATCTGGACAAGTTCAAGGACATCAACGACCTGCACGGCCACGCCACCGGTGACTCGGTGCTGAAGGAAGCGGCCCAATTGCTGCGCAACCAGTGCCGACGGGAGGACATCGTGGCCCGCTTCGGTGGCGAGGAGTTCGTAATTCTGCTCAGCCACTGTGACCGCCAGCAGGCTCTGGACAAAGCGGAGTCCATCCGCTTGGCGCTGGAGCAGTTAAACCCGGCCCAACTGACCGTGACCGGGAGTTTCGGTGTGGCCTGCTGCCAGGCCGGCGGACGCAACAGTTTCAACGACCTGTTCAGCGACGCTGACAGCGCGGTCTACACGGCCAAGCACAATGGGCGTAACCGGGTGGAATGTCTGGAGAAGGCGGCTCCCCAGGTGGGTTGAAGCCGGTTCTAGGAATCGGATTTCAAAAACCGGTCATCATCGAAGGTTTTCACCAGATCCGGGAAAAACACGGTGACCGACGTCACCAGCATGCCATTGATGAAGCCTTCCGAATACAACAGCGGCACCACGAAGGCCCGCTTGTCCCACAGCGCCAGCAACACCTTGTCCGGTAACCACCACCAGAAGAACCCCAGCAACAGCAGGCAGTTCAACAAGGTGGTCAGCAGGGTACCGAAAAAACCCAACCCCAGGATGTAGACAAACAGGTTTCGGGTGGGGAACCACTCGATAACCCGCAACAGGCCATAGGCCATGGACGCGGGCAGGACAGCGGAGAACAGCCAGTTCCAGGGCAGGGTCTGCCACTCCACCGTACCCACCAGCACCAACAACAGCAGGGCAAACGCCGCCATAATCAGGGCGAAGCACCAGCCGAACACCAGTGTGACGGTGGTCATCAGGAAGGGGTGAAAGTGCAGCCCGGGGATCACTTCGAAGCGAAACGACCAGATCAGGCACACCCCCACCAGCCCCCCCAGCAAGGCATGCTGCCGGGCGGACACCGTCAGCACCGCACGCCAGGGCGCCCGCCACAGGGCCAGGCCCAGCAACGCCAGACAGGCTGCCGCCCACAACGGGAAGGCGAAGACATCGGTCAGATGCGAGGAAAACAACATGTCACACCTCTAAGCCCTTGATTCAATGTGTTCATTCTATAACAGGCCGGAGTGCGAACCCGACCATACTTTGACAATTCAGTGCCGTCGACCCCGGCAATCTGCCCAAGGCTGTCTATGCTTAGGAAGATCCGCAACACTAGCACGGGGAATGCCTCATGAAATTGATCACGCACATGGTACTGTTGATTTCCGCTCTGATGGTCGCCAGCGCACAGGCTGAAGAGGGGGCTGCCCCCAGCAATGATGTGGTCTACGTGGAATTGAAGCCCTCTTTCGTGACCAATTACCAATCCCGCAAAATGGGTTACCTGAAAGCCGATGTCACCCTCAAAGTCAAAGGTGGCCAAACCGCCGAAGCCGTGGATCGACACAAGCCCGCCATCCGTCATCACTTGGTGATGCTGTTCAGCAGCCAGTCCGCAGAGGCCCTGAGCAGTATGGAAGGCAAGGAAATGCTCAAAGAAACCGCACTGTCTGAAGTGGTGGCCGCGCTCCAGGAGGAAGGTGAACCGGCAGACGTGGAGGACATCCTGTTCACCAGTTTCATTGTGGACTGAGCCGGATTCGCCCGCAGCGGGGGCCCAGCGGGTGAAGTGTGGCCCCGGCTGTGACATAATCGGCGCCCACCTCCAATATTGAACGCTTCATGTCCGGGCACCGACACAGAGACCTGCTGAACGCTCCTATCGTTCCCACGCTCACCAGTATGACCATCCCCACCATTTTCGGGATCGTGGCCATTCTGATGTTCAATCTGGTGGATACCTATTTCATCGGGCTGATCGGCGCCCGCGAGCTGGCAGCGGTCAGTTTCACCTTCCCGGTCTCCAACGTGCTGATGAACATTTCCATGGGCATCGGCATCGGCACCGCCATCCACATCGCCTCCCGCATTGGCCGGGGCAACCTGACGGAAGCCCGCCGCACCGCCGCCCACGCCCTGACCCTGGCGGTCACCATTGCCATTCCCATTGGTATCCTGGGAAATCTCACCCTCGACCCGCTGTTCCTGCTGCTGGGTGCCAATCACCAGACCATCGACCTGATCCGTGACTACATGACTCTGTGGTACGGGGGCTTCTTCCTGTTGGTGATCCCCATGGTGGGCAACAGCGTCCTGCGGGCCACCGGTGACACCCGCACCCCCAGCATCATTATGGCCATCGCCGGCCTGGTGAACGGCATTCTGGACCCACTGCTGATTTTTGGCATCGGCCCGTTTCCGGAATTGGGCATTCGCGGCGCGGCCATTGCCACCGTAGTGTCCTGGGTGTTTGCAGCCGCCGCCCTGCTGCTGGTGCTGGTGCGGCAACGGCGCCTGATGAGTTTTGCGGATGTGCTGGGCCCCAAGCGTGAGCACTGGGCCTCCATCTTGCGAGTAGCCATCCCCGCCACCACCACCAACCTGATGACCCCGCTGGCCGCCGCCGTACTCACCGCCATGGTGGCCCGCCACGGTCATCATGCCGTGGCCGGATTTGGTGTGGGCACCCGTATTGAAGCCCTGGCCCTGGTGATGATCATCGCCCTCTCCTCTGCCCTGACCCCGTTTGTGGGCCAGAATTTCGGCGCCAATCACAGTCAACGCATTCGGGAGGCGGTGCGCAAGGCGCTGACCTTCGCTTTTTTCTGGGAGCTGGGCATCGCCGCCCTGTTGTTTGTGGCGGGGGATTCGGTGGCGTCGGTATTTTCCACCGAAGCCGACACGCAGCAGGCCATCATCTGGTATCTGCTGCTGGTGCCCGTTTCCTACGGCTTTCAAAGTGTGGTGATCCTCAGCTGCTCCACACTCAATGCCCTGCAACGGCCACTGTTTGGCACCCTGATCAGTGTGCTGCGCTTGTTTGCCCTCACGGTACCCCTGGCCTGGCTGGGGACACTCTGGTTTGATTACCGCGGCCTGTTCGGCGGCATTGCCCTGGCCAACGTGCTGGCGGGCATCGGCACCGTGCTGTGGTTGACGTACCGCCTGCCGAAACTGTCCCAAAGAGCCACATCCAGCTAAGCAATGGCTGTTAAAGCCGCAGCGCCTTCATTAAAATGGCTGCAGGCCCAGAACCCAGGATCAGTCCGATGTCGCGAGAGGATCGTCGCCGCAGCTTCAACCGTGCCAGCAACACCGCCCACGGTTACTTCAATGCCCTGTTCGATTTTTCCTTCACCAAGTTCATCACCGTGCAGATGTTCCCGGTGCTGTACGGGGTGATTCTGGCCTCGACGCTGATCGGGGTGGTCTACTTTACGGTGGAGGCGTTTCTCACCTCCTGGTGGCGGGGTTTGTTCTATCTGTTTGTGGCAGGGCCGGTGGGGTTTATCACGGTGGCCACCATCACCCGGGCCTTGATGGAGTTTTATCTGGTGGTGTTCCACATTTATGAAGACATGGAAGAGATCCGGGTGATCTCCAAGCGCTTTTCCGGCCTGTCAGAAAGTGTGGAATCGGTGGCCGGCATCACCCGCCGCCTGCCGTTTCTGAATGGCACCAATGGCAAGGGCCCCAAGGATGAGCCCCTGGCGGAGCCGCCCAAGACGCGCCGCCGCCGTAACAAGGTGGAACCCTACTGACCAGGGCCAGCTTCAGCGGCCTCCCAACAATATGCGCACAGCGGTACAGGCTTCTTCCAACTGATTCAGGTCCGGCTCCTGGCCCAGGATCATTTCGCTGAAAATGCACGAGTTGCCGATGCGGCACATAAAATAGGACAGGCTGTCGATGGTCATGGCGGGATGGATCAGGCCTTTGGCCGTTTCCTGCTTCAGCAGTTCCGAATTCAACTCCACCATGCGGGAATGGAAATGGCTGCTTTTGGAGGAAAGGATGCTGACGGCGTACTGACCGTCAGAGTGCAGCCAGGTACGCATGGGCTGGGAATTCAGGATCTGGGTGTTCACTTCCCGGAATACATTGACCACGTATTCCACCCCTTCCCCGGAACAGACTTTGCGGGCGTTCAGGACTGTGGGTTTGTAGAGGGACCACATGATCTCGCCCATGAGCAGATCTTTGTTTCCGATCCAGCGGAACAGGGTGGCGCGACTCACGCCCAGTTCTTCCGCCAGCTCCCCCACATTCAGTTTCTGGGTCAGCAGCCAGTGCTTTTTCGCCAGATTGAACGCGTCCAATGGCGTGGCCCGACTGCGCAAAGATTTGTCGGACAACGCCTTGGACAAGGGTGTTTTACGTTTGGACTCACTCACCTGGCTACTCCAGCAGATCGCATACAACAAACGAGTATTCTAACCCGATTTATACAATCATACTGGTGTGCCCGGCGCCCAATATCAGGCTGTGGCCTGATTCTGGGAGTATTCTTCCAGTTCGCGCTCCTCTTCCACCTTCAATGTGGTCAGACAACTGTTGATGGTGCGACTGATCAGGGTGGAATTGCGGATCATCTCCAGCTTGGGCCAGGTACTGGTTTCACCGGAGCGAATGTAGCGGGCCACATCCTGGGGTGAGGCATTGGAGAGCACCCGGAACGCGTTCATGGGCTGGCGCGGGGGCACGATGTTGATGTCGCCCTGGTAACGCTGGGATACCACCGAATGGGCCTTGTCCACCAACAGCGCCAGGCTGCGGTTGGAGATCTTGTTCTTGGTGAAGTCCAGCACCTGATTCACGTTGTAGCGCACGTTGCTGATCAGCATGTCCTTGGCATAGGCACCAAGGGTTTTCTCACCGGCTTCCGCCCGGGACAGGAACGGCAGTACATGGGGGTTGGTCTGGCTGACAATGGAGTGGTTCACCCCATAAATCCGGGCCAGGCGCTGAATCGGCAGGTCGTTCTTGATGGAACCGTCCACCCACTGGCGCGACGGAATGTATGGCACCTTTTCGCCGTTGATGTTTTTGGCCCACAGCATCACCGGTGGATACACGTAGGGAATGGCGCAGGAGGCCAGGGACGCCTTGCGGATCAACACGTGAGGTGAGGTGACCGCATTCAGCAGGCGGGATTCCTGATGGGGATCTGCCGGCGACACGGTGATGTTGATGCGGCGGCCGGTGAGCTTGTAGGCCTCTTCAAAGGTGAGATCCTGAACATTACGCTCCAGGCACAGCTCCAGTTGGGCCGGGTCCAGCAGGCCTTTGCCGCGCAGGGTGCCCCGCAGCCCCACCACACGGAAGGCTTCCGCATAGATGTATTCCGGGTCCAGCATGGCTTTCAGTTCTTCGTCGGAGTGGGTTCCCACCACCGAGGCCATGATGGAGCCGGCACTGGAGCCGGAAATGATGCTGGGCAGCAGTTCGTTATCCCACATGGCTTTCAACACACCCAGGTGGAACATACCGAGGGCGGCGCCGCCGCTCAGCATCAGGGCGGATTCACCGAACGCCTGATGGGTGCGCTCCAGGAAATCCAGCTTTTGCACCAGGGAGAAATTCGGGAAGTCGGTTTCGCAAATCCACTGCAGGCAGGTACAGACTTCTTCCAGGTAATCGGTAATCAGCTTTTTGGTACCGAAGTAGCACTGCTGATAGAGCATGGGGTTGGCAATGCGGCCCAGGTTGCCGTGCAGGCCTTCGTTGATGTAGAACACCAGCTGGTTAACATCGCCCCGTTGGCGGGCGGTGCGCAGCTCGTTGTAGCGCAGCCGGATCATTTTGTAATCGTAATGGGGGGAAGCATCCTCTTCGCGCCATTCATCGTTTCCAGCCAGACGGTCGTACTCCCGGGCGGCATCGCACCAGGCTTGGTAGTCTTCAGCGTGATCCATCGCTTCCAGACAGGCTTTCAAAGCTCGCTTCATTGTGTCTACCTTCCCCCGTACTACAAACAGCTAATATGTACAAATTTCAGGCGTTTAAGCCCTTTTCATTATTCCCCTATGTGTAACATTGATCCTGCTTGGTTTCACCCTTTAGATCATGTCGTTTTATGCGTAATTTGCATCATTTTGTAAACCAGGGGACTTAAACTGCACCGCCCTGGCGCACACGGGGGCATACAGTGGCCTGATACCCCCATAAACTCCAGTTTAGTTCAACTGGAGTCATTGTAAATTCAGGTGGGAAAACAGGGGCTTAGACTTTAGTCTAAGGGGCAGTGCAGGGCTTGGACGGAGGAATGAGCGTGGCGCGGATAGAAGGCTAGAGGCGGAGGACTTTATGGGCATACCAGCAGGAAGCTTCAATGCTGAGCCCCTGGCCGCGGGCCCATTCCGCCGCCGTATTCACCAGTTTCAGCGCCACACCGCTGCCCCTGGCCACCTTGGGAACAAAGGTGTGGTTGAAGTCCACCCGGGTTCCCTCTTTCAGTCGATAGGTGAGCAGCGCCTGCTGGCCACCGCAATCGGCCACAAAGCTGCACTGCTCCGGCTTGTGGACCACTTCAAATGTACTCACTGATCAGACTCCAGCAAGTGCTCTGCCAGGCGTTTCTTGACGTCCGCCGGGATCGGCACGGATTTTCGGGTATGCTTGTCGAAGTTCACCATGGTGGCGGTTCCGGTGGCTTTCAGCTCACCTTCCTGCCAGGCTTCCTGGCCCACCAGCACCGAGGAAGTCCCGATGCGCAGGACGTAAGTACGGATCTCCACCGGCTTGCCGAAGAAGGTCTCTTCCAGGTATTCCAGTTCAATCTTGGCCAGCACCAGGCTGACTTCTTCGGTTGAAAGATTGGGATTAAAAATACGCAAAATGGATTCCCGGCCTTCCAGGAACCACACGGGCAATACCGTATTGTTGATGTGCCCCATGGCGTCCGTGTCACAAAATCTCGGATTCACCATCAGGGAGAACATGGCATCTGGCTTATTCATTTTTTATATCAATTCCTTTGCACTTCCATTGATCAAAAAACAACCTGATCATAAATGTGCCGTGAATTATACACCCAGATCGGCGCCACTTCCTCTTTGTTGCCGCAAAATCCCCCTGATTCCCGATGACCGGATTCAGCGCAGGTGAAGCCCCCGGCCATCCGCGCTATAGTACTGAAAAATGGACAACAATCAGGGAAACGGGACTATGAACACAGCGCGCGCACCCATTGTTATGGTGTTTGCCGGCCACGACCCCTGCGGTGGCGCCGGCATTCAGGCTGATATCGAAACCCTGACCAGCCTGGGCTGTCACCCCTGCACCATCATCACGGCTTTGACCGCCCAGGACACCAGTGGGGTCAAGGATTTCCAGCCGGCAAGCGCCACGTTTCTGGTGGAACAGGCGCGGGCGGTGCTGGAGGACATGCCCGTGGCGGCCTTCAAAATCGGCATGACCGCCAGCCAGGACATCATCGAAGCCATCCATACTCTGCTGCAGGATTACGCCGATATTCCGGTGGTGTTTGACCCGGTGCTGGCCGCCGGCGGCGGGGGCGCCCTGGCCCGGGATAACCTGATCGACGCCTTTCACGAGCTGCTGCTGCCCTGCACCAGCATCATCACCCCCAACACCCTGGAGGCCAAGGCCCTGTGCAGTGATGCAGATACCCTGGAGGCCTGTGCCCAACAGCTGATGGCCCAGGGCGCAGAGTATGTGCTGATCACCGGCGGCCACGAGGCCAGCGCCAACATCGAAAACCGCCTGTGGGGGCACCGCCGCTTTCTGGAATCCTATCAGCAGGAACGCCAACCGGGGGATTTCCACGGCACCGGCTGCACCCTGGCTTCTGCCATCGCCGGCTACCTGGCCCACGGCGCCAGCATGCCGGTGGCGGTGCGGGATGCCCAATCCTTTACCGCCAAGGCGGTGGCCCATGCCCGTCGTCTTGGCATGGGCCAGCTGATTCCGGATCGATTGTCCTGGACCAGCCAACAACGCTGATTTGACCAAACCCTTTCACCCCTTTTCATTGCGGAGTACAGCGTATGTTACGAGGCCTTTACGCCATCACCGACCCGGTTCTGACCCCTCCCCCCACGCTGCTGCACCAGGTGCAGGCCGCCCTGCGCGGGGGTGCCCGGGTGATCCAGTACCGCGACAAAACGAGCCCCGCCCCCCTGCGCCAGCAATTGGCGCAACAGTTGCGGGAGCTGACCCGCAACCTGGGAGCGTTGCTGATCATCAACGATGACGTGAACCTGTGCCTGGAGTGTGAAGCCGATGGTGTGCACCTGGGGCAGGAGGACACTCCGGTACGGGAAGCCCGTCAGCGCCTGGGGCGAACCCGCATCATCGGCGCCACCTGTCACGGCTCCCGCGAGCTGGCCGAGAGCGCCATGGATCAGGGGGCAAACTACCTGGCCTTTGGGCGCTTTTTCCCCTCCCGCACCAAGCCGGATGCGCAACACGCTGACCTGGAGAGCCTGCGCGATTTCATCCAGGCGTGCCCGTTGCCCACCGTTGCCATCGGCGGCATAACCCTGAATAATGCGGGCCAACTGATTGAAGCCGGCTTCTCCATGGTGGCGGCGGTGAACGACGTGTTTGACCGTGACGACATCGAGCAACATTGCCAGCAGTACAGCAACCTGTTCCGGTAGCCGCTTGAAGTTTCCGCTTTCACCAGTCGATTTGAGTCACGTTTGCCAACACCACGGGCAAGCCAATAGCCATCAGGAAATCCAATATGAGCCGATCTGAAACCCTGTTCGCCGCCGCCCAGACCCACATTCCCGGTGGTGTAAACAGCCCCGTCCGTGCATTCAAGGGCGTGGGTGGCACGCCGATTTTCTTCAAGTCCGGTAAGGGCGCTTATTTGATTGATGAAGACGATCGCCAGTACATCGATTACGTGGGTTCCTGGGGGCCGATGATTCTGGGCCACGGCCACCCGGGCATCATTCGCGCGGTGCAGGAAGCCGCCGAGCACGGCTTGAGCTTTGGCGCCCCCACCGCCATCGAGGTGGAAATGGCGTTCAAGGTCTGTGAAACCTTTCCCGGGATGGACCTGGTGCGCATGGTGAGTTCCGGCACTGAGGCCACCATGTCCGCCATCCGCCTGGCCCGTGGCTATACCGGCCGCGACAAGATCGTGAAATTCGAAGGCTGCTATCACGGCCACGCGGATTCCCTGCTGGTGAAGGCGGGCTCCGGGGCCCTCACCCTGGGCGTGCCCAATTCCCCCGGCGTCCCCGCCTGCCTGGCGGAACACACCCTGACCCTGGAATACAACAACAGCGAGCAAGTGCGCGAGGTGTTCAACCAGATCGGCGACCAGATTGCCTGCATCATCGTGGAACCCGTAGCCGGCAACATGAACTGCATTCCGCCGGTGCCCGGCTTTCTGGAATGCCTGCGGGAAGTGTGCGACGCCAGCGGCGCAGTGCTGATCCTGGACGAAGTGATGACCGGCTTCCGGGTATCCCTGCAGGGAGCCCAGGGCTACTACGGCATCATCCCGGACCTGACCACCCTGGGCAAAGTCATCGGAGGCGGCATGCCGGTGGGCGCTTTCGGCGGCAAAAAAGACATCATGGATTACATCGCACCCACCGGACCGGTGTATCAGGCGGGCACGTTATCCGGCAACCCGGTGGCCATGGCGGCCGGGCTCGCCATGCTGGAAGGGGTGTCCAAAGAGGGCTTCTACAAAGCCTTGAGCCAGAAAGCGGCCACCCTGATGGCGGGCCTGCAAAGCGCCGCAGACGAAGCCGGCATTCCCTTTACCACCAACCAGGTGGGCGGCATGTTCGGCTTTTTCTTCTCGGAAGATAAAAACATCAGTCGCTTCTCGCAAGTCACCCAGTGCAACCTGGAGCGCTTCCAGAAGTTCTATCACCTGATGCTGGACGCGGGTGTGTATCTGGCACCCAGCGCCTA
The DNA here is from genome assembly GCF_003671495.1 of Ketobacter sp. Classification (GTDB taxonomy): domain Bacteria; phylum Pseudomonadota; class Gammaproteobacteria; order Pseudomonadales; family Ketobacteraceae; genus Ketobacter. Next base: position 85,911 of record NZ_RCHN01000009.1, on the reverse strand, counting down.
TGAGGCGGGCTTTGTGTCCTCCGCCCACGGGGATCTGGAGCTGGAACAAACCCTGGAAGCAGCACGGGGTGTGATGAAACAGTTATAAGAGTGAACCCGGTAATTTTTCACAACTCCCCTGGGGCATAGTGTCACAGGGGGCCTTTGCGCTTGAAATCCCACCGGCATCTGGTTAGGTTCTAGGCAACACTGAATCCGCAACCTTGCATTAACCTGATTGGAAACCACATGCCACGCTTGCCGCTGATCACCGTCTTTACCCTTTGCCTGACCATGATGCTGGGCAGCACGACTCACGCCCAAACCATGCAAGTCCCCGAAGTGGGTGCGTTTCTGCCGTCCATTGTGGAAGTCAAACCGGGCAAGGTCACCCCGGTGGATGGCTTGTGGTCCATTTCATCGCTGGCCAAGATTGTGCGCATTGACCGCGGCCGCATTTACGCCATCGAGGGTTGGAATCATCTGCTGATTTTCAAGATCAAACCGGGCATGGTGGTGATCACCCCGTTCCAGGAGGAAGCCAAGGGCATTTACAGCGGGCAGGATCTGCCGTTGCAGGGCCCCCTCAAGGCCATTCTCACCGGGGACCGGATTCTGGATGTGACGGTGGCGGGTGCTATGGGCGAAGTCCGCTATCAATTGATTCCACAGCAACTGGACGACCCGGACGCCTTCAACGCGCTGATCAAGGAGGTGCGGGCAGCGGGCCGGTAATCCCTGTTCTGACCGTTGTTTTAACCTGGGTCTAATGTTGGTACGTGATGGTCACATCCAACGCACCGCTGTTATCGTTGAACGTCGCCGCCGCATCGTTGACCATGAAATACAAACCGCCGTCCTGCTCTGCGGTGAAGGTAAAACGGTTCCCCACAAAGAACGGCAGCGTACCTTTGCCGATCTTGCCCACCAATGCACTGTGGCTAAAGCCCGCCACCACCTGGCCACCGAGATCCCAACAGGCCAGGGTATAAACACCTTCACCACTGGCGTCGGTGCTCTTGCAGGATTTGCCGACGCTCCATTGGCCGTGGGCGGAAATACTGTAGGTTTTTCCACGTTCAATCAAAACGCCGGAGCTGGTCCAGGCTTTGGTGCTGGCGGGCACCTTGATGGTGGTGCTGCCGGTGAGCGGTTTGGCCACGGGGTAATCATTGCTACTGTAAGGATCGAATTTGTTGCCCTGTCGTTTGGCAAATTCCGCTTTGGACTGGGCAATCCGTGCTTCCAATTCCTGCTGGCGTTTCAATTCGACTTGCCGGGCCGCTTCTGCCTGGCGCGCTTCCTGTGCTTTGCGTTCTGCCTCTGCCTGGCGCAATTCCGCTTGCTCGCGGGCCTCTTCTGTCAGCCGTTCTGCCGCTTCTTTTTCTGCCTTGGCTTGCGGCTCGGATTTCTGGAGGGCCTGTTGCTGATGTGGTTCCGGGATAAGCAATGCCTCGCCAGGGCCTGGCTCAGTTCGACCCGACTCAGTTTGACCTGACTCGACCTGCACTGGATTATTCACGACACTGCCGGCGGTCGCTGCGTCACGTCCCTCAGGGGATGACCATTGGTAGTATCCCAACCCGGCCAGTGCACACACCAGCAGGGCACCCGCAACCCATGGGACTGGACGCAGGGGACGGCTGTTGCCAGCAGAATGACTGGAAGCCAAGGCAGTGGGTGCAGAGCGCAAGCCGTGATCGACCATCACCGTGGCGTCATCACCGGCCTGCATCTCCTGCCGCCACTGCTCCAGGTTCTGGGGGCGATCCGCCATGCGGAAGCACAGGGCATGGTTGACGGCCGCCAGCAGCGCCGGCGCATAATCGGGATACTGTTGCGGCTGCAACAGGGGTTGCGGGTCCGGTTTGCCTTCCAGCAACGCCCGGCTGCGGGTCACCGCGTCCACCGGATTGATGCCACTGATGGCGCGAAAGGCGGTTGCCCCCAGGCTGTAAATGTCGGTCCAGGGCCCCTGCTCTTCGCCTTTGGCATGATACTGTTCAAACGGCGCATAGCCCGGTGACACCATGGTGGTCATGGTACGACTTTCGCCTTCAATGGCCTGCCGGGCAGAGCCGAAGTCCAGCAGCACCGGCGTGCCGTCGTCCCGCAGATAAATATTATCGGGCTTGATGTCGCGGTGGATAAACTGCTTGGCGTGCACTCGCTGCAGCCCGTCAAGGATGGGCATCAGCACACTCAGCAGACGCTCCTGCGACAAGGTTCCCTCAGCATTCAGTAGCGCCTTCAGACTGCGACCCTGTTCATAGGCCATCACCATGTAGCCGGTGTTGTTCTCTTCGAACACCGTGAACACGCGAACAATATTGGGGTGTTCAAAACGGGACAGCACCCGCGCCTCTTCAATGAAGCGGGTCAATCCCCAACGAAACAATTCCTGATTCTGGGCAGAGTCCGGATGCACCGTCAGATCCGGATCACGGGTGGCGAACTCAGTGGGCAGGAATTCTTTGATGGCCACGGCTTTATCCAGATTCTTATCCCTGGCCAGATAGGTAATGCCGAATCCCCCTTTCCCCAACACCGATTCAATCTCATACCAATGAATGGTGTTCCCCGCGGGTAATGCAAGGCGATGTTGCTGATTCAAACGCTGTCACCGGTTGCTACATGAGGGGCTATTGTTATACAGGCCCCCGGTGGACACAAGGCCGCCGCACCAGCGCCAACAGCAGGCACAGGCCCGCCAGGCCATAGGTGCAAACCAGGAACCAACGGGGATGCCAAACCGGTCGCCCCACCGCATCATGGCCGGCAGAAGACGCACCTGAGGAATCCGCAGTTCGAGACTCATAAGGCAGGTCCACCCGATACCCTCCGGCCTGGCGAAAGTCGGTCTGCAGCAGCACCCGACCGTCCGGCGTCACCGCGGTGGACGGGCCGTTGTTCACCACATGCAGCATGGACACCCGGTTTTCCACCGCCCGCAACACCGCCGAGCCCACATGCTGAAACGGCTGCCGGGTGGCACCAAACCAGGCGTTACTGGACACCGCCACCAACACTGCCGGTGTGTCCACCGCCGCCAGGCTGTCCGCCACAAACTGCGGAAACAGGGTTTCATAGCAGATCAGGGGCACCAGGGTGAGTTGCCCCATCTGGAACTGAACCCGTTGGCTGCCGGCGGCAATTTCATTGAGAAAGGCACCGAAGAACTCCTCCACCCGCTGCCGCAGCCAGGGCACGTCGCTGACCAGGGGCACGTACTCGCCGAAGGCCACCCGCTTCATTTTGCGATAGCGGCCCCGCTCGACGCCGGCGGCATTCACCAGCGTCAGCGTGTTGAACTGAACGTCGGCGCTGCGTTCAATGTCCTGCAGCATGAGGTGGATGCCCAAGGCCTGCACCTCACTGCGGAAAGCCGTCGCCACCGCGGGCTCATCAAAATAGCCTTTGTAGGCGGACTCCGGCCAGATCACCAGTTCTGCCCCCGCAGCCACCAGGCGCCCGCTCATCTCCATGGCCGGGGGATAAGCCCGACTGTAGCCGGCATAGGGTGGTGGTGGCACAACGGAAGGCGGCTCATTGGGCTGCACCAGGCCCACGGCCAGCCGCGGCCACAACGCCACCTGCTGTTGCCAATGCGGCAGCGCCAGCGCGCCGTAACCAAACCACGCCAACACCACCATCAGGCCTAGCCAGTTCGATGCCGCGCGATACCCGCTGCGCCCCATCAACAGGGCCCGTAACAGCAGCATATTCACCAGCGCAATGATTGCGTCCAGGCCGTAGACACCGAACCGATCCACGCCCTGCAACGCCAACAGAAACCGGCTCTGGCTCTCCCCCAGCTGGCTGGGAAACAACATGGGAAAATGGGCATACAACAGCACAACCAGCAGGGGAAACACCATCAGCTCGCAGCGGAGCGCATTAGACACAGCCTGATTGGACAGAGCCTGGTTAGACAAGCCTTGACGCTGCTCGAACCACCCCAAAGCCACCGCCAACAGCGCTGGCAAATGCGCGCTGTAAAGCCAGAACAGCGCGCTCCACAGCACTGCACGCAGACCACCGTACTGCTTGAACAGCATGAGGAAATCCACCACCCAATAGGTGGCCGTGACATAACAGCCCAGGCCAAAGGCCAATCCCAACCCATAACGCTGCCACAACGACTGCTGACGGCACACCCACAACCAGGGCACAAAGGCCACCCAACTGAGCAGGTATAAATCGGCGTGCAGATACGGCAGCGCCAACAGGATTCCGGCCACCACCGATACTGCCGCGCGCCAGGGCCAGGCCCATGGCCAAGTGCGCGCCCGGTCAAGGTCAGTGCCGGACCTCAACGGGATGCCCGCTGGGCCTGCATCCGCTGCAACAGATCGCGGGTGGTGGCTTCCTGCCCGGCGAACAGGCGCCGGTGCCAGGTTTCCCCCAGATAGCGGCGCCGCAACTCACGGGTGCGCAGGAATCGCGCCTGAGCTACGTCGAGTGCCGACCGGTTGTGGCGACCATCTGGTTTGGGGGGCATGGTCACTGCCCGTAGCGCCGCCCGATAGCGTGCATAACGGGGCAGCAGCTCAGCCCACGCCTCCCCCTGTGGCCCGGGCACACTCCGGCGCAACAGGAATTGCAGGCGCCGCTCCTCCCCGTGGGTCAGGGTTTCCGGCAACAACGCCACCAGCGCATCCAATTCATCCAGCTGCACGGACCATTTCGAAACAGACCAGCTCGACACAGATCCGCTCGATGCAAACTCGTTCAAGAGATCAGCCGACCGGGACCAGAGCCGGCTTTCCAGGGGGGCATAGTCCAGCGACCAACGTTGTGGAGCAATAAGCTGGGGGAAGGCCCCCCCCAGTCTGTCGGGCTGTACCCACTGGTGGGCCGATGCAGCAAAGCTAAAGTTCCGACTATGGCGCTGCTCTTTCCAGTGCGCCCACTGCCCCAGCATGGCAACGGCCAGCAGGACGCAGGCCAGCGTGCGTAACCTCCCCCCTGGCCCGGCCATTGGCATCAGCGCAGTTGATCCAGTTTCAGGTGGGCCGCCTGGGCCTGTTCCGCCAGGGTGAAATGGCGGTCCAACAGTTCGTTCATCTGTTGCTGCACGTCCGCTGGTGGCAGCCCGGATTGCAGCAGGCGTGCCTTTTCCGCCGCGTAATACTGGTATCGAGCCTCCCAATCGGGAATGGCCGGTACCCGCTCGGACAACGCCTGGTGCAGCGATTGCTGACGCCGTCGCTTGTCTTCTGTCGACAGGGCGAGATCGCTCGCCATGGCCATGCTCTGAATCATGTAACGGGCTTCGGCTTCTTCCTGGGCAAACAGCTGACGGGCCACCTCCTCCCCCAGGTAGGTGCGCCGCAGCTCCACCAACGCCTCAAAGCCGGCCATGTGATCGGCCATGGAATCCGCATCCCCCATCAGCTCAAGCCATTGCTGTTTGGCGTTGAGATACTGGTGAAAATCCCCGATCAATTGCACCGCCTGTTCCCCTGCGGTGGCGGGTAGACCCTGCTGCACAATGTCCTGAAAGGTTTTGAGATTTGCCTCGGTCCAGTCCACACCGGAGTAGTCCAGCGCCTGGTTCAGAGCCTGGAGGGCCACCGGGTCCAGTATAAGGTGACCGCTCTCATCCAGCCTGACCCGCTGCAGGGTGCGATAGATGGCCTCCACATCGAAAACGGGGGCCGCAGCGGCCGTGCTGTTCGCCTGGATGTTTGACCAATCCCATGAGGCGGCGATGGTGCCGGGCATGTGCATATAAGGGGACGGGGACGGGGGCGGGGCGAGTACAGAGGAAATGGCCGAAGATTCCGCCACCTTGCCAGGGATTGCCTGGGTGGGCGACGGCGCAGACTCCAGGACTGGATCAGCAACCATCAGCCACCACAGGCAGGACAGCAATGCCGCTCCCACCAGGAGCCAGGGCAGTAGGGACAATGGAACGTTTCGCTGCATACGGGGCCACCTTTTTCAACGGATTTGCTCAACCAGATTGCGCAAGTATCTCATAGCGCTACACCCTGAACTGGCCAAGAAGGGGCGCCATTGGGACCAGACGATGCCCCGCCGAAACGGGTTCCCCAAGAGAAGTCCTTGTTTAAATTGGGATTCCTGCGGCCGGCGGCAAATCCCTGCAAGATCATCTAGAATTCGTTTCAGTTCCTTGATTAATGTGCGTATAATCGCGCCTCTTTGAAATTCGCCCCACCGATAGGTCCACCCCATGTCCGACACCGAACACACCACCAGCTTTGAAGCTCTGGGAATGCCCGAGTTCGTCCTTAAAACCCTGAGCGAACTGGGTTATGAGTCCCCTTCCCCCATTCAGGCGGCCAGTATTCCGGTGTTCATGAGTGGTGCAGACCTGATCGGACAGGCCCAGACCGGCACCGGCAAAACGGCGGCCTTCGCCCTGCCCCTGCTGGCCAAACTGGAAGACGACCTGCACAAACCCCAGGGCCTGATCATGGCCCCCACCCGGGAGCTGGCCATTCAGGTGGCGGAGGCGTTTCAGCGCTATGCCCGCTATCGCAAAGGTTTTCGCATCGCTCCGATCTACGGTGGCCAGGATTTTCGCCCCCAGTTGAAACTGTTGAAGCAGGGCGTGCAGGTGGTGGTTGGCACCCCCGGCCGACTGCTGGACCATCTGCGCCGTGGCAGCCTGGACATCAGCGAAGTGAAAACCCTGGTGCTGGACGAAGCCGATGAGATGCTGCGCATGGGCTTTATTGAAGACGTGGAAGAAATCCTCAGCCACTGCTCCGGCGAACAGCAGACCGCGCTGTTCTCCGCCACCATGCCTGCCCCCATCAAACGCATTGCGGACAAGTACCTGACCGATCCCCAGCACGTGGTGATCCAGGCCAAGACCGCCACCGTGGATCGCATTGACCAGAGCTATTGGCTGGTGGACGGTCGCCAGAAGCCGGAAGCCTTGCGCCGTTACCTGGAAACCCGCAGCTTTGACGCCATGATTGTGTTTGTACGTACCCGGGAAAGCGCCAGCGAAGTGGCGGAAAAAGTGAATGCCTGGGGTTACCGGGCAGAAGCCATTCATGGCGCCATCAGCCAGAACCAACGGGAAAAAACCATCAACGGCCTGAAGAAAAACAAGTTCGACATTCTGGTGGCCACCGATGTGGCGGCCCGGGGTCTGGACGTGGATCGCTTCAGCCACGTGGTGAACTACGACATTCCCTATGACAGTGAATCCTATGTGCACCGCATCGGTCGTACCGGTCGTGCCGGGCGGGATGGTGAGGCCGTGCTCTTCATCACCCAGCGCGAAACCCGACTGCTGAAAACCATCGAGCGTCACATCAAGCAACAGATCACCCGAGCCCAGATTCCCAACAACGATGTGGTGCTGCAGCAACGGGTGGAACGTTTCAAACAACAGGTGGCAGAACAGTCCGCCAAAGCCCCCTCTGCCATGATCCAGTCGGTGGTGGAGCAGTGCTGCCATGATCTGGAGATCGAACCGGAATACCTGGCGGGCGTGCTCATCAATATGCTGCACAGCGAGCACCCCCTGGAGCCCACCGAGGAAATGAAGCAGAACCGCGAACGCAGCCGGGAGGAGAACGCCAACCGTCGCGGTGAACTGCAGGAGGATGAAGCCCCCATCGAAACCGCCCCCAATCCCCTGCCGGATTACCCGGACGTGGAAATGGAACGTTTCCGTATCGAAGTGGGCCGCCGCTCCGGGGTCAAGCCGCGGGATATCGTGGGGGCCATTGCCAACGAGGCGGGCATCGAATCCACCTTTATCGGCGACATTATCCTGCGGGATGAGTTCTCCACCGTGGACCTGCCTTCCGGCATGCCCAAAGAACTGTTTAACCAGATGAAAAAGATCCGGGTGCGCGGCACACCGATCCGCATCACCCGCTATGGCAAAGAAGCCCCGGACGCCACCCCGGCGCCTAACAAACGCAAGTTCCGGGATGCCGGCCGCGGCAAAGAAGGCGGCAAACCGGGTGGCAAATCAGGCGGTAAGCCCGGCCGCAAACCCGCCGCCGCCAAAGCCAAGAAATTTGCCGACGACAGAAGCGGCTTCAGGGGCAGCTCAAAAGGCAAGAAAGCCAAGCGCTCCTGAAAAAACAATCAGTCGCAATAGGACAACAATTCGGCGCCACCAGCCCATTGCCCCCGCAAGGGGGCTTCCTATAATGGCACCTTGTGCATAACAACAATGAATGCTTCAAGGATGATCATCATGGGGAACGTTGCCAAAGCCGCCCTGGCGGCCTGCTGTCTGTTTTTTCTCTCCGCCTGCAATATTGAACTGGTCACCCTTGGCCAGGGCCGGGTAACCGTACTGAGCAGCAATGCCGAACCCTGCGGCCCTGGTGAGCAATGCCTGGAGGGCGGCTACAACCGGCTGGTGGAGCTGGAAGCGGTTCCCGCTGAGGGTTTTGTGTTTACCGGCTGGGCTGGCGCCTGTGAGGGGCTCGGCACCTGCACGGTTCGCACCCTGGGCCAGAAAACCGTGGTGGCCACCTTCAAATCCCGCCATCAGGTCATTCCCCTGATGAACTACAGCGACGCCTTTTTCTTCAGCGGGCCCTGGCCGTCCGACCTGAAACGTAAAGCCGATGGCCGCCTGAATATGGCGGGCTACCCGTTCAGGAATTCCCTGTTTGAACGGGCGGTGAAACGGGACGCTGCCCAGATGAACGGATTCTCGCGCAACGATGCCATTTACATTCCCATTGCCACCGACCTGGTCTGGTACCCGGCAGACGACCCCCTGTACTGGCCCGGTTTCAGTCTGGTGAACCTGAGCCCGGACTCCCCCCGATACCTGGAGACCATTCCCGTGATGGGCACGTTGCACCGGGATGAACAACTGCAGAAAGACGCCCTGCTGCGCATCACGCCGGATCATGGTTACAGCCTGGAGGCGGCCACCACCTATGGCCTGATCATGCTGGAAACCCCCTTCGGCAGCCTTCAATACCCTGTGCAGAAAGGTGCCGCCATGGAGCAGATCATCCAGGGCAACGCCACTGGGCGGCTGCAAGAGCACTGGGAATTGATCTCCGATTACCTGACGCGACACACCGGGCATGCCCCTTCAGAAGTGGCCGCTTTCACCGTCTTCACCACCCAGGAAGAGAGCCCCAACCTGACCAGGGTGAGGGAGTTCATTCGCCAGTGGGATAACGATGCGGTATTGGACTCCGTGCTGGAAGTGGACCTGCTGGCCAGCAACTGCACCCGGTTTGATGATGCATCCCGGTATGCGGACCTGTTTGAACTGAAAGTGCGCCTGCCGTTTTTTCTGCAAGGCAAACCGCCCTTTCTGTTCACCGGTGGCGACCTGAACCTGGACCAGAGCGGCCAGCTGCAAACCAGCTCGGCGGGCACCGAGGCCACCATGATTCTGGTGATGCCCTGCAACCCGGCCCCGGCCGGCGGCTACCCCATTGAGATCTCTGCCCTGGAGACCGGCGGCACGCTGTTCGACTACATGTATTACGAGCTGATCAGCCAGCGCAACCACAATGCCATCAAACTGTATGTGCCCGCGCCCTATACCCAGGACCGGGTCTACGACGGCGGCCTGGCCAACCTGAAATGGCTGGAAGAGTTGCTGGGGATTGAAACCAGCTGGATCATCTTCGGCCTGGGGGACTTCAATCCGGTGAACTGGAAAGCGGTGGAACCGCAGTACCTGCAATATGCCTCCGACATGATTTATGCCTACTACGTCGGTGCGCGGCTGAGCCACCTTTTTGCCGAGCGGGGCGAAGAGGATTACCGTGACCGCACCCGCATCAACCCGCAGCAGCTGACTTTCAGCGGCATCAGCCTGGGGGCCATGGCGGCGGTGAACGCCAATACCCTGTACCAGGACAATCGCAATCTGGTGACTTACCTGATGCCGCGCCCCAGTATCCAGCACATCAACAATCTGGTGTCCGGCCTGCTGGAGGACTATATCTCGGAGCAGTCCCTGAACGCGCTGGAATGGGTGCTGGGGGTGGAGTTCCCGGTGAACCTGAACGATCCCACCCTGAGTGTGATGCAAACGGTGATCGACCGCATCGATACCATCAATCATCTGGAATACATGGCGGACAAGAATGTACTGATGGGGCTGTCGGAGTTCAGCGATGGCTTGCACGGCGGGGTGGCCGGCTATCTGTATGCCGAGGCCTTCGATCACCGCTACGGCATCAACCCGGTGCTGTCCGGGCCTGGCAACCCGTCCCATTTCCCCATTCGGAACTACAACGATTCCCCGGCCTACGACTATGGCGCCTGGGTTACGGATCAACCGGCACGGCTGGTGATGACCGCCCTCGATGCCTATAACGCAGCCCAGTGGTTCCCTTATGACACAAGTCGGGAGAGCGGCTTCACCATCCGCTGAGGCTTGCTTACATGACCTGCTACCAAACCGCCTGGGCGTTGGCCCGGGCGTTGGCGGCGCCGGCAGTATCACCCTGCTTCTCCCGGCTTTGGGCGATCACGATCCAGGCCTCCGCCTTGGCCGTCTGCTCCGCGCCCCGGGGCGCCGCCGGCAACAGGGATACTGTGCGCTGGGCCATCTGCGCTGCGCTGCCGTACTCCCCCATGGCCAGACGGGTTTTGGCCAGGGCCAGATACAGTGCCGGTGAGCGCGGTGCCATGCGGATACCCCGCTCCAGATGATTCACGGCAACGCCATATTCCCCCCGCTGGCGGGCGCTCTCTCCCTGTTGCAGCAGGTTATCGGCGGCGGGCACCCCGGTGAGCAGGCTGGATTCGCTCTCAATCAGGTCCTGATCACTGATCTCGGTGTCCACCGGTCGCACAGCACAGGCACTCACCCACAACACCAGCAACATCACACACCACGCTTTCATACTCAGCATCACCGTATCAGTCGTTTAAACCAGTTCAACACCCGCCCCCCGGCATTGCAGGAGACCTTATCCTCCGGCACGGTATCGCTCCGCAGGGGCAAATACAAGGCATTGTCGCAATGGGCCGAGGTGCGGGCCTGGCGGGTCGGGTCGATCCAGACCCACTCCACGTTCTCTGGCTGCGCTGCCTGCAGTGGAACCTGGGGCAAGGAGGCCATGGTGTTAGCCCACACCGGCAAGGCACCGCTGGCCCCGGTCAGTGGCGTAGGCTGGTTGCTGTCGATGCCCATCCACACCACCCCCAGGTAGTTGCCGCTGAAACCGGCAAACCAACTGTCCCGCTGCTCATCACTGGTGCCGGTTTTGCCGGCCAGTTGCAGATCCGGTGACAACCACTTCTGGGTGCTTTTGCCGGTGCCACTGCGCACGGTTTCCTGCATGGCATAGGTCAACATATAGATGTCCGCCGCGTTAAAGCGCTGCTCCACCTCAAACTCATAGCGCTGCAGTGGTTCACCCTCGGCGGTGAGCACCGAGCGGATGGTGCGCAGGGGGGTGGCGAAGCCTTCGGTGGCGATGGTCTGATACATGCGGGTTACCTCATAGGGCGACAGGCTTACTGCCCCCAGGGACAGGGCCGGCACCCGGGGCAGGGGTTTGTCCTGCAGGCCCAAACGCGCCATCACATCCACCACCTTGTCGATCCCCACGGACAGCGCCAGCCGGGCCGTGGCCTGGTTGTAGGATTGCGCCAGCGCCACCACCATGGGCACCTCACCGTGGCTCTCTTTCTCAAAGTTTTTCGGCGACCACACTGAGCCATTGGGCAATACATGCTGCAGCGGTTCATCCTGCAACAGCGTGCCCAGGTGCGCACCGCCCTCCAACGCTGCCAGATACACTGCCGGTTTGGCCAGCGAACCGATAGGGCGATAGGCGTCCAGGGCGCGGTTGAAACCCTCATACCGCACCGCCTTGCCGCCCACCACTGCCACCACTTCGCCGGTGTTGCTGGAGGTGAACAATCCCGCCACTTCCAGCTCCTGCAGGGATTTGCCATACCCCGACTGCAGGTTGCGGATCTGCTGCTGGGCTGCCTGCTCCAGGCTTTCCTGCGCCCAGGGGTCCAGCGTGGTGAAGATGCGCAGGCCCTCGCTGCGCAGGTCCTCATCCCGGTAGTCCTTGCGCAACTGGCGCTTCATCAATTCCAGGAACGCGGGGTAGCGGGCATCTTCATACAACGGTTTTTTGATCACCCCCAGCGGCTTATTGATCACCTGGTCATAGGCCCGCTGATCCAGCACGCCCTGTTGCAGCATGATCTGCAACACCTGATTGCGTCGCTCCAGCGCCCGCTCCGGATTGCGGCGGGGGTCATACCAGCTGGGGCCCTTGATGACCCCCACCAGCAGGGCAATCTGCTCCGTGGTCAATTCCCGCAGCGGTACGCCAAAATAGTACAGGCTGCCCAAACCCACCCCGTGGATCGCCCGTTTGCCCGCCTGCCCCAGGTAGACCTCATTGAGATAGGCCTCCAGGATCTCGGTTTTCGCATAGTGGAAATCCAGCAGCACCGCCATCACCGCCTCAATCCCTTTACGGGTCAGGGAGCGCTCGCTGGACAGGTAGAAGTTCTTCACCAGTTGCTGGGTGAGCGTACTGCCCCCCTGGCGCACTTCGCCGGCGGTGATATTGGTGTAAAACGCCCGCGCGATGCCTTTGAAGGACAGCCCGAAATGCTCGAAGAAATCCCGGTCTTCCACCGCCAGCAGGGCCTGCAGCAGTTGCTGCGGCACCTGATCCAGTTTCACCAGCACCCGATCTTCGTTGTGGGCAGGATAAATCCCCCCGATCAAGGGCGGTTCCAGACGCACGATGGCAGCGCTCTGACTGCCGCTGTCCAGATCCGTGACCCGGCCACCCCGCAGCCGGAACCGCACCCGCTGGGAAGGTTCCGCCCCCTCCCAGAAATCAAAGCCGCGACTGACAATCTCATAACCGCCCGCCGCCGTGGAAAAGGTGCCGGACACAGGCCTATCAAATACATGCCGGTAATTCAGCAGGCTGAGCTCGAAGGCCAGCTGGGCCTCCGTCAACGGCATGCCGTCGTACAATTCCAGGGGCCGGGCATAGACTTTGGCGGGGATGGACCAGCGCTTGCCCTCAAAGTGATGGGTGATCACGGCGTCCAGGTAGATCACACCCAACAGCCCCAACAGGCCGAACACCAACCCCAGCTTCCACACCAGCGCGCCCCACCGACGCCGGGGGGGCGCGGTGCTACGGGAACGCTTTTTGGTAGCAGCCGGGCGGGCTGGAGACTTTCGTGGCTTGCGTTTTGCGGACGATTTGGGGCTGCCGCCCGAACGGGGCGTACTGCGCTTGGCTGGCACCTGCACTCACCTCTGGAGAACGTTCTATGGCCCTGGAGACCGGATTTGCAACGACTGGCTTTCTGTGAAAAGGCCGGTAGTATACGCTCTTGTAAAAGGAAGCCCAGCTAACAGGTAGCCATAATCATGAATAAATACAACGTATATGCCATCGGCAACGCCCTGGTGGACATGGAATTCGCCATTGAGGATGCGTTCCTGAACCAGATGAACATCGACAAAGGGGTGATGACCCTGGTGGATACGGATCAGCAGCAGGCGCTGTACGAAGCCCTGGCCGGTCACAGCGGCAAAATGGCCAGTGGCGGCTCTGCGGCCAACACCATCATTGCGGTAAGTCATTTTGGCGGCAAAACCTTCTATTCCTGCAAAGTCGCCAACGATGCCGCCGGGGATTTTTATGTGCAGGACCTGGTGGCGGCCGGCGTGGACACCAACCTGCACCAGGAGCGCGAGGCCGGAGTCAGCGGCAAATGCATCGTCATGATTACCCCGGATGCTGAGCGCACCATGCACACCCACCTGGGCATCTCCGAAACCGTGTCCACGGCAGAGCTGCACCCGGACGCCATCGCTGCATCGGACTACGTGTATCTGGAAGGCTACCTGGTGACCTCCCCCAGTGGCCGTGCCGCCGCCATACAGGCCCGCCAGATCGCCGAGCAGGCCGGGGTCAAAACCGCTCTCACCTTCTCCGACCCCAACATGGTCCGTTTCTTCAAGGATGGCCTGGGGGAAATGCTGGGGGGCGGGGTGGACCTGCTGTTCTGCAACCAGGAGGAAGCCCTCACCTGGGCCGACACAGACAGCATCGAAACCGCCGCCGACGCCCTCAAAGCGGTGTGCAAGCGCTTCGCCATCACCCTGGGCAAACAGGGCGCCCTGCTGTTTGACGGCAGCGACACCCTGCAGGTGCCCGCCACCCCGGTGCAGGCGGTGGACACCAACGGCGCCGGGGACATGTTCGCCGGGGCCTTCCTCTACGGCCTCACCCACGGCTACAGTTTCGAGCAGGCGGGCCGCCTGGCCACCAAAGCGGCTGCTCAGTTAGTGACCCAGTTCGGCCCCCGCCTGAAACCGGATCAACACAAACCGCTTTTGGGATAGGCACTTAAGCATTTCTTGACCGAAATCCATCGCCATGGCGCAAGTTTGGCTACACTTAATCTAGTAGTCGGGCGCGATGGCGATGCGTTGTGTCGAGAGTAAGAATCAGTCGAGCGTACGCAGATCCGGATGGCAGCATAATTCATGCTATTAACGAGTAGACAGAAGCGGGCACCTGCATGTTCCTAGAGTCCAATTTCACCGAGCTGTTTGAGAAGACGGACAACCACTGTAAAGAATTACTTTCCCTGGCCATGGAAAACATACCAGCGTTGGGAGAAGCGCTGTCTTACGAAACCTTTGACGACCTGTTTGCCACCGAGAGCAACCAGAACCGCGCCTTCTACATTGAGCAGGGCGCCGTGGGCCACGAACAGGAAGGCAAGACCCTGTTCCACTACGACGAAGGGGACATCATCGGCCTGGAGCTGGTGGAAGGCATGCCCCGCCCCAAATTCTACGCCGAATCCCCGGTGGTGCTGCGCCCCTATGACCGGGACGCCCTGTGGCAGGCCGCCATGGAAAATACCGAAAAAGCCCGCCAGTGGGGCGATTACCTGTTGGCGGAATGTGCCCGCCACTCCGCCGTGATCGCCTCCCTGGACACCCCCACCGACAAAGCCTCCCTGGGCTTCCAGACCTACGCCGCCGGTGAAACCATCATCGAGGAAGGCACCGAATCCGACAGCGTGTACTCCATCGTGGAAGGCCACGCCGAAGTGTTTGTACGGGGCATCAAAGTAGGCGAAGTGCTGGAAGATGAAATCTTCGGCGCCATGTCCCTGCTCACCAACAGCCCCCGCACCGCCAGCGTGGTGGCCGATAGCCGCTGCCTGGTGATGGTGGTACCCCGGCATCAGTTTGAAATCATGATCAAGACTCATCCGCGCATCTGCATGAGCCTGATGGAGAACATGGCGCGGCAGATCGTCGCCCTGAACCAACAGATTACCGCCAACCACAACGCATAGCAGGCCACGCAGTCTGTTCGACTCAGCTCGACACGGAGAGGAAGTAAGTCAACATGAACGCCGACGTGAAATCCCTGGAGCGGGCCTCCCGCTTCACGCCCCCGCCTTTGCATCAAGTCAAGTCCGCCAACCGCCTGGCCCGATTCTATTTCAACCCGCAATTCCAGGGGCTGGAGCATGTGGACCCACTGAAACCGGCGCTCTATGTCTGCAACCACACCCTGTACGGCATGCTGGACGGCCCGCTGCTGTACGAAAAACTGTACGAAGAGAAAGGCATCGTACTGCGGGCCCTGGGGGACAGCTTTCATTTTAAAGTGCCGCTCTGGGGCACACTGCTGAAGCGCTCCGGCACCGTAGAGGGCACGCGAGAAAACTGTTCCCGGCTGATGGAACAGGGCGAGCACATCCTGGTGTATCCCGGCGGCGGCCGCGAGGTGGCCAAGCGCAAAGGCGAGCAAGGCAAACTCACCTGGAAAACCCGCACCGGCTTCGCCTATATGGCCATGAAGTACCAGTACCCCATCATTCCCATCGCCGCCATCGGTGCCGACGATGCCCTGGACATTGTCTGGGATGCCTATGACTTCATGCAAAACCCCGTGGGGCGCTGGATTCTGGATCACGATCGCCACAATACCCTGCGCGGTGGCGAGCTGGTCATGCCCCTCTGCAAGGGCGTTGGGCCCACCCTCCTGCCGCGCCCGGAAAAATTCTATTTCTCCATCGGCAAGCCCATTGATACCAGTGCGTTTCACGGGCAGGAAAACGATAAGGAAATGCAGTGGCAGCTGCGCTACCAGACCATGCAGGCCATCGAAGCGGAAATGAACAAACTGCAGCAGGTGCGCCAGCGGGACCCGAGCGTGGGCGTGTTACGGAAGTGGCTGACCCGGCGCTAATTGAAGCCCACACTGTGACGGTGAATGGACTCCCGCTTCCAGACAAAACCTTCAATGAAATAGTGGAAGAAGCCGCAGATAAACAACACCTGCAGCCACAGCGACAGGGTGCCCGGCAGATCCCGGGAAAATGACAGCGGCGCAGCAGGGTCCATAAAACATTTCTGCGGCAGTTGATTGCTGGTTCCCAGCAGGGTATCCACCAGCATTGAGCCGCATTCAATGGAATTGGCCAGCAGGATGGCCAGCAACGGGCATAACAACAGTGGCGTCAACGGGATGAAACGCAACCAGCGGTACACCAGGTTGCGATGACACTCCCGGTTGCGATTGTGATCGTGCACCGCATAGACCTGGAACGCCGTCAGGTCGTGGATAAAGCGGGGAATCATCACCACAAACACATTGTAATCCAGCACCAGCATGACATAGCTCACCGGCAGGATGGCCAGATTACCCAAGCCGTACCAAGTGCCCAGTGCGCGCCGGGATTGTCGCCACAATGGAATGCCTGCCAGGGTAGCCAGCACCACCGAGATCAGGGCAGCGTCCAGCACCAGGCGTTCCAGCTCCATTCCGAACAGATACTCCCCCTGCAGATACATACCCCCGAACACCTTCACATACATCAAGGCCCCCGCCAGGGTGGACAGACCCCGCCAACGGTAAAAGGCCAGCGCCCGGGGCGTCACCCGCATCAACATCAGGCCGATGCCGAATTGCTGCGACAGCACATGCCACACGGTGTAGGTGGAATAAAACAGGAAAAAGGCCAGATACACCTGGTCCGCCACATGGCGAGACGCCACCAGCGGCACCATAACATTCACCGCCAGTACCAGGGTCACGATCACCGCCAGCCCCAACACCAGCTTACACCGATAGAACTGCCAGTATTCCTGGTCCACCAGGGTCACCAGCGACGACACAATGTGGGGGAAGTTGAAGACGATGGCCCAGATCAGCAGCTCGGCGGGATACTGCGGCAACCACTGATCCCGCCATTGGTGTTGCCAGAACAGCGCGTCCATCCCCACCCACAGCAGCAACGCCGGCATCACCAGGTACAGCGACAGCAGGCCAACGCTGCTCACCGACAGGGCGCGGGAAACAGGTGCAGGTGCAGCGGCGGCAATGGACATAGGGCGCAAGTCCGAAAAGGGCTAACGTGATGGAGACAATGGATAAGGATGCTATCTCAGCGGCCGCTCACTGCCAAGACCAGCCCAGCCGGATTGACCATTCAAATAGGGTGAACCGCCTCAAGAGCGGGGTTGGCAAGGCCCGCTGGGGCGCGCAGGCAGGCTGCCGTTGACGCCTTCTGCTTCCAGTTTACGCAACCAGTGGCCGGCCTGAGTGTTGGCACCACCGGTCAAGGTGGCACTGGCGAAGGCCTGGAAGGCCAACTCAGGCTGGTCCAGCTCATAGCGGCTGATGCCCAACAACAGGTTGGCCCTGGACAGGTATTCCGCGGCCACCGGTTTCTGACACAGTTGCAGTAACGCCTGTTGCATCTCCGGCCAGCGGGACTGCTGCATCAGGGTTTGCGCCCAAAACAGGTACAGGGGCGCCTCCCCGGTGCGTTGTGCCGCCTGCGCCAGTGCGGACAGGGCAGGCCCCTGCTCCCGCGCCTGCCACCAGTACTCGAACAGGCGCTTGTAATGCTCCCCGCTGGCGGCAACGATACCCTGCTCCATCTCCTGTTGCAGCAGTTGGGCACCGGCGAAGGGATTGCCCTGCAACACATACAGACTGCTCAGCAACAGGCCATTGGCCTCATCCCGCAACAGCCCCTGCCGCCGTGCCAACATCAGGTATTGCAGGGCGGCTGCGGTGTCCTGTTGCTTCAACTGCAGCGACACCATCTGCGACCAGTACTCCGGATTGGCTGGATCGTGCTCCAGCAGCAGCTTCAAGGCTCTGCTGCAGAGCGCAAAATCCTGGATACCGTAAGCCAGCGCCACCACCTGCTGGTACAGCGGCACCGTGGCGGCTTGCACCAGAGGCGCAATCTGCATGAAGTACTCCAGAGTGTCCGCCACCGGCAGATACTCCCCCAGCGCAAACTGAATCCGAGCCTGGGTCAAAACCAGGCTGGCATCGGTCAGGGTGTTCACTGGCCCCCGGACTTGCAGCACCAGGCGAGCCTGCCGGGGCTGCCCGTCCAACAGGTATATCTCCGCCAGTTCCCGCCGCAGCTCCAGTGCCACCAACGGCGCCAGGGCATCCGCCTGCAATGCGGACTGGTAATATTCGATCGCCTTTTCGTAATCCCCCTGCTGGACAAAATGGCGGGCCAACTGGGAACCCACGCTGGCCTTGGCGTAAGCGCTGGAAAGGGATTTGAAACCCGCCTCCAGTTCGCTGATGCTGAGGCGGGCGGATTCGGTTAAGGAGGTCTGCGGATTCAGCAGCAGCTTGCTGCGATACTGCTCTGCAGCACAGGGGAACGCGCACATCAGACCGAGCACGGCGATGGGCCATGTCGATGCCATGAGACGCGGCATTCTGATTAACCGGGCGAGCCCCTTTTTCACAACGTTTTGCCCCTCGATATCAAACTGGCTCATTCCAAACGAGTTCGTTCCAAACTGGGTCAGTCCAAATACGGACTGTTGTCCGGGTAATCGCGCCAGAACAACTGGATTTTCTGGGTCAGGATCAGTTCGCCGGCGTGGTCCAGATCGCGCATGTCGTACAGCCAGTCCTCCACCGCACGCACCACGTTTTCTTCAAAAACCCCACCGGGATGCGCGTCCAGCACTCTGACATCGGCGGTGCGACCTTCCCGGGTCAAGCGAAAGGCCACCCGTACCCAGCCATCAATTTTATGCTGCCAGGCCCGCTCCGGAATATTGGGGCGACGGGTCGCCAGAGGCACCACTTCGATGTAGCCCCGCCCCTTTTCGCCTTCCTGCAAGCCATCCCCCGACAGGGGCGCTGACCAGCCACTGTGCGGCGCGGCGATGGTGGGGGCAAAATCCCGCAGCGACGGAACCGCCACCGCGGGCAGCGGGAGTGGCGCCGCCTGCGCCTGCAGGGGCGCCGCCAACACCGGGATCAGGTCACTGGCCTGTGGCGGTGCAGACTGAGGTTCTGTAGCCGTGGAGGTTTCCACTGCGGTGTCCGGGGGCGGCTCGGCCGGCAAGTCCACTATGCGCAGTTCGGTAACGGCTTCCGCCAGCAACACCTCGACCTGATCGGAACGGACCAGCTGCAGCATAAAGCCGAACAACAACATCGACACCACCACACCCAGCAGCGCGCCCGCCAACAAACGGGGAATCACGGTGTACCCGGCCTGGCCGCAATGGCAATTTGGTCGATGCCCGCCAACCGGATCTGGTCCATTACTTTGACCAGGATGCCGGTGTCGGCCCGCTCATCGGACTGCACCACCACCGTACCCTGGGGACTCTCTGCATGCATGCGCGCCACCTTGGCTTTTAACGCCCGCACATCAATGGGCCGGCCATCGATCCAGATATCTCCGGATTCATGAATGGCGATGAGAATGTTGGCGCTCTCCTGCCGCTGGGCGGTGTCCGCCTGAGGCGTGTTCACGGCAATGCCGGATTCCTTCACGAACGAGGTGGTGACAATGAAAAAGATCAGCATGATGAACACCACATCCAGCATGGGCGTCAAGTCCAGCTCAGTGTCCTGCTCCGGCGCACGATGTCTACGGGTTGCCATGGCCTGCTCCCCCGTGACCGAAGACTGAATTGCCGGGCACTGCATTGCCAGAGCCAGCACTGCCGGAGAGCGTCAGGCTGTCGGCAAAGCGTTGCAGCCCCTGCCGGGTCCAGCGCTGCAGTTGGGCCAGCATGTACAGACCACTGATGGAGATCACCAATCCTGCCATGGTGGGCAAGGTGGCGCGGTACACACCCCGTGCCATACCCTGGGCATCGCTGGTGCCTTCCCAGGCGATCACATCAAACACCGCCACCATCCCGGTTACGGTTCCCAGCAAGCCCAACAGCGGACACAGCAGCACCAGGGTGCGCAGCAACCCTAAACACTGATTCAGGCGAATGGCCATTTCCACAATCAACCCCTCCCGCACCCGGTGGGCAAACCAGGATTGCCGATCCACGCGCTGCAACCATTGCTGCCTCAGCATCGCGCTCTGGCGGCGCGACACCCACAACAAATACAGGAGCCGTTCACCGATCAGAGTCCACATCAACACCGACACCAGCAGCAATAGCCAGATCACAGGACCACCCTGATGGGCAAAGTCGGTGAGCGCCCGCCACAATTCACTCATGGGGAGCCTCAGTGCGCTCCAGGCGCGCCGCCAGCAATCCGGCCGACTGCTCATCCAGCCGCTGCACCAGGTTGCGGGACAGGGACACCACAAAACTGTGGGAAAACAGCAGCGGGATGGCCACCACCAAACCCAGCACGGTGGTCATCAGGGCCTGGGATATGCCGCCGGCCATCAGTTTGGGGTCGCCGTTTCCAAACAGGCTAATGGATTGAAAGGTGAGGATCATGCCGGTGACCGTACCCAGCAATCCCAGCAGGGGCGCCACGGCGGCCAGCAGTTTGATAAAATTCTGGCCCCGTTCCAGCGCCGGCAGTTCCGCCAACACCATCTCGTCCAGTTTGAACTGATAGTTCTCCTGGTTCGCGGTGCGCACGCGTCCGGCCTGCAACAACACCCGCCCCAGGGGATTGCCTGCGGAAGGCGTGTGCAGTTGTTTCAACTGAGCGTTGACCCGGGCGGTGACCCACAGCAGATAGCCGATGCGCCACAGCGCGAGCAAGGCCCCCACGCCCCCCAGGGCCAATATGATGACACCGATCCAGCCCGCCTGGGCGACGCGCTCCGCCAGCGCCGGGCTGTGTCCCAACTGGCGGATCAGGGCACCGCGGGTGGGGTCCACCACCCAGGTTCTGATGGCCATACCGGGGGCGCCCGAAGGGGATGCGGCCTCCACAGTGCGCAGGTAACGCGCCGGCGGCTGCATGGCCGGGCGCAGCAATTCCTGCGTTTCCGGCAGATACTGCAGGAAACCCTCCGCGGCAAACACCGTGAACGTCCCCACCCGGGTCAGCGGGGCGGTCTGGGCGCGACCGGCACCATCCACAAACTGGCCGTCAAACTGTACCACCCTGCCCGCGGCGGTCATTTCCTCCTGGGTAATCAGCCACAGGGCTTCCAGGTCCTCCACCGTAGGCAGGTCTGCCAGGGCCGCCAGCCGCTGCAATTGTGCCGACCGCTGTGGAAACTGCAGGGACACCGGCGATTGTTGCAGACTGGCGGCGGTCTCACCGGCGATGCGGGAAAACGTGCCCTGCAGCGCGCGCAACTGTTGCCCCTGCCGGGCGATGGCGTCTTCCAGGGCGCGCACCTCAGCCGTCACCCGCTCCAGTTCCGCCTGCAGGGGTTGCAGCGATTGTTCCTGCTGCAGCTTTGCGCTGCGGGCCTGTTCCAGTTTGCGCTGCTGGTCTTTCTGCTCCGCCAGGAAACGCTGCTCGCGGGCCTGCCACTGTGCTCTCTGCTGGGCCCGCTCCTGCTTCAGCTGATCCAGCAGTTGCTGCAAGGAAGGCTGGCCGGATTGTGTATTCGCCACCACAGGCCGCGGCGCTAACAACAAAAGACTCAGCAACAGGCTCAGCAATAATCCCATTGCCAGCCCCGGCAACGTGGTGTTTAACGGCCCCATCATGGATGCCACTCCGTCACCAAAGGCAGCGGCAACAACTCGGGTGCCACCCGCCCTTGTGCCACTTTAATGCCGTCCAGGATGCCCGCCATGGCAGAGCGTGCAATCTCTTGTGGCAATGGCTGCCATTGTTGTTGCTGCGAATGCCAGAACCCCGCCTCGGAACCGTCGGGGGTCACAAAGTAAAGCGCCAGGCGCCCCACCCGCAGGCACTCCACACTGCGGGTCTCCCCCTGCCACTGAATCTGCGTGCGATAGGCTTCCAGGTTATAGCTGTAATCCAGTTCGACCTGGAAGGCTTCCATCAACAGCTGGAAACGATCCGCCAATGACAGACCGGGATCGAGAATGCGTTCCCGCAACACCAATACCGCATCAATCCGTTCCGGGTGGTGAAACGGAAGATCCGCCACCACGAACTGCTCCAGGGCCTGCACCATGCTCAACAGCAGGGGGGCGAGTCGCTTTTCCGTCACCTGAATTTGATCCAGCGTTTGTTGCAATTGCTGTTGCCTGCCCTGCTGCTGCTCCAACGCCAGTAACAGTTGCTGCTTGCGGGTTGCGTAGAAGTCGCTGTCCAGCATCAACTGCTGGTATTCCTCCAGCAGGCTCTGGGTTTTGGCCGCCAGCGAGTCTACTGTCTTCTGGGAAGCCGCACCCTGGTCGTTGATCTCGCGGGCGACCTGCAGGCTTTCATCCAGCGTGCCTGCCATGGCCGGCAGCACCAGACTGCACACACTCCACACCAGTAATGCAGACAGATACCTCATACTTTCTCCCATTAATCTGATCCCTCCAACACACGGTCATTCAAAAAATAGTACAACACACCAAGGGAGGGAAATCGAAAGGGTCGAGGAGGCCACCTTAACCCCGCTGCATGACCGGTGTCAGGCCGGTGTCGCACTGTCAAAATAAGTGGGAATCTCGTCATTGGTCACCAGCACCCGCGGCGCTTTGTGTGGTGACAAGGCAAAGCGCACCGCAGCGGCGGCCAACACCTCCACATCAATCACCGGGCAGACCTGCTGCAACACTTTATACATGGGTTGCAGCGGCAGAGAAATCTTCAGCCAGGTGGGTAAACCGGGCACCGTCCTGCGGGTACCGGACACAAACCCCGCCCGCAGGCAGACAGCGTTACCCAGATTGTCCGCATCCCCCTGAATGCAGCTTTCGATTCTGCTTTTCCCTTCGTAGTAACCGGGAATCAGGCGCGGAAACGGATACCACCAATCGTCCATATTGGAGCGATCCCGGGTCATCACCACGAACTTTTCCGCGCCGATGGACTTGCTGATGGTGTAGGCATGGATGTTGGCATCACCACAGGTGCGCACCATGTTCTGATTGGACCAGGGTGTGATGGCACCCACGCAGGAGATACAGGCACGAATCCGATAGTGTTGTGACACCGGCTGCAACGCCTCCAGGACCGTGTGCGGTGCCAGCAGATCGCCCTGCAAAAAGTGAAGACGCGGGGTTTGGTAGGTGGGATTGGATTGCACCCAGGCCGGTGCCACTCCGGTTCGGCTCACCACAAAAAGGTGGCAGTGCGGGTCCCGCGACAGGGCCTGCGCCAACACCGCCGTGCCCACAAAACCGGTGCCACCGAACACGATGAGTGCAGAAGGCAAAGTGCTGGATTGGGTAGGCATGGAGTCCCTCTTTTTTTATTATGTCTGTCCGGGCTTAAGCATACACAGTGAGGGTCGGGTCTAACAATGGAATCCTAGCTCACCACCAACGGACACCCATACAACGGATGCTCAATCACCTGCGCCTTCACATTAAAAACACACTCAATCAAATCCGGGCGCATGACCTCATCCGGGCTGCCCACCGCCACCGGCTGACCGTTGTGCAGCATCATAATGCGGTCGGCAAAACGGGCTGCCAGATTCAGGTCATGCACGATTACCAGCACGGTCACGGCTTTACCGCAAACGTCCCGTATCAGGCGCATCAAATCCAACTGGTGCGCCAGATCCAATGCCGAAGTCGGCTCATCCAGCAACAGCAGACGCCGCCCCAGGGCAACCGGCTGCCAGATTTGCGTCAGCACCCTGGCCAACTGCACCCGCTGCCGCTCACCTCCGGACAGAGCGGTGTAGTGGCGCTGTGCCAGATGCTGCACGTCACAGACCGTCATCACCTCCTCCACAATGGCGGCGTCGACTTCGCGCCCCGTGGCGTGGGGCATGCGCCCCATCAAAATCACATCACGGGCCGCAAACGGAAAGCTCAGACTGGAGCTCTGCGGCATGACCGCACGCACCTGGGCCAGTTGAGCGAGGGACCATTTGGCCAGGGGCGTGCCGTCAAACATCACCTGTCCGGCACTGGGCGCCCATTCACCGGACAACAGGCGAAACAAGGTGCTCTTGCCGGCCCCGTTGGGCCCCACCACGGCCATGCACTCCCCTTCCAGTACGTGCAGGTCGGTCGGCTGCAACAGGGTGCGACCGGCTGCTCGGAAACTCAGGCCCGTCATCTGTAACACCGGTTCAGACCCCATACATCTGCCCCCTGCGCCGCTGCACCACCAGGAACAGGAAGAAAGGCGCACCCAGAGCTGCGGTCAACACCCCCACCGGCAACTCCAGGGGCTCCACCACCAAACGCGCCGCCAGATCCGCCAGACTCAGCAACGCTGCCCCCAGCAACGCCGAACCGGTCAGCAGCCAGCGATGGTCCGGCCCCAGCATCAGACGCACAATATGCGGCACCACCAGGCCCACAAACCCAATCACCCCCACTGAGGCCACCGACACCCCCACGGCCAATGCCGCCAGGATGATGACCCTCCGCCGCAGTCGCTCCACCTGAATCCCCAGGTGACGGGCCTCCGATTCTCCCAGCAACAGCGCGTTCAAGCCTTTCCAGAGAAAAGGAATCATCAGCAGGGACAAGAGGGCAAAGGGCGCCACCCAGCTCACTTTCTGCCAGGACGCCACATTGAAGCTGCCCATCAGCCAGTACACCAGATTACGCAGGCGGACGTCCTCGGCGGTGGTGGCCAGGTAACTGATGCAGGCACTGGTCATGGCATTGATGGCCACACCGGCCAACAACATGGTGGCCACCGAGGTCCCCAATGGGCCCACCCCCAGGCGATAAACCAGCGCCGTCACCAGGGCGCCCCCCATGAAGGCAAACAGGGGCAGGTTCCAATCCGGGGCAAACCAACTCCAGGAGCCACCCAGAACAATGGCCAGCGCCGCGCCCACTGCAGCCCCGCCAGACACCCCGATCAAGCTGGGGTCTGCCAATGGATTGCGGAACAACCCCTGTACCATGGCACCGGACATGGCAAGACAGGCCCCCACCAGGATGCTCAGGCACACCCTCGGCATCCGGATCTGCCAGATCACCATGTCGGCGGTGCCAGTCACCACGTCTCCGCTCAACCGCCCCAGCAGCACCTCCACCAGGGAACCGGTTGCCACCGTCATGGAACCCAGGGACAACGACAGGATGAAACTTCCCAATAGCAACAGCAGCAACAGACAGTGGAAGGCCAGCGGCCTGGTTTGGAACATAGCAGCGAGGTCACGTACAAAAATGAGCTGGGTATTATAAGGAGGCGGGATTCGCAGGGCCATGAATAAAAAACCGGGGGCCGAAGCCCCCGGTAATCGCACCACGAACAGTTGTGAAGGCCGTTTGGTGTTTTTAGTTTCAGCACCATTCAGGTGTAGAGAGGAGAGAGGGGCCATGACAGGCGCTGAGCCATTCAATCCAAACGTGTTCTTCACAACACGGAAACAATGATAATAATTATCATTTGCGAATGCAACACATTTTCGAAAAATAAATCGTATACAGATAGTTTACTCTCATTATGGTATCTTGCTTCCCATCTTTGGCGTTTCCAGTTGACCGCCGTTCGATCGACAAACATAGACTCAGATACAGATACAAACACAGAGAGGTAAGCCATGACAGTCCTGTGCCAGGTACACGAAATAGAAGAGGATTCCGCCCGCGGTTTTGATGTGGATGGCCGATCCGTATTGGCGGTGAAAAAAGACGGCCGGATTTACGTCTACGTTAATTCCTGCCCCCACATCGGCATTCCCCTGGAGTTCCAGCCAGATGAGTTCCTGGATATGGAGAAACGCTTTATCCAATGCGCCAACCACGGCGCCCTGTTTGAAATCGAAACCGGTGACTGCATTGCCGGCCCCTGCAGCGGACAGGCCTTGACCGCCGCCCCCTTTGAAATTGATGGCGATACGCTTCGCCTGATCTAGGCCCCGCTTAAAGGAGATGCCCGATGGATTCCACCGGAATCAGCTTCACTGCCCTGTTTACCGGGCATGTCTGGTACGAACATGGTATGTCGGCCCGGTTCTTCACCTCCCCCAAAGGGCGGCTATTGCACCGTGCCGCCCAACCGGTGGAAGCGGCCGGGCGCAAACTGCTGGGCATCACGGTGGAGGACATGCTGCTGCAGCGGCACCACATTATCGACCACCTGATCCAGCAACGGGTAACCCGGGACGGCGTCACGCAAATTCTGGAGATCGCCTGCGGCTATTCCCCGCGCGGCTATAAACTGTCCCGCAAGTATCCGCAGCTGAGCTACGTCGAAGCCGATTTACCCCATATGGCACTGCGCAAACGCACCTTGCTGCAACAACACCGAGGCTTCGGGCCCCAACACCAGGTGGTTGCCTGCGACGTGTTCGCCCAAGGCAAGCCGCTGGGCCTGGATTACATTTTCACAGAGGTGCTGGACCCAAAGCGCCCCACCCTGATCATCACCGAAGGGCTGGTGAACTACTTCAGTCTGCAGGACATCAGCCAGGTCTGGAGCCAATTGGCCAGCCTGGGCCAGGTCTTTCCCAAAGCCTGGTATCTCACCGATTTGGTGCCCAAGCCGGATTACACCGGCAAAACCCTGGTCAATGCCGCCACCAAGATGCTGTCCCTTGCTACCCGTGCCAGCGTCAATCTGCACTTCAATGGGCCGGCCGACATCAAACAGGGAATGCACCAATGCGGCTTCCATGAAGTGGCCGTGTATCAACCGGAGCAATTCCGCGACCAGCTCCCGATTCCCCTGCCCCCGGCAAAAAGCCCCATTAACAGCATCGTCCGGGTGCTGGAATGCCAAATTCACCCAGGCTGAGGCTTTTCGTACCATAAAAGAGCACAAATCAAAAAATGGGCCTGATTGTGGCCCATTTTTGTTTCGTCACCAATTGGTAACACCGCAGCAAGCAGCTTTCCATTGGTGCACACCCCCAAAATAATCGCCCCATCTTGAATCAAAAAACCGGATACCCCCCACCCAACCCTCACATTCCAACCATTTAGCGAACTTGGCATACAAGTTGAAACCTCAAGATGCAGGAGCTTCGGTACTTCATTAATTCGGACCATTTTCGCAATTGGAGTTAGCAATGAGAAAATCAGGAAAGACATGGCTGCAGGCATTTTCCCTGAAGTCTATTGCCAAAAGCATTTTGATTGGGGCTGCCGCCACCGGCATGATGACCGCGCCGGTTCACGCAGAAGAGCTGGAACTGGAAAAGGAAGATCTGAAATTCGGTTTCATCAAACTGACCGACATGGCACCACTGGCCATTGCCTATGAAAAAGGTTACTTCGAAGACGAAGGCCTGTACGTCACTCTGGAAGCCCAGGCCAACTGGAAAATTCTGCTGGACCGCGTGATCACCGGCGAACTGGACGGTGCCCACATGCTGGCCGGCCAACCGCTGGGCGCCACCATCGGTTTCGGTACCCAGGCGCACATCATCACCGCCTTCAGCATGGACTTGAATGGTAACGGCATCACCATGTCCAACGCCGTGTGGGAAGAAATGAAGAAGCACGTTCCCCACAAGGACGGCAAACCCGTCCACCCCATCAAGGCCGACTACCTGAAACCCGTTGTAGAAAAATACAAAGCCGAAGGCAAACCCTTCAAGATGGGTATGGTGTTCCCGGTTTCCACTCACAACTATGAGCTGCGTTACTGGCTGGCGGCCGGCGGTATTCATCCCGGCTATTACAACCCCACCAAAGGCGACACGTCCGGCACCCTGCAAGCCGACGCCCTGTTGTCGGTTACACCGCCACCCCAGATGCCAGCCACCCTCGAAGCCGGCACCATCTACGGCTATTGCGTAGGCGAGCCCTGGAACCAGCAAGCAGTATTTAAAGGCATTGGCGTGCCGGTCATCACCGACTATGAGATCTGGAAAGACAACCCCGAGAAAGTGTTCGGTGTTTCCAAGAAATGGGCTGACGCCAACCCCAACACACACCTGGCAGTAGTAAAAGCCATGATCCGCGCGGCCAAGTGGCTGGATGAAGAGAACAACAAAAACCGCAAAGAGGCTGTGAAGATTTTGTCGCAACCCAACTACGTGGGCGCGGATTATGAAGTAATTGCCAACAGCATGACCGGCACCTTTGAATATGAGAAAGGCGACAAACGCTCTCTGCCGGACTTCAACGTGTTCTTCCGCTACTACGCCACCTATCCCTACTACAGCGATGCCGTCTGGTACCTGACACAAATGCGTCGTTGGGGTCAGATTCCAGAGCACAAGCCCGACAGCTGGTACATGGAAACAGCGAAGAAAGTGTATCGCCCGGACATCTACATGCAAGCTGCCAAACTGCTGGTGAAAGAAGGCAAAATGTCCGCCGCCGATTTCCCCGCCGATGATGAAGACGGCTTCCGCGCACCGCAATCCGAATTCATCGACAACATTACATTTGACGGTACCAAGCCCAATGAATACTTATCCAAGTTCCCCATTGGCTTGAAAGAATCCGACAAGCTTTAAGTCACCCTTTTAAGTCACCCCTCGCCGGAGCCAGTGCAGTACGGCTCCGGCACCCTTGTAAGGAGGCACATGCAATGACTGCTCGGG
Source organism: Ketobacter sp. (assembly GCF_003671495.1). Taxonomy (GTDB): domain Bacteria; phylum Pseudomonadota; class Gammaproteobacteria; order Pseudomonadales; family Ketobacteraceae; genus Ketobacter. The sequence continues at coordinate 57,153 of NZ_RCHN01000009.1, read as the reverse complement.
TAATGAATCTGTTTGAATCCATTGGTTTTTCCTGGCTGGTGTCTATCATGAAGTTATTTACACTGCAAAATCCCAAAGAACAGATCGAGAATCTCCTTCGCACCTTAGGCGTGCCTCTGTTTGCATTCGCTGTGTTTCTTGGCATATGGCACGCCGGCGCCTCGCAGATCGAGACCAGTCTCGGGAAAGTACCGGGCCCGGTTGCGGTTTGGGACCAAACGGTAGGGCTGTGGGAAGAGCACAAAGCAGAACGCCTGAAAGAAGCCGCATTCTATGAGCGCCAGGAAGAACGCAACGCCAAGAAGCTGGCGAAAAACCCGGACGCCAAAATCAAGATACGGGATTACACCGGTAAGCCCACCTACATCGACCAGATTTTTACCAGCCTGAAAACGGTTTTCGCCGGATTTCTGCTGGCCAGCGCCATCGCAATCCCACTGGGCATCATTTGCGGTCTGAGCAATACCATGTACACCGCCATGAACCCCATCATTCAACTGTTCAAGCCGGTATCGCCCCTGGCCTGGCTGCCCATCGTGACCCTGGTGGTCAGTGCCCTGTACGTGAGCGATGATCCGGTGTTCGCCAAGTCTTTCGTCAACTCGGCCATCACCGTCACCCTGTGCTGCCTGTGGCCCACCCTGATCAACACCATCGTCGGGGTATCCTCACTGGACAACGATCTGGTGAACGTCTCCAAAGTACTGCGCCTGAACTGGTGGACCAAAATCACCAAGATTGTGCTGCCCTCTTCCGTGCCCATGATCTTCACCGGGTTGCGCCTGTCATTGGGTGTGGGCTGGATGGTATTGATCGCCGCAGAGATGCTGGCGCAAAACCCCGGCCTGGGCAAATTCGTCTGGGATGAGTTCCAGAACGGCAGCTCCCAATCACTGGGCCGCATCATGGTTGCAGTGCTCACCATCGGCTTTATCGGCTTCCTGCTGGACCGACTGATGCTGTCACTGCAGAAATCTTTCTCCTGGGATAAAGACGCCATCGTGCGTTAATCCGGATGCACAAACGAGGACTGAATCATGCAAGGCTATCTCACCATTGAACAAGTGCACATGGATTTCGACACCCCCAAGGGCACCTTCAAGGCACTGGACAACGTGACCCTGAAAATCGATAAGGGCGAATTTGTATCCCTCATCGGGCACTCTGGTTGTGGCAAGTCCACCGTACTGAATATCGTGGCCGGGCTGCTGGTATCCACCCAGGGCAGCGTATTACTGGACGGCAAAGAAGTGAACGAACCTGGCCCGGAACGGGCGGTGGTATTCCAGAACCATTCCCTGCTGCCCTGGCTCACTGCCTATCAAAACGTGGAGCTGGCGGTGAAGCAGGTGTTCAAGAACAGCATGAGCAAAAAAGAGATGGACGAGTGGATCAAGCACAACCTGCATCTGGTGCACATGGACCACGCCATGAACAAACGCCCCGGCGAGATCTCCGGTGGCATGAAGCAGCGGGTGGGGATTGCCCGGGCCCTGGCCATGAAACCCAAAGTGTTGCTGATGGATGAGCCTTTCGGTGCACTGGACGCATTGACCCGCGCCCACCTGCAGGACTCCGTCATGGAAATTCAGGCGGAGTTGAACAACACCGTAATCATGATCACCCACGACGTGGATGAGGCGGTGCTGTTATCCGATCGCATCGTGATGATGACCAACGGTCCGGCCGCCACCATTGGTGAGATTCTGGAAATTGATTTGCCACGCCCCCGCCATCGCCTGGAGCTGGCGGACGACAGCAAGTACAACCATTATCGGGCAGAGGTACTGCGCTTCCTGCACGAGCGCCACTCCAACCCCAACGCGGCGTAACGATTACGATTTGGTGTTCTCCGAACCGCAAACGCAACCAAAATGCACTTTCTGGTTGCGTTTGTTTTTTTCTGAACGGATGTAAAATCGGAGGATTTTTCAGGAAAGGAATAACAAAAAAATCAGATCAGTGTTGAGCCACCTGATCAGGTTGCACCAGACGATGTAACACCAGCGCCAGCTCAGCCACCTTGGTCACCGCATTCACCGACAGGGTTGCCCCCGTAATACCATCAATGGATTTCGACAAGCCTTCACCCTGCAGCCGTACATTGGCAAACTGACGGGTAAAGTACTCTTCGTGCACCTCACCGCCCCGCTCTTCCCGATACACCAGGATTTTAATGTCAACGATGGCATCGTTTTCCACCACCACACCCATGGTGATGGGCTGGTCTTTGCCGATCTCATCAATGATCCAGGCGGTGCGGGTACCCTGATACCAGTAACGGATGCGGCCCGCCGGATAGGGGTGGGAAAGTATCTCTTTGATTTGCTTTTTCAGGTCGCGATTCAGCCGCAACATTTTCCAACCTGGCTCGTCGGCAAATGCCTGCGCCAGGAAATCCTCTTTGCTCAGGTGCTGAATCTGTGGAATCCCCAGCGCCCAGGCACCGGAGATTCCAACAGACATGGCGAGTACGAAACCGAATACTGCTCGTTTCACGTTAGTTCACCAGACGTTCTACACCGGCAGCCTCGATCACCTTGCGCTGATACCAACCGACCCGCTCACCCCGCAGGCGGGCCTGCGCCTCGTGATAAACCGGGTTCACGCTGACCGAATCCGGCATCAGCCAGTTGTACAGTTTGGAAGAAGGCTTGATCCAACCGTAATAGTTAATGGAGTACCACAAACCGTAATCCATGTCGTATTGCTCGCGAATGGGCGCCGGCAGGTTGATGGACGTCGTCACTTCCTGTACCCAGAGCGGCAGTGCCAGTATCCCGCCCTGATTAAACAGGTCTTCCTTCAGCAATTTGGCATTGTCGGTCACGGTCAACTGCGGACTGTGGACCATGGTCTCCACATAGTCTTCAAATGCAGTCCAGTTCGGTGGGTTCGCACTCTCAGGTATGCCGAAAATCATATTGAACAGCTTGATCTCTTCATAGAATTGATCCTGCTCAGCCGGGGTCAGGGGCTCCTCGTATTCCTCATACATTTTTGCCAGCGTATCCCACAGGGTGGCCGACACCCAGATCATGGCCGAGACTTCGTTCGCACCGTAATGGCTGCCTTCCTTGAACGCCCCTGCCTGATAGGGAATCTGCCCCTCGATAGCATTGTGAATCTTGTGCACCGTATTGGCCGCTTCCATTACCTGGGGCATGCTGCCGTAAACAATGGTGGAGATGTAAATGAAGGTGCGGCGGGCGCGCTCCAGTGGGTCATAGCGCACGATGGAATGCTCATCAATCCCGGCAGTGATCCAGGGGTGCGCGGTCTGCAGCAACAAGGCGCGACCGGCGCCCATGGCGGCAGGTGTCACCCGGGAGGTGAGGCGCCACATCATGGAATCCGGGCCGTAGAGGCCAATGCGGGCATCCGGTATGGAGCCGTGCACTTTATAGAGTTGTTTGCAGAAATCCTGATCGTTGATCCAGCGTGGCAGGGGCGCCTCCCCGTTGCGGGGGACCAGGTGGTCGATAGTCGCACCATAATGCTGGCCAGGGTGTGAATCCGCATGGGAAGTCACCGCCTCCACATCGAAATCCGTTGGGCAGGGCGTGCTGAGATATCCGGTTTCCGCCCGGACCAACTCCATTTCCACTTTGGTTTTCTGCTTTTTCAGGGAGATCTTGTCCGGGATCCGATAACGGCCCACTTCCATGTAGTTGTCGTATTCGATATCCCAATTGGCTTCTTTGATCTGCTCCACCCGGTCTTCCTCGGTGGTGATTTTTGCGTCGCCACCCGCAGGCAGAGCCCGCAGCCAGAAGCTCAGGTTGTCCATGGGCAGGTTTTCCCGCACTGCGTTGGCCAACTCCCGGGCCTCGGGGTCTTTCACTTCCAGGGCGACATCCGGCTCCCCTTCATAGCCGGAAATAACGGCCTTGGCTTCCCCCACCGGGGAATCGGGGCGCAGCGACAGCTGGTATTCACCATCCACCTGCCGGTATTCGAACCAGGTCTTTTGTTTTCCAGAGCCATTCTTGATGGAAACCTGCCCTTCGACAGACCACTCGTTGAGGCTTTCCGGGTCAGCGGGCACAAATTCTTTTTTTGGTAATATCGAAGAGCATCCCTGCAAGATCACACCAGATAGGAGCAAACAGGGCAATGCGAGAGATCGAAGGGCTTGCATAGAGCCACCTCCACAGGTAGGTACATCAGTTCTATTTGTTATACCTGGCCCATCCTAGCGACTACGAGACATTATTTCAATATTGTCCCAGGAAAAGAAATTTAGCCGCTCTGTTAAGGAAAGTAACTGACCCCGGGGAATGAAAAAGGCCGGTACACAAAGTACCGGCCCGGTGTTTGCCCTGGCCCGATGCCTACTCAGCTCAACACCTAATTGATGGTGCCATCCACAATACGATCAAACACCACCAGGCTGTCACGCATACTGGCATTCCCCAGGCCATGGCTGGGGAAATAACCGGAATTGGTGAACAGGTTCTGTTCTCCATGCAGTGCCATGTAGTTCAGTACCACCGTCTCCACCAGCAGGTTGGGGTTGTTGGCCGCAGGGCTGGAAGCCGTCTCCACGGAACCATCCGCCCGGAACCAGCCAATCTGGCGACCCGCCACATTGCCGGTCATGGCCGCCCGACCATTAGGGTTGTAGACCAGGAAGAAAGACGCCGCCGTGGAAGAGTTATCCCCCGTCCACACGCCTTTGCCACGACCGTTCATGGACTCGTCAATCATGCCGTTACTGGCCACGGAGCCATCACTGAACACGTAAAGGAACAGCGGTACACCCACCCGATGGGCATACTCAATACAGGCCCCCATGCAGCGCCCGGCCCGCAGGTCACGAACCTCGCCCGTGGAACGATCACCGGTGTGATAATCAAAACCGCCCATGGTGACGGTGCCGGCGCCAGCAAAGCCGTTCACCACCAGCTTCATCACTGAAGCAGTTTTGCGGAATTCTCCGTCGGAGAATTCACCGGAGCTGAAGATGCCCGCCGGGCCGACGATATCCGGGTCACCTTCCGGGTTGAGGGTGGCCGGGTTGCCGTAACGATCCGCCAAATCCGCACTCTTCACATAGCCACAACGGATCAGGTCCTCGATTACCGCTTCCCGGGTCACAATGCCCTGGTTCGCCAGTTTCTGGTCGCTGATGCGGGCAATGGATTCCATCACACTGACCACGTCAGACTGGTCCAGCAAGCCCACCAGCTTCCCAGTGTCCACCAACCCGGTGACGTCGCTGGGGCGGTCCACCTTGGTGGGACGGATACCCGGATCGATCATCATGGCCGGGGCCATGGAGTTGCCACCGGATTCCGAGCTGCGGGAACCGATCAGGGTGAGCAGCTCACCATCGGCACCCGCGCGGCCAATGCCGTACATGGGGTTATGGGGGTTATTGCCGGTATCGTTCTCGGAACGCGCCGGAATCACTGCGCCGTCCACATTAGCCAGAGCCGCCGCCGAGGCTTTCTCGCGAATGCCCCGACCGAAGGCGCTGTCGGTGTGGAACAGCAAGCCCATGGTGGTATCGATAAAGTCACTGACGCTGGTGTCCGGGTTCATGATGCTGGGCACCATATCCCCAGGCAGTCCCATTTTGTTGTAACCGGCGGTGCTGATGAAATCCTCCTGACCACCGCGCTGCCCTACCAATACGTTGGAGCCGGCAATATTGGCGCCACCGGCCAGGTCAAAGCAGATGAAGGGGATTTTTCCGGCGCCCTGTACAGTGATGCCACAGCCATCCCGCAGGGTGGCAATGTCTCCGGACAACGCCGCATACGCCGCTTTGGGGTTGGCAAACAACCCCATGATCCCCGGTCCCAGCACACTGGCGGCACCGGTCATCATGCCCTGGCGAATAAAGTCGCGGCGGGTCTTGGGGCGTTCGTGGTCGGCATACAACAGCGGGGTATTGGGGTCTAAAGTATTTGGTTTCTTTTTCATGTCACTACCCTCACTGTACCAGTACGGCGGCCGAGCCAAGCGCGGCGGCACAGGTTGCTTTAACGATTTTCTGAGTTACATCAGCGCCTTCTCCGCTGTGGCGATCCACCGCCAGTAAGGTAATCAGATTATCCAGTTCCGTTTTCATATCCAGCTCGTTGGGCTGCGATCCCAGACCGGTACCCACTGCTTTGGCGTACAGCGGATCAATGATGGCATCGCGCTCCACCGAACTGTCAAAGGCCGGCGTTACACCCAGGTTGAAATTTCCAAAGGCCGGGAAGAACGCGGTACGCAGGGCGGTGTCATCCACCAGCTCACTGCAGTACTCAATGGCCATCTGGGCAATCGCCATCTGATGGGACGACAGGAACGTCTCCGCTGAGGTGGTGGTGGGCAACTGCTGCTTCACCGTTTCATAGGTGGACACCACATTGCTGTTGGTGACCGGCACCCCGGTGATTTTGGACATAGACGCATTGATCTCGGCAAAGTTGCGCATGCCCACATCCGGCTCCTGCGCTGACACTGCCGGAGCCGAGGGACTGACCACAGCCTCCACCCGCACGTCGCTGTAGCTACCAATCTGCTCAAAGGTCAGGAAGAACTCATCGGAGTTGGAACCGCCTTCCAGCGGCAGGATGGTACCGATGCTGGACAGGGGTTGCCCCTCTTCTTCGCTGTAGAGTGATGCTTCCAACGTGGTTTGCAGCTTGGCATAGGCCTGGCCTACAGCCGGTTCCTTACCATTAATGCCCACCCGCATGCCTTGCAGTGGAATGCCACTGAAGCTGGCCGGCGTGGCACTGGAATCGGTGCCGTTGGCTCGAATGCGATACAGGAACGGATCGCTGAACAGGTAACTGTAGCTGTCAAAGATCGCTGCCTCGAACACCACATAGCTGTCGAAGCCGTCATCGATGCCCGTCAGATCATCACAGTTGTTGCTGGCATCGCAATGCTCCAGCTTGAACAGCAGGTAGTATTTTTCACCCACACCAGCGTCAAAGTTGGTGGTGATCTCCTCCTGGTTGAGTGCACGGTCATAGATCGCGGCAAAGCGGATAATGCCCTCCCACGGGTGCTCACCGGAGGCCTCATTACCCATGATGAAGACAAAGCTGTCATCCCAGCCACTGAGGCTACCGACAGATGAGGGATCTTCATCACCGGTGAAGACGCCGTTCACGTAGATGCGGCGACCGTTAATGGGGTCAAAGGTCATCACCACATGCTGCAGGGTGGCCTGCAGGCGCTCGTCGTCGTCCGCCGTGGACAGGGCCGGCTGGCCATTGCCATCGGTACTGGAGCTGCGGTGCAGGAAATCGTAGTTATACAAGGTCTGGCCCAGAGTGAAGTTACGGCTGCTGTTACCATCAGAATAGGTCATGATGCGGGCCGGGCCTTCCTGGGTTACGTTGGCCGGAGCCACCCAGGCTTCCAGGGAATAGGCATTGCTGGAGCGGATGCGATTGGCCAGTTTACGGCTGGAGACGATGCTGGCCTGGGCCTTGCCGCCCGCCAGGAACTGGATACCGTTACCGCCCACCCAGTTGTAATTGCCATCCAGATCCAGGTTCATGGCCGGGTCCACGCCGCTCTTGTCCAGAATCAACGTGCCGTCCCCTTCCGAGAACTCCCACATGGCAATGGCTCCGGTATCCACCCGGCCGCCACCGCTGGCCAGAATGCCATCCCGCTCCAGAATCAGGGCGCGACTGGTGAGCCAGTTTTCAGGCACTTCACTGGGCGATGGAATCGCGGCTTCAAACAGCTTGATCGCGTTCAGCATCTCCTGGGCATTGGCCATGCAGTCCTCGCCACAGTTATGGAACTCACTGCGCTGGCGTACCACAAAGCGGGACAGAGCCTCGGCCAGGGGGCGATCCTGCACACCGTCTTCAATGTCGATTTTGCTGCGGGACAGGTCATAGGCTTCGTAAATGTCATCGCTGGTGAAGAACGGCTGCTGAGCCGTCACCGCATCGGCGCGATGGCAGCTATCGCAGTTGTAATCCGAGAACAGCGGATAGATGTACGTCTGGAACGCGGTGACCGCTGCATCGTAGCCATCGGTGCCGGATACCGGCAATTGCTTGGTCACGGTAATGACGTGGGCATCCGGTGCCGACAGCTGAATTTCGGTGCTGCTGGAGCTCACCCCATTCAACCAACGGTCGATGAAATCCGTCATCTCGGAGGCACAGGCCGCCGGGCTCGACAACCAGCAGGCCTGCTGGTGGTTGGCCGCAGCGTATTCCACGAACTTGGAATCCCCGGGATTGTTGCGGTTGATGTGGTTGCGGGCCGCATTGTAAGCGGCATCCACATCACTGCTGTTGAGGAAGAACGGTGCCTGGGTGCTGTTGTGACAGCCTCCGCAATCCTTGGTACGCAGTTCATCATAGAAGAACTGCTTGAAGCGGCAGACTTCGGCGATGGTATCCGCATCGGAATAGCTGTGACCGCACTGGGCGCCGGTATAGGGACTGTCATCCACCACCACCGTATTGCCGTCACCACCCAAGCCGTTGTTGTACTGGGCGTTGGTTTCAGTAGAGGCACCGCCGCCACAGCCGGCCAGCACCAACATCAGGGATGCCAGCAGCGGCATCAACCCGTTTCTTAATTTCATTTCGCTAAACACATTCATTTTAATTCTCCACAGTATCCTGTTAGGCCTGTACAACCGGGGCTCAGTCGCCGCGACAGTAAACTGCGGCATCGGTGAACGCAGTCTGCAGGTTGTAGTTGCTGGCTTCTAAGTTGGTCACCATGGACGACACTTGCGAGTGATCCGCACTGGTGGTGGGCTCGTGCAAGCAAACGGTCTGGAATACCTGTTTGACCTGGCATTCCGCAAAGGCTTCAGAGTGGGACAGTTCCATCCCCATGGACTTGGCGCCGGAACCGCTGCCGGGTAATCCGGCATCCCAGCCCAGGGCTGAGTTGGGGCCTTCGCGCCAGTAGTTGATCCAGTCATTGTTGGGTGTGGAGTAACCGTAACGGAAGTTGTCCGCGTTGATGTGGTATTTGGGCTGAACCGTGTTGGCCGTGTATTGCAGGCGGCCTTCTTCAGTCCCTTCTTCACCGGTCCAGTTGTAATAGGCGAAGGCCTGGGCCAGCGGGTCCATGCCCGCGTGGCAACCCACGCAGCGGTTGAGGAAGATGCGGCTGTCACCGCCGGGGCTGCGCGAGACATCCTGCCGAATCCGGTCTGGCGTGCGGGTGGTATCCTGCACCTGTTCCAGATCCCGGCACATAAAGTTCATCAGGGTGAAGCGGAACATGGCCCGGTTGGTCCCCGCCACAAAATAGGCTTTGGCGGCGGCCCGGGTGGTCATCACCCCGGCGGTGGCGTTGGAATCCAGCCCGGTCACGCTGGACTGGCTGGTGCGCTGCAGCACACTCTCGCTGCCCAGGTTCGCCCCGCTGTCTTCCAGGGCGGCATAGTGGTCGTTATTGTCGTTGGAATAGGCCGGCAACCCGCCGGACACACCCACGTACAAAACGTCATCGTAGAGGACCTTTCGAAAATCATCACCATCCCGCACCAGCCCAATCACCGTCGCGGTGAAGTCGTTCAGGTCGGCGAACATGGTCTGTTCTTCATTGGTCCAGGGGGTCACCATGTTCTTCAGGGTTACGTTGTAAAACCCGGAAGACGCCAACGCCAACTCCGCCGCGGCTTTGGCTTCCGCCTCACCGTCAGTGATGTCGTCGTCGTTCACGTCCATGATGGCCAGCATGGCGGTCAGTTCAGTGTCTGTAGGAGGCACGCCGGCAATGCGGTCGTACATTCGCTTGGCTTGATCCCGCGCCCCGGCCTGAGCCAGGCTTCCGGTGGTGGCCAGCGCCACTCCCAGAATCACAGCACTGACGCTCAGCGCACGGTTTACTTTTCTCGTTATTAACATGGTTCTACACCTATCATTCCTGGCTAATCCAAACTGCGACAGCGCCTACAGACCATATCCATCAAGCTAAGCATTGTAATTGTAGTACTGGCTGATTATTAGACAAACGGGCCGTTTTGACGGCTTAGTGTTGTTGTTGACCGTGTTGCCTTCAACCATATTTACTTAGAGCGACGCAGATTTTCGGATGCTACAGACTCAGTTTAAACAGCACACAGGCGGATAATGCGTGACCGGTATCGCAAACTGACAATTCGTGAGCAGCGGAATAACCACATTGTGAATCAGTCCAAATTTAGAGCACCTTGGAACGTGCAAAACTTTGCATACTAAGAGAAGACACCGGCGTGATGACCGGCGCACAGCGCAGCGGCACCACTCACTTTGGAATAAAAAAATGAATTGTGATTACTTTATTCAACGAAACCTGGTCAGGTCCCTGCTGATGGCACTGCTGGGTGGGATTGCGCTGGCCGGATGCGGCAGCGATGACAAACTGCCGGGCGGCACCAACCCGGGGGACCAGGATCCTTTGTCCGAGGGCACTCCGCTGTTCTACATCGAACGCCAGATTTCCGAAGACACCACCAGCCTGACCGACCCATTGGAATTTGTGGGGGGTGGCCGCCTCATCATGAAAGCCCGTGCCGACCGCAATGCAAAAGAGGTTAACCTGGGGCAGCGCGCCTGTTCCGGCAACTGCGATTTCCGTGACCTGGATGTCTCCTTTGATGGCCGCTTTGTGATCTTCGCTGCGCGGGCGGAAGACCCTGAGCCGGACGACAATGTTCAATACACCTGGGACCTGTTCGAGTACGACATCGAAGAGGACTCCATGCGCAAAGTTATCGCCACCGATGACAGCTCCAAGTTCAACCACGAAATCACCCCACGCTATTTGCCTTCCGGGGACATTGTGTTCGCCTCCACGCGCCAGAAGTCCACCCGCGAAATCAACCTGGAAACCGCCAACGGTGGCGCCTACTCCGGGCTGGAAGAGGATCGCAACGAACGCGCCCTGAACCTGCACGTGATGTCGGCCAGCGGCCAGAACATCCGCCAGATCACCTTCAACATGAGTCACGATGCATATCCGGTGGTGCTGCCCGATGGCAGCATCCTCTACACGCGCTGGGACAATTTTGGCCGCAACGCCATGAACCTGTACCGGGTGAATCCGGATGGCACCGGCAGCCAGATCATCTATGGCATGCACAGCCACGACACCGGCAGCGGCGGCTCCGATCTGCAGTTTGTGAAATCCAACATCCTCCCCGACGGGGATCTGTTTGTGCTGGCGCGCCCCATGGACAGCGACTTTTATGGCGGTGATTTCATGTCGATTGATATCGGCGCCTACGTGGACAACACCACCCCCACAGCCCGCACCAATGGCAGTGGCCCTGCCCAGCAGAGCATCACCGACACCAACGTGAACACCGGGGCACAGTATTCCACCGGTGGCTACTACGCGGACTTCCATCCCCTGTGGGACGGCACCAATCGGGCCCTGGCCAGCTGGAGCCTGTGCCGGGTGCAAAACAGGGAGCTGATCCAGCCCTGCAACAGCGACACCATGAACGCCAGTGGCGCCCGACCGGCAGAGCCCGCCTACGGCATCTGGATGCTGGACTATTCCGAAGACACCCAAACCCCCATCATTCCCGGCCGCTCCGGTGTAGTGATCACCGACGTGGCCCTGGGCTATGATCGCACCGCACCGCTCACCTTCTTTGATGAACAGCCGTTTGAAAGCAACAACTGCCTGAGCGCCAATTTCAAGCTGGGTGCCACCACCCAGACCGAGATGTGCGCGGGCCAGGAAGGGGTGATCCACATCCGCAACATTTATGAAACCGATGGCCTGCTGAGCTTTGCCGGCACCGACATGAGCGGCACCTATGCCGACGTTGCCAACCCGACCACCACCGACGCGGACAGTCGCCCCGCCCGCTTCCTGCGCATTGTCAAAGGCGTACCGGAACCGGACCGGGACATCCGCCAGCCGGACGGTGCCGCCTTCGGCCGGGCCGGCGCCCAGCGCATGAAGGAAATTCTCGGCTACGCCCCCATTGAGCCCGATGGTTCAGTGAAGGTGCGGGTGCCTGCCAACGTGCCACTGATGGTGAGCATCACCGACGCCGACGGCAAGCGCCTCACCGCCCGTCATCAGAACTGGCTCAGTGTACGCCCCGGTGAGATCCTGGAGTGTAAAGGTTGCCATACCCGCAACAGCACCGAACCCCACGGCCGCTTCTATGCCCAGCCGGACACCACCAACCCGGGTGCAACCAACGGCAGTACCTACCCCGGCGCCACCACTGAGGTATTGTCACCCTACTCTTACACGGTGAGCGGCGAGATCCTGAACGCCACCATGGCGGAGGCAAAATTCTATTACGTGGAAAACCAGATGAACTCCTCCGCCCAGGACATCATCAAACTGAACCAGGATCCGCGCTTCACCTTTACCTGGCTCAGCGATGACGACCCCGGCACCCCGCTCACGGAAACCGATATGGAGCTGGAAAGCAGCAGCGTGGACCGGTTGGCGGCCGCCCCCTGGTACAGCAACCTGCCCACCTACGTGGCCGGTGGCTACAATCTGCCCACCAATAATCATTGCGCCAACTGGAACTACCGCTGCCGCATCCGCATCAACTACCCCAACCACATCCAGCCCCTGTGGGAGTTCACCCGCACCCTCACCATACCAGCCAGCCTGGGGGGCGACGGCATGACCGCCACCCCCACCGAGTGCACCACCTGTCACAGCCGTGTGGATGCCATGGCAGCCCCACAAGTGCCGGCCGGCCAGCTGGAACTGACCAGCGAAGTGGACACCGGCATCCGCATGCGCTCCTATGAGGAGCTGTTTTTTGCGGATATTACCCAGGAAATTAACGACGAAAACTCGCTGCAGGATATTGTCTGCACCGAACAAGTGGAGCAACCGGTGCTGGATGGCGACGGTAACCCCACCTTTGACGACGATGGCAATCCGATCACTGAAATTGTGGACGTTCCCGTTCAGTGTCCCGCCACCGAAGGCCCCTACGTCTCCGCCAACGGCGCCTTCGCCAGCAGCCGGTTCTTTAACCTGTTCGCCCCGGGAGCCAGTCATGAGGACTTTCTGACCCCGGCGGAATTGCGGCTGATCGCCGAGTGGCTGGACATTGGCGGGCAGTACTATAATGACCTCTTTGCCGCGCCGGAAGCCAACTGAGAATGCATTGCGGTGGGTAGCTGCTCCCACCGCAATGCTATAGAATGGCGACAAAACAAGACCTTAGAACCTCCCGACAATAAAGAAGGCGTCCCACCCACAACATGACTGTACGGATTCTATTAAGTATTTTAATCCTGTTTTGCGCGGGCGCCGGGCACGTACAGGCGGCAGAATACCCTTCCGTCAAAGTGGCGGAGCCCTATCTGGATCTGCGCACCGGCCCTGGCCGTGGCTACCCCAAGACCCAGATTGTGGAACGGGGGGACTGGGTGGAAGTCATGATGCGACGCACCGACTGGATCAAAGTACGCACCCGCAAAGGCTTTGAAGGCTGGGCGCACCAGGATGACATGGCCAAAACCCTGGACCCGGACGGCGAACCCACCCAGATCAGCACGGTAGGGGAAGGCGAGTTTGTGCACCGGCGCTGGGAAGTGGGCTTCAAGGTGGGCACCTTCGCCGGGGCCCGCACCAGCGACGCCTACCTGGGCTACTATTTCACCGACAACCTGTCAGCGGAAGTGACCGTGGGGGAAGCCTTCGGCACCAGCGTGGACTTCCAGTTCCTGAACCTGAGCCTGACCCACCAGCCCTGGCCCCAGTGGCGCTATTCCCCCTACATCACCCTGGGCGGTGGTGCCAAGCAGACCAGCTATGCCAGCACCGAAGTACAACTCAGCAGTCGTACCGATCAAACCCTGCACGCGGGCCTGGGGCTGCGCGTGTACCTGACCCGGCAACTGATGGCCCGGGCGGAGTATCGCAATACCGTGATACTCACCGACCAAGAACAAAACGAAGAGAGTGACGAATGGACAATCGGTTTATCCGCCTTTTTCTGAGCGCAGTGGTATTGGCGATGGGCACCACCGGGGCTGTCTTCGCAGAGGAGCAAAGCATCCTGGAGGACCCTCCGGTGATCGATCCCAATGTGGTGCGCCTGGGCCTGAAAGACGCCGACATTGACGATGAGAATTTCGAGGTGGGGGCGTTCATCGGCTTCATGAGCGTGGAGCATTTCGGCACCCACGAGGTGTACGGTATCCGCGGCGCCTGGCACGTTAACGAAGACCTGTTCTTTGAAGCCAACTACGGCATGACCAGCGTGGACCAAACCCCGGCGGAATACGCTGCCGGCGACTTCAACCTGTTCACCGACGATGATCGGGATTTCATTTATTACAACCTCTCCCTGGGCTTCAACATTCTGCCCGGCGAAGTCTTCATGACCAGCGACTGGGCCTTCAACTCATCGTTCTATTTGCTGGCCGGGGGCGGCACAGTGGACTTCCTGGGTGAAAAGGAGTTCGCCCTCAATATTGGAATGGGATTAAGGGTGGTGGCCACCGATTCGCTGGCCCTGCACCTGACGTTCCAGGACATCATGACCGACAAACTAAAACAATTGAGCGACGGCAGTGACGGCTCTGCACACAACATGCAGTACAGCGCCAGCCTGACGTACTTTTTCTGACATCCAGTAGGCAATGGGGCTCCCTATACCGTATTAGGCATACCATATGAGGCATACCATGATGACGAGACGCAACCTGATCCGCTGGATAGCAGCCGCAATGATGATTCCCGGTCTGTTGGTGACTTCCGCAAGCTTTGCCAAAACCGAGCCACTGAGTGGCGCCGCACCGGACTTCACCCTGCCCCTGGCGGGCAAGAAAAAACTCAAGTTGTCGCAACTGCAGGGCAATGTGGTCATGATCAACTTCTGGGCCTCCTGGTGCGGGCCCTGCCGTGAAGAAATGCCGTTGATCGAAGACCTGTTCCAGAAATACAAAAAACTGGGCTTCGTCGTCTATGGCGTGAACGTGGACGCCAACCCCCAGGATGCCCAGGCCCTGCTCAAAGAAAGCGGCGTCAGCTTCCCGGTGGGCTATGACACCAAGAACAAGGTGAGCCAACTGTATTCCGTTGACTCCATGCCCAGTACCGTGATGGTGGACCGCAAAGGCAACATGCGGTTTCTGCATCGCGGCTACAAGCCCGGTTATGAGAAAGATTACGAGAAACAGATTCGTCAACTGATTCGCGAGTGATGCTGAACACCATGCCTGCACGTCGTCGTATAAAACATTCCCACCTGTATCCCCTGCTGGCATTGCTGGGGCTGCTGATCCTGTCCGGCTGCAGCCCCATCAAGCCCTGGGTCAAACCCTATGAGCGCAACAACCTGGCCGATCCCATCATGAGTTTCAGCATGGACCCGGTGGAAGCCGGTTACATGCATCACGTGTATCAGGCCCGTGAGGCGGCTCGGGGCGCAGAAGGCGGCGGTGGAGGCGGTTGTGGCTGTAACTAAACCCCTGGGCCTGCTGGTCTGCATCAGCCTGTTACTGAGCGCGCTCACCCCGGCCCGGGCAGCGGTGCTGCCTGAGGACCGTGCCGATGTGATGTACCACAGCTACGATGGTGGCGGCGTCAAAATCGACGGCCCGGCGGTGCTGGTGCGCAAGAGCGTCACCGACGATGTCTCCGTCAGTGCCCAGTATTATGTGGACGAAATTTCCGGGGCGTCCATCGACGTGGAGGTGCTGGCCAGTGAATACGCCGAGGAGCGCACCCAGTATGACGTGGGCGCCGACTACCTGCTGAATAAAACCATCATCAGCCTGGGCTACTCCAACAGTACCGAAAACGATTACGAGGCGGATACCTATTCCCTCGGCATCAGCCAGGACTTTTTCGGGGATCTGAGCACCCTGAGCCTGAGCTTTGCCCTGGGCAATGACACGGTAAAGAAAAGCACCGACCCCTTGTTCGAAGAGGACAAAACCACCCAGTCCTATCAGTTCAGCTGGACCCAGGTGATGACCAAAAACCTGCTGATGAACTTCATCTATCACGTCATCACCGACGAAGGCTATCTCAACAACCCCTACCGTTCCTACCGGTTTATGAACAATGGCTCGGTGGGCTGGCTGACAGAGAAATACCCGGAAACCCGCACCAGTCACGCCTTTGCGGTGCGCGGTCGCTACTTTATGCCCTACCGGGCAGCGTTCGGCTTCGAATATCGACGCTTTAACGATACCTGGGGCATCAATGCCTACAACATGGACCTGAGCTACACCCATCCTTGGGGCGAGCATTGGATCTTCGATGTGCACTATCGCTATTACTCCCAGAGTGATGCGGATTTCTATTCCGACCTCTTCCCCAGCGCCGACTTCCAGAATTACATGGGGCGGGACAAGGAGCTCAGCACCTTCACCAACAACACCATCGGCTTTAAAGTCAGCTATGAGATCGACACTGGCTGGAGCCATGACTGGCTGGAGAAAGCCTCAGTGACCCTGGCCTGGGACATTCTGAGCCTGGACTACGAGAACTTCCACGACGCGCGCCGGGATGACCTTCCCCCCGGCACGGAGCCGCTGTACAACTTTGATGCAGATGTAGTCCGATTCTTCATATCAGCGTGGTTTTAAATACCGATACCCTATAACACAAGGGTTTTAGCGCTCACCAAGCTGACAGTTCAGTACCGACGACATACACTGATTCATTAAATGGAATAACTGCCGCAGGACGCGGCAGTTGGGTGCGCAATGGATCGGCTTATGGACAAAACCATTCTCCTCTACGACAGGGACAGCGAACTGCAGGGCATATTCAGCCACATTCTGGCCGGTGAGCCCATAAGAGTCGTCGGCTGCAACGATCCCGGCAAAGCCCGCGCCCTGGCCCTCAACCTGCACCCCGACCTGATTCTGCTGCACACCGAATTCAACCACAACGGTTACCAGCTCTGCCAACAGCTCAAGCAAAACCGGCAAACCCTGATGATCCCGGTATTGATGCTGGCGGATGCCCCCAATCTGGAGCAGCGCCAGCGCGCCACAGCCGCCGGGGCGATCGACCTGATCCAGCGTATCAGCTCACCTTTTTTCACCCGGGAACGCATTCTCTGCGTGCTCAACGAAAGCCAACGTTACTCCCTGACCAATCGTATGAATGAATATCAGTACCAGGTACTCATCGCTGAAGACAGTCCATCATTGCAGCAGTTTTACTCCGCCGTGCTGGGTGAACTCAACTGCCATGTCACCCTCTGTGATAACGGGCGCAGCGCCTGGCAGAAGCTGAAAGGCAGCCAGGAATTCGATCTGGTGATCACCGACCTGTTCATGCCCGTGATGGACGGCAAGGAGCTGTGCAACCTGATCCGCTCCCATCACGAATACGACCAGACGCCGATCATCGTCATCACCACGGAACAGGAAAAGTCGGTGCTCTATGACCTGCTGAGCCTGGGGGTCAGTGACTTTATCCAGAAGCCGTTCCGGGAGATGGAGCTGCGCAGCCGGGTGCAGGCCCACCTGCGTAACCGGGTGCTGGTGCAGGAGCAGTTTCATCTGAATCAGGAGCTGATCGAGCTGAGCGCACTGCTGGAGGAAAAAATCGCAGAACGCACCCGGGAAATCTACGAGGCCAATGTGGAGACCATTTACAAACTGGCCACCGCCTGCGACCTGAAAGACGTGGATACCGCCCATCATATCGCCCGGGTCAGAGACTATGTGGAGACCTTCTCCCTGCACTTGGGCATCGACACCCGGACCGCCCGCGAGTACGGTTACTCCAGCATGATGCATGATGTGGGCAAACTGGGCATTCCGGACGCGATTCTGCGCAAACCCGGCCCCCTCAACGACGAAGAGTGGGAGATCATGCGCACCCACCCCATCCAGGGCAAGGAGTTGTTGGGGCAACGCCCGTTCTACAAACACGCCGCGGATATTGCGGTGGCGCACCACGAGCGTTTTGACGGCAGCGGCTACCCCTATGGCATCGAAGGCAAGCAGATTCCCTTAAGCGCCCGCATCGTTGCCATTGTGGACATCTACGATGCGCTCACCAGTCGCCGGCCCTACAAGGAAGCCTGGCCGCTGGAGCAGGCATTTCAGGAGCTCACCAACCTGTCGGGCCATCACCTGGACCCCTTTCTGGTGGCCGAGTTTCTGAAACTGGGCCGGTCCGGGGAGCTGGAGCGCATCAGTCAGCGCTGCGCCCTGGCCAGCTAAACCCCCATCCCAGCCGCAAACCCCCGGGCTCACCGAGCAAGGCACCGCATAGCAGTGCCCGTGCTTTAGCGGTATAATCCCGCCTTTGACACCTGCATTTCGTAAACAAGGTTACCATTAGATGGATGTAACAGCCTACATGGCCCAGGTGGGTCAACAGGCCCGCGCCGCGTCCCGTGCGATGGCGAAAGCCCACACTGGGGCGAAGAACGCTGCGCTGCTCGCCATTGCCGACGCCATTGAGGCCAATCGGGCGGCGTTAACGGCCGCCAATCAGATCGACCTGGACAACGGCCGCAGCCATGGCCTGGAGCCCGCCATGCTGGATCGGCTGGAGCTGACCCCAGCCCGCATCGACACCATGATTGAAGGCCTGCATCAGGTGGCTGCCCTGCCCGACCCGGTGGGCGCCATCACCGACATGAATTACCGCCCCAGCGGCATCCAGGTGGGCAAAATGCGGGTCCCCCTGGGGGTCATCGGCATCATTTACGAATCCCGCCCCAATGTCACCGTGGAGGCCGCCAGCCTGTGCCTGAAGGCCGGCAATGCCACTATTCTGCGGGGTGGTTCCGAGGCCATCAACAGCAACCAGGCCATCGCCCGCTGCATCGCCGACGGGCTGGAGCAGGCCGGTTTACCGCAAACGGCTGTGCAGATCGTGGAAACCACCGACCGCGCTGCCGTGGGGGAACTGATCACCATGCCCCAGTACGTGGACGTGATCGTGCCCCGTGGCGGCAAAGGGCTGATCGAGCGCATCAGCAACGACGCCCGGGTGCCGGTGATCAAACATTTGGACGGCATCTGCCACGTTTACATCGATGCCGAAGCCGATCCGGAAAAAGCCATCAACATCGCCGTCAACGCGAAAACCCACCGCTATGGCGTCTGCAACGCCATGGAAACCCTGCTGGTGCACGATACCGTGGCCGACCTGATCCTGCCCAAACTGGCGGAGCTCTATGGTGAAAAGGGTGTGGAACTGCGGGGCTGCGATAAAACCCGCCGCATCATCGATTGCGTAGCCGCGACGGAGGCCGACTGGAGCACCGAATACCTGGCGCCCATTCTTGCCATTCGGGTGGTGGATGACATCGACCAGGCCATCGAACACATCAACACCTACAGCTCCCAGCACACAGAAAGCATTGTTACCGAGAACTACACCCTGTCCCGCCGCTTCCTGACGGAAGTGGATTCCAGCTCGGTGATGGTGAACGCCTCCACCCGTTTCGCCGACGGCTTCGAATACGGATTGGGTGCGGAAATCGGCATTTCCACGGATAAGATTCATGCCCGCGGCCCGGTGGGCCTGGAGGGGCTTACCTCGCAGAAATACATAGTGCTGGGCGATGGTCATATCCGCAACTAACGCCACCGGCGTTCTGGGCGGCACGTTCGACCCGATCCACACCGGCCACCTGCGCCTGGCCTGGGAGGCGAAATCGCGCCTGGACCTGGATTTTGTGCGCCTGGTGCCGTGCCATCTGCCCACCCACCGGGAAAGCCCCGACACCACCGCCAAGCATCGCCTGACCATGGCGGAACTGTCCTGCATCGGGGTGCCGGGTTTTGAGGTGGATAACTGGGAAATCACCCGCAATGAGCCGTCCTACAGCATCAGCACCCTGCAGCACGTACGGGAGCAGATTGGCGACGACGCACCTCTGGTCTTTATCATGGGGATGGACGCCTTCAACCAGTTCAGCAGCTGGCACGAATGGCAGACCATCCTCCAGATCGCACACCTCTGGGTGGCCCACCGCCCCGGTAACAAGTTACCCGAGGACGACACCACCGAACACCAGTTGCTACAGCAACTTCAAACCGAGGCGGATGCGCTGAAAGGCTGTCCGTCCGGCAAGATCCACGTCCACGAAACCACGGCCCTGGATATATCCGCCACCAAACTGCGCCAGCAGATCGCCGAAGGCATCACCCCGCGCTTTCTGTTACCGGATGCGGTTTGGGCCTATATTCAACAAAACAAACTCTACGGTTACAGGAACGACAACAGATCCAATGACTGACCTGCAGACACTAAAAGACATCGTGATCAATGCTTTGGAGGATATGAAAGCCAAAGACATCGTCACCCTGGATGTCAAACCCCTCACCAGCGTGGCCGACCTGATGATCGTCACCAGCGGTACCTCCAACCGTCACGTCAAATCCATCGCCGACAACGTGCGTGAAAAAGTCAAACAGCACGGCATCCAACCCCTTGGTGTCGAGGGTGAGGATGTGGCTGAGTGGGTGCTGGTGGATCTGGGCGACATCATCGTCCACATCATGCTGCCGGACACCCGCCGCTTCTACGACCTGGAAAAGCTCTGGAGCATGTCACCGGACCAACAGGTTTGATGCCATTCAGTGATGTCTTGCAAGGATAGTTCGCCATGCGCGTTCGCCTGATCGCCGTGGGCACCAAAATGCCCAACTGGGTTACCCAGGGATACGAAGAATACAGCAAACGCCTGAACCAGGATGTGACCCTGGAACTGGTGGAGATTCCCGCCGGCAAGCGCGGCAAAAACGCGGACGTGGAGCGCATCACCCACAAAGAAGGTGAACTCATGCTGGCCGCCATCGGCCAGGGGGATCATGTCATTAGCCTGGATGTGCCGGGCAAACGCATCAGCACCGAACACCTGGCTGCGCGCCTGGAGCAACTGTTGCAGGGTGGGCAGCACATCTCCATTCTGATCGGTGGCCCGGAAGGTCTGGCCCCGCAATGCAAGCAAAGCGCCCGGGAAAGCTGGTCTTTATCGGATCTGACGCTGCCTCATCCCCTGGTTCGTGTTTTAATTGCGGAACAATTGTATCGGGCGTGGTCTATCTTAAAAGGCCACCCTTATCATCGATAAATAACCCATGCCAAAACCCATCACACTCAAAGACCATTACCGCGAAACCCGGGTATTCGCACGCCGTGCCGTGGTCTCGGTGTTTGTGGTGATCCTGCTGATTGTGGCGTTGATTGCGCGCATGGTGTATTTGCAGGTGCTGCAATACGAAAAGTACTCCAGCCTGTCCGATGACAACCGGGTCAGCGTGGAGCCGGTGGCCCCCACCCGTGGCCTGATTGTGGATCGTAATGGCCACCTGCTGGCAGACAATCGCCCCAGTTATTCCGTCAGCATCACCCGGGAACTGTGCCCGGACATCGACGACACCCTGGAAAAACTGTCCCGCCTGGTGGAGATCAGCGACAGCCGCCTGGATGACTTTCACAAACGCCTGGCCCAACGCCGACGCCCCTTCACTCCGGTGGCGGTGAAATTCAAACTCACCGAGGCCGAGATTGCCATCATTGCCGTCAACCAGCATCTGTTGCCCGGGGTGAGCCTGAGTGCCAACCTGGTCCGCCACTATCCCCACGCCGAGGCCATGTCCCATGCGGTGGGCTACGTGGGGCGCATCAATGAAAGCGAACTGCAGAAACTCAATGCCACCCGCTACAGCGCCACCGAACACATCGGCAAGACCGGCGTCGAAGCCTTCTACGAAGAGCGACTGCATGGCGAAGTGGGATTTCAGACCATTGAAACCGACGCTCGCGGCCGCATCACCAAGGTGCTGGAACGCACCGACCCGGTACCCGGCGAAAACCTGCAACTGTTCATGGATCTGAGCACACAACTGGCGGCCATGCAGGCGCTGGAAGGTCGCCGGGGCGCGGTGGTGGCCATTGAACCGGAAACCGGAGGCATCCTGGCGCTGGCCAGCGTACCCGGTTTCAACGCCAACCTGTTTGTCACCGGCATCGACTACGCCACCTATAATGCGCTGCAGAATTCCAAGGCCCGCCCCCTGTTCAACCGCACCCTGCAGGGTCGCTACCCACCGGGTTCCACCATCAAGCCCATTGTCGGACTGGGGGGCATCGAAACCGGCGCCACCACCTGGGAATATTCCATCTATGATCCCGGATTCTACAAGTTGGAGAACGACTCCCGCTTCTATCGGGACTGGAAGAAATGGGGCCACGGCGTGGTCAATCTGCACAGTGCCATCGTTGAATCCTGCGACACCTACTTCTATGAGTTGGCATTCAATATGGGCGTCGACAGCATCCATGACTTTATGGCGCCCTTCGGTTTTGGTGATCGCACCGGGGTGGATCTCATCAACGAAAGCAAGGGACTGTTGCCATCCCGGTTCTGGAAAAAGGCCACCCGCAATATGCCCTGGTTCCCGGGTGAAACACTGATCACCGGCATCGGCCAGGGCTACATGCTGGCCACACCACTGCAGCTGGCATTGTCCACCGCGATCCTCGCCAACCACGGCAATAAAGTACAGCCGCGGATGGTGAAAGCCATCGGAGGCACCCCGCTGCCGGCGCCGGAAGTGGGCCCGCCGATCACCCTGAAAAACCCGGAAAACTGGGACCGGATCATCAAATCCATGCGGGATGTGGTGCACAGCGCCAAAGGCACCGCCCGGGGCATCGCCAAAGACCTGCCGGGCTATGACATCGCCGGCAAAACCGGCACCGCCCAGGTGCTGGGCATCAAGCAGGACGAAGAGTACGACGCTGAGAAAATTGCGGAGTGGCACCGGGACCATGCCCTGTTCGTGGGTTTCGCCCCGGTGCAGAATCCGAAGATTGCCATTGCGGTACTGGTGGAGAACGGCGGTGGTGGTGGTTCCACCGCGGCACCGGTAGCCCGCCTGGTACTGGATGCCTATTTTGAATCCCTGCGTCAGGACGCCAATGTGCCCACCACCAGGGCGGTACAAACACCATGAGCCGATACGACTACAAACACCAGCTGGGCACCAGCCAATCCCCCGTCACCCGCCGCATCAGCCTGATGCAGGCCATCCACCTGGACGCCCCCCTGCTGGGCGGTCTGCTGGTGCTGGTGTGTGTGGGCCTGTTTGTGCTCTACAGTGCCAGCGGTCAGAGCACCGATACCCTGCTTCGGCAACTGCTACGGATTGTGGCCGGTTTCGCGGCCATGATGGTGATGGCGTTCATCCCGCCCCGCACCTACAAACGCTGGACCCCCTGGCTGTTCGGCATCGGCATCATTCTCCTCATCGGCGTTCTGGTCACCGGTACCGAGGCCAAAGGCGCCCAGCGCTGGCTGGCCATCCCGGGAACCGGTGTGCGCTTCCAGCCGTCGGAGATCATGAAAGTGGTGGTGCCCATGATGCTGGCCTGGTACCTGGCGGAGCGGGCCCTGCCACCGGGCTGGAAGCCGGTGCTGCTGGCGGCGGTGTTGATCCTGCTGCCCACCCTGCTCATCGCCAAGCAGCCCGACCTGGGCACCTCGCTGCTGATTGCCAGCTCCGGTTTTCTGGTGCTGTTCCTGTCGGGCCTGGACTGGAAATACATCGTGGGGCTGGCCGCAGCGGCGGTCCCTGCCGGAGCCGGTGTCTGGATGGTGATGCACGACTACCAGCGGCAACGGGTACTGACGTTCCTGGACCCGGAGCGCGACCCCTGGGGCGCCGGTTGGAACATCACCCAGTCCAAGACCGCCATCGGTTCCGGCGGCTGGGAAGGCAAAGGCTGGCTGCACGGCACCCAGGCCCACCTGGATTTTCTGCCGGAAAGCTCTACCGACTTCATCATTGCGGTGCTGGCGGAAGAGTTCGGGTTGCTGGGGGTCTGCGCCCTGCTACTGATCTATTTTGCAATCGTGGCCCGCGGCATGTACATCGCCATGAACGCCCAGGACACCTATTCCCGCCTGCTGGCCGGATCGCTGACCCTCACGTTTTTCGTCTATGTGTTTGTGAACATCGGCATGGTCAGCGGCATTCTGCCGGTGGTGGGCGTGCCCCTGCCCATGGTGTCCTACGGCGGCACCTCCATCGTCACACTGATGTCCAGCTTCGGCATCCTGATGTCCATTCACACCCATCGCAAACTGGTCTCCACCTGACCGGGCCCCGAATTCCAGGTACTGACATGTATATAAACAGAATCTCCGTCACCCTGTTCCGCACCTGCGCCCTGCTCTACGTCGGCGGCCTGACCTGCATGCAGGCGCAAGCGGCCTCTGCAACCCAGGCCAGCGAACCCCAGGCCGCGGGCTATTACCTTGAGCACCCTGCCGGCAAAGCGTTCGTGGCCGAGGTCACCGGGGAGCAGACCTACCCCAAAGCCAAGCTGGAAGCGCTGCTGGCCAGCGCACAGAAGAGCCAGTCCATTCTGGATGCCATTGCCCGCCCGGCAGAAAAAACCAAAACCTGGGCCGAGTACCGCCCCATCTTTCTGACCCAGGATCGCATCGACCAGGGGGTGGCGTTCTACCAGCAACACCAGGACACCTTCCTGCAGGCGGAGCAGACATTCGGTGTCTCGCGCTTTATGATTCTGGCCATCATGGGCGTGGAAACCCGCTACGGCAAACACATGGGTAACTACCGGGTGGTGGATGCCCTGGCCACCCTGGCCTTCGACTACCCACCCCGCAGCCGGTTCTTTCGCAGCGAACTGAAACACTTCCTGCACCTGGAACAGGAAGCCGGCATTGACCTGATGAGTGCCAAAGGCTCCTACGCCGGCGCCATGGGCTATGGCCAGTTCATTTCCAGCAGCTACCGCCATTATGCGGTGGACTTCGACAACGACGGTCACCGGGACCTGCTCAACAACCCGGTAGACGCCATCGGCAGCGTGGCCAATTATTTCAAGCGGCACGGCTGGCAACCGGGGCGGCCGGTGGCCAGCCTGGCCCGCTTTCTGGGGGACGAGCAACAACAGGCACAACTGGCCAAGGTCATCAGCCCCGGCCCCAAGCCACAGAAGCCCAATTTGACTATACTGGAGATCGAACAGGCCGGCCTGGTGGCGGACGCGGAGTTCGCCGGGCAGGAACCGGCCACCGCCATGGCGTTCGAGGGTGCCGAAGGTGTGGAATACTGGATTGGTCTGCAGAATTTCTACGTCATAACCCGCTACAATCACAGCCCACTGTATGCCATGGCCGTTTACCAACTGAGTGAAGAGCTGAAACAACGTTTGTCATTATGATGTCATTTCTCCGCCCCCTGAGCACTTTGACCCTGCTGTCCCTGCTGGCGGCCTGCACCTCCCATAAACCCTATAATGCAGGCCCCTTCGAGGAAAAAGACAGCGCCCCCCATCAGGTGCTGGACTGGCATAACATTCCGGACGCCGAGCCCAAATGGGAACCGCGGGCCCGTTATGGCAACCACTCGCCCTATGAAGTGTTCGGCAAGACGTACTATGTGATGAAGAGCGCCAGCGGCTACCGGGAGACCGGCATTGGCAGCTGGTACGGCAAGAAATTCGCCGGGCGGCCCACCTCCAGCCAGGAGCCTTACGACCCCTACGCCATGACCGCCGCCCACAAATCCCTGCCGATTCCCAGTTACGTGCGGGTCACCAACCTGGAGAACAACAAACAGATCATCGTACGGGTGAACGATCGTGGGCCGTTCCACGATGGCCGCATCATCGACCTGTCCTACGCTGCCGCCCACAAGATCGGGTACGCCAACAAGGGCACCGCCCGCGTGCTGGTGGAGGCCATTCCGGTGACGCAGGGCGGCACACCCGCCAGCATGCCATCCGGCACACCTTCCAACGCACCCACTGTCGCGACGGCACCGCAACCCTACCAGGACAGCAACGAACGTTACTATATCCAGGTGGGGGCCTATAAAGATCTGGGCACCGCCAAATCCATGCAGCAGCAGATGATCACGGTAACCAACGCGCCGGTGGGCATTCACTCTTCTCCGGAGCGGGGCAGCAGCGGCGTACACCGGGTTCGCATCGGGCCCTTCACCACCGAACAGGCTGCGTTGCTGGTGCAGAACCAACTGCAGGGCACGGTGTCAGAACCCTTATTGATCAGGCGTTAATGCAGGGAGTGTGTTACCATCCGCGGAACCTGACTGTTTGAATTTCAAGACCCTTTTTTGCTGTAAACACTATTTGCTGTAAATCAACGTGCCGTTCATAGCGCTCTGTTCATACCCACAGCGCGGAACGCAAAATTCTGAACGCAACACACTAAACACAACACTATCGTAACTATGACTATAACGAATCCACGAATTACGGGGCTGCACGCCCTCATCGCCATGGCGTTGCTTGTCCTCAGCCTCTGTTCCACCTTGGCCTGGTCCGCGCCCATGATTCCGGCGCCACCCACCCTGTCGGCCAAATCCTGGCTGCTGCTGGACGCCAAAACCGGCCACATCATCACCGAATACAACGCCGACCAGCGCCTGCCCCCCGCCAGCCTGACCAAAATGATGACCACCTACATTGCCTCTGAGCAGTTGACCAGTGGCAACATCCATTACGAGGATATGGTGCGGGTGAGCGAGAAAGCCTGGCGCAAAGGCGGCTCCAAGATGTATATCCGTGAAGGCACCGAGGTCAAGCTGGAGGACCTGATGCGCGGTATCATCATCCAGTCCGGCAACGACGCCAGCATCGCCCTGGCGGAACACATCGCCGGCAGTGAGGACGCCTTTGCCGACCTGATGAACCAGACCGCCCACAGCCTGGGAATGAGCAACAGCCATTTCCAGAATGCCACCGGCTGGCCGGCTGACGACCACTACACCACCGCACGGGACCTGTCCCTGCTGGCACGTGCCATCATCAACGATCACCCGGAAGATTACGCCATCTATTCCGAGAAGGAATTCACCTTCAACAACATCCGCCAGCCCAACCGCAACACGCTGTTGTGGCAGGATGACGCCGTGGATGGTATCAAGACCGGACACACGGAAGAAGCCGGCTATTGCCTGGTGGCGTCCGCCAGGAAAGACGACATGCGGCTGATCTCAGTGGTGATGGGCACCCGGTCGGAGAAGGACCGGGCCGCCGAGAGCCAGAAGCTGATCACCTACGGCTTCCGCTTCTATGAAACCATCAATCAGTACCAGGCGAACCAGGAACTGTTGGAGCCGGAAGTCTGGAAAGGCCGCAACAACGCCGTCAAGCTGGGCACCGAAGAGGCCATCTGGCTCACCATTCCCCGCGGCACCGCCGCCGACATCGTGCCGGAGCTGGAAGTACCGGAGCTGATCATGGCACCCATCGTCAAAGGTGAGAAGGTGGGTACCATTCGCCTCTCCCTCAACGGTGAGACCATCGCCACCAAACCCCTCGTGGCCCTGGAGAACGTGGAAGAAGGCGGCATTTTCAAGCGCGTCTGGCACTGGCTGCTGCTGTTGATCAAGGGGCTGTTCAGCTGATCCCCACTCGGTGCCCGCCCGCCGGGCACCGACTTCCCCCTTCACCTGCCCCCCCTAGTTTCATTAGTTCGCTGCCGCCCCCACTTATACAGAACGGCTACCCGGCTAATGCGCGGATGGCCTGCCAGCAGTGGCTGACGTACAATAGCGTTTTGCGGCCACCGCAGGCCGACGAGCACAACCAAGGCACAGCACCGTCACAGCACAGACAGGAATAGGTAAACGCAATGGGCATTCAGGAACACCTGTGGGAATTTCCCTGTGTTCACAAGTTGAAAATCATGGGCTTATCCAGCCATCCCATGGTGGATATCGTCACCGAGATCATCGGCAAACACGCGCCGGATTTTGATCGTGACAGCATCACCTGCAAAGCCAGCGGCAGCGGTAAGTACACCTCCGTCACCGTCGCCGTGCGCTTTACCCACAAAGAACAGGTGGAGGCAGTGTTCCTGGAACTTCACGAACGTGAAGAAGTGGCCATGACCCTTTGAGCATGAGCCAGGCAACCGACACACTCATTCTGCGGGACCTGGGGGAAGTGGACTACTCCACCACCTGGCAGGCCATGAAAGACTTCACCGAAAGCCGCCAGGAGCAGACCCCGGATGAAATCTGGTTGCTGCAGCACCCCCGGGTCTTTACCCAGGGCCAGGCGGGCAAGGCGGAACACGTACTGGCCCCCGGGGACATTCCCGTGATCCAGGTGGACCGGGGCGGACAGGTGACCTACCACGGCCCCGGCCAGCTGGTGGGCTACCTGATGATCGACATCAAACGCCGCAAGCTCGGGGCCCGCGACCTGGTAACCCGTATCGAAAATGCCATTGTCGCCACCCTGGCCGAGCTGGACATTGAGGCCGCTCCCCGGGCGGACGCCCCCGGCGTGTATACTCATGGCAAAAAGATCGCGTCCCTGGGACTGCGCATCCGCAAGGGCCGCTCCTTCCACGGCCTGGCCCTCAACATCGACATGGACCTGGAGCCGTTTTTGCGCATTAACCCCTGTGGCTATCAGGGCATGCAAATGACCCAGGTGCGGGAATACCACACCAACCCCGACTTCGGACACATCAGCTCACGATTGGCCCACCATTTACATCAGCAGCTGGGATATACTGGCTGCCATCATTCAACAGGATTCGAAACCGCAGTATGAGCCAGCACACACCCGACAACGCCAGCCACTCCGGAGCCAACCAACCCACCGGAGCCCGCAAAAAAGTCGTCCAGGGGGAGAAACTCCGGGGCGCCGACAAGGTGGCCCGCATCCCGGTGAAGGTGATTCCCACCACCGAGTTGCCCCGCAAACCGGACTGGATTCGGGTACGGGTGCCCGCCAACGGTGAGGTGCAACGCATCAAAAGCCTGTTGCGCAAACAAAAGCTCTATACCGTATGTGAAGAGGCCTCCTGCCCCAACCTGCCGGAATGCTTCGGCGGCGGCACCGCCACCTTCATGATCATGGGGGATATCTGCACCCGCCGCTGCCCCTTCTGTGACGTAGCCCACGGCCGCCCCAATCCGCTCGACCCGGACGAACCCGCCCATTTGGCGGAATCGGTGGAAGCCCTGAATCTCAAATACGTGGTGGTCACCTCAGTGGACCGAGACGACCTGCGGGACGGCGGCGCCGCCCACTTCGGGGAATGCATCCGCGCCATTCGGGAGCGTTCCCCCAACACCCGGATTGAAGTGCTGGTGCCGGACTTCCGCGGCCGCATGGACATCGCCCTGGATCTGCTGGCCGCCGATCCACCGGACGTGTTCAACCACAACCTGGAAAACGTGCCCCGCCTGTACAAGGCCATCCGCCCCGGCTCCGACTACCAATGGTCCCTGGACCTGTTGCAGCGCTACAAACAGCGCATGCCCCAGGTGGCCACCAAGTCCGGCCTGATGGTGGGCCTGGGGGAAACCAACGCAGAGGTCATGCAGGTGATGCGGGATCTGCGGGCTCACGATGTGGACATGGTCACCATCGGTCAGTACCTGCAGCCCAGCAAGCAGCATGCCCCGGTCGATCGCTTTGTGCACCCGGATGAGTTCGAGGAATTCCGCCGTTTTGGTGAGGAACTGGGCTTCGTCAACGTGGCCAGCGGCCCCATGGTCCGCTCCTCCTACCACGCCGACCTGCAGCACAAGGGCGAGGACGTCAACGCGATCCACAAAGCCAGCCTGAAACCCACCACCTGATCCCATGGAAGCCTCCTTTGAGCCCCTGGTCCACTGGCTGGGGGAACATCAGGACTGGATTCTGATTGCCATCGCCCTGGTGTCGTTTCTGGAATCCCTCGCCCTGGTGGGCATCGTGGTACCCGGGGTGGCCCTGCTGTTCGCCGCCGGCACCGCCGCCGGCAGCACCGGCCTCAATCCGGCGTGGGTGCTGTTCGCGGCATTTGCAGGGGCCGTGGCGGGGGACGGCCTCAGTTTTCTGCTGGGTTACCGCTATCACACCAAAATCCGCCAGGTGCCCCCCTTCAAAACCCGGCCGGAGTGGATTGCCAAGGGTGAACGCTTCTTCCGCCAGTACGGATTAATGGGCATCGTCATCGGGCGCTTCGTGGGGCCGATTCGGCCGATCATGCCCCTGGTGGCCGGCTTTATGCAGATGAAGCCGACCTCGTTCCTCACCGTCAACATGCTGAGCGCACTGGCCTGGGCACCGTTTTATCTGATGCCGGGTTACCTGGTGGGGGCCAGCCTGGAGGGCGAAGGGGCGCTGTCCGGCAGTCACCTGATGTTCCTGGCGGTCATGGTGGTCAGTGGCTGGCTGCTGGCCCAGTTGTTGTGGTGGAGCCATGACCACATCCGGCAACGACGCAACAAACTGCTGCTGGCCCTGGTGTCAGGCACGGCCTGCCTGGCCCTGTTTGTCATGGTGTCGCAGCTCATGCAACTGGACGCCGTCATGGCCCTGAACCAACGCTTCAGCCTGTGGGCACTTAGTCTGCGCCACAGCTGGCTGGATGATTTCTTCATTGGCCTGACCCAATTGGGCTATCGTGCCCCCATGACCCTGTGGGGCGTGCTGGTGACCCTGGCCCTGTTGCTGCAGCGCAACGCCTATGCTGCCGGGCTCTGGGCCGGCACCCTGCTGCTGGCGCAAACCCTGTTGTTCGGTTTGAAAAACCTGTTCGCCTGGCCACGGCCAAGCCTGGTGGCAATCCCTCCGGATTCCTATGCCTTCCCCAGCGGCCACACCACCATGAGCCTGGTGTTCCTCGGCACCCTGGCCATCCTGTGCCTGCCAGGAGTGAGCGCCGGCCGGCAGAAAGCCGTACTCAGCGGGCTGTGTATCCTGGTCACCACCATGGCCTGCACCCGCCTGTATTTGACCGTACATTGGTTGACCGATGTTGTGGGCGGATTGCTCTTGGGCGGCCTGGTGCTGGCCCTGCTCTACACCCTTGTGCTGAAACAGCCATTCCGTACCATACGGCCATGGCCTGTCGCCCTGGCTTCGCTGGCCGCCTGGGTGATCAGCCTGCTGCTCTGGGTGCTGCCGGACTACCGTGACATCCTGGATCGCTACCTGCCAGTCACCCTGACCTGATTCCCATCCGCCAAGCAACGGGTACTCCGTGGACGATAAACGCAAAGGCCTGCTGTTCCTGCACAGCGCCATCCTGATATTCGGCGGCACCGGTCTGTTCGCCAAATTGATCGCATTGCCGGCCACCGACATCACGGTGTGGCGCAGTTTCATCGCGGTGGGCGTCATCCTGGCGCTGTTGCTGATCCGGCGCCGTCCGTTGGCGTTACAGCGCCCCAGAGATGCACTGATCATGGCGCTGGGTGGCAGCCTGCTGGGCCTGCATTGGGCCACTTACTTCCAGGCCATGCAGGTGGCCGGAGTGGCGGTGGGGATGGTGGCTATGTACACCTACCCCATCATGATCGTGTTCCTGGAACCCCTCTTCAAAGGCCACCGACCGCACCGCTCAGACGTGCTGTGTGCCCTGGTGATGCTGGCGGGCATTGTGCTGCTGGTACCGGAATTCGACCTGGACAACAACATCACCCAGGGCGTGTGCTGGGGCGTGCTCTCCGCCGCCCTGTTTGCCCTGCGTAATGTGATCCAGGGTCATTACCTGAAAGGTTACAGCGGCGAGACCAGTATTCTGTATCAGGGGGTATTGGCTGGACTGGTGATCATACCGTTCATGACCACCGATCCCCGGGCAGTGGCAGCCGATGACCTGTTGAAGTTGCTGTTGCTGGGCGCCCTCTTCACCGCCCTGCCCCACAGCTTTTTTGCCAACAGCCTGCGCTACCTGAAAGCGAAAACCGTGGGCTTGATCGGTTGCCTGCAGCCGGTGTACGGCACCCTGCTGGCCTTCCTGCTGCTGGCGGAGGAACCGGGGCTGATGACCCTGCTGGGAGGGGCCATCATCATCGGCACGGCGGCCTTCGAAACCTATCGTTCCTGATGTCTTGCGTTTGTAACAGTTTGTATATATGATCGCGCCACTCCCTCGGATCAGCCGTACCGAAACTATTCACTAGAAAGCGTATGGCTGATGTGAGGGAGACCAAACCTCCTTTTCTCCCCTGTTTGGCCGAAACACTGAGACAAAGCTGCCATTTTGCATTGAAAATGTGACCAAAGCCCTTGAACCGGTTACATAAATCAACACGAAATGACCGCGAACCGCTTTGCATTTTTTGTAACTTGGGGATTACAATTCATAAAATTTATACAATAAACAACCGTTCTACTTCCACCTGACACACTGACCACTGACTGCTCCATGGCCGTTCGAACTCAGAAACTGATAACGGATGATATACAGATAGGCATGTTCGTCTCGGGCATTGATCGCCCATGGCGCGAAACGCCGTTTCCGATTCAGGGCTTTCACATTGAGAACCGGGCGCAGCTGGAGAAGATCCAGCACCTGTGCAAGTGGGTGTACGTGGATGTACAGAAATCCCGAACCCTGAACAGTGTATCCCCGGCGCAGGAATTCACCTTCGTCTCCGGGTATTTCGAAGAAAAGCAGCGCAGGAACGGCCGCGAGCTGCTGAACCTGCGTATTCGCACCATGCAGAATGACCGGCCCTATAAACGGCTGACGAACCTGAACGCCGAAATGCGGCAGGCGCGCAAGGTGCACCGGCGCATCCGCGATCGCATCAAACGCACCCTGCGGGCCATGGCCGGTGAAGGCCGCCTCAGCATCCAGGATCTGCGGGATGTCTCCAACGAGCTGGTGAACAGTGTGATCCGCAACCCGGACGCCTTTGCCTACCTGTCGCGCATTGATTCCCACAGCGAAGACGTCCTCAATTACAGTATCCGGGTAGCCTCCTGGGCCGTGCTCACCGGGCGTCACCTGGATCTGACCCGGGATGCCATGTCGGACCTGGCCCTGGCGGCGCTGCTGTGCAAGATCGGCTACACCACCATTCCCCAGGAGATCCTGCGGGTCAAAGGCACCCCCACGCCCCACATGAACGAGATGCTCAAGTGGTCCCTGATGAAGGGGGTCAAACTGCTGCGGGCCAGCGACCAGTTCAGCAGCCGCATCGTGAAGCTGGTGTCCCATCACCTGGAACGCCATGACGGCAGTGGCTTTCCCCGCGGTGTTTCCGGCCGCCACATTCCCTTCCTGTCCCAGGTGATCGGCCTGTCCGACTATTATGAAAGCCTGGTCAGTTACGATTTTCGGGATGAACCCCTATCCTCCGCTGATGCGGTGCGGGAGCTGTTCTCCCAGCGCGATATCCTGTTTGATGCCACCCTGGTGGAGGAGTTTATCCAGGCCATCGGACTGTACCCCACCGGCTCGGTGGTGACGCTGAACGATGACCGGCTGGCGGTGGTGATCGGCCAGAACAAGGCGCGGCTGAAACCCAAGCTGCTGATCCTGGAAGACCAGCGTAAGCCCTGGCAAGTCTTCAAGCGCCGCATTCTTGATCTGGAAGCCTCCGGCGGTGAGGATTTTATCGTGGCCAGCCAACCGGCCCTGCCGCCGGACAGCGAACACCGCGACCGCTACTATTTCCGCCACGCCGGTGCGCTCTAGACGCGGCGTTTCAGTGCGTTTTTCAACCGCCCATCGGCCAGGGCAGGCAGGTGGACGCAAAGTCTGCTAAACCTAATAAAAAAATAATCAAAGATGCCCCAGGTAATACCTGACCGCGAATGTCCCAGCTGATTCTCCGCACCGACAACCTGATCATCACCGACCCGGCCCTCAAACATGAGATTGAGGATGTGCTGGCGTCCGGTTTTCGCTTGCTGCGCTTTCCGGATTTTCTGGAACGTCACTTCGCCGCCTCCTATCGCAAACTGGCCCTTAAGAACATGCTGTCCAACGCCCTGTACCTGCTGGGGCTCTATGTGTTGCTGGGGATCGTGGCCTTCGTGCAGTTCGCGGAGCTGGACAAGGGCTGGTTTGCCGCAGCTTACGTGATTACCGGCGTCGGCCTGGTGTCCATCAACGTCTGCGCCCGCCTGCCCGCCCTGGACCACGCCTTCCACTGGTATACCGGTGCGGCCGCCATGATCGCCCTCACCGCCATCATGGTCAGCTCCACCACCATTCACGATCCGCTGGGCCAGGCCGGCATTCATGCCATCAACATCTATGTGGTCATCATCATTTACGCCATGTCGAAGATGCGCTTCTACAATACGGTGATCTGGTGCCACCTGGCCGGCCTGGCCACGCTGATCATCAGCAAGGTGACCTCGCTCCACTACACCCAGTTTGAGTTTCAGGCGTTCTTTGTGTTTGCCAACATCATCGGCATGGGCATCGCTTACATCATCGAGCACCGGGAACGGGCCATGTTTCTGCAGGGCCTGCTGCTGGATATCGACAAAGCGGAAAAGGACCTGTTGAACCAGTATCTGGAGCGTCTGTCGCGGGAGGACTCTCTCACCGGTCTGGCCAACCGTCGCTACTTTGATGAACGGCTGAAAATGGAATGGCATCGCTGCCTGCGGGAGAAAAAGCCGCTGTCGGTGATTCTGCTGGACATTGATTACTTCAAACAGTACAACGACCACTACGGCCACATGGCCGGGGATCACTGCCTGGTGCAGGTGGCCCGGGCCCTGAAGAAAGAGGCCAGCCGCCCGGCGGAACTGGTGGGGCGCTACGGGGGTGAGGAATTCATTCTGCTGTACCCCAACATCGACGCAACCCAGATCAAAAATACCCTGATGCGCATCCAGCAACGCATCGTCGACCTTGAAATCCCCCACGAGAGCTCCCAGGTGAAAAAGGTCCTCACCGCCAGCCTCGGGGCCGCCACCGTGTTCCCGGTGAAAAGCCTGGACCCGGAGAAACTGGTGAGCGCCGCCGACCAGATGCTCTACAAATCCAAGGAGAACGGCCGCAACGGCTGGTCCAGTACTCAGATTTCCCATTGCGAGCCAGAACAACAAACCCTCATTCAACTCAACTGATGCCACCCAGCTTGGTGATCGCGCGCTGCCCATAGTAATATTTGCTGCCAAAAAACCACGCGCCAAACAACAAGAAGCAGCAAAGAGGTTTCTGTATGAAGCGAGTCATGGCCATCGCCGCCAGCGTTATCCTGCTGACCCTGGCGATTCTGTTCTGGGGCAGCATCGAGGACAGCCCACCGCCGCCGGGCGCCGCATCCACCCCCTCTGAACTGCGCCCCCAACGTCCGGTTGAACTTGACCAGCAGACTGCCCATGAGCCTGCCGCCATCGACAAACCCGCTGCCGTGAAGATCGAAGGGTTTGCCGTGCGACGGGATGGCCAGGGTAATCTGCTGCCGGGCCCGGAAACCCGGGCCCTGTTCGACAGCCTGGCCCGGCAACAGGGGCCACTGCCTGCAGACCAGTGGAAAGACCATATCCTGGAATCCTATCGCCAGCGCCTGGGAGAACCGGCCTACACGCAACTGGAAGCCTTACTGAACCGTTACATCGAATACAACCTGGCGCTGCAGTTGTTGCCCATGGACGGCGTTGCCAGCCTGGGGGCCGCACTGGATCACGTAGGCCAGATCCGGCAAGAGTATCTGGGTGAGGCCAACGCGGCCATGTTTCAGGACTGGCAGCAAATGGAAACCTTCACCCGCCAGTTTGTGGAACAGGTCACCAGCAGCAGCCAGGACGTCGCCCAACTGCAACAGGCCCTGCAGGAGCAGGTCTATGCCCTGCCCGTCACCGTGCAGGCCAATGCCCAGAAAGTGCTGGACCAGAGTCAGGATCTGTTCAATGCCCTGTCGACCTCAACCGGGGCCGACCGCGACCTGATCCAGGGTATTGCCGAGCAAATGGCGGCCCGTGCGCTGATGCAGCCGGACTTTACCTTCGGCGAGCCCAGCGCTGAATTCATGAGCCAGTACAACCGCTACACGAGCGCCAGGCAAAACCTGCTGGCCACCGGCCGCATTCAGTCAGAAGACGATCCTGAACTGGCGGCGTTGCGCCAACGTTACTTTTCGGGCCCGGAATTGTTGCGGGTCAAAACCCTGGACCGGGCCGAAATGTATTGATGCTGCCCCCTGGATTTACCGCCCTTGTTGGTAAATTGTGCTATAAACTAAGCGTTGGATAATAAAATACAGACAACTGGAAACGCCAACACCATGGGTGAAGTACACGGAAGTCGACGCAAGGACGTGCTCCTGCGCCGTTCAATTGAACGAATCCAGTCCAATATGTGGGACCTTTCCTCCGGCCATCGGGTCTACTCCATGGTGATGGAAGAGCTGTGTCGACTTTCCGATTCGCCGCTGGCCTTCATACTCGAAGGGGCATTCGACCCCGGCGGCACCCGCTTCATCAACGGCTCCTGCGTACTGCAGCGTACCACCTCGCCCGAATTTGACCCCAGCCCGTTTCCACTTCCCATTACCGCCGATACCCGCACCATCTATGAGGCCTTGAACCGCAGCCGAGGAACGGTACTTGATGAAGCATCACTGGCTGTGTTGTCGAAATCCGTGCCGCAATTGCCCGGTCTCACCCGCGCATTGCTGATGCCGATCCCAGCCGGGATCGACTATTCCATCTCCATTTGTGTGGCCAACAGTACAACGCCCTATCATTCCGACTTCAGCAAACGGGCCTGGCCCCTGCTGTCGCTGTGCGCCAGCCTGATTCGGATTCTGGACAACCAGCAGTCCCTGAGCCCCGAAGAAAAACGTCTTCTGCTGATCAAGGATTCCTGGAAAGAAAACTTCTGCCGGCTGGAGGCGCACTCGCCGGTGGCCATGGTCACCCTGGACAAGGACTACCACATTCTCCGCTTCAACCCGGCCGCCGAGCGCATTTTCGGGCACAAGGCGGAATCCATGATCCGGCGCCCCATCCAACACCTGATTCCGGAACGCTTCAACCAGGAACACCAATCCCAGACCTTTAACCCCCATGTGACCGGCAGCGCCACCGGCGAGAGCGTTCACATCCACGGGCTGCGGGCGGATGCAACGCTCATAGAACTGGAGTTGTCGGTGTTTCACTGTCAGGAGCACGGGCAGAAACGCACCATCCTGATGATGTGGGACCGGACCGACCTGCATTATGCCCAGGCCCGTCACCAATCCGAACTGGAACGCTTCCGGGTGCTGGCCGATCTCTCGCCCATGGGCATTCTGCAGACCGATGGCAACTGGCACACGGATTACGTCAACAAACGCTGGCTGGACATTACCCAAACCGATGAACCCCATATCGACGGTTTGAACTGGAGCCGGGTCCTGCACGATGAAGATGCAGAACAGGTTCTGACGGAATTGCATGAACACCTGTCCAGCGGCAAGGAATTCCGCAAGGACTGCCGGATCGTGCGCGAAGGGGGGCATGAGGTCTGGGTACAATTCCATGCCCGGCCTCTGCTCAATCGGGATGGTGATATCTGTGGCTTTCTCTCCACCCTGCTGGACAACAGCTACTACCACGAATCCGAGGAAAAACTGCGCCACCTTGCCGAGCGGGATATTCTGACGGGCCTGGCCAATCGGATGCTGTTTTTTGATCGCCTGGATCACGCGCTGAAACGCATGCGTCGCCATGGCGCCCTGGCGTTACTGGCACTGGACCTGGATGGTTTCAAAAACATCAACGACACCCTGGGCCACGACACCGGCGATGAGATGTTGGTGGAGGTTTCAAAGCGCATTCAATCCTGCGTGCGCCAGGAAGATACGGTCGCCCGCCTGGGGGGGGACGAGTTCATGATTCTGTTGGAAGACCTGCAGGACGCCATGACCGCCGCCAGCGTCTCGGAAAAAATCCTGAAAGCCCTGGAGCATCCGTTTACGCTGCAGAATAAAGAAGTGTATATCTCAACCAGCATCGGCATCTGTTTTGCCCTGGGAGGAAAGCGCTCCGATGCCAAAACATTAATCAAACAGGCGGACATGGCGCTCTATCGTGCCAAAGATGCCGGCCGCAATAACTTCCAGTATTTTTCCCCCGAGCTGGAGCTGGCTTCCAAACGCAAACTGGAGCTGGGCAACAGCCTGCATCAGGCGTTACTTAAAACCGAATTTGATGTGCACTTTCAGGCCCAGGCCTCTGTGCAGCACAAACAGGTGGTGGGCTTTGAGGCTCTGCTGCGCTGGCAGCACCCCGAGCAGGGCCTGCTGCCGCCCAATGAGTTCGTGTATCTGCTGGAGGAAACCGGATTGATTAACGGCGTCAGCCGCTGGACACTGCATGTTTGCATGCAAACGCTGAAGCAGTGGATCGACCAGGGACTGGTCGCGCCCAACACGGTCATGTCGGTCAACATCAGTCCCAAGCAATTCCATGACCCTATGCTGATACCCAGCATTGAAGGTGCCATCCGGGATGCCGGCTTGAGCGGCGAGAACCTGGTGGTTGAAATCACCGAAACCACCCTGCTGCAGGATCACGAACAAACGCGCAAAGCCTTGGAGAAAATCAAGAAACTGGGGGCGAAAGTTGCCCTGGACGATTTTGGTACCGGCTATTCCTCGCTCAGTTATCTGAAGAAGTACCCCATCGACATCATTAAAATTGATCGCAGTTTTATCAAAGACCTGTTGGTGGACAGCGATGATGCTGCCATTGTCCAGGCCGTGCTTGCACTGGCGCATTCGTTAAGCCTCGAAGTCATTGCTGAGGGCGTGGATTCGGATCTGATACTGGCGCAGCTGCAGGAATGGAACTGTGATCACTATCAGGGCTACCTGATCAACCGCCCCATGCAGGGCAGCGACATGAGCCAGTTCCTTTGCAACTATTCCAGCGCCCCGGAAGGCAAAGCTTTAAAAGGCTGAAGCCGGGATCAAATACCGACAAATTGAGATAGAATAGCCATCACCATTCCGGCTTAGGCCAACAAGGGGACACCATGCCTTCGCACAACGACCAGGATCCGACCCACATCGTCGCCATCGGTGCTTCTGCGGGCGGGCTCGAGCCGCTGCAAACTTTTTTCCAACGTATCCCCACGGACAGCGACCTGGCCTTTGTGGTGATCCAGCACCTTTCCCCCGATTTCAGAAGCGTCATGGATGAACTGCTGGCGCGGCAAACCAACATTCCCATTCAACATGCTGTCCATGGCACCGTGGTCAACGCCAATACCATTTACCTGATGCCGCCCCGCAAAACCATGACCATTGTGCAAGGCAAGCTGAACCTGGAAGACCAGCAGCAGGATCGCGTTAACAACTTCCCGAT
This sequence comes from Ketobacter sp., assembly GCF_003671495.1. Lineage (GTDB taxonomy): Bacteria > Pseudomonadota > Gammaproteobacteria > Pseudomonadales > Ketobacteraceae > Ketobacter. Next base: position 18,180 of record NZ_RCHN01000009.1, on the reverse strand, counting down.
CGACCGCTTTTTCAACTCACTGGCAGAAGACCAAGGCAAGCGCAGTGTTGCGATCATCCTCTCCGGCACCGGCAGCGACGGCAGTCGTGGCATCAAATCCATCAAGGAAGCCGGCGGCCTGGTGATGGTGCAGGACCCGATAGACGCGAAATTCGATGGCATGCCCATGTGCGCGGAAAAATCCGGTTGTGCGGACATCATTGCCCCCGTAGTGGAGCTGCCCGCCCGTCTCATCCAGTATATTTCCCACCCGGTAATTCGAGGTGAGGGCGAGCCGGTCGGCACCCTGCTGGTGGGCGCCGAAGATGCCCTGCACGGCATTTTTGAACTGTTACGGGAAAGTTGCCAGGTTGACTTCAGCCAGTACAAAGGCAGCACGGTGTCCCGCCGCCTGGAGCGCCAGATCAGCCTGCGTGGATTGCGGGACATCAAAGAGTATTACAAAGTACTGAAGGAAGACCGGGCTGAGCTGGATCTGCTGGCCAAAAACATGCTGATCGGTGTGACCCGTTTTTTTCGGGACCAGGAGGCCTTTGAAAGCCTGGAGCAGAATGTCATTCCCTCAATTCTGGAGGGAACCGACGTCAACACGCCCATCCGGGTCTGGCTGGCGGGATGCTCCACCGGGGAGGAGGCGTACTCCATTGCGATATTGTTGGACGAGGCCCTGCAACAGCGGGCGACCACCCGGGCCATAAAAATCTTCGCTACCGACGTGGATCCGGATTCCCTGGCGGTGGCCAGCAACGGCGAGTACGACCTGAACATTGCGGCCGACATCAGCGAGGCTCGGCTGAAGCGCTATTTCCTGCAGAGCGAGCTGGGGTATACCGTGACTCCCTCGTTGCGGCAAATGGTGGTGTTCGCCACCCATAACCTGTTGCGGGACCCTCCGTTCTCCAACTGCCAATTGGCAATCTGCCGCAACGTGCTCATCTATTTCCAGAACAAAGCGCAACAACGCATCCTGTCCATGTTGCATTTTGCGCTGCAGCCTTCGGGCTATCTGTTCCTGGGCGGTTCAGAAAGCCCGGGCAACCTGGACCGGCATTTTGATGTCATTGACGAACGCAACCGGATTTATCGTAAAAATTCCAAAGTGCGCCTGCTGCCGGAATCCATCGCGCCGGCAACCCGTAACACGCAATCCGGGCGCACTGCCGGCAGCCGCATTCCCAGCGTGGAAAACCTGGTACGCAATTATCAGTTAACCCACCGGGCTCCAGTTTACTTTCCCGTGCTGGATGAGCTGGTGAACCTGTACGTGCATGGCTGCATCGTGCTGGATGACAACCTCGATGTTCTGCACCTGTACGGCAACACCGAAGCCTATACCCAAAAACTGAAAGCCGGGCGATTCAGTTCCAACATCGACGATTTCATTATCGACAACCTGAAGATACCGGTTTCCAACCTGCTGCACCGGGCCCAGAACGAGCAGAAGAACATTACCTATCACCGGGTCAGCCTGAAAACCGACAAGAACGAAGAACTGCTCCTGAATATCCAGGCGGTTTATGTGCGCACCACCAACACGTCACCGCCCTATATCGCTCTGGTGTTCGAGCCCCTGAAGCAGGATGCGGACACCGAACAACTCGAAGTGATTCACTTTGACCCCAATAATGAACACCAACGGCGCATATTGGATCTGGAAAAAGCGCTGAAGCAAAGCAAGGAAGACCTGCAACTCACCGTCGAAGAGCTGGAGACCACCAATGAGGAACTGCAAAGTTCCAATGAAGAGCTGATGGCCGCCAACGAAGAGTTGCAAAGCACGAACGAAGAGTTGCAGTCAGTCAACGAGGAGCTGTACTCGGTTAACAGCGAGTATCATGAGAAAATTGAAGAGCTGACCCAGGTTAACCTGGACCTGGACAACATCATCAAGTCTGCGGAAATCGGCTTTGTTTTTCTCGATCACGCTCTCTTGATTCGACGCTTCTCGCCCCTGGCGGCAAAGCTCTTGAACCTGATCGACAGCGATCTTGGCCGCCCGTTCCACCACATTTCCCATTCCCTCGAGTACGACGGCATTCTGGGTGACATTTCAAAGGCCATCAGCGACGAACTCACCATTGAATCCGAGATCCTGCATGAGAGCGGCACGCCCTTGTGGGTAAAAGTCTCACCCTACTTTGACGACAGCAACGTCGCCATGGGCTGCGTTATTTCGCTCAGCGACATCAGCGAGCTGAAAAAGCTCAAAGACCAACTCAGCGAAAGCAATCAGCGCCTCAGGGACACCATTGCCACGGCGTTCTGGAAACAGGAAACGCCACTCAAGTTGCTGCTGGTGGACGACAACGAAGTGGACCGCATGGCCATCCGCAGCACCATCAACAGAATCAAGCGGGGCGAACTGCAGTACCAGATCAGCGAAGCCGCAAACTTTGACGACGCCTGTGATTTGCTGAGCCGGGAGCGGTTCGATGTGTGCCTGGTGGACTACCGGCTGGGTGAACACAATGGTTTTGAACTGGTGGAGCGACTGCGCAACTTCAGTGCCCAACCGGCATTTATCGTGGTTTCCGGGTTCATCGAGATGGGCATGCAGGATGATGCGCTGCGCCTGGGCATCTACGACATGATCGACAAGAGTGATGTCTCTGCCCCGTTATTGGAGCGCAGCATCCGCTACACCCAACGCCACCGATTAAGCGAATCCTACCTGTCCAACATGGAATAGGCGGCCAACGGCAGCACTAATCACCGGCCAACGGCAGGCTCACGTAAAATGTGCTGCCCTCGCCAGGCCGGCTTTGCAGAACAATACGGCCTTTGTGGTGTTCCACAATCCGGGACACGATGGCCAAACCCAGGCCGCTGCCAATGCTGCGGCCGGTGTTGAGGCGTTTGAACGGTTGAAACACGAATTCCTGATATTCGGCGGCAATACCGATGCCGTTATCTTTCACGCACAGCTGGGCGTGCTCACCCTGCCGGCTCCAGGCTATGTCGATGATCGGCTCGCCCTGCGAATATTTAATGGCATTCTCAATCAGATTCAACAGCAGGATGTAGAGCAAGGAGGCGTTGCCCTGCACACCGGGCAGCGGCTGCCGTCGGATCACCGGCTGCTTGTTCTGCACCCACTCACTGCCGGACAGCACCCGATTGAGCACCGCATCCAGATCCACCCTGTCCATCTGCAGCCCCATGCCGTCCACGCTTAAATAGTCGTACAACCCATTCACCAGATCATCCATGCTGTCCAGGCGCTGTTCCATGAGTTGCAGCAAATGTTGATCGTGATCCGTCAACTGGCCCCGTTCCGCCAGATTGTCTTTCAGCATGGTGGCCAGCTGCCCGATATTCCGAATCGGCGATTTGAAATCATGGGACAGGCTCTGACAAAACATCTGTTGAGCCTGCGCCCTCGCCTCCAACCGAAGTTGCTGCTTTTTGCGTTCAATGGCGTAGCGGCATACCCGCTCCAGCAACACCGGACTCAGCTCCTCCTTCGGCAGGTAATCCTGTATACCCCGATGTATCAGCCGCATCGCCACATCCACATCATTCAGCGACGTCAACACCACCACCGGAACCGGCGTATCCAATGTGGTGAGTGTCTCCACCGTGTCCACCACATTGGAATCCGGCAAATCCAGATCAAACAAGGCAACATCAAACGCCTGCGCCTGCAACGCCGCAAGCCCTGCTTCCAGGGTGGTGAAGGCCTGCAGGTTAGTGTTGGTTTTGAAGGCGGACTGGCAGGCATCCTCAATCAGTTCTGCATGATCGGGATTGTCTTCCAGGATCAGAATCTTCACGTATTATCCCCCTGTTCTGTTCAGCGCAGCCGTCTGTTCGATAACATTGCGTTCCATTGGTTACTGACCCCAGGCCGCATCAATCCGCTTGAGGGTGTCCAGGAACACTGCCTGCGTCAGGGGCTTGGAAATAAAACCACTGGCCCCGGATTGCTGACACAGCTCCGCATCACTGGCCAGGTCGCTGGTGCTGAGCATTACCACCGGAACCCGCTGCCATAAAACATTACTTTTCAAGGAATCCAACACCTCCAGACCACCGACTTTTGGCATTTTCAAATCCAACAAGATCAAATCAGGATATTCCACCGCACCGCCCGCTGCGTTTGCCGAGAGCAGCGCGATCATTTCGGACCCGCTCGCCAGGCGCGATACCTGATTGCCTGGGTTGAACGCCAGCAGGGACTCGACTATCAGCTCTGCATGGTCATCATTATCTTCCACCAACAGAATACTAATGGCCTGCATCGAGCGGCTCCTCTGATGTGCATGCTTCTGCTGAACAAGGCTGGGTCGGAAAGCGCAGTATGAACTCCGCCCCCTGCCCCGCCTGGGACTGCAGGGTGACGTTTCCGCCGTGCTTTTCCATGATGGTTTTCACGATGGCCAATCCGACTCCGGTGCCTTCCACCTGGGTATCCAGGCGCTCGAAAATGCGGAATATCTTATCCTGATACCGGGGTTCAATACCCGGGCCATTATCTTTTACACTGAGCATTCCGAACCCATCCGCCTCCCACGAGCGAATCTCAACTCTGGGCACGCTGTCGACAGCTCGATAATTGACTGCGTTTTCCAGCAGATTCTGTACACATTGAATCAGCATCTTCCTGTTGGCACACAACCAGGGTGCAGCCAGTTTGAAATCCAGTTCACAGGCTGACTGTACCAGCTTTTCGCTGAGGGTGGATTTGGCCTGCTCAATACAATCATGCACATCGCAGCGTTCCCGCTGCAATGGCAAGGTTACCAACCGCGACAACGCCAGCAGGTCATTCAGCAGGGCCCCCATATTCTCCACATTGGCCAGTATGCGCTGCAGCCGGTGCCTGGCTTTTTGATCGAGGGAATCCCCCGCGTCTCTGAGCACACTTTCAGCAAAGCCTTTGATGGTCACCAGCGGGGATTTTAAATCATGGGACACAGTATAAATAAAGCGCTCCATTTCAGCGTTTTTATCCAGCAACACCTGATTGGCCAACTGCAGGCGTGCCTGCCATTCCCGCGCAATGGTGATGTCCCGCATGATGACGGCGACCCCGGTAACCACTTGCTCACTCAACGCAATGGGTGAGAGTGCCACCGATGCGTAACGATCCCCCCGCGTACCCGGGGCGGCACGCATTTTTATTTCCACTGTTTCTGATGTGCCGGCCTGCAATACGGTATCCAGGGCGGTCTTCAGTGCCCACTGCCCGCTGTCTTTGCGGGTCTTATCTGCGCTGTCATCTGCCAGGTCCCACAGGTTGCGCTGGCTCAACGAATCCAGGGTCCAGCCCAACGATTGCAACGCGGCATCATTACAGGAAAGCACGCTGCCGCGACGATCCACCCCTAAAATAATGTCGTTGGAACCCCGCACAATAGCATCAAACTGGGCCCTGGCGGCCAGCTCCGCCAAGCCTTTGCGACTGAACAGCCAGTACAGGCTCAACAGGGCCAGTGCGACCACCAGCATCACCGAATCAATCATTAATGCACCGACCTGATTCTGACGTAGTTGGACTTGCAGCTTATCCAGCTCCAGCACCGAAATCAGTTGCAACCCCCATTCCGATCGCGCCTGTGGAAACGTCAGCATCTGCTTATGCACCAGGTAATCCTGCTCACCGGCCTGGCGCCCTTTGGCGACGGTAAACGCCTGATTGAACGGGTCCAGGGACTCAACATAGGTCTGGGACCAGGGCCGCTCCCGACCAAACTCATGTTCAAAATTGCGCGAGGCATCCGGGTGCAGCAGGAACTGCTCCCGGTCATTCAGCAGGAACACACCCGTGCGATCAACCGCAGACTCGGTTAATGCGGACAACAGTGGGCGGGCATCCAGATTGACAACGATCATCCCGAACATGTCCCCGGCTGCCGTATACACAGCCTGGATAACCCGATAGGTGGGCCAACTGGGGCGCTCAATTTCACCCCACTCCCGATTCAGATTGATTTCGGACAGGTAAACCTGGTTCGGGCCCAAGTCCAGCGCTTTTTGAAAATAAGGCCGTTCGCCTTTCTGCTGCATGGCATCGGAAGGGATAACCCTGATGGCCTCGCCCTGGCGTTGAACCCGCACCAGCTCTCTGCCCTGTTGCGCCAAACCGATATAACGGATCTGTACGATGGAGGGATTATTCAGAATATAGGACGCGAAGATGGTTTCCAGCCGCTGCACCCAGACCCGATACGGAGTGGCATCTTTGGGATCGACGCCGGCGTGTTGCAAGGCACGGATAATCCCCTGTACCGGCGGCGTGTCGTGCAGGAAGCGCACGTGGCGCTCGGCACCGGCAAACGTTGCCCTGATCAGGTCCGCCTGCAACTGGGATACGCTGACCAGGCTTTCCCCGGCTTCGCGATACACAATTTGTCCGGCGTTGCGATAGGACACCGCACTCAGCAACACAAACCCGCTGAGCAGCAACACCAAGCCAGCCACAAACGCCTTGTTGCCAAGATAAAGACTCTTCACCGCTATTGATCCCGGGCCAGAACAGTGTTCCGATTATAAAGACCGGTCTGGCCGCGTCCAGCACCGGTGCGCTATTGGGGCACCAACTCCAGCACATTTGAAACAAAGCGGCCCATGGCGAAGTCGCCGGGCTGAGCGCTGAAGCCGATACGCACCACCACAACATCTGCAGTGGGAATTGCCACCACATAGCGGTCATAGGAACCGGCAAAGGCAAACGCATCCGGCGGCAGTTCCGGGAACAGGTTCTGCCCCAGGTTAAGCCAGATTCCCGCGCCATAATCGTAGTTGGTCGCCCCCGGCGTCAGCGAATAGCTGACCCAGTCCGGCGTCAGAATGGCGTGCCCGTTGAGCTCACCCCCATGCATATAGATCGAGGCCAGGGCGGCCCAACCACGGGTAGTGAGATAGACGCCCTCCCCCAACAAGGGTGTGGCGCCATCCGGTGAAAACTCCATATGGAAGGCGGATTCCAGATCCCAGCCCGGATCAAACCAGTCATCCAACCGCACCAGGGCCGAGGCCAGGTTCATATAATCGCCGCTGGAATAGTTGAAGACCTGCTCTGGGTCCTGCGCATAGGGTTTGGTGGCGGCGTAGCCCGCCGGATCGGCGCTATTATACAACATCTGCCCCTGGTCGTTGTTCGCCCCCAGGGAGGCCTCGTGCCATTGCAGGCCGCTGTTCATCCGCAAGCTGTGGTCGTAACTGATCAGGGCACGCTGATCCTGCTCCCAGCCTGTCAGCAGCATGGCATCGTCCTGATGCATTGCCCCCCGCCCCACCAGTCGCCCGATCAACAGGTTGGCAAAGCTCTTGGACATGGAGAACCCCTTGAGCGGCGAATCCGGCCCCAGGCCGTCGCGGTAGGCTTCCGCCACCACGGTGTTACCCTTCAGTACCAGGATTGCAGTGGAGTGTTCCGGTGCTCCCACCGCCACCACCGACTGCACGTAGCGCTGCAGGGCGGAAGTGGGATCCACCTGGGTCACCAGCCCGGAGGACGGCGCCGGCGGCAAGGCATAATAATAGGCGAGTTGGCGATCCAGATAGTGATTGCGGCAGTCCTCACGGGGCGCTTCGGTACCCACCACCGAGGCCTGTTTGCTGGCCAGCCAGGGAAACCAGTAGTTGTCCACCTGGACACTGCGATCGCCTACCAGCACCTTCCAGCTGGGTTGCACCAGGGGCGCCACGTTGGTGACATAACCCACGGCGGCAGCCTGATCATAACCCTCCTGCCAGATAGAAGCACAGACGTTCTTGGCCACATAGCGCCCCAACATAGGCAGATCCTTGGCGTAATCGCAGCCGCCAAGGCCACAGGCAAGAAGTAAAAACATCCCTGTTTTTCGTAACATGACATCCCCAGTTGCCACTTCCCCGAATTTGAAGTGCTCACTGTAAACAGATTAAACAACGAGCACAACCCGCCACCCGACAGACTGCCGCCCATGGCCACATTGGACAAGTAATGTACGAACACCCCCGATATTACAGAATCAATACACTGCGGATATTCCTTTTTGATCACCGCAAGGTTAATTTCCTCCTCAAACGAAAAAAACAGAAAGCATAAACATTCGAGGGGAAAAATGTATGGCCAAAGTGCCGTTGCGGGATGGTGAACGACTCAATGTCATTCGCATGGGTCGGGGCAAACCGGTGGTCCTGCTCCACGGGTTCGGCTCCCGGGGCTCCCATTGGGTCCATAACGTGCTCCCCTATACCCGCCAGTTTGAGTTCTTTCTGCCGGACCTGCGGGGCTTCGGCCGCTCCCACCACGCCAACCTGGAAGGCCTGGATGTGTTTGAGACCTATGCCAACGACCTGCAGGACCTGTTGGACCACTTTGAACTGGACCAGGTGATCCTGGGAGGCATCTCCACCGGCGCCTACACCTGCCTCACCTACAACCAGGTGCACGGGTTTGAGCGGGTCAGCAAATACCTGAACATCGAACACGGCCCCAACAGTGTGCACTGCCCCGGCAAACTTAACGGCATCTTCGGTGCGCAGCAGGAGGAACTGTTCCAGCGCTTTGCGGAGCTGCTGACCCTGGCCCGGGAGGCCGGCGCCGGCGTGGAATACTGGCAGCTGCCCACGGAAGTGCGGGTGCGATTCCGCGACACTGTGGCCTTTATCTACAGCATCGCCATGTACCGCGGGCTGGCCCGCTGGGTGGTGGAGTTGGCCTCCCGTTACGCGGAGCCGCTGCTCACCCGCCACATGATGCCGGTGGAGAAATGGCAGACCTACCTGAACGTGATGCAGGCGTTCATGTCCGGGCGCGACACCCGGGATGCCCTGTCCGCCATACGGGTGCCCACCACCCTGATGATGGGCCGTCAATCCCGCTACTTCAGCCTGGCGGCCCAACACGAGCTGGTGGAACACATTCCCCACGCCAAAGTCATCATCTTCGATAAAGCCGGTCACGCCCCCATGGTGGATCAGCCGCTGAAGTTCCAAAGGGAGTTCGGGCGCTTCCTGCGGACTTAACCCCCCCGTTTTTAGAACCAAACGTGCATAACCCACGGGCTGGTCCAGCTTTTATCGTCCGCTGACGGCATTCTGCTTCCCCATCAGCAATCCTTTTCTACACTGAATACACAGGGACCGAGTTTCCTCAGGGAACTCTTATTGCTGAACTCACTTTGCTGAGAAAGGACTGATCATGCGCGTCAACATGCCGGTGACCCAGACTGAGGTCAAGCTGGCCCCAGGCCAAACCATTGTTTCCAAAACCAATCCCAAGGGTGTCATCACCTACATCAACCGGGACTTCGTCGAGATCAGCGGCTACACCGAGCCGGAACTGATCGGCCAGGCCCACAACCTGATCCGCCACCCGGACATGCCGCAGGCGGCCTTCCAGGATCTTTGGCAAACTGTGCAGGCCGGCCGGCCCTGGCGCGGCATCGTCAAAAACCGCTGCAAGAACGGCGATCACTATTGGGTGGAGGCCAACGTCACCCCCATCTGGGACAAGGGCGAAATCGTGGAATACATGTCGGTGCGACACGCCGCCAGCGCCCAGCAGATCCACGCTGCCGAGGCGCTCTACGCCCGGCTGAACGCCGGGGAGTCGGTGCAGCCGGCCCTGCCTGAGCGCATCATGAATGATTTCCGCCAGGGTTCCCTCAACAGCAAACTGAGCTGGATACTGGGGGCATTTGCTGCTGTTATGGTGGCGGATTTTCTGGTGAGCGGACGCCCCCTGCCCTGGCCCTACCTGATCACCCTGGCCCTGGCCGTGTTTGCGCTGTTCCAGTTCATGCACCACTGTGTCATCCAGCCGATGCAGGTGGCGTCGGCAGCCCTGCAGAAAATCAGCAGCGGCAACTTCGACGTCAATCTGCCCATTGATCAGAGCGACGAGCCCGGCCGGGTGCTGCAGGGCATGCAGTGCATGAAGATCAAATTGAACTTTGAGCTGGAGAACACCCAGAAAATCGCCAGCGAAGCCCTGCGGGTCAAAAATGCCCTGGATGTGTGTAACACCAACGTGATGCTGGCCGATGAAGACTACAACATCATCTACATGAACGAATCCCTGAACCGCATGATGAAAACCGCAGAGGCGGATCTGAAAACCGTGCTCACCCATTTTGATGCGGAAAAACTGATGGGTTGCAATATGGACATCTTCCATAAAAACCCGGCCCACCAGCGCAAGATTCTGGACCAGGCCACCACCACCCACAGTCAGGAGGTTGAGGTGGCCGGCCGGCACATTGTGATCACCGCCACCCCGGTGTTCGATGATCACAAGAACCGCCTGGGCACCGTGATTGAATGGCTGGACCGCACCGAGGCACTGCGCAAGCAGGAACAGGAAGAACGGGACGAACAGGCGCGGCAGGATGCCGAACGCCGGGTGGCCAATGAAAACCTGCGCATCCGCCAGGCCCTGGACAGCGTCTCCGCCAATGTCATGGTGGCCGACCCGGATCTGAATATTGTCTACACCAACCATGCGGTGCTGGAGATGATGGGCAACGCCGAGACCGACATTCAAAAAGAGTTGCCCAATTTTCAGGTGGACAAACTGATGGGCACCAACATCGATCTGTTCCACAAGGACCCCAGCCACCAGCGGCGCCTGTTGGCCAACCTGAAAGAGCCGGTGAGTTCCAGCTTTGTACTGGGGGGCCGTCACCTTACGGTGTACGCCAGCCCGGTACGCAACAGCCAGGGTGAATCCATCGGCACGGTGGTGGAATGGGAGGATCGCACCGAAGAAGTGGCCATTGAAAAAGAGCTGGACCACATGATTCGTTCCGCGGCCATCGGCAACCTCACCCACCGCGCCACCACCGAAGGTCGCAGTGGCTTCTTCCTGGGGTTGAGCCAGGGTATCAACCAGTTGCTGGACATCTGCGAGGATGTGGTGGGCGAGATGGTCAACATCATGGAGAAGATGGCGGAAGGGGATCTGCGGGATTCCATCCAGAAAAACTATGAAGGCGAGTTTGGCCGCCTCAAGGATAACGTCAACAACACCATCCATCGCCTGGTCGCCATCGTCGGCGAGATCAGTGAAGCGTCCGCCTCGGTATTACAGGGCGCCAACGAAATCGCCCACGGCAACGCCGACCTCAGCCAGCGCACAGAGGAACAGGCCTCCTCACTGGAAGAAACCGCGTCCAGCATGGAGGAGATGACCAGCGTGGTGAAACAAAGTGCCGACAACGCCCGCAAGGTGGAGGAACTGGCCACCACCACCCGCAAGAACGCCCTGCGCAGCGGAGAGGTTGCACAGAAAGCGGTGTCCGCCATCAACGAAGTGAACGAGAGCAGCAAAAAAATTGCCGACATCATCAGCGTGATCGACGAGATCGCGTTCCAGACCAACCTGCTGGCGCTGAACGCCGCCGTGGAAGCGGCCCGCGCCGGCGAGCAGGGCCGCGGCTTTGCGGTTGTGGCCGGGGAGGTACGCAGCCTGGCACAACGTTCCGCCAACGCCGCCCGGGAGATCAAGGAATTGATCAGCCTCAGCGTCACTCAGGTGGAGAACGGCACCACCCAGGTACAGGAATCCGGCCGCATGCTCAACGAGATCATTGCCTCCATCAACGACGTCAGCACCCTGATTTCCGAGCTGGCGCAGTCAGCCCACGAGCAGACCTCCGGCATCGAGCAGGTCAATGTGGCGGTGAGCCAGATGGATGAGATGACACAACAGAACGCAGCCCTGGTGGAAGAAGCCTCCGCCGCCAGCGAGGCCATGGCTGACCAGGCCCGCCGGCTGGGAGAACAGATCGCGTTCTTTAAAATCAGTTGAGTGGCGTTTCCACGTTAAAGCTTACCCGGATCGGTGTGATCCCATTGCGGAGCACACCTTCCAGCTCCCCTTCCACCCAGACGTTGCCACGGGATAGAATAGTCAGACGGCCACTGGAAATCTCATCATAGGCGGTGAGCGTGGTGTTGGCCCAGTGGGAACCGGAAAAGATCACCATGGCATCGGCATTGCCATAGGGCTCTATGTCATAACGGCCCTCCTGCAATCGACCTTCGGTGCGAATGGTTACCAACAGCGGTCGCCCCAGCACTTGCGTGGTCAGCACCAGCGAATCCCCCCGCTCCGTTTCCGAATACTGCACACACACCAGGTTCGATGCCACCACATCCGGCAACAGCGGTGAACTGACTTCAAATTCACCCATATTGAACTGGGCGACCCTGTCCATCTTCTCGAACCGGCGCACTTGATTGTCATAGTTCCAATGCAGTGTGTCGTTGTTCTGTATCACCAGGGATGCCAGGTCATGGTTGTATCCGGCAAAGGCGTTGCCCTGCCGGGTCATGCTGTCTTTCTCAAACGCGCGGCTGCAGTCGGTCATGGTGACGTTATTGCCGGTGCCCTGCACCAGCACAGTGGAATAGAACGTCTCCCCCTGAAAATTCTCCATCATGCGCCACAGCCCCTGGGTATTCGCACTGCCGTTGGTTTTTCGTACCACATCATCCGGCGGTAGTTGTTCGCCACCACAACCGGGCAGCATGCTTACCGACAGCGTCGCGGCCACCAGGGGCAACGCCCACCGCAGTTTCATTGTTGTATTCATCATTGCAAAACCTTCGTTGTTATTGTTGTCGGGCTTACCGTTAAAAATCGTTCTGCAGAATGTGTTCGATATTGCGCTCCGCCAGAGCGGAGATGGTCAACGAAGGATTCACCGCACCGGTGCTGCCATTGACCATCGCGCCGTCCATCACGTACAGGCGCTCATAACCCAGCAGCCGACCGTGGGCGTCCGCCGCCTGCCCCAGAATGGCACCCCCCAGGGGATGCGCGGTGAAGGAATCGTTCACGTCCGGCACCACCCCCAACAAACCGGGCAGGGTCAGGCTGGCTTCAGCGATGCGATTGTTCATTTCACGGGTGGCCGCCACCACATCGGCGTTACCCTCCTTCGGCCACAACAGCGTGGTGGAATCCGTTGCCGGATCGTATTGGAAACGGCAACGGTTGGTCATATCGAAACCCATGCCCAGGGAGCCAATGGCAGAGAGGTTCACCGGCACGTGCAGTGCATACCAGTTTTCCATGGTGATCGGTGTACCAAAGCCGCTATCGTGAATCATGCCGGCGGACGGCGATGCCTGATACAGCCCCTGCAATTCACTGGCGGTGCGCACCACGGCAGTATCACCATTGCTACCCCAGCCTGCGCCGATAAACTCATTCAGGTCCGGCAAATCCCCAAGCTCACGGGCTTTCAAAAGCAACTCGGTGGTGCCGATGGAGCCGGCGGCCATAAACAGGTAATCACAGGCCAGGGTGAACCGATCAATGATTTCACCCATGGGGTCCATCTGCTCCACCTGAATCAGGTAGCGGCCGTTACTGTCCTGCCCCAGGCTGGTGACCTGCATACCGGGATAGATGCGGGTATAGCCACTGTCTTCTGCGTATTTCAGATAATTCTGAGTCAGGTCAAACTTGGCGCCATTGCTGTTGCCGTGATTGCTTTCGCCAATGGAAGCCGAAGGCCGGCTGCGATAATGAAATTCCTTGCGCACCACATCCCAGTTCCAGATGCCGTCGATGGGCTGCGGCTCATAACCCGCCAGCCGCACCTGCTTGTCCCAGACCCGGGAATGACCGAAGGACGGCTTGTAATACAGATCCCTGGGCAGCGGGCTCAAACGTAACACCTCCCGCACCCGGGGATAATAAACACTGTGCATCTCATCGTAGTCCACCACATCGCCGAAAATGGCTTCGAAATATTGGCGTTCCGGTTCGATCATCACCCCGCTGAACACTTTCGATCCGCCCCCCACACAGGCACCCCGCCACACATCAATGTGCTCGTATTCGGTGACATCCAACAGGCCGGCAAAGGAATCGAACGACACCGTCAAGCCCGTCAGCTGCCTGGCCCGGGTGCGATGCCAGTAGGCGCGTCCGTCCGGAAAAAAATCATTGGGATGAATCTTGCGCCAGGGGTCGATGGGCCAGCGGCAGCCCCGCTCCAACACCGTGGTTTGAATACCGGCCTGGGCCAGGCGCCAGGCGGAGATGGCGCCGCCAAAGCCGGAACCAATGACAATGGCCGGGGTGTAGGCAGGGGGCCGACTGACCGGCGCAAACAGCTCCGGCACCTGCAAACGGTATTTCTCTTCCGGGGTGGTGGCGGCCGCCAGTTTGGGGAGGGAGGCGCAGGCCCCAAGGGCGGCTCCGGCCTTAAACAAATCACGACGTTTCATTATTGTTGTTATCCGTATGGTTGATTGGCTGGATCAGGATTCTCTGCTTCAGGTTCTGATGCAGATCGGCCAATCATACTCAGGGAAAACGGGATTCGATTGTTAATAGAGGGGCAATAAGGTAGGGCGTTGGCCCGATACAACCAAAACGGCCAATTAAATGCTGTCCGGTGTGGGAGAGAACTTTTTATCACGGGAAAAGGCGACCACCGCCGCCTTCTCGCACGCTTTACATCAGGCTATTTACATCTAGGCGCTGACCACGAACAGGGCCACCACACAACCCAATGCCGCAAACCAGCAGATCGAACGCAGCGTGGCATGATCCGCCACATAGGCATAGCCATAGGCCAAGCGCAGGGCAATGAAATTCACCGCCAGCAGGTCAATCCAGAACTGGGGGCCATTCACCAGATGGGCCACCACCACGGCGCCGATGAAACCCGGCAGGGCTTCAAAGGTATTCATCTGCGCCCAGTTGGCCCGGGCCCCCCGCCCTTCCAATTCACCCAACCAGGTGCGGGGTTTGTTGTTGTCAAAGCCCCGTTTGCTGGCCTTGGCAATTACGGTAAACGGATACGGCAGCAGAATCGCCACCAGAACACACCAGTAAGCAATGGTCATGGGTTTCCCTCGTTCTATTGTGATTTCGGTTTTTGTTTTGAGCTTTTGTTTTCAGCGACAACGATCCGCTTCCTTGTTACAAAGGCGACAAGAATGCGCAGCAAACAGTGGAAGGCGAATCCCCCTGTCGGCTTTGCAACACAAGCTTCCCGGCGATTCACTGCTGCGCCCAAAATACTCGCCAAAAAACACAGACATTTCAACAATATAAAATTACAAATGCGAATGCTTGCCATTGGCGTGAGTTTTGCTCCTGCTCTTGCTGAGTGCCAAGGCCAGTGAAGACCAGCCGTGAGAGTGAGAGCAGATTATGTACATCTGTCTATGCAAGGACATTACCGACCATCAATTGCGGGAATCCATCCGCCAGGGCGCCTGCGATTTCAGCCAGGTCCGGCGTCGCTGCCAGGTGGGCGCCAAATGCGGAAAATGCATGCAGGAGGCCAGAATGATTGTGCAGAATGAACTGTCGATTCAGGATCAATGTGCTCCCATGAGCTGTGGTAACGGCTGAGAATCTGCTAAGGTGGGCTGCCTGATGTTCACTACGCCAAGCCCTGCCTATGTCTGCCGTCGAACCGATTCTGCTTTCCATCGCCCAGATCACCACCCGCCTTCGCGACCAGTCCCTGTCCAATGCCACTGGCTTTTTCTTCCGGCGGGATCAGCGCCTCTACCTGATCACCAGCCGTCACGTGGTGATTGACGAAGCCGCCGGGCATTTTCCCGACAGCCTTCAGATCGACCTGTTCACCGACAACGACAACCTGGCCGAAACCGTTGCCTTTTCAATACCCTTGTATGGGGCGGCACCCGGCTCCTCTTCAGGCCCGGACCCGGCAACGCAACCGGCACTGTGGACTCAGGCGGAGGACAGCTCCGGCACCATCGATGTGGTGGCCATTGCATTACAACCCCAGGCCATGCCAGACAGCGTGGTGTACGAAGCCTTCACTCCGGACACCATCTGCCAGCCGGACACCCCGGTGGAAGTCGGCTCCCCGTTGATGGTGCTGGGTTTCCCCCTGGGGTTCGCGGATACGCTGCACAACCTGCCGGTGGCGCGCCAGGCCATCGTGGCGTCCTCCTTCGGCCTGCGTTTTCAGGGCATGGGGTATTTTCTTACCGACGCCCGCACCCATCGCGGCATCAGCGGCGGCCCGGTGGTGATGCGGGTGGCAACCGGCCCCGCATCCAATCCCGGGTTTCATTGGCAGTTATTGGGCGTCCATTCCTCGCGACTGGACATGGGCAACCGGGATCGGCAGGTGGACGAGGCCCTGGGCCTGAATTGTGCCTGGTATGCGGATATTCTGCTGACCCTTACAATACCACCGGCAGCGGACGGGCAATCCTGATTTCCTCGGCGCTGAGGTCACACTGCCAGGCCAACACCTCCACCCCCGCATCATGCGCCTGGCGCAACGCGGCACCGTAGCGTGCATCAATGTGATCCGCCGGCCGGGTCTCTATCACTCCGCTGTGCTGCACACAAAACAACAACACGGCCCGATGCCCCTGCTGTACCATGGCTTCCAGTTCACGTAAATGCTTGCGCCCGCGCTCGGTGACCGCATCCGGAAAATACCCGACACGGCCTTCCCCCAACGTCAGGTTCTTGATTTCCACATAGCAACGCTGCTGCGGTGACTCCAACAACAGATCAATGCGGCTGTTTTCCGCCCCGTATTTCACTTCACTTCGAATCGTGGTGTAACCCTGCAGCTCACCAATCACACCCGCCTCGATGGCCTCTTTCACCAACCCGTTGGCGCGCCCGGTATTGATCCCGGCCAGTGCCTGCTCCGCCCCTTTGCCTACCGTCACCAGTTCCCAGGTATGTCGATACTTGCGCTTGGGATTCCCGCTATCGGAAAACCAGACTGTACTGCCGGGATCATTACAGTTTTTCATGGAACCGGTGTTGGGACAGTGCAACGTTAATTCGCCGCCATCGGCCAGGGTGATGTCCGCCAAAAAACGCTTGTAACGTTTTACCAGGGTGCCCTGCTGTAAGGGAGGATCAAACTTCATGTGAGGAATCTGCTGTTACTGAATGAATTTAGATTGAATAACCAACCTTTGGTTACCAATCCTGAACAACCATCGGCTAACGACCGATAAATCGGGCAATGCGATCAACCGCCTCCTGCAAACGCTCCAGGCTGGCACTGTAGGCAATGCGGATATAACGCTGGGCCTGGTGTACACCGAAGTCGATCCCCGGCGTCACCGCCACACCGCAGCGATGCAACAGTTGCTGGCAGAGCGCAAAGCTGTCGTCGGTGATGGCCGACACATCGCAGTACAGATAGAACGCTCCCTGAGGAGTACAGGGAATGGAAATACCCAAACCGGGCAACCGCTCCAGCAGGAAATCCCGACGCTGTCCCAGGATGATCCGACGCTCCTCGTAAAGCGCAATGGACTGAGCAGAGAACGCCGCCAGGGCCGCATGCTGGGCGACGGTGGAAGCCGCCAAGTAATAGTTCTGGGCCAGTTTCTCCAGTGCGGCCACATGCTGTTGCGGCGCCACCAGCCAACCCAGGCGCCAGCCGGTCATGTTGAAATATTTGGAGAAACTGTTGATCACAAACAGGCTGTCCTGTTCGTCTGCCAGGGCCAGGGCGGTTGCCGGCGGCTGCTCATACACCAGGTTGTGATAAATCTCATCCACCAGCAGGGCCCCTCCCCGCGCATCCACTTCGGCTTTCATGGCCGCCATCTCCGCCATGGGAATCAGAGTGCCGGTGGGATTGGAAGGGGATGCCACCCAGGCGCCCCGGGTGTGCGGCTGCCAGTGTTGGCGCACCAGTTCAGCCGACAGCTGATACGCCGATTCCGCACCCACCGCAATGCGTTGGGGAAGCGCCCCCACCTGATGCAGAAAATTATCATTGCAGGGATATCCGGGATCGCTCAGCAAGACACCGTCACCGGGATTGAACAGCAGCGTATTCAACAGGCCCAGGGCGCCAGAGGCACCCGGTGTAATCAGAATGCGGCTGGCCGGCACCTCCACACCAAAGCGGCTTTGGTAAAAATCCGCGATCGCCTGCCGCAGGGCCGGCAACCCCAGGGCGGTGGTGTAGCGGGTCTTGCCCGCCTGCATGGCATCAACCCCGGCGGCCACCACATTCTGCGGGGTGGCGAAGTCCGGCTCACCCACTTCCAGATGGATAATGTCCCGGCCCTGCTGTTCCAGCTGCTGGGCCTGCTCCATCAGTACCATCACATGAAAGGAGGTGATCCGCTCCAGTCTGTCCGCCAGTTTTCGCAAAGCTGCCATCCTCTTGTCATTGTTTTTTCATAAAAGTGGTAAAAGATCACACCCTCTTACTATTCCATAGCCCGAAAAATGGGGTTATGATCGGGCGC
>NZ_RCHN01000008.1 GCF_003671495.1 Ketobacter sp. | reverse complement strand
GGTGCCATGTTCTTCTACCATCTGATTGTATGAAGCAATGGTATCTCGGTTCTCTTCGCGCCATAACTCGCGCTGCTTCTCATTAACTAGCTCTATTAGGGCGGTTTCAAGAGTAGCGGATAAATTGATCTTCAGTGCCTTGGCTTTTGATAGTAAGTCACTGTTTATACTGACATTAGTGGGCTTTTTAGGGGCCTGGGAGTTATAAGGTTGTTGCATGGTTTTGCCCCCTATCTACAAAATTGTTGGCAAGGTGTGCGCATAGCGTATGGGCATCAATCATATAACAATCGCATGCAGTGGAGCAACCTACGCTCCGCCCGTTTTGTGCATTCCCTGCGGTCATTTTTGCACAAAACGGGCTCCACTACGGTTGCCCACTGATGCGGGCGTTAGTATATGAATTCGGGCGTTATATGAAGTAGGTGCGATCTCACATGCCTAAAGCCTTTTTAGTGCTTGTTCTATCGGTTTTGACGTTTTCTTGTTCGTCTCGTGAATTAAATGTCCAAAACGAGAAAAGAAAAGTGTTCGTTCCTACTATACCTGTCGGAGTAGAACTTATTATCGAGGATGAGAAAAAGGGTTTGCCTCCCGTGACTAGACTAACTAAAGATTGTGGTGAGATTGATGATTATATGTTTGTGATTACCACAAAAATATATAGAGAGATGGAAAAGCATGCAGCGGCTACGTCGGCTAAAAGCAAAGCTACGTTTTCAATACGCATGAAGAATGATGGTTTGTTATCTAGTTTAATATTGATTGAATCATCAGGCAGTCCCATTCATGACTACCATTCAGCTCA
Organism: Ketobacter sp.; assembly: GCF_003671495.1. Classification (GTDB taxonomy): domain Bacteria; phylum Pseudomonadota; class Gammaproteobacteria; order Pseudomonadales; family Ketobacteraceae; genus Ketobacter. The sequence goes on along the minus strand of NZ_RCHN01000008.1, from coordinate 9,127 downwards.
ATCTATAAAGCAAGCTTCACCTTACCTTAGTGTTCCTGAAAGTTGTGGTGATATTGCAGAGGGTCTTTCCTCATTTAAAATCAGGCTATAAAAATGCATATAACAATGTGGTTCAGGTAGTAGATCATGAGCACTATTGTATTTTTTATTGTACTGCTTGGAATAATATTGATTTGGTATTTCTCTAAGTCAAAATCTAGAGTAGTGGAACATAATGAAGCAGCCTCTAATAAAAAAGCTGCAATTGAGAAACCTAAGCCTGTGATTTGTAATCAACCAGATAAACCTATTGCTTTTGGTTATAAAACGATATGGGTAGCTATTAAAGCCACTGATTCCAAGCGAGTAATAGAGTGTTTAGATATGCATGATGTCGAGATTGCAAACTGGGAGACCGGCATTGTTGCTGCAAATCACTCATGGAAAGAGAGGCTTGTATTTGTATCGCCACCTGTTAAAAGCTGGGTTTTTGTTGTGGGGGGAATGCCGTGCCTAGATCGTGAAACTGATCCGGATGTGGCAATAGACTTTATAAAAAATATTGCCTCTCATTTTTCTGACGTTCAATATTTTGGGTCACATCGTGTATCTGGTTGGTGTGCTTGGGCGAGAATAATTGAAAATGAAATGGTAAGAGCTTATTCATTTGGTGATGGTGAAACATTGAGGGATACAAATGATCTCACAATGGAGGAAATTGAGTTGGATTTAAAATTTTTAGATACCCGTACGCAAGAATTTATTGATAGCAACGTATGGGAGATCGACGATCACTGGTGCCCAGATGAAGAAGATGTAACTAAATTGGCTGGGAAATGGAGCCTAAATCCGGCGGAACTAGACGAACTAGAGCTACCGGAATCAGTCGGGTTTGTTGGTAAAATCAGTTCAAAATGGGATCAACGTTAAACTTAGAAATAGGGCTTGCATGCAATGGCATTATTCATGGGGAGCCACCTAGTGAAGTCATGGTTGAAATAGCACGAATCCTTAGAGTTGATCATGCTGGTGAAACTGGAGCAATTCAAATATACAGGGCACAGATATTTCTGTCTCGTTTACTTTATCCTGACATTGTACCTATCCTGGCGGAGATGCTAGAGCACGAGCAAGCTCATCAAAAGGTGTTTAGCGATCTGCTTAGAAAGCGCGGCATTCGTACTTGCTATGCGCTGAGGCTATGGTCGCTTGGCGGTTATTTGTTAGGGGTTATTACTTCTTTGCTGGGTCGAAATTCTATTTGGGTTTGCACCAACGCGATTGAGTCAACGGTATTGCTACATTTAAAAGAGCAGATCAGTTTCTTGCGCAACATAGATTCGGAAGCATATAGTGCAGTTTGCAGTATTAAAAGCGATGAAGAGTCACATCAACAAATAGGCATGGCGAACCAAAACAAAGGCTTACTTAGTGTGCTGGTAATTGCTCTCGTCAAATATTCAACGACTTTTGCAATTTGGTTGTCTATAAAGCTGTAAATGCCCTAACAGATGGTGTACTGCTCCACCGACTAAGGCATTAGTTTCCGATAATGAGCATATGGGGCTGCTACTTCATAGTTTGTATATCCGCCCATATTGCTACCGGTTTTCTGACGAGCTGATCTCAGGGATCACAGATATCTACAAGAAAGAGCGCAATGAAATTCGTTTGATGTACGTTGAAGACAACCTCATTAATTTTGTTTCGAAGACTTGATCGGGGCTCTCTGATTTGAAACTAATGCTTGTGCACGAGTTTTCGAAATACCGTGTTAGAGAGTTCAAGACAATGGCTCACCAGGGTAAGGTTTTACTAGTTGATTTAAATGCCTTTTCAAGTTTCCCGACTTTGGCGATCGGATTAGTTACGGCTGCTTTGCGCCGTGACGGCTACGCCGTTCAGGTAATTTGTCCGTTAGATCATGGACGCCCCACGGCCGTGAGAGAAAGGCGTGAGCGTTTAACCGATCATTTTATGCGGCGACTGCATTTGTCGGCGTACCAGCCCATATTGCCTCTTCGGGATTTGGCCCGTCGTGCCAGAGCTTTTGTGCGCGATAAACCAGATCGTGTGACGATTGACCGAATTCGCTCGGCTATTGAGTCTAGGCCAAGTGTGATTTTACTATCGGCATATCTAATGCATTTTGAGGTGGTGCGAAAGATTGCTGCCATAGCCCAGCAGCAAGATATTCCGGTGGTGGTGGGTGGTCCCATGTTCAATATTGCCGCCACGGCGGAGCATTGGCGCAAGCTGCCGGGTGTAACAGCGCTTGTCGGGGCAGAGTCCGACCTGTCCATTCCTCACATTGTCCGCACGGTTGTAGAAAAGGGCGATCTTTTGCAATTTCCGGGGGTTACCTTACCTGACGGGCGCATATCGGTTGCGGCAGAGCCATTACGCCCTTTGGATAGTACCCCGTTTGCGGACTTTACTGATTTCCCCTGGGAGCGGTACCCGGTGCGTATAGTTCCGATTATGACCGGACGAGGCTGTCAATGGGCCAAATGTGCGTTTTGTTCAGATGTAGTTTCTGCCAACGGCTTGTCATACCGGTCGCGCTCTATCGGCCATGTTCTGGCGGAGATGGAAGAGCAAGCCCGCCGCCATGCCACCCGCAATTTTCTCTTCCTTGATTTAAAACTCAACTCCTGGCCTGACATGCTGCGTGCCATTGCAGAGCAATTGCCGCAAAGAGTGCCTGGAGCCGAATGGATTGGGACGGTACACGTTGATACTCGGGCTGACAACGGCCTGTCATTTAGAGACCTCAAAGCAGCGGTTAGCGGTGGAATGCGGCGCGTTAGCTTTGGGCTTGAATCGGGCAGTCAGCGCTTATTGGACTCTATGAATAAAGGCTCCACCGTGGAGGGTAACTCGGAATTTATTCGCAATGCGCACCGAGCTGGCTTGTCTCTGCGTTGCACGATGTTTGCGGGTTATCCGGGAGAAACGGAAGAAGACATGGCTGCCACCGCTGACTTTTTAGAGGCCCACGAACAACAGTTGGATAGAGTGAGGTTTAACGCATTTTCAGTGCTGGACGAAACCCCGATATTCAAGCGTGTGGCAGAGCAGTCTGAGGCATTGATTTTGACAGATTTACGACCAGACCCTCAGCGAGCAAAAATGGAATACAGAAACCGAACCATAGAAACCAAGGGATATCGCAAGCACAAGCATAGAGCGTTGGCGTCGGTTTATAGGATTAATAAGCGTTCGGTTAGATCCAGCGCCCGACAGTTTGATGGTTTGATGTGATTGGCATTGGTAAACAACACTTACTGGATCCGGCTTTAAGCTCCGGAGGCTTCCAGCCGCTAGCACGCCGTTTACGACGGTTGTCTTTGCGCGAGCGACGCGCTGAAGCGGCTGCATTTCTCGATCTTTTTTACGAAGAGAATGTTGACGACAGCGCAGATCGCCAGCGGCGTAAAGCCGAGGTGGATCGCGATCTGAAGCAACACGGCATGTATACCCATACGCCCCAAGAGCTTGCTTTTGGAGCAAAAGTCGCGTGGCGCAATCACGCACGCTGTATTGGGCGGTTGTACTGGCGCTCTTTGGTTGTAAGAGACTGTCGTAACATCTCTGATCCAGATGGCATTGCTGATGAAGTGATTCAGCACATGCACGCTGCGTTTAATAGGGGCAAGATTAAATCGGTTATTACCATTTTTGCTCCCGTCACGCCGCAAGCTCTGCCCGCACATATTGGCGCTAATCAAGTTACGCGCTACGCCGGTTATTTACAACGTGATGGCAGCGTTGTTGGCGATCGGGCCAATGTAGAAGCTACCCGGCAAGCACAAGCAGCGGGTTGGAAGGGAGACGGGGGTCAGTTCGATATTCTGCCAATGCCTGTTATCAGTGCAGATGGACGCAGGGTTTTTAAAACCCTACCGGATTCCACTACATATCGTGTACCACTCATTCATGCGGATTACCCCGCTTTTGCAAGCCTTGGACTTGAATGGTATGCAGTGCCTTGTATTACAGACATGATTCTCACTATCGGTGGCATAGATTATCCGTGTGCACCTTTTAATGGCTTTTATATGGGAACCGAGATCGCCTCGCGCAATTTAGTGGACCCTTGGCGGTTTGATCTACTTGGTGATGCGGCTCGATCATTTGGGATTAATCCAGAAGGCAGAGATCCGCTTTGGCGAGACAGAGCGTTGACGGAATTAAACGCGGCTGTGTTGCAGTCCTATCAAAAGGCAGGGGTCACCTTAGTGGACCATCACACGGCTGCACGTGATTTTATGAAATTTCGCGCCGATGAGTCTGCCAGCGGCAGAGCTTTACACGCCGATTGGTCTTGGATAGTGCCGCCTCAGGCATCGTCTGTCTTGCCGCCGTTTCATATCGAAATGCAAGACCATGGAGCCGTACCGAATTATTATCATAGTTGGATTGCCGATGGCTGGAAAATGATGCCTTTTGACGGCAATGTTTCACGTTCCCGGCTTGCGGGACATATTAGGGATGCGCGGCGCTGGTTGCATCGAAAATTACGTAAACCGGGTACATTCAGACGATGATGATTCCCTTCAACGTAATAGTTCCGGTGCGGAATGAAGAGGTGCAACTTCAAAGCACTGCGCCTGCACTGAAGGCCTCTCTGACAGGGTTACCTGTCACAGTGACTTACGTGTTGAACGCAACAACGGATGCCAGCCGCGCGGTTATTGAAAGTGTTTTTGGGCACACAGCGTGTATTATCGAACTCCCCCACGCGGGCAAAGCAAATGCTTTACGCGCCGCTGATGCCTCAGTAAGGGGTAACTTGATAGTCTATCTTGATGCCGATATTGTAGTGACAAAAGATACCTTTCCTGCATTGTTGCATCCATTAATTGAGGGGCACGCCGATTTTGTGGCAGCCCGCTTGGTGGTAGATCTAAGTCAATCGCTTGGTTTCGCCTTAAGAGTGGGTAGGGTTTGGGGGGATCAACTGGCCAGGCGTCCAGATGCTTTTATGTGTTGTACGGCGATTAATGAAAATGGTTTGAAACAACGTGGGCCTTGGCCAGATGTACTAGCGGATGATGACTGGGCCAGAAACAGAATAGACCCTAGCCGGCGCATGATCATCGAGGCCGCTAAAGCATACATGACACCTCCGCTAAATTTGCTGAGTTGGGTTAAAGTGCGAGCACGCTGGATTTGCGGAACAAGACAGTTAAAAAATATGGGGGAGAATTTCAATCCAGGAGAAAAAATTATGCCGAGGGGATCAGTTATTGATCTTGCCGCCTACTACATAGTCCGTCTCAGTGCCGAGCTATTGGCATTAATTTGGCAGCATAGGCAGTCCTATTGGAGTAGAGACAATAGCTCAAGGCGTAAGAACTGTGTCTGAAGCACTTACAGATCAACTTATTAAATCTGAGTACTCTGCCCTTAAAGCAGAAATGCTGCTTAGAATTGCAATCCAGAACTTGGTCATCCTGGTGGCTATAGTGCTTTTTGTGCCTTCTGCATTGTTAATTGTAACCGCGCCACAATACGCTTCGGTATTGGCTTTAATTTACGTTGCTGCAAATTTGGCGCTCGCCCTGCAGTGGTGTCACCAGGGGGTGCGCCAGTGCGCCCTTAAGCAAGCCATTTTGGCTTGCGATCAAGCAGCAGGTCGCGATAGTTCATGGGAAACCTGGCTGCCCACTCAGCGCCCGGCCAGCATGTTAGGTTCGCGCTGGTTTATCTCAACAAAATTGGTATTTATCGGGTTATCTGCCGCGGCCATTGTGCTGGCGATAAAATGTTTTGACGTTGTGCTTCTCTGTTCGGCAATTGTTTTTTTTATAACGGTCGCGGTATTGTTGACCAACCCCAAGGAGTAATAATACCTGCGGGGCTGTGCCCTAAATTATTTCGCATTAAATAAACAACAAGCAATATGCAAATACCCGCTCAGCAAAGCTGTAGGAGAAGCTAATCCAAACCCAGCACGTATTACCTTCGTCGATTACGCCCAGCTTTGCGCTCTCGCATCAGCATCATCAACCCAGCAAGCAACCCAAGCGCCAGTCCACTACCACTTGCAGATATCTCTGGCACCGCATGGGGCCGGCTCCAGGAGCCAGCACCTTCAGAGTACCAGTAGACGTCCGGCCCATCGCCACCGATGCGATAGTAATCTCCCTTCTCGCTGCTGATGCCACCGTCCGGTGGTCCGGCAAGAAAGTCACTTTCCCAGGAGACGATTTGGCGGTTTTCGTCGGTGGTGAAATTGAAGAAAGCCTCAATGGCCGGAAACTCGTGGATATCAAATGCCAGCAGCCCATCGACCTGGCTGGCATTGTCCAGAAGGCCGAATGGCGTATTGATGGTGTAGTCCTCGTGTTCAAAATAGGCGGCGATGGCCACAAACGACACCGTTGCATTGACCAGCGTGCCTCCGGGAAGCGCGTTCTCATCGATCAATATGTCGCCGGAGTAACCAGGAAACGTATCCGGAAAGCCACTGTAGTCGGTGCTTTCATCAATCAGTAACGGCCCACCCGAATAGGTGTATTTCCATACTTGCCCGTAGGACACGTTAGACAGTGCCAGTACACTGACCAACGCAAAGATCTTCCCCAAATGAATGTCCATTTCCAGCCCCCATGTACTCATTGGATGCAAATTAGCCAGCAAGATCTGCCCCCGGCCTCCTCGTCAATTAACTCACCTTACTAATGGCTTGTGAAGAGATTATGGTCGTTGTCGGGATTATCCGCGGCCCATTGCGGAGCTATCCAAACCGCCCATGCCATGATCCAAACGCTGATCAATCAGCACACAGCCCAAAAATCACACACAAATCTTATCCGGCCCATACACAACTACACTTAACCCGAACCTATTGGCTATGGAATGGTGGGGCATGAACAAAAACATAAACCAGCTCTTGTTGGGGCTTCTTCTTGTATCTTTTTTAATCACTTCAGGCTGTAAATCCCAGGAATACGAGATCGTATTGCCGTACAAGAACGCGCGCTTTATCGATCAATTACCTGATCGTTTTTTAATCCGGTGCGATGAACTTCCGGAGCGCATTACGCTGAATGGCGTGCCGGTGCAGCATCTGTTCGAGTTCGCCGAGGGTCAGGCCATCGCCAGTGGCTTGGATCTCTCCCCTTATCTCACCCAGGGCCAGAACAATCTGTCGGTGAATCCGCAGGAGTTCGGGCCAAGGCGCTTTTTCTTCTTTGATAACCAGGGTCCGCGCGTTGTTATTACTGAAGCGCTGCCCACCGAATCAGCGGCCGGGGACTTGGTGACCATTCATGGCAAGTTAGTGGACCCATCCGGGGTGTATGCCATGGAGGTGAACGGGGTGCCTGCCACGCTGGGCAGTCGTAATGAGTTCGAGGTTCAGGTCAGCCCCAGTCAGTTTTATCAGTTCAACACCGAGGATGTGTACGCCCAGGTGGACACGCTGCACTACGCCGATCGCGCCACGGTGCTGAACGACATCGTGAAGCTGGATGTGGATCAGGCCACCATCGACGAACTGGTACCCTTCGCCCAAGAGCTGGTGGAGGAACAGAATCTGGCGGCGTTGCTGGGCAGCGCCAACGCCAATACGTTGTTCAGTGAGTCGGTGTCCATCGGCTTGGGCAAGGTGGTGATTGTGCCCCGGCAGTGTTTTGAAGTCTGCGTGCCCTTCGTCGGTTGTTACGAGGATTGCACGCCGGAGGTGGCCATCGGCCCGTTGAATGTGGATCTTATTTCTGTGAGCGCCACGTTAACGGATTTGGAATTTGAGGAGCTGGATATCAACCAGTTGGATCTGAAGTCCGGTTCCGGTTGGGATGGCGTAAGTCTGGACGCAGAGTTGCGCGACACGGATCTGGGTGTGCGCATCAACAGCCGCCTGTTGAGCTTCAACTCCGAAGAAAACGAGTTGATGGATTTGCTGGGCATCAACACCTCCGGATTAACGGTGGGCTTTAATGCTGGCATCAATGTGAATCGTCTGCGCCTGGCCGCTGACTTTGGGTTGGAAGCAGAGGACGGCGATGTGAATGTCAGTGTGCAGTCCATCAATGCCATCGGCCTGGGTGGCGCCGACAGCGATTTCAATCTCAATTTCAATCTACCTGCGGCGATTCGTAACTTTGGCTTTGGGCTGGCGGGCAGGGTGGCCGATCTTATTGAAAGCGGCATCGAAGGTGCCCGCGATCTGATTGCGGATTTGCTGCTGGGCAAACTGGTGCCGCTGATTGCCAACTTGATCATCGACCCGTTGATCAATGAGCTGCAGGTGCGCCTGGGTGCCACGGTGAACAATGGCGCCTTCCTCACGGCGTTAGTGGGCGTGCAGGATCTGCATGTGGTGAACAGTAACCGCATGACGATCTCCCTGATGGGTCGCATCGGCACCGAGTCCACCGAGCTGAGCCCGGGCGACATCGAACTGGGCGTGAACCTGGGCTTCCCCGAGGTATTGCAGCTGGACGATCACATCTTCCCGGATCTGCTGGGCATCCCCGAGCAACTGGGCACCGCCCCCGGACTGGCCCCCAACATGCTGGGCTTCCGCTTTACCCCCACCAACGTGCCCGCAGCGGATAACACCGCCAACCTGGGGCTGGTGGTGAACAGCAACATCATCAACCAGGCGCTGCTGGCGGTGTATGAGGCGGGCATCCTCTCGCCCACGGTGCCCATTCTGGATGAACTCTCGGAAACCGGCGGCTACTTCATCACGACTATGGACAACGCCAACACCCGCATCGTGCTGGCACCGAAGAGCGTGCCGGAGTTGTCTTTCCGGGGCGTTGATCAATCCATTGCCTTCCTCACCGTGGATTACTTCGAGATCCATTATGAAGTGCGCAATGAGGCCGGGGACTGGGAACTGGCCAGCCGCACCAGCTTCAATATGGAAGTGCCGGTGCAGCTCGCCACCGACGGCGAAAGCGGCCTGCAACTGGCCCTGATCAACCCGCAGATCGACATCAGCCTGAACCTGGGCCAGTGGTACGACTACCGCCTGCAGTTCCCACCCAAACTGTTCTTTGGTCGCGCCATTGCCGGCCTGATTCTGGAGCAGATCAATCGCGGGCTGGGTGTGGTGCAGCTGCCCGATAGTCTGGTGTTAAGTTATGGCGACAGCAGCCTGTCGATCATGCCGGGGAGTGTGAAGACG
>NZ_RCHN01000007.1 GCF_003671495.1 Ketobacter sp. | reverse complement strand
CCGCGAAAATGGACTTCAAAGTCTGGCGTGTACTCCCGATTCTTCAACAACTTGCTATTGACCATGAAGGTCTTGGGCTGAGGGAAGTACACCACGACGTTTGGATTCGCTTCCAAGTGAAAGCAATAGTCTTTCTCCAGCATCGACTCCACCAACACCATTTGATATCTCCGATGGCAGGGCTCAACAAATGACTTGGTAGACGGAAACTTGAAGATGTTTTTAACAGCGGAAGCCTTGATCTTCCGAGCGGGTTTTCGGCGCATAAGAGTACCTCCCGGCATTGAGCAATAATGCCGAATCCGTGAATTTTGGGCGCAACCACGCAATCCACTCTCGGCTCAAAGCTGGATCGCAGACACGAGCCAACCTCGACGGATGTCGATTAGCGGCAGTATTCGGGGCTTGCTCTTGACGGGACAGCAGGGAGGGGAGATACTTCTAGGCACCACACCGTAGGTATCGCCTACACCTAAAGCCCGATAGCAAGCAATTGTTGTCGGGTTTTTTGTTTCTAAGTCATTGAATCACCTCAGCTTTATAGAAGCTCAGATCCTCGTAGCAGCCTGTTTTTCCTTCCTTTAACCCAAGCTCAACGGCAATTTTGTGGCTCTCGCCACGCAACGCTTTCCGGCTCCCGTTCAGCACCTGATACACCAATGCCTGCGAATAGCCTCTCTCTTTGGCCCAGCCACTGATGCTGAGGCCGCGCTCGGCAAACTCCTGCTTGACCTCTTCGGGTGATTTCATGGGATTCAACTAAACTCTCAATTGATACATTTATGACAATATTATACAGTTACAAACACTTTTCAATATGTTTGTACTAACCGATAGATGGGAGCCTACGTTAATGGGTTTGGACAGGAAACGTTTCGGGCAAGCTCTCAGTTCGGAGCGTAAACGCCTGAATCTACAGGTGAACGATGTAGCAGATGCCTGCGAAATTAAGCCTGGTACTCAGTATTTGTATGAACAGGGCAAGCGGGCACCCAATGCCGACTACCTGGATAAGCTATTTGAGCTGGGTTTTCGTCCGCATGTCTTACTGCCAAACGCCACGCTGGCAAATGATCAATGTGACATCCAACACCTTCGAGAAGCCTTCATCCAAGCAGACCAGGATTGTAGAGATAAAGAAGGCCGACTCCTGGATTTGGAGCACAGGCTCAGTCGGTTTTTGGATTTGTTAACCGAAATTCAATCTCCCAGCAAACAAGCTGCACAGAAATGACCGTGTTCCGCCACCTTTTATCATTAATACTCTTTGGTCGGCTCCGGTCTCTGATCAAGCTTCATGCTTCTTTCAAGGCGCTTAACCAGATCACCTCGCAAAACGACTACAATGATTTTGCAGCGAAAACCTGCTTCAATGAATTTCAAAGACATGAAGAAACACTACTGTACGGAACCATACTTTCTGCCGCCCAGCGAGAAAAACAGAACTTACTCTTCCAGAAGCTTCCCAATGACAGCCTGGTGCACTGTTTGTTTGTTGGTCGGTACATACACAAGGATGGTCAAGCTGTCCGGCACTCGGTTCTTGAAACCGTTCTTTTTTTGTTTGGTTGCGTAGTGTTACTAACAGCCACCGCAGCCGCCATTAGAATTGGATTGGATGTCGCACTATTATCGGTACCACTTGCAACAAAGCTAGGATTCATATTGACGCTGTTTGCGGTGCTTGTATTTCCGACATACCACCTGATCGGCCGCTACCTAGCCCCTGCATATACCTATTTAAAATACTTTCATAAACTCTAGAGTCATTCGTGGATCGATCACTTCAAGCCGAACTTGTGGAAAGGCTTTTTTCTTCTCTCTCCGACATCATTCTAGTAGCACAAGATATCCGAGAGCTTGCATTAGAAGAGATGGATTCCTATCCAGTTTATGTACCCACAATAGGCACATCCGAAGAAGAACATAGATCAAGTGTTGCCAGACTGGCAGCAATCGACAGCATGACCCAAATTTTCAGGGCAAACAGAGATGATAAAATCCTTACGGCTGGCATCCTGTGCACTTCAGATCAACTTGCCAGAAAATTCGAAGTTTTCAACAATGCAAAAAACACCTTCGTTCACTTAACCACAAAAGCCCAACGCATTTATGGTGTGTCGAATAGCTCCACACCAGGACGGTTTATATCAACATTGCTCCGCAATGAACTGAAGCAAGGGACACAAAGATCTTTGTTTGATCTCGCGACACGTGAACAGATTATTTACAACCAGATCGATCTCCAAGCATGCCGCTGCATGATTCGTGTTTTACCAAAAGACATGGACGTATTTAGCTGGACCTGGTCAAGCTCACACAAGCGGATAACCAAAGTCACACGGTCAGACGCCCTAAAACTGGCTAAAAATCTTACCGACGAGGAAAAAGAATCTGCCCTCGAAGCCCTGGCGCTATGCTCTGACAATGAATTTGCAAAGGTAACTCCCCTGAAGGAGCAGCTCCGGGCAAACTATGCCTATTTTGAAGATGGCGTTCGAATACCGAAATCGACGCCCTTATCCGGTGTTGTCGTTTTGCCACAGAAAAACCTGCCACGACTGCAATGGCGACAGCCGCCATCACAGCGCGAGCATGTCGAACCCCGTATTCAACGCGAATCCAGCATACACGATGAACCTTTCATTGCTGAAATAGGCCTGCACCGCTATCGATAAATAGCCAGCCGTTCAAGAAAGATCTGATTCGAAGACAAAATCACAAAACAAGAAGAATGGCGCATTGCTGTCAGAAAAATGGGTTCTATAGCCGTCAGGATCTAAGATTATGATCGTTTTCCCCGCTGTATTTCTTCTGACATCAAGAAATGTCCGCAGTGCATAAGCCTCTTGGCTATGGGGGCCAATCTTGCTCAAGCCATCAATAAGCAAGAGGTCGCTATCAATGGACTCCAAGGGCAGGCCAATTGCTGTCTCCGAATCCAAGGTCATAATCTGCACGCGGTCACACCGTTCATTTCCAAGCTTCTCTAACAACGCAATAACTTGATGACGGTTTTCAGCTTCGACAACTAGCGCGACACAACCGGAATACAGGCCATCGCGCAATAGGTCGAGTATTCGCTCTAGCGAAATCGGGATCATGGATTACCAAGGTTTGACATAGAGTTAATCAAATTCAGGGCGAGGCATATGCACATCCTACCTAAAGTCTTGAAGATGTTATGACCCGCAGTATGTCAAAGTATCCAAAAGTATTCTTCTGAAAACTAATTTATTATGTGGTGGCTAAATTTGATGCCGCTTTTTATCAGACAGTTCCGCGGAGCATCATCACAAGTGCAAGTTCTTCGTAAAAGTTTGAAAAAGTTCTTTACCTTCCCAAGTTCAACATCCCTTTACGACATACATTTGAATTCTATATTCAACCATGACACGAAAGGACCGACCATCCTATAACGAGTTATTCCTAGTTAAAAACATTCTTCAATTAATGCTCTGTATTCCAGAATCATGCTGCCCTCAGGAACTCCTCCCCAAACCAACCAATGAAGGAGATCGTCTAACATGTCCATAGCGCTCTCTGACAGCATGTAATCTGAAACTTTATATGCATCATGGTGAGCTCCTACTGGCTGTAAATGGTCTAGTCGAAGAATAGATTCGTTCGCACCATTTATAGGCAGCTTATCCCAATGAAACTGGGGGTACTCGCAGTGCCGTACTCGTTCGGTAAATGCCTCGCTATAACCAGCTCGCTTGCCGTTTTGATCAACTCCATAGTAAGGAGCAACCAAAAATGTGGGAGCAGTGGCATGGTTAGGCTTTCCTTGTGTTAAAGCCTTATCGACCAAAGACTTTTCTGTACCGAAAACCAAACATGGTCTTTTTTTCGCCCTATAAGCCGCCCACACCTCTTTATCATGAAGAGTCATTGCCGCGACTGGTAGGTTCGTTTGCTTCAATGGCTGATTTACTTTAAGAGGGGTAACCAAAACTTCTGCAGCTTCATGCTCGGTAGCCACTTTCCGCCCAACAGGTTCGAATGTATACGGAATTTGATCTACGTGTGGTATGAACGCAAAAACAATCGCCCCCCGACAAATTTTTCCGCTTTCATTTTTTTCCCACCAAGGATCAGGTTGAATAATAGATTGGAGAGAATCGTCAGGAAACATCTTCGCCTTTCCTTGTTTTTGATTTCCAAACATCAGGAGAAAATTTAACTGTCAACTTCTTACTTGAGAAATCATCGCCAGCCAAACTTTCAAGCCATTTGACGCCTTCAATAAAAACGTCATCATGGCGAGGTTCTTCAACCGGAGAAACAAGCTTAGGTTTATTTGCTTTGCGTTTTTGGAATTCTTCTCGCAGCGTAGACATTTTCTCTTTGAACTTTTTTTGCTTTTTATTCGAGAGCGACTCGATTCTCAACTTCGGAGAATCTGATTCCCCATCCATTTGTTCACATGCCAATGAGAAATCTAAATGCTCATTTGGTGCAGCATGAATCATTGGTGGTGTCTTATAGACATAATCCAATAACGAGGGGGTATCTTTTAAATACTTATGAATATCTCGATCAAGGCGCAGGGTTATAGCAGCAGGAAGAGAGCCTTTCTTATCGGCCAATAAGCGCTCATTACGCAAATTCCAGCGATGCCAGTCTTCATCACCATAATCGCTCTCAAACGATTGCTTATTTGCCATTATCGCGACTAGCGCAGGTTCGACACGTGAATGTACGGTTTGCGACCAAGGACCAAAGTTGTAGAATGTCCAATCTACGCCAGTGAACGTTTCGCCCTGATTTCTTCTGGCGTAAAACATGTCAGCCAAGTAGACATATTTAATCAAATGAATTGGGCCGAGTTGTTGATTAAAAAAATCATCCTCCTCCCCGGCCACTAGCAGGGCATACTGGATAACCAAATCAATCTTGTTTATATCCGCAGCCATAGTTATAAGGTTGTAACATCCGATCGCAATTTCAAGTCAAACCGCCAGCGCCTAGCTTCTATATATGAGCCTAGCACTACAAAAGTCCAATTATATGTTTTGACCATGCATTTACTGCGCCCAAAGCCTCAGAATCGTAGTTATAGTGGGCCTCAGTAACATAATTGGCATTGGCTGCATGTCTTATCACCTGCTTGATGACCTCTGCGACTACATGACCTCGCTAGGCCTACCGAGGTCATGTAGTCGCCAAATTTAGGACGGGGATGCGTGATAGTTGGCACTTACATACCGGCAAGCCTCATCCATTCGACCAGAAACCTACCACAATGCAGCCATCTCTTCCTGATCCAGTACCCGGCAGCGAGACAATCACTTATGACGGCGATGTCCCGACGGGGTGGCGGATTTTATCACTTCGCGCTCTAAAAGCCATTTAAACCGTATAGACAAGTGTGCTCTCAGGCGGCTGGATTCGCAGGGGGCCTTGGGTGCGACCTTGCCTAGCAGCAGCTCCACTAAATCACGGCAGCGAACGTCTTTGGCCAGCTGTTTCCTTATTCAAGGATCGCGAACGGCTCCAGGGAGCTAGCAGCCAGATAAGAGAGGGATAAATATTGGCTGAGAAACAATATACAGGGCCCTCTTAATCGGCATGTCGATGGTTTAACCTCGTCCGAGCACACGACTTCTAAGTCTCTTGCATCCCCAAAAAACCCCGGCAAATCGAGTTTGGCGGGGCTTTTGTTCAAACTTATGTGCTTATTTGTTCAAGCTTATGTCGAACTGTTCAACTTTATGTACTAATTTACAGGCCCTCACACCACCGCCAGATTCCCTTTCGTCTCCAACCATTCCTTACGATCCCCCGCCCGCTTCTTCGCCAGCAACAGATCCATAGCCTCGTTGGTGTCGTCACCCGGCTCCACCACCAACTGCACCAAACGGCGGGTGTCCGGGGTCATGGTGGTTTCCCGCAATTGCATGGGGTTCATTTCGCCCAAGCCTTTAAAGCGGGTGACCTGAATGTTGCCGCGCTTTTTCTCGGCTTTGATGCGATCCAGAATGCCCTGCTTTTCATCTTCATCCAAGGCGTAATACACGTCCTTCGCCACGTCGATGCGATACAGGGGCGGCATGGCCACATAGACATGGCCGGCCAGCACCAGCGGGCGGAAATGGCGCACGAACAGCGCACACAACAACGTGGCGATGTGCAAACCGTCGGAGTCCGCATCGGCGAGGATGCACACTTTGTTGTAACGCAGGTTGCTCAGATCGTCGGAGCCGGGCTCCAGCCCAATGGCCACGGAAATGTCGTGCACCTCCTGCGATGCCAGTATCTCGGCCGAATCCACTTCCCAGGTATTCAGAATTTTTCCACGCAGGGGCATCACGGCCTGGAATTCACGATCCCGGGCCTGCTTGGCGGAACCACCGGCGGAGTCACCTTCCACCAGGAACAGTTCGGCGCGTTCGGAATCCTGGCCGGAGCAGTCCGCCAGTTTGCCGGGCAAGGCCGGGCCGGCGGTGACTTTTTTACGCACCACTTTTTTGCTGGCGCGCATGCGTTTTTGCGCATTGCTGATGGCCAGGTCCGCCAGGGCATCGCCTTCGGCCGTGTGCTGATGCAGCCATAAACTGAAGGCGTCTTTCACCACGCCAGAGACAAAGGCCGCGGTCTGGCGGGAGGACAGTTTCTCTTTGGTTTGCCCGGCGAATTGCGGGTCCTGCATTTTCACCGATAGCACATAGGTGCACTTGTCCCACACGTCGTCGGCAGCCAGCTTCACGCCCCGCGGCAACAGGTTGCGGTTTTCGCAATATTCGCGCATGGCTTCCAGCAAGCCAGTACGCAAACCGTTCACATGGGTGCCACCCTGGGCAGTGGGGATCAGGTTAACGTAGCTTTCGGTGATCAGCTCACCCCCTTCCGGCAGCCACTGCACCGCCCAGTCCACCGCTTCGGTGTCGGCGCTCATCACGCCCACAAAGGGCTCTTCCGGCAACAGGGCCCAGCCCCGGTTGGCCGTCAGCAAATAATCCTTCAGGCCATCCTGATAATGCCACTCCTGGGTTTCACCGCTGTTTTCATCGGTGAACTTTACGTGCAGGCCGGGGCACAGTACGGCTTTGGCCCGCAACAGATGCGCCAGGCGGGAGACGGAATACTTCGGCGAATCAAAGTACTTCGGGTCCGGCAGAAAACGCAGGGACGTGCCGGTGTTGCGCTTGCCGCAGGTGTCGATGATTTCCAGATCGGAGGCTTTGTCACCGTCCTTGAAACCCATGCGATAGACATTGCCATCACGGCGGATGGTCACCTCCAGCATGGTGGACAGCGCGTTCACCACCGACACCCCCACCCCGTGCAAGCCGCCGGAGAACTGGTAGTTTTTGTTGGAAAACTTGCCACCGGCATGCAGGGTACACAGAATCACTTCCACCCCGGGAATGCCTTTCTCCGGATGGATGTCCACCGGCATACCGCGACCGTCGTCCACCACTTCCAGGGAGCCGTCTTTGTACAGGGTCACTTCGATTTTGCTGGCATGCCCCGCCAGCGCTTCGTCCACGCTGTTGTCGATGACTTCCTGGGCCAAATGGTTGGGGCGGGTGGTATCGGTGTACATGCCGGGGCGTTTGCGCACCGGGTCCAACCCACTGAGGACTTCTATGGATTCGGAGGTATAGTTGTTCTCTGCCATAAAATTCGGTTATTCCGATGTGATGTTGAAAAAGGAAAAAATGGCGGGCAGGTGCCGCTCAAAATGATCAAAGCCATGGGAGCCACCGGGCTCCACCGTCTGTTGGCTGGCGGCAAATTTCTCTACGCCCTGCCGGTAGTCCAGCACTTCGTCTGCGGTTTGCGTCAACAGAAAGTAACGTTGCGGCCGGGTGATCACCGGCACGTCCAATTGCCGCAAAACGTCAATGTGCTGTTCCGTAAATTCGTAACGCTCACCAGTATACAGGTTCTCGTTGATGCCCAGATAATCCTTCAGCAGTTCATAGGGGCGGATGGCCGGGTTTACCAGCACCAGTGGCAGGTCGTAATGCTCCGCCAGCCAGGTGCCGTAAAAGCCGCCCATGGAACTGCCCACCAGGCCCACCGGCTGCGGTAAACAGGCTTCCACCGCTGACTTGAGGATGTCGATGGAACGCTGCGGATCATAGGGCAGGCCCGGCACATGGAGTTGCACCCCGGGCATGGACGCCACGGCCTCGCCCAGAATACGGGCCTTGGCCGATTGGGGGGAACTGTTGAAACCGTGAATGTAGAACAGATGAAAGGGTGTGGGCATGGGGCTCAGGTTAATAGCCTTTGACGCTGTAATCCACCACAAAATCCACACCGGTAACGCGGGAGACACCGCTGTCGAGGGAGCCATCGGCATTGAGGTCGATCCAGCGATAGCCCGGGCTTTCCTTGTCCACGGCAAAATCCTGGCTCTTGGGCAGGAACTGCACACAGGTGGACGGCACTGACATCAGCTTCACGCCCTTGCGTTCGGTCTCGAACACCTGATGTACATGGCCCCAGATGATGGAACGCACATTACTGAACTGGTCCACCACTTTGAAGAACTCCGCGGCATTGCCCACGATCTGCTGATCCAGCCAGGCACTGCCCACAGGCACCGGCTGGTGATGCAGGGCGATCAACACATGCTTACCCTGGGAGGCCTGCAGGGATTTTTCCAGAAAGCGCAATTCAGAATCGGCGAAGTTGCCGGGCACTTTGCCGCGAATGGTGGAATCCAGCATGATGACCTGCCAGCCACCCACGTCGATGACACAGGGGCTCATGCGCTTGGCCGCCTGATGGTTGGCCATGATGTCAGTGAGGTCGTGGTTGCCGGGCAGCCAATAAACCGGACTGGTAAACGATGCCATCCACTGATGGAATCGAGCGTAAGACTCGCTGCTGCCGTCCTGGGAGAGGTCACCGGTGGCCAGCACCAAGTCGATGGCGGGCTGCTCTTCCTTGATCAGGTCCATCACCAAAGACAGGCTCTGCTCGGTGTTGAGACCCAACAACTTACCCTCTGTACTTTTGAACAGATGGCAATCCGAGAGCTGAATGATGCGAATTGATGGTTGGGTAGTAGTGCTAACCAAAGGTCAATCCATTCTATTTGTCATTAGGTAGTTATAAACCACGGATGCCGCTCCGGCCATATAAAGGCGGCATTCTGATCAGTATAACGGGTTTTCACTGGTGCGGCAGGTTCCATCGCAACAAAATCGACTCCAACTCCCTGTGAATTTTCACATTTTTTGAGTCTGTGCGCCCCTTCACACTTATACTTTGACCAGCGCTCGGCCGGACCTGAGACAGAATTCAAGCCATTCACCCAGAAAGGCATTGAGCTGGGCTTTTTCGTCGGGCTGGAACATTTTCTCGTTGGGATAGGCGTAGTTTTGACGAATATAGCGGTTGCGCTGAAATGAGAGGACCTCAGCCATTTGCGCATCATGATATAGCCGCACCGTCAGCATGGGTTTGGGCACCCAATCGTCCAGCATGGACTCCTGGGCCAGCGCCACGGTGGTGGTGTATTTGCTGCGCTCGACAATATGAATACTGACCTGCTTCAGCTCTTCGCTGTTGGCATCCACCCCAAAACACCACTCCTCCCGCTCCTCCAGCTCCGGCAACAGACGCATGATGCGATGGTAATTGATCTCGCAATTACTCATCAGCTGGCTGAGATTAGGTGTGTAGTTTTTTTTGGGGTTCATGCAACCGCTACTGCCACTTTTCCTGTAAACGCTGGTAATTCATCTGCAGCCACTGCAGGGCGATAATGGTGGATGCATTGTTGATGTAGTTCTCCTGCAGGATATGCCAGGCCTCTTCCCGGGAAAACACCTGCACCCAAATGTCTTCCCCTTCTTCCGCCAAGCCGTGCACCCCGCCCACACCAGTGGAATCGATGCCCCCGCAATAGAGGAAGAGCTTTTCATTGGAGCCGCCGGGGCTGGGGTAATATTCGTAAATATACTCCAACGCCAGCACATCACTGCCGGATTCCTCGACGGCTTCCCGGTGGACCACATCCTCCGGGGTTTCACCCGGTTCCAGAATACCGGCCACCAACTCCAGCTGCCAGGGCCCCTCGTTGCCTTCCAAGGCGCCGATGCGGAACTGCTCCAGCAACACCACACAGTCCTTGTAGGGGTCATACAACAACACCCCGACGGACGGGCCCCGGTCAAAGCATTCCCGGGTCAGCAGCTTGCACCAGCCCCCTTCAATCAGCCGATGACGCAGTTGGTAGCGTTGCATCTTGAAAAAGCCGTCGTAGACCAGCTTTTTCTCCACCACTTCCACGTCTTCATGACCAAAGCAGGGACCTTCCTTTCGATCCATGAAATCACCTTCTGCCTGTTTTTTAGCACCTCTATAAGGCTAGCCAGTATAGCGGCCTGCGACAACGCCAACCCCGGCACTATTTTTGTGCCTTTCGGGTTGACATCATATTTTCTTATAGATTTCAGCACCTTGCGCTTTGAACTCGCGGGATTTCTCGAGCATGCCCTGCTCCGCCTCGCGGGCTTCTGCCGTATTCGCCTCCTGGCTGGCGGCAAATTCGCGTACATCCTGGGTGATTTTCATGGAGCAGAACTTGGGGCCACACATGGAGCAGAAGTGGGCCACCTTGTGGGCTTCCTTGGGCAGGGTCTCATCGTGGTAGGCCTTGGCGGTGTCCGGGTCCAGCGCCAGGGCAAACTGGTCGGCCCAGCGGAACTCAAACCGCGCCTTGGACATGGCGTTGTCACGGATCTGGGCACCCGGGTGGCCTTTGGCCAGGTCCGCCGCGTGGGCAGCAATCTTGTAGGTGATCAGGCCTTCCTTCACATCCGCCTTGTTGGGCAGACCCAGGTGCTCCTTGGGAGTGACGTAGCACAGCATGGCGGTGCCGTACCAACCGATCATGGCCGCACCGATGCCGGAGGTGATGTGGTCATAGCCCGGGGCGATGTCCGTGGTCAGGGGGCCCAGGGTATAGAACGGCGCTTCGCTGCAATGTTTGAGCTGCTCTTCCATGTTTTCCTTGATCATGTGCATGGGCACATGGCCGGGGCCTTCGATCATCACCTGGGCGCCATGCTCCCAGGCTTTATGGGTCAGCTCACCCAGGGTGCGCAGCTCGCCAAACTGGGCTTCGTCGTTGGCATCCTGTATGGAGCCCGGGCGCAAGCCATCCCCCAGGGAGAAGGTCACGTCGTAGGCGGTCATGATCTCGCAGATTTCATCGAAATGGGTGTAGAGGAAGTTCTCTTTGTGGTGCGCCAGACACCACTTGGCCAGAATCGATCCACCCCGGGACACGATGCCGGTCAGGCGGTTGGCAGTGAGCGGCACGTAACGCAGCAGCACACCGGCGTGAATGGTGAAGTAATCCACCCCCTGTTCCGCCTGCTCAATCAGGGTATCGCGGAAAATATCCCAGGTCAGCTCTTCGGGTACGCCGTCCACTTTCTCCAGTGCCTGGTAGATAGGCACCGTACCGATGGGCACCGGTGAATTGCGCACAATCCATTCCCGGGTTTCGTGGATGTTCTTGCCGGTGGACAGATCCATCACCGTATCCGCACCCCAGCGGGTGGCCCAGGTCATCTTCGCTACCTCTTCCTCGATGGAGGAAGACAGCGCCGAGTTGCCGATGTTGGCGTTCACTTTCACCAGGAAGTTACGCCCCAGGATTGCGGGCTCTAGCTCCAGGTGATTGATGTTGGCGGGGATAACGGCACGGCCACGGGCCACTTCCTGACGCACAAATTCGGGGGTGATCTCATCGGGGATCTTGGCACCGAAGGGCTGGCCCGGGTGCTGCTGATGCAGAACCCCGTTGGCGCGGGCATCCTGCAGCTTCATGTTCTCCCGAATGGCCACGAACTCCATCTCATCGGTGATGATGCCCTGGCGGGCGTAGTGCATCTGGCTGACGTTGGCTCCGGGCTTGGCGCGCATGGGTTTGCGGATATGATCAAAGCGCAGATTGGCCAACATGGGATCGTTCTTGCGGCGCTGACCGTAGGCGGACGTCAGTTCATCCAGCTCCGCCACGTCACCACGGCGCTGCAACCAACCCTGGCGAATGGGGGCCAAGCCCTGGCGCACGTCGATCACGGCCTCGGGGTCGGTGTAGGGGCCGGAGGTATCGTACACATACACCGGCGGGTTCTTCTCACCGCCAAAATCGGTGGGCGTATCGCTCAGGGAAATCTCGCGCATTGGGACCCGCACATCGGACTGACTGCCCTGGACATAGACTTTACGGGAATTGGGAAACGGCTGAATGGAAGCCTCATCGACCTTGGCTTTCTGGCTGAGAAAATCGTCTGAATACGCGCTCATGGTAATCTCTGTCGTTATGAATGGAGATAAAAAGCCCCGGATTGGTCGGGGTATTCTCCATATGAAATGATCGGGTGTTACACCCGTAAACCGGAAAGGCAACTATAACCAGTGCGCCAGACGGCAGCAACCGCGTAAGGACTCAGGGGCTAGGAAATCTGCTGACAGATGAGGCCAAACAGACGATCCATGGCCCCGCGATTTTCCTCAACAACGTATTTACCCCGCTTGGATAAGGCGTAACGGGTTTCCTCATCCTGAAACAGAGCCTCCACCGCCTGCCCCAACCCCAAGGGCGTGGTGACGGTTTTCAACACCTCCAGCTCGGAGAGCATCTGTGCCACCACCTGGAAATTGAACACATGGGGCCCGGTCAACGCCGGCACCCCCATGGCCAGGGCCTCGAGCATGTTATGCCCACCCACCGGCACCAGGCTGCCACCGATAAACGCCACATCCGAAGCCCCCAGCAGCGTCAGCAGCTGCCCCATGGTATCCCCCAGAATGACATCGGTATCCGCCTGCACCGGCTCCTGCTTGCTGATGCGGCTCAGACTCAAACCACGGGCCACCACCAGATTGGCCACATCCTCGAAGCGCTCCGGATGACGGGGCACAATGACCAGCAGGGCATCCGGCACCTTGCTGCGCAGATAAAAAAACGCGTCCAGCACCTGTTCGTCCTCCCCCTCATGAGTGCTGGCGGCAATGAAGACCTTGCGCTGGCCACCCCACTGCGCCCTCAGCGCCCGCGCCTCGGTGACGGTGTCGGGCTTGATGTCCAGGTCGAACTTGACAGTACCGGTCACCTGCAGGTTGCCGGGCGGCAGCCCCATTTCCACAAAACGCTCACCATCCGCATCGGACTGCGCTGCAATCAGGGACACCTCCCGCATCATGGGGCGAAACAGCGGCAACACCTTGCGATAGCCGTTGGCGGACTTCTCTGACAGGCGGGCATTGGCCACAATAATGGGCACCCCCCGCTGCCGGGTATAGTGAATCATGTTGGGCCACAGCTCGGTCTCCATGATGACCAGCAGCTTGGGATTGAAGCGCTGCAGAAACCGGGTGAGCGCATCCGGCAGATCGTAGGGCAGATAGACATGGTGCACCCGCCCCGTCGCCAGCGGTTGCGGATACGCTTGCAGAACGCGCTCAGACCCGGTGGGGGTCATGGTGGTAATCACACAGGGGGTGTCAGGATACGTAGCCAGAATGCGGTCGATCAACGGTTTGGCGGCCAGAAACTCCCCTACCGAGACGGTATGGAACCAGAGGGAACCTTGCAGGGGTTTGCCGGGCGGATACAGCCCAAAGCGCTCACGGATACGATGGCGATAGGCCGGATTCTTCCTGACCCGCCGCTGCAGGCGCAGCAGCAGGAGCGGAATGGCGAGGTAGAACGCGAGGGTGTAGAGCCAGCGGGTTAGCAAAAGCGTATTCCAATCATTAGACGGCAACAGAAAGTTGAGTGTCGTAGACAATATAGTACAGAGATTGCAGCTGTTCTATATACCCTCGAAATGCCAACGCATAAAACATATGAAGCTTTAAAGTCCTCAAGCTACAACTTTACGAGCTCTCCCGTGTTGGTATCGACCACATCCATTCCTCTCAACATATCCAGCCTTTCATCACCGGTAATATAGGTTAGATTAAACTCCTCGTCCCGGCTTTCCCTAAACCTTGACTGCACATACCCTTCTTGAGGTAGCAGTTCCCTAATACCTGGGATTAATTTATCTTTTCTGACAAAGTAGGCGTTATTTCCTGCAGAGTTGCAGCCGACAAAAGCATAACCCTTGTTGTTAGATAACTCACATAGCGCTTTCAATGATGCACCGAAGTATAGATTACTGTAATGGCTATCAGTCCGCTGAAAATCTGCGTTGTAGGGAATTGTAACCGCCCTCTCAGCCCCGAAAACACTATTGTACTCGAGTATTAGAATTTCCGGTGATACCACCTCTAAAGATTTCCACACCCAATAATCATTTCCATCTATATCGATATGTAGCAACCCGATGTCCCCAGCCAACCCAAAGTCCGACATCAGAGTATTAATGTTTTCTCTTGTCACAAACGCAGCTCGCGTATGAAGTTCGTATTTCCAGTAGTACTCAGACTCTCTAATTAGGTTAATATTATCATCTGAACCATCAATAATATAACCGACCCAATTGTTATTCATAAGCAAGAATCTAGTGTTCGATTCTCTATAATCCTCGACCCCAAACTCCACGAAATTTTTTTGGGTCAAATCCAGCTTACTAATCAACCACTGGATAATGCCGTCATCACCAAACTGGGAAAAAATCTGAAATTCCACATCCTCAAAGGACCTAATCTTTTCAAGCCGAACTACCTTATCAGTCAGGAGTTTTCCTATAGCCAGCTTTTGAGCTTCAAGCCCAAGCTTCAATTGGCCTTCCAAGGCTGCCACTCTTTTCTTAAGGATTGACATTTTCTCTTTCTTACGTTTAAACAACCGCACCATCAACCCCAGCTCGATACATCCAGTATAATGTGTCTTCCACACTGTACTCCCACTCCGCCACCACTGATGATTCAAGCAAAGAAGGGTCCCCACAAAGAATATCTATTTCATTTGGCCGCACTAACTTTGAATCGGACTCGACCTGAATTTTGTAGCCCGCCAGCTCATTCATTATGTCAATCAGTCTGCTGATATAAATCGCTCGACCGGAGCAAATATTGGCCGTATGAACGCTGCTACTAGCCTCTAATATGCGAACATAAATGGTGCAAACATCACGGACATCGTTAAACTCCCTAGCAACATTCAAATTGCCAAGTCTTATGACCCTTTTCCTTTTCACATAAGCATCCACTATCTTTGGAACCAGAAACCTACCATCATGACCTACACCTGTATAATTGAATGGCCTCGTCAGCACGATGTCAAAATCTCGCCTAAATGGTTCGATCATATGCTCCATCGAAAGCTTGCTACAACCATAATGACTAACTGGACTAGGGCAAAGATTTTCGTTCAATTTCCCAGAATACTTATTTCCATAGACCGAAGCACTGCTGGCGACCACAATTCTCCTAGCAGGCTTCTCACAGTTTTTGAGGGCTTCAAGTAGATTCAGCGTCCCAATAACATTGACTTCATATATTCGAACTGCGTCGAGATGCGCAGTGTCAGAAATTGCAGCCAAATGCACAACGAAGTCTGGAGCAATTTCGGCCACCTCCTTATTTACCGCAGATGCATCAGCCAAGTCACACTTCAACCCCCGAACAAGGTAGCCAAAGGCTTTCAACTTCTCGACCAACCAAAGCCCAGTGAAGCCCTGATCGCCGGTTACCAACACCTTAGAAGGAGATGCCATTACGATTCCTACTCAGATCAGCTTCAACCATCATTGCACACATATCTTCGAGCGACACCTTCGCCTCCCATTTAAGCTCCCTCTTAGCTTTCTCGGGACATCCAATAAGCAGCTCAACCTCGGCAGGGCGAAAGAACTTGGGATTGACACGCACTAAAACCCTCCCACTTTCACGGTCACGCGCCACCTCATTTTCTCCTTCCCCTTCGAAATCCAAATGTATATCTACACTTGAGAAAGCTAACCGGACAAAGTCCCTTACAGACTCAGTTCGACCTGTTGCAAGAACATATGTTTCAGGGGTTGGCTGCTGTAAAATTCGGTACATACCCTCTACGTAGTCACCCGCAAACCCCCAATCCCTTCTGGCATCCATGTTGCCCAATTCCAAACATTCCAACTGGCCAAGTTTTATTTTTGCCACAGAGTCAGTAATCTTGCGCGTAACAAACTCCAGCCCTCTCAAAGGAGATTCATGGTTAAACAGTATCCCGCTTGACGCGAACAAACTGTAAGATTCCCTGTAGTTAACAGTCATCCAGTGTGCATACAGTTTTGCAACCCCATAAGGGCTTCTCGGGTAAAACGGAGTGCTCTCCGATTGGGGGACCTCCTGAACCAAGCCAAACATCTCTGAAGTTGAAGCCTGATAAAACTTTATACCCCTATCAACAATTCGTATAGCTTCAAGTAGATTTAAAGCCCCAATCCCAGTAACTTCGGATGTGAGCACTGGTTGATCAAATGAAACCGCCACAAAGCTTTGCGCCGCAAGGTTATAAATTTCATCTGGCTTGACTTCAGCAACCAGCCGAATACAGGTCGTCGCATCCAACAAATCAAACTCAACTAGATCAAGCATCGGATGGCCAAGAACACCTAACTCTCTAAGCCGCCAAAAATTAACAGACGCGACTCTACGATACGTCCCATATACTTTATAGCCACTTTCCAGTAGCAACTTGGCTAAATATGCTCCATCCTGCCCAGTCACACCAGTAATAATCGCCTTCTTCATCAGATCTCCACGCCTCTCACAGGCTTCAAATTAGAAAAGTATATAGATAACTAAAAATAGTTGGATGCGGATGCTTGCACTGCCGCCTTTGTCTCACGGTAAACTTTGTCCCAGGTGAAAAGCTTTGCGCGATCGAAACCGAGTTGCTCCATACGCTCTCTAAACTCTCCGTCATTTATTGCGCTTAGCAATAGTTCTGCAATTTCAGAAACAGATTCTGGATTTACCGTTGGATAGTCAGGCCCGACTATTTCAGGAATTGACGATACATTTGAAGTGACGCAGAAGCGGCCACATCCCATCGATTCTAAAACAGGTATGCCAAATCCCTCATATAGGGAAGGATATGCTGTAAGAATACTTCCGCTATACAACACAGGCAGATCCTCATCATCAACATAACCCGTGAAAATCACAGTCTTATCCACTTGATCATGATTAGCCAGACGATCAAGATAGTCTTTCCCCCATCCTTTACCACCAGCAATGACTAATTTAGGATTTCTCATATTCACGCTAGACTTAATTTTGGTCCAAGCTTCAACCAAACGAAGCTGGTTCTTTCTTGGCTCAACAGTGCTTACTGAGAACACATAATCAGCGTCAATTGGTATGCCGTACTTTTTCTTAACTTTCTGGATCTTGGCTGCATCCACCTCCGGCACAAAATGCTCACTTGCTGCTAATGGTATTGATACAATCTTCCCCGGATCTAGATCTGGCCTCAACTTAACTAAATCTGCCCGGGTTGAATCTGAAATAGTCACTATCAGATCGACCCTGTTCAAATTCTCGTACACACGATCAAAAACAGAAGTATCATCAAAGTATGTTCTGAATAAAACCGGAATCAGATCATAAACAACCTGAACCTTGAACGCGGGAGACTTGAGAGCAAAAAAACCATCCGACAACGCATTATGAGGGGAAAACACGATTGGGTTTCTACCAGACAAGTGAAAACTAGCGCCCAGCCTATTCAATCTTCTATTTTCAGCACTCGACCTAAGCCTATAGTACTCCCGCTTGAGTTTATTTTTGATACTAGGGTCTTGCTTGTAACTCTCTCGCGCTCCATCATAGAGGTCTCGTGCAGCACGACCCACACACATTCCATTCCCCAACACATATGACTCGTAAAGGCTTACACGTCCATCAAACACTTCTGAAAACGCCTTAACGAACTTCTTTTTAGTAAGCCCCGAACCAGAAAGAAAATGACAATCAACTTCAGGGTCAGCCAAAAACCTGACCGCCATTTCGTGAGAATAACGATATATTCCGGCCTTCTTTCCTCGAAATATGTCCGCATCGAAGTAAAAATTCATTAGAAAACACCCAAATTATTTCATTCGCGAACCGAAAGATCTTGATAAGCCAATCTGGATGGCAGCTTTAGTTCTTTCATACGTCTTATCCCAATCGAATTTTTCAGCTCTCATAAGGCCCTTTTGCTCCATACGACGCCTAAATTCACCATCATTAACACCTTTGCTTATTAGATCGCTTATCTCTTTGACGGATTCGGGGTTGACTAAAGGGTAATCATCGCCAGTAATTTCGGGGATTGAAGAGACATTAGACGTAACACAGAATTTTCCACAGCTAATCGACTCAAGAACCGGCAAACCAAAACCTTCATACAGTGATGGGTAGGCGGTCAGCACGCTGCCACTATACAAAGCTGGTAAATCCTCGTCCTCAACAAAACCTGTAAATAGTACCGACTTGTTAATCTCATCACACCTATCGAGGCTTTCCAAGTACCCGTCCCCCCACCCCCTTGAACCCGCTATAACCAATTTCGGGTCTTTGATACTCAGAGTATGTACAATATCGGACCAAGCCTCTATGAGCCTAAGTTGATTCTTCCTTGGCTCGAGCGTGCTGACTGCAAAAATATAATCAGATCCTGCCGGAATTCCATACTTCTCTCTCACCGCGCTTATTTTATTCAAATCAGTAACAGGCGCGAAGTGATTGCTTGCGGCCAAAGGGATTGCGATTACTTTTTCCTGAGTTAAGTCAGGCCTCATTCTCAGCAAATCTCTTCGAGTAGACTCCGAGTCTGTGACCACCATATCAAGCTGACCCAACACTTGATACGCCTCATCAAATGTCCGAGTGCGACCACAAAAATCTCTGTGCAATACCGGTATCAAATCATGAACGACCTGAACCTTAAATACGGGATCTGGCGAACTGAAATACTCTGGCGCCAAGGCCCTTAGAGGTGAGAAAACAACGGGCTGCTTACCGCCAAACAAAAAATGAGCGCCTGACCGCACTAGTTTACTATTTTCGCTCTCATATTTTAGTCGACGATACTCTCTATCCATTTTCCTCACGAACGAAGGCTCTGCTTCATAACGAGCTTTAGCCATTCTAAAAGCAAGCCTTGCTCTACGCTCTATTCTCTCACCATTTTTTGAGCAGTACATTTCGTAAAGGCATGCACGCTCACCGAACAAATCGTTCAACACCTCTGAAAACGCTTCTCCGCCAAGAGCCGAACTGGAGACGAACCTACAGTTAACATCCGGATCACTATAAAAGCGCGCCGCGATTTCCTTGGAATAACGATAGATCCCCGCTTTTCTTCCCAAAAAAATATCAGCATCAAAGTAAAAATCCATTCACACTCCACATATGGACCGCGCCAAAAAGAGCAGCGCATTATTCACAGGCCAAACACTCCAAAGTAAAGTTGACCATTCCAAACCGAAAATCACCATACATTTACACAACCAAATAAAGAACAATATCAATTCAGAATCCGAAACTGGAGAGCCCATTATTTATACTCAGATTTATACAACCCCGAATAGTACCCCCCCATTTGTATTAGCTGGTCATGCGTCCCACTTTCGACTATTTTCCCCGCATCCATCACAATCAGCCTATCGGCGCGCTTTATGGTTGAAAGCCTGTGCGCAATCACCAAAGTGGTTCTTGTGCTAGCCAACTCCTCTATCGCCTGCGTAACGATGGTTTCAGACTCGTTGTCCAGGGCAGATGTGGCCTCATCCAAGATCAAAATAGGCGCATTCTTTAGAAACGCTCTGGCAATTGAGATTCTTTGCCTTTGGCCACCGGATAGCTTCAAACCATTATCACCAACAAGGGTGTGCATCCCCTCTGGCAACTGATCAACGAACTCTAGAGCATGCGCTCTCCTAAGCGCCTGCAAAACAAGCTCATCGCTGACACTTTGGTCACCATAGGCAACATTGTTCCGAATACTGTCATGAAACAATGCTATGTTTTGACTGACAATCGCAATGTGCGATCTAAGGTTTTTCAACTTAAATTGGTTAATATCGTGATCATCTATATAGATCTTGCCATCAGGTACCTCATAAGCACGTGACAATAGAGATACTATTGTACTTTTCCCTCCTCCTGAACGCCCGACTAGCGCCACCATTTCTCCGGGAGCCACGCCAAATGTTATCCCTTTCAACACAGAGTTTTCACTCCCCGGATAGCTGAATGACAGTTCATTTACCCGAATAGCACCCTCAACCGTGTCAAGTTCCAATGGACCGTCGTCTTTCTCGGCTTCTTCGTCCAGTAGGGAAAAAATGATCTCTGCGCCGATGATTCCTCGCTGAATCATCATGCCAACTCCACTCAACTGCCTGAGTGGCTTTGGGATGAGAGCGATTGCAGTCAAATAACCTACAAGCTCACCTGTAGTTCCCGACTCCAAAACAGCGGGACTCAACAACAAAACGATTATTACCGCCATGGCAATTGAAATCATAAGTTGAGACAGAGGTGAAAATAACGCTGACAGCTTCCGAATCTTCATCTGCATAGAAAATGCCTGGTCAAGAGCCCCGCCGTAGCGAGAAATCTCATAATCCTCTGCTCCAAAACCCCTCACTATCCCATAGTTTCCGATCATCTCCTTCGAAACCTGCATTACTTTAGCCAGGACTTTCTCGTTTTTCCTCGCGATTTTCTTAAATCGTTTCGTCACATACGAGACAATAAAAGCGAGAACAGGAGCAACCAAGAGAAAGACAAGCGA
The DNA here is from genome assembly GCF_003671495.1 of Ketobacter sp. Classification (GTDB taxonomy): domain Bacteria; phylum Pseudomonadota; class Gammaproteobacteria; order Pseudomonadales; family Ketobacteraceae; genus Ketobacter. The sequence continues at coordinate 165,571 of NZ_RCHN01000007.1, read as the reverse complement.
CAATTCCCAGTTCAAATAGAACACGTATGCCAACAAAAACAAAACCGTAAATCCTTCTCGAATCACAACTTTGAGAGCAGTAGTAATTGCTGCCTGAATTTGCCCAACTCCACTTCCAAGCCTGTGTAGCAGCTCCCCTTGAGGATTGTCGTCATAAAATTGCGCAGGAAGCAATGTCAACTGGCAAAACAACTGCTTCCTAATATCCCGAATTACGCTAGCTGCAACAAAATCATTGAAGTAAACCCCAATGAATGTTCCCACCCCCCGAATAAAGAATATCCCCACTGCTGCGAGAGGCAACAAGTACCGATCTTCGGTATTCTTGCCTTCAATCGCCCCAATAATCAGCTCCATCATCTTAGCCAATAATGGTTGAGATGCTGCAAACAACAGAAATCCCACAACACTTACTGCAAAGTGCCACAAATAAGGCCTTACGAACCTGAGCAACCGAAAATAGACGCTTAGACTTTCCAACATATAGACCAATATCCCATTAAAAAAGTGCGGCATTCCCAACGACAAAGAAGTTCACGCGCCACTTTATTTAATAACTCTCAACATAGGGTTTTTATGACATACCATTCATGCTACCTACAATCTTCCCCACAAGTCATAAGCATCAAACACTGCTCTTAACTTCTCGTCATTACCCGTAGACTTGCCTTTCATGTTTCCATATTTTAACCCAATTTTCTGCGAGCCCTCTATAAACAGAAACCTCTCTTCCCACTCTCTCTCATCAGGCACAACTTGAGACAAGGTGCCTTTTTTTAGACTCATTGCTTTCAACCAAACATCGTCCGCCTTAGGAGCAAGCTCTAAAAACGCATCCTTATTTAGAACTTCCTCATCAAAACAACCAGGAAAATACAGAACCCCACCAACCCCCGTCGGAAAAACACATTCTCCCAAGCTTGTACCTGCAACACAAAATTCCCACTCATTGTAAGGATGCAACCCTCCCGCCTTATTAACCTTCATCATATGAGCTCTATGGCAATGAATAACTTCGGGTGACTTCATATAGGCTCGATATAACTGATCAATCATATCGGGGGGATACAAAACATCATCATCAACCGTAAGAATCAATGCATCCGGATATTCTTTTAATGCATAGTAAAATTTAGTGTAGGGACCCAAATCCTTCTCACAGAACCTAACCTCCAACCCTCGACCAATTTGTGAGCGCAAAATCTCGGGTATGTCTCGTGAGCTGAATTCATCCTCAGAAAGCCACAGAACAACCTTGTTCGGCTTCAGTGATTGCTGGAATATACTTTCGATAGCCAAATGGACCTGGTTAATTCTTTTGGAAAAACTGGTCAACGAAACGATCAAGGGAACAGCCCTTTCTGCACAAACCCCTGAAGCAGTACGATTCAGCGCAAAGTCTTGATACATCAAAGAGACAAGCGCCCTACGCAAACGCAGAGATTCCACTTTTTCTGCCTTAGCTTTTCTACGTTTCTTTCTTCTCTCAAAAATTCCCATAAGCAACCCATTAGCGACACAACTTCAAAAAAAGTGCTTTTCGAACACAAATCCTAAACCTATCGTTCGCTCAGCACATTCTATCCCCACCAATTGTTCAGCTATCCACGGTTCTATAGCTATCAATACTGCGCCCAAACAACCCAGCTATCTGGCCTACTGACTTGCTCAACTTTAACCATGCTTGGTTCCTATTTAACTTTCTTCCTAGGATCGCACACACGACCAGTTTCAAAAGTGCTAAGATAATTTTCAGTAGACTACTCAGCAAAATTCGCAGGTTATTTGCGCCCATCTTTTTCTTGCGCCACGCATCTGTAATCCCCGCCCTATACTTTCTTTTAGCCAACCATCGTAAAGAGGTTCTACTCTGAGGTATATGTTCATGCACTACAGCCTCTGCGCACTGATATATCTCGATTCCTCTTGAAACCGCTTCTACAAAGTACTTGGTGTCCGTCCCCCCGGCTAAAGGATAAGTTTCATCAAACTTCAGCCCCAAATCTCGGTATACGATCGCCGGGATCAAAACGTTATCTGTAGCACAAGCGCTCAGCTTCAGCCCCGTAGGTCGAGCCTTCTTTCCAAATAGCCCTGAAATTTCTGGTGGGAGACCCACAGGAAGCTCGGAAATAACCCTCCCGTGAACAACAACGCCCCCTCCCAGCGAACGGCTGTAATCAAGAAGACTGACAAGCCAGTCACGCTCAACCCATTCATCATCATCGATGAAAATCAGATAGTCGCTACCCATTCTCAAAGTTTCAACAATGGCGCTGTTTCGGGCACAAGGGATTCCTCTCTTGGGCTCAATTTTGTAATGTAGAGCGAGCGGAAACTTAGAGAACAATCTTTCAACTGTTGACTTAGCGGAGCCGTTGACATCATTATCAACCACTGTGACTGTAACAGTGGTATTTTCGGGCAAGCGCATCTCGGTTAAGCTATTTAAACACTGCGCTAACAAAGCGACACGCTGGAATGTGCAAACACAAATATTGATATCCGACATGCTATCTAATAATCCAAGGCTGAAAAAGGCGGAAGGATTCTACATCACAGGACCCTACAATAGAAATTCTCATGGTTTTGATACATACAAAATAGATTTTCGTTATTAATACGCTTAATCAACTAGCAAGCTACTTAAAATCACTAATTTCAGCTTACAATTAAGACCTTTGCTTAGGCCACTCAATTGTAGAAAAGGTATTTGACCAAATGAAAATCACCGTATTCGGAACCGGTTATGTAGGACTTGTTACCGGTGCATGTTTGGCAGATGTGGGCCACGAAGTGGTCTGTGTTGATATTGACCCAGCCAAAATAGACAAGCTAAAACAAGGTGTTATTCCGATCTATGAGCCCGGGATCGAAGACGTGGTCAAGCGATGCGTGGCAGAGGGCACCCTCAATTTCACCACTTCCGCCGAAGAAGGCGTTGCTCACGGCGTGCTGCAGTTCATCGCGGTGGGCACGCCACCGGACGAAGATGGCGCGGCGGATCTGCAATACGTGGTCGCAGTGGCGCGGACCATCGGTCAGCACATGTCAGATTACAAGGTGGTGATCGACAAATCCACGGTCCCCGTGGGCACAGCCGAGAAGGTACAGGCGGCCATTGCCCAGGAACTGGAGAAGCGGGGCACTCAGCTGGATTTTGATGTCTGCTCCAATCCGGAATTCCTCAAGGAAGGCAGCGCCCTGGAAGACTTCACCAAAGGCGCCCGCATCATCGTCGGCACCGATTCAGATCAGGTTCGCGACCTGATGCGTGAGTGCTACTCCCCCTACATGCGGAATCATGACAAATTGATGTTCATGGACGTACGGGCAGCAGAATTCACCAAGTACGCTGCCAATGCCATGCTGGCCACCAAGATCAGCTTTATGAACGAGATGTCCCAGTTGGCGGAACGCCTGGGTGTGGATATCGAGCATGTGCGGGAAGGCATCGGCTCAGATCCCCGCATCGGTTATCACTTTATCTATCCCGGCGCCGGCTACGGCGGCTCCTGTTTCCCCAAGGATGTGCAGGCCCTGGCACGCACCGCGAAAACCATCGGCTACCATCCCGAATTGCTGCTGGCGGTGGAAAACGTCAATCTGCGGCAAAAGGAAACCCTGTTCGCCAAGATCAACAAGGCATTCGACGGTGACCTGGCCGGCAAAACCATTGCCGTCTGGGGCCTGTCCTTCAAACCCAACACCGATGACATGCGGGAGGCCCCCAGTCGTACGCTGATGGAATCCCTGTGGGCCGCCGGCGCCAAGGTGAAAGCCTATGACCCTGAGGCCATGGAAGAATGCCAGCGCATTTACGGCAATCGTGAAGACCTGATGTTCTGCGGCACCCGTAATGAAGCCGTGAAAGGCGCTGACGCTCTGGTCATCTGCACCGAGTGGAAAGCCTTCCGTACGGTGGACTTCAAGTGGCTCAAGGAACAACTCAACTTCAGCATCATTGTGGATGGTCGAAATTTGTACAATCCCGATGACGCCAAGGCCGCCGGATTCCTGTACTACGCGGTTGCGCGTGGAGATTCCATCGCCTCTCCCGTGCAGTGAACACCCCCTCCAGATTGACCATCGTCCAGGTTCTACCCGCCCTCAACTCCGGCGGCGTAGAACGGGGCACGGTGGAATTTGCCCGCGAGATCGCCGCCCTGGGTCACCGCTCCATTGTGATCTCCAGTGGTGGTGGCATGGTGCAACAACTGATCGCCGGTGGTACTGAGCACATCCAGATGCCGGTGCACCGCAAATCCCTGGCCTCGCTGCTGCAGGTTCGCCCCATGCGCCGGCTGCTGGCGGAGCTGAAGCCGGATATTGTCCATGTGCGCTCCCGGGTTCCCGCCTGGATCGTGTGGCTGGCCTGGCGCCGGATGCCACAAGCGACCCGTCCCGGGCTGGTCAGTACCTTCCATGGCATGTACTCCGTCACGCCCTACAGCGCCATCATGGCGAGGGGGGAGAAACTCATCGCCATTTCCGATTGCGTACACCGTTATATCCTGGACAACTACCCCGTGGACCCGGCCAAAATCACCCGTATCTATCGGGGGCTGGACCCGTCTGCGTTCAATACCGATGCCTGCACAGTGCAATGGCGAACCCAACTCTACAGCGAATACCCTCAGCTGGAAGGCAAACGCATCATCCTGATGCCGGGCAGGCTGTCCCGCTGGAAGGGGCAGGAAGCGTTTCTGGCGATGATGGCACAGTTGATCCGACTGGAGCCAGAGGCCCACGGCGTGGTGGTGGGGGCCGCCGAGCCCAACAAAGAACACTATCTTGACGAGCTGCTCAAGCAACGGGATGACCTGGGGCTGACCGAACACATTACCTTCGTGGGGCACCGTGCGGACATCCAAGCGTTTTATGGTCTGGCGGCGGTGACCTGCCATATGTCCAACAAGGCCGAGCCCTTCGGTCGCACCGTGCCGGAAGCCCTGGCCTGCGGCTGTCCGGTGGTGGCCTACGACCGGGGCGGCGCCAGTGAATCCCTGAACGCCGGTTTCCCACGGGGCCTGGTGCCCGCCGACGACATTGCCGCCTTCAGCCAACGGGTCAGTGAGCTGCTGCACGAACAGCACAGCATCAGCCTGCCTGCAGCCTTCTATCTGGAGCAGCAGGTACAGGGCACCCTCGGCGTGTACTACCGGCTGCTGGAGGAAAAGGCCCACCACCCTTAGCCAGCCTCAAGCCAGGTCAACCAAGGGTTATCCCCTGCCCGCAGCACTGTTATAATCCCGCACACTTTATCCCACTGCCCTTAGCTCCGAGGAACCCCGTTATGCCGCAACCCAAAAGGGTATTGCACATCGCTTACCAGCAATTGCGCCGCTACGGCAAAACCCGGGTAAGCTGGGCACAGAAACTGACCTTTGGGCTGATCAAGAATGACCACTACACCCAGGGCTTCAGTGACCGCGATGTGGCCGCCTTTGAAGCCCCCTTCGGGATTCGCGACCTGGGGGTAAAAAGCGCCAATAAACGCCTGCTGGAAACGGTGGAGGCCTTCGAACCGGACCTGGTGATCGCCGGCCACTGCGATATGATCAGCAATGACACGCTGACGACCATCAAACGTCGCTTGCCCGCATGCGGCGTCATTCACTGCAACAACGATCCTCTGTTCGTGCCCAGCAACGTGGAGCGCATCAAGCATCGGGCCAGCGTGGTGGACGCCATTTTTGTGTCCACCGGCCGCCGCGAATTGAAAATCTTTGAAGGCATCGGGGCCCGCGTCTACCACATGCCCAATCCGGTGGATGCCGCCATCGAGACGCTGGATAATTCCCAGCGCACGGATCTGCCCATTGATTTACTGTTCTGCAGCAACAGCAACGACTTCACCCAGCGCCTGGAGATGATCAAGCGCTTTAAAGAAGCGCTGGCGGATGAAATGAACTTCAAAACCTTTGGCAGTTTTGGGGAAGCGCCGGTGTGGGGGCGGGACTACGACCGGGCACTGGCCAACACCAAAATGGGCCTGAACCTGAATCGTCAGGAAGGGGATTACTGGTATTCCTCCGCCCGCATGGCGCAATTGGCCGGCAACGGCATTCTACAGTTCACCAGCGCCAAACCTCGCTTCGATGAATTGCTCCCCCCCGAAAGCGCGGTGTATTTCAATGACGAGGATGACCTGCTGCGCAAGATCCGCGAGTTTCATCATGACGATGCCAAGCGCCAGGCCTGGGCTGCCTGCGCCAGACACTTCTTCCACACCGAAATGAATTCCAGGTTATACGCGCAGTACATTCTGGAGGCCGCCCTGCAGATCCCGTTCAGTCATGATTACGTCTGGGCCCACGACATTAACCTGGATGGCTCCATGAAATGACGTTGCCACTAAGCACCTGCCAACCCTTTGCCAAGGGCGGTAACCGCTTGTGCTTTGTACATCCGGAGGATCCTGCTCGCTGTATCAAAGTGCGGCGACCGGATTTCACCCTGGAGGATTTGCGCCGCGCCAAAGGCTTTCCGAAAAACCTGCGGCCGCTGGCCAGTTTCGACGACAATCAGGAGGAGCATCGGGTTATGCAGGCGCTGCACCGGCGCTATGGAGAGGTACTGTACCAGCACGTCAGCCACTGTTATGGTTTTGTGGACACCGACCTTGGACCGGGCCTGGTGTCAGAGCTGGTGCGCAATGATAATGGCAGGATTGCCTACTCGTTAAAACAGCAGCTGGCCGAGACCGGGTTGAGCGATGACCTCAACACCGCGATTGATACCTTCTGTGCGTTTTGGGAATGGCATTGCATTCCATCCCGACAACTGCTCACCCATAATGTGGTGGTACAGTGTGACGCAAATGACCGGGCCTCGCGACTGGTGATGATCGACGGCTTGGGCGACTCCACCCTGATTCCCGGGCATTGGTTACCCCTTTCGTGGCAACGCAAGCGTTACCGGCAGAAAACCCGTCAATTTCACCAGCGGATCGACACCTTCCTCACCGAGTTGAAAGCCGGCAAACAGCCGAGCGAGGTGGGAAAGCTGATCCACGACGGATCACAGCAATAACGGCAACACACAGAAATGACCAGGGCTAACGGATAAACCATGCGCTTAATGCAAATCTTACTATCTCAGGCGGAAGCCGGCGCTGAGACCTATTTTGAAAAGGTGGCGGCCGCGTTCGCCCAGCAGGACGGCATCGAACAGCACCTGGTGATTGAAGCGCTGCCCAGCCGTGAAGCCCGCCTGAACAGCGCCGGGGTACAATACACCGCGGTGCCCATGGGCCTCATCAGCCGCCCACTGCTGTACGATTTCACACTGCACAAAGCTGTGCGGGAATTCAAACCGGACCTGATCGTCACCTGGGTCAATCGCGCCTCAAAAAAATGCCCCCCCACATCGGCGGTGGTGGTGGGTCGACTGGGGGGATACTACGACATCAACAACTACCGGAAATGCCAGCACCTGATCGTGAACACCCCCGACCTGGTGCGCCATGTCACGGATAACGGCTGGTCTGCCGATCACGTTTCCATGATTTCCAATTTCGGCGAGTTGCCGGACTCCCTGCAGATCCCGCAGCCGTTACCGGACATTCCCGCTGACCACACTGTACTGCTGGCACTGGGCCGCCTGCATAAAAAGAAAGCCCATGACATCCTGATCAAGGCCATGCCGAAGATTGCAAACGCCACACTCTTGATCGCCGGTGATGGGGAGCTTCAGGAGCCTTTGCAGACCCTGGCCAACGAGCTGAACGTCGCCGACCGGGTCAAGCTGCTGGGGCTGCGCAAAGATGTGTTCAACCTGTTTCAGCGGGCGGACATCTGCGTGTTCCCCTCCCGCTTTGAACCACTGGGCAATGTGGTGCTGGAGGCCTGGGCCACCGCCACGCCCCTGGTGGCCGCCGCCAGCCAGGGCCCCTCCTGGTTGGTGCAGCACGAAGAAAACGGCCTGCTGTTCGCCGTGGACGATGTGGACGCCTGCGCTGAACAGGTCAACCGCATCATTCAGGACCCGGAACTGGCCCAGCGGCTGGTGCAGGGAGGGCGCAGGAAATTCGAGGCGGAATTTTCCATGGATGTCATCATCGGTCAATACCGCGCCCTGTTCGAACAACTCATAAACGAGAAACTGAAAGGCGAGCGACAGCATGGCAACTGATCCCATCCGCGTGGCCCAAGTACTGGCCGGCGCTGAACAGGGTGGCGCAGAGAATTTTTTTGTGCGCCTGGTGAGCGGGCTGAACGAACGCAGCGAGCTGCAGGAGAAGGCCTTTATCCGCGGCCATGCCCATCGCCTGGACGCGCTGCGCAGCAACGGGGTGGAAGCGGAAGGATTTCGTTTCGGTGGCAAGCTCGACCTGCTGGGCAAGTGGCAATACGTGCGCGCGCTACAGGCGTTCGAGCCGGAGATTGTGATGACCTGGATGAGCCGGGCCAGCAGCACCACCCCCGCCTCCCCCAAATACGTGCTGGTGAATCGGCTCGGGCATTACTACAAACTGAAATACTACGCTCACGCCGACTATTGGGTGGGCATCAGTCGCGGCATCTGCCAGCATATGGTGGATGGTGGTTTTCCCAAAGATCGGGTGGTGTACATTCCCAACTTTGCCGATGAAACGCCGGTCACCCCGCTGCCTCGGGACAGTTTCAACACCCCGCCGGATCGCCCCCTGATTCTGGCCGCCGGGCGCCTGCATGAGAACAAAGGGTTTGATGTGCTGCTGCACAGCCTGGTGCAGTTGCCAGACACCACCCTTTGGCTGGCGGGCTCCGGTCCGGAAGAAGCCGCCCTCAAAAAGCTGTGTGCACAGCTGGGCCTGCAGGAGCGGGTACGGTTCCTGGGTTGGCGCAACGACGTCACCACCTTAATGGCCAGCGTGGATCTGTTTGTATGCCCGTCCCGGCACGAAGGCTTGGGCTCCATCGTCATGGAATCCTGGGCCCACCGCTGCCCCATCATCGCCACCAACTCCCAGGGCCCCGGCGAAGCCATCAGCGATGGCATCAGTGGCCTGCTCACCCCCATCGACGATGCCGATGCCCTGGCCAAAGCCATACAACGGGTGCTGGCCAGCCCGGATTTGAAACACACCTTGATTGAAGGTGGCAGTCGGGTCTATGCCGAGGGGTATTGCAAAGCACACATAGTGCAGGAGTACGTGGAGCTATACGCCCGCATCCGGCGCTGAATCCGGTCAATCCCGGCCGAGAAATTCCAGCAACCAGCGGGCCCCACGGTCCGCTTCCCAGAGGCGGTTTGCCGTTTCCGGCAGCGGCTGCGACAGGTCCCATTGAGTGTAATCCTGCAGCCAGCCTTCCTGCAGCAGCTTGCCCATGTCTTTCACCACCCGCGACTGGCGCAGGGGCTTCATGGCGAGAAGGCCGGTGGGGGCACCTGAGGTGATGCACTCATACACCATGGACACGCTGTCGCGGGTCACCCACAACTGGCCGGTATTGTCCAATTGCTGCTTGATGAAGCCACGCTGGGTATCCCGATGGGAGATCAGGGACAGATTGGGAATGGATCGGGCCGCCAGCGCCGGCAGAAAGGTGTCCGGGGAACGGCGCGAATCCGTCAAGGTCCAGTGTACCTGCGGCTGTTGCCGGCAGATGGCTTCCACCTGGTCGATGATCTCGGCATCGACCCATTGGAAATGGTCATTGACCCCGCCGATCAGAAAGGTGCCTGTGGCCTGATCACGGCCTTCGTAACGAGGCGCCACCGGATTCATAACACCGGTGGTGGCCAACACGTTGCTGCGCTGGGGTGGATTGTCATGCAGCGGGGTGATATTGGCGTCGAACAAAGCCATGGGAAACGCCCCCCGCATCAACAGGATAGCCTTGGCATGAAAGCGGTATTTGAGCTTCAGGATCAGGCTGTGGGTGCCGGCGCCAGCCCCCAGAATCCAGTCCGGTGGCGGCAGGTCCGGCTGCACCGGTCGCCGCAGCAACGCATCCAGCAGGCTGACCTGCAAAGTTTCGATATTAAGCCAATACACTTCGAACGGCGCCAGGGCCTGCAGCCGTTCCACCAACCCTTCCTGTTGGCTGCGATGACCGGGTTTCTCATCGGTGACCACCCACAATATCCTGGGCTCAGAGTGACTCATGCTGCATCTGCCTGTTGGCTGAATTTCCGAAGACAAAATAAAACCGCAGGAAACGATTCCTGCGGTTTCGAAAGGACATCAGATCCGGCTCAATCTTATACCAGACTGATCCAGTCCGCATGCTTGTCGGTTCGACCCATGACGTGATCGAAATACAGCTTTTGCAGTTGCTCGGTGATGGGGCCACGCTTGCCGGAGCCAATGATACGGCCATCCAACTGCTGGATCGGCAACACTTCGGCGGCGGTGCCGGTGAAGAAGGCTTCGTCCGCCACGTAGACTTCATCCCGGGTAATGCGCTTTTCAATCACTTCATACCCCAGCTCCTGGGCCAGGGTGATGACGGTGGCGCGGGTGATGCCATCCAGGCAGGAGGTCAGCTCCGGCGTGTACAGTTTGCCTTTGGTCACGATGAATACGTTCTCACCACTGCCTTCAGCCACATAGCCTTCCGGGTCCAGTAGCAGGGCTTCCTCTGCGCCACAGGACAGGGCTTCATTCAACGCCAGCATGGAGTTGATGTAATTGCCATTGGCCTTGGCTTTGCACATGGTGATGTTCACGTGATGGCGGGTGTAGGACGAAGTCCGCACCTTGATGCCCACTTCCTTGGCTTCCGGTGTCATATACGAAGGCCACTCCCAGGCGGCCACGATCATGTGCACCTTCAGGTTAGTGGCCCGCAGCCCCATACCCTCTGACCCGTAGAACACCATGGGGCGCAGGTAGGCGTGGGGCAGGTTGTTTTCCCGCACCGCCGCCAGCTGGGCTGCGTTCACTTCATCTTTGGTGAAGGGAATTTTCATATTCATGATGTGGGCGGAACGGAACAGGCGATCGGTGTGTTCCTGCAAGCGGAAAATGCCAGGGCCTTTGACGGTTTCGTACGCGCGGACACCTTCAAAGACACCCATGCCGTAATGCAGGGTATGGGTCAGCACGTGTACCCGGGCATCACGCCAGGGAACCATTTCTCCGTCAAACCAGATTAGACCGTCACGGTCGGCCATGGACATGATCTACTTCTCCTTCGTTGTCGTTTGCGTTGTTGTTTGCATGATCGTTTGCATCGCTGTTGGCTGTGCAATCAGAATTCTACCCGTGCCCCGCGGACGGGGCCGTTCGGGACCGGCAACTATAGCACATTAGCCGAAGGTTTTATGCCAGATTTCACGGACCCGGCGCCGCTCTGCCACAAATTGCGCGGCACTGATGCGGCCTTCGGTATTCTGCAGGGCCAGGGCGTGGGTCTGGCTGCGATAGGCCAGGTAAGCGGCCTGCAGGGCCTCCACTTCCGCCGGGGACAACAGCCCCTGCTCGCCGGCACTGTCCAGAATCCGCATATTGTCGGTCCAGCGGGTCATGGCGGGCTTTTCAGCCGACCAGTGCAACACCAGATACTGGGCCAGGAACTCGATGTCCACCATGCCCCCCGGGTCCTGTTTCAGGTTGAATTCACTGTCGGCGTCGCAGCGTTCCGGCCGCAGATCCCGTTCCTTGTAGGTACTGAGATGAGCGAGCATCTTGTCCCGCATATCAATGACTTCCTGCTTGAGTTTGGGCAGGTCACGGGGCTGGGCCAGGATCGCCGCCCGCACCTGGTTAAAGCGCTCGCTGAGCTGTGGACACCCCGCCACCACCCGGGCCCGCACCAGAGCCTGGTGCTCCCAGTTCCAGGCTTTCTCCAGCTGATAGTCCTGGAACGCCTTGAGGGAGCTCACCAGCAACCCCGCATTGCCGGAAGGCCGCAGCCGCATATCCGTTTCGTAGAGTTCACCGGAGGCCATTTTGCTGGTCAGGATGTGAATGATGCGCTGCCCCAGGCGGGCAAAGAAGACGCTGTTGTCGATGCTCTTTTCGCCGTCGGTGGCGCCAGACGAGTCGGCATCGTGTATGAACACCAGGTCCAGGTCCGAGCGGTAGCTCAGCTCGATGCCCCCCAGCTTGCCGTACCCCACAATGATAAAATCCTGTTCGCAGGGGGAGCCATCCTGGCGCTGGGGGCGGCCGTATTTCTCCACCATCTGGCGCCAGGCCAGGTCCAGAACCGCCTGCAACAGGGTTTCCGCCAACCAGGTTAAGTAATCGCTCACTTTCATCAAAGGCAGTGTACCTGCGATCTCAGAGGCCGCCACCCGCAGCACATGGCTGTGTTTGAACTGACGCAGGGCATCCATCTGCCGCTCCAGGTCGTCCTCGGGTATCCGCAGCAACACCTGGCGCAACTCACTGGTGAGGGTGTCCACCCCCAGGGGGGTCAATAGCGAAGCTTCATTCAACAGGGTATCCAGCAACATGGGGTGCCGGGCGATGGTATCCGCTACCCAGGGGCTGGCGGCGAACAGCCCTGCCAGACGCTCCAGGGAGCCGGGGTTTTCCACCAGTAAGGCAATATAGGCCGAGCGCCGCAGGATGGCTTCCACCAGCCCCAACACCCGTTGCAGGGTCAGGTCCGGGTCCTGCTGCTTGGCACAGGCATTGAGCACCAGGGGCATCAGCTTGTCCAGGCGCTCCCGCCCGACCGCCTGCAGGTGCGCCACCTGGCGGTCGGTTTTGAATTCGTTGAGGAGATGCCAGCAGTCTCCCGGGCGCTGGAATCCCAACTCATGCAGGTCCTGCTCTGCATCCTGCTGCGACTGTTCCGTCAGCCAGAGGGTCACCGCCTGATCCAGCACCGTCACCGTTTCCTGATCCTGGGGGTCGGCGATGAGGGCGTCAAAATGGGTGCGTACCCGCTGGCGCACGGCCGCAAGCTCCGCGTAGAAAGCGCCCCAGTCCGCAAACCCCAAGCCCAGGGCAATGCGCAATCTCGGCAGCTCATCGGTGGGCAGCACCTGGGTCTGGCGATCCTGCAGCGCCTGGATACGATGCTCCACATTGCGCAGAAACCGGTAGTCCTGGCACAGGGCCCCCACAATGTCCGCCGGCAACAGCCCCAGGTCACGGATGATGGTCATCACCTGCAGCACGTTGCGCTGCTGCAGCTCTACATCCTGGCCGCCGCGAATCAACTGGAACACCTGGGCAATGAACTCCACCTCGCGGATACCGCCGGCACCGGTTTTGACGTTGTCTTCATTGCCCCGGCGCAGCACTTCCTGATTGATCATTTTTTTCAGGGTGCGCAGGGACTCGATGACGCCGAAATCCACATAGCGACGATAGATAAAAGGCTTGAGGCGGCGCAACAATTCCGAACCATCGCCATGATCACGACCGATGGCCCGCGCCTTGATCATGGCGTAGCGCTCCCATTCCCGCCCCTGCTCTTCGTAGTAACTTTCCATGGCACGGAAATTCAGGGCCAGGGCGCCGCTGCTGCCGTAAGGGCGCAAGCGCATGTCCACCCGGAACACAAAGCCTTCCACGGTGTTTTCATCCAGCGCTTTGATCAGCTTTTGCCCCAGGCGGGTGAAGAAATCCCGATGGGCCAGCTCTTTGCGACCGCCCCGGGTCTGTCCCTCCTGGGCATAAGCAAACATCAGGTCGATATCGGAGGACAGGTTCAGCTCCCGGGCCCCCAGTTTTCCCATCCCCAGCACCACCATGGGCATGAGCTGGTCGCTGTCCGGGTAATAAGGCAGGCCAAACTGGGGCTCCATCCAGCCGTAGAGCCGGTCCAGGGCGGCATCGATGCAGGCGTCCGCCAGATTGCTCAGGTCCGCCACGGTTTCGGCATAATCCGCCAGCCCGCTGCTGTCGCGCCAGATGATGCGCACCATCTCGCGGCGTCGGAATTGGCGCAGGCAAACCGACAGCTCGGCTTCATCGGCCACCGAGGCGGTCAGCCCCAGCAATCGGTCATTCAGCTGCAGGGGAGAATAACGGCGCTGCAGATCGCCACTGTCCACCAGCTCCTGCAGCAAACGGGGGTGACGACAGAGCTGGTCTGCCACATAGTCGCTGGCCAACAGGCAGGCCTTCAACTGTTGCCGGAACGGTTCATCCCAACGGGATGCCCAGGGCAACAGCTCCGCCTCCTGTAATGCGCTCTGCAAACGCTCCCACTGCAACTGCAGGGCCGCAGTCACCACCGCGGGAAAACCTTCAGGGGAAAACTGTGTCATGACGGGGTCCTCTGGGTAGGATCAGGGCCTGTCGCTTCAGGGCTCGGCGCATTGGGTGGAGTCCACCCGCAATTCGATGGACTGGTTTTTCGGCGGCAAACGGCAGGGTGCCACCTGACCACTGTTCCAGTGGGAAAATCGATAGCGCTCACTGTTGATGGGGTGGGAGAACTGAAACCGGGCCCGCAGCGGCACGCCGTTTTCCACTTCCATCACGGTCACAATCATACCGGCCAACTGCACGCTGTCGCCCACGGCGAACGGCGCCTGGGGCCCACGCAACACCCCTTCCTGGACAGCATCATACAACCCTTCGCGGCTGTATAAGTCTAATGTATAGGCATTCAACACCGTGAGGGTCAATGGTTGCAGCCCGGAGGCCAACAGCCAGGTTTTCGACGCCACCGGCAACCCCAGATACGCCCGCACACCATTGATATAGCCCCCGGCACTGGACAGGGGCGGGTTGATCAGTACCGGTGTGGTTTCGCGGGGCATGTCCGCCAGATCCCAGGAGCGCGCTCCCTGGTTGAGGTAATTGTCCCCCACGATGCGCATGGAGACCATCTCCAGCGGCAACAACAAGGCGGACAATCCTAACTGCAGCACCAGCAGGGCCACCACCAGCACACCGCTCAACCCCCGCAGCAAACCGGATTGCGCCAGCTCGCCATGGCGCCAGGCCTTGATCAACAAACCGAGAAAGCCGGCGGCGCCAATGCTGGCGGCAATCAACAAACGGCTGTGGGGAATGGTGCTGGCCACCGGCACCAGACAAAACAGCGCGCCGGCCAGCCAGAAGCGGGCCCGGCGATCAGCCTTCAACAGCGGCCAGGCCACCCACAACAACAACAGGAACAACACCAGGAACACCAGCCGGCGCCCTTCCGGCAGGCCCGACCCCAATTCCGGCGGCACCACCCACAGCAACCCACCCAACAGATCCAGCCCGCGCCCCACCAACACCTGCAGGAACAGACCCGGTGCCTGGAACAGGTCCACATAGTGGCCTGAACCACTGGCGCCATACCCCAGCAGCGAGCGCATGCCCAACCAGGCGGCACCGATCACCACATAGGGCGACAACGACATCAGGCGTTCCCGCCAGGGGCTGTTTTCGTACAACACCGCGTAGGCAAACAGGTAGGCCCCCGCGGTCACCGCCATTTCCCCACACAGCAGCCCCAGGGTGAAGCACACACTGGCCCGCAGGTTCAGCAGGCCGCGATCCGACTCCCGCCACTGATGATGAAAAAAGAGGGTGAGCAACACAAAGATCACCGCCAGCACCGCATTGCGGTTGGCCAGCCAACCCGCCGGCACCCCGTGGGTATAGGACAGGGCGAACAGGAACACTGCCCACAGCCAGGCGGAGCTGTCCCCCTGCAGGCGCTTGAACAGGTGAAACCCACACCACAGCATCAGGGCAAAGTACAGCATACTGTGCACGTGCATCAGCATGGGGTGCTGGGGCCACAGGGAATAATCCAGACCGTGGGTCAGCTCCGTCAGCGGCCGCCAAAAGGCGTATTCCACTTCCGGATACGTCCACCAGGGCGCCAGCCCCAGGTTCATCAGGTCCATCACCCGCGCCGGGTTGCCGTCCACAAAACTGAACAGGCCATAGGGGCTGGCGGGGCTCACCGTCTGCAGCACCTGGCTGCGCTGGGTCACCAATCCCCAATGAAAATAATCGTCCAACTGCATCCCCACCCAAAGGGACGGCAACGCCAACAGGACGCCAAGCAGCAGGGCCCACCGGGCCGGCTTTTCCAGGACCAGAAAACTCATGTTATTTCCGCAGGTTCATAATCGGGCGTTCGATCAGCAGATAAATGACCACCGCCCCGAGAATGGTGATGATGGTGGAATACAGACAGATCAGACTCATGGCCTGCCAATGGGTGTAATCATAGCGCTCCGGATACTGCTGCATGGCGTTCACCCCCATCTGCACCAGAATCAGGATGGGGAACACATGCAACAGGTACATGGAATAGGACAGCTGCGCCAGGGGATACCAGATGCGATTGGAGAACAGCAGATTCAAAAACCAACTCAGGTAACTTTTTTCCAGGCAGACCAGGGCCAGATACGCCACCGCGCCACTGAACAGATTTCGACTGAAGGTCTGGTACAGGATGGTGAGGGTCTGCTGATCGTCCATACGGGTGCTGACCACCGGTAACCACATCAGCAGGATGATGATGCCGAAGCTGGCGAACTCGCAGACTTTGCCCCAGGTGGAGTTGAGGAAATTGCGCAGCGCCTGCTCGTGATGAAAGTAGTAGAAGGCGGCAATACAGCCGCACAGCAGTGCCCCGAAGCGGGTGTACAGATTGTCGTAGAGCACCGAGAAATGGTAGGCATGAAATTCCTGGTCAATCACCACCTGACTGCCGGACATGGTGCGAATGGGTTCGTCGGTCATGATCACCAGAAACCGCACCAGGAACGACACACCGATCAGAGCCCACAAGCCCAGCAGAGGCCGCCGGGTGTACTTCACCAGCAACAACAGAATCAGCGGGTAGATGAGGTAGAACTGTTCCTCGATGGCCAGGGTCCAGGTCCAGTTCATGGCCTGTTCGTCATAGGGCACAAAATTATTGATGTAGAGCACATTGGTCCAGATGTTGTGCAGATTGAGCTGCTCACGGCCTTCTGCATCCATGGCCACATAGCCCATCCAGGCGTACAACGCCAACACCAGCCAATAGGCCGGGCTCAAGCGCAAAAAGCGGCGGAAGTAAAAGTTGCCGAAGCGGATGCGGTTTTCCTTATCAATCTGCCGCAACAGAATACCGGTGATCAGGAACCCGCTGATGACGAAGAAAATATCCACACTCTTGTCCGCATTCCACACCCAGGCGGACCAGGTGCTGGCGTTCACCATATCGATCAGCTCCACATCCGGGTGCACCACGGAGTAAATACTGAAGGTGTGGAACACCATGATCATCAACATGGAGAGCGCACGAAATCCATCCAGCACCGGAAAATTGGACGCTGGCCGAACAAACAGCAATTTTAGATTTCGAAGCGGTGAAAACGCCGACAACAGGGTACTCATGAAAGACTCTTCTTATTTTTATTTTCAGACTGCAGTGCCTACCCTGCCTTGCCCCTGGCGAGTGTGCAACAACGGGAGCGCCCATTCTAACAACGGATTCACAGTTTAGGCTAGGTGCTGCTGACCGCCGGGGCCACCCGCATCACCTCTTCCGCCGTGGTGAGGCCCGCCGCCACCTTCTGGGCCCCGCTCAAACGCAGGGTGCGCATGCCCTCTTTCATGGCTTGTTTGCGGATTTCCGCCAGTTCCGCATTGTGACTGATCATATCCTTAAGATCCTGGGACAGGGGCATCACTTCGTAAATGCCCACCCGGCCCAGATAGCCGGTTTTGCGGCATTCCAGGCAGCCCACCGGGGTTTTGATCTTCTCCGGTTGCCGGCCTTTCCAGGGTGAAATCAAAGTCTCCCAGGCTTCCGCATCAATAAAGGCATCCCGTTTGCAGTGGGGGCACAGGGTCCGCACCAGGCGCTGGGCCATGACCCCCAGCAGGGTCGCCGAGATCATATAGGGGGGCACCCCCAGGTCGGTCAGGCGCACAATGGCGGAAGGCGCATCGTTGGTGTGCAGGGTGGAGATCACCAGGTGCCCGGTGAGCGCCGCCTGAATGGCCATGTTGGCGGTCTCCAGGTTGCGGATTTCCCCCACCATGATGATGTCCGGATCCTGCCGCAGCAAGGCCTTGACCCCGTCGGCGAAGGTCAGGTCAATGTTGTCCATCACCTGCATCTGGTTAAAGGAAGGCTCCACCATCTCGATGGGGTCTTCGATGGTACAGACATTCACTTCCCGGGTGGCCAGCTGCTTGAGGGTGGAATAGAGGGTGGTGGTTTTACCGGAACCGGTGGGCCCGGTCACCAGCACAATGCCGTTGGGCTGGGACACCATATGATTCCAGCGTTCATAATCGTCGTCCGCCAGGCCCATCTGCGCCGCGGAGCGCACCAGCACTTCCGGGTCGAAGATCCGCATCACCATCTTCTCACCGAAGGCGGTGGGCAGGGTGGACAAGCGCAGTTCCACTTCATCCCCCTCGGTGCTCTTGGTTTTCAGGCGGCCATCCTGGGGCCTGCGTTTTTCCGCCACATCCATCCGGCCAAGGATCTTGATCCGGCTGGTGACCGCCGCCATGACCGGCGCCGGCAGCTCATACACATCGTGCAGCACCCCATCAATGCGGAAGCGGATATTGCCGTGCTCCCGGCGCGGTTCCAGGTGAATATCACTGGCGCGCTGGTCGAACGCGTACTGCAGCAGCCAATCCACGATCTTGACGATGTGCTGGTCGTTGGCGTCCGGGGAACTGAGTTCCCCCAACTGCAACAGCTGTTCAAAGTTGGTCACCGTGGAGGGGGCCTTGCCGCCACTGGCCCCTTTCACGGAACGGGCCAGATTGTAGAATTCCAGGGTGAAACGGCGGATGTCTGCGGGATTGGTGATGACCCGCTTGATGCGCTTGCCTTTTAGGGTCTGCTCCAGGCCCTGCTCCCACTCACTCAGGAACGGCTGCCCACTGGTGATGGTGACGGTTTCGTCGTCCACCGCCACCGCCAGGATCTCGTGACGTTCGGCAAACTGGAACGACATGATGGCGGTGGTGGCGCCCACGTCCACCTTCAACGGATCAATGTGATAGATGGGCTGATTGGCCCGCTTGGCCAGCCACTCGGTGAGGTTGTCCAGATCCAGCTTGCGGCTTTCAAACTGCTGGTCCGCCAGGTCGAACTTGGCCACAAACTGCAGGGGGTTCCAGTTCAGTTCATTCTTCTCACGCCGCTGTCCGGCGATGAAGTTCATGTCCCGCTCGCTGATGCGGCCGTCCTCGAACAGGCCATCCAAAACCCAGCGCACATCGATGCGGATGCTGGGCTGCATGAAGCTGGCTTTACCTTTTTGCATACTGGTCACAGGGGGTGCTCTGCCGGGTATTGAATGATGAACAATTAAAACAATTGTAGTCTCAAGCGTTTAACCAAACCAACCTCCCCCTCACACAACCTTGCCAAACCGTGACCCGTCCCCAAAAATCCGGTATCTTTGCCATCACCGTACGGTCTCTCAGGAATCACGTTCCCATGGAATCATTGATCGAAAAAGCACTCTACGCCAGCCGCTGGATCATGGCCCCGGTTTACCTGGGCCTGAGCCTGCTGCTGCTGGTACTGGCCTTCAAATTCTTCCAGGAGCTGGTGCACATCTTACCCTCCCTGCTCACCATGCCGGAGCAAACCCTGATCCTGCAGATCCTGACCCTGGTGGACCTGACCCTGGTGGGCAGCCTGGTGGTGATGGTGATGTTCTCCGGTTATGAGAACTTCGTCTCCAAAATCGACATCGACGAAGGCCAGGAAAAGCTCTCCTGGCTGGGCAAAATGGACTCTGGATCGTTAAAACTGAAGGTATCTGCGTCGATTGTGGCGATATCTGCCATCCACCTGCTGAAAGTGTATATGGAGTTCAAACCCGATGCCAGCGGCCTGGGAGAGACCAAATTAATGTGGTTATTGATTGTCCACATGGGATTTGTACTCTCCGCCCTGTGCATGCAGGTGATGGACAAAATGGACCGGGCGGCAAAAGCGCTCTCCAAGTGATGTTGCTGCCCCGCTAATTCGTTACCACGCCCTTGACTTCACCCCCTGCCCCAATACCATGGGGGCAGGATGGCGTGAGCCAGCGCCACCCCATCCTGCTGATAACACCAATAAAAAAAGCCATAAAAGGAATTGCACATGGGGATCTTCCACCGGTCACTGGCGCGCACAGGCGCCTATACAGGTGTTTATATTGTGGCGGCACTGCTCATGGCAGGCTGCAAGCCCACCACCACCGACATCAATTTAACCACCCCTGCCAACACGGCCACGGGCATCACGCTGAACGCCAGCGACATTGACAGCAGCCAGTTTCAATACCAGGTCGGCGCGCCGCAGTACGGCACCCTCAGTGGCACCGCACCCAATCTGACCTATACCCCGGCCAGCGGTTATACCGGCTGGGATCATTTCAGCTATACCGCCAGCCATAATAGCTCCATCTCCCGTGAGACCCGGGTGACCATTTTTGTGGAAGAGCCCCCGGCAGCAGACTGGGTCACCCTCCAGGGCAACGCCAGCCACGATGGCCATGTGCCGGTGACCCTGCACCCCGATGGGTTTTCGCTGCTCTGGCAATCCGAGCTGGGTGCGGCGGATTATCATCCCCCGGTCAGCAACGGTGATATGGTGTTCATCGTGGGGGACCACTCATTAAGCGCCGTTCGCAGCGTGGACGGCAATGAGTCCTGGCGCCACGATTTCAACCAACGCGTGTTTTCGGTGAACCCGCCCGCCTATGCTGACGGTCAGGTCCTGCTGCAGGTGGGCAAAGAGTGCAGCAGCTGCAGCGACAAGCCCTTCCTGTACAGTTTTGAGGCCACCACCGGCAGCGTCCAGTACACCAGCCTGTTCGGGGCCCAGTGGGAACACTATCTGGCGCCAACCCCCTATGGCGATGCCGTCTATGTCAACGCGGGCGCCTATGGCGGCGCCCAGGCCTTCGACCTGTCCAGCGGCACGTCTCTGTGGTTTGCCAACCTGCCCCAATTCAGCGGTTGGACCCCCGCCGTCAACGAGCAGCTGGTCACCGGATACATGGACGGTGCCCTGTACCTGTTGGCCCGGAACGATGGCTCTGCATTGGGCAGCATTCCTGACCCGGACTACAGCTGGCATGGCTACAGCGTGAATTTTGCCCCTGTTCTCACCGGCACCGGACAGGCCCTGGTGGTGGAAAGCGGCCGCCTGATCAATTTCAATCTGGACCAGCTTGCGCTGGAGTGGCAATTGAGCGGCCAGTTTGCCCCGCAGCCTGCCTACGCCGGGAACACCCTTTATGTGGCCAGCGGCACCAGCCTGCAGGCGCGCTCCCTCACTGATGGCAACCTGATCTGGGAGTGGACCGGCCCCAGCTCACTGGACGGCAACATCATTGTGACCCGCAACCTGGTGATCGTAAGCTCTGCCACCACCACCCATGCACTGGACCGCGCCAGCGGCGAGGCCCAATGGCAGTTCAACCAGGGTGGGCACATTCTGCTGGGCAGCGATCTGGTGCTCTACATCCTGTCCGATGACGGCATCCTTTCTGCCATCAACACCCAACAGGACTACGACCAGGATGGCTTGCCCACCGCTTGGGAACGACGCCACGGATTGGACCCTTACTTTACCGATGACGCCAACGGCGACCCCGACGGAGACCTGCTGATCAACAGCGAGGAATACCGGCATCACGCCAACCCCAACCGGCGGGATAGCGATGACGACGGCCTCGACGACTACGAAGAAGCCTCCGTATATGGCACCCTGGCGAACAAGCCCGACAGCGATGGCGACGGCATGCAGGATGGCTGGGAGGTGCGTTACGGCCTGGCACCCAATGATGCCCTCGATGCAGAACAGGACCTGGATGGCGACGGCGCTTCCAACTACGAGGAAGCGCAAACGGGCACCGACCCCACCGACAGCGGGTCATACCCGCCGCCCATCAGCGAGCTGACCCTCTCCTTTGAAAACGGCCTGCCTGCTGGCTGGGAAGCCAGTGACTTGAGTGCCTGGTCCGTAACCGATGAAGTTGCCCACACAGGTCAATATGCGCTGCGCCACGCGGCCAACGACAGCAGCCATATGGAATGGAGCGGGTATTTTGCCGGCAACATGATTACGGTTCAGGCCTACCGCGGCTGCAACAATTTCTCGCAACTGCTGGTGGACACCGGTGTGGAATCCTTCGCCTTCATCATCAGCAATAGCGGCTGGTCCGAGTTCAGCTTCCCCATCGGCAAAGGCCTCAATCGCATCCGCTTCCGCACCACCTCCAGCTGCCCCATCTATCTGGACAGCGTGCAGGCCACCCCGCTGAGCGGCTGGTCCGCGAACGAAGGTGCTTACCTTGCCATCTTTGACGGCGAATTACGCTTGTACTCCGACGCCGGAGAACTGCTGCGCCGTGTTAACGTGCCCGACGCCGGCGGCTGTTGTGACTACCCACGGGATGTCACCTTGCTGGATGACGGCCGGATCGCCATTTTCAACGGGACCTTCACCCCCCAACTGAGCGTCTATGATCCCGGCACCCATCGCTGGTCACATCTGCAGGCGGACAATTGGGCCACCGTCAATAACCTCTCATACGGCGGCATCGCCGACTGGGGTGATTACGTGTTTGTGACGTCCATGGACACGGCCCTGAACAGCCATGCCGGCATCATCCGGTTTACCCTCAGCAGCAAGCAAGCCGAGCCCTTTGGCGCCCGGGAATACATTGACCTGACCCTGGGCCAGGATGGTCTGCTCTATGCACTCAGCGGCTCGGTGGTGGATGTCTATCACCCGGCAACCCTTACGTTGCTGACGTCCATCAACATCAGTGCCTCCCGCGCCATTGCGGTGGACGCCCTGGGCACCCTGTACAGCGCCACCTGGGGTGGGGAAATCCGCCGCCACGATGCGGCAGGCGCCATCATCAACTCCCTGGTGGTGGGCGGGTCCCTCTTCGACCTCAACCTGGGCGACAACGGCCTGCTGGTGGCCAGTGACCGGGATGGCCGCCTGTTCGCCACCCACACAGAGCTGATGGCTTTCAGCAACATCGTTGCCGTCAACGGAGCCGAGTTTGCTGACATCATTCCGCAATCCTCAGCCCAGTCAGCCCACCTTACGAGCCAGTTCCAGATCCAGAGCCTGGGCCTGAACGACACCGGCGCAACCACCGCGGCGACACAACCGCTTCCCGACGCGTTCGACGAGGCGGGCTTCAGCCCGTCGCCGCAGGCGCCGACCCGTTACTGACCTGGCCATTACAACCTCTGCACCGCCCAGGTGCGGAGGTTCCTGCCAGAGGGGGCCCGTCCTGGCATAAAGTCACAATTATCTGTCCTTTCCAGCGCTGTTACCGGCAAGACACCTCCCTTAGAATGTCCCACGCAATACACGTTATATACCAAGAAGTAGAAGTAGGGGGCGGTTGTGTTAGCACGAGCTTGGGCGCAATGGGTGATGAATCATCGCATCACCAGCATCGTAGTGGTGATTCTGGGGGCGTTACTGCTGGGAATGGGGGCCAAAGACGCCCAGTTCTCTGCCAATCAACGGGATTTCTTCAAGGCCAGTGATGCCAACCTCAATAACCTGATCCAGATTGAAGAGGACTACACCAGCGATAAGAACGTGATGGTGTTGGTGGAGCCCCGCAACCGGAACGTGTTCAGCCCCGACGCCCTCAAAGCCATTCAGCAGCTCACCGAGTTCGGCTGGTCGATTCCCTACTCCCAACGGGTGGAATCCCTCAGCAATCATTTGTACACCCGGGTGGACGGGGACGATTTGATGGTGGAGTTCCTGGTGGAGGATGTGGACGCCCTCTCCCCCCAGGAGTTGCTGGCCCGCAAGCGCTACGCCACCAGCAAGGTGGGGGTGAAAGACTACCTGATCACTCCGCAAGGGGATTTGTCCCTGGTGTCGGTGATCCTGAACTTCCCGGACTCCGATCATGGCGAGGCGGCCGTGGAAGTGGTGCAGTACGTTCATGAATATGTGGACGGGCTCAATGCCCGGTATCCGGAGATCGATTTTCGCGTGGTGGGCGGCGTGGCGGTGGAAACCTCCCTGCCCGCCATCATCGAGGACGACGGCCGCACCATATTCCCCTTTGCCCTGGTGCTGGTGTTTGCCTTCCTGATTTTCACTCTGCGGGATGTCATCGGCAACCTGGCCTGCATCACCACGGCTCTGCTCTCCATCATGGCGGGAATGGGAGCAGTATTGTGGAGCGGTGTGAAAGTTTCCCCCATTCTGGTGAACACTCCCGCCATCATCGTCATCATTGCCATGGCCGACTGCATTCACCTGATGGTGAACTACGCCCAGGGTCTGGCCCGGGGCCTCGATAAAAAAACCGCCCTGGAAAAAAGCATCGAGGTGAATTTCTCGCCCATCATTTTCACCAGCCTCACCACCGCCATCAGCTTTTTTGCCCTGAACTTCAGCGAATCGCCGCCCTTTGCCCACATGGGCTCCGCCGCCGGCGTGGGCATTCTGTACGCCATGCTGGCCTCCCTGAGTTTTCTGCCTGCCGTGGTGTACTACCTGCCCAGTAAAGCCAAGGGCGTCAACACTCTGCCCAGCATGGGTGGACTGATCCGCTTCTATCAGCCTCACGCCAACAAGATCATCGTCGGCTTTGTATTGGTGATGGTGGCACTGGCCTCATTCATCCCCATGAACCGGCTCGATGATAATTTTGTGGAGTTCTTCGACGAGGATCTGGAAGTGCGCCGCAATATGGATTTCATGATCGAACGCATCAGTGGTTCGGTGGTGGTGAACATCAGCATCCCTGCCACCGAAAACGGCGGCATCTACGACCCACAGTACCTGGGGCTGCTGGAGGATCTGGATCAACACCTGCAGGAAAACCCGCAATTGCGCTTCACCACTTCCTTGCTGGAGGTGATGAAAACCTTGAACAAGAACCTGCACGAGGACGATCCCGACTGGTACCGGATTCCGGAATCCCGCGAGCTGGCATCACAGTATCTGTTGATGTATGAAATGTCGTTGCCCTTTGGCCAGGACCTCAACAACCTGATCAATTTTGACCGTTCGGAAACCCGGGTGATTGCGGTCTATGACCAGCTTTCCGACAAGGAGTTGATCGACCTGGAGCTGACCATTCAGCACTGGCTGGACCAGCATCAATTCGACACCAAACAAGCCATCATCGGCAGTGCCAACCTGGCCTTCGCTCACATGCAGTACACCAATGTGAACAACCTGTCGAAGGGCTTTGTGGTGGCGTTGATTTGTATTTCGCTGCTGTTGATCTCCATGTTCCGATCCTGGTCCCTGGGCCTGATCAGTATGGTGCCCAACCTGTTTCCCGCCGCCATGGCGTTCGGCATCTGGGCCTTGATCAGCGGCAAAATCGGCTTCGGCATGTCCGTGGGCATCACCATCACCCTGGGCATCGTGGTGGACGACACCATCCACTTCCTGGCCAAATACAAATACGCCCGCGAGCAGCTGCATTTCAACAATCACGACTCGGTGCGCTACGCCATGGACACCGTGGGTGTGGCCATGCTGTTGACCACCGCCATGATGTCCATCGCGTTCACCTCACTGCTGTTCTCGGATTTCATTCCCAATCAGGATCTGGGGCTGATCACCATCATCACCATCATATGCGCTGTGCTGGTGGATCTGGTGCTGCTACCGATCATCCTGCTGAAACTGTTTGGTGACGATGGCAATGTTCAAACCCGCTCCGCTCAGTTCAGCGCAGAAAGCGGCACGGACAACAGCGCCAGGCTGGAAGGGTACTCGGGCCCATGATAGAGGGTGGTGACGCCCCCCTCCACCCGTGCCCGCTGCACCAGATTCAGCACACCCTGGGCCTGGTTGCTGGGGCTGATGGACACCCGCAAACGGCTGCCGGCCCGGATGATGACGCTGGTGGGGAAGATCTCCACCTGCATTTTCACCACCTCACCCGGTTCCAGTAATTGTTCGTGCTCCCGGGTCAGGAAGTGATAGGGCTGCACCATTTCCCCATACACATAACGGGACCGGCTTTCATCCACCGCCCGCAGGGATGCCAGCAACAAGCCATTGGTAATGGGCACCACCCGGCCACTGGGCAGTACTTCGTCCACCCGCACTGACAGCACGGCGTCCGCCGTGGTGCTGGACATCCAGACGTCCGCCTGTAACGGCCCGGCGATGAAGTAATCCTCTGTCATCGTGGCGGTTTCGTAGTTCAGGGCATCCTGCTCCAGCTGCCGGTGATCCCAATAACAGGGTCGAATCTGGGTAATGCCCGCCACCCCCAAGGTCCAATGCACATAACTCAAGGAACAGTCCGAGCCATCGCTGGGGTGAATCTCCAGCTTGAGAAAACCACCATCCGCACTTTTGCCATAGTCATATTCCGCAAACGGCGCCGCCGCCATGGCGCGCTCGGCTTCCTCCCAGGCCGGTGCCTGTTGGGTCAGGGTGCCATCTCCATGCAGATACCAGCGCTCCGGTTGCGCTGCCGGATGGGGCCAGTTGTCAGCGCTGATAAAACCCTGCCAGTTGCCTGGCTTGTAGTGTTTGACGTACTGGGTCACCGGCGCAATCCGCTCGGTACCACTGTCTATTCCCCGCAGGTGTTGATCAAACCACTGCAGCAGCACATGCAGTACCGGGTCAGTTTTTTCCGTGCCGGGCAAAGCCTGCATAAAATTACTGAGATGATCACCGTCGAACAGCATCAGGCGCGCATCCACCTGATCCCGCAGGCTTTCATACAATAGGGGTGCATCGCGCTGAAACAGATCGTTGAGGGCACCGGCAATCAGGGTGGGCGCCTGGATTTGATCCATGTTTTCCAGCGGCGAACGCTCCCGCCAGAATGGGGAATCGTACGCCAGCTCGGCGTCCCCGTGGATGGCCCGCTCAATCAATGGCAGATAATAATTGTCAATATGATCAATGTGCTCCTGGGTGGCGGCCATCACCTCAGGCATCAGCTCCGGTTGCAACAACATCAGGGGAACGTTCTGGGTGGAGGTAAGGTGAGTCAGTGCCATCCACTCCCCCATGAATACCGCATTCAACAAACCACCGGTGCCCACGATGCCCCGCTTGGCATCCCCCAACGGCACGCTGGCAAACACCGCCTTGATGTCCTGGGGGCGCACCTGCGCTGTGAACAGGGATGTGATGCCCATGTACGAAGCACCGGCGACACCGATGTCACCGTTACACCAGGGCTGCGCCTTGACCCAGTCCACCGTGTCCGCATAACCGGCCTGTTCCTTCTCACCGAACAGCTCCCAGCCGCCCTGGGAAATACCACCACCAATGACGTCCACCGACACCATGGCGTAACCGCGCCGCACCAGATAGGAATCCGGAATACCCAGAAACACACCACCGGGGGCTGCGGCAAACGACATCAAGCCAATATTGTAACCACTCTGCACCAGAATCACGGGGAAAGGCCCCGGCAGCGGCTCACCGTTGTCATCCGCCGGCAGGGTCAGGCGCATGCCCAGCTGTTGACCGGTGGAGATGGGTATATAGCGCATGGGGGCGATGTGCACGCGGGGGTATTCTGCGGGGCGGTCATAGAAACTGTCAGGATCATCCAACTGCAGCGCCACCGGAGGTGTGGGCAACACCGGGCTTGCCGGTGCGGGCTGCGCTGGTGATGAGCGCGCCTCCGTCGGCCGGGATGAAGATTCGCCGGAACCGCCACAGCCGAATAACAGCAGGGCCCCCACACAGAGCACAACACATTGATGCCTCAACACTGCATCTCTCCTTGATTCTTGTTATTGGTTTTTTTGAGTCATCACCTTATCCCGTTGCGGCAACCGGGTATTGATGAAAAGCCGCGGCCATTGACCAATTGCGCAAGCGGTGAATTTGTACAAAAAGCCCCGGTTGGGCGTATGATGGGAAGATCAATGCGGCCGCTTCCGGTTAAATCCGGCCACCAGTGATACCCCTATAAAAAAGCCGCAAAAATAAAAACGAATAACAAAAAACAAGCAAAAAGAACAAAGGAACCCAAATGGAATTTGCGACCACTGGCAGTGTCCGTCTCGGTTACGTCCGTGCTCTGCTGGATTACCTGGACAATCACCCCAATGCCACCAGCGCAACACTGGCCTCAGAACTCGAACAGCGCCTGCAGGATCACTCGCTGAACGAACGCATCCCCGTCCCTTTGTGGAGTGAAATGATGGCGAAAGCCATCGCCTGTTCCGGCGATGAATTCCTGCCCCTGAAACTGGCCAGGGAAATCAACCCCAAGCACTGGGGCGTATTCTCCTATGCGGCCATGACCTGCAAAAACCTGGCGGAGGTGGCCAGCATGCTGGTGCGCTACGAAACCGTCATCGACGAAGCCAACGATACCCGCATGGTGTTGCTGGAGGATCGCGTGGGATTACAGTGGATTCCACGCATGGAGGATTTGCATCCTGCGTTGATGCAGGTGTCCGTGGCCAGCTGGGTGGTGTTTGCCCGTCGCCATACCGGGCGCCGGGATCTGGTGGCGGACGTGGATTTCAGTTTTGATGCTCCCGCGGATACCCGCCCTTTCCGGGAGCTGTTTGGCGGCAACGTCCGCTTCGCACAGTCCACCACCCAATTACTGTTTCCCAAAGAATATCTGCAGATTCCCATTACCTATCACGATCCGGAAAGCCATCACATCCTGGTTTCGCAATTGATGCAGCAGGCGGCCAATCTGAAGCAGCCAGGCGAGCTGCACAGCCATATCAAACGGCTGATTGTGGAACAACTTTCCAGTGGCCGCTGCACGCTGGAAAACGTCGCCGCCGCCATGATGATCCCTGCCCGCACGCTGCAATATCAATTGGAACAATCCGGCACCCGTTTTCGCGAACTGCTGGATGCCACCCGTGCGGAGCTGGCTCGGCACTATTTGCTGGACCCCGATATGTCGCTGGTGGATGTGGCATTCCTGTTGGGATTCTCGGAGCAGAGCCCGTTCACCAAAGCGTTCAAGCGCTGGACCGGCGAAACGCCAGGAGAGTTTCGCAAACGCAACAGCCACTGAACAGCGGCACTGAATATCGGCGGCAGGACGCATGACGGTGTGCCACCGATGATCATGAAAACGTCATAGCCGGCGCCCATAATCCCAAGTTATCCTCCCAGCCTGAAGGTACCAACCGGCTGCATAATATCGTCTTCTCTAAGGTGCGATTTCGTTGCAATCTCGCACCAAAAAAGGTCAAACAAAACAGGTTTCTGAAAGCGTGAAAATAGTTCACAAAACCGTTGGTAAATTATCTACAATGCGCGCGCCTCAACACCAAGGAAACGGATAAGAATGAACAATACTCAACCAAATTTTGCGCTATCCCCCCGCTCCAACCTGCAACTTAATGGTCGCTGTGGATTCAACATTCAAAACGACCGCGTCAGCATCAACATCGACAGCATCGCCAACCAACGGGACAACACCAACCTGAGTGGCACCCTGGCCATCGAACTGTGGGCGTTGAAACAACCTTACCAGGGCGAGCATTTTGAGGGCGTTGCCCTGGCCGGCACCACCATCGGCGAAATCCAGGGTCAGCACTTTATTCCCAACTGCCAATATGATCTGATGTTCAGGGAGCCCCCGGCGGGCAACTGGCATCTGGCATTGATGTTGCGCGAGTGGAATGGCGCTGCCTATGAAACCCGCGACTGCGTGAACTTCGCCGTGCCCTACAGCGCCAGCTGGGTGCCCACCGTGGTGAAAAAGCCTTCCGACAACGTGATTAGTGTCAGCTTCAATGAGACGGAAAAAACTGAGCAAACTGGTGCGAAAGCAGCGGCGAAGAAGCCAGCTAAGCCTGCAGAAAAAGCCGCAGCCAAAGCGGAGCTTGACCAAACCGCAAAAACGGCTGCAAAAAAAGCTGAGCCTAAGGCGGCGCCAAAAGCACAGGACGGCACCCTGTGCCTGAATACCGCCAGCCAGAAAGAAATTGCTGCCATCAAAGGTGTGTCCACCAAGCTGGCCGCCCGTCTGGTGGAAGCCCGCCCCTTCAAAACCCTGGATGAGGTTTTGAAAGTGAAAGGCATGGGCGCCAAGCTCCTGGCCAAAATCGAAGAAGTCATTACGCTGTAACGGCGTTACCTGGTTTGACCCCTTTGGCCTGACCCCTTAGCCCCCGGCCCCCGACACAGGGTTGCCTCGGGGGCATTCCATTAAAAAGCCTCACACCTGGCCGCATCCTGTGCCAAAATGTCTTATAGAACATTGCTTTGGAATTCAGGAACGCACGTGGCACGCTGTAGAGCCCCCTCATCCATGGGATTGGAGTTTCCACTCCCCGACAATTTGCTGACCCATTATCTGCGCAGTGAGGAAGATGCTGTGCAGGAATTGCTCATGGGCTACACCCTGGACACCGCCGCCCGGGATCGCATTCGTGCCCAGGCCAGCGAGTTCCTGTTGGCAATCCGCAACACCAAGCCCGGAATCCGGGTGGAAACCCTGCTCAAGGAATACGGCCTCGATAACAAAGAGGGGGTGACCCTGATGTGCCTGGCGGAGGCGTTATTGCGCATTCCGGACCAGGAAACCGCCGAGCGCTTCCTGCAGGATCGCCTGCAACAGGGCA
Source organism: Ketobacter sp. (assembly GCF_003671495.1). Lineage (GTDB taxonomy): Bacteria > Pseudomonadota > Gammaproteobacteria > Pseudomonadales > Ketobacteraceae > Ketobacter. The sequence continues at coordinate 135,162 of NZ_RCHN01000007.1, read as the reverse complement.
ACTGGGCCGAGCACCTGGGCCACAGTGATGCCCGCTGGGTCAACGCCTCCACCTGGGGCCTGCTCATCACCGGCAAACTGTTCACCAAGGATCACCTGCCCGGCAACTGGCTGTCAGACAGTTTCAAGGGCCTGATCCGCCGCATGGGGGAACCGCTGGCCCTGAGCGCCATTCGCCAGGCCATGATGGTGATCGGGCAACAGTTTGTTGCCGGCGAAACCATTGAAGACGCCCTGCAGCACGCCGAAGGCGAAGCGGAAAAAGGCTACTACCACTCCTACGACATGCTGGGGGAAGCCGCCATGACCATGGCGGACGTGGAACGCTACATGGACGCCTACGAGCACGCCATCAGCTATCAGAGCGAGCGGCTGGAAGCGCGCAAGGATCATGGCGGTATCTCCATCAAGCTGTCGGCCCTGCATCCCCGCTTCGAATTGCGCCAGAGCCGTAACCTGGACCAGCTGCACAACCGCCTGCTGGACCTGTTGTTATTGGCGCAGGAAAAAGACATCGCCGTCACCATCGATGCCGAGGAATCCTGGCGCCTGGAATCCACCCTGATGCAGTTTGCCCGTGCCATCGGCCACAACCGGCTGCGCCATTGGGGCAAGCTGGGGCTGGCAGTGCAGGCCTATCAAAAACGGGCTCCGGCCCAATTGCAATGGCTGATGGATGTGAGCAAAACCCTCCATTGCCAGATTCCGGTGCGGTTGGTGAAAGGGGCTTATTGGGATACCGAGATCAAACAGGCCCAGCAACTGGGGCTGGAGGAATATCCGGTTTATACCCAGAAAGACCACACCGACCTGAGCTTTCTGTACTGCGCCCAGATGCTGCTGGCGGGGCGGCATTTTCTGTATCCGCAATTCGCCACCCACAACGCGCACACGGTGGCCAGCATCCTCACCCTGGCGGAGCAGAATCAGGTACGCCATTTTGAGTTCCAGCGCCTGCACGGCATGGGCGAATCCCTTTACGACCACCTGCTCAGCAGCTACGACGAGGCCCATTGCCGCATATACGCGCCCGTAGGACGCTATCAGGAACTGTTACCGTACCTGGTGCGCCGCCTGCTGGAAAATGGCGCCAATACCTCGTTCGTGCGCCAGGTGCAACTGGCGCAGAGTGACGGCGGCTGGCTGATCGAAGAGCCCAGCGCCAACATCCGCAATATGGATCGCCTGCGCAACCCGAAAATTCCCCTGCCACGGCGGGTGTTTCAACCGGAACGGAAAAACTCCCGGGGCCTGAACCTGGAGAGCATGAAAACCCTGCAGGGCCTGGCCAAATCCATGCAGGAGCGGTTAAAGCAGCAAACCGCCCTGCCCACGGACAACCCGCAGACGGTGGCCATTCACTCCCCCACCGATCCGGAAGAGGTCGTCGGCCATTTTACCAAAGCCGGACGCCAGGATTGTCACCAGACCTTCGACCGCTGCCGCAACGCCTGGAAAAGCTGGCGCTTTGAAGCCGTGGAAGAGCGGGCCAGCCTGCTGGAAGCCACTGCCCGCCTGTATGAGGAACACTATGACGAGCTGATCCTGCTCACCATGCGTGAGGCCGGCAAAACCCTGAGCAACGCCCTGGCAGAGGTGCGGGAGGCGGTGGATTTTCTGCGCTACTACGCCAACCAGGCCCGGCGCCTGTTCGAGCCCACCCAATTGCCCAGTGTCACCGGCGAGGAGAACACGCTGGTGCTGGAAGGCAAAGGCCCGGTGCTGTGCATCAGCCCCTGGAATTTCCCCCTGGCCATTTTCACCGGCCAAGTGTCCGCGGCACTGGCGGCGGGCAACACCGTGATCGCCAAACCCAGCACCCTCACACCGCTGATCGCCAGCCGCGCCATCGAACTGTTTCACCAGGCCGGCTTCCCCAAAGAAGTGGTGCAGACTCTGTTGGCTTCCGGCAAGCTGGTGGAGGACACCATCCTCAAAGAATCCTCGCTACGGGCGGTGATGTTCACCGGCTCCACTGCGGCTGCCAAACAGATCAACCGCAAAATTGCCGAGCGCGACGGCCCCATCATTCCCCTGATTGCCGAAACCGGCGGCCAGAACGCCATGATTGTGGACAGCTCTGCCCTCACCGAGCAGGTGGTGCGGGATATCGTACAGTCAGCCTTTGACAGCGCCGGTCAACGTTGCTCGGCGCTGCGGGTACTGTTCGTGCAAGAGGACGTGAAAGAGAAAACCCTGGACACCCTGATCGGCTATCTGAAGACCATCACGCTGGGGGACCCGCTGGATTGGGAAACGGACATCGGCCCGGTCATCGACAGCCACTCACAGTCGGAGCTGATGCTGCACATCGAACGTTTTCGCCTGCAGGAACGGGTGCTTTACCAGGGCCCGCTGCCGGAGTTGAAGGGGCATTTCGTACCGCCCACCATCATCGAACTGGAAGACCTGAACGAATTGCATGAGGAAGTGTTCGGGCCGGTGCTGCATGTGATTGCCTATTCCGCCGATAAGGTGGATGACATCATCCGCCAGATCAACCGCACCGGCTTTGGCCTCACCCTCGGGGTTCACAGCCGCATCAATCAGTTCTGCGAAACCGTGGCCAGGCGGGCCCAGGTGGGCAACATCTACATCAATCGCAACATGATCGGTGCCACCGTGGGCTCGCAGCCCTTCGGCGGCCAGGATCTGTCGGGCACCGGTCCCAAGGCCGGCGGGCCCCACTACCTGTTGCGCCTGGCCAACGAGAAAACCATCTCAGTGAATACCGCCGCGGTGGGCGGAAATACAAAATTACTGACTGACGATTGAGATCAGGGGCGTGGCAAGGATAAGATAACCCCTGAATATTCGGAGGCTTAGCAACAGAACCATGCAATCTGACGGGATGGGAGAGGCACCCAGCGCCTACGTAAACGGGTTTCGCAACAGCATTCCCTACATCAATGCCCACCGGGGCAAGACCTTTGTGGTGGCGTTTCCGGGGGAGGCTGTGGCGGCACCCCGTTTCCCACAGTTGATCCAGGATGTGGTGTTGCTGCACAGCCTTGGCATCCGGGTGGTGCTGGTGCACGGTGCCCGCCCCCAGATTGATCAGCGTCTGGAAGAAAGCCAACTCCCCATCCAGATTGCCTACCACCGCCGGGTGACCGACCAGGCCAGTCTGCAGGCCGTCACCGAGGCCATCGGCCGCACCGCCATCCAGGTGCAAAGCCAGCTGGTACAGTGCATGGCCGCAGCGCATTTGAATCCCGCCAACAGCGTGGTCTCCAGCGGCAATTACGTGATCGCCAAGCCCTTCGGCGTGCACAACGGCATCGACTACCAACACAGCGGCGAAGTGCGCAAAATCCGCCAGAGCGCCATTCACCAACACCTGGACCTCGGCCATTTGGTGTTGCTTTCCCCCTTGGGCTACTCCCCCACCGGGGAATCCTTCAACCTGTTGTGGGAAGAAGTGGCCGAGGCCGCCGCCACCGCACTGAAGGCGGACAAGATTGTGTATTTCAGCGGTGAAGAAGGCATTTTGAATGACCAGAATCAGTTGGTGCGGGAGCTGACGGTGCCGGAGGCCAACACACTCATCAGCGAACAGATCTCTCCCCATTATACGCTGATCAGCGCCCGCGATGCGGTCACCAAAGGCATCAACCGCGCCCACATCATCAGTTACCATCGCGATGGCGCCCTGCTGCAGGAGCTGTTCACCCTGGATGGCACCGGCACCCTCATCACTCAGCAAATCTATGAAAAAGTGCGCCTGGCCAGCGTGGACGACGTTGCCAGCCTGCTGGAATTGATCGAGCCCCTGGAACAGCAGGGCGTGCTGGTGCGACGTTCCCGCGAACTGCTGGAAAACGAAATTCAGCATTTCACACTGATTGAACGGGATGACAAAATCATCGCCTGCGCCGCACTCTACCCCTTTATGGAAGAACATTGCGGCGAACTGGCCTGTGTTGTGGTGCACCCGGAGTACCGTCAGGGCAGTCGCGGCGATGCATTGTTGAAAGCCATTGAACAACGGGCCGCCATGCTCGGTCTAACCTCACTGTTCGTGCTCACCACCCGCACGGCCCACTGGTTTATGGAACGGGGGTTCCGCAGTGCAGCCATTTCCGAGCTGCCACAACACAAGCAATCCCTGTACAATTACCAACGAAATTCAAAGGTATTCGTGAAACGACTGACAACGGAGCCTTAACGTTGCCACGCACAGTGCCACATGCAGCGGCCCTGAGGGATCACAGCAGAAGATTATGACTTTAACCCGAATGCTCATGCCATTCTTCGCCAAGATGGCTACCAGCCCCAAGACCCGGAACCTCCGCCGGGGCTGGTTCGAAGTAAAGCGACGCCTGCTGCCGTCTTTGAACACGGTCATTTTCTACCATCGGGTGAACGACCCCTATTCGCTTCTGCTGCTGCAAGCCATGCCCCGCTTTCTGGAGGACTTCAAAGTCCAACTGCAGATTCGTTTTGTACTGGATTTACCTGAAGACGCCAACCCCCATCCGGATCTGCAGGCTCAATATGCACTGCAGGATGCCAAGCGGCTGGCCAAGCTGCATGAACTGGTGTTCCCGGCCGACGCCAAAACCCCCAGCTATGACGACGCCCTCAAGGCCACCGCCATCCTGCTCAAACACCAGAACCGGCCCAAGTTACTGCACCTGGTGACCGAGGTGACCGGTGCCCTGTGGGGCTGCAGCACCACCACCTTTCAAAGTGCCGCCAAACGCTACGGCAGCCTGAAAGAGGCGGAAGTCCGCCCACTGCTGATCCAGTCCAGCGCCGAACTGATGGCCCGTGGCCATTACAACTCCGCCATGCTCTATTACGGTGGTGAGTGGTATTGGGGGCTGGACCGCCTGGCCCATCTGGCGGATCGCCTGAACAAACCGGGCATGCGCCGGGCCACCGGTGACCTGGCAGACTACCAACGCCAGTACCGTCATGTGCTGCAGAGCTACAACACCCTGCGCCCCCGCCCCAAACAGGTCAAAACCCTGGACTTCTATTTCTCCTTCCGCAGCCCGTATTCCTACCTGGCAGCAGATCGGGTCTTCAAGCTGGCGGATCTCTACAAGATTCCGGTGATTCCAAAGCCGGTAATGCCCATGGTGAACCGCGGCATTGCGCTGCCCAAATCCAAACGCAATTACATCCTGCGGGACGCCAAACGGGAGGCAGAAAAGTACAACCTGCCCTTTGGCAAAATCTGTGATCCGCTCGGTGACGGTATCCAGCATGCCATGGCACTCTTTGAATTCGCCCAGCAAAAGGGGCTGGACAAGGAATACGTGGTGTCGGTGTTGAGCGGCATCTGGTCCGAAGGGCTGGACGTCTCCCGCAAATCCCACCTCAGGAAAATGGTGGAGCGGGCGGAACTGGACTGGAGTGAAGCGGAAGCCTACCTGGGCACCGACAGCTGGCGCCGTGGCGCTGAGCGCAACCGGGATGAGCTGGGCAAGCTGGGCCTGTGGGGTGTGCCGGCGTTCAAATACGGCAGCTTGCTGCTCTGGGGCCAGGATCGTCTGTGGGCACTGGAGAAAGAAGTGTTGGCCGGAACCAAAAACGGAAATTAGGAATTCACTATGCGTTACCTGCTGCTGTTGATGGCCCTGCTGGGTGTCAATGTCACTGCCTGGGGCCAACCCAGCACCCCGGACCTGGGGCAAGTCCAGCAACTGATATCCGCCACCGGCCTGGATAAACATATCCAGCAGATTCCGGCGGTACTGAGCAAAACCGCCAGTGCCGGTGGTGCCCCCACCAGCGCGTTTGTCAGTCCCCTGATGAAAACCATGGCCACGGTGTTCAACCCCGATGAAATGCTCGACACCCTGGCCAAAGACCTGACCCGCCGTCTGGATGTACCCACCCTGCTGGACGCCATGCAATGGTATCGCAGCGATAACGCCCGTGCCCTGATCGGTGCCCACAAGCACGCCACCCAACCGCAGACCATTCAGAAAATGGGGGAAGTGTTGGCCACCCAGCAGAGCCAGGCGTCACCGCAACGGCTGGCGCTGCTGCAACATATGTCCGCCTCCACCCAGGCCAACGACATCGCGCTGGACATGATGGTGAACGTGCAGGCGGCCTTCATGACCGGGCTGGGCACCATGATTGCCCCCAATCAAACCCAGAGCTTCAAACAGGTACACGACAGTTTTGCCGCCACCCGCAACCTGATGGCAGACAAGATTTCCGAGCAACTGCTGCTGCAGCAGACAGTGGCCCTGGAGACAGTCAGTGATGACACCATCCATGAGTTCCTGCAATTTGCCGACAGCCCGTCCGGCAAGAAACTGTTTACCGCCCTGCGCGCATCACTGGATTACACCGTGCAAACCACTGCGGAGCGAATTCCCGCCGTCATGAAAGCCAACAACGCCAAGGCCAGCCAATAAGTTGCGACCGCTGACCCGTGCCCGGGCAACTTTACAGCTGACGGCGAGCTTACTGGTGTGGTTTCTGTTGACGCCAAGCACCGCATTCAGTCAGGCCACCGTATCGATTGCGGCCTGCAACACCGCGCCCACCCCCGACCAGCTGGCCCGCATTGGTGACTGGATCTATCGCAACGAATGCAATCGCGACCCTCGTTGCCTGGTGGAGTGGAATCAGGGTGAAGCCTTCCCATCCCTGGGTATCGGGCATTTCATCTGGTATCCCCAGGGCGTACAGGGTCGGTTTACCGAGAGCTTTCCTGCACTGATCGCCTACCTGCAACAACAGAATATTGCCCTGCCCACCTGGCTGGCCACTCGTTCGCCCTTTACCGCGCCTTGGGCTGACCGAGAAACCTTTCTGCAACAGCGGGACCAGCACCCCGCAGTAGAGTTGCGCCAGTTCCTGGCCCAACACACGGCCGCGCAAAGCGGTTTCATGTTACAGCGGTTACAGCGGGCATTACCCGCCATACTGGATCAGGTACCGGAGGCTGCGCGCGGCCAGGTCAGCCATCAATTGCAGGCTATGTGCCGATCTGAGTTGGGGTGGTATGCGCTGGTGGATTACGTGAATTTCAAGGGCGAAGGCCTGAATCCGCAAGAACGCTACCAGAACCGGGGTTGGGGCCTACTGCAGGTTCTGCTGCTTATGGCCCCAAACCGAGACATTCATCACAGTTTTGCCGATGCGGCGGCGTCTGTACTGACCCAACGGGCAAAACTGGCTCACAATTCAATGGAGCGCGAGCGGTGGTTAAACGGTTGGTTGAAGCGGGTGAACAGTTACCGGGCTTTGCCATAACCCTCACCGCACCGACCTGCCTGAACTACACTTTTCATCAGTACCGAGTTCAGCGCATGACTTAGACCACAGTGGACAACATGATTACCCAAAGGCTATCTGCATTTTTCGGAATATGGGCATTGGCATTGAGCCTGTTGCTGCCCGCCAGTCACTGCCCGGCCAGCGACATTCTCATCAACAATGAACCCGCCTGGGCAACCCCACTCGAAGTGCCAAAGCAATTCGACTACCCGGCTTCTGACATACAAAACGGCATCTACTATCTGATCCTGGATGTGCAGGCACGGGTTACCCCGGACCAGCCCACGCAAACCTACCAGCATTACGCAGAGCACATCGTCAATCAGAACGGGGTCACCGAGAACTCACAGATCAGCATCAACTACGATCCCAGTTACCAGAGCATCCAACTGCATACGCTCCGCATCCACCGTGCCGGCCAGGTCATCGACAAAGTCACCAGCGCAACCATGAAGGTGCTGCAGCGGGAAGAGGAGATGGAGAGCCTGATTTATAACGGCCAGCATACGCTCAACATTATTCTGGACGATGTGCGGGTGGGGGACACCATTGAATACAGCTTCAGCCGCATCGGCTCCAACCCGGTGTACCAGAACCTGTTTGCTTTTCAGCACAGCCTGAACTGGTCGGTGCCGGTGGGGGCGCTGCAACTGCGGGTGCTGTGGGAAAAGCCCAACCCCCTGCAGCACCAGGTAACCCGCTCAAACCTGAAAGTAGAGCAGACCCGCACGGCCGCCGGCATCGAATACCGGATTCAGGATCGCAACATCGCCCTGGTTCCGCTGCAGGATAACGCCCCCGACTGGTATTCCCCCTGGGGCCGTGTCAGCTTCAGCGAACTGGACAGTTGGCAGGCGGTGGTGCAGTGGGGCAACAGCCTGTACCACGACGCCTGGCAGAGCAACGCCGAGCTGGATGCAATTGCCGACGATATCCGCAACACCTCGGATTCCGCTATCCAACGCATCAGCAAGGCCCTGCGTTTCGTGCAGGACGACATTCGCTACCTGGGCATTGAACTGGGGGAAAACTCCCACCGCCCATCGCCGGCCTGGGAAACTCTGCAACGCCGCTACGGTGACTGCAAAGATAAAACCGTACTCTTCATCACCCTGCTGAGAAAACTGGACATCAGCGCCTATCCGGCCCTGGTGAACACCGATCTGGGGGATAAACTGGCGGAGCAACTGCCGTCGACACAGGCCTTTGACCACGTCATCACCTACGTGGAACACAATCACCAGCGCTGGTGGCTGGACCCCACCCGCACCTATCAGTACGGAGCCATCGATTCCATCCATCAGCCGGATTTCGGCAAGGCACTGGTGCTCGGCACGGAAACCGCCACATTGCAGGACATGGACCCGGACAATCGTCGTCACGGCATCAACATCGAAGATCACTTTCGCCTGCATCCGGACACCCGCAAGCCGGTGCAGTTCACCTCAAGCTCACTGTATCTGGGCTGGAATGCCGAACGCCAGCGCAACCGCATCGCCGGTGATGGCCAGGCCAAGTTGCAAAAGCAGTATGTGGAGTTTTTTCAGTACTACTATCCGGAAATCCGCAGCACACAAGCCCTGGAAGTTGAAGACGATGAGCAGCACAATCAACTGCAGGTCAGCGAATACTACGAGATACCTTCGTTCTGGCACGATGACGCAGCAGCCCAGCGCTTCACCGCAGACTTCTATCCCAACGGTCTCAGCTCGTACCTGGAAGTTCCGGACGAACCTTCCCGCCAGGACCCGCTCTATCTCACCCACCCGCATCGGGTGGATCAGACCATTCTGGTGGAGTTCGGTGCTGACGACTGGAACTTTGATGCCGATTCGTTCCGGGAAGACAACCGCTTTTTCACCTTCCGCTACAAGGCCGGTTTTGACCCTAAGGCCAGGCAACTGAAACTGCACTACCACTATCAAAGCAACACCGATTTTGTCGCAGCAGCCGACTATCGGGAATACCGGGAGGCACTGCAACGGGTGCAGGATTACCTGGGATACGGCATCTTCCAGAATTACTCCGCCACCCCTGCCGCAACCGAGTCTACCGATAGCAGCGGGCTGGCCTGGTGGCAGACATTGGATCAGAGCACCATCATCTTCGGCTATCTGGGGGCCTATGTTGTGGTGTTCCTGCTGTGGCGTTTGGAACAACGCCGTCACCCCTTCCAGGGCGAGGCCTATTTTTACCCGGTGCAGCCGGGCAAATTCATTGGCATGTGGGTTATCACCTTCGGCCTATATCCCATGTACTGGTTCTACCGCAACTTTCACTACATCCGTCAGCAACAACAGAGTTCCATCATGCCGCTGCCACGGGCCTTCTTCTACAGTTTCTGGTACTACAACCTGTGGCAGTACCTGAAAAAAGACAACGCAGCACGCCATGCTGAATCGCACCTGCCCAACCAGGCCATCGCCATTGTGCTGGCGCTGGCGTTTCTGGGGGCCGTGATCCTGATGAATGAAAGCCGCTGGTGGATGGCCGGCCTGTTGTTATCGGCCTTCATTTGCATGCCGCTGGCCAATTACATCCAGTTCATCAACCGTGAAAATCCGGACGCCCTGCACCATGCTTCCCGGTGGCGGGTGCACAATTACTTATTGGCACTGTTGTCGGTGCCGTTGCTGCTCCTGATTCAGAGTTCGGATCTGGGCTTCATTCCCAATGCTGCGGTTATTTCCGGAGACCGACTGTGGCAATCGGACATTAAACGCATGCAGCGGGTCGGCGTGGTCAAACCCGGCGATGAGATCCAGTATTTCTACAGCGACGGCTTCCTCTCGGTTATGGAAGACGGCAACGGCATCACCCAGCGACATGTGTTTTCCTACTGGCGCGAGCAGGATGGAACGATCCAGAGTGAAACCGCCAGTTTTGATGACATCGACACCATTGATGTGACCCGGGGCAGCGGCACCGATAATACGGTCATCAGCGTGCAGCGCAAAGATGGCAGTGATTTTCTGCTGTACCTGTCCACGGAAGAGTCCGGCGACGACCGCTTCATCAAAGCCTTGCGTGCGAAGCTGCCGGCCAGCCCTACCGATTCATGAAGACATTGTTCAATGTCCCGATTTTCATAACAGGAGAGACACCATGGCAAATGTTTACGAGCAACCGGATTCCACGCTGATTCACGACACCGCGCTTGAAATGACGTTTTCAAGCCTGGGTATCTGGAGAAAAATTTACCTGGGATTGAACTGGGTTCTGACCGGCCTGGTGGCTGTGTTTTTGATTGTGCAAGGCGCCAGCGGTGCGGCAGAGAATCTGCCGATACTGTATTTTGTCGGCGTGGCCGTGTTCGCCATTGGGTATTGTTATTGGCTGCACTACGCCATCGTCAACCGCAACCTCACCCAGCTCTTAATCATTGGCATCATTAACATCATTCCGTTCTTCAACCCGGTGAGCGCCATCCTGGTGTTTGCCATCCGCTCCACCAGCAAGAAGGAAATCGGCGCCTAGGGCAACCATCGAGTAACCTATAACGCTCAAACCAGCGGACAGCAGACCTGTACCCAGCGTTCGGCACCAACCGTTCCGCACCAATAGCACGCACCCCGCTATCAGGCGCACCAGCGGGGCGCAGCTGTTTTATCGAATCCTCTTCAAATCAAGCGCTTGCAGAGCAGATCTTGGCTTTTCCAGCAGTGGCACAGGCCTTGCTATTCCACTATTGACCATTTCAGAGGAATCAATGGCATCTTGATCTTGCTGTTGGCTCTGACTACAATCTGGCGCTATATCAATGGACAGCTAGGGTTCCGATCAGATTTCATGGCATTGCTTATGAACTGGTGACTGGTCCGAGAGCTGTCGACCTCAGGCACTATGCGATTGACAAACTTCAATCCGCAATAGCCGCACGAGGTTACACGGCGGGACAAAAGCCCGGGAGGCAAGCATGGCCAAGAAGCCATTGACTCCTCTGTGATAAAAACGTGTAACCCTCAGGAGGTTAACCATGATCCACCGTGTCACCGCTGCACTCTGCATTTTCGCTGCTCTGCTGAGCTTTGCTCCCCTCGCCAACGCCAAAGATTCATTCAAAGTTTGTTGGTCCATCTACGTCGGCTGGATGCCCTGGGATTACGGTGCCCAAAAAGGCATTGTAAAAAAATGGGCTGACAAATACGGCATCGACATTGAAGTCGTGCAAATCAACGACTACGTGGAATCCATCAACCAGTACACCGCCGGCCAGTACGACGGCTGCACCATGACCAACATGGACGCCCTCACCATTCCCGCTGCAGGCGGTGTGGATTCCACCGCCCTGGTGGTGGGTGATTTCTCCAACGGTAACGACGGCGTGGTGTTGAAAGGCAAAAAAAGCCTGAAGGACATCAAAGGCCAGACCGTTAACCTGGTGGAGCTGAGTGTATCCCATTATCTGTTGGCGCGGGGTCTGGAATCCGTGGGCATGGCAGAAAAAGACGTGAAAGTGGTGAACACCTCCGACGCAGACATGGTGGCCGCGTACACCACCGACGATGTCACCGCCGTGGTGACCTGGAACCCGCTGCTCAGCGAAATCGTGGGCATGCCCAACAGCACCAAGGTATTCGACTCCTCCCAGATTCCCGGCGAAATCATCGATCTGATGGTGGTGAACACGGACACCCTGAAAGCCAATCCCAAGTTCGGCAAGGCCCTGGTGGGCGCCTGGTACGAAATCATGGCCACCATGAGTGCCGACAGCGACGCGGGCAAGGCCGCCCGTGAATTCATGGGCAAAGCCTCCGGCACCGACCTGGCCGGTTACGAGGCCCAACTGGCCTCCACCAAAATGTTTTACACGCCTGCCGATGCCGTTGCATTTACCACCAGCGACCAGTTGAAAACCACCATGAAGTACGTGGCGGAATTTTCCTTTGATCACGGTCTGCTGGGCGAAGGCGCCGCCGACGCCGGCTTCATCGGCATCGAAACCCCCGCCGGTGTTTATGGTGACAAGGGCAACATCAAGCTGCGCTTTGATCCGACTTACCTGAAAATGGCTGCAGACGGCAAGCTGTAACGCCATCGGGTATCGCTAAAGGGGTGCCTTCCGGCACCCCGCCTTTACCGTCAACACCGCAGGCTCAACCACCAACGCACCACTGACCGTACGCTGGGGTTCCACATGAAGAAGCTTATCAATCAACATCCCACCCGGCCGTTTCGCTGGCTGTTGGGCATCATTCCGTTTTTTATTTTGGTGATTCTGTACATCGGCGCGTCCAATGCCCGACTGGCGGAAAACCCCAACGACAAACTGTTACCCGCCTTCAGCAGCATCGCGGAAGCCATGAACCGGCTGGCCTTTGAGCCCAGCAAGCGCAGCGGAGAATATGTCTTCTGGCAGGACACCATCAGCAGCCTGGAGCGGCTGGCCGTCGGCGTCGGGGTGAGCGCCCTGATCGCCCTGGTCTTGGGTGTGCTGAATGGCACCATTCCTTTTGTGCGCGCCAACCTGTCACCGTTGATCACCGCCATTTCCCTGGTGCCACCCATGGCCATCTTACCCATCCTGTTCATTGTGTTCGGCCTGGGTGAAGCGTCCAAAATCGTGTTGATTGCCATCGGCATCACACCGTTTCTGATCCGCGACATGCAGCAGCGGGTGCTGGAAATCCCCGGCGAGCAGATCATCAAAGCCCAGACCCTGGGGGCCAACACCTGGCAGATCATCGTGCGGGTGGTACTGCCCCAGGTGATGCCGCGCCTGATCGCCAGTGTCCGCCTGTCCCTGGGGGCCGCCTGGCTGTTCCTGATTGCCGCCGAGGCCATTGCCTCCACCGACGGTCTGGGGTACCGGATATTTCTGGTGCGGCGCTACCTTTCCATGGATGTGATCCTGCCCTATGTACTGTGGATCACCCTGCTGGCCTTTGCGGTGGATTACGCACTGCGCCAACTCTCCCAGTGGTTATACCCCTGGTTCCACGACCAGACACCGGAGAGAGCCTGATCATGAGTTACATCAACATCAAAAACGTGTGGAAGGAATACGGCGATCAGGTGGTGCTGGAACGCATCAACAGCACGGTGGAAGAAGGCGAGTTCATCACCATCGTTGGCGCCTCCGGTTGCGGCAAAACCACGTTCCTGAAAATGCTGCTGGGCACAGAGGCACCCAGCCGGGGCCTGATCACCGTGGCTAACGAACCTTTGCGCTATGAACCGGATGCCCAGCGAGGCATTGTGTTCCAGCGTTATTCCGTGTTCCCCCATATGACGGTGCTGCAAAACGTGGTGCTGGCGCGGGAATTCGAAAAGAGCCGGTTCCTGTCTCGCTTGTTTGGCCGCGCCAGAAAGCAGGCCATCGAGGAAGCACTCACCATGATCGAGGCAGTGGGACTGAGTGCTGCGGCCAACAAGTATCCCCACGAACTGTCCGGCGGTATGCAGCAACGCCTGGCCATCGCCCAGGCCCTGATCAAGAAGCCCCGCATCCTGCTGTTGGATGAACCCTTCGGTGCTTTGGACCCCGGCATCCGTGCCGACATGCACCAGTTGGTGCTGGAGCTGTGGCGGCGCTACAAGCTCACTATTTTTATGATCACCCACGATCTGAAAGAAGGCTTTTATCTCGGCACCCGACTGTGGGTGTTCGACAAGGATCGCATTGATCCCCACCACCCTGGGGCGTTCGGCGCCCGCATCACCTACGACGTGCCGGTGGGCTCGGTGGACCAGAAAGCCAGCGAAAAAATCCGTGAATCCCTGCAGCAGCACAACGCCGCCCAGGACGAACCAGAACTGAGTGGAGTCTCATCATGACGGAACCCCTGTATCAATACACCCTGCCAGCCGCCGCCCACTGGTCCCTGCGGGTGCGCCGCGGCGCCAGCCTGCGCCTGACCGATGTGGAAGGTGGCGCCAACCTGGGGATGATGTTCTATAACCCGGAAGACCTGCTGGAAAAATACAACGCGCCGGACACCCTGAAGTGCCAGCACACCTTCAAACTCACCCGTGGCAACTGCTTGTATTCCGATATGGGTCGCATTTTCTGCTCCATCACCGCAGACAGTTTCGGCTGGCACGACACCGTCTGCGGCAACACCAACAAAGAGATGACTGCAAAAAAATGGGGCGAAAAAGATTACCAGGCAGCCCGCAATGAATGGCATCAGAATGGCTACGACAGCTTTCTGGTGGAGTTGGCCAAATACGGTTTGAACGGTAAGGATCTGGCGTCCAACCTCAACCTGTTCAGCAAAGTCGTGGTGGACGACAGCGGCAACCTGAGCCTGGATACGGCTGCTGCCCAGGCCGGCGCCCAGATCACCCTGCGCTTTGAAATGGATACCCTGGTGATCATGCACAGCTGCCCACACCCGTTGAACCCGGCCAGCGAGTATCCTTACAAGCCAGTGCATTGCGAACTGCTGCCCTCAGCAGCAGTGGCCGACGACGATTACTGCCTGAACTTCCGCCCGGAAAACCGGCGCGGTTTTGAAAACAATCGCCTTTATCATTTTTTTCGCTAGGAGATCGGCATCATGATCGTAGAAAGTGAAAAACAGGCCGCCGCGGCCATTTTCAGTGAAGTGGTTCCAGCGGGGGATTATTTTCTCAAGGTGGTCGAGGCTGGACAAACCTTTCGCATTCTGGATCTGGAAGGCAACCAGGCCGCAGACACCCTGTTTTACAACGCGAACGATGTGTCGGAGCGCTACAGCGCCATGGATACCATTCGCGAGCAGGGCAATGTCTATCTCACCGCCGGGACAAAACTGTTGTCCAATCTCGGCAATGAAATGCTCACCATTGTGGCGGATACCTGTGGCCGGCACGACACCCTGGGTGGCGCCTGTGCCACCGAGAGCAACACGGTTCGCTATGATCTGGAGAAGCGCTGCATGCATGCCTGTCGCGACAGCTGGATGCTGGCCATCGCCGAACACGAAGAGCTGGGGCTGACCAAACGGGACATCACCCACAACATCAATTTCTTTATGAATGTGCCGGTGACGGCAGCAGGCGGACTGACCTTTGCCGATGGCATTTCCGCTCCCGGCAAGTATGTGGAGATGACCGCCGCCATGGACGTGATTGTACTGATTTCCAATTGCCCGCAACTGAACAACCCTTGTAACGGGTACAACCCCACACCCGTCGAAGTACTGATCTGGAACTGACGTATTCACCCTGACGTATTCACCCTGAACAGGACGACCTGCTTCAGCAACCGATAACGGGACGACCCGTAAGTGAATCGATATGTTGAACAAAGTACTGATCGCTAATCGTGGTGCCATCGCGGTCCGCGTTATCCGCACCCTGCAACAGATGGGCATTCATTCCGTAGCCGTGTATGCCGAGGCCGATGCCGATTCCCTGCATGTGCTGCAGGCCGATACTGCCGTGAGTTTGGGTGCCGGCACAGCGCGGGAAACCTACCTCAATCAGGATAAGCTGTTTGACATCATCGCCCGGGAAGGGGTGGATGCAGTGCACCCGGGCTATGGTTTTCTCAGCGAAAACCCGGAATTTGTGGAACGTTGCGAGGCCAACGGCATCGCATTCATCGGCCCCACCGCCGACCAGATGCGGGTGTTCGGCCTCAAGCACACCGCCCGCGAAGTGGCGCAGCAAAGTGATGTCCCCCTGTTGCCGGGTACGGATCTGTTGACCTCGCTTGACCAGGCCCTGCAGGCCGCCAACCGCATCGGCTATCCGGTGATGCTGAAGAGTACCGCCGGTGGCGGCGGCATTGGCATGCAAACCTGCTTCAACGATTCTCAACTGGAGAAAGCCTTCGACAGCGTCAAACGTTTGAGTGCCAACAACTTCAGCAACGACGGTGTATTTCTGGAAAAGTACATTGAGCACGCCCGCCATATCGAAGTGCAGGTGTTCGGCGACGGCGCCGGCAATGCCCTGGCGTTGGGGGAGCGGGATTGTTCCGCCCAACGGCGCAACCAGAAAGTCCTGGAGGAAACCCCGGCCCCCAATCTGAGTGACGACATACGTACCACATTACATGAGGTGGCCAAACGCCTGGTGGCTTCGGTGCAGTACCGCAATGCCGGCACCGTGGAATTCATTTACGATCAGGCCGCAGCGAAATTCTATTTTCTGGAAGTGAACACCCGCCTGCAGGTGGAACACGGCGTGACAGAACAGGTGTATGGTGTGGACCTGGTGCAATGGATGGTGCAACTGGCCGCAGGTGACCTGCCCCCTTTGCCCACTCTGGGGGCTGACTTGCATCCCAAAGGCCATGCATTGCAGGCCCGGGTGTATGCCGAAAATCCCCACAAGCAATTCCAACCCAGCGCGGGGTTGCTGTCGGCGGTGGAATTGCCGGCAGCGGACGGCAAGCACCTGCGCATTGACCACTGGATCAGTGCCGGGCTGGAAGTCTCTCCCTTCTTTGATCCCATGCTGGCCAAAGTCATTACCTGGGCCGACACCCGGGAGCAGGCCATTGCCGATCTGGACGCTGCACTGCAACGTTGTACCATCCAGGGCATCGAGACCAATATGGATTATGTGCAAACCATTCTGCACACCGACGTTTTCAAACAGGGCCGCATCCACACCCGCTACCTGAATGACCTGGCCTATCAGCCAGGCACCCTGGATGTGATCATGCCCGGCACCCTGACCACGATTCAGGATCATCCCGGTCGAACCGGTTACTGGGATGTGGGTGTGCCCCCCTCCGGCCCGTTTGACGGCTATTCCTTCCGTCTGGGGAATGAAATGCTGGGTAACCCGCAGGATGCCGCCGGCCTGGAAATTACCGTCAATGGGCCCACGCTGCAATTCAATTGCGCCACTCAAATTGTGATTACCGGTGCGCCGCTGGATGCTACCCTGGACAACCAACCCCTGCCCAACTGGCAGGTGCAGGCGGTACAGGCCGGGCAGGTATTGAAGATGGGTAAGGTACAGGGTGCCGGTGCCCGCGCCCATTTGCTCATAGCCGGAGGGCTGGACGGCAATCTTTACCTGGGCTCCCGCGCCACCTTCACCCTGGGTCAGTTCGGCGGATTCAGCGGGCGGGCGTTGCGCAGTGGGGATGTTCTGCATCTGTTGCAGCCGGATCACCCGGTTGCCGTCAAAACCTTGGACGCGGACATCAAACCCGTCATCAGCAATCACTGGCAGTTGCACGTCACCTATGGCCCGCATGGGGCACCGGACTTTTTCACCGAAGAAGACATCACCACTTTTTTTGCTGCCACCTGGGAAGTGCACTACAACTCCAGCCGCACCGGTGTGCGCCTGATCGGACCCAAACCCCAATGGGCCCGCAGCAGCGGTGGCGAAGCCGGCATGCATCCCTCCAACATCCACGACAACGCCTACGCCATCGGCACCGTGGATTTCACCGGCGACATGCCAGTGATACTGGGGCCGGACGGACCTTCTCTGGGAGGCTTTGTGTGCCCGGCCACGGTGGTCACCGCCGACCTGTGGAAATTGGGCCAGCTCAAAGCCGGGGACAAACTGCAATTTATTCCCGTCACCCAGGACACCGCCCATCGTATGGAGCTGGCGCAACAGGCGCAGATTGCAACGCTGGCAGCACAACCGTTTCAACCACCGGTGGCAACACTGGCTGAGTTGAATCCGGTTTATGACCAACTGAGTGCCGACGACAACGGCGTGCAAGTGGTGTATCGACCGGCCGGTGACAAATACCTGCTGGTGGAGTACGGCCCCCAGAAACTGGATATCGAATTGCGCTTTCTGGCCCACACCCTGATGCTGTGGTTGCAGGAACACCAACAGAGCAATCCGAAACTGGCGGCGCTGCAGGAACTCACACCGGGCATCCGCTCCCTGCAGATTCACTACGACAGCCTGCAATTACCGCTGCCGGAGCTGGTGCAGATTCTGAAAACCGCCGAACAGGAATTGCAACGCCACGACGATCTGACGGTACCTTCCCGCATCGTCCACATCCCCTTGAGCTGGGACGATGAAGCCTGCCGACTGGCCATCGAGAAGTACATGCAGTCCGTGCGCAAGGACGCACCCTGGTGCCCCAGCAACATCGAGTTCATTCGCCGCATCAATGGACTGCAGGACATCGAGGCGGTCAAACGCATTGTGTTTGATGCTCACTATGTAGTGATGGGACTGGGGGATGTGTACCTGGGGGCGCCGGTGGCCACACCACTGGACCCACGCCACCGCCTGGTGACCACCAAATACAATCCCGCCCGCACCTGGACCGCGGAAAACTCCGTCGGCATCGGCGGCTCTTATCTGTGTGTGTACGGCATGGAAGGCCCCGGGGGCTATCAGTTCGTGGGCCGCACTTTGCAGATGTGGAACCGCTATCGCAAAACGCCGGAGTTCGAGCAACCCTGGCTCCTGCGCTTCTTTGACCAGATCAAGTTCTACGAAGTCAGCGCCGAAGAACTGCAAACCATCCGTCACCAGTTTCCCCGCGGTCAGTACCCGTTGAAAATTGAGGAAACGGAATTCAGCCTCAGGCAATACCAGCAATTCCTGGCGGACAACCAAAGCAGCATCGATGAGTTCGTGCAGCAGCGGGATGCGGCCTTCGAAACCGAACTGCAGCATTGGATCGACAGCGGCCAGTTCCATTTCGATTCTGCCAGTGTCGGCCACGACCTTGCCGAAGAGGAACATACTCTGGAGGAAGGCTGCGTCGCCATCGACAGTCACGTGGCCGGCAACCTCTGGCAGTGGAACGTCAAAGCCGGCGATCATGTGGCCGCCGGTGATGTGGTCTGCGTATTGGAATCCATGAAAATGGAGATTGATGTGGTTGCGCCGGAGAGCGGCACCATTGTGTCCCTCAACCGGCAGCAAGGACAGCAGGTCAATGCCGGACAACCCCTTTTGATTTTAAAGCAGGATTAGGAGTCAACGCCGTTATGCCGGAACCTACAAGCAGAGATATGACGACCATAGACCTGAAGACCATAGACTTGAAGACCATAGACCTGACCATCAGCGGACTGCAGCAACATTATCGCAACGGGGACTTCACACCGGCGCAGCTGCTGCAACAATTGCGCAGCGCCAACGCTGCCTACAACCAGACCAACCCGGTGTGGATTCACCTGCTCAGTGAAGCAGAACTGGAATCTTACCTGGTGAATCTGGCAGGCAAAACCGTGGACGACTTGCCGTTGTACGGCATTCCCTTTGCCATCAAGGACAACATCGACCTGGCCGGCGTCCCCACCACCGCCGCCTGCCCGGATTTCACCTACACACCGCAGGAAAATGCCTTTGTAGTGCAATTGCTGTTGCAGGCCGGCGCCATTCCCCTGGGCAAAACCAACCTGGACCAGTTCGCCACCGGACTGGTGGGTGTACGCTCCCCCGCGCCCTGGGGGCCCTGCCACAATGCTTTGAATCCGGACTACCTCTCCGGCGGTTCCAGTTCCGGTTCCGGCGTCACCGTGGCCCGCGGCCTGGTGAGTTTTTCCCTGGGCACAGACACCGCCGGTTCCGGCCGGGTACCCGCCTCACTCAATAACATCGTGGGGCTGAAGCCCAGCAAAGGCCTGTTCAGTACCCGCGGCCTGGTACCCGCCTGTCGCAGCCTGGATTGCATCACCGTGTTTGCACTGACGGTGGAGGACGCCAATACGGTGTTCGATGTGGCCGCGCAATTTGATGGGGAGGATCCCTTTTCCCGACCCAACCCTTACGAAAACGGCAAGCGCTATTTCTCCGCCGAAACCTCTGGCCCAACCATCGGCGTACCGGCGGCCTCCCAGTTGAATTTTTTCGGCAACGCAGAAGCACAGGCGCTGTTTGCCGCCGGCCTGAAGCAGTTGGAAGCCATCGGCGCCACTCTGGTGGAGCTGGATTTCGAGCCCTTTGCCAGCGCCGCCCGCCTGCTTTACGAAGGCCCCTGGGTGGCAGAACGCTACCTGGCCACCCAGCCATTGATCGAGCGCTCGCCGGAATCCATGTTGCCGGTCATCCAGACCATCATCGGCGGCGGCAGCAAACCCAGCGCACTGGATGCGTTCCGCGCCCAGTACCAACTGCAGGCGTACGGCCAACAGGCCCGCCAGGAACTGGCCAAAGTGGACGCGGTGGTGATCCCCACCAACGGCACCATCTATACCGTGCAAGAGGTGCTGGACAACCCCATTCAGCTGAACAGCAACCTGGGCTATTACACCAATTTCATGAACCTGCTGGATTGCAGCGCGGTGGCAGTACCCTCGGGCTTTTATGGCAACGGCGTCGGCTTCGGCATCACCCTCTTTCACTCGGCCCTGCAGGACAAGCGCCTGTTGTCCCTGGCGGCAGCACTGCAGCAGTCCACGGCACTCCCTTTGGGGGCCACAGCCATCCCCTTGCGCCCGGCCCGCTCCCTCAAACCGGCGCCCGCCACCATCAACGTAGTGGTGTGCGGTGCCCACCTGGATGGCCTGCCCTTGAACTGGCAGCTCACCGAGCGGGGTGCAACCCTGCTGGAAGCCACCCACTCGGCCCCCTGCTATAAACTCTATGCCCTGGCCGGTGGACCGCCCTATCGTCCCGGCATGGTGCGGGTGGACAGCGGCGGTGTCGCCATCCCGGTGGAGGTGTGGCAGGTCCCCATGCAACACTTCGGCAGCTTTGTGGCCGAAATCCCCGCCCCCCTGGGCATCGGCAAAGTGCAATTGCAGGACGGGCGCTGGGAAAGCGGTTTCATCTGTGAACCCTATGGCCTGGCAGGCGCAGAGGACATCACCGCATTACAGGGTTGGCGGGCCTACCTGCAACAGGCCGTCCCCAAATGACAAGCCAAATGTCCGCTCACCCCCTGTTCTGGCGCGCCATCTGTCTTTAAAGTACGACGGCATAACAAAACAGACAGGAAAAGAGCATGAAATCACTGAACCAAAAAGTGGTGGCCCTCACCGGTGCCGCCTCCGGCATCGGTCGCGCCCTGGCCCAGGAACTGGCGGCGAAAGGGGCCATTCTCGCCCTGGCGGATGTGAATGCAGCGGGCTTGCAGGAAACCGTCGACAGCCTGCCCGCCGGCACCCGGGTCTCCACCCATGCCGTGGATGTGGCGAACAAAGAGCAGGTGTATCAGTGGGCAGAAGCCGTGGTGCAAACCCATGGCGGTGTGGATGTGATCATCAACAACGCAGGGGTGGCTTCACAGGGGTTGATTGAGGATCTCAACTACGACGACTTCAACTGGGTTTTCGATATTGTGTTTTATGGCGTGCTGTATGGCACCAAAGCGTTCCTGCCTTACCTGCGCCAGCGGCCGGAAGGTCACATCGTCAACATATCCAGTGTGAACGGATTTTTTCCGTTTCCCAGCAACGGCCCTTACAACTGCGCCAAGCACGCGGTGAAAGCCTTGAACCAAACCCTGATCCAGGAACTGCGCGACAGCAACATCCACATCACCTCCGTGCACCCCGGCGGCATCAAAACCAACATCGTTCGCAACAGCCGCATCGTCAAACCCCTCTCCCCCAAGCTCAGCAAGGAACAGGCTGCCGCCCGCTTTGAGAAAATCGCCGGCACCACCGCCGACCAGGCCGCCCGCATCATCATCAACGGCATCCTCAAAAACAAAGAGCGTCTGCTGGTGGGTAAGGACGCCTATGTGCTGGACTTGCTGACCCGCACCTTTCCCCAGGGTTTCTCCAACCTGGTGGGCCGCATCATGCTGCGGGAATGAACCCACGGCCTTGTTGCTCGTTCGTTGTGGGTAGGCGCCGGAACCTGGCCTTGCTTGTCATCAGAGGCCATAGGACTGCGCCTGCGCTGCTGTTACAGTGATCAAACTGCATCCAGACACTGAATAACGACAATAAGAACATGACCAAACGCAAGCACAACTGGGAACAACAGCCGGTTCCCGCCCTGTTTCCCCGGGTGTATCTGGAATACGCCCAGGCCCAGGGCCTGGAGGTTGCCATGGTGCTGTCCCGGGCCGGATTACCCGCCACCCTGCCCCAGCAGCCCCACCCGGAGTTGTCGTTTCTGCAGTTGCGGGATCTGGTGAACGCCATCATCCAGGCCCTGGGAGACGACAGCCTGGGGGTGGACATCGGCCTGCGCCTGCCCCCCACCGCCTATGGCAACCTGGGTTATGCCTTACTCTGCAGCGAAACCCTGGAACAGGCGGCCAGCCTGTTAATCCGCTATTGGAATCTGCTGGGGCGTGCGGTCAACGTGTCCCTCAGCACCGAAGCGCCCCAATGTGTGCTGGATCTGAACCATGTATTCCCACTGCCAGCGCCGCTGGACCATCTCAGCTATGAATCCACCATGGCCAGCTTTCACCGCGGCTTTCAACTGCTGGTGGCTGCCCGGGAGGAGGACATGGAAATCTGGTTCCAGCGCCCGCCACCCGCCTATGCCGACAAAATCCGCGCGCTGCTGGGCAACGTACACTTTGATATGCCCGCCAATCAGTTCCGTTTTCGTACCGAGCTCATGCAGAAGCGCTTGCCCATGCACAACCCCACCGGTTTACAGTTCGCCATCCAGCAATGCCAGCGGGAAGAAGCCCTCCTCAACGACAGCGGTTATGTGCTGCGGGAAAAAGTGCGGCAGGAAATGGTCTATGGTCCGGAAGGCTACGCCACCCTGGAGGACATCAGCCAGCGCCTGAACATGACCGCCCGCACCCTGCGCCGCAAACTGGAGGAGGAAGGCACTCACTTCAAAGCTCTGTTGGAAGAGGCCAAGCGCCGGGACGCCATCCAACTGCTGGACGATCGCAATCTGGAGATCCAGCGGGTGGCCACCCTGCTGGGCTACCAGGACCCGGCCAACTTTACCCGGGCCTTTCGGCAGTGGACCGGCCAGACCCCCAGCCAGTATCGGCAAACCCGTGATAATTCCTGAGCCCAATTCATGGTAACCGGCTCCGTCTGGTCAGGTTTTACCAGCCTGGTCGCGACAGGCTTCGTCGGCAAACTCAAACTCCAGCGTGGTGTAGGCCAGATTGAACTGTGCCAGCCGCTCCGCAAGCAGCGCCTTCAATTGCAACTGCGCGGCGACACTGACGCTGTCCGCCAGCACCAGGTGCGCGGTGAGGACGTGGTGCTCACCGTCCAGGGACCACAGATGCAGGTGATGGGCGCTGTCCACCCCGGCAGTGGCCACCAAGGTCTCCCGCACCCGGGTCAACAGCGCCGCATCCGGCACCGCCTGGAAAAACAGTTTGCCGGTGCTCCACAGCAAACGCGCCACGTTCAGCAGAATAAACAGGGTGAAGACGATGGACAGCAACGGATCGAGGATCGGCCAGTCCACAAACTGCATCACCAGCGCCACCACCAGCACCGCCACCCAGCCGAACACATCCTCCATCAGGTGCCAGTTCAGCACCCGCTCGTTGAGGGTGGTGCCGGCACTGAGCCGATACGCGGCGTACCCGTTCACCGCCACCCCCAGCACCGCCAGGGCCAGCATGCCTTCGGTCACTGGCATCACCGGGTCCATCAGGCGGGGCAATGCCTCGCTCAAGACCCAGATGGACCCGGCCACCAGCACCACCCCATTGAGCAACGCGCCAAACAGGGACAAGCGCTGGTAGCCATAGGTGAATTCATCATCCGCCGAACGCTTGCCCATGCGGTTGAGCAACCAGGCACTGCCGATGGACAGGCTGTCCCCCAGATCGTGCACCGCATCCGCCATAATGGCGGTGCTGTTGGTGAGCCAGCCCCCCACAAACTCTATCACTGCAAAGATCAGGTTAAGGAAAAAGGCGATGCCAATACGCCGGTCACTGCTGTCCTGGCCGGTATGATGATGGCCGTGGTTATGGCCATGATGGTGATGGTGCCCATGTGAATGCATTTCGAACCCTTTTCGATCAAGAAACCGTGGAATCCTGGCCCAGGGACGGACTGGCCTGGGCGCTGTTTTCATCCCGTACCTGATACAACCACTGCAACATCTTCTGCGTCAACTCGTCCAGCACTGCATTCAGATTCAGGCCGGGGGGCGGCATCAACGCCATCTGCAACAGGGTGGCACCGGTCATGGTGGTGATCAGATAGAGGGATTCCCGCGACAGCTGGATCAGGTATTGCTCCCGGGTCTTGCTGGCCCCCACCAGCGCCAGCCGGAACAACTCCGTGCGCATGCCCGCCACCGCCGGCACCTGATAGATAAACGGCACCTGGAACAACAACACCTTCAACAGCCGGTGCTCCTCCCGCGAGATGCCGTACAGGCTGTAGATCCAGGTACGCATGGCCTCTTCCAGCGCCAGGGTCTCGGCGTGCTGCAGGGCCGCCTGCATCTTCGCCAGCATGCTTTCCACCAGCCGGGTGGCCACCGCCGCCACAATGGCCTCCTTGCCGGGAAAGTACTCATACACCGAGCCGATGCTGACCCCGGCCCGCTCCGCAATGCCGTTGGTGGTCAAACCGGCGTAGCCCTCCTCCTCCAAAACCTGAGCACTTGCTTGGATTATGGCGTGACAAGTGGCCTTGGCACGGGCCTGTTTTGGCTCTTTTTTATATTGTAAATCAAGTGTTTGCTTCTTGCTCAAGTGTGCTCTCACCCACCCTTCAATATCCGAGTTTTTCTGAATATATGCTTGGTTTAGGATACCCTAAACCGTCATAACAGTGAGCAAGATTATGAATTCTGCCGCACGAAAACTGGAAAACGCCCTCGAGACGCCGGAATCCGGCAGCAAGAAACAGCCTATTCAGAGCCAGTGGGAAGAGCACTCCGCCGCAGAACTGGACCGCGCGATCCCCGGCTGCATCGACAGCATCGGCCTGCTCAGCGGCCCCGCCAACACTATTATGCAACTGGCTTACCCCGGTGTTGGCCACGGCGTTATGGAAAGCCGGGTGGAATCCGGCTCCATCCTGCTGCACCCCATCAAGCGCGCCCGCACCACCCTGAGCTACCTGTCGGTCGCCTTTTATGGCACCTCCGAAGAAAAACTGGCCTATCGTCGTGCCATTAACGAAGCCCACGCCCAGGTGACCTCCACGGAATCCTCCCCCATCAAATACCGGGGACTGGACCCCAACCTGCAATTATGGGTTGCCGCCTGCCTGTTCTGGGGTCACATTGATGTTTATGAAAAACTGCGTGGCCCCATGTCAAAAGCCGACCAGGCCCGCTTCTATGAATTCGCCAAACCGCTGGGCACCACCCTGCAGGTGCGCCCCGACATGTGGCCCGAAGACATTGATGCCTTCTGGGTCTACTGGAACGAAACCCTGGACACCCTGGTGATCCCGGACGACGTTAAAAACTGGCTGATGCAGCTGGTGGACCTGAGCTTCCTGAGCCCCATCACCCACAAAACCCTGGGCGGTTTCGCCAAACTGATGACCACCGGCTTCCTGCATCCGAAAATCCGGGCGCAAATGGACCTGCCCTGGGGGCCAAAAGAGCAGCGCCGCTTCCAGCGCGTCATCAAGGTACTGGCCACCGTCAACAACGCCATGCCCCGACGCCTGCGTCAGCTGCCGGGACTGGCTTTGATGTGGGATTTCCGCCGCCGCCTGAACAAGGGCCTGCCCCTGCGCTGAGCACCTGCCCATCGCCAGTTGCAATCTGTGACCCAGGGACGGGTCCTGCACCATCCCATCTGAACTCACCAGGGCAAATCAAACGCCCGGGCTTTCGCCACCGCCTCTTCGTAATCCGCCGCCAACAGAAACCCGGCTGCCCGTGCTGCGTCCGCCGCGGCAACGTATTGCGTCACGTAATCCTGCCGACTGGGATAGAGCGTCTTTAATTTCTCCTGCGTAAAGGGCACCGTGTTCCCCAGAAACGGGCAAGCAAAGGAATTCACCAGAACATTGCCGGCGCTGCCCAGCGCACCGTAATTGGCGTAGTTGTGGGTGGCAGTGGGCACCTCCAGCTCCGGCAAGCGAATACCACCGGTGGCGTTGCCATGATCATCACGCACCACCTGCCAGCGCTGGTATTCGATACGGGGTGACTGCGGTGGCGCCTCCCCGGTCAACACCCAGCGCCGCAAATGGGACAGTGCCGCGTTCACCACATAATGCTGGGGCACCTGGTTCAGGTCATTGCGGCAATCCAGGGCAATATTCGACAGGGCAGGAAAATCCCGCTGGTATTGCGGCAACAAGGTACTGACACCGTACTCATCGTAGTGAGAAGCGCCGGGCAATTCCCAACTGCGCAAAAAGTCCGTGTCGTCCTGACGCACCAGGCGGAACAGGAACATAAACACATCCTGCTCCGTTTCAAATTGCAGAATTTTCAGCTGATTGTCGTCACGGATAAAAGCCCGCGACGGCGCGGCCAGGGTGATACCCGCCTGCAGCGGCGCCGCTGAGAAAAAACGGGAATACAGCAGCATGGCGTCATACACGTCCACCGCGTCCGCTTGGAACGCATTCACATAGGTGGTTAAACGAATGGCCGACTGCGACTCCCCAGCGCCGATAACGCCGCTCACCGTCAGGCCGCCCAGCAGCTGCGCCGATTGTTGTTTTACCGCACGCCCGGCCTGGGAAAAAATATCGTAGGAAAGCCCATCGTTGGGCAGCCGCAATGTGCCGTAACGTTCCCGATCCCAGGACTTCAACATGTTGACCCCGAAAAACTGCGCACTGACCCCCACCCAGGCATAGCCTTCCCGCAACAGCTCATCGTGGGATTGGGCCCAGATCACATCCACATCCATGAAGGCGGTATTGTTGAACCACTCCACCACCACGATGCCATTGAATTGTTCTGGGTCTGCCGGGCGTCGCACCAATAAGCGGGTGGCATAATCCCGCTCCGCTTTGATGGCCACATTCCACTGGCCATCCCTCCGCCAACGCCCATCCGCTTCATAGTAGTGCCCGGTACCGGACATGATGAATTCCTCTTCCAGGTAACCGTAGGCCGCCAGATCCAGGGTTGAGGTGATGAAAGGGCGTTGTTTGATTCCGGCGTCGTGAGGGATTGGCGTCAGCACCGCATCCGGCACCGCGGCCAGCAGCGGAGCGGGCAACAAGCACAGGATAACGCACGGGATAACGCACAACAGCCGGACAAGCCAGCCGCACAGAGGGGTCAGCGCATTGGGCAATCGCATAACAGGGTCCTTTTGTTTTTATATTTTGCTGTTTTATTTTGTTGTTTTTTTATATCGCGCTGAACGCAGGCAGCTTCAAAATATTGAACAAACAGAAGGCGATGCCACTAGCCGCATCATTGTTACTTGAGTGGAAGGCTTCGCGCAACCGGCAGCGGGCAAAAACAGCAAGCCCACTCTCCGGCGTCACTTAAACAATTTGACCGCTGCTTTCTCTTCATAGACCGGGTGATTCAACATTTTCATGATTTGATAATCCACCGCCCAAATAATGCCATGGGCCGGAACTTGCCGCGAGGAATAGTGCTTGAACCCGTTTTTCTCGATACTGGCACCGGCACTGCGATTGACGTTCCCCATGACCGGGTACAACATCAACCAATAGTCATCATAACCGTTCTGCCTGGCCCAGCTCCGCGGGTAAACGTGATCCACATCTGCACAATACGCAAACACATTGTTGTTATCATCCAGAGGCTGAATACCCTCACCTTCTTTTTGCCCGGTGGCGGCCACATAGGCATCGCGATAACGATCACAAGACACTTTGCACCAAACGGTTTTGACTCCATCATTCTTGGTAACCTTGGGCCTTACAATAACCGCATCCCCTTCAAACCCGGACACCTTAGCCAAGTACCCCACCGTTCGGAGTGCCCCATCATCAACCGCCGCAACGGCCACTCTGGGTGTCTTCAAACCAGCCATCATCACCCCCCAACCAACTCACCGCTACGATCAGGCGCCGCGCTTTTGCGCCCTTTCAGCCATTGCTCCACCACTTTGTTTTTCGGTGTTTTCTTACCTTCCATCACCGCAATGTCATAGATTTTGGATTCCATGGGCTCCAGCTCATCTTCAATCTGGCGGAACTCTTTCTTGATCGCCACCAGCTCCTTGGCAGCGGTCACCACGGCGGATTTTTTGATGGTGAAATCCTGCGACTTGAGTTGCATACGACCGCCAAAATAGAATCCGATGATCACGCTGAGCAGCGCCCAATACCCTGGCGGCATCACCTCATAGGCTTTGGCAATCTGAAAAAAGCGCTCAGGGAACAGTGGCGCCAACACAAAGAAGCTGATGATGGCGAACGTCAGCAACGGTCGGGGCAGTCGGTTCAGTCCATCCACAAAGGAATCCCAAGAGCCACCTTTCTGCCGCCCCTGGAATTCCGCGGCAAACTGGTTAAGAGACGCCATGTCCCGACCAATGTCGGCAATTTTTTCGTCGTGTTGTCGCTGCCCCTTGGCTTCCTTGTTTTCCACAAAGACTTCCGCCACCTGCTTGCCGCCGGTAAATATATCGCCTATCGCGCTCCACCATGCCATCACACTATCTCCTGATCACTGAATTCGTTCACCCGGTTCATCCAACCTTTGAGGAATACCCGCTGTGAAGGATTGGCTTCCACAATCAACAGGTAAAAATTGCGTCGTTCCTCGATCAGGGCATCCAACAATACGGTGCCCATTTCCCGTAACGCCCACTCCGCACCGCGGCGGGTATTGGGGCCCACTGCGCCATCCACCGACAGCAGGGGGCGATAACCGGCCTGGTTGCACACGTTCTGTAAAAACTTGATGGCACGCCGCGGACCATGATTGACGGCGGAGTCGAAAATAAATGGCTGGATCAGGTCCGGCAGCGTATCAATGCCGGGACCTTTGTAGTAATTGCGCCGATAGATTTCCTCGGCCACTTCCCGGGACAGGTGTTTAACTTCATCGACGGTGGCAGCGCGGCCATAATAACGGGAGAGGGTTTTCTGGGTGATACCAAAATTGGTGGGACCGCCGCGGTCTGCGGGGTGATCGACGTAGCCGCCTTCGCGTATCAGGACAGCATCGATCATGTCTTCAATCATGTTCATCTGGCTTCCCTATCAAGAGCATTTTCCACAGGTGGACGATGACTTAACTGGCAGGGATTCTGCGCAATCCCTGTGCAGACAACAAAGAACCGTATTGCGGGCAGATCACGGCATCAAGCTCTGACACGTTCATCAGCATAGAGGAGCCATTGCGATGCGCCAAGTCGGCGACATCACAACCGGAACGTGATTTTTTACCCGTTATGGCAAACTTTCGGTGGAATTTCAGGCAGTGTCGGTCAGCCAGTGCCGGATCTGCTGCAGAATCCAGGGGCCGTCGTCCAGCGGCAGATCGTGGCCAGCCCGGGGATGGGTGCGCAGGGGCCAATCCCAGCGCCGGGCCATGCGCTCAGAACACACCGGATTCACCAGGCGATCGCGGGCACTGTTCAGCACCAGTACACGATCGTGGGGGCGCCGCCGTGGGGCCGCATAGCGCGCTGCCGCCAGCAACTGGCGCAGGGCATTGCGGCGACGGGTGGGGTGGGTGGTGGCGTATTCTGTCCACTTGCGCGCCAACGCGGCTTTGTGGGGATAGAGGTTACTGGAGATGTCCAGGATCAGTTTTTCCCGGGAATACGGGTCACGCTGCAGCAGCAGGTTTTTCAGGATGGCCGGGTAGTTGGCCGGCTGCAGTCGATCAAACAGGGTGCCGGCGTCGCGCAGGGAGGAATTGATGATGACGGCGCTGGTGACCTGCTGGCGGTGACGGTGCATCCATTCGATGGCCACCATGCCCCCCAGGGAAATGGCCAGCAGGTTCACCGGCCCCATGATTCCACGCACCTGCAGTTGCTGCCGGGCCGATTCCATCATCTCCCGCACGGTCAGCGGACTGGGGCGATCACAAAGGACACCGTTGCCCGGCAGATCCAGGGTGTGAACCCGGGCCTCTGGAAAGGCTTCAGCAAAGCGCGCCGGAAACTGTTCCCAGTGTTTCTGCTGGCGCACCAGCCCCCGCAGCAACACCCAATCCCCGCTCACATGGAGGCTTCCGCTCATCGTGCATCCAGCCCCAGATTCACCACCCGCCCCTTTAAATCCCCACTGCGGCTTTTGCTCACGGTGACCCGCGCGTGATCCAGTTGCAACACATCCACCAGATGCTGCTTGATGGCCAGGGCCCGGCGATCCGCCAGCGCCAACAGGTCGGTATTGGTGATGTTCTGCTGTGCCGCCACGTCCTCGTACATCCCCTGGTACACGGCGGCCTCCAGCGCATCGCCTTTCAAGTCCGGTTGCGCGGCCTGCAACGCATCCTCCCGCGCGGACTCATCCGCCAGCTTCAACTCGTCATTGAGGTTTTCGATGGCCCGGCGGTTGGCCCGTACAGTCCACCAGTCCTGATCACCGGCTTCTTCCCGCAACTCCTCCAGGGACATTTTACGGACCTCAGCCACCCGCTCCTGGATGCGCAGTTTCTTCAGCATGGGCGTATCCTCCTGCGGGGAGGCAGCCCCACTGAACGTCACCACCAACTGCGGGCGCTGAGCCAGGGCTTCCACCAATTGCTCCAGGCGCGTCTGATTTTCGGCCGTGAGCGTGGCAAAGCCGGCATCAAAATCAATGGCCCCCATGTCCTCACCGCTGCCCACCAGAGACCCCAACAACTGGAATGGCGAGGTCGCGGCTTTCACCAGCACATTAATAAAGGCTTTCAGAATAATCCCGGACACATTGAAACCGGGATCGTCCAGATCGCCGGCCACACCCACATCCAGGTCAATCACACCGTTCACGTCGCGCAACAAGGCCAGACCCAGTGCCACCGGCGCATCGATGGCCTCATCATTGGGCACTTCCTCCCCCAGGTACAGTTGATCCGCCACCAGTTTGTTGCCACCCTTGAGCTTGCTGTTATGCAGCGAGTAATCCAGATCCAGGTTCAGTTTTCCGCTTTGCAGGTTGTAGGCAATGAACTGGGCGGAATAGGGTGACAGCGCCGGCATTTCCAAACCCTTCAAAGTACTTTTGAATTCAAATCCCGGCTGCTGGGCAATGGGGTCCAGGGTGCCTTTCACACTGAACGGCGCATAACGATCAATTTTACTGGTGAGGAAAAACGGCACCGGCTGTGTACCGTCGCTGGCCACGGTGTCCAGCTTGAAATCCAGATTGTGCAGGCCGGTTTTGAATACCGGTGACAGACTGCGGTCTTCAAACCGGGTCAGGCCGTTGAGGATTTCCACCTTGGTAATGCGGTACTGCCAGTCCGGGTTGGATTCGTTGGTGTCCGGCGCGGTGTCTTCGGTCGAAGCCTCTCCACTCCCCGAGGTTGCAGGCTTGGTGATGGTGGCCCAGTTCATTTGCTTTTCCGCGTCGATCGCCAGCAGCAGGTTGGGCTCCGTCAGCACCAGGCCGCCCACCTGCACATTGCGGGCCTGGGTATCCAGATTCATGTCCTGCAATTGCAGTTGTTTAAACTGCACCACCGGCTTGCCGGTGCGGGTATCCTCCGCCTGAAACCCGTCCACCGTCAGCGCCAGTTGCGACTGGATGGGCATGTCACCCTCAGTATCCAGGGCGATATTGCCTTCCAACTGCAACGCACCTTTCTCGATGCGCAAATAGGTTCCCAGCTCAACGTATTCGGAGAACGCTGGCAACGGCAGGTTCGCCAGCCCGTAGTTCAGCTGCATTTTGAACGGCACCAGGGTCATGCTGCCCTCCACCGTTAATTCCCCCTGCTGGTCCAGACGTGCGCTCACGGACACCGGTACGGTTTCCCCTTCGGTGAGGGTCAGGTTCTGCAGCTCCACAGTCAGGGCGGTAACGCTGTGACTCTGGGTGATGCCCGGGTTCTTGTCGGAGAAATAAAACTCGCCCTCGGCCAACGCCAGGCTGTTCACCACCACGCTCCAGGGCGCGCTTTCCTCCTGCTGATGCGCGGGTGCCTGCTGCTCGATATTTTCCTCCACCACTTCCTGCACCAGCAGGTGCTCAAAGCGGGGCTTGCCGTTTTCATCCAGCCACTGATGCAGCACCGGGCCGTCCACCCGTACACTGGCGATCGTCAGGCGTTGTTGCAGCAAATCGAATTCCACTCCGCCAAGGGTGATGGCGGAGACCCGGGCCATGGGTGGGTCCAGAGTGCGATCATCCAGCGCCAGATCGGTCACGCTCAGTTGCTCAAGCCTGGCGGTCACCGCCACCTCTTCGCCTTGCTGTTGTACTGCCAGCGCGCCGTTCAGCGCCAACTGGCCATCCGCCACTTTGATGGGAATCACGTTGGTGACAAAGTCACTGAACTCCTTCAGCTCCACACCACTGGCATCCAGTTCCGTTTCCACCAGCAGGGGATCCACCCGATACTGGCCCGCCATTTTCAGGGCTCCACCACCGGGAATGGCGGCGGTGATATTGAACGGGTTCAGGTGTTCATCACCGGTAGCCAGGTAAAGGTCAGAGAGTTCAATGGTGACGTTATCCATTTCGCTGCGAGCCGGCTGCGCGCCACTGAAGTCCGTGAAACGAAAGAACCCGTCATTGATGGCGGTGCGGGAAATTTCCAGGGCAATACCGGTGCTGTCCGCGGACGCCGCTTCCTCCGCCGTCTGCTCCTCGCTGTCTTCAGTCGCCGCGAACCGTTCCAGAATGTCACTGAAATTGAAGCGGTCACCGGTTTTATCCAGATTCACCACCGGCTTGTCCAACTGCACGGCTTCCAGTTTGATTTCCCAACCGAACAGGGAGCCCCAGGGGGTGAAATTCACATAGAACTGGTCCCAGGCCAGCAAAGGCGCATCCGGTTTATCCGGTACGTAGAGGCCGAACACCCGCAGCGACAAATCGAAGGGGTTGTACTCAAAGCGCTCCACCGTAATGTCGCGCCCCACCTGTTGCGCCACGTCGGTTTCCACCACCTGCTTGAGCTTGCCCGGCAGGTACAGGTAGGACAGCGCGATGTAGAGCAGGTAGAACAGAACCAGGGCGACGAGCGTCCACTGTTGCCAGCTGAGGTGTTTCCAGCTGAGTTGCTTGAGACGGGCGGTCAGGGTGGTCACGGGCACAGCTTCCTTGTATCACGGGGATGGCTTGCTACAGAATCGAATAGAAACTGTGCCCATTATACTGATTTATGATGCGGAGTCGTGACAGGTTAGTTTCCCGGTCAGAAGTCGAACCCCACACCAATGTGATACACCCAGGGGTCCACCGTCACATTGACACTGGCATCCCCCACTTCCGCCGGACTGTAGGTGGGCAGGTCCGGCGTCTCCACCCAGATATTTTTCACCGTGGCTTCGGCTTCCAGGCCGCCGATGAACTTCACATCAAAGTTCACCCACCAGTCCTTATAGAAGTTGTACTCCACCCCCCCCTGCACCACATAACCGAGCACATCGTCGATCTCCAGTTCCGGCTCCCCCACCGCCGTCAGCACCGGATTGGTAACCTCGGCATCGTAGGTGATCATATAAGACAGGCCGCCGCCGATGTAGGGTCGCAGGGGTTTGTCCATCAGAAAGCGATAAACCACCGTCACCACCGGCGGCAACACCTTGCTTTCCCCGAACTCGGAGCCCAGTGGCTCCACCCCGGTGGGTATATTGCCCAGGGCATAGGGGGCGATGGATTCGTCCTTGAGGGTCCCTTCCGCCTCAAACTCCACCGTAAAGGGCAGCGCCAGGATGGTTTCGATGGACCACTGGCCCCGATCCCAGGGCAGGCGATAACCTACAATGGCCGAGGGGAAGCTCACCGGATTCACCGATGCCCCGGAGCCCTCAATAGGGCCGCTGCTGATGGCCAACGTGGTGGGCGAATCCGAGGGCACGTCCAGGCTCACCTCGTCGCTGGAGGAATCCGGTTGCAACGAGGTGTATCCGGCCCGCAAATAGAAGGGTTTGGCACCCGCTTCCAGACCCAGCGTCTTGGTTTTAAAACGGTCCCAGTAATTGGCCTGGTCCTCAATCTGGCCTTCACTCTGGTCCGCAACCGGTTGCTCTACGGCCGCCACCACCGGGCCACTGCTGATGGCCGCCAACATTACCGCCAAACAGGCGGGTGACATTAACCTATTCATGCTCGCCTCCTTATTTGCGGCCTTTGAGTGGGTTACCGATTAATCGCAACTGCATGGCGTTGGCCTCAATGGCCATCTTGATGGCGCCGTTGCCCGCGATGGAGGAGACGTTGATCACCAGTTCGATGGCGCCGACATTTATTTGTTCGATCAGGATGCGGCCGTCCTCCAGGAAGGTAATGGGTCCCTTCACGATGGCCGTCAGCGGCAGGCTGTGCAGGTTGTGATTCACTGCAATCAGGCCGCCCAGTAATGGAATATCCACCTCGATCTCCATGTCCGGGGCATCCATATACAGGTCGAGCTGGGCAATAAACTGGGGCTGGTCCTCCCCCGCCTCCTGCACAATGTAACCGGTCACCGGCTCGCCACCGGATTGCCGCAGGCGCAGGATGCTGAGCCCGGTTTCCACATCGGCGATGGGAATGGTAATCCCCAGCACCCGGGCGGAGGAATCCATGGTAATGGAGGTGCCATACAGGATGCCGGGATGCACCTGCACCGGAATCTGGCTGTCGCCGGTCAAGGTCATGCCCCAGAGAGCACCATCAATGGCGAGGGGTTCCGGTTCCCCCACGGTGACCGGCAAGGCACCGCTGAGGTAGATGTTGGCCTGGGGAATCACGCTGCCGCCGGGCTGATCCAGGAACTCAGCGCGGGTAATGATGCCGTTGGTGATGCCGTCCAGGTCCAGGGGCACAATCACCACCCCGGCACTGTTCTCGCTGTGCCCGGTTTCGCTGCCGTCCACAAAACCATTGCCGTTGAGGTCGGTGTAGGGCTGTAACTGCAGGGGCAAAAAGACATCGTTGTTGGCCGCCACGGCGGTGAAGGTGTTGACGATGTTGCCGCCACCGGCGTCCCCGGACCGGCCACCATTGAGGGGGTCGGGATTCAAGGGGCGCCCGTTGCTGCCGCAGATTTCCCCGGCATCACAGCTGGTATTGCCCCCCGGTACCAGAGTTACCCGGTATTGGGTACCTTCGCTCCAGGGTTGGGTGGGCGTGAACGTGAAACTGCGGGTGTCGGCGATCAGGGAGCCTTCCACCACCCCCACACAACTGCCGCCACTCAGTTCTTCAATGCGCACCGCACCGCTGCCACAGGCGCTGCCCAGCACCAGGGTAGAGGCATTCATGGGCTGGGTGAAATACACTTCCAGATGACCATCCGACGGCAGGGTGAAAGGCAGGTAGCGCTCATCCCCGGAGTTGCCACCCACGCAGCGCCCGGCAAAATTCGCGTCGCCACCGGTGAGGTTACAGGCGGCACCGTTATAGATACTGGTCACCATGGGGCCGACACTGGTGGCACCCGGGTTTTCCGTGTTGAAGGTGATCACCCCGCTGCCGCCGGTGGCGTCCCCCACATCCAGGGACAGCCCATTGCCGG
The DNA here is from genome assembly GCF_003671495.1 of Ketobacter sp. GTDB lineage: Bacteria > Pseudomonadota > Gammaproteobacteria > Pseudomonadales > Ketobacteraceae > Ketobacter. The sequence continues at coordinate 99,616 of NZ_RCHN01000007.1, read as the reverse complement.
ACAGATCCTCCAGAGCACCCAGGCTGATCTGGTACTGCTTGTTGTAGCTGAGGGGCGTATTGGGTTGCAGCAGCACGGTGCTGCCGTCCCAGGCCAATTGGAAAGGCACGGCTCCCCCATCGGTGACATTGGTCAGCACGATCTCATCCTGGGGGTCCACGCCGGCATTGTTGATGGGTTCGCTGAAGATCAGCGACAACTCGTCCCCCACCGGGAAATCCGTACTGCCGCTGGCGGGGTAGGCCGCAGTGATCACCGGGGCGGTCAGGTCCGGCTCCGGCACGGACACCAGGTCAGACTGGATGCCCAACACCAGATGAGCGGGGGCCTGATCCAGGCCCAGCAGATCCATCTCCAGAGTGCGCACGCTTTCGATGTACAGGGTGCCGTCGCTGATGCGGGCGGTACCGGTGGCCTGGATATGGGGAATGGTCTGGTTCAGCACCGCATTGCCGGTGGGGTCTGCACTGGTGAGTGCCAGATCGAAAATCAGGTACACAAACACCGGCGACTTGGCGTCATCCACCTGGGTGCTGTAGGGCCGATAGGGATTGCGATCCATATAGCCGGTCACATCGGTGATGAAACTGGCGGTGATGTCCCCGGTCTGCAGGTTGGCGGGCACCGCGCCACCCAACGCCAGGTCCAGGCCGGTGATGGGCAGCGAGGCGCCCTTGCGAATCACAAACGGAATCAGGCCGCCAAAGGCACTGGGATCGGCCAGGCGCGCCTCCAGGGTGGCATCCCTCAGATTGATGTCATTGCTGCCGATAAGGGGCGAATACAGGTCGATGGCGTTGAGCGGGCGCCCGGTCAGCCGCGACGTCTGGGGAAAGCCGGCCTCACCAAAGGCCGCCGTGGTATTGAAGCGCTGGGTGATGACGCAACCGCAGCTGTTGGAATCCTCGGGCACCATCTCAAAGGTCACCGGATTCACGGTTTCACCATTGAGGTCAGTGATGCCGGCGTTCAGGCGCAGGCGGTAGGTGGTGCCGGGAGTCAGGTCTGACTCCGGATCAAAGCTGATGTGCTGCTTGCGCACCACCAGCGAACCGGGCACCAGGGTTTCGGTAGCACCGTCCACACTGACAAAGGCAAAGGGGCTGTTGGCCACATCGGTGGCGTCAATGCGTACGGTTTTCTCATCCAGGGGCTCACTGAATTCCACCCGGATGGTGGAGAAGTCCATCATGGGGTAGCGGGGCTCAGGGGGTGACGGCAGGATGGTGGAATAGACATCCGGGTCCTCGCCGTTAATGGCGGTCACCGTGGGCGCCACACTCGGTACCGGGTCGGTGCGGCTGGTGAGGAAGGTCACCAGGGGCGAGCTGATGGAAAGGTTGGAGGCACCGCCGCCGATCACTGCACTGGAGACATACAGCTCGTAGCGGGTGCCCTGCTGCAGCTGATCGGTTTCGAACTGCACCACCGCACCACTGACACTGGGCGCGATGGGCACCACCGAGTTGCCGGGTCCGATCAGGCAGAAGTGGCCACTGACATTGCCGCTGCCGTCCACACTGCAGGCGGCCGCCACCGCCGCGGCACTGGCATTGCGACTGAAGGTGGCATAAAACCGCGTGCCCAGTGGCACATCCGTCTGGCCATCCAGAGGGTAGGTGAAGATCACACCGTGGGACAGGGCCGGCGGTTCATAGGCGTCACCGCCACCGCCGCCGCCACAACCGGCCAGCATCAACAGCGCCGGCAAGGTACATCCGATCAGGAATTTGGGAATTGAAAACTGCTTCATAAAGGTGGGACTCGTTACGTTCACTTGTGCTTGTTATGAGGCGCTCCGCCAGCGAAAGATCCTGACCATCCCTGGTCGAGATTTGATCAAATCAGGTTCTTTAAATATGGTAGACAAGCTGAATATTCGCCAGTTTATTGGGCACAGCGAGGGCGGGCGCTCTTGATTGAAGCACTGAATCGGTAGACACTAGGACGTTGTAGAGCCAAAAAGAATAAGCAGAGGGCGGAAATGAATAAAACACTCATGATGGGCAGCCTGGTGTTGGCTAGCCTAATTTTTCAAGGTTGCACCAATACCGTTAAATACGACGACACTCCCGCCGCCAAAACCGTCCAGAAAGAGGTCAAGGACGACGCCATCAGCAACAGCGCCGTGGCCATGCTCGAAGCCATGCTGGCGGATGAACAGGTCCAGCAGGCCACCAAAAGCTCCCGCCCCAAGCTGGCGGTGTTCGGCCTGATCAACTTCACCTATGACAAAGTGGATCTGGCGTCCATCAATGGCCAGTTGATGAACGAACTGAATAAGGCGAACCGCTTCCGCTTTGCGGACCAGGGGGCCATGGCTAAGGAAAGCGAGCGCTGGAAAGGCAGCCTCTACCAGCTGTTTGAAGACGCCACCAGCGGCGAATCCCTGGCCACCGCCGTGGACGCCGACTATTTGCTGGTGGGGGAAATCAGCAACGTCATCCGCACCGAGCCGAAGCAGAAAAAGACCTTCTACCGGGTCAGCCTGAAACTGCTGGACCAGGACAGCGGGCAATACATCTGGCAACAGCAGCAGGAGCTGTTGAAGAGCGAGAAGAGCATCGTCTACGGCATCTGAGCGACCTTAGCAGGGCCTGTCCTGATCCGGGGCAATCTCCATCACACACATTGGCACCGCCACCCGCACGTCGCGGTGCTGATCCAGCGCCCGTAATCCAAACACCAACAGCGCCAGCAACAGCACCGTGGTATACCATTCATTGCGCCAGCGCGGCCGGGTTTCCCACTTCATGATTCACTCCTGAAGACATTGCATTCCGCTTCAGTAAACGGCGCCGGTGTGGCCAGGGCAGGCCGAACCCGTGCCCAGGCACTGATCAATTATGATGAATTGTGGCAGGCACTCCCGCCCCGGGAGGACTGAGGTACACTTAGGCCATCCACCCTTGCAACAGCAACCCCATTGGGTAACCGAGGTTATGGCCAAACACATTGCACTGATCGAAGACGAAGCCGCCATCCGCGAAAACTACACAATGTTCCTGCAAAGCCAGGGCTATGACATCAGCACCTATGACTCCCGTCCCGCCGCCCTGGCCGGATTGCGGCAGCGGCTGCCGGACATGGCTGTGATTGACATCGGTCTGCAGGATGAAATTGAAGGGGGCTTTGATCTGTGCCGGGAGCTGCGGCAAATGGCCCCGCACCTGCCGATTCTGTTCCTGACCGCCCGCGACAGCGAGCTGGACGCCATCTCCGGACTGCGGCTGGGGGCCGATGACTACCTGACCAAGGACATCAGCCTGCCTCACCTGTCCGCCCGCATCACGGCCCTGTTCCGCCGCCTGGACGCACTGAACCAGCCCCGCCAGGAGGACAACCGCCTGCAGCGCAGTGCGCTGCTGATGGACCTGGACCGCTTCCACGCCCGCTGGCAGGAGCAGCCCCTGGACCTGACCCTCACTGAGTTCTGGATCGTCCACGCCCTGGTAAAACACCCCGGCCACGTGAAGAACCGGCAACAGCTGATGGACGCCGCCAGCGTGGTGCTGGACGACAACACCATCACCTCCCACATCAAGCGCATCCGCCGCAAGTTCAACCAGATCGACCCCGCGTTCGACGCCATCCAGACCGTATACGGCATGGGTTACCGCTGGCATCAGCCGGGCCTGGGGGATTAACGCTTGCGACTGCGCACCCAGCTGCTGCTGGTTTCCCTCACCACCCTGTTGTTGCCCTGGGCCGGTTGCCATTACGCCCGGGAAATGGAACAGGCGCTGCGGGAAAGCCAGCGCCAGGCCCTGCAGCAGCAAGCCGGTGTGCTGGGTCAGCTGGTACAGACCAGCGAGCTGCCCGCCAATTTGCCGGGTGCTGTGTTTTACACCCCCCGCCGCTATCAACCGGTGCAGGTGGACGGCTACGGCGACGACTGGCAGAGCCACCCGGTGCACACCCTGGCTCCCGGTATCCGCTTGCAGCAGGCCCTGTTCGGGGAACGCCTGTACCTGTTCGCCCAGGTGAAGACGCCCCGCATTCACTACTTCAACCCCGGGCTTGAATTCGACCGGAGCGATCACCTGCGCTTCACCACCCACGATGGCCAGGTGCAGCGGCAGTGGGTACTGTTCACCAGCGGCCCCGGGCAATTGCAGGCACAACAATGGTTCCGCCAGCAAAAGAGGCTGCACCCCATGCAGGACATGCAGGTCTGGTGGCAGGAAACCCATGACGGCTTTAATGTGGAGCTCAGTGTCGCGGCCCAGGACCTGCTCTCGCACTTGGTGCTGGAATTTTACCAGGCCGACGCCAGCGGCCCGGCACAGCGGGTGGCCACTACCCTGCAACCGGAGCGGGGCTGGGGGGATTTCTGGCTCAAGCCGCTGCCGGCTCTGGCCCCCCTGCTGCAGGCTCAGCGCACTGAGGAGCTGGACGCCGTGGTCCTGAGTCCGGCGGGATGGCCCCTGTCCCCACAGCAGGACTGGGTCTCCCACCCGGTGGACATTCCCCCCCCCACCGACCCGGAAAACCTGCTCAACCAGGGCCTGGGCCGCTTCTATCGGCTTTTGATCGACCTGCTGACCCCCAGTGGCAGCCAGCAGCCCTGGCCCCTGGCCCAGGAAGAACTCAGCGCCAGCCAGGACCGCTTTCAGCTGGACAGCCTGCAACTCCAGCATCGGCCTCAGGCCGGTTGGTACCAGCTGCCGGAGCGACAACAGTCCGCCCTGCTGGTGAGCCAGCCGCTGCTGCATGAAGGCAACCTGCTGGGCTACCTGCTGCTGTCCCAGACCGGGGAGGCCCTGATCAGCCTGACCAACGAGGCCCTGCGCCGGGTCACCACCCTCACTCTGGGAGTGCTGGTGCTGGTGATCCTGATCCTGGTGCTGTTTGCCAGCAGCCTGTCCTGGCGCATCCGCCGGCTCAATCAGGCGGCCCGGCAGGCCATCAGCCCGGACGGCCGGGTAGCGCCCTTTGCCGCCTCCCAGCGGGCCGATGAAATCGGTGACCTTTCCCGCAGTTACCAGGATCTGCTGCAGCGGGTACGGGGCTATACGGACTACCTGGAAACCCTCAACGGCAAGCTGGCCCACGAACTGCGTACCCCCCTGGCCATCGTCAAATCCTCCCTCGAGCTGGCCCAGACCCAGGCGGACAACGCCCCCTATCTGCAGCGGGCGGAAGAAGGCATTGAACGCCTGCGCCAGATCCTGTCCGCCATGAGTGAGGCAAGCCGGGTGGAACAGACCATCCAGCACAGTGAGCGCAGCCGTTTTGATCTGGTGCCCCTGCTGCAGGACCTGACCCGCGCCTATGGGGACACCTACCCCGGGCACGAGTTTTACTGCGTCATTAGCCCCCCCAGCGCACCCGTGGAAGGCAGCCCCGAGCTGATGGCACAACTGCTGGACAAACTGGTGGATAACGCCCGCAGCTTCACCCCGGCCGGGGGCCGCATCGGCCTGGGACTGGAGCAACAACAACAGCGTTGGCAGCTGTGGGTGCGGAATGAGGGGTCGCAGCTGCCGGCGGGCCTCGGCCAACAGCTGTTCGACTCCCTGGTGTCCCGCCGCGACGGCGGCCGCAAAGGCGACGCCCCTCACCTGGGACTGGGGCTATATATCGTGCGCCTGATCGCCGAAGCCCACGGCGGGCAGGTGCGAGCGGCGAATCTGGCGGATGGACGGGGGGTGGAATTCTCTGTCTCCCTGCCGGTTTAGGGTCTATGCTTAAGCCTGCACAATAGACAAAAAAACAACGAGATAGCCCTATGTCCAACCACAATGAGTCCAGCCACGAAGAACGCCGCAGCGCCCCCCGCTCCCCCATCGAGGACACGCTCTTCATCGAGTCCATTTCCTCCCACCAGATCAGTATGGTGGAACCGGCTACCGCCAACGCCATCAATGCCTCCCACACCGGCCTGCAGGTGGAACTGGATTTTGCGGTGCTCGAGCGTGCAGAAATCGCCCTCTGGATCAATTCGGACGCCGGTGACCGTACCCTGATCAGCGGCATCGTGCGCTGGATTCAACCCACTGAACGGGACACCTACCTGGTGGGCATTGAGCTGGACGAGGCATCCGTACCGGCCATCAGCAGCTGGCTGGAAAGTATCCGTTAACACAGCTTAACGTAACTGCAGGCAAGGGATGCTTGCCTACCCCCCCTCCTTTTGATCAAATAGCCAAAACAACAACAAGTACCCGGCGTTCACTTCACAACGTCCATAACAAAAGCACCAAGAGGGAGTTTCATGAAGACCCTAATTGCACTCACCACAGCGGGGATACTGCTGAGCGGTTGCAGTAGTTCTGTGGTTGATCCTCAGGATGATCCTATCGTAACGGACCTGACCGGCAAGCCGGTGGAGTACGTGGAAAAGAAATTGGGCCTGCCCAACAAGCGTGACGAGACCCGTTCCGGGGCCATGGTCTGGGTTTATCTGGACCGGGAAAAAGGCATGAGCGCCAAAGAGTGCTCAGTGACCCTGTCCATTCGCAATAAAGTGATTGAAAACGTGGTGGTGAAAAGCGACGAGCAGTCCCTGTTCTCCATCATGAGCAGCTCCTGCTCCCGCATCCGCAAGGATCTGGGTTTGACTTCCTGATCACACCAACGCTAACGGGGCCAGAGAGGACCCCGTTAGCGTTGACATCAATCCAGAGCCTGTGACAACACCTGACGGAAGCGCTTGCCGTACTGCTCCCGGTCAGCACTGCGCACCGGGCCGATGCCCGCCCACTCCACCTGTAGCTGCTCGATCAGCTGGCGACTACTGACCGCTTCACTGCGATGGGTCAAGCCATCATTCAAGCGGTTGATCTGCAAGGCCATACGCTGCGCCTGATCCTGCGCGGGGGACTCCACGCCGGCAGCGATTTCCAGCTTCAGACACAGCTCATGCAAACGCGCGCCATTGCGGTCCAACGCCTCGGCAGAGGGTCGGTCCCCCCCCTGCAGTGCGGCCAGCACCTGCTCATAACGGGTCTGCAGCAGCGTTTCCGCATCCGCCGGCAGGTTTTGCTCGCTGTTCCATTCCGCCTCCGGGGCCCCCTCGAACGGCTCCCCCTGGGCTGAGTTCAACAACGTGTCTTCCAGCTCATCGCACAGTGCGGCGCGGCGCCACAACTCCTTGAAGCCCTGCTGCCGCAATGCGCTTTCCGCACTCAGCAGGGCCGCCTCAAACTGGGCACACACCTGCTGATAACGGGCCTTGAGTCCATCCTGCTGCTCCCGGGGTAATCCCCCCAGATCCTGGAATCGCTGTTTCAACTGCCGGAATTCCTGGCGCACGGCGGCCACATCAGTGACATCCCCTTCCGCCAGTTGCTCGATCTGTTCACACAGGTGTTCCCCGTGCACCAGGTTCTGTTCCCGTTCTTTCTGGAATTCTTCGCGCTGCTGATCACGGCGCTCAAACACCCGGTCACAGGCGGCACGGAACCGCTTCCACAGGCGGGCGTCATCCCGCCGCGCCACCAGGCCCACCGCCCGCCAGTCCCGCTGCAGGCCCTTGGCCTGTTCGATGGCGTCCGCCAGGCTGTCCAATTCCACCAGTGCTTCCACCGCCTCAATCAGTTGCTCGCGGCGGGCTTTATTGCGTTCAAACTCGCCGTGTAAACGCTCCCGCAGCTGATCCAGCAAACCGTTAAAACGCTCCTGGATTTTTTTGCCTTCCTTGCGTTCCACCGGCGTATACAGGCGCCACTCGTTCTTGGCGGTTTCATAGACTTCGTTCACCGCTTTCCAGTCCGCATGCTCCCAATCGTACTGCTGCAGATAGGTGTCCAGCTGATCGCAGACGCTGCTGCGTTTTTCCAGATTGGCCTGGCGCACTTCCGAAAGTTTGTCGAAATAGCCGCGACAGGGCTCATAGGCTTTGTCGGCGGCGGCACTGAAGCGCTCCCACAATTCCTTGTTGCGGCCCTTGTCCGCTTCCCCCAGGCTGCGCCACTCGTCCTGCAGCCGGCGAATTTTATTGGACAGGGCCTGGGGGTCCAGGTCGGCCTCCACCAGCGCTTCCATCTCTGTGATCAGCTCTTCTTTCTTCGGGGTGGCGACAAAGCCCTGCCAGTCCCGCAGCTCATTCACCTGCACCGTGAGTTCCCGCAGCTTTTTCTGGTAGCCAGAGGCCACTTTGATGGGCAGGTGCTTCACCAGCTGGCTGGCTTCTTTCAGCAAGCGGTTGGCGGGTTTCAAATGACCCTGCTCGATCTCGCTGGCGAGTTCATTGAACATGGAGCGGATGTTGTGAATGGCCTCTTCTTCCATGGCCTTGGCTTTGGTTTGCAAACGGCCGAAATGATCCAGGGCCTGCTGGTGCAGTTTCAACGATTCCGGCCACGCCAGCTCTTCCGGCCACTTCAAGTCGCCCAGGGACTTTTCCAGATCTTTCTGCTTTTGCTGCAAGGTGGCCATGGTGGCCTCCTGCAAATCCAGCACTGCCGTGGCGCTGTCGCGGATGCGTTGCTCCCGTTCGCTCAGACTGCGCACCGCATCCAGCGCCCGTTGCAACAAGCCATGAATGCGACTGAAACGCTTGCGTTCATCCGCGGCCGGCTCCACCACCGCCGCGGCTTCCTCCCAACGGGTTTTCTGGGTATTCAACAGCGCCTGCAGGGCAGGAATATCCCCCGGCTGCAGCACCGCAATGGAACTGAGCTGGCGCACCGCTTCTTCCAGCTGTTCGCAGGCGGCCATGCGTTCCTGCAGGGCTTCCCGCTGGCGCCGGGTTTCTTCCGCCAGGCGATCCTGTTCGTTGTGAATGTCATCAATGGTGGCCTTGCACAGGGCGTAGGCGCGATTGAAGCGCTGCACCGCTTCGTTGTCCGCATGGTGTTGCATGCGCTGCCATTGTTTCTGCAGGTGCTCCAGCTTGGGGCCGTACAGATTGTCATAGGGCAGGCGGGACAGGGTTTCCAGGTTCTGGCACAGCTCTGCTATCTGCTGCTCAATGGAGGCTTCCTGCTGCTGTTCCGCCCGCAGGCCATTGAGCTTGTCCTTGCAGATGCGCCACACGGATTTGTCTTTGCCTTTACTGGCCTTGATCACCCGTTCCAGCACATCCTCGCTGTGCAGGCGTTCCGCGGCCGCCTGCCGCATCTGCGCCAGGGGCAATTTCACCGCGTAGGCTTCCAGCACGGTTTCATCGGCGATGGCCGCCAGGGCCAGTGTTCCCAGCTCGACGCTCTGGGTCTGCTCCACAATGGCCGCCAGGGCATGGCTGTCCAGCTCCCGCACCATGTCCCGCACCACCGGGTCCAGTCCGCTAGCGTTATCCGACAACACCGAAATCAAATGTTCGATGGCGGCAAAGCGCACGCCGCTGTCTTTCTCCTGTTTGATCAGGGTCAGCAGTTTTTCCCGCTGGGGAATCCGCTTCATGGCCGCCAGGCGCACGTCATTCTCCACATCGCCTTTTGCCATCAGCTCAAGGATGTGAAAGTCGTTTTCATCGCTCACGTTCAGATTTTGCAGGGCCTGGATACGCACCTGCGGTTTGGCGCTCTGCCATTTGGGTTTGAAGAGGTTTTTAAACATTTCGTATCGTCGTGCTAGTTACGTTGATAGGTCACAATGCTGTACGCAATTGCAGAGTCGGTGCCGGCGGGAACATCTTCGCGTTCGATCTCCTGCCAGTCATCGGGATTCAATTCAGGAAAAAACGTATCCCCTTGCGGGGACAGGTGTACTTCGGTGATGTAGAGACGATCCACCCGATCCAGCGCCTGCCGGTAGATTTCAGCGCCACCGATCACCACCACCTCATCCTGTTCCGGGGCATGCTCACGGTTGAGGCGCTGAGCGGTGCTGATGGCGGCATCGAGCGATTGCACCGGGTAACAGTTTTCCGGCAGTGAAAGTGGACTGCGGCTGATCACCACATGGGGGCGCCCGGGCAGCACCCGCCCCAGGGAGTCAAAGGTTTTCCGACCCATGATGATGGGCTTGCCCAGGGTGCGGGCTTTGAAGTACTGCAGCTCCGCCGGTATGTGCCAGGGCATTTTGTTGTCCAGGCCAATCACGCCGTTGTCGGCCTTGGCCACGATCAGGGAAATCATAACGTACCCCCCTTCTTAAATAGCCACCGGTGCCTTGATGTGCGGATGGGGATCGTAACCCACCAATTCAAAATCCTCATACACGAAATCAAACAGGGAGGTAACCTGCGGATTGATGTTCATGGTAGGCAGGGGGCGGGGCGCGCGGGACAGCTGCAGTTCTGCCTGTTCCAGGTGGTTCAGATACAGATGCACATCACCGAAGGTATGCACAAAGTCCCCCGGCTGCAGGCCACACACCTGAGCCACCATCAAAGTCAACAACGAGTAGGAGGCGATATTGAACGGCACGCCCAGAAACACATCGCCGCTGCGCTGGTACAACTGGCAGGAGAGTTTGCCGTCCGCCACGTAAAACTGGAACAGGCAATGACAGGGCGGCAGGGCCTGTTTGCCTTCCGCCGCATTCTGCCTGGGCGATTTGCTCACGTCCGGCAGCACCGCCGGGTTCCAGGCGCTCAACACCAGGCGCCGGGAATCCGGATTGCGTTTGATCTCATCGATCAATTGCCCCAGTTGATCCACTGCCGCGCCGTTACCCGCTTCCCAGCAACGCCACTGCTTACCGTACACCGGACCCAACTCGCCGTTTTCATCGGCCCACTCATCCCAGATGGAGACGCCGTTTTCTTTCAGGTACGCAATATTGGTTTCGCCCCGAATGAACCACAGCAGCTCATGGATGATGGATTTAAGATGCACCTTCTTGGTGGTCACCAGGGGAAACCCCTCCGCCAGATTGAAGCGCATTTGATGCCCGAACAAACTGATGGTGCCGGTGCCGGTGCGGTCACTTTTGGTCACGCCCGTCTCTTTAATCAGGCGCAGAAGATCAAGGTATTGTTTCATGATGCCGTTTGCTTTCCGTTACGTTTGCCATAGGCCAGATACAACAGGATCAGCCCCACCGCGATCATGGGCAGCGACAGGATCTGTCCCATGGTGAGCCAGTTCAAGGCCACAAAGCCGATGTGGCCATCCGGTTGCCGTACGAATTCCACCCCGAAGCGGAAAATGCCGTAGAACAGGGCGAAGAGGCCGGATACCGCATAACGTGGCCGCGGTTTAGCGGAGAAGAACCACAGTATGCAGAATAACGCCACGCCTTCCAATGCTGCCTGATACAACTGTGAGGGATGACGGGGCAGATTGTCTATATGGGGAAACACCATGCCCCAGGGAACATCGGTGGTACGCCCCACCAGCTCACCGCCGATGAAGTTGCCGATGCGTCCGGCCCCCAACCCGATGGGCACGATAGGAGCACCGAAATCAAGGATGTCCCAGATATTCTTCCGGTACTTGCGGGCGAACAACCACATGGCCAGCATCACCCCCAAAAAGCCCCCGTGGAAGGACATGCCGCCGTTCCACACTTTCAGCAGGATCAGGGGATCACTGAGGAAAGCGGAAAAATTATAGAAGATCACGTAACCGATGCGCCCGCCCAGGATCACCCCGAGGGCACCGTAAAAGATGACATCGCTGACCTGTTCCACGGTCCAGCCTGAATTGGGTTGGCGGGCGCGGCGGGCCAGCAACCAGTAACCGGAGGCAAAACCGATCAAATACATGATGCCGTACCAGCGCACGCTCAACGGGCCCAACTGGATCGCCACCGGATCGATTTCCGGGTACATCAACATGGCGGGATTCCTTTTTAAAATGCGATCAACGAAAATGAGTTTGCTGTGGGCTATTATATGTTCAGCTGCTGGCCGGCCCACTGAGGCAATTAAGCAGGGGCCCTAGTGTACACCAATCAACGGCTTTCTAAACCATGTGTCTGATTCTGATCGCCCTCAACGCCCACCCGGATTACCCCCTGGTGGTGGCCGCCAACCGGGATGAATACTTTGCCCGTCCCACCCGGCCCGCGGGCTTCTGGCCGGAAGCCCCGCAGCTGCTGGCCGGGCAGGATCTCAGCGCCGGCGGCAGTTGGCTGGGGGTGACCCGTCAGGGGCGTTTTGCCGCCCTCACCAACGTGCGCGACGGTCGCCGGCCGGAACTCACCGACGCCATCAGCCGGGGCCATCTGGTAACCGGATTTCTCCGCGGGCAGGCCACGCCCGGAGACTACCTGGCGCAACTCCAGGGAGAGCGCTACAACGGCTTCAACCTGCTCTGTGGCGATGGCGGCCAACTGCTCTATCACTCCAACCGGCAACCGGGGATCACGTCACTGCCCGCCGGTGTCCACGGGGTCAGTAACGGCACCCTCAACACGCCCTGGCCCAAACTGGTCTCTGGCAAACAGGCGCTGGCGGACTACCTGGCACACCAGCACACACTGCATGCAGACGACCTGCTGGCGATCCTGAACCATCGGCAACCGGCCCCGGAGGCCCTGCTGCCGGACACCGGCGTCGATCCCCACTGGGAAAGGCTGCTGTCCTCACGCTTTATCGAAGCCCCCGCCTACGGTTACGGAACCCGTTGCAGCACCCTGCTGCTGCAACACCTGGATGGCCGTATCGAGTTCATCGAATGGGATTGGGATGACCAGGGCCGCCTCAGCGGCAGGCGGGATTACTGCTTTACACCGCAGCAAACCGGAACAGCCTAAATCCACTAGACCAACGCCTTTACCGCCCCTTACAGAGCGTCCATGGACTATATTTAAAAGGTTGAACTCATTCCACGGAGACAAAGTTGCCGAGACTCAGGTTCCACCTATGGGGAATGGTGTTGTTGTGTCTGCTGCCATGGACTCCGACCTGGGCCGCGGCGCCCCTGTTGATTGAATCCCCCCACCAGGAACAATTCAACCTGGCAACGGCCGTCAGCGTCTATCGGGATGAATCGGGCACGCTGGATTGGGAGGCCGTCCAGGCGTTGCCGGAGTCCGCCTGGCAAGGGGTGCAGACGCCGATCCCGGCGTTCGGCTTTGATACCACGCCCTACTGGTTTCGCTTCACCCTTCAGAACCGCAGTGGCGCTGCCTTTGACGGGCTGCTGGAAATCGCATACCCCATTCTGGATCACGTGACCCTGTACGAAGTGAGCGGCCCCAAGCCATCACAGCCGCTGCAACTGGGGGACACCCTGCCCTTTCACCAGCGCCCCCTGGACCATCACAATTTTGCCATTCCACTGCCGTTGGCCGACGGCGAGGAACGCCGGTTTCTGCTGCGGGTGGAAACCGAAAGCTCCGTGCAGGTGCCCCTGTACCTGTGGGAAAGGGACGCATTTTACAAAGCCCGCCAGAACACGCTGATGGGCCATGGCCTGTATTTCGGCATGCTGATTGTGATGATTCTCTACAACCTGTTTATCTTCATCACCGTACGCCACCCTTCCTACATCTACTACGCCCTGTCGGTCACCGGCATCGGCCTGTTTATGGCGGCGTTGCACGGCTTTGGCTATCAGTATTTGTGGCCCACATTGCCGCGGGCAAACCAGTGGGCTCTGGTGGCCTCGTTGGGATTCTTCGGCATCTTCGCCTGCGCCTTCACCATCTCATTGCTGCACCTGAAGAAGAACAGCCCCCGCTATTATCGCCTGTTGCTGGCCCACGCGATCCTCTATGTAATGGTATTCCTCAGCGCCTTCCTGATGCCCTACAAGCTTGCCATCCTGTTTGCCATTGTGGTGGGGCTCACCGCCTGCGTCAGCGCCCTCCTCTCCGGCGGCTACACCCTCTACCGCGGGCTGCGCGAAGCCCGTTACTATGTGCTGGCCTACGGCTCCCTGATGGTGGCCAGCATCATTATCTCCCTCAACAAAGTGGGCATCGTGCCGCGCAACTTTTTCACCGAGAACTCCATGCAGATCAGCTCCATGATGGAAGTGATCCTGCTCTCGTTCGCCCTGGCAGACCGCATCAATCAGGAGCGACGCAAAAAATACGAAGCCCAGAAGCTGGCCCTGGAGAACGAGAAGCTGGCGCGGGAAGAGCGGGAACGTTATCTCAAAGTGGAATTCAACGCCCAGGTGGAGGAACTGAACTCGCAAAAGAAAATCATCGAGGCAGAAGCCGAAAGCCGGGCCAAAAGCGAATTCCTGGCCACCATGAGCCACGAAATCCGCACCCCCATGAACGGTGTGCTGGGCATGGCGGAACTGCTGCAGGATACGGAACTCAACCCTCAGCAACAGCAATACCTGAACGTCATCAACAGCTCCGGCAAAGCCCTGCTCAACATCATTAACGATGTGCTGGATTACTCCAAGATTTCCGCCGGCAAGATGCATCTGGAACAGATCGACATTGAGCTGGAAACCTTGATGCTGGAGTGCGTATCGGTGTTTTTCGTCAGCGCCGAGCGCAAACAGCTGGCGTTTCTGGTGGAATTGCAGCAAGGGGTGCCCAACCGGGTGCTGGGTGACCCCACCCGACTGCGACAGATCCTGCTTAACCTGTTGGGGAATGCCTTCAAATTCACCCAACACGGTGCGGTCACCGTGACCGTATCGGTGATCGACCAGGAGAGCCCCCAGCTGCAATTTGAGGTCAAAGACACCGGCATCGGCATCCCCGCCGCCATCAGCAAAAACCTGTTCAATCCGTTTGTGCAGGCGGACTCCACCACCACCCGCCAGTTCGGTGGCACCGGCCTGGGGCTGACCATTTCCCAGCGCCTGGTAGAACTGATGTCCGGCCAGATCAGTGTCGACAGCCAGGAAGGTCATGGCAGCCGCTTTCGCTTCCACATCCCCCTGCTGCAAGCACCTGCCGCCCCCCCGACCACGCCCCAGGACAATCCACAACGGGAGGCCGTCCGCCAGTATCGGGTGATCCTGGCCGACCGCTCAGAGGCGTTCCTGGCAGTGATGCAACGCCAGGCCCGGCAGGAGGGCGTGACGCTGCTGACCGCGTCCACGACCGGGGAGCTGATCCGCCATTGCCAGGCCACTGCGGACGATGCCGACACCGTGCTCTTGATCGGGCATCAGCTGGCGGACGCCAGCGGCCTGGATGGATTACGCCGGCTGCAGCAACAGGGGCTTGCCCGCCAGTGCCGACGCCTGTTGCTGGCACCGATGCGGCCGCGCCCGGAGCGGCTTGAGCTGACATCCGCCGGCGTGCAGCACGTGATCCAGCAACCGGTGATGTGGAAACAACTGCGGGATACCCTCAGCGATCTCCACCGGGGGCGCCTGGACAGCCCTTCCCCGGAACCCGTTCATCCGACCCCGGTCCAACGGCACCGGGTACTGGTGGCGGAGGACAACCAGGTCAACCAGATGGTGGTGTCCAAAATGCTGGATAAATTGGGCCTGGAGTACGAACTGGCAGACAATGGCCGTCATGCCCTTGACCTGCTGCGGGATTACGATCGCTTCGATGCGGTGTTGATGGATTGTGAAATGCCGGTGATGGATGGCTACGAAGCCACTCGTCTGTTGCGCCAGCAGGAGGCCAAACTGCAGCAATCCCATAAGCCGGTGATCGCCCTGACGGCCCACGTGTTGTCCGAGCACAAACACAAAGCAGAACAGGCAGGGATGGATGATTTTCTGTGTAAGCCCCTGGGCTACCAGGCACTGGAGGAAAAGCTGACCCGGCTGTTGCCCCCGCAACAGGGGCCCCATTCCGCCGCCGGACTGTAAAGCGCACAGGGCTGTGAAGCCCCGGGGAGCAACCTAGCGGGCCTGGACCTTGGGTTCCTGGGAGGAAGTGCCCTGAAACAGGGTGGGACGGATGAAATTACCCAGGCCGGCCCGATCCAGCATCAGATCCACATGGCTTTTGATCACCGCGGCATTGTCCATTTTCCAGACCTGGGCCAACAACTCCTGGGCCGCGTCCATACCCACTTTGCGCAACACCCATTTTACCCGCAGCAGGCTGGTGGCACTCATACTCAGGGTTTCATAGCCCATGGCCATTAGCAGTACGGCCGAGCAGGGGTCACCCGCCATTTCACCGCAGATGGACACCGGTGTACCCTCGGCTTTGGCCGCGTCAATGATGTGTTTCAGGGCGCGCAGCACCGAGGGATGGAACGCCTGGTAAAGACTGGCCACCCGCCGGTTGTTGCGATCCACCGCCAGCAGGTACTGGGTCAGGTCATTGCTGCCCACCGACAGAAAATCACACTGCTGCACAAAATCCTGGATCTGGTACACCGCCGCCGGTACTTCAATCATCACCCCCACTTCCGGCATCTGCACATGGGCACCTTCTTCCAGCACCTCCAGATAGGCCCGGTGAATCAGGTGCATGGCCTCGTCGATTTCCATCACCGAGCTGACCATGGGCAACATGATGCGCAGGTTGTCCAGGCTTTCACTGGCCCACAGCATGGCGCGGATCTGCACCAGGAAAATCTCCGGATGATCCAGGGTGACACGAATGCCGCGCCAGCCCAGGAACGGATTGTCCTCCTGAATCGGGAAGTAGGGCAGGGATTTGTCGCCGCCCACATCCAGGGTGCGCATGGTCACCGGCGCCGGGTAAAACGCCTCCAGTTGCTGGCGGTAGATTTCCATCTGTTCCAGTTCACTGGGGAATCGGTCCCGCACCATGAACGGAATTTCCGTGCGGTACAGACCCACACCTTCCGCACCGCGCTGCAGGGAGATATTCACATCCGCCATCAGGCCGGTGTTCACAAACAGGTTGATGCGATGGCCGTCGGTGGTTTCGCAGGGCAGGTCAGTCACCGACTCCAGTTCCTTGGACAGCTCCGCCTGCTCGCTGATGATGGCCTGGTACTGGCGCAACACCTCCGGCCCTGGCTGCACAATCACTTCGCCGCGATGGCCGTCCACAATCAGGTTGAGCCCTTCCAGGCGGAACAGGGGAAATTCCCCCACCCCCACCACGGTGGGGATGCCCAGGGAGCGGGCCACAATGGACATATGACTGTTGCTGGAACCGTGCAGGGAGACGATGCCGGCAATGCGCTCGCGGGGGATATCCACAAAGATGGTGGGCGTGATGTCCTCCCCCACCACGATGGCCCGCTCCGGAATGGGGGCGCTCAGGGTTTTGGCTTCCTGCAGATAGGCCAGGATACGCAGCCCCAGATCCCGCACGTCCGAGGCCCGGGCCTGCAGATAGGAATCCTCCATGGCTTCAAACGCCGCCACGTGCTTCATCACCACTTCCCGCAGCGCACCCTGCACCCAGTTGCCGCCCTGCACGTGGGTGCGGATTTCCCCGGCCAGGGCGTTGTCGTCCAGCATGCGCTCATAAACCTGGAACAGGGCCTGCTCTTCCGGCGGCAGGGTCAGGGAGGCTTTCTCACTGAGGGCGCGGATGTCGGCCCGCACCCGCTTGAGGGCATCATTGAAGGCTTTCAATTCTTTACGGATGTTCTTCACCGGCCGGTCCGGCACGGATTTGAAGTCCGCCGCCGGGTACACCACAAAGGCGGTGCCGATGGCCACGCCGATACAGCCCACCACGCCGTCAAACTTGGTGGTGACGCCCCCCATGGTATTGCCGAAAATGCCGTCGATGGCGCCGGTGGCCTCCGCATGGGCCACCACTGCGGCCAGCTGGGCCGACAGGGTTACCAGGAAGGCTTCCTCCTCCTGATCGAAACGGCGCCGGTCCCGTTGTTGCACCACGATGACGCCCAGCAGCTTGCGATGATGAATGATGGGCACACCCAGAAAGGAGTGGAACGGCTCTTCGCCGGTTTCCTGCAGGTAACGGAATTTGGGATGGCTGGGGGCGTCGTCGAGGTTGATGGGCTCTTCCCGCATCCCCACCTGGCCCACCAGACCTTCGGAGAAATGCAGGGTGGCCATACCCACCGCTTCTTTTTTCAAGCCTTCGGTGGCCATCAGGATATAGCGGTTGGCGCTGTGATCCAGCAGATAGATTGAGCACACTTCGGTGCCCATGGAAAGACGTACCCGTGCCACCATCACGTTCAACGCAGAGGATAAATCCGGAGCGGAATTCACCTCCTGTACTATACGTCTTAAGGTTTCCAGCATAGAAAAGCTCTCGCAGCCGACGGTCCTTCCCAGTACGCCCCCTGGCGTGCCCTGTTCCTTGGCCATCCAGGTCCAACCGGACTTACACCGGCCACCACATTCCCGGTTAAAATTTGTTATTAATTTCTAATTGTTTTGCTGTCTCCCGCTTCCGCTGCCATGGAATGCAGGGACGGGGCCAGCTCTTTGAGCGCCTTGCGGTACACTTCCCGCTTGAACGACACCACCTGGTTCAAGGGGTACCAATAACTTACCCAGCGCCAGTCATCAAACTCCGGTGGATCACCGAAGGCAAAACTGACCCGGCTTTCGCAGCCGGTCAACATCAGCAAAAACCACTTCTGTTTTTGCCCAATACACAACGGTTTGCTGCGGTACCGCAGAAAACGCTTGGGCAGACGATACCGGAGCCAGCCCTTGGTGGAGCTGATCACCCGCACATCCTCAGGTTTTAAACCGATTTCCTCATGCAGTTCGCGGTACAGCGCCTGTTCCGGCGTTTCGTTCTCCGCGATCCCACCCTGAGGAAACTGCCAGGCATCCTGACCCACCCGCCGGGCCCACAACACCTGCCCACGGGTATTCGCCAGAATGATCCCGACATTCGGCCTGAATCCGTCCTCATCGATCACGCTTATGGTTCCAATTCTTCACTAGGATTATAAATACCCTAGTCTGCCCGTCGGTACAACTGGGATTCATCCAGCACCGGCGCACAGAGCGCCCGTCAACATCTTATAACTATAGAACTATTTGTTTGATTTTTCTAAACTTTTAAAGGCATGTGGCGATATGCAGCGTTTATTAGGCCTAAGCAGCCTGATAAACTGGCGCCCATCCTTTGCTGCCAACAAGTGAACTGACTATGAGCCTGGCCATTTTCGATCTGGACAACACCCTTTTGAACGGCGACAGCGATCACGCCTGGGGGGAATTCCTGGTGGACAAGGGCATTGTGGATGCGTCCTTCTATCGCAAGCAGAATGACCATTTCTACGAACTCTATAAACAGAGCAAGCTGGACATCCTGGAGTACCTGGCTTTCGCCCTGGAACCTCTGACACGCTTTACCCGCCAGGAGTTGAGCGACCTGCACCAGCAGTTTATGGCGGAATACGTTACCCCCATGCGCTTGCAGAAGGCGGACGACCTGCTGGCCCGGCACCGCGCCCAGGGTGACTATCTATTGATCATTACCGCCACCAACGGCTTTATTACGCGGCCCATCGCCCAGGCCATGGGGGTGGATGACATCCTGGCCACCGACCCCGAGATCGTCGATGACCGCTATACCGGGGGCATCGTCGGCACCCCCTGCTACCAGGACGGCAAAGTGACCCGCCTGCAGCAATGGCTGGCGGCGACGGATCACAGCCTGGACAACAGCTGGTTTTACAGTGACTCCATCAATGACCTGCCCCTGCTGCAGGCGGTGACTCATCCGGTGGTGGTGGACGGCGACGAGCGCCTGTGCGCCGAAGCCCGACAGCGAGGTTGGCCATGCATCAGCCTGCGCGACTGATCCGGCTTGCGGTTGCCGCAAGCCTGGTGGCGGGCAGCGTCTTCCTGAACGGCTGCGACGACCCCGAGCCACCCCCCGAACCCAGCCCCACCGTCGCCCCGGTGGTAGAGACAAGCCCCATCACCGCCGGGCAATTGGCCACTCTGGAACACTTCCGCCAGGGCACCCAAAATCTGTTCACTGAACTGGAAACCTGCAGTGCGGAACTGCTGGCCCAGGGCAACGAATTTTTGGAGCAAACCGACGCCAGTGGACTGGAAGCGCTCAAAGCCCACTGGCAGCGCTGCTTTGACCTGTATCAGACCAGCACCGTGTTGCAGGCCGCCAGTGCGGAACAGGAGGCCCTGCTGGCGGAGGCCCACAGCCGGTTGGGCAACCCCCTGACCATGCCCGGCTTTATCGACAGCGTGCAGGAATACCCCTACAGCGGCATCGTCAACGACGCCAGCCTGCCCCTGGACGCCGAAACCCTGCGCCAGCAGCACGGCATCACCGACGAAACCGAGGTCAGCACCGGCTTCGACGTGGTGGCGTTTCTGCTGTGGGGTGAATCCTGGAGTGCAGCGCGGGGCAATCCCGACCTGCCACCTCGCCCCCTCAGCGATTACCAGGCAACGGACCTGTGGGAGGACAGCACCACCGACCTGCCGATCGAGGAACACCCCAACAATCGGCGCAGACGGCTGCTGGCTCTGACCCTGGAATTGCTGGCGGCGGACTGCCAGGCCCTGGCGGGCAGCTGGCAGAACGGGGGCATGCCCGCTTCCGGAGAGGACTTCAGCGCCTGGCAAGAGCAGCAGCTGCAGGCACTGCTAACCGGTTTGTCGCAGTCACCGGAGAACCCGGCGTTACGGACGCAGGTGATCCTGTGGCTGCAAAACGGGTTGCTTCCCGGGGTCAGCTTGGATGGGTTGTCGGAAACCACACCGGCCCCGGAGTTGATTGAGCGCTTATCCGCGATTCAGGCGTCCGACCTGACACTGGAAAGCATCGAAACCCGCCCTACAGCGCCGGATTGACCCGGAAGAACAACGCCTTGAGGTAGTGGGTTTCCGGAATGGCCGGGTGAACCGGGTGATCGGGCCCCTGGCTGCCGCGATAGACCAGCTGGGCATGCCGGTCCACGTGCCGGGCAGTGGCCCGCACGGTATCCAGCAGCGCCTGCTCGGGCAGGTGCATGGAGCAGGAGGCCGACACCAGCAGGCCATCTTTCTCCAGCAGACGCAGACCCAGGTTGTTGAGCTTGCTGTAAGCGCTGAGACCGTTCTTGTAATCCTTTTTGCGCTTGATGAAAGCGGGCGGGTCCAGCACCACCACGTCGAATTTCTCCCCCTGCTCCAACAGTGCCTGCAGTACGTCGAAGGCGTTACCTTCGTAACTGGTGACCCGGTCCGCCACGCCCTGCTGTTCCGCATTGGCCTGCAGCTGGTCCAGGGCCTGCTCCGAGGCATCCACCGCCGTCAGCGTTTCCGCCCCGGCTGCCAGGGCCTGCAGCCCCCAGCCACCGATGTAGGAGAACACATCCAACACCCGCTGGCCCTTTACCCAACGCATCAACTCCCGTCGGTTTTCCCGATGGTCGTAGAACCAGCCTGTTTTCTGGCCGGTTTCCCCATGGGCCTGGAAGGGCACCCCGTTTTCCTGCAGGCAGAGGGCAGCCGGCCAGTCTCCACTGGCGACACGCACGTCCAGAGTCAGGCCTTCCTGTTCCCGCAGGGGGCTGTCATTGCGCAGCAAAACGCCTTTGGGTTGCAGTACCACGTCCAGGGCCGGCAGCAGCATGGGCAGCAGGCGTTCCATCCCGGCGGTATTCACCTGCACCACCAGGTGATCACCGAAGCGATCAATCACCAACCCGGAGAGCCCATCACTGTCGCCATACACCAGACGATAATAGGGCTCAGGATAGACCCGCTCCCGCAGGTCCAGGGCTTGCTGCAGGCGGGTTTCGAGAAAGCGCTGATCCAGTTTGCGTTTCCAGTCCCGGGTCAGCAGGCGGCCACAGATCAGGGAATGGGGGTTCACATAACCCCGCCCCAGGGGCTTGCCGGAGGCCTCTTCAAAGATCACCTCTGCCCCGGGCTCCAGCCCCTGCAATGGCCCATGGCCGGTGTCCACTTCATTACTGAAGATCCACAGATGGCCGCTCTTGATCCGGCGCTCCTCCTTGGCTTTCAAACGGATACGGGGCAGGTTGGCTTCGGACACAGGAACGGCTCCACAGTCTAATTGTCCAGCAACTGGAGCATCATTGGCCGGCTGCTAAACTGATTAATAATAAGTTGGCCGCGGATTATACCGAAATGACCTCCACTCCCATACTGGACGACGAGCACATTGCCAAAATACTGCGTGGTATAACGGTTCCCCCACAGCCCCAGGTGATTGTGGACATCCACATGGAACAGGCCATGCCCAACCCGGACCTGGATCGGATTGCCAAACTCATCAGCCAGGATGTGGGCCTGTCCGGGACCATTCTCAAAGTGGTCAACTCCAGCCTGTTCGGCATGAAAAGCCGCATGACCTCCATTGAACAGGCGGTGCAGATTCTGGGGTTGCCCACCATCGTGCGCATCATGGAAGGCCTCTCCATCAAGAGCCAGATGGATGATGAAACCATTGTGGCCCTCAGCAGCTTCTGGGACAGCGCCCTGGACATCGCCAACGCCGCCGCCACCCTGGCCCGGGCCATCGGTTACAAGGCCGGTGACAAAGCCTATTGCGTGGGCTTGTTCCATAACTGCGGGGTGCCCCTGCTGTACCGCGCCCATGATAACTACCAGGCGGTGCTGGAGGAATCCTATTCCCAACCCAACCCCCGCATCATCGACGTGGAGAACCAGTACCTGAAAACCAACCACGCGGTGGTTGGCTACTATGTGGCAAAATCCTGGGGCTTGCCGGCGGACCTGTGCGACGTGATCGCCGAGCACCACAGCGTGGAGAACATCTTCCGGCACCGGGCCAGCAGCTATGACCACGGCCGCAAAACCCTGCTGGCGATTCTGAAGATGGCAGAACACCTGTGTGGTCTGCCCCAAACCCTGGGCAACAGTGAACAGGACCACGAATGGGAGGCCATCGGCGAAGACCTTTTGGTGTACGTGGGGCTGAGTGAGCTGGATTTTGACGACCTGGCGGCCCAGATGGAAAACAGCGGCGTTGCCGCTTCCGGCTACTATGACCATTGAGCCGCTGCATTCATATTCTGTTACCCTGTCCCCTTCTCTCCCATAGCTGGCTTCGGTAGACTCTGCCCCCAGCGTTTACACCAACCGGAGATAGGGATGTTTTGTTCACCACGCCGCTACGCCACCGCGAGGGTTACCCTCCATTGCACCGTATTGACACTGCTGATGGTGCTCTGCGGCAGTGTTGCCCAGGCGTCCCTGATCGGAGCCAGCAGCAACCCCAAGCAGGCCCGGGTGCTGGTGGAGGAAGGCCGGACCATTCAGGTGCGCTGGATTGTGTCCACCACCCCCGCTCACCACACCGGTGCCTTTTCCCCCCAGGGCGTGCTGAAGGATGCCGCCACCAGCACCGTGTTGAAAACCCAGGTCACCCCCTTTAACGACAGCGAAGGCGCAGGCCCCCTGCATTTTGAGGAAGCCCTGATCATCACCGCAGAGGAAGCCCGCAAGTGGCTGGAACTGGGCTATCGAAAACTGCAGTACACCCGCCAGTTCAGCACCGGCAGCGAGAAGCCTTCCACCAGCGAAGCCAGCGTCAGCATCCTGCTGGCCACCAAGGACATGGGCCTGAACGCCGTCACCCTGAATGTGCCTCTGGCCATTCACAATCTGGAACTGAGCTTCAAACCCCAACGTTTTCGCAGCCAGATCAGCCAGGGCTTACCGTTGCAGGCGCAGCTGGGCATCATCTATTCCGGCCAGGGTCAATTGCAGGGCAGCTGGCAGCTGGGCACCATCGATCCCGGCAGCGGCCAACTGGTGTATCAAGAGCTGGCGCAAGTCAACAAAGACCTGCAGCAGGGCCGAAAGGATTGGCTGCTGAGCCCGCAGCTGGATACGATCAAAACCGGTCACCACGTGCTGCGTTTTTGTGCCCTGGAATCCCTTGAGACCGTGCAGGCCACTCCCGCCAACCTGTGCCCCAACCAGCAACTCAGCAGTACCCTGGAATATCAGGTCATTGCCGACAGCCAGCAGACCTCCGCCATCCAGACACCGGCCTCTCTCTCTGCCAGCACGCAACTGACCTGGCCGGCAACGGCCGATACGGTGATCTACGAGTTGGTATTGCGCCAGGAGAACGGGAAAGAAAGTGTGACTTCGGGGGAGTATGTGGGCCGCCTGCTGATTCCGGCCCCCAGAACCGGCACAGTGCTGTCCGCCGCGTTACTGGATCAGTTGAAGCCCGGCGCCACCTACCTTTGGCAGGTGAACGCCCTGGATCAGCACGGGGATTTGATTCGGCAGACCGCGCCGGCCCGCTTCGTTTTCATGCCCTAGGGGGCGTGGGCCACGCCTGGCTCACTTCTCCGCGGCTTTATCCGCCCCCTTGGCTTCCTGCTTTTTCTCTTCGATTTTTTCCACCACCCGCTCCACTTTCACCAGCGCCACAATGCGTGAGCCGGGGGTTACCTGCTCGCGGGTGGGCGCACCGGACAGGATGGTCAACTGTTTGCGCGGGTCCAGCACAAACATCGGGATCGCCTTGCTGCCGTATTTCTCCAGGTAATCCTCAAGGGTGAATTCTTCGCTGATATTGGTGGTACGCATCTCCGCGCCCTGGGCCACCAGACTGGCCAACTTGCTGTAGGTGGCGTCCTCTGAGAACAACGCGATACCGGACAGTTCCTCGGACACGGTCTCCCGTTCGCTCTTGCGCAGACTGGCTTGCGTGGGCAACGCGTACACCCGCTTCTTGCCAAACTCACGGGTATAGCGTTGTACCGCGAGCAAGTTCAGGTCGTCGTTCTGGGACAACCCCAGCATGCGACCAATGCCCACCAGATCCAGTTCTTTTTCCGCCAGTCGGGACACCGGGTTGCCGTGGAACGTCTTCAGACCGTCCATACGGGCCTGGCGCACGTTGTTGCGATAGCTGTCCGCCAGCATCACATCAAAGCCCAGTCGTTTCAGTTCCTTGGCGATGGTGCGGGAGACCTGGTTGGCGCCAATGAAGAGCAGGCCGCGGGGCGCCTGTTCCACCACACCCAGCCAGGTGGCCAGGGGCTTGGCGGTGAGGCTCTGGAACACCACCGTGCCGATGATCACCACGAAGGTGAGGGCCACCAGCAGATCCGCATTCTCAAAGCCCAGCTGGGACAGGCGCAAGGCGAACAGCGCCGACACCGCCGCCGCGATGATGCCGCGGGGCCCGATCCAGGCAATGAGGGTTTTCTCCTGCCAGGTGATGGAGGTGCCCAGGGTGGCGCTGATGATCTTCAGGGGGCGGGCAATAAAGTGAATAAAGCCGAGGATGGCCAGGGCCTGCCAGCTCAACACCGCCAGGTCATCCAGGTTCACCCGCGCCGCCAGGATAATGAACAGGCCGGAAATCAGCAGGATGCTCAGGCTTTCCTTGAAGTCGAGAATGTTTTCGGTTTCCACCCCGCGCATGTTGGCCAGCCAGATCCCCATCATGGTCACGGCCAGCAGCCCGGATTCGTGTTCCAGCGTATCGGACAAGGCAAACACGGCCAGCACGGAGATCAACACAAACACATTGTGCAGGTAGTTGGGAATCACATCGTTGCGCAGCAGCCAGCCGCAGATATAACCGGCTCCACAGCCCAATGCGCTGCCAATCACCAGGATCTTGAAAAACACCAGCATCACCGCCAGCCATTCATTGCCACCGGTGGATTCCGCCACGATGAAATTAAACACCAGTACCGCCAGCAGCGCCCCCAGCGGATCAATCAGGATGCTTTCCCAGCGCAGGATATTGGTGATGCGAGCATTGGGGCGCACCGAGCGCAACATGGGCACAATCACCGTGGGACCGGTGACCACCACCAGGGCCCCAAACAGCAGGGAAAGGTGCCAGTCCATGTCCAACAGCCAACTGGTGAACACCGAAATGCTCACCCAGCTGGCCACCAGACCAAAACTGAGGATACGCCACACCACCGATTCCATGCCCTGAATTTCCTTGAATTTCAGGGTCAGGCTGCCTTCAAACAGAATGATGGCAACCGCCATGGACACCAGCGGAAACAACATGTCGCCGAACATCATGTCCGGATTCAGCCAGCCGGCCACCGGCCCCACCACAATGCCGGTCAGCAGCAAAAACAAAATGGCCGGCAAGCGCAGCCGCCAGGCCACCCACTGACACACCAGACCCAGCAGGCCGACCATGGCAAAGCTCAGAATAAAATTGGATTCCACCCGGACTCTCTCGTCACCTGGTTAATGAAAACACCTGCATTGCACTCTACTGGAAAGCAGCCCCTAGCTCCAGGGCACTATTCCCCCGGCCCCGCAGTGTTGCCGCTACTGCCTCGGGTGGTATGCTTCAACCGCAACATGCTGGCTTCCAACGTGCGCAATTGTTCCAGTATGGCACCCATTTTGTGATGGGTCTTGAGATCCAGGTCGATTTTGCCGTCCATGGCCTTCACCAGCGGAAAGATGCTGCCTTCCAGGGTGGAGACCAACCCCTGCAGCAACAGGTCGATGCCCGGCACCGGCTGATTGACCACCTCCACGTGGGTGGTCATGTTGGCCATGGCGTCGGCGATGGACTGCAGGGATTGCTGCAAGCCATCGTTATTCGCGGAGGCAGGCAATTCCGCACGGGCTGACAGGGCCGTGACCGCTTTTTCAATGCCCTGGGACATGGCATTCAACTGCGACACCACCCGCACGCCCACATCGGCGTCGTCGCCACCGATCTGCTTCAGGCGACGGAATTCCTGTTTGATGGCCTCCCAACGCTGCGCTTCCTCGGCGGTAAGCACTGCGCGCAGCGCTTTTAACTTGAGCAGGTTGGCTTCGGTTCCCGTGGTCAGCAGCTGCGCCTCCCCCAGATAATGATCATTGAGCAGTGCCTCCAGTTCATCGGCGGTCATAACCGGCGTCACTTTCTCCGCCAGTTTGTTCATATTGCGGTAACTGCCCTGCAACTTGAACGGTGGCTCGGTACGGAAGCGTTCGTCCTGGGCGGCGGATTCGATGTATTGTTGATTCACTTTCAACACCACTGCCTGCACCAGGAACAATTTTTTCAGCGTCTCAACGATTTCGCGGCTCTCGGCGGCGGAATAGGGGTGCTTGAATTCGGATTCATTCACCGCCCGGCCCTTGGCCATATCCACAAACAGATAGAAGTCCGCCATGTCGCGGGTGGCCAACGGCGCCAGCACCGGATTGGAAGTCATGCTGTTTTCAATGTAGCTGAGGGCAAACACTTCTTCGGTGCCGCTCAAGACGTCACCCAGGTTATAGATGTCGGCCCGGTTGGCCAGCATGTCCGGAATCTTGAACAGCTCGCCGCTTTCTGTGTAGGGGTTCCCCGCCATCACCACGCAGAATTTTTTACCGCGCATGTCGTAGGTTTTGGTTTGCCCTTTCCATACGCCTTCGATGCGCCGGGTCCCGTCACAGAGGGAAATGAATTTTTGCAGAAACTCGGGATTGGTATGCTGGATATCGTCCAGATACAACATCACGTTGTTACCCATTTCCAGACCCAGATTCAGTTTTTCCAATTCCTGGCGGGCGGTCGCATTGGGCGCCTGCTGCGGATCCAGGGAATCCACTTCATGCCCCAACGATGGACAGTTGATCTTCATAAAGATCAGACCCAGACGATTGGCCACGTATTCCATCAACGTGGTTTTGCCGTAGCCGGGGGGCGAGATCATCATCAACAGTCCCATCAAGTCAGAACGTTTTTTATCGCCCACCGTCCCCATCTGCTTGGCCAGGTTGTCACCGATCAGCGGCAAATAGGATTGATTGATGAGTTTGTTGCGCACAAACGAGGACAACGGCCGCGCCTTGAACTGATCCAGGCGCAAGCGTTTTTTCTCGGTTTCCACAGCCTGGTGGCGCTGCGCCTGATAGCGCTGGTAAGCCGGCACCACCACCGTCTGGTGCTGCTCCATACGCAGCAGGAATTCATCCAGTCGCATTGTCAGGCTGCCCTGTTCAATATTGGCATGGGACGACAGCAAACCGTCCACCGTGAGCTCCAGATTCAACTCGCGGGGTTTCCAGGCCAGGCGGCCATCCACCAGGATGCGGACCACCGCCTCAGGAATGAAGGCGTGGAGGGATTGATCCTCCTGCTGGTGCAACCAGGCGCTGAGCCACCCTTCCACATAACGCCAGGCCTTGCCCGGCGTTCCCTGCAAGGCGCGGATATTGTCTTCAAACACCGACTGGGCATTGGCTTGTTTCAACGCCCGCTGCAGGCTTTCCATCAACGTCTGGCTGGCCCGGGTCACGGAAAATTCCAACATCGGTTTGGCCAGTTCCAGGATCAGGTAACGGGCGCTGCGCCGGGCAAATGACTCCGCCCCCGCGACACCCTGCTGTTGCAGGAATTCCTGCAGCTGCTCACCTACCTCCAGCCACAACTCGTTGAAGGCCCGATCGCTGCCAAACAGGTTGGACATCTGCACGGCAGACTGGGCCCGCATGGGCCACTGCTTCTGCTCATCCTGGTCCTGGGTTTGCGCCCAGTACAGTGTGGCCCAGGCCCGCGCCAAAGGATCAAAGCGCAACAGATCCGCCAGCTCATACTGGGGCAACAGGCGTTCCAGGATCAGCGCCGCATCGTGGTCGTGGATGCCCCGCTCATAGCCCTCTTTATAACGGGGTTCAGCGTACTGGCGCAGTAGCTCCATCAGCGCTTCCCGCTGGTTGCGCGCCTGCATCAATTGTGTGATGGAGAGCGCTTCCTGATGGCGTTCCGCCGCCCGCAATACCGAATAAGCCAGATATTCCGCCCGACTGACCTGTTCGGACTCCGAAGCCATGGCCATATTCCAGTAAGCCTGGGTGCCCTGCAGCCCTTCGATGTCACAGGCTTCATAAAAATCCGTGCCCGACAAATGAAAATACAGTTCCTCACCCCGGGGCAGCAGGGTCAAATCCAGATCCTGGGTGTTGACGCTGAAACGATGGCGCGGCCCCAGCTTGATGACCTTGCCGTCGTCTTCATAAATATCAGATTTATCCCGCAGGGAGCGCACCGCCTGATCTTTCACCCCTTTTAACTGGGCGTCCACATCATCGGCTTTGACCGCATCATCCAGTTCACGCAATTGCTGTGACAACTGCTTGAGCTTGTTCAGCAGCGGATCGGAACTGAAGAAGGTGTTCAGTTCCTCTTCGGTCTTGAATTTCTGACTGCGCTTGCGGACACCGTCGATGATGCGTTTGGCGGCATCGTGCAGGGTTTGCGCCCGGCGTTGCTGCTCATCCAACAGACCCTGCTTGTGGGATTCAAAGGATTCAAAAATCTCTTCCCGCTTTTCCAGGATGTCCGCCAGGAATTCATCGTACTCCCCGAACTGGCTTTCCAGCTCTTGCAACTGATTCATCAGTTTGGCCAGTTGTTGGTCGCAGCGATCCGGCGAGGTGGACAGGCTCAGGCCGCTGGTCATGCTCTGGGACAACAGTTTGAACTGGGCGGAAAACTGGGCCAGGGCCTCGTTGTAGCCCAGGCTCTTCAGTTTGTTCTGGGTGCGGGCACGGGCCTGGTTCAAATGGGCAAACAGGGTGGAGATGCGTTCGATGATGGCGGTGCGGACGGTGGCCTCCGCCGCGGTAATGGCGCTGACGGTTTCGGTGAGGGCATCCAGCCCATCACTGAGGGTCGCCAGTTTCTCCAGCAAAGGCGCCAGCTCGGATTTGATGTCTGTGTCTGCCACCTGCTTTTCCAGGTGTTCCAGATCATCGTAGAACGGCTGCAGGGATTGCTCCTCCGCCAGAAAATCAATGGTGCGCGCTGCAATGGCGTCCTGCTGCTGCTCCAACTCGCCATCCAGTTCCCGAATCCGTTCCTGGTTGATGTAGCGGTAATCCAGGATGGTCAGCAGGTGGCCCCGCAGCTTGCGAATGCCCAGCATGGCATTCATGAAGGGCTGTGGTGTGGTCCAGGCGTCCGGCTGCATCCGTTTGATCAGCGCCGCCACGGATTGCTCGGCATCCTGCAACGCTTTCTGGGAACTCTTGCGGATACTCTGGACTTTTTCATATTCATCCAGCACCAGCTCGCCGGACTCAATGATGGCCTTCAGGATGTCATGGGTCTCCGCCAAGGAGGCGTCCGACAACCAGTAATACTGATCAAACAGGCGGGAGGCGTATTTGCACAACTCGTGATAATGGGCCGACGCCGCATTGGGGCTGCGGATCAGCTGCACCACACTGAACAAATCCGAAATACCCCGCACCAGTTCCGCGTTGCCAATCCGGCCGTAAAAACTCTGGGACTGTTGCGCCTGGCTGGCGTGAACGTCACTGAAAAACGGCGACTGCCAGATTTGCATGGGATGCACACGGGTGGGTTCCTCGTCGGCCGAGAACACCACCATGCGGCCATCTTCAAACAGGCCGTAGCCATGGCCATAGACCGGATTGCGCAGGGCCTTCTCGATCATATTGTAAGGATACAGGGCCACCACACCGGTTTCCGCCTGGTAGTGCACGTACAGCACATCCTCGCCGTTGGGGGAGCGAATGGCACGACGGAAGCGCAGGCCCTCATGCGGTTCATCAAAGGTTTTGTATTCCCCCGTCTGCAGGTAATAACCGCCGGGAAATACTATGCCGTGATCCTCCGGCAACTGTTGGCAACTGTCACCGATGGCGTCAATGCGCACCACAGACTGGTTCAGGCGATTGAACACCAGGTGGCGCCAGCGCTCTTCCTGATAGGGCTTGATGCGCAACAGAATCAGCTGGCCGATCTCAGCAAACAGGAAATCCGCGTCATCCAGGGATTGATTGGGATCGTCCACCGGCTCCGCATAGATGCCTTTACCACTGCGGGTGTTGTTTTCCACCTTGATGGTCAGGTCGCCGGCGATGGTATCCACGAATAAGGTATCGAGGATATTCACATGGGGATGGCGACCGTCGACAATGGCTTCCCGATCCACCTCGCGCCATTGGAAATCCCACGCCGGCGGCAGCTCAATGTCGCGCTCGCCGCGGTTATCAATGTACTCAATCTGTGAACCATCCGCCGATACCGACCAGCGGAAGACGCGAATATCCGTCAACCGCTCGCCGATCTGGAACGCCGCCAGCAGACGCCCCTCCTTGACCCGTAACTGGGTTAGCGAGGTGTTCTTGTAATAGGTATACAGCTCATTGAAATCGGACTGAAACCGGGCATCTCCCAGAAACGTGTTCTGGGCAGACACCGGCTCCATGTCCAGCGCGTCTTCCCCTTCCACCAACCGATAGAGGGAAAACACATCCGCCACCGAGGTGGTTTGTTTGAGTCCGATAAAGACGTTGTAGCCAAACAGCAGGTAATCGCCCACCCGTACAATATCCCGGGCCAGGCAGTTGTTATCGGTGCGCACTCGGGTGCGGCCGATGATGCTCAACTCGGTGGAACCGAACTCCTGCAGGCGCGCCTGATTGAGTTGATTGGCCAGGGCTTCCAGACGGTTACCCTGATCCGCCAGGCGCTTGCGAATGACTTCGTAGGCGGTGCCCTGGGCCACCGCCGATTCAACCTGTTCCGTACTTTGTTTCATGCCTTGTGTGGCGCTGGCTGCCTGACTCACGTCTGTCACTGACCGTCCCTGCCTTTATGCTTCTTTCGGGGAATCCGCTGCAACGGCTTTTTCTTCACCACCCAGATTGATCAGCTTGTTCAACGCCTGCTGAATCATGGGGCTCTTACCGGTGACCGCATTGATGGCATTGCCCACCGACAGGGCTTTGGCAAAGCTGTTGAAGTAATCGCCTTCACCGCCCACGATTTCGATCTTCGCTTTCTCCAGAGCCGCCGACAGCACTTCCGCCTGATCTTTGGCGATGTCCTTATTGGCTTCGATGGTGGCCATGACTTCCTGGAACGCCAGATCCAGGCGCATGCGCAATTCTTCAAAGTCACGGGCTTCCGGACTCATATTGTTCATGGCTTCGAACTTGTCAGTGAGACCTTCCGCTTCAGCACGCGCCTTCTCACGGATGACCTGGGCAGTGGCCAGGCCTTTCTCACGCTCTGCCACCGCAGCGGCACGACCGATGGCCTCATCACCACTGGCCTGCGCAGTCAGCTTGCCTTCCATGATGGCCACGTCTGCCATGCCGATTTCTTTCTCACCACGGGCCTTGGCCTGCAGTTTTTCTTCCAGCACCCGGGCATCCGCCAGACCCTGTTTCTCGTTGGCCGCAGCCTGCTCTTCAATAACACGGGCACGGGCGATACCTTGCGCCTGATCGGCGTTGGCTTTGGCCACGCCTTCTTTCTCCAGCGCCACCGCTTTGGCTTCCTGCACGCGGGCCTGGGCCAGACCCATGGCCGCTTCTTCCGCCTGGGTGCCTTCGGCACGCTTGATCTGGGCCTCCGCCTGCTTGGCCGCTGCTTCCAGTTCCGCCTGGGCGATCACATTGATTTCCTTCGCCCGGTGGTTGGCCATCATCTCTTCGGCTTCCGCTTTCTTCACCTGTTTCACCAGGTCTTCCTGGGCATCGGCTTCCGCATCCAGCACTTTCACCTGCTTCAGACGTTCCGCTTCGGAGATCGTGCGAACATCCTTGATGCGCTCTTCCTCTTCTGCCACTTTCTTCTCAACGGCGATGCGTTCGCTGATGGTATTGGCGATGATCTTGCGCTCTTCTTCCAGTGCCTTTTCTTTTTCGATGGTTTGCAGTTCAACTTCCCGCTCGCGGTTCACCACCTCAAGCTGACGGGCTTTTTCCACTTTCTCATGCTCAATGGCCACCGCACGTTCGCGGTTCTTGCCAGCGATTTCCACCTGACGCATTTTGTTTTCTTCGGCAATGGCAATGGCCTCTTCCGCCGTGATGCGGGCCGACTCAGACTTCTGGCGTTCCTCTTCCTTGACCTTGAGGGTTTCCGCTTCCTCACGGGCGCGCAGGCTTTCCACTTCACGCTGCTGGCGGGCTTCCGCATCCGCCTGCTGACGCTCCAGCTCCAGCATGGCCTCTTTGGTGGTGACGTTCTTACGCTTGATTTCCAGCTCTTCGTCCCGCTCCAGGCGATTGGTTTCCACGTTCTGGGTGGCGGTGACTTCGGTGATGCGGCGAATACCTTCCGCATCCAGGATATTGTGAGGGTCCAGTGCCGACTTCGGCGTTTGTTCCAGATAATCGATGGCCACGTCTTCCAGCACGTAACCATTCAGGTCTTCGCCGATAACCTCAATAATGCGATCACGGAACTGGATGCGGTTTTCGAACAGCTCCAGGAACTCCATTTTCTTACCCACGGTTTTCAGGGCTTCGGAGAACTTGGCGTTGAACAACTCGTTCACCGCATCTTTGTTCGAAGCTCGATCCACACCCACGGCTTTCGCCACTTTCAACACGTCCTGGGCGGTTTCATTCACCCGCAAGTAGAAGGCGACGTTGATGTCAGCCCGCAGGTTGTCGCGACAGATCAAACCATCCTTGCCCCGGCGATCAATCTCCAGGGTGATGACGGAAATCTTCATGATTTCCTTTTTGTAGATCACTGGCAGCACCATGGCACCAGTGAAGTACACCTTTGGCGATCTGGACATGTCGTTCACGATCAACGCATTACCCTGATCAACCTTGATATAAAAGGCTTTGAACAACGCCAGTACAGCAACTACTCCTAGAACTATTATTGCAAAGCCAACCAGAAAGGGCATGACCATTTCCATAGCATGTATTCCTCTTATTTTATTGGAGAGTATCGTGATTAGTGATTCGAATTAAATTCGTGCTCGGGCACAACCCAGTAGGTGTTGTTTTCCGGATAGTGTTCTATTAACACCACCATATCGCCTCTTTTAATTTTGTTATTAGCTTCAGCCCTGATTTTAAGTATTAGACTTGCTCCTTCTAAATCTGCGGTCGCTTCGCCAAAGTTTTCATCCACTCGCGTAGAACGCACTTTGCAAGGGCGCCCCAGCAATACTTTCTCCGGTACCGGCGCATAGGCCTTTTTAAACAGTGGTTTCAGCGGCCGAATCAAAGCCGCCGTTACAGGGATTGATACCGCTATTGCAACAGGGATAAGCGCAGTACCCACAAGGTACGTCATGAAAGTGCCATACCCCCAAAAGAAGAACAAATGGACCACAAAGTAACTAATGAACCAGCCAAGCAACACCAGCAGTGTCAGGACTATCGTAAAAGGTACGCCAGTTAACCCGAGAGTAACCATTAACCCAGCTATTCCTGTAAGGCCTTCGACATCCAGATCCGCGTCGAAATCGACATCTAAGTCCAACACGTCCAGCTCAATTAGCCCCAGCGCAGCAACGGCCCAATAGAGCGTGATAACCGCCAATAAAATCGTAAAAAAAACAGTAGGATAGTGAAAAATATTAGAAATGAATGCTTCCATTTAAATCCCCGACAGCAGACATATTATGTCAAACTAGACGCTTAGACATAATATGTCAAGATTGATGTTGTTATAATCCTGCCTCAAAGAGACGCAACGATAGCAAGGTTTTATCCGGTTAGACAGATTTGCTTGACATGATATGTCAGGCAGGTCTAACCTTAACCCTATCGACATAATATGTCAAAAAGGAGACAAGCAACGATGACCCAAATCCAGGAACTCACCATTCAATTGGGGCAGGTGAATTACGAAGGGCACACCTTTAACTGCTTACCCATTCAGGGCGAACAGGAGGTGCTGCAGGTGATCGTGTCGGAACTGGATGCCATGCCCATTTTCGTCACCATCACCGATACCCAGATTCTGTGCATCACGTACCTGTGCAAGCAATCGGAAATCCAGCCGCAACGGATGGCCGATTTGAACAAAACCATGCTGGAGCTGAACGTGGCCATGCCACTGAGCTCCTTTGCCATTGTAGAAGATTATTACGTGGTGTTCGGTGCCATGGCCACCAGCAGCAGCTTTAACGACACCTGCAAAGAATTGATCACCCTGGCCTCCAATGCTTACGACGCACTGGAAGCCCTGGAAGAATACCTGATTTAACGAACACAGACCGGAGACACAACATGAGCGTACTAAACAAAATCTGGACTGCACTGCGTGGCGGCGTACGGGAAATGGGCGATGCCATCGTGGACTCCAATGGCATCCGCATTTTCGAGCAGGAAATCATCGACGCCAAGAACAGTATCCAGCAGGCCAAAACCAATCTGACCGAAGTGATGGCCCGCAAGATGCAGGCAGAACGCA
The DNA here is from genome assembly GCF_003671495.1 of Ketobacter sp. GTDB lineage: Bacteria > Pseudomonadota > Gammaproteobacteria > Pseudomonadales > Ketobacteraceae > Ketobacter. The sequence continues at coordinate 64,840 of NZ_RCHN01000007.1, read as the reverse complement.
AGGTCAGCAAGCTGGTGGAGGATATCCGCACCCACGAAGGCTATGCCAGCAAAGCCCTGGATCAAAGCGATGAGGCTCTGGCCCTGGAAGTGGCCGGCAAGATCGCCACCTTTGAAGGCGAAAAGCGGGAGCAGGATGCCATTGTGGCGCGCCTGACCGGCCAGGTGGAGCAGCTGAAAGCCCACATCAAAAAAGCCGAGAAGCTGATTGCCGATCACGAGCGCGAGCTGTCCATCGTGCGCACCACTGAGAGTGTGCAGAAAGCCACAGAGCAGGTGGTGGAAAACGTGGCGGCCAACAACTCCACCCTGAACACGGCACGGGAATCCCTGGAGCGCATCAAAGCCCGCCAGGAACTGAAACAGGATCAACTGGAAGCCGGCGAGTTGCTGGACAAGGAATTCGCCGGTAACGACCTGGACAGCAAACTGGAAGAAGCGGGCATCAAAGGGGAAACCGCATCAGCGGCTGACATCCTGGCCCGGATCAAAGCTGGCAAACAGTAATCCTGAAAACGGATTACGGCATTCTTAACGCGATACCAACGCGATACCAACGCGATACCACTGCGTGCGGTATCGCGCTTTTTGCGTGGTAAACAGGTAACAGCATGAACGAACGTTGGCAAAAAGAGAAGCAGGCCATCAAAGCCGTCCAGGTGGCCTTTGATGTATCGGCGGAGGCGCAGCGCGTGATCAAGCAGGCGGCGCTGGACAGCAATCTGAATCCGCCGGACCAGATCCGCAAGATTCTGGGTTTACCCTATAATAAAAAGCCCCTGCGCCCCCGGCTCACGGTCTCCCTGAAAGCCGAGGACTTCACCATTCTGGCGGAAAAATACGGCCTTGATCCCGATGACCAGAACGCCATTCGGGAAAAAGTGGCAGAAGAGCTGCTGGCCTACGCCCGCAAACACGAAGACTAACCGAATCTACAACCAGCGCCGGCGACGGAAGAACGCCAGCAACGTAATCGCCACCGTCGCCATCACACCCAGCAGGATATAGTAACCGTAGCGGGAGTGCAGTTCCGGCATGTGTTCGAAGTTCATCCCATAGATTCCGGACAACAAACCCAGCGGCACAAAAATCGCCGTAATCACCGTCAGCGCCTGCATGGTTTTGTTCAGCTGGTGCGACGTCAACGAGATATAACCTTCAATCAAATCGCCGCACTGCTCGTAATACAGCGTGCCCAGGCTGTCCAACCGCTCACACTTGTCGTACACATCCTGCATGGAGTGATAGATGGCGGAATTGGACATATCCAGGATCTCGGTGGGCTCCTTCAGAATTTCCGCAAACACTTTTTCATGATAACTGAAGACCCGGTTTAACTTGCGCAGGCGGGAACGATAGGACACAAAGCGCTGCATCAACTGGTCGGTGGGGTCGTCCAGCATTTCGTCTTCCATGCGGCTGATGTTGTCCTCCAACTCCAGCATGCGCTTGATGTACTCACCCAGGGACTGATTGACGATGCGGGTGAACAGAATGGCCGGGGTGGGCAGATAACGCTGCACATCCTCCACCACGTTCCACAGTTTCTCCACCCCGAAGGAAGTGCCGTTGCGACGACTGATCAGGAAGTTGGTGCCGATGAAAAACGCCACCTGCACGTGACGGACATTGATGTCCTGGTCAAAGCGCTCAAAGCCACGATACAGCACGAAGGTATTGGTTTCGAAATCCTCGTACTTGGGAGGATGCCGCTGGCGCTGGGCATCCTGCACCGCCAGGATATGGCAGCCCAACCCGGTGAGAAAGGCCTTCTCCTGCGCTTCATCCTCCCCCTCCAGGTCGATCCAGATGGTACCGCCTTCACTTTGCCAGCGGCTGATCAGCTCCTCGTGTCCTGCCTGTACTGCTCCGTCTTTCAACCACTGGGTTCGAATCATGCCTATCGCCTTATCAATCTATCAAAACTACCCATCCCTATGGACGGGCGCTTTTTGTCCATGGCCACCTTTATAATCCATCATCAGAGCTGTCACAACCGTTCTTCCCCCATTGGACCAAGCCTGTAGAGAGTGAGACATGAACAATAAAAACAACGGCCTAGGAGAACTTCCCGCGCCAACCACCATGAGCCGAAAATCCTTTTTGCGCCTGTCTGTCGGTGTGGCCGCCGCAGCCGGCCTGGGCACCCTGTCCGGCTGCAGCAACAACGGCCGGGGCCTGCGCTTTGGCGACCTGAATGAAGCCCTGATCGAGTTGGCCCAGATTGAAAACAACCTGGACACCCTGGAAATGCAACAGGAGTGGAGCCTGTACAAGGTACTCAACCACCTGGCCAAGACCTGCGAAGGCGCCATGTTCGGTTTTCCGGAAACCGACCCACCGGCGCAACAGGCCGTTCAGTACATTGCCTTCCAGGCCTTCGTGGCCCAGGGCTATATGAGCCACAACCTGAGCGCACCAGTGCCCGGCCCGGAAATCGCCGACGATGGCCCCCTGCCGGAAGCCTTTGAGCGCATCCGTAACGCCATCAGCGATTTCCAGAGCTTCACCGGTGAGCTGTTCCCCCATTTCGCCTATGGAAAGTTGAATTACCGGGAGTGGGAACTGGCCAATGCCTTCCACATGGCGGACCACTTCTCCAGCCTGACCTACTGAGTTGACGCCACGCGCAGTATCAGGCTAAAAAAACAGGGCGAATTCGATCGCCCTTTTTTATAAGCTTGTTCAGGTCTTTTAGAATCTCTTGAAGAGCGTCCATTGGCATGAGCGACCGCATCCAGAACAACAAACTGGTGGCCCTGCACATCCGCATTCTGGATGAGTCCGGTGAGCTGCTGGAAACCACCGAAGGCTTTCTGCCCATGCTGTATGTACACGGGCACCGGCAGATGCCGCCCGGTTTTGAACAGGCGCTGGCGGGCAAAACCACAGGCGATAAAATCGACGTGCAGGTGCCGGCGGAATTCGGCTATGGCCTGCGGGATGAGGACTTGCTGCAAACCGTGCCGCGCTCGTTACTGGCCACCGATACCGAACTGGCCATCGGGATGGAAATCACCGCAGAAACCGCCGATGGACCATTGCCGGTACGCATTGTTGAATTGAACGAGCACAGCATCACGCTGGACGGCAATCACGTTTATGCGGGCAAAACCCTGCGCTTTGTCGCCGAGATCCGCAATGTGCGGGATGCCACCGCAGAAGAGCTAACCGGCGGCCCCCAGGCCTGAGCGCAACGCCCGCCTCGACTCCGACTCTGCGTTTTTGAATACCGACACATCTATCCGCCAACGCTGGATACGGGAATAGAGGGTGGTGGGTTTCATACCCAGCAAGCGCGCCGCCCCATCCACACCCGACACCTTACCCCCACATTGCTGCAAGGCGCTGATTACATTATTGCGCTCCTCGTTGCGGCGTTCCTCTTCCGTTTTCACCAGCGTCCCGGTGTTCTCAGGTTGAGCCAGCGTCGGTGCCACGGGCAGCAGCGAACGGGTCAGCTCCGGCACATCGATGCGCAACTTGCCGGTGCCGGATACAATCACCGCCCGCTCAATCACGTTCTCCAGCTCACGAATATTGCCGGGCCAGTTATAGGCCTGCAGGCGGCGCACATCCGCGATCGACAGCGGCAGCACCGGCTTGTTCTGTTTGCGGCAGGCCTTTTCGATGAAGTACGTGGCCAACAACGGAATGTCCTCACTGCGTTTGCGCAACGGGGCCGATTCAATAGGGAACACATTCAAGCGAAAATACAGATCCTCCCGAAAACGGTGGTCACTTACATCCGCTTTCAGATCCCGGTTGGTGGCGGCAATCACCCGCACATCCACCCCCCGGGTCTGGGTATCTCCTACCCGCTCGAACTGTTTCTCCTGCAACACCCGCAACAGTTTGCCCTGCAGTTCCAGGGGAATTTCCCCCACTTCGTCCAGGAACAGGGTGCCGCCGTCCGCCAATTCAAAACGCCCGATGCGATCACTGGTGGCACCGGTAAAGGCCCCTTTCACATGGCCGAAAAATTCACTTTCAAACAGGTCCCGGGGAATGGCGGCGCAGTTCACCCGGATCAACGGCCGGGTGCGGCGTTCACTGGCTTCATGGATGGCCCGGGCCAACAGCTCCTTACCGGTGCCGGACTCGCCGGTGATCAGCACGTTGGCGTCGGTGGGGGCCACCAGTTCAATCTGGGCGATGGTATTGCGAATGGCGTTGCTGCGGCCGACGATTTCCCGATAGTTGTGTTCGGAGCGAATTTCCTCCTGCAGATAGGCGTTCTCCAGTTCCAGGCGCCGCTTCAGGCTTTCCACCTCCGACAAGGCCGCCCGCAAGCGGCGATCCGCCTCCCGCCGTTCGCTGACATCCCGGAACAACACCACCGCACCCACCACCCGGCCCTGATCCTCAATGGGCGTGCTGGTGTATTCCACCGGAAACGAGGAACCGTCCTTGCGCCAGAACACTTCGTCCCCCACCTGATGCACCACCCCATCGTGGAATGCCGCAAAAATGGGGCAGCAGTTCATCTGGTAACAGGAGCCGTCCTCATGACTGTGGTGGATGTACTCGTGGGCATTGAGCCCCACCAGTTCCGCCGCACTGTAACCCAGCATTTTTTCTGCCGCCGGATTAAGGAAAGTGGTCACCCCTTCCGTGTTGACCCCGTAAATGCCTTCCCCGGCGGCATTCAGAATCAACTGGTTTTCGCGCTCGAATTCCGAGAACACTTCTTCGATCCGCTTCCATTCCATCAGGCCACCGCGATGATAGCGGGTGGCATCGGCGTCCAGGCGCAGCTTGTGGCAGTACTGGGTATCAAACAGGGTGAACAGCAGGCGGGGTTTGCCCTGCTCTTCAAACACCGAACCGTACACCTCCACCGGGCGCGTGCTGTCGTCGGCGCAAATCAGATTCAGTTCGCTGGTGTAGCTGTTCTTGTTTTCAATGCAGGCCTGACTGAAGGCCACCAGGCTGGGGAATTGATTGGCGAACAGGATGGACACCGGCATGGAAAAGATCTGATCCCGGGTGAATCCGGTGAGGGTCACCAGGGTGGCATTGCACTCCAGCACCTGATCGGCCACCGGGTCGATACACAGTACTGCCATGTCGCTGGTATCAAGCCCATTGGCCAGTAATCTTGCCCTGGTCTCCAGTTCGTTTTCCATGTATTGCCCTCACCAATGCTCAATTACGTGAGTTCAAACAAGGGCCGTGCCAATTACGAATTCTCGTAAAATATTTTTACTCATCTGCGTAATTTACGCTTTTGCGTAACACCTTCTCACCCCCACCACCAAAACATAAGTCATTGTTTTATAAGGGCACTGGGCTACACCAACCAGATTGGCACGGAGCATGCTCTGATCATCACAGAACCAGCCCAGTGGGCGGATCATCTCCGCTGCCGGGCAGATCAGGGGGCGCCAGTCCCGCTCATGTTCCGTAATAGTGCAGGTCACTCCATTCTGCACAGTTTCACCAACCACTCCGGGGGAGAGTCAGAGATGACCGTTAAAAGTCTTGGAAACCCATACGATCCAAACACCAGCCTGACCCATGAAGCGGGATGCAGTTGCCAGAAATGCGCCAGCGCCATCCAGCAGGAAGACGCCACCGGCACTGCGCCCTCGGCACAGATGTCCTCCGAAGAGATGATGGATCGGGCCATCGAGAACGCGGTGGTGCGAGCGGTGTTCAACCAGAGCGACGTCAGCCGCCGTCAGTTTATGGGTTTGCTGGGGGGCGGTACTGCCGCGGCCATGCTGTCCACCTTCTTCCCCATGAACGAAGCCAAGGCGGCCCTCAAGGAATCCATGGGCAAGCTGGAAAAAACCAAACTCAACGTGGGCTTTGTGCCCATCACCTGCGCCACTCCCATCATCATGGCGCACCCCCTGGGCTTTTATTCCAAATACGGCCTGGACGTGGACGTGATCAAAACCGCCGGCTGGGCGGTGGCCCGGGATAAATCCCTGGCCAAGGAATACGACGCCTCCCACATGCTGACTCCCATGCCCCTGGCCATGACCCTGGGTGCCGGTTCCACCGCCGAGCCTTACATTATGCCCGCCGTGGAAAACATCAACGGCCAGGCCATCGTGTTGCATGTGGACCACAAAGACAAACGCGATCCCAAACAGTGGAAAGGCTTCAAGTTCGGCGTGCCCTTCGACTATTCCATGCATAACTTCCTGCTGCGATACTACGTGGCCGAGCACGGCCTGGACCCGGACAAAGACATCCAGATCCGTGTGGTACCGCCGCCGGAAATGGTGGCCAACCTGCGGGCCGGCAACCTGGACGGTTACCTCTCCCCCGACCCGTTCAACCAGCGCGCCGTGTGGGAAAAAGTGGGCTTCATCCACACCCTCACCAAAGATATCTGGGAAGGCCACCCCTGCTGCGCGTTTGCCTGCAGTAAAGAGTTCGCCGAGACCAACCCCAACACCTACGGCGCGTTGCTGAAATCCATCATCGACGCCACCCAGTATTCCTCCAACCCGGACAACCGCAAAGAGATCTCGGAAGCCATCGCGCCGAAGAACTACCTGAACCAGCCGGTGCCGGTGATCCAGCAGGTGTTGACCGGGCGCTACGCCGACGGCCTGGGCTCCATCCAGGATGTGCCGGACCGCATCGATTTCGACCCCTTCCCCTGGCATTCCATGGCAGTGTGGATTCTCACCCAGATGAAACGTTGGGGCTACATCAAGGGCGACGTGGATTACAAAGCGGTGGCAGAGCAGGTGTACCTGGCATCGGATTGCGAAAAGATCATGAAGGATCTGGGTTACAGCGCGCCCACCAAAACCTACGCCAACTACACCATCATGGGCAAAGAGTTTGATTACACCAAGCCCGATGAATACGTGAAGAGCTTTGCCATCGGGAGAGTCTGATGATGCAGTCCATGCCATTTCGTGCCGCTTTACTGTCGATTGTGATGGCCGTGCTGCTGTTCGGCATCTGGGAAGCCGCAGTCGTGACACCGGAAAAATCCACAGAGATGACGGAATACGAAATGCTGATGGGTGGAGCCGAACAGGAAGCGCGGGTGCCCCCGCCTTCCGACGTGCTCAAACACGCCTGGGATGAACTGAGTAATCCGTTCTATGACAAGGGGCCCAACGACAAGGGCATCGGCATTCAGCTGGCCTATTCCCTGTATCGGGTGCTGACCGGTTATATTCTGGCGGCGTTGATTGCCATTCCCATCGGCTTTGTGGTGGGCATGTCACCCCTGATGTACAACGCGTTGAATCCGTTTATCCAGGTGCTGCGCCCCATCTCACCCCTGGCCTGGATGCCACTGGCCCTGTTCATCATCCAGGATTCAGAGACCTCCGCCATTTTTGTGATCTTCATCTGTTCCATCTGGCCCATGCTGATCAACACCGCGTTTGGTGTGGCCAACGTGCGCGGCGACTGGATCAACGTGGCCCGCACCCACGAGCTGTCACCGTTGCGTACGGCGTTTCAGGTGATCCTGCCGGCGGCAGCACCCACCATTCTCACCGGCATGCGCATTTCCATCGGCATCGCCTGGCTGGTAATCGTGGCCGCGGAAATGCTGGTGGGCGGCACCGGCATCGGCTACTACGTGTGGAACGAATGGAACAACCTGGATTTGAACAGCGTGATTTTTTCCATCCTGATGATCGGTTGCGTGGGCATGCTGCTGGACCTGGCCCTGTCCAGTGCGCAACGACTGGTTGAATACAACGAATAGGAGGCAGCCACATGTCACACGCATTTCTGGAAGTCAGCGGCCTGTCGAAGGTGTATGCAACCAAAGAAGGCAACGACTTCACCGTCTATGACAACGTCAACTTTACCCTGGATAAAGGCGAGTTTGTCTGCATCATCGGCCATTCCGGCTGCGGCAAATCCACCATTCTCAATACCCTGGCGGGGCTGGATGATCCCAGCGCCGGCGCGGTGATCATGAACAACAAGGAAGTAAAAGGCCCGAGCCTTGAACGCGGCGTGGTGTTCCAGAACTACAGCCTGCTGCCCTGGTTATCCACCCTCAGCAATGTGGAGTTCGGCGTCAAAGCCCGCTGGAAGAGCTGGAGCAAAAGCAAGGTGCGGGAACACAGCACCCGCTTTCTCAACATGGTGGGACTGGAACACGCCTTGAATCGCAAACCCTCGGAATTGTCCGGTGGCATGCGGCAACGGGTGAGCATCGCCCGCGCCTTTGCCACCCAGCCGGAACTGTTGCTGCTGGACGAACCCTTCGGTGCCCTGGATGCGCTGACCCGGGGCGTGATTCAGGAGGAGCTGGTGAAAATCTGGAGTGAAACCCATCAGACGGTGTTCATGATCACCCACGATGTGGACGAAGCCATTCTGTTGTCGGATCGCATCTTTCTCATGTCCAACGGGCCCAATGCCGCCATCGCAGAATCGGTGAAGGTGGACCTGCCCCGGCCCCGGCAACGCAACACCATTTTTCAACAACCCGGTTACTACCCGCTGCGCAATTACCTGGTGAACTTCCTGGTCAACCGCTCCGGCGAGAAACCGGATACCACCTCAGGCAAACCCAAAGAGGTAAACCCGTTAGCAGATCTGGACCTGTCCGGCGCGCCAGCAGAAGGCGCGGCGGCGGACCACACCCCTCAACATCCACGAGCAGTCAATCAATAGCAACAGCAGGAGAATCGTCATGAGTGAAGTGGCAAAAACCATTATCGCTGCCAAAGAAAGCAAAGGAATGAGTTGGGAAGACATCGGCAAAGCCATCGGCATGTCGCCGGTCTGGACCACCTCCGCCTGCATGGGCATGAACAGCATGCCAAAGGAAAGCGCAGAGGCCCTCTGCGGTGTGCTGGATCTGAGCCCCGAGATCTGCACCGCGTTGCAAAAGTACCCCACCAAGGTGTGGGATCAGGCGGTCCCCACCGACCCGCTGATCTATCGCCTGTATGAGATCGTCGGCGTTTATGGGGAAACTCTGAAAGAAGTGATCCAGGAAAAATTCGGCGACGGCATCATGAGCGCCATCGACTTCTCCATGGAAGTGGAGAAAGAGGAAAACCCGAAAGGGGATCGGGTGGTGATCACCATGAACGGAAAATTCCTGCCCTATAAAGCCTGGTAAGGTTATTCCCCCGTATCCAAACCCAAATCCAAACCCAAGCCTGAACCGGTTACAGCCGGTTCAGGTTCCCCCACAAAATCAATCACCCGGATGCCGGCAATGGTGGCCTTGTTGCGCTGCAGCAACTGCTGGTGCCTGGGGTGGGCACTGTAATCCGCCAACGCACTTTCGCTGGAGAGGCGCACATAAATCCCCACATCGTAATCCTGAATGTGCACCGGCCGGTTCGCTTGTGCCTTGTGCCCCGCCGCCACCGCTTCCACACCGGGAATGTCCCGCAGCAGGGTGAGTGAATCCTCGATCACCTGTTGCCGTTGTTGCGGCGTGCTGTCTGCGCTAAAACTCACCAGCACCAGATGATGCAGAGCGGGGGTGGAATCGGCCGGCGTTTGCGCCTGCACTGGAACGGGCCAGACCACGGCAATGCCCAACGCCAGAGCACAACTCAGTAACAGGGCGTTTATCCATTTACAACTACGAGTCTGATGCACGGTTGCCTCCTAACTTAAATCCCGTTTCTTACGCTGCCACCAGGTCACCACCTGAATTCGCGCCACATTGGCCATCACCCCCAACACCCCCAGCACGCCGATCACATTCAACACGCTGATGTCATAAATGCGGGGGCCATGGGGCGTGATCAGCAACAGGGTAAACATAATCAGAAAACCCACATCGTAAATGGCCTGGGTCTGGCGATAGGATGCATCCTCCAGACGATAGGACAGGCGATCCATCAAATAGGCGTCCATTTTGGCACTGCTGCCCTGGCTGTGCACCTGGGGCAGTTCAGACGGCGGTTCATAAATACGATCCACCATCTTGATGGCGCGACTGCCCAGGGAGCGGGCCAGCCGCACCGGGTGATAGCGCTTCTTGATCAGATCCCGGATCAATGGCTCCGCCGCGTCCATCAGATTGAAATCCGGTTTCACCAGGCGGCCAAAACCTTCCAGCGTAATAAACGCCTTGGCCGCCAGGGTGATGTCCGACGGCATCACCAGATCGTAATTGCGCATCAACGCCATGCAATCCAGGATCACCTGGGGAATATCGATCTCACTCAGGTTCAGGCCGTAATACTGCTCCACAAGATCGGCGCAATCCCGGGCCAGGGCTTCCACGTCGATGTTGTCACTGTTGCTCCACTCCACCAGCACCGCGGCGGCGGTGTCCGTTTCCTGAAAAATAATGGAGCGCACCAGGCGGATGATCTGTTCCCGGCGCTGATAACTGAGCTTGCCCACCATGCCGAAGTCCAGCATGGCAATGCCGTTGCCCGGCAGCACATAAAAATTGCCCGGGTGGGGATCGGCGTGGAACAGGCCATCCTCCAGCATACAGTTCCAGGCCACCTGCGAGCCGCGGCGGGCCAGCAGCTCCCGGTCCACCCCCATTCGGTCCAGTGCTTCTGCGTCTTTGGCGGAGGTGCCCTGCACATACTCCTGCACATTGAGGGTTTCACTGGTCCACTGCCAATACACCTTGGGAATCTTCAGCCATTTGAACTTGCGCAGGTTGCGGGCAATGCGTTCGGAGTTCTTCGCCTCAATGGTGAAATCCAGTTCGCGGCGCAGGGAGCGCTCGAACTCCCGCACCATTTCCTCCGGCCGATAGCGGCGCAGCTCCACCGACTGGATATTGATGAGCCGGGCCATGCTGTGCATCAGCCGCAGGTCCGCCTCGATGGTGCGCCGCACCCCGGGCTTGCGCACCTTCAGCACCACCCGCTCGCCCTTTTTGGTCATGGCCTCGTGCACCTGGGCAATGGAGGCGCTGGCCAGGGGCTGCTCATTGATGTGGCGGAACACCTTGGCCGGGGGCGCCCCCAGGGCCTTCTCGATCAACGGCTCAATCTCGGCGTACGGCATCACCGGCGCGTTGTCCTGCAGCTTCTCCAGTTCGTGAATCATGTCCTGGCTGAACAGATCCACCCGGGTGGCCAGGATCTGCCCCAGCTTGATGAAGGTGGGGCCCATCTCCTCTATGGCGCAACGGAAGCGCTCGGGGGGCTGCATGTTCAGCATCTGGTTGGAAATGGGCGTGCGCATCAGGCGGCTGGCCTGCTCCACCGTATTGGCCAGCCCCATGCGCCGCAACACATCGCCGAAGCCATACTTGATCAGGATGGAAAAAATCTCATTCAGCCGTTTAACGTCTTTTACCGGATTGGATAGCATGCCCATGGCAGTGGGGTTCCCTCGCAAATTGTTGTTATTGGGCTGTAAAATCGGGTGATTATTTAGGGTGTTATGATTGTTGTTATAGGCTTGCGCCGACCCCAGGCATCATAGCCAGAGCCGGCCCCGTACACCACTATTGCCAGCCATTCTGTGACCTTTTGCCCTGTTTTTATAACTCTATAGATTCCATCATACACAGGTGCAGTCAGCATTTACCAGCTCAGGGAGGCCACCGGCAATGGGATCCGCCATCCATAACCGTCTACTGAAATCCGTCAACGCGTTCCTCACCGACCACCATGCCCGGCAGGAGGCCACCCGCCCCTGCGAATACGCCCGCCTGATCATGCTGTCCGCCCCCTTTCGCGGCCTGGAGATGGTACTGCGGCCCCACCACGGCCAACGCAACTGGACCCTGGGTTCCACCACCGGCGTGGACTTTTACCTGCGCCACCCCAGCCTGCTGGATTGCCACCTCAACATCGAACACCTGGACGACCTGTGGATGATCACCACCCACCCGGACAGCGGCGGCTGCATCGTCAACGGCGAACCGGTGGGCACCGCCGTGCTGGAGAACGGTGACCGCATTGCCATCGGCGCCTTCGACTTTGTGTTTCTGGAAGGCTGCGCCCCCAACCCGAGCCGATAGGCCCCGCACTTTGCCCTTACCCGCAATCATAGGCTAGAATTCCAACACCCCGGCCGAACAGCCCGCTGTCGCCCGGGGTGCATTACATTAAAAATATCTGGAGTTCTTTTATTTATGAAAAAATTCGCCTTGAGTGCGGCCATGTTGATGGCGGCCAGTGGACCCCTGTTTGCGCAGGATCCGGGTGTGTATATTGGGGTTAAGGGTGGCAGCTTTAAAATTGACGCCGAGGAACTGGATTCCAACGATCCCAACGGCAAAGGCTTTTTGGTTGGATACAACCTGGGCAACGGCGCCGCCATTGAGTTCGAGCACAACAAATCCGACACCTTCCATGCTGGTTTATCCGGTTACTACGGGCCCCAAGTGGAAGGCGAGATCGAAACCAGCGCCCTGTACTTTGCCTACCGCTCCCAGGGTACCGTGTTCTTCAAAGTCAAAGGCGGCATCCTGAAAGAAGACGTGACCGCAGAAGCCTACGGTGACAGCGCCGATGAGAGCGACACCGGCTTGTCAGTAGGTGCGGGCTTTGGCTTCAACCTGGGTGACGTTGCCCAGATCGAAGCGGAATACACCATCATTGAAGAAGATGTCGGCTATTTGAGTTTGGGGCTGAATCTGCGGTTCTGATCGGGTGGAGTCAGGACTGAGGTAAGACCACAGCAAGACCAAAACCGATGCGCTTTGGTCTTGCTGAACCCAATCAAACATAACGCACAAAATTATCCCGATCGAACTTCACCCGCGGGAAATACACCCCATCCTTAGCCCGTTCGCCGGCACCCACCACCATCACCACCTCCGCATCCCGGGGCAGTTTTAGCAGCTTGCGCACCCGCTGCTCGTCCATGCCTTCCATGGGGCAGGAATCAAAACCGTGGGCACGAAACGCCAGCATCAGGTTCTCTGCCGCCAGGGCGGTGCTCTTGATGGCCCACACCCGCATATCGGATTTGGTGAAGGGCCCACGGGGCATGGGGCGGAACAAACCGGCCACATTGGACAGCGCCTTCTTCGCATAGCCCACCGCGTGCAACGGCCCCTGCCAATAGGTGAAGGCCACGCCCTTGCTGTAGAAATCCTTCCAGTGTTTTGGAATCTTCGGCTGCGGCCACTGATCTATATTGAGCTTGGCGATCTTCTTCCAGTTATTGGTGCGCGCCACCACCACAATCAGTTCCGCCGCCGTGGTGGCCGCGTTCTGGCTCATACAGGCTTCCACAAGCTTGGCTTTCTTGTCCGGCGACTGCACCACATGGAATTCCCAGGGCTGCAGGTTGCAGGAGCTGGGGGCAATCAGGGCCAGGTCGATGCACGCGCCCAGCACCTCCCGCGGGATCGGCGTGTCGGTGAACTTGCGCACCGAGCGCCGGCTCTCCACCACCTGAGTGAAGGCCTCGCCCTGGGTTTGCTCCGGGGCCGGTTCGTAATACCGCTTCTTCACGTTGTAGTCGTAACCGTCCACCGTGGCGCCCCGGCGCAGGGTTTCCTTGAGGTCGTCCATAAAGTTGGAGCGGGTTGCGGAATCTTTCATCTCAGTTTCGGCCATTGTTGTTATCCTGCTGCTCACTCGTGTTAATTGCTTGATTTGATTATTTGATTTGGTTTTTGAATGGACTGTTTGATCCGTTCAGCCGCCCCGATCCTATGTCCCAAGGGGCATCCATCAGGCTTCCCACTCTATCAGGAACCCTATCAGGATATAAGGTGTATACATGACCGCACTCGGCGTGCAAGTCACGCGATACGGGGCATGGAAAGAGCATGCTAGCCCGAATGCGCGCGATCGGGGGGAGTCAAAATGGGCAAAATGGTGGGGAAAGGCGCCATCGTCATTGGCGCCGGGGCGAGCTGGTGCACCAAGTTTCTGGCATCGAAGGGTAACCCGGATTACAAGGGTACTGAATTCCTAAAGTGGGTCTGTTACGAAGTGAGCAACTGCCCAACCGGCACCCCAAGCCCTGCCGGAGGCGGACCGCTGTTGGGTTCGTCCATTCATTTGCAACTGGAACCACTGCTGCCCGGCCATGTGCCGAAAGTGGTGCGCACAGAGGTGAGTACTTTGTTGAATTGGAATTAGGTGGGGTGGGAACCAGGTGCAACGTGGCTTCCCGGTGAGAAAGTGCGCGCCCCTGTGATCCGTTGGGATTTCCCAGTGGGTGAATCTGGTCTCCCAGTGATCAATGGGGGCTTCCCAGTGGGGAATTTGGTTTCCCAGTGATCAATGAGGGCTTCCCAGTGACGGAAACTGACTCCCTGTTAATCGATTAGTGCTTCCTGCAGCAATTGCGATGATCTGTTTGGCTCCTCGCTACGTTTAAAGTACGATCTTGATGCAACATTAGCCAACTTTTATACTGAGCCACCTACATCTATCCATTCATGAGTACACTAGATGACTTATGAACACGAAAATTGCCCGTTTTGTCAGATTGCAGATGCAAACAATCATCATCGCGTTCTAGAACACAATGATCATGGCTTTGTGATTCGTGACGGGTTCCCGGTGTCGGAAGGCCATTCGCTCATCATCCCCAAGCGGCATGTACAATCGTTTTTCGAGTTGACCCCGGCAGAACGCAACGCCTTACTGGAACTGCTGGAGACTGCGAAGGCAGATCTGGACCGGGAATACAGTCCCGCTGCGTACAATATTGGCATCAACGATGGCCCCGCGGCGGGGCAGACCGTTCCCCATGTGCATATCCATCTGATTCCCAGGTTTGACGAAGCCGGGGTTGACCCCAGAGGCGGCGTGCGCTGGGTCGTACCGGAAAAGGCCGACTATTGGAGTGGCCGCAAGTGAGTTTGCAGGAATACGAACACAAACTCTCACGCCTGCGCATGAACACACGAGGCGGCGATGGCGGCGAAAAAAGCCCACATAAAGTCGCACTGCTGTTGGCCGTGATGGACCTGATCGAGCAACAACACATCCAGCGTAACCAAATCTACTTTGATCAAACACTGAGGGCAACATTCACCAAACATTTTGAGCGATTGGCCAACCCCAATGATCGAAACAACCCACACCTTCCCTTTTTTCATTTACGCAGCAGCGGATTCTGGCATTTCAAACTGAAACCGGGTAAGCAAGATGCCTTTGCGCAACTGAGCACGGCCTCCGGCCCCGGTGTAATCGACCAGCATATTGCCTATGCAACCCTGGACGATGAGTTGTTCGAGTACATGAGCTACCAAATGACCCGGGAGTATTTAAAATCAGCCCTCATGCAGAACCTTGCACCCGAAGCGCGACGAGAATTGTTGCAGGCAGGAAAGGACGCTTGGGATTGGCTGGAATGCGAAGCCATAGTGCAGGATTACTTCGCCATGCTGGAGCAAGAGATCATTGGCAATAAATATAACAAAGCTGCACACCGTCGAGCTTTGCTAACTAAACTGCGTAACCGATCAGAAAGCTCCATTGAGTTTAAACACCAAAATATTAGTGCCATTTTGATTGAATTGGGGCAGCCCTACATTTCAGGCTATAAACCAGCCTTTAACTTTCAGCGTATGCTGAAAGATGTTGTGCTGGCGCATATTGCGGCAGATTTGAAAACGTTGAATACCTTCGCCGATGCTGCCTCCCAAGCCGTTGAGTACAGGCAAAATGCGGTGGATTGGAACAGCGTATTGGATCGGGAGTTACCAGACCGTATCCCTCAGATCCAAGAAGCTCCACGAGAATACCTCGCCCGCAAACCCAACTACGCAGAACGTGAGCGAACCAACCGTTCGTTGGGGGAGCAAGGTGAACGCTTTGTTCTGGATTTTGAGCGCTTCCGACTGCAACAGGCGGGGCGCCCAGACCTGGCAAAGGAAATCCGCTGGGTCAGCAACGACGACGGTGACGGCGCAGGCTTTGATATACAGTCCTTTAATGTGGAACGAGAAGAAGAACTGTATATAGAAGTCAAGACCACCAGCTGCGGGAAATACCATCCGTTCTATATTTCGGACAATGAGTTAGCGTGTTCAAAAGACAACGAGGCGCAGTATTGCTTGTACCGGGTGTATGATTTCAGGGCGAGTGCGCGGTTGTTTCAGTTGGAGGGTGCTGTGGATCGTCATGTTAATCTTCAGGCTAAGAATTATATGGCTAGTTTTGGGGAGCGGTGAGGGCATGGAGATCATGAGTTGTGATTTTGAGTTGGCAGCGATTGGGTGTCGGCTTTCGACCCTTAGCAGACATTTGAAATACATGAAAATTAATACAGACGGAATTTAGATGAGAACCATAAGCCGGATCAAACTACATAATTTCAAGCGGTTCAGGGGTTTTGAAGTTCCTCTGGACGAAAGGCTCAATATATTGGTTGGTGAAAATGAATCTGGCAAAAGCTCGATTTTAACGGCAATTAATCTGGTGCTCAGCGGTAGTAGGAGCCAAGTCGAAAAGATAGGGATAGAACGCCTTCTGAATTCACAAGCTACCGAGGAATTTCTGACTTCTGAAAAAAAGTATGAAGACCTTCCGGTTACGTATGTTGAGCTGTGGTTAAACGAGCAGAATAATTTCGAGCTGCGTGGTAAAAATAATTCTGAAGATATTGAATGTGACGGGCTGCGTATGGAGTGTTCGCCTATAGACGCCCTAAGCGGGGAAATCAAAGAGATTCTGGAATCAGATGATATAAATTTTCCTTATGAGTACTATGCCGTAACCTTTTCAACATTTCAGGGCGATCAATATTCGGGATATAAAAAGTACCTGAAACATATCGTGATCGACACCGCCCTAATCGGCAATGATTACGCCATCAGGGAATATATTGGCGGCATGTATGAAAATTACGTGGAAGGCCCTGAAAAACATAAGCATCAAAATGAATACAGAAAGTCAAAGAACGATTTTAGAGATACAGCACTGGCAGCACTGAATGAGAGAGTTCAGGGGTATTCCTTCTCGGTCAAAAACGATGTCAAAACCAACCTGAGAACAGACCTCACTATCGTTGAAAACAACATAGACATTGATAATAAGGGAAAAGGCAAGCAGTGCTTCATTAAGACTGAATTTGCGCTTCGTCGCGCAGAAAACCCTGCCAGCAAAATAGACGTGGCGCTTATCGAGGAGCCTGAAAACCATCTCAGCCACATCAACATGAAAAAACTCATCGAGATGATCGGTAATTCAGAGGACAAACAGCTAATTATTGCCACCCATAGCAATATGATAAGCGCAAGACTGGACTTAAGAAAAACAATTCTGCTTCATTCAAGCGCACAAAATCCGCTTCTATTGAACGGATTACCAGAAGATACGGCCAAATTTTTCATGAAAGCGCCCAACCACGGCGTGCTGGATTTTGTTCTATCCAAGAAGGTTATTCTTGTTGAAGGTGATGCGGAATTTATGCTCATGGAGGGGTTCTTTCAGGTCGTGACGGGGCGTTCAATGGAAAGTGCCAATATTCATGTTATATCAGTTGGAGGCACAAGCTTTAAGCGCTATCTGGACATTGCCAGTATTTTATCGGTAAAGGTCGTCGTTATCAGGGATAATGATAAAAATTATGATGCAAACTCTGTGCAGCCATATGACGGTTATCAGGGAGAACATATCAGAATTTTCAGCGATACCGATAATGACCGCTACACTTTTGAAGTCTGTATGTACGCCGATAACAAGGATGTTTGTGACCAGCTATTTGCAGAAGGTCGGCGCACTTTGTCTGTTCAGGACTACATGTTGAATAACAAAACAGAAGCGGCTTTTTCTCTCCTTGAGCATGGTGTTGATAATCTGATAGTTCCACAGTATATCAGGGATGCGATAACATGGATAAACGCATAATCCTCGCAGTTGCTGGCTCCGGTAAAACTCGCCATATCATTGATAGCCTTGATCTGAATCGCAGATCATTGATCGTCACTTACACAAACAATAATTACTACAATATCAAAAGCCGGATAATTCAGAAATTTGGATATTTGCCGGATAATATCTGTTTGTTTTCCTATTTTTCATTTTTATACTCGTTTTGCTTCAAGCCGTTTCTTCTGACTAAAACTGGGGTCAAAGGAATCAGGTTTGATCCTTGCGCGAATAAGTTTGCCAAGGGAGATAAGCGTTATATTGATAGCAACAGTCGGGTTTATTCAAACAGGCTTACAAAGCTCATTATCGAGAAAGGTGAAGCCGAAAGTGTTTCGGCAAGAATTTCAAAATATTTTGATGATGTGCTTTTCGATGAAATTCAGGATTTTGCAGGAAATGACTTTAATTTTCTTCCTTATGTTGTGAATACTGATTGCAATGTGCTTTTCGTGGGTGATTTTTACCAGCATACCTTTGATACAAGCAGGGATGGAAACACTAATGCAAACCTCCATAAGCAATTAGACGGGTATCTCGACAAGGCCAAGACTATGGGGCTTGCGGTTGACGCCGATACGCTTGATAGTAGTTACAGATGTAGCCCTTCCGTATGTAAATTTGTCGAAGCTAATCTCGGCATCGCTATTGGATCGAAGCGCGAGGATGAAACTGAAATTCTTACATTGGATGATGAAACGGACATTAGAGATGCCTTTAACGATAACGATATCGTAAAGCTTTTCTATCAGTCACGGAGCAAATATCCATGTTTTGGAAGGAACTGGGGCGAATCCAAAGGGGAAGACCGCTACAACGACGTTTGTGTTGTACTCAATAAAAGCACCTACAAGCAGTATAGTGAAAACAAATTAGTCGAATTAAATCCGATAACTAGAAATAAGTTATATGTTGCTATTACGCGCACAAAAGGACGATTGATTTTTGTCAGTGAGCAACGGGTAAAGTCGATTTTGAAGTTATGAAAGAGCTGCCACAATCGCTATTTGATGTTTATTCCCTTGCGTTGCCTCGTGGCCATGGTTTTGGTAGCGCACCACCAATTGGAGCATGGCAAAGTAATGATGGCTTGGCATATGCCGTGATTACTCATGACGATGGTAGCTCTATTTTTGGTGTGCTGGCTGTTAGGCGTCGTATAGATCAAACATGGGTAATAATATTTCGTGGTGATGGCTTCTCTTCATTCGAGGAGGCTTTCGGCCACATTCCTACTTTGTTGAAAGAGGGTGAACCTCCCGAGCCGCTTCCCCCTAATACAGCGCCTCGACCATTGTTACATGATGTATGCAATAGAAAACCATCCGATATTTTTAAGCTTTTATCAAAGCCATCTCATCATGTGGCTGCATGGATGTTGAATCAACTGTATCTTTCTCTGCCGAACCCGGATGCGAACTGGGCTAGTGACTGTCAAACCGATAATTTTCATACCCGATTATGGGAGGCGCAACTACTGGCTAGCTTTAGAGAGCAAGGCTTGATGGTGTCCCAGTCGCATCCATCACCAGACTTTTTAATTGAGAACAGACACGGCGCTGAGGCGTGGGTTGAAGCTGTAACTGCTAATCCAAAAGATCGCTATAACCATGTAAACAGTACTCCAATTGACCCACCTAAAGACAGGAAAGAAAGGTTATTAGGAAGTGCTGCAGAAAGGTTTGCCAAAACACTAGGGAATAAGTTAGCCAAAAAATACCATGAGTTAGAGCACGTTAGCGGGAAGCCTTTCATCATTGCTCTAGCAGATTTTCATGCCCCTTCCTCAATGACATGGAGCCGCGAGGCACTGATATGCTATTTGTATGGCACGTACCCTGTTGTTATGACGGATGCGGGTGTACAGTTTGCTTGTGCTGAATCTGTAGAAAATTTGCTGGGGGAATCTGCATTCCCTGCAGGACTGTTTGCTGATAATCAACGCAGCGAATTATCAGCTATTATTTTTACCAATGCTTGTTCAATAGCAAAGTTCAATCGTGTTGGATTGTCAGCAGGTGCATTAGCAAAGGGTTTAAAATACACTCGTATTGGGGAGTTTTTTGATCGCAGACCGAATGCTCTGAAAGGCATACCTTTTTGTCTTGATGTTACAAGTCAAGAATACCGGACATTATGGCCTCAAGGATATGAGCCATGGTGTGCTGAACTTGAGGTCTTCCATAACCCGTATGCAAAGTATCCTGTAAAGCGGGAACTGCTGCCAGAAACAACACACTGGTTTGAAAAGAATGGTGAGATTGTTTGCAGCTCATTTTACGAGACGGCTATTTTATATTCGAAAACCATTATTCAGGATGAGTCAGAACCGACTTTAGAAATAGGTGATTTTTATGGGGATCGCTAAAATTGACCTTCTTCTGAGAATTACATAAGGGGAATGAAATGGATGTCAATGAAAGTAGAGATATTCTCATCCAGCATCATGGTCTTAAAAATACTGGTGATGTCTATACATTTTATTATGATGAAACGAATAACATCCGAAAACTATATCTGAAAGATGCGGGCCTTAATGTCCGCAAGACAGATAACTTCATTCTCGCGGGAATACTACATAAAGGGTTAAGTACCGATAGTGATTATTCAGCTCTCTTTAAAAATCTGAATCTTCAAAAAAGTGTCAGTGAGCTAAAGCTAAAGCATATTGCTAAGGGTGATTTTTTGGATATGCTTAAATCTGATAAGCTTTTCATTATTCTAAGCTGGCTCATCGAAAACAAATTCTACATCCATTATTTTAATCTCAATATCATATATTGGTCTGTTATTGACATCATTGATTCAATTATAGGGGAGCTGCATCATCCCTTTTATATCATGAATCACATATCACTTAAGAGCGATTTTTATGAGCTTGTAAGTAGCGATCCTGGCGTCTTCCTAAATGCTCTATACGAATTTAACTATCCAGATGTTCCAGAAGAAAAAGCGCATGTGTTTTGCCTATGGCTTATCGATTTTACACGCATACACGGTTGCATATTGCCTGACTTTCGAGCGAATGTACTCGAAAATCTGATGAAGGAATCTCTGAAAATCGAAGACTTACCGTTCATATCAGGATTTCATGGTCGAGAATTGATCTCCAGCTTTATGGTTTTTTATTTAAGAAATCTGTATCTATTTAAAAACTCCAAGCATATCTTTGATGAAGAAAAGAGCATTCAGGAAGACTTTAATGGATTCCCATTAACCGAAAATGGTGTGCCAATTCGGAATCACGCTTTTGTTAAATCGCATGACTGCAAGGCAGTTCAAATATCCGATGTTATTGCCGGTTTTTTAGGAAAATATTTTTCCTATTTAAAAGATGTAAATGACGAGCAATTAGCGCTTGATAAATCTGGCTTAACTAGCAACCAACTCAAGACGCTTACAGCCTTAAAAGATATCATTGATGTTTCTGATGATGTTAGCAGAGGATTTTTTAATGTTGTTAGCAGCGAGGGAGAACAAAGAAGAAATAATTGGTTTTTACATGGTGTAAAACTATAGGTCTAACGTCCGCTTATGGCCGAAAACGGACTACCCAGCATCCCCCCCTATCAAAAAGACCACCCATAAAAAGGAACCCCACTGAGTGATCGAAGTTACAAACCAGAATGATTTAACTCGCTTACGCCGCCTTTCCCTATCGGCACAAGGTTTACTTCAATACCAGCCCTATGGGCAAGGCTTGGCTGGGGCACGCAAAGCAATTAACCACTTGGGCTATGTGCAAATCGACACCATATCGGTTGTTGAGCGTGCCCATCATCATGTTTTGCATTCCAGAGTACCCAAATTTAACCCAGCCATGACCAATCAACTGTTGGTAAATGGTGACATTTTCGAGTATTGGACACACGCTGCCGCATTTCTGCCTATTTCCGATTTTCGCTTCTCCTTACCGTATAAACACGCAATCAAAAATGGGCAAACCCACTGGTATAAAACACCAGATAGAAAACTCATGGCGGAGCTGTTGGCGCGCATACGTTCAGATGGCCCGTTGCGATCCCGTGATATAGAAACGAACAGGGCAAGGAGTACAGGGTGGTGGGATTTGAAACCCGCCAAAAAGGCACTCGAGCAATTGTATATGGAAGGGGATCTAATGGTGAGTAACCGCGAAGGATTCCAGAAAACCTACGACCTGACCGAGAGAGTGCTTCCATCCCATATCAATTCGCAAACGCCTGATATCGACGAGTTTGCAACACATATTTTAGATCAACAGTTGCGCTGCCATGGCTTTTCGTCACTGAAAGGGCTGACCTACCAGCGACGAAACGCTAGCCTAAGAAAGGCAGTAAAATCATTGGTAAACGAAAGGTTGGCGCAAGGCACTTTGGAACAAATACGCATCGAGAATGGCGATGTGTTCTTGATTGAAACCGGCGCCCTGGAGCGCCGCCTTCCCAGGTTGAGTAACCGTTTTTTGATTCTCTCACCCTTTGACAATGCCGTCATTCAGCGTGAACGGCTCAAAGCACTGTTTGAATTTGACTATCAAATAGAGTGTTATGTTCCTGCTGCCAAACGCCAGTACGGTTACTTTAGTTTGCCGTTACTTTATCAGGATCAATTCGTTGGCCGAATGGATTGTAAGGCGCACCGAAAATCTAGGCACCTGGAAATCAAGTCACTCTACTTTGAACAACACCGCGTTGAGCAACACGATTTTGATGAGGCTGCGATTATTTCAGCATTCGTAGAGGCCGTTACAACGTTTTGCCAGTTTCAAGAATGTGACTCGGTGTCGTTAACGAACATCCATCCTAAAAATATTGCCCAGCGATTGCGCCACGCACTAAAGACGCTGGCGTAAGCGAACTACTTCGCTATCGACAAGTATCCCTACCGGGAACAACCCCCAATAGCGCCCTTGCGAATTCATCTTACCCGCCTTCGCGGCCGCCGCCTCCCCATGCCCCCAGAACACATCACCCCGCACCGGGCCACGGATCGCGCCACCGGTATCCTGCGCGATCATTAAACGGCGGATCGGTTGATCACTCTCAGGCACCGGTTCGATATCCACCCATAGCGGCAAGCCATAGGGCAGCCAGGATGGGTCCACCGCCAGCGAGCGCTGCGCCGTCAGGGCGATACCCTCGGCGCCGATGGGGCCCGCACCGGAAACCTCGCGAAAGAACACATAGGATTGGTTGGTGTTCATGATGGTCGCGGCCTGATCCGGGTTCTGGTCTAACCACTGGCGAATGCTCTGCATGGACACCGTTTCTTTACTCAGCACGCCCATCTTGATCAGCTCCCGGCCGATGGCGTAGTAAGGGTGCCCGTTGTGGCCGGCATAGCCGATGCGCACTTCCGATCCGTCATCCATTTCCACCACGCCGGAGCCCTGGATCTGGGTAAAGAATGCATCCACCGGATCATCCACCCATAGCAGAACGCTGTCCGGGTGTGGCCATTGATCCGTTGTGATCTGTTTACGGGTTTCGTAGGGTGTGAGTTTGCCGTTTATCACGCGGCCAGCAATGCGCTGGCCTTTTAAGTCCGACCGAAAATCCCCCAGCTGGACCATGATCAGATCGTCCGGCCGTTGGTGTAAAGGGGTAAGGTACGGTGCCTTGGGCGTACGGGAGCCATTCAGGCTTGCTTCAAAATAGCCAGTGAACAGGCCTTTGCTGTCGCCATTATTGGTGATTTGGTAGGGCTTGAAGTGGGTTTCAAAAAACTGTTTGAGCGCCGCGGGATCATCGGCATTTACTGTTTTGAATTGGGAGCAGATGGATTGCCATTGGCCGTTGCTGCCGGCCTCTTTAATTGAGGAGAAGGGTTGGGCTGGATTGAGTTTTTGAATTCGGGTGCAGCTGCGGTTGAAGGCCTGGGTGAAGGAGGTGAGGTTGTCTTGCCCCCAGCCGGGTAACGCCTTGAAGGTGCTGGGCGCGATGGTGAGGCTAGGAGTTTTGGGTGTGGTTGCGCAGGAGGCGACCAGTAAAGTGAAAAAGAGAATGGCTAAAGCCTTGAACATCCTGATACCTGACATAAGCTTGGTTTTCAAAAAAGAAGGTCTATATCCCTATAACTGGACAAAACCCTGACTAGTTCAACGCCATGCGCATCTGACGGGAGGGCGTTGAAAATTCTGTGTCAGCCTAATGGCGTATTTCATCCAGTAAACTCCAATATAGCTGTATATATAAACGGACAACTGGCAAACGCTGTAACGGGAGGCCTACAAAGAATCAGAAACCTTGATTGGTTGGTGAATAAATAAATATTTGATCTGAACCAATACAATACTTCCCCCGTACAGCGAGCACATCCATATAATTCATTAAATTAATCTGGGGCAAGATTGCTGGTTCTATTAGACACAATACAAGGTCGTAGTCGAAAAACTTATCATAATAGGCTTGCATGAGTAAGCATCTGGAGTACCGATCCTCATTACAACGCGCCAGCGCGGTATCGTGTATTTCTTCTCTAAACCAGACATCGTTGTTGGATGCATCTCTGTGTTTATGCAACTCCTCCTCAGAACTGACAAAGCCCACATCAAATTGCAGAATCTTTTGTAAGTTTGCATCTTCAACCAACGCCATTTTCTCTTTAACATCTGCTAAAACCACATCTCGAAGCTGAGACAATGAAGCTGGAGCCCCCGCCATATCGTAGCCGCTCTCTTCAATAAAAAGGTAACGCCTCAGCAACGAATCGCCATTATTAAAAACTGAAAACACTGCTTCGAGTTCTTCGCAGGACAGCTCTTCAGAGAACACGCGAGCCAATACGCACTGATCAACTTTTCTATCACCGCGACAATAAGCCAACCAGTCCAATACTATTTGCTTCATTTCGGCATTCAACCCGATATTATTTGCTCGACAAAGCGCCCAATTCAACAAACAGAAAAATATCAATCTCGTCTAGCAGGTCATCACTTGCAGTGGGCAGTTCGGCTATTGTCGACCTGAATGAATCCAGAACTGTGTTCGTGCTGAAGTCATAAACGTGCATGCAGTAGAGGATATCAAGAGGAAGAATATCGATCGGTCGAAAATATAGGGACAGACTTTCACTATCAGCATCGCTGACAAATAGGTGATATTGCATCACGTCTGTTAACTTTCCGGGAAGCCCATCTGAATTGGCAGCTTTGATCAGCGAGCCGTAGGCGCCGTGACTCTCCACATTAGACTCTCCCCTTTCCTGATGCATCAGTATATTGTGGATATAGGGCTGATCGGATAAATCACCACAATTCATCTGGCGGCTCGGCAAAAGCCGGTCCATTTCATCCAAACCAACTTTTTTCAGGTGGGCTTTATTTGAGATAACACCATACAATGCAAGAGCAAGGGCATTAGAAAATGATACGCTATTGAATTCTGTTTTTCTGACTTTATAACGGGAATAAAGCTCAATCGACACTCTGGCATATTCAAAGGCCAGCGCAAAATCCTGCCAATCAACTTCGTCAGGACTGTAGTTGCTGAGTCTCTGTACACTGCGATGCCAGAAAAAACCGGCCAACATGCCACTTGCACCATGCGCAGCTATATAGTTTTTGGCATCCATATGCTCACACAACATCCCTTTCACCAGTTGGATCTGAGATTCATAATCCCTATCCGAGGCAGTTCTATTCGGGGCTAGCTCAACCAGCCCTTTAAACAAACTTTGGTGCGTATGCATATATCCTGTCAGCGCCAATATTGTAAGCGCCATCCCCATTACAATGGGCAAGCCACCTACTGATTATTTCCTTCATTCGATCACTTCACTTTTTCTTCTCTCTACTAAACAGGCAACCTGCGAATATGGATCGCTTCATCAGTCACAGTCACCAAGCAACCCGCTTCCAGCTGAGTTTCTATCTGAATCCACACCTGTTTGAGTAGACCGGCCATATCGACACCCCGTAGCGCGGTTCATCCCTACATCAACGGTATGCACCGCATCCCAACCAGCGTCATTAAGGTGTCTTGTAGTGGAGTAAGGAATGCCTTGATCCAATAATACTTTTCGGCTCACGCAGCACCCAGCCGGATGACTTCATCGTCCAGGCTATGTGCCCCCAACTCCAGGGCCTGGCGGATATCATCACGCTCCAGCCCGGGGTATAGCGTCAATTAAGCCAAGTATACCGCCACCGCCCTGCTTGGTCTGCCCTGGGTCACCATCATTTGGTAACCCATTGACTTAACAAGACCTTACTTACCCCAAACCAAATCCAACTCCCGTGCCGCCTTCACATCATCCAGCCTTCTCACCGGCTGCGTGTAGGGCGCCCCTTTCACCAGATCCGGGGTTTCTTCCGCCTCTTTCTGGATTTTCACCATGGCTTCAATGAACCCATCCAGCTCATCCGGTGTTTCGGTTTCAGTGGGTTCGATCAGCCAGCATTCGGGCACCAGCAGGGGGAAGTACGTGGTGGGCGCGTGGTAGCCGTAATCCAGCATGCGCTTGGCGAAGTCCATCGCCGTTACATGCAGTTCTTTGGCCTGCTTGCTCAGGGTGATGATGAATTCGTGGGTGGCACGGCGGTTCGGGTACGCCAGTTGGAAACCCGCCTGTTCGGCTTTTTTCATCATGTAGTTGGCGTTGAGGGTGGAGAATTCGCCCACGCGGTGCAGGCCTTCTTTCCCCAGCACGCTGGCGTAGAAGAAGGCGCGCAGCAACACACCGGCGTTGCCCATGTAGGTGGAGAGGCGGCCGATGGTGGCAGGGATGTCTTTTTCGGTGAGCCAGCGATAGTGATCGGCACCGTCTACGCTTTCCTTGCCGACAATCGGCGTGGGCAGGTAAGGCAGCAGGCGTTCGCCCACACCAACGGGGCCTGCGCCGGGGCCACCACCACCATGGGGCGTGGCAAAGGTTTTATGCAGGTTCATGTGCAGTACGTCAAAGCCCATGTCCCCGGGGCGCACTTTACCCAGAATGGCGTTGAGGTTGGCGCCATCGTAATACAGCAGGCCACCGGCATCGTGAACGGTTTTGGCGATCTCTTTGATTTTGCGTTCGAACACGCCGCAGGTGCTGGGGTTGGTCATCATCAGGCCGGCGGTGTGGGGGCCCACGGCGGCTTTCAGGGCTTCCACATCCACGTCGCCGTCGTCGTCCACGGGTATTTCACGCACCTTGTATCCACACATGACGGCGGTGGCGGGGTTGGTGCCGTGGGCGGCTTCGGGAATCAGGATTTCGGTCCGTTCGTGATCGTTGCGCGCTTCGTGGTAGGCGCGAATCATGGCCACGCCGGCGAATTCACCCTGGGCACCGGCCATGGGGGTTAACGACACGCCTTTCATGCCGGTGACGTCTTTCAGCACTTCCTGCAGATCGTGCAAACAGGCCAGGTAACCCTGGCTGTGTTGTTCCGGTGCCAGGGGATGGCGGCTCAGAAAGCCCGGCAACATGGCAGCGCGATGGGCACCACGGGGATTGTATTTCATGGTGCAGCTGCCCAGGGGATAGAACTGGGTGTCGATGCTGAAGTTTTTGCGCGACAGGTTGGTGTAGTGACGCACCACCTGCATCTCGCCCACTTCCGGCATCAGGGGCTTTTCTTTGCGCAGCAGACCTTCGGGAATGCCGCCTTTCAATTCCGCCTTTTTAGGTGCTTGCGAGGTGGCACGACGGCCGCTTTGGCTCTTTTCAAATATCAACATCACAGCACCTCCTGCAGGGCCGCTGCATAACGATCCAGATCCGCTTCGATTTTGGTTTCGGTGGCACACAACAATATGCAGCCATCCAGTTCCGCATAATAAGCGCTTAAGTCCACGCCCCCTTGAATGCCTTTGTCCGCCAGCTTGTTCAGCACGTCGCCCGCGTTTCCAGGCACCCGAATCACCACCTCGTGAAAGGTGGGCGCCGTAAAGACTTTTTCCACGCCGTTGATGGCGGTGAGTTTTTGCAGCAGGCTTTGGGTGTTGTTGTGGCTGGCCACGGCCACTTGCTGCAGGCCATCGGCACCCAGCAGGCTCATGTACACGGTGGCCGCGGTCATGGCCAGGCCCTGGTTGGTACAGATGTTGGAGGTGGCCTTGGAACGGCGGATGTGTTGTTCACGAGCCTGCAACGTCAAGGCAAAACCGGGGCGGCCTTCCATGTCCACGGTACGGCCAATGATGCGGCCGGGCATCTGGCGCACGTGCTGTTGTTTGCAGGTGATGAATCCAAAGTACGGGCCACCGGAGGACAACGGCACGCCCAACGGCTGGCCTTCACCCACGGCAATGTCGGCGCCCTGCTCACCCCATTCACCCGGTGGTTTCAACAACGCCAGCGATGTGGGGTTCACCGATGCAATGACCAGCATGCCGTTGGCGTGGGCCCAATCGGTTAAGGCATCCACGTCTTCCAGCGAGCCAAAGAAGTTGGGCTGTTGAATAATTAAAGCGGCGAAATCCTGGCCTTCAAAATGCTTCAACGCGGCCACTGGGGTGGTGCCCTGTTCACTGCAATAGGCCACTTCCACCAGTTCCAAACCCTGGTTGTCGACGATGTTGGTGGTGGCCTGGCGATACAGCGGATTCACACTGGTGAGCACCAGGGCTTTTTTGGTTTTGGATTTGCGGTTGGCACGCACCGCCATCAACACCGCCTCGGACAAACCGGAGCCGCCGTCGTACAACGACGCGTTGGACACGTCCATGCCGGTGAGGTGGGCGATCATGGATTGGTATTCGTAAATCACCTGCAGGGTGCCCTGGCTGGCTTCCGCCTGATAGGGTGTGTACGCGGTGAGGAACTCCCCACGCCCGGCCACTTCCCACACGGCGGCGGGAATATGGTGCTCGTAGGCACCGGCGCCGATAAAACACAGATTGCCGCTGTCCTGCGCGGCGCGATCGCTCATGATGCGCATGGTTTCCATCTCGGTTTTACCGGGCGGGACCTGTTGCAGGGGCTGGGCGATGATGTCCTTGGGGATTTCATCAAACAGATCGTCGATGCTGTTCACGCCGATGGTGTCGAGCATGCGTTTTACGTCATCGTCTGTGTGGGGAATGTAGGGCATGTTGGGTACCGTGAATCAGGAAGATAAAAATGCAAAAGCCCGACTGCGGTGAATCGGGCTAGTATTCGGCTCAAGTCAGCGAGTTGGCTTACTCGTCTTCGATCTGCGCCTGATATTCGTCGGCGGTCAGGGTGTTTTCCAACTCGGATTCATCCGCGATCTGCACCTTGAACATCCAGCCTTCACCATAGGGATCGGAGTTGACGGTTTCCGGTGCTTCTTCCAACAGGCCGTTGATCTCAATCACTTCGCCGGAGACCGGGGTGTAGATGTCTGATGCGGCTTTGACCGACTCCACCACACCGGCTTCGTCACCGGCGGCCAGCTCGGTGCCCACTTCGGGCATTTCCACAAACACCAGGTCACCCATGGCGTGCTGGGCGTGGGCGGTGATGCCGATGATGGCCACGCCGTCTTCCACCCGCACCCACTCGTGGGAGGAGAGGTAACGCAATTCGGTTGGTATTTCGCTCATGTTGATTCCTCAGAACTGATATAGATTATTGAGACTTTGAAATTAAAAAACCTGTTTGCCATTGCGCACGAAAGGCGGCTTCACCACTTTGACGTCGTGCAGCTTGCCCCGGATTTCCACCTGGGCGGCCTCGCCGGTGGCAGCGGGCACCCGTGCCAAAGCTATAGAATATCCCAAGGTGGGGGAAAATGTACCACTGGTGATCTCACCCTCGCCCACGTTGGCCACAATCACTTTTTGATGACCGCGCAAGACACCTCGGGTTTCCAGCACCAGGCCCACCTGCTTCATGGCGGGGCCATTGGCCTGCTCGGCGGTGATTGGCCCGCGGCCGATGAATTCGCGGTCTTCCGGCGCCCAGGCGATGGTCCAGCCCATGCCCGCCGCCAGGGGCGAGACGCTGTCATCCATATCGGAACCGTACAGGTTCATGCCGGCTTCCAGGCGCAGGGTATCGCGGGCACCCAGGCCACAGGGGGCGACGCCACCTTCGATCAATTGCTGCCAGAAGGCCGGTGCCTGCTCGTTGGGGAGCATGATTTCCAGACCATCTTCACCGGTGTAACCGGTGCGGGCGATGAACCAGTCGTCGGCCGGCAGGCCCTGGAATACGCTCAATGACCGGACCACGGCGGCTTTGGGTTCCCCCACCACGGCACAGGTTTTGGCGATGGCGTTGGGGCCCTGCACGGCGATCATGGCAAAGTCCGGACGCTCGGTGATGGTAACGCTGAAGCCCTGGCTTTGGGTTGCCATCCAGGCCAGGTCCTTCTCGCGGGTGGCGCAGTTCACCACCACTCTGAACCAGCCTTGTGTGTTGCCGTCCTGCATGTTGTAGACGATGAGGTCGTCGATGACGCCACCGGTCTCATTCAACATGCCACTGTAAAGGGCTTTACCCGGGGTTTTCAGCTTGGCCACGTCGTTGGCCAGCAAATATTGCAGGAATGCGGTGCTGCCCTCGCCCTGCACATCCACCACGGTCATGTGGGACACATCGAACATCCCGGCATCCGTACGCACCTGATTGTGTTCCTCAATCTGGGAGCCGTAGTGGATGGGCATGTCCCAACCGCCGAAATCCACCATTTTGGCACCGGCTTGCAGGTGACTCTCATACAGGGCTGTGCGATTGGCCATGGGCGCTCTCCACTTTTGGCACGATTGTACCAAAACAATCGCTGCAGGGTTCGGGTGCTGTTCTGAAAATTTCAGATGTTGTTCTGAAAATTAAGGGGGGCAATTGTACTCAGGTCAAGGGCGGGTGACCAGTGGGGCCGTGCAGTCAGTCTAGCCTGGCATCAGTGCGCCGAGCGACGCACCAGGATGATCACCGGCAGCAGCCCCACCAGCACAATGGACAATCCGGGCAGGGCCGCCTGCTGCCAGAGGCCTTCGGAGGTCATTTCATAGATGCGCACCGCCAACGTGTCCCAGCCGAAGGGGCGCATCAACAGGGTGGCGGGCATTTCTTTCATCACGTCCACAAACACCAGCAGAGCGGCCGTGAGCAGCCCGGGGGCCAGCATGGGCAGGTAGATGCGGCGCACGATTTCCGGCGGGCGGGCACCCAGGATGGCGGCCGCCTCGGGAATGGAGGGCTTGATGCGATCCAGACTGGTTTCCACCGGGCCGAACGCCGCCGCCAGAAAGCGGGTGGTATAGGCCAGCAACAGGGCCAACACGCCCCCCACAAACAGGGGCTGCACCGGCAGGCCCAGCAGGGTCTGCAGTTGCGCCGCCCAGTGGTCCAACCAGTTGAAACTGAGCATGATGCCCACCGCCAGCACCGAGCCCGGCAGGGCGTAGCCCACCGTGGCCAGGCGCACGATGCCGTTGGACAGTACCCCTTTGTAGGTGCGGTTGAACAGGGCCAGCAGGAACGCCGCCAGCACGGTGATCAGCGCGGCGATGGCCGCCAGGCTGAGGGTATGGCCCACCAGATCCAGGTAACGGGTGTCCCAGTCCCGCCAGGCGCCCCGCGCGATCCAGTACACCAGCTGACCCACAGGAATCAGGAACGCCACCAGGAACACCAGCCCGCACCAGCCGGACACCAGCCAGGCCTTGGGCCCATTCAGCTGCAAGCGGGCCTGGGCGGCACGGCGCCGGCTGTTCTGGTAATAGCGGGCGGAACCCCGCGCCCGACGCTCCAGATACAGGCCCGCCAGCACGATCACCAGCAGCATGGAGGCCAGCTGTGCCGCCGTCTGCAGGTTGAAAAAGCCATACCAGGCCTTGTAGATGGCGGTGGTGAAAGTGTCGTAATTGAACACGGCCACGGCACCGAAATCCGCCAGGGTTTCCATCAGGGCCAGCGCCACACCGGCCACGATGGCAGGCCGTGCCATGGGCAGGGCCACCTGCAA
This sequence comes from Ketobacter sp., assembly GCF_003671495.1. Lineage (GTDB taxonomy): Bacteria > Pseudomonadota > Gammaproteobacteria > Pseudomonadales > Ketobacteraceae > Ketobacter. Next base: position 33,266 of record NZ_RCHN01000007.1, on the reverse strand, counting down.
AAACCCCTGCAGCGGCGACAACCCCAGCACCCGGGCCGCCTCCAGGGGCTCCCGGCCCTGGGCCAGGAAGGCATTGCGGGACAGCATGTACACGTATGGGTACAGCACCAGCGACATCACCATCACCACGGCGCCGGTGCCGCGAAAACTGAAAGAATAGGCCGTGCCGACGTACTCCCGCAGCAGGGATTGCACGGGGCCGGCGTAATCCAGCAGGCCCACCATGACAAAGGCCATTACGTAGGCTGGCACCGCCAACGGCAGCATCAGGGCTACATCAAAATACTTGCGACCGGGGAATTCACAGGTGGCGGTAAACCAGGCCAGGGGCACCCCCAGCAGCAGGACGCTGCTGGCCACCCCCAGCACCAGCACCAGGGTATTGCCCAGCAGGCGAAACAGTTGGGTCTGGGCCAGGTGCAGCCAGATATCCGCATCCACGCTGCCCCAGCTCAAGGCGATCACCAGCAGGGGCGCGCCCACCACCAGCGCCAGCACCAGGGCGCAGCTGCGCAGCAACCCCAGGCGCCGTAGCGCCTGGGGCAGGTAGGGTTGGGGGCGAGCGAGGGCGATGGACAACGGCGCTGGCTTAACGGTAACCGGCCCGGTCCATCAGTTTGATGGCTTCCACCTGACGGCGTCCGGCCACTTCCACATTCAGATCATCGGCCTTGAACTCACCCCAGGTTTTTACCAGATCGTCCACCGGTACATTGGGGTTCACCGGGTATTCCATGTTGATCCCGGCGAACATGGCCTGGGCCTCGCCCTGGGCCAGCCATTCCAACAACTGGCGGGCCAGCTGCGGATGCTTGGCATGCTGGGTGATGCCCGCGCCGGAAATGTTCACATGCACACCGGAGGTCTGCTGATTGGGCCAGAACAGAGCCAGGGGAATCTCCGGGGTATCCTTTTGCAGGCGACCAAAGTAGTAAGTGTTCACTATGCCCACATCGCACTGGCCGGCAACAATGGCCTCCATCAGGGCGGTGTCATTGGGGAACACGTCGGTGGCCAGGTTATCCACCCAGCCTTTAACGATCGCTTCGGTGCGCTCCGGGCCATGGCGCTCGATCAGCGTGGCCACCAGGGACTGGTTATAGACCTTCTTGGAGGTGCGCAGGCAGAGGCGGCCATCCCACTCACCGGTGGACAGATTCTCATAGGTGGAGAGTTCTTCCGGCTTCACCCGTTCGGTGGAATAGACGATGGTGCGGGCTCGCACCGACAGTCCAAACCAGCGGTTTTCAGAATCCTGGAACTGCTCAGGCACATTGGCTTCCAGAACGTCGGACTGCACTGGCTGGAACAGCCCCATGTTGGCCGCCTGCCACAGGTTGCCGGCGTCCACGGTGATCAGCATGTCTGCCGGGGTGCGCTCCGCTTCCGCCTCCAGGCGCGCCATCAACGGCCCTTCGCCATCGGTCAGGTAGGACACCTTGATGCCGGTTTCCGCCGTGAACTGATCGAACAGGGGTTTCACCAGGTGCTCCTTACGGGAGGAGTACACCACGATCTCCCCACCCTGGGCAGACGCGGCCTCAGCCTGCACCGGCTCGGAGGTGGCTTGCTCCTGTTCGCTGCAACCCGCCAGCCAACCCAGTGTGATCAACGCCATGGAGGACAGCACCTTGCCGGAAACACGCTTTACCATAAGAACACCTCTGAATTCATGAGTTTGGATATCGACGGCAGCAAATGATAATTTGTGTCATTTGCAAATGAAACAGCTTAACGGAGTTTTTTGCAGAAAGCTGACGGAAGTCAATTGGGCAGGAAAAGATTGAAGCAAACCTGCTTCTGTTCGTGATCACAATTGACCTTGATTGTGCCACTGTGACGTTGCACGTGCGCCTGGGCCAGCGCCAACGCCAGGGCCGACATGCCCGCATCCCGCTGCAATTGGCTGTGCAAATGGTTGTAGCGATCAAACAGGCGGGCCTTGTCTGACTCCGACAAAGTACCTTCATAGGTGACCTGCACCAAGGCCCCCTGGGGCAACTCCCCCAGCGCCACCCGGATCTCCGGCCCCTTGGCAAACGCCAGGGCATAGCGCACCAGGCTGTTGATGGCCTGCAGAATCTGCTCCCCCTGCGCGGAAATCACGATGCTGTCCGGGGCATCCAGCAGGATGTTCAGGTTGTATTCCTCGGCCCACGGCGCCACCTCGTGCACCGTGCGCACCAGGGCTTCCATCAAATCCAGGGGCAAGCGGGTTTCCTGGTGCGGCGGGCGGCTGTCCAGACCCGACAAGGCCAGCAGATCGTTCACCAGGGCCAGCATATTCCCGGAATGACGGATCACCTGCTGCAGGGATTCGCGCCCCCGATCGTCCAGGTCGGGTCCATTGCGCTTTTCCAGCTGGTGAGAGAATCCGACGATGGCATTGAGGGGGGTTTTCATCTCATGGCTCATGTTGGCCAGAAAGCGGGTTTTGGCTTCCAGGGCCCGGGTCAGCTCCTGCTCGGCCCGCTCGGCCCGGGCCACCTGTTCCTGCAGTTGCTGGTTCTGTTTTGCCAGGCGGGTTTCGGATTGCACCAGCTGGGACAGGTAGCTGCTCACCAGAATCAGCACCGCGCAGGTGATGCCCAGGGCCTGCAGGAGCTGCTGGGACGCCACGTGTTCCGGGGGCGTCTGATCGAGGAAGACCACGCCGTGGTTCTGCGCCAGATAACAGCCGTAAATGGAGGCCAACACCACTGCGCCCCAGCCCAGGCTGCTGCCCAGGCCCCGCAACAGGCCCGCCAGCAAGGGCACCAGTATCCACCAGCCCAGATTGGCGGTACCGATGCCGCCCCCGGTGAGAACCGCGCCCGCCCCACCCACAAACACCGCCAGGGTCACCAGCTGGGTACTGATCTGGAATTGCCGGAATACCCCCAACACCAACAGGGCACAGACACTCAGGCCCATGGCCGCTGGCACAGTCAGCATGCGCAGGCTGATGTGCCATTCATAGGCTCGCAACAGAAAGGGAATGCCCACCAGGAGCAGCAGATAACACACGGCCGACGTGGTACGTATGCGCCGCAACTGAACCGGATCGGTGCTCTGGGCATCCCATCCGCAATTCAGCAATAAACTCAGCATCCGTTCCAAAGCCACTCCTTTCTGGTGTTCCTGACCCCTCAGTATAGTGCGCGATTATTGAGTGGGCAGCGTTAGCCGGTAACAGACTCCGGCCCCGGTTTCATTCTGAACGATCAACGACCCGGCGTGCAATTCCGCCAGCTCCCGGGCCAGCGCCATGGCCAGTCCGGACACCACGATCGGCCGCTCGCAGGTGCTGTGCAGGTGATGATAGCGATCAAAAATCCGCTCCAGGTGTTGCTCATCGAAGCTCAGGTTTTCGCAGCGGGCCTGCATACACCATTGCCCCTCCTGCACATCCGCCCGCACCCTGACCGCGCCGCTGGGGCAATACTGCAGGGCATGCCCCACCACGGTTTCAATGACCCGTTTGATTTGCGACACATCCCCCTGGATGAAGGCTTCCGGCACGGCATCCAGCTCCAGATCCAGATTGCAGCGCTGGGCCGTCAGGCGCAAACGGGGGGTCAGCACGTTGAGCATCTCCCGCAGATCAATCAGCCCCCGGCTCAACGCCATGCGGTCGGATTCCAGTTGGGACAGATCCAGCAGATCACCCACCAGCATCAGCATCTGGTCGCCATTGCCCGCCACCATTTTCAGGGCATCGAACTGGCGGGGCTCGATCTTGCCTTCCAGCTGCCCCATAACCCGCTTGGTGAACCCCAATATAGAGTTAAGGGGGGTGCGCAGTTCGTGGGTCATGTTGGCCAGAAACCGGCTTTTGGCCGCCGCCGCTTCCAGGGCCACCGCTTCGGCGTTCTCCGCCCGTTGAACCTGTTTCTGCAGTTGTTCATTGCGTTCCTTGAGCGCCCGCTCCGAGCCTTCAATCTGGGTGTGATAGGCCACCATCACGGCCCCCAGCGCCAAAAACTCCCCCACCATGATCAACACCCGCTGCACGTTGCGCGCCTCTGGCGGGGTGAGGTTATCAAATACCATTCCCCGCGCCTCCAGGGTGAACAGGAACAGGCCGATAGACAGGCTGATGACGGCCCAGCACAAGCCCGCCCGCAAACCGCCGAACAAACTGCTCATGAGCGCCACAATCAGCCACCAGGTGACAGCGCCGGACGACAAGCCCCCCACGGTGACATATTGATTGAAGCCGCCGAGGAAAATGGCCAGCGCCAGGCTGTGCAGGCTCAAGGCAAAGAGGCGGCGGCGCAACAACAGCAAAGACGCACAGGCCAGGCCCAGGACACTGCCCAGCAAAAAGAGGCGGATAGGAATGCCCCACTGAACGGCGCGCGCAATAAACGGCAGTACCAGCAGGATTACAGCGATACAGGCGCAGACAAGAGAGCGGACTCTGCGCAGCTGGGTGGGAGGGGTGGCATCGGCATCCCACCCCCAGTTAAGAAATTGGTTCGTATACATGCGCCCTGTTTAAGCGGCGACCCCGTCTTCTGTGGTCGCCTCTTCCTGTAGCAGTTCCTTCTGCACCGGATCCGGGCCGTACTCCTGTATCTGCGGGCGCTTGCTGTCATCCAGCGCCACACCCACTACGGTGCCACGCAGCTCGATGTCCTTGGCATTGATTTCGATAAGTTGGTTGAGGGCCTGATCATAGTGGGGCTGGTGAAACAGAACCGAGGCATCTTTGCCGGATACCCATTCCCCCTTTCGCGTCAAATACTGACCGAGCTGGTTGCGTATTACGTACGCTTTTGCCATGCACTTACTCCTGCTTACGGTTTATCTAAGGTTACAAGAAACCTCAGAAATCCGCCACCAGGCCCGGTTGCGCCAGGGCCGGCAGATCCCCTTCCATGCCCATGGCCCGGGCCATGATCTGGCCCTTGATCAGGCTGTGCCGGTTGCAGAAGGACATGCCCAGATTGCGCACCACCCGCAACGGGGGAACATCCACGCCGAACAGCCGCTTGAAGCCTTCCATGGTGGACATCAACAGCAGGTTATGGGGTTTGCGGCGGCGCTGATAACGGCGCAGGATGCTGAAATCATCCAACGGCAACTCGTACTGCAGCGCCCGCTGAATTTCCTCCGCCAGAACCGCCGCGTCCAGCAGGCCCAGGTTGATGCCTTGTCCCGCCAGAGGGTGAATGGTGTGGGCCGCATCCCCCAGCAAGGCCACTCCGGGCTGGATGTAGTCCACCGCGTGGTTCTGCAGCAGGGGGAAGGCAAAGCGCCGGTCTGTGTTCAGCACCGGCCCCAGACGCTGCTCGAAGGCCTGCCCCAGCCGCGCACAAAACTCCGCTTCCGACAATGCCATGACCGGTTCCAGCTGATCATCGTCCAGGGTCCAGACGATGGAAGACAGACAGGAGCCGCGGCTTGTGCTCTGTTCCCGCAGCGGCAGGAAGGCCAGGGGCCCGCTTTCCAGAAACACCTGGCGAGCGGTGTCACCGTGGGGCTGGGCGGTTTGCACCGTGGTGACGATGGCGCTCTGGCCATAGGACCAGGTGCGACAGCGGAAGCCCAGCTGGTCCCGCACCCGGGAACGGGCGCCATCGGCACCGATCAGCAGGGTGGGCTCCAGGGCGCGGCCATCACTCAACAGGATGCGCCAACCGCCCTGCTCGTTTTCCAGGATTTTGTCCAACCCGGTGGCGATCACTTCCACATTGGACGCCGCCAGCACCCGCTCATACAGGGCATGGGTGGTGACCCGGTTCTCCACGATATGGCCCAGGTGGGTGGCCCCGGCCTCGGCGGCGTGGAATTGGATATTGCCGGTACCGTCGCCATCCCAGACATCCATATGGGCAAAGGGTGCCACCCGTTGCGCCGCCATGGCAGGCCACGCCCCCAGGCGCCGCAGCATGTTCTCGGAGGCTTGGGTCAGCGCGCTGACCCGGGGGTCAAAGCTGTTCGGCCAGCGTTCCGGGCCGTCTGGAAGCTGCGGATCAATGATCTGGACGGAAACCGGCTGCTCCGCCAGGGCCGCCGCCAGGGTGAGACCGGCCATGCCGGCGCCGACGATCAGGATATCCGGCTGCCCTGACCAGGAGGTGGAGGGCGAGGAGGTCGAGGGTGTTGAATTCAAGGTGCCACCTCCGGCAGCGTGGTGGACACCGAACGCCCCATGGCATGGCGGGCCACAAAGCGCTTGGTGCCCTGCAGGGTATCGAACAGCAGCAGGCCACTGTTGCGGGCCAGGCTCAGCAGGGGGTTGTGATTGCTGAACAACTTGGTGAGCTTGTCGGAAAACTGGATGGTGTTGAATTGGTCCTGCTGGCGTTGCTGCAGATAGCCGTTGAGCAGTTTGAAGTCGCCCCAGGGGATGTTGCGGGCTTTGGCGTCAAACAGGGTCTGCACCAGCACCGCCACATCCCGCATAGCCATGTTGAGGCCCTGCCCCGCCACCGGATGCAAACCGTGGGCAGCATTGCCCAGCACCACCACATTGGGGCGCACCTGTTCTTTGGCCAGGGTGAGCGCCAGCGGATAGGTGTAGCGCTTGCCCACCCGGGTGAGGCGGCCGATGGCCGGTCCTGCGGCCTGTTCCAGAGCGGCCATGAACGTCTCATCATCGGCGGCCATCAAGGCCTCGGCCCGCGCCTGGTCCAGGCACCAGGTCAGCCCCCAGCGATTGTCGGTCTGTGGCAACACCGCCAGGGGGCCGGTGGCGGTAAAACGCTCCAATGCCAGATTGTTGTGAGGGCGATCCGGCGTTACCGCCGTGACAATGGCCACCTGATCGTAGGGGGTGACCTCGGCCGCGATGCCCAGCAGTTCCCGCCCGCGGGACTCGGCGCCGTCGGCGATCACCACCAACGGGGTTTTGATCATGTCCCAGCGGCCGTCCATCTCCACCGAGGCCACCACCTGATCCCCTTCATAATGCAGGCCGCCGATTTCCGCCGGCGCCAACACCTGCACATTGGGGCAACGCTGCAGGTGCTCAAACAGGAATTTGCCCAGGTAACGGTTTTCAATCACGTAGCCCAGGGCCCGTACCCGCTCCTCTTGCGCCCGGATGAAGGCGCGGCCAAAACTGCCCTGATTGGTGATGTCGATGGTGTGGATGGGCACGGCGAATTCGCGCATGGACGGCCACAAACCCAATTGATCGAACACATGACAGGTGCCGTTGGAGAGGGCGGTGTTGCGGGCATCGTAACTGGGGTGCAGCTCCGTGGCTTGCGGCAAAAACTTTTCCACCACGGCAATGCTGAGCTTGGGGTCGCGGGCCAGACAGGCGGCGAGGGAGGCCCCCACCAGGCCGCCCCCCATGATGACCACGTCCATCAGGCCACTCGTTTATGCAGCTTGGCGGCCTTGGCCATCAAGGCTTCGATGGCATCCGCGTCCTTAGGCACCTTGGCGGTGAGTACCTTGCGGCCTTTTTCCGTCACCAGCACGTCGTCTTCGATGCGGATGCCGATGCCCCGCCACTGCGGGTCCACGCTGTCGTCGTCCGGCGCCACGTACAGGCCCGGCTCCACCGTCAGCACCATCCCGGGTTCCAGTTCCCGCCAGGCGTCCCCCACCTTGTAATCGCCCACATCATGCACGTCCATACCCAGCCAGTGGCCGGTGCGGTGCATGTAGAAACGGCGAAAGGCTTCGCTTTCAATCAGTTCATCCACCTTGCCCTGCAGCAGGCCCAGTTTGACCAGGCCGCGGGTGAGTTCCTTCACCGCCGCCTCGTGGGGCTGGTTCCAGTGGTTGCCCGGTTTGACCTGTTTGATGGCTGCCAGCTGGGCTTTCAACACCACATCATAGAGCGCCCGCTGGGCGGGGCTGAAGCGGCCGTTCACCGGGAAGGTGCGGGTGATGTCCGCCGCGTAGTGCTGGTATTCCGCCCCAGCGTCAATCAACACCAGGTCGCCGCTTTTGAGTTCGGCGTTGTTGTCGATGTAATGCAGGATGCAGGCGTTGGCACCGCCCCCGACGATACTGGAATAGGCGGGGAAGCGACTGCCCTGGCGCCCGAACTCATGCAGGAACTCGGCTTCCAGTTGAAACTCCATCAGCCCGGGATGGCATTTTTCCATGGCCCGGATGTGGGCCTCGGCGGTCATGTCCGCGGCCTTCTGCATCAGCCGGATTTCGGCTTTGCTCTTGTACAGGCGCATGTCGTGCAGCAGGTGATCCAGGGCAATGAATTCCCCCGGCGGATGGGCGCCACTGCGCACCTTGGCGCGGATGGTGTTGACCCACTCCATCACCTGACGGTCAAAATCCTTGTCCTTGCCCATGGCGTAATAGACCCGGTCGGTGCCTTCCAGCAACCCCGGCAGGATCTCGTCGATATCGCCAATGGGGAATGCATCGTCGGCACCGTACTGCTTGACCACGCCTTCAGGGCCGGCCCGATAGCCGTTCCAGATTTCCATCTCCCGATCCCGCTCGCGGCAAAACATGACAAACTCGCCGTGCTCACGCCCGGGGATCAGCACCAGCACTGCTTCCGGCTCACCGAACCCGGTGAGGTAATAGAAATCACTGTCCTGGCGGTAGGGGTATTCGGTATCGCGGCTGCGGGTGCGCATGGGGGCGGCGGGAACGATGGCAATGGAGTTGGGCTCCATCATGTCCATCAACTGGGCACGGCGTTCAGCAAACTCTTTTTTGGTAATACTCATTCAGCGGAGCTCTCCAGCGGTGCTATCAATGAATCGTGGCACCGGGTGGCACCATATTGTCGCGGTCCATGGCAAATTCGGTGAAGATCATCAGGGCGGCCATGCGCACGTATTCCAGCACCTCGAAATAGGCGGCCTCACCGTCCTCTTCCTCATCCACTTCGGTGTCCACCTGACTGATCTGCTGGATGTCACGCAGGGCGGAGAGGGCATCTTCGGTGAACTCCTCCGGCTTGCGGGAGCCGGCCGAGCCAAACCCCGCCAGGAATCCGGAACACCATTCCGCCAGGGAGCCCAGGCGGGCATCCAGGGGATCTTCGTCATCGGGCAACAGCGGCATGAAGTTGAACTGGTCGTCCGCCAGCTCACCCAGGGTAAAACGGTGCAGTTCGCAGAACCACTCCCGGGTGTTCTCCCAGGGTTCCCCCTTCACGCCCAGGTTGGACAGGTATTCCGTGAGCCAGGCCACCGGATCCCCCTTGATGCCGCCGCTGATTTGCCCGCAGAGGATGCCATGGGCCTCCGATGGGCTGGCGAGGGCGTCAATCTTGCGTAATTCCGCTTCCAGTTCGTAAAAATCCAGTACGTCTTCAGCTTGCAGGGACATTGGGTCTTTTCCGATTCTAAACACTTGCCCGCATTGTAACACGCTGCCGGGTGTAGCAAAGCCGGGAATCAGGCTAAGCTTAACCCATGAGCAGGCACCGAACGCGAAAAGCGTCATAGTGCGGACCCGGTACTTCATGTACCATAGACACCAAAAATTGCGACCGAATCCGAATGAATAAGATTGAGCAGCTATTCAAGAACCTCGAGTCCCGCGTGGATGAATTCATTGAACTCTGTGATGAATACAAACGCCATAACCGATCACTGAAGGCCAGGGAGTCGCAACTGGCGGAAGAACGCGCCAATCTGATGAAAAAGAACGACATGGCCCGGGCCAAAGTGGAGGCCATGATCTCTCGCCTGAAGGCACTGGAGCAGGACTCATGAGCGACATCGAAACGTTGCACGTCAACATTCTGGACCGGGAGTACGGTGTCAGTTGCCCGCCCCAGGAGGTGGAGGAACTGCGCAGCTCGGCCCGCCTGCTGGATGAGCGCATGCGGGAAATCCGCCGTTCCGGCAAGATCGTCGGTGTGGATCGCATCGCGGTGATGGCCGCCCTCAATATCGCCCATGAGCTCATCAAGGCCCGCTCCGAACTGGCCAATTATGACCGCATCACCGAAAAGCAGCTGGCCAAGCTCAACGAGAAAATCGAGCGCGCCCTGGCTTCCGCCCGGCAGTTGGATCTGTAAAGTCAAGCCCTTCGGCACAAATAGGTTGTTCGAGAAACCCTCAGGATTCCGTTATAATTGGGCCCGAGCCCCCTGCGCTGTTCGTGGTATCTGGCCGACGTCCCTGAGCCGATGCTTTTTTCACCCGGGGGTTCCTTCTGGTGTGGGAGTGCATGTCCGCATGACGGAAAGCCCGATACATCATAGGAACCACCACCTTGAACCTTGGGTTCAAGGGCTACCGCCAGTCACGGCAGAACGGGGGGCACTTTCTTTACATCCCAGTCAATCCAGCCCCTGGTGCCCGGCCATCTGAAACGGAATGCACGACTTGGAATTGCCAGACAACGCCCTTAACACTCCCCCGGCCAAGAACGACCTTCGTAAATCCCTGCGCAATAAACGCCGCACCCTGAGCCGGCAACAGCAACGCCAGGCCTCCATGGGGCTATGCCGCCAACTGAGCCGGTTGCCGGAGTTCCTGTTCGGCCAGCGCATTGCCGCCTACATTCCCAATGATGGTGAGATTGACCCGCAGCCCTTGCTGGAGTTGGCCTGGCGCCTGGGGAAAGAGGTTTACCTGCCGATTCTGCACCCCTGTGCCAAGGGCCGCCTGCTGTTCATGGCCCACTACCCGAACCAGCCCATGGCCAAGAACCGCTACGGCATCCCGGAGCCCCTGTGCGATCACAGCGCCTATTGCCCGGTGTGGACTCTGGATCTGGTGTTAACGCCCCTGGTGGGATTTGATGCGGAGGGCAACCGCATGGGCATGGGTGGTGGCTTTTACGACCGCACCTTTGCTTTTTTGAACACCGGCAGTCGGCCCCGGATACCGCGGATGGTGGGCGTGGCCCATGAATGCCAGAAAACACCCCATCTGCCCAATGAGCCATGGGATATCGTAATGCACAAGATTGTCACGGACAGCGCGATCTACACAGCCCGGTAGACGCGATGGAAGACGGTAGGCTGGGGAACAACCTACCGGATGGAACTAGCGAATGGAGAACTGACTGGCCACCATCTCAGGATCCGGTTGACCCTGGGTATAGGAGCTTGCGAGCACACCCAAACCCAATACCAGCATCAGTACAACCAACAAATCGGGTTTCTTCTTCATTTTACCTTGCCTCGTTAAAAAACACGCCATCACTCTCCGATGGTTTCCTTCCCGTAATTATTGTGGTGTAGAGGTCGGGAAGAAGCGTTCACCTTGATTACTTTCTGGTCAACGCCGTGTATACACTACTGCTCTCAACGTAACTATAGACCAGCCCTTAAGGAGGGCCAGCCGCCAAGTGAGTATCAGCTCACATTTCGATCACATTGGGCAGTTTTTTATTGTATGGCGGCAAGCCGCCTGGAAAACCGGGAACCGTGAGAAAGCTACCACGGCCCCCGATCTATGAAAAGATGCAAACTCAAAAACAATGACTTACTTCAAAAATAAATGGTAGGCGGGATTGTCGCTCTCTTCCCAATGCCGATAGCCGAGCCCCTGCACATAACGCTTCAGCTTAAGGTGCTCTCGGCTTGGCACCTGCAGCCCCACCAGGATTCGACCAAAGGCGGCGCCGTGGTTGCGGTAGTGGAACAGGCTGATGTTCCAGTTCTGGCCCAATTTGCCCAGAAACTCCATCAGCGCACCGGGACGCTCAGGAAATTCAAAGCGATACAGCACTTCACGGGTATCCGCCACGGTATTGTCGGGGCCGTGCCCCCCCACCATGTGGCGGATGTGCAGCTTGGCCATCTCGTTGAGGGAAAGATCCTGCACCTGATAGCCCTTGGCCACCAGGCTCTCACAGATCGCCAGACGTTCCTTGGGACCGGCAGTCTGCACCCCCACATAGACATGGGCGGCCTCCGCTGAGGCATAGCGGTAATTGAATTCAGTGATGGAGCGGCGCCCCAGGGTTTTGCAGAAGCGGCGGAAGCTGCCGGGCTGTTCCGGAATGGTCACCGCCAGTACCGCCTCCCGCTGTTCACCGATCTCGGCCCGCTCTGCCACATGGCGCAGGCGGTCGAAATTGACGTTGGCACCGCTGCAAATCGCCAACAACGTGGCGTCTTGGCAGCCTTCCCGCTCCACATACTTTTTCAGGCCCGCCACCGCCAGGGCACCGGCGGGCTCGTTGATGGAGCGGGTATCGTCGAACAGATCCTTAATGGCGGCACACATCTCGTCGGTGGTGACGGTGATCACCTCGTCCACATATTTGTGGGCCAGGCGGAAGGTTTCCTTGCCCACCTGCTTCACTGCCACCCCGTCGGCAAACAGGCCCACCTCTGGCAACACCACCCGGCGACCGGCCGCCATGGCCGCCTGCAGGCAATTGGAGTCGATGGGTTCCACACCGATCACCTTGATCTCCGGCCGCAGGTATTTGATGTAAGCCGACACCCCGGCAATCAGGCCGCCTCCGCCCACCGGCACAAAGACGGCCTCCATGGGGCCAGTGTGCTGGCGCAGGATTTCCATGCCCACGGTACCCTGCCCGGCAATCACATCCAAATCATCGAAGGGATGCACGAAGGTGTAGCCGTGCTTCTCCATCAGTTTGTCGGCCCGTTCCTTGGCCTGGTCGTAGGCGTCCCCGTACAGCACCACTTTGCCCCCCAGGGAGCGCACCGAGTTCACTTTGATCTCCGGCGTGGTGCGGGGCATGACGATCACGGACTTGATGCCCAAACGGGCCGCCGCCAGGGCCACCCCCTGGGCATGGTTACCGGCGGAGGCACAAATCACACCGCGGGACTTTTCCTCATCGCTCAGGTTCACAATCTTGTTGTAGGCACCCCGGATCTTGAAGGAAAACACCGGCTGCAGGTCTTCCCGCTTCAACAGCACATTATTGTTCAGGCGACGGGACAGGGATCGGGCTCGATCCACCGGGGTCTCCTCAGCCACATCATAGACGCGGGCCTGCAGGATCTTCTTGATGGTGCGGATGGGCATGGTGGTGCTGGTTTCCTAAGGGTTATCGGCGCATTTCGCAGCAAGCATACACTATCTGTTCGCCCCCTGAACCCCTATAATTCCCCCAAATTTTCCCGCGGGGCAGCAGCATGACACAAGATGAACTGAAACAGGCGGTGGCCAGAGCCGCCATGCAATATGTCGAGGAAGGCACCATTGTGGGTGTGGGCACCGGCTCCACCGCCAACTACTTCATTGACTATCTGGCCGAGATCAAGGGCCGCATTGAAGGCACGGTGGCCAGCTCTGAAGCCACCCGCCAGCGCCTGGAGAGCCACGGCATTCCTGTGTATGACCTGAATACCGTGGACGACATTCCGGTGTATGTGGACGGGGCCGATGAAGCCGATCCCAACCTGTGCCTGATCAAGGGCGGTGGTGGCGCCCTCACCCGCGAGAAAATCATCGCTGCGGTGGCGAAAAAGTTCGTCTGCATTGCTGACGGCAGCAAGAAAGTCCCGGTGCTGGGTGCCTTCCCCCTGCCGGTGGAAGTCATCCCCATGGCGCGCAGCCACGTGGCCCGGGAAATCGTCAAACTGGGCGGTGACCCGGTATACCGTGAGGGCTTTGTCACCGACAACGGCAACATCATCCTGGACATCCACAATATGCAGATCGTCCAGCCGATTCAGCTGGAACACCAGTTGAACAACATTGTAGGGGTGGTCACCAACGGTCTGTTTGCCGCCCGCGCCGCCGATGTACTGTTGCTGGGTACCGAGCAGGGTGTGGAGAGCATCGAGAAGTAAATCGAGAAGCAACCGGCGTTCCGCCTTTGTTTCAATTGTTTCAAACGCTTTTTCTCACGCTGCCAATGCGGGCATAATGACACTTCAGCTTGGCAGCGATGAGAAGCGTTCCCCATGGCCCAGACAGCCACCCTGCTGGTAGTCGATGACGAACCCGAACTGGTGGAGATTCTACAGGAATACTTCCAGGGCAAGGGTTATCACGTGGTGCCGGCCCTGAACGCTGCCGCCGCCCGCCTCCAGTTTGCACAACGCCCCCCGGATGTGATGGTGCTGGATATCCACATGCCCGGCGAGGACGGACTCTCCCTTGCCCGCTGGTGCCGGGAACATCATCCACGGGTGGGCATCATCATGCTGACCACCGCCGGCGAGGTGGTGGACCGCATTGTGGGCCTGGAAATGGGGGCCGACGATTACATTCCCAAACCGTTCGACCTGCGTGAAGTGCTGGCCCGGGTCAAGGGCCTGTTGCGGCGCCTGGAGGACGGTGAGCCACCTGCCCCGTCCCACGGCCGCATCCGCTTTGGTGCCACAGAACTGGACCTGAACCAACGCAAATTGCGGGACGGCGCCGGTAACGAGATCGCCATCACCAGCATGGAGTTCGATCTGCTGAAAACCTTCAGCGACAATCCCAACCGGGTACTCAATCGTGACCAGTTGATGGAACTGGCGCACAACAAAGGTTGGGATGTGTTTGACCGTTCCATTGATCTGCGCATCATGCGTCTGCGGCGCAAGATAGAAGCGGAACCGGAAAAACCGGAAATCATCAAAACGGTGCGTGGCGTTGGGTATATGTATGTCTCCGATTGCCGCCGCTGATATTCGTCGCCTGGAATCCACCGAAGAATTGCTCAACGCCCGCAACCGTAAACTGTTGCTGGCCATTGCCCTGCCCCTGTTCTGCGTGGTGCTGGCGTTCGCCCTGCACCAATATCGCAGCCAACGGGCAACGGTGTTGTCGGAACTGGAGCAAAGCAGTGCCGCCTTGGGTATTGCCCTGGACGGTGTCACCGCTGCCACCCAGGCCCATGTCACCCAGATGCAAACGGCAATGCAGGATTGCCTGCGCCAGCAATCGGCATCCCCCCATCCATTGCACCGGCACCTGCAACCTCTGCAGCCGAAAGACGGCTCCCCCTGGACACTGGACCCATTGCCCGCCGAAACCCGCGCGGTGGCCGGGCAACTTGTACGGTTGACCGCCGACGGCCGCGTTGCTGATGTTCACATGGAACTCTGCGCCCTGGAATTATTCAATCTGATCCGCCTCACCCATCAGGTCAACCCGTATTTCCAGTGGTCGTATTTTCTCTCCGCCGATGAACAGATTGCCGCCATTCACCCCTGGGTCAGCAGCACGGCGCTGTCACAGGGGCAGGGCTTCCGTTCCGTGCGAGAGGCCATCCGAAGCTGGTTTCAATACGACGTGTTCCTGGGTGTGCTGCCGGCGCGCAACGGCCAGCGGCAGTTGCATTGGACCTTGCCTTACATTGACGCCGTGGGGGCCGGTGCCATGATTTCGCTGGGGGCTCCGGTGTACGTGGATGACCAGTTCAAAGGTGGTGTCGGTGCGGATGTGAAGCTGTCCACTCTAGAGCAGTTTTTGCAGGCGTTTCCGCGCACCCACGGCCGGCTGTTGATTGTGGATCACCAGGGCATGGTACTGGCAGACACCCAGAGCGGCGCAGACAACGCCATTGAATCGATCACCACCCTGCTACCGGATTGGCCATGGCCGGCGAACCTGGCCATCGCCGCGCCGACGCGACTGACCCATGACACCGGCACCCTGTTACTGCGCCCGGCCAGCCATGCTCCCTGGAGCGTGTTGTATCTGGTGCAGAACAGCGAGATCCAACAGCTGCTGATTCCCCGCCTGATTCCCTATGCGGTGATTCTCGCCGCCCTGATCCTGACCTGCCTGCTGGCGTTGTTTCTGTTGCGCCATGAACTCATCAACCCGGCGTTGTCACTGGTGAATTATATCCAGCGCAGCAGCGTGGACCCGGCCACCGAAAAGCCCCGACTGCCGACCCTGTGGGCGGTGTGGGCGGAAGTCATCGCCCACACGGTGACCGAGAACGTGAATGCAACGCGCAGACTCTACCGCAGCGAAGAACGCCTGCAGCAAATCCTGAACAACTCATCGGCGTTGATTTCGGTGCGCGACCCTGCCGGTTATTTTGTGTCGGCCAACCAGTCGTTTCTGGCCATTACCGCCGCTCCGCATTCCCCGGTGGCCGGCAAACATTTACGGGACCTGTTTCCGGACGCCACCGCAATGAACCTGCTGCGCACGGATCAACAGGTGGTCAGCAACCGCGCCACTCTGGAGCTGGAAGAAACCATTACCCTGCACGACGGCGAGCACACCTACCTGTCCAACCGATTCCCTCTGTACGATGCCGACGGCGCGGTGTATGGCGTGTGCAGCGTCTCTACCGACATCACCAAGGAAAAACGCACCCAGGCGGTGCTGCAGGAAGCGGCCTTTGGTGTATCCCGCGCCAAAGGCAAAGAGGTTTTCGATGTGCTGGTGACACATCTGGCCGCGGCTGTGGGTGCCCGCATGGCGTTGATTGGTCTGCTGGAAGAAGACCACAAGCACATCCAGACCCGGGCGTTGTGCGACCAGGGTGAGATTTCCTCCAACATTATTTATTCCACCGAGGACAGTCCCTGCATCAAAGTGGCACGGCAAGGTTACCATTGTTTCAGTCACAGCCTGGCGCAGTGTTTTCCCGGCTGCGAGGTGGTGCAGGCCTTCCAGTTTGAAAGCTACGCAGGCGTACCCCTGATTGCCTCCACCGGGGAGACTCTGGGGATTCTGGCCGTACTCGACAGCTATACCCTGCCGGACTCTGCCCTACTGGAGTCGGTACTCAAAATCTTTGCCGCCCGTGCTGTGGCAGAGCTGGAGCGCGAGCGTTCTGATGCGGCCATGAAAGTGTCCGAAACCAGCTATCGTTCCATTTTCGAAGCCTCGGAAAGCGCCATACTGGTCCACGACATCAGCACCTGGGCCATTGTCGACGTCAACCCCAAGGCCTGTGAGCTATGGGGTTATAACCGGGAGCAAATGCTGAACCTCAACATTGCTGACATCAGTTCCGGGATTGCGCCCTACACCGGACGGGAAGCCCTGGAGTTGATGCAACGGGCCGCCCGTGGTGAACGCCTGCGGTTTGAATGGCAACGCCAGGAACGCAGCGGCAAGCTGGGCTGGAATGAAGTGTTCTTGCGTCGGGCCAGCATCGGCGGCAATGATCGCATCCTGGCCATCACCAACGACATCAGCGATCGCAAGCAAACCGAGCAACGCCTGCGGGCCAGCGAGGAACAATATCGCGCTGTGTTCAATGCCAGCAGCGATGCCCTGCTGGTGGTGGATGCCAGCGGCGCGGTGGTGGAGACCAACCGACGCTTTGAACAGCTCACCGGGCATTCGACGGAGGAAACCCGGGGCAAATACTTGAATGACGTGTTTGATCAGCTGCATCCCAGCCAGTTGGCACGCATGCAGCCGGCCTCGGGCAGCAGCGGTTATCGCACAGAAGTGGCGCTCAAGTGTCGCCAGCACGACAACCTGAATTGTGAAGTGCATGCCATGCCGGTGACCTACCGGGGGGCGCAACACACCCTGGTGGTGGGCCGGGACATGACCGAGCTGCGTCGTGCTGAACAGGAACTGGCACGGCAACGGGACGCGCTGCGCCAAAGTGAAAAGCTGTCCGCCATGGGGGCTCTGCTGGCCGGCGTCGCCCATGAACTGAATAACCCCCTTGCCATTCTGATGGGCCGCTCTGCCCTGCTGCAGGCCAAGATCTCTGATCCGAACCTGTTAACCGATGTGGAGAAGATCAACGCCGCTGCTGAACGCTGTGCCCGCATCGTCCGCACCTTTCTGGCCATGGCGCGACAACGCCCTTCCCAGCGCAACCCGTTTCAACTCAATGATGTGATTATTGCGGCACTGGACCTGCTGGGTTACGGCCTGCGTGCCAGCGACATCGAAGTCAGTACCGATCTGACACCCGGACTGCCGCTGACCAATATGGACAGCGACCAGATCGGCCAGGTGATCATGAATCTGATCATCAACGCGCAGCAGGCGCTGGAACAGAGCCCCGGTAAGCGCTGCATCCAGATCCACAGTTTTCTGGAACCGGATGCACTGTGTCTGCGGGTCAGGGATAACGGACCCGGTATCCCCGCGCAGGTGAGAAACCGTATCTTCGATCCGTTTTTCACCACCAAGGCCGAAGGTGTGGGTACCGGCGTGGGGCTATCGGTCAGTCGTGCCATTGTGCGGGAACACAAAGGTGAGATGCTGTTGGAGGACGCATCCCCATGGACCTCTTTCCTGATCCGCTTGCCCACCACCCCTCACCCGGCGCAGAGCACCGCCATCAACAACCCACTGATGGAACAGGAACAAACCCGCAGCGTTCTGATCATTGACGATGAGGCCGAAGTGGCGCAGCTGCTGGCGGAAATCCTGCGTGCTGCCGGCTTCAAAACCACGGAATTGGCCAGTGGTCGGGCTGCGGTGGAGTGGCTCGATACCAACGCTTGCGACATCATTCTCTCGGATGTGCGCATGAAAGACATGGATGGCATCGCCCTGTGGCGCTATCTGACCGAGCACCATCCACAACTGACCAAACGTATGGCGTTCATCACTGGCGATACGCTGTCCCCCAGCATTGCGCCTTTCTTGCAGGAAACCGGATTGAATGGCCTGGAGAAACCGTTCACGCCCGAAGCAGTGTTGAAACTGGTTGCCAGCCTGGAAGCCGTCTGATCCGTTTCAGTTGCGTTTCAATACCGTGCAACAAAGTAAACAGAACAGCATGAATTTGAAATCAGCCGGATAATCCACACCCCCACAATATCCCCAACCCAACCTTACATGTTTACCTGCCCGTGGGGAAAGATTATGGCAATTGCGTGCACGAACCTGGTCACCCACTCTGCTTTGCTGTCACCGTCTGCTGTGGACGACGAGTTGCATATTTTACTGCAGCGTATTGCGTTACAAGATCAGAATGCGCTGGCCGCCCTGCACCGCAGAGCGAGCAAGCACCTCAAACAACTGGCGCTGCGACTCCTCAAAGACCATGACCTGAGTGAAGACGTATTGCAGGAATCCTTCCTGCAAATCTGGCAGAACGCAGACCAGTACCGCCGCGCACAAGGCCGCCCCATGACCTGGATGAACACCATTCTGCGTTATCGCGCACTGGATAAACTGAAAGCCGAACAACGGGAACAGAAACGTCGCGATGAGCTGGAATGCAATCTGATTGGCCTGGGTGAGGATCACGCGCCCTGCCCCACCACCGAATTGGAACGAGAGCAACTGCGCCATTGCTGCCAGCGGCAATTGCAGTCCCTGCCGGCGCACCAACAACAGGCAGTGACCCTGGCCTATTTTCATGACCTGAGCCGGGAGGAAATCGCCCGCTATCAGCGGCAGTCAGTAGGCACGGTCAAGTCCCGCCTGCACCGCGGACTGGCGCAGTTGGTGATGCCCGATTGACAACCATTTGACTACCCGTGTCACTGCACCGAATCCACTACCATCCAAACGAGGCTCCACGATGAAAGAGATCACATTACACCACAGCGCCTTCCTGCCCGCCTGGTATCAAACGCGTCGCCATGAGCACACTGCACTTAAGAAGCAGGGCCGAATGCTGCTCAGGTTGCTGAGCTTTGGTGCCAGATTTACGTTGGGGGGATTGGTGGCGATTGCCCTGTGCAGCTTGCCGTCAGCCCTGATTCAAACACCGGCTACGTCCTTCTATGCGGCCTTGAGTGCGGCCATTTCCGTACTGTATATTGCCAGCCTGACGGACATCACACGGATGCGGGAAGGCTTGCCGTTGGTGGCCGCTGCCGCCACCAACTGGGCCCTGCTGGGAATCGACGCGGGCAACGTCAGCCTGGTGATGCTGTCCCTGGCCACCCACGTAGTGATGTCGATCTACGCCATTCTGAGCCAACACGCCAACAGTCTGCGGTTGCTGGGATTGTGGCCGCTGTTGCTGGGCATCGAGCTGTTTTCCCTGCTGTGTTTCGCCCAAGCCTGATATCCCGGCTTGGGCTTATAAACGCACACCAGGGTGTCAGGACTCGCCCGTCCAGATCAGTTCTATGCGGATGCCCCCGGGCTCATAGAACATGGTGTGCAGGGCACCACTATCGCCCAGGGGCTCTGGCGCAAAATCCGCACTCACACCGCTCACGCCCAGAGCCTGTTGATAAAGCTCACGCAGGCTGGCTTCCGAGTCCACCCGCAGGGCGAAGTGATGCAACCCCACCGCACTGCGCCGGTTGAAATCCGCAGCACCGGCATCGGTCTGCCACAGGGTCAGCAGGCATTGCCCGTTGCTGATGAACTTGGCCGGGTAATCCGGTTTTTCCCGTACCACCTTGAATCCCAGAATCTCCGTAAAGAACGCGGTGGTGGTGTCGAGGTCCCGAACCGACAGGCCCAGGTGATGAATGTTCAGTGTGCTCATGGTAACTCCTTGTGTTGGGCGATGAGAGAATCGAGAGCGGCCTGGTCATAGCGTGGCACAATGTGCTGGGAACAGTTCCAGTCAAAGGCCGCCACCTGAATAATGAAGCCCCGCTCCGGTGTAGCGCCGTAATCGGGGTCACAGAGCTCAGCCAGTGCGGCAGAACCCGGTGCCACCTCCTGTGCATACCCCAGCAGTTTCAATCGGCGCCGGTTGGGATAATCCATCAAAAACAGGGCAACCCGTCGGTTCTCCCGCAGGTTGCCGGTGGTGATGTATTGCCGATTGCCTGTGTAATCGGCAAACCCGAGGTGGTGCGCATCCAATACTTTGAGAAACCCCTTGGGCCCGCCGCGGTGCTGGATATAGGGCCAGCCGTCAGGATTGACGCTGGCCAGATAGAAGCTGTCCCGTTGCTGCAGAAACTGAATTTCACGTGCCTCCAGGCGGTGGTGGGAGTCTGCCCCGCCTTCCCAGCGCTGGTAGATGCGGCGACTGTCCCGCTCGTTCTGCACCGCCTTCACGGAGGGGGAAAACAACAGGTCGGCAAATCGGTGTCCCATGGTGTGCTCCCGGTTTCAGTTGTGTGGAGAAGGCTTGTGAAAAAGGCTTTTCCGGATCATCTCAACTATCGCTTGCCTTAAGAATACCCAGCGCCAACAATTAACTATTTCAAAAAATGGAACAGTGACATGGACAAGCTGAAAGCGATGAGTGTGTTTATTGCTGTGGCCGAGGAACAGGGCTTTGCCGCCGCCGCACGGCGACTAGCCTTGTCTGCTCCGGCCGTCACCCGCAGCGTCGCCGAGCTGGAGGAACATCTGGGGGTGATTCTGTTGCTGCGCACCACCCGCCGGGTGCGGCTGACCGAAGCCGGGCAACGTTTTTTGCAGGACGCCCGTCGTATCGTGGCGGATGTTATCAGCACGGAGGAGTCCATCAGCGGCATTCACGGTAACCCGTCCGGTCACCTGGTGGTGACGGCACCGGCCCTGTTCGGCTGCCTGCACGTCACTCCGGTGATCACGGCGTTTCAGGATCGTTACGAAAACGTGACGGTGTCCGCACTGTTTGTGGATCGCATCACCGATCTGATTGAGGAAGGCATTGATGTGGGCATTCGGATCGGCGCCTTGCCGGATTCCTCCATGCGCGCCATTGAGCTGGGGACAGTGACCATGAAAACCTACGCCGCGCCGCAGTATTTACAACAACATGGGGAGCCTGCGGTGCCCGAGGACCTGTATCAGCATCGGTTGATCGCCTCCACCGCCGGCAGTCGTGGTCCCCAGTGGCGTTACTATCAGGATGACAACGAGATCACCCTGCGCGCCACCCCGGTGTTCAGCAGCACCACCAATGATTCGGTGATTGCCGCCGCCGTGGCCGGTCACGGCATCACCCGCGTGCTCTCCTATCAGGCTGCAGCCCAGGTGGCCGCAGGCGCATTGCAACCCATTTTGACTGCGTTTGAGGGCGCCCCCATTCCGGTGAGCATTGTGCATCCACAGGGGCGCAATCTGCCGGCGAAAGTGAGAGCGTTCATCGACCTGGCTGTGCCATCGTTACGGCAGACATTGGGCACCCGATGAAGCGTTTGCCGGTCATGGCTAGTCTTCGATCTTGCCGGTCTCCAGCCGTTTCTGATAGATCATCTGCATTTCGTACAGATCCTGCTGCAACTCAAAAAAGCCGTGCCAGTGCGCATAATCCGCAGCCCCCATCATGGCGCCCTGGCGGGCCCGTCGGCCTTCGTGGTGCCACATGTAGTAATACTTGATCTGGAACGCGTCGGCCCAGGGATTGTCCTTCAACAGTTTTTTCTCTTTTAACTCGTTTAGCATGTTGGTGGCCGGTTGGTAGTAGGCTTCGTTGTACAACTTCACCGCTTTATCGCCCTGGGCGAAGAAACCATCGGTGTGCCTTGGACTGTGGCAGTTGTTGCAAACGGACTTCATCTTTTTACGCCCGGCCGGCCCGTCACCCAACAGCGGGCTGAGCACATCATCCGAACCGCGCACCTTCGATTCCTTGGCCCACAGATTCCAGTACAAACGCTCGCTGACGTTGTGGGTGACGCTCAGTTCACCGATGCCGCTCATATGGCAGGTGGCACAGGTCGGCGCACGATAGTCACCGGGCTCCCAGGCATCCGGTGCAGTGTCCCAACGCCAATTGTCCGAGTTGGTATTGAAGATATGGCCGTGTTTGGAGTTGTTGTAGATTTCAATATTCGGATGATCCGGCCCCAGATGGCAGGAGGCACAGGCATTGGGCTTGCGGGCTTCCGCAATATCAAATGTGTGACGGCTGTGACAAGCGGTACAACTGCCGGTGGAACCATCGGGATAGATGTTTCCCATGCCGTTGTTGGGCCAGGTTTCCGGCGTGGGCCGGTTGTGTTCGTCCAGTTCGATGCGGGTGCCATGACACTGCATGCAACCGGTTTCATTGGGGGCGCCTTTCAGCTCAGGATGGTTCTGGCCTTCATGCACATTGGTCAGGGCATGCAGGTTATCCTTGGGAATAATCTGGTGATAGGCACGAAAGTGACCACTGCTGTCGAACTGTTTTTTCGCATCCACGTGGCAGCGGCCACAGACCGCCGGGGAAACCAATGCCGTCACAAACACATCGGTTCCCACCAGGGATTCATGCTGGGTGGCCATGGGCGAGTCTTTGGCAACCCCATGGCAATCGATGCAACTGACGCCGGCATGGGCGTGCCGGCTCATCTTCCAGTCCGCCACCTGTCCCGGGCTTTCCTGTTGATGACAGCGAATGCACTCCTGGCCGATGCTGGAAATATCCCGCGTCATGTGGAGCGTTTTCACCTGTGCCAGGTTTTGCGAAGCCGGTGCAACCAGGGGCATGGTGACGGTCACGCAAAACAGCATTGCACGCAAGATTCTATTGATCATGGCTTTTCTCCCAACCCTGTTCCTCAAGGTGTATGCCCAGATTGGCATGGCCAACGTGTTGGTGACAGCCCACACAGCGCAAGCCGGTTTCCTCACCACTGAAGTATTTTCGATGGGGCAGGAAGGCTTTCCCATTGGCCATGGAGGTGTGCTGAATGAATTTGTGACATTGCAGGCAGCCGCTGTCATAGACATACCGCTCCCGGTTCTGCCGGTTGCCGTGCCAATCAATGTCCAGGGGGTCTTGCAGAATTTCCATGGTGGGGTCCACCACCCCATGGACGGCTTTCACCCACAGGTAGTGGAGCGCATTATCGTGGGGTATATGGCAGTCACTGCAGCGGGCGCGCCAACCGGCGGGGTTGTTTCCACCGTGCAGGTCTTCCCGGTAGGAGGTGCCAATGGGCTTATGGGAATGGCAACGGGTGCAGAATTCGTAATCACTGGTGAGGTGGATGCCTGTATCCAGTGCCGCCCAGCTGGTGATCATAAACGCCCCGATCAGGGCCGCTATCAAGACCAGCTTGAAGCGCATCATCCTGGGCACCATGCCTCTCCTCGATATCCCTATCGTTAATAGTACCCTGCGCGGGTTATTGCCCCCTCGCCATGGGCACCGATTGGGCGACTGAATGCTTATCCCCACTGACCACGTAACGATTACGGCCGCCATGCTTGGCTTGATAGAGTGCCTGATCTGCCCCTTGCACCAATTGATCCTGGTCAAGGTCCGGTTGCGGGATCAGCACATGAACTCCGACACTGACGGTGATATGGAGGGTTTCCCCCTCCCAGACATAGAGCTTGTCCGCCGCCGCCTGCACAATCATCTCAGCCACGTGGCGCGCGCCCTCCACCGGCGTTTCCGGCAGCAACACGGCAAATTCCTCCCCTCCATAACGGGCGATGACATCCGTGGGTCGATGCAGCAACGAAGACAGCAGCGCCCCCAACTCCCGCAGCACCATGTCGCCACAGGGGTGGCCCAGGCTATCGTTCACCTGTTTGAAGTGGTCCACATCCAACAACAGCAGGGCCAGGGGTTGTTGCTTGCGCTGCAACTGCTGCCACAAGGCTTGCAACTGCGCATCGAACAGACGGCGATTGAACAGCCCGGTGAGCCCGTCCCTGGAACTGAGTTGCTCCAGTTCCTGGTTGGCCTTTTCCAGATCCTGAAGCGTGCGCGCCAGGTCCGCTGTACGCTCCTCCACCACTTGCTCCAGGCTTTCCCGATGCTGGATTTCCATCTGCAATGACTGCTCCTTGGCCTGGCTGGCCTCGACCTCCCGCTGCAGTGCCAGCTCCTGCGCCCGGATGCGCTCCACCCGTTCCAGGTTGATTTTGTTCAACGCCCACTCTTTTTCCTGCCGTTCCTGATTGATGCGGAACGACAACGCAAAGGAGAAAATCAGGATTTCCAGGGAAACCCCGATACGCAGGCCATAACTGGCCAGAAAGTCGTTGTAGAAAATCCCCATGCGGCTGAACACAAACAGCAGGATAAACGCAAACAGCATGCCCCAGCCGGCCATCACAATCTGAGCCGGGCGGGAGCCATGCATCGACAGGCGCCAGATCCCCACCACGCCCAGCACCATGGATGCCGCCACGTTGAGTGCCATCAGGCTCACCACCGTCTGATACGGGAGCAACACCAGCCCCAGGCACAACAGTGCGTGCAAGCCCAACATGGAAAGGTACACCCGCCACAGCACCGGGAAGTGCTGGCCGAAATCGAGGAAGGTACCGAAAAATGCAGCAATGGACATATAAATCAGCAGCGACATCAAGGGCACGGAATAATGCTGCAGCGAGGGCACCCCCGGGAACAGGTATTCGTACAGCAAACCCTGCTGACTGAGAAAGAACAGCAACATCGACAGCACATAGCAGGCATAGAACAGATAGGACTTGTCCCGCAGAATCACATAGATTGCCAGGGAGTAGGCTGCCATGATGATCAGAAAACCATGAAAAATGCCGTCCACCAGGGAGCGACGGTCCGACATGAAGGTGTGGTAAAAATGCTCTGATAACGTCAGCGGCAGCTCCAGCGCTTCGGTGCTGCTCACCTTCATATAGAGGCGGTAATCCTGGTCAGGTTGCAGCTGCAACGGAAACTGCAGACGGGAGGCCTCCAGCGGTCGCTGTGAGAACGGCATGGCATCCCCCGCGTGCCATTGCTGCAAGCGGCGCTCCCCCTGATACAGATACAGCCAGACGTGATCGATCATGGGGTTGGCCAGTTCCAGTATCCAGTAGCGGGACACATCCCCCTCAGTGCGCAGATCCATCACAAACCAGTGAGGTTCCGTCTGGAAGCCCAGGCTGATGGTGTTACCCGAGCTCTCCTGCCAGTCGGCAGCGGGAATGGAGTGCAGTGCCTCCGGCGTATCCAGATCAGAGGTCACATAACGAATCCGGCTGCCGATTTTTACGGTGCGGGTAAAGGGTGAAAGGGTCAGGGGCCCCTCTGTAGACTGCCAACCGATGTCGTCTGCACGGGCACCAGAAGCGAGCAGGAGCAAAACTCCCAATAGAAAACAAAGAGATACCCAACCTGAGGCACAATTAAACTGCATTGGCGATACCACTGGAACGGCTGGTTTACCAATTCAGTATAGTTAACCCCAGGAAATTCGCGGTTAAAAAACGGGCACCTGGGACCACCAGGTGCCGGCGAAAGGATGAACGGTCAGGGGCTGGAAGATCAGGCGCTCTGGCGCCACTTGTCCCGTAGTGATTTAGGGCCGATGTCTTCCACCGTATAACCGTCGGGATGGGTGGGGAACTGCTGGAAGGTCATCACCTGCGGATTCTTGTGCTTGGGCAGCAACCGCATCAACTTGGCCCGCACCCGCAGGGCGGCCTCCACCCGACGCCGGGTGGCCGGGCTGGGCAGCGGGTAGTTCATGGCCTTCAACAGGGGCTCGTCCATCAGGGCATAGACGGCAGGCTCCGCGGTCTTCCACAACGACTTGGGCAAATAGAAGCTCAACAGCAGATCCCGGGTGCAGTTGGCCACCCGTTGCGTGGCTTCGGTATTGGCGAACATCTTGTTCTCGTAATCCAGGCTCCACTGCTCAAACGCTTCATAGGTTGGCGGGATATCCTGGATACGCATGCGCTCACCCACCGCAGACCAGAAATGATACAAAGCCAGGCATTCGTTCCGGTATAGCGTGCGCCAGCCGAACTTGTTGATCCAGCGAATGGGCTCATAGATGAAGGTGGACAGGGTATACAGAAAATCATCATTGCTGATGTCATATTGCCCGTGCATGCGGTTCATGCGCTTGATGAAGGCACCGCCCCGCTCCGAGTAATAGCCGTTGATCATGATCTCATTGATGATGATGGAGGTGTCGTCGTAGCGACGCAGAGTGTCGTTGCTGAACTCGCCGGTGCGATCCAGCAAGGCAGCAATGGACGGCACTGCAAACGTGCGAAACAGGGCCAGCTCCAGGGCACGGGTCATATCCCAGGGGAATTCCAGGTACGAAGTGAGAAAAACGATGCGCTGGCAGTCCGCTTTCGGGTCCAGCCGCTCAATTTCTTTCTGTACATTCATGCGCTTTTTCATGTTTCCCCCTACAACTTGGATTGGTGGCGAGAAGGTAACACAGGCTGTATAGGGTGAGGATGGCCTAACCCATCAGCCAGGATGGCCAAAACTACCACAGAAAGTGAGACTATACGCCATCATCAATGGGTTAGATTTGGTGCATGGGGCCGGATCATGCACCTTTCTTTTCTGCCTACCACAACAAAATCAAGCAATTCAAGAGCATTATTCCCGTTTCTGGAGCCTGAAAAATTCCCTGGCATAAAGATTGCTGAACAAATCGCGCTCAGTAATAAGATCTCGCATTTTTATTCCACATTTGAACTGAGGTTTCCCCAATGAAACGATTTACAGTGCTGACGCTCGCGGCTTTACCTGTGGATACCTGGGCCGCTGTCGGTGACGAACCGGTGAATACCGTCTGGCTGGTGGTGGCTGCCGCCCTGGTGTTTTTTATGCAGACCGGCTTTGCCCTGCTGGAAAGCGGCATGTCCCGCAGCAAGAACGCGGTCAACGTGGTGATGAAGAATTACATGGATGTGTGCCTGGGCAGTATGGTGTTCTGGGCCTTCGGCTTCGGCATCATGTTCGGCCTCAACCAGACCGGCTTTTTCGGTGCCAGCCACTGGCTGCCCCAATTCAATGACGAGTGGTCCTACACCTTTCTGTTATTCCAGATCATGTTTGCCGCCACCGCCACCACCATTGCCAGCGGCGCCATGGCGGAACGCACCCGTTACTCCGGCTACCTGGTGGGGGCAATCATCATCACTGGCTTCATCTACCCGGTGTTCGGCAGCTGGGGTCTGGGGTGGTTTCTTCGGCGGCAAGGGCTGGCTGTCGGAGCTGGGCTTTGTGGATTTTGCCGGTTCCACCGTCGTGCACTCGGTGGGGGCCTGGTGTGCCCTGGCCGGCATCATGGTGGTGGGCCCCCGCCTGGGCCGCTTTGATCCGGAAACCGGTGTGGCCCGCCTCATCCCCGGCCACAACCTGAATAATGTAGCCCTGGGCGGATTCATCCTGTGGCTGGGCTGGTTCGGCTTTAATGCCGGCAGCACCCTGCAGGCGGACAGCAGCCTGGGCAAGATCGCCCTCAACACCCATCTGGCGGCCTGTGCCGGAGCCGTGGGTACCTTCCTGGCCCAAACCCTGACCCGCAAGCCGGTGCTGCTCACCCACACCATCAACGGCAGTCTCGGCGGCCTGGTGGCCATCACCGCCGGCTGCGCTACCATGGCGCCCACCTACGCGGTCATCACCGGCCTGGTGGGCGGTGTTCTGGTGATCATCGGCAGCTACCTGTTGGAGCTGCTGCAACTGGATGACGCCGTAGGCGCCATCCCCGTGCACGGTTTTGCCGGCGTCTGGGGCACGCTGGCCGCCGGCTTTTTCATGGAAGGGGACCTGTTCAACCTGCAGCAGCTCGGGGTGCAGGCCCTTGGCTGCGCGGTGGCATTCCTGTGGGCCTTTCCCACCGCGTTCATCGCCTACTGGTTGCTGGAAAAGCTGATCGGTCTGCGCGCCTCCAATCTGGATCAGCAGCGGGGTATGGACTACAGCGAACACGCCGAACGGGGCTATCCGGAGTTTGACCGCCTGCCCCTGCATAAACCCCTGGCCGGTTAAGGAGGGCTTATCATGGATCAGCAACACGTATTACAGCGTCGCGCCATCTATACGGTGCTCCAGGAGTGTCTGAACGAGGATCAGATCATCGAAGCACTGTTGGTGTTCGAAGAGCATCACAAGGGCAAGCCCTCCATCGCCATCCACGAATACCTGACCCGCATTGGCCATTTGTTCGAACAGAAAATGGATACCAAACACATCCGGCGCCGCCTGATGGAAGTGCTGGTGCGGCGCTCCCACGACCTGGCGCCGGACCCCATGCCGCTGCTGGAACGGGCCCGCGCCAAAACCGCCAGCACCGTGTTTGACCTGAAGCCCACCGAGTCGCAACTGGCCCTGCACAGCCTGATCTCGGAGTTGATGCGCAAGGCCTCGGTGGGCCAACGCAAGCAGCTGCATGAACAGTTGGCCAAACAGCTGGGCAAGCGCTTCGTCAACGGCAGCTATGATCTGCTGGCCCAGTATCTGTTGTCGGATAATCCGCAGTATCTGGCCCGCTTTGATGACCGCGCGTTACAGGACTTTTTCACTGTGATTTACGTGGCCTGTTGTGAAGTGCTGGGGCCGGTGAAAACCGACCAGTGGTTTGGCACTGCGGTCCATAGCATTCGCCAGCACAACGCCGAGGCCGGGGAACAACTGAACCGCTTTCTCTGAGCCTATCAGGCAACAATGGGCACACCGTGGTGGTGATCATCGGTGAGGATTTCAAAGGCGGCGCGATGCTCCGTGTGCAATCGGATCTCGGCCTTGCCTTTGGGCGTGATGGTCAACCGGCACTGAGCCAGCTTGCTGTTGAGGCAGGTGTGTGAACCGCCGGGTGGATTGTGATAGGTGAGCCCCACAAAGAGATGTTGGGGCGCGCTGATCACCCCCCGGATGCGGGCCTGTTGATTGCGGCTTTCAAACTCCCAGTTGAAATAGTCATAGCGCCCCCTGGCCAGAGCCGCCTGCACCAGGTTTGTCATCACATAGGTCTCCCCCGCCACCCGGCAGACCAGCATGGTCATGCGCGGCGATTTGAACGGGCCAAGGCGTACCCGCACCGTGGCGCACTCCAGAAATGCGTCACTGTCGTTGTCGAAGCCTGCCACCTGACCCCAGGCGTACTCGTCGGTGTGCTGGCTGCCCCAGTTGTGATTCTCACTGCCCACCCAATGATCCACCACGATGGTTTCGCCGTTTACCCGTAAGGTGCCCCGAAACACTGCATTGGGGTTGGCCACCAGGGCCTTGGCTTTGGGCAAGGGCGTGTCGTAGAGGGATTGCGGCAGCAAAAACACCGGCTCATCACCGGGCTGGTAGGACAGATCCCATTCGATCCGGTTACGACCCTGCCTGGCTTCGCCGATGGCCACCCCGGGGCGCAGGCGGGATTGTTTCAACAATACGTTAAGCTGGCCGTTGTCGAATTGGCATTGCGCCAGAGGGCAGGATTCCTTGGCCACCACAATGCGGTTGCGTTCACCGTCAAACAGGATGGCCCATAACTCACCCAGGTTGTGCTCGGCATGGCCCTTGGGCGCAAAAATGGTGTAACGCAGCCAGAACGCCAAAGGGCGGCTGGGGTGGTTGGCCCGCACAAAATAACTTTCGTAATGCCCTGCCGCGTGGTGCAGATAACGGCACTCATTCATGGCGCGCCGCTGTTCCGCATACGGGTCCAGTCTGGTCGCGTCCGTGAAACTGTCCATGGTCTTAAAGCCTCAACACACTCAAATGGTGGCGTAACGGGAAAGCCGTAACGCTTTAAACGGAAAGGTGACCAGGGAATCCTCATAGGCGACTTCAATGTAACCGATGGCCTGGCCGTTCTGATACAACGTCAACGGGCACATGGTGAGCGATTCCTTCAGATTCATCAGATCGTAAGATTTTTCACCCTTGGCCTCCACGGGCCCCACCCCCGGCAAATCGAACCACAATTCATAACGGGGGCCTGCGGGTTTGAGGGTGAAATAACCGTGGGTCTCTGTGCTGACATGACGCTGGGACAGCGTGATCGAGCCCAGGAATGGCTGCGGCTTCCAGAGTTTAAGGCGATGCATGAACGTCACATCAATGGAAAATTCCAGCGGCTCCTTCTGGTGGGAGGCGTTCAGTTCCAGCCAGCCTTTCATGGTTTCTTTAAGCTTGAGTGTCAGCATAGTGGCCTCCCTGTGATTTCTTGTAGGTATAACCCAACCCGGTGCAAAACTCGATGATCCAGATCACACAGAATCTGTTCCGCTATGAGACGAACTTTAGCAACCGTCGCAGCGGCCTGAAGCGTCTAGCTCACCCGGGCACGGCACTCCAACAGGGTATCCGGGGCAGCCCCCAGTTGGGCAACCAATTGATCACCGACCTGCAGTGGCCCCACCCCGGCCGGTGTCCCGGTCAGCACCACATCACCAGGTAGCAGGGTAAAGTAACGGCTCATGTACGCCAGCAGTTCATACAGCGGTGTGATCATGTCGGCGGTAGTGCCCTGCTGGCGCGCTGATCCATTCACCTGCAGGCTCAGTTCGGTGTGCAGTGGATCACTCAATGCGGCAGCGGGTACGAACGCCGACAACGGGCAGGCGCCGTCAAAACTCTTGGCGACTTCCCAGGGGTGGCCTTTTTCTTTCAGCTTGGCTTGCAGATCCCGCAGGGTCAGATCCAGCCCCAGGCCGAAGCCCTTGATTGCGGCTTGCGCTTCGGTTTCACTGGCATGCCGCAGCGGTTTGCCGATCAACACTGACATTTCCAGTTCGTGATGACATTCGCCCTGTTGTTTGGGAATGGCAATCTCACCCGCGAACGGCACCACGGCGGTGGCGGGTTTGATGAACAGGATGGGCGTGGTGGGCACCGGGTTATTCAGTTCCCGGGCGTGGGCGGCGTAGTTACGGCCCACACACACCACTTTGCCCAGGGGCAGATCCAGGGTTTCGCCATTGAGGATGTGTTGATACGCCGTGATGTGATCGTTCATGGGGCCTTCTTTTATTCTATCGCTTGCTGGTTCAATCGGTTTCGTAATCCACAACCCGGCGCTCACTGCGGATGGCTTGCATGAAAGGAAACACCGCCACGTGCTCCGGATGTTGTTGATAGCGCTGCAGGGCGGCGCGGTCTTCAAATTCGGAATACAGCAGCAGGTCCATGGAGGTCTCGGTAGCGGAAAAGTCGATGCCCACTTCCAGCTTCAACAAACCGGGCACCTTGCCGTTCAGGGCTTCCAGTTTGGCTTTGGCCAGCTGCGCATTGTGGGCTTTGCTGTTGCCCTCGGCCTGTTCCAGCAGCTTCCACATCACAATATGTTTAATCATTATGGCCCCCGTTCTCACCCGTTAAAGATCAAAGACTTTGCCGGGGTTCATGATGTTGTTGGGGTCAAAGCTGCGTTTCACCGCCCGCATGTAATCGATCTCCGCTGCACTGCGGGTGTACTGCAGATAGGGCTTTTTGGTCATGCCCACCCCGTGCTCGGCGGACACACTGCCATGGTATTTCTGCACGGTTTCGAACACCTGGGTATTCACCTGTTCGCAACGCTGGAAAAATTCCTCTTTGCTGAGGGCCTGGGGCTTCAGGATATTCAGGTGCAGGTTGCCGTCGCCGATGTGACCGAACCAGACGATCTCAAAATCCGGGTATTGAGTGCTGACGATGGAATCGATCTCTTCCAGAAAATCCGGCACTTTCGACACCAGTACAGACACATCGTTTTTGTAAGGAGTGAATGGCGCAATGGTTTCGCTGATGCCTTCCCGCAGACGCCACAGGTTGGCCGCCTGGGTTTCACTCTGGCTGATGACCCCATCCAGAACCCAACCTTCCTCTACACAGTGCTCGAACAGGCTCATGGCCTGCTCCAGTACGTCTTCGGTGGGGGCTTCAAATTCCAGCAGCGCGTAATACGGGGTGGCGGCTTCAAATGGACGGGGCACGTCCTGGTGCTCAGTCACCAGCTGCACTGCCTTGTCGGAGAAGAACTCAAACGCGGTCAGGTCGATCTGGCTCTGGAACGTCTCCAGCACCTTCATGATGGCGCGGAACTCCGGCACCCCCAACACCAGCACGGTAAGGTTCTTGGGGCTGCGGGCCAGCTTCATGGTGGCCTCAACAATAAAGCCCAGGGTACCCTCGGCGCCGATGAACAGGTGGCGGAAATCATAGCCGGTGGCGTTCTTGTCCAGACCCACGTTCAGGTCCAGCAGATCCCCCTTGCCGGTGACCACCTTGAGGCCCTTCACCCACTCCCGGGTCATACCGTAACGGATCACTTTGATGCCACCGGCGTTGGTGGAGATATTGCCCCCTAACTGACTGGAACCGGCGGAAGCAAAGTCCACCGGGTAGTAAAGGTTATTTTCTTCCGCAAACTGCTGCAGTTGCTCGGTGACCACCCCGGCCTGGCACTGCACAGTGCGATCAATGGGGTTGAAACCGTTGATTTTATTCATCAAATCAAACGCCACCACCACTTCACCATGGGCCGCCACCGCCGCCGCACTGAGGCCGGTGCGCCCGCCAGAGGGCACCAGGGCCAGCTTGTGTTCGTTGGCATAGCGTACAACAGCCTGCACCTGCTCCACGGTTTTCGGCAATACAATGGCCAGGGGCTGGGGTTCGTACTTCTTGGTCCAGTCGCAACCGTAATGCTTGAGGCTGTCGGCATCGGTAAGTAAACGGCCCGCATCCACAAGCTGGCTTAATCCGGCAATGATCTGGTTGGTGTCGGTCATGGTTTTCTCTTTATTTACAGCTGGTTATTCAGGATATTGAGGCGAACCGAGCGGTCACACGCCCCCTGGGCAGGCAATCCGGAAGTGCGTCCATTAGGGAATTTCACACCACCATGCGAGATTTTCACGGATCTTTTCACGGTGCGGGACTGCGTTTTCGATGCGATATGATACCATAGCCGCCCTCAAAGCTACCCCCATTTGATACGAGTAAACAGCATGAGCACGACTTCTCTGGAT
>NZ_RCHN01000006.1 GCF_003671495.1 Ketobacter sp. | reverse complement strand
AAAAGCCCGGCTGCGCAGCCGGGCTTTTTTGTGGTTGGGCGCTGAAGCCCAGTTACCGTTACAAGGCGTCTCTGGGCTACAAGGCGTCTCTGGGCTTGGCGCATTCCGCCCGGGTGGGATCGAACTTGCAGCGTACCCGCCGTTGCAGCTTGATCATCTCCCCATCCCAGTAATCGGCTTTCACTGCTTCGATGCGCACGTCGTCCATCAATTTTTCGTAGTTGGACTTATCCGCTTCCGGAATCTCAACCCACCATTTGGGGTCGATGGCGGCAGCGGCGGATTCCACTTCCTTCATGACCCGCTCAAACTGGGCAAAATGGAATTCACGGGATTTCTGGCCGAAGCCTTCCGGGAATCGCTCATGCCAGATGATCAGTTGCCCGGAAATCTGGGCCAGGGGATAGTTAATGATGCCGCCATTGGGCTCCAGGCCCTTGTACAGTTCCAGTGGGTTGTAGGCGACGGCGGGGGCCGGCATCACATCCACGGCGCCGTTGTTGAACATACTGCCGGCGGTGGCTTCTGTAACGCTGATGGGGGTGCCGCCGATCAGCTCCACCATTTGTTGCTGGTAGACGTCATCACCGAGCACCGCGATCTTGCGGCCCACGGCTTTATCCAGGCTGTTGATGCTCTTGTCGCGAACAAACACATAGACTTCCCCGGCGGGAGCAATGCCGGCAATCTCAAACGGTCCGACCCGCATTTTGTCTGCCATCTGGGGCGAGGCCAGCAGTTGATACATAAGTTGCAGGTGGCGGCGTTCAGGCATTGCCCCAACGGCATACAGGGAGCCGGTGAACTTGACGAAGTTGCGAATGCGCAGTTCAGACAGGAAGGCCGCGTCGCATTGCTTGGAGCGGAACTGTTCCACAACAATTTTTTCGCTGGAGTTGACCACCAGTTCAAACTCCACCCCCCATTTGATGGCTTCCAGGTTGAACTCTTCAACGGCCTGGGCAATGGGCCCCCCGCGGCCAACGATATCCCACACGCACACAGTTCGTTTCACGTAATCAGCAGCCTGGGCCGGCAGTACCATCAAAGCCGCTGCCGCCACAATCAATGTTCTTATTTTCAACAACACAACGTATTCCCTCATCAATAAAACATCAAAAGCCATGTATATCACACATCTACAGGCCGTTAATTGGCAGGAAGAATGATGATATACGATTGTTTTTCATAGTTAATTAATAGCTAAGTAAAATACTTTGCAGTCATTGTATGATTGTAGGACAATTGGTGTGGGTGTCCGTACACATTCGGATTGCAGTAGAAAAACTTGACTGGGTTGGTGCCAATGGGGAAACTCCACGCTGACATGCCCCTGGGCATGCTCGAAGGACAAGATTCATACACTACAAGAAGTAGCCTCTCTAACATGAGCTTTAAAGCACCAGACAGTCTCTCTGAGCAGATTGCTCAGCACCTTGGCCAATTGATTATTACCGGCAAGCTGAAGCCCGGCGATCGTATTCAGGAACTTCGGGTCGCCAATGAGCTGAATGTGAGCCGTGGCTCCGTGCGGGAAGCCTACCTGATTCTGGCCCGTCGCTACCTGATCGATATCGTGCCCCGCAAGGGCGCCGTGGTGTCGGAGATGACGCCCAAGCATGTGCGTGACGTCTACGAGATGAATATTTTGCTGATCGGCCAGCTGTGCCGGCGCGCCACGCAGAATTGGAAGGAAGGCGAGCTGGAGCCTTTTCTGGAATTGCTGCAGTTGATGGAAGGCTATGTGGCCAGCGGCAAGGTCATGGAGTTCTACGACGCCACGTTCAATTTTGCCCGCATGGCCTACCAGTTCGTGGATAACCCTTACCTGGAAGACATGCTGGAAGACCTGCAACCGGCCGTGCGACGTACCTACTATTTCGCCATCAATCTCAATCAGGCGGAAATCGATACCTCGATGCTGTTCTTTCGTGAGCTGATGGCCTGCATTCTGTCCCGCGACGTGGATGGGGCAGAACGCAAGCTGATCCAGTTTGGTGAGCATCAGTGTGATACCGTGCTCAAGCGCCTGCAATCCAGCGAGGCCGCCTCCGCCTGAGGCAGCCTCCAAGCCCTTGGCAGCACCTTGGATTGGTAGCACCGTGCAAATGCCGGGGTGTTACCCGGCCAGTTGGGGCTGCACCTTCTTCACCCAGAACACCACCCCGCCGCAGACGGCAACCGGGATGATAAACAGGTTGACGATGGGCAGGGACGTCAACGCCATCACCACGGCACCAAACGCCATCACAGAAGCCCGATGCTGACGCATCAGTGCCAGCAGCTCCGGGAAGCTGCGGCCGTTGTTGTCTGCCGGCACGTCCAGGTACTGCATGGCCAGAATCCAGGAACCGAACAGGAACCACAGCACTGGCACTGCGGCGTTCACTCCGGGTATGAAATACAGGATCAGGGAGAGCACCCCCAGTCCGGCCGCCCGCACCAGCCAGTAGATCAGCTTGCGGAACTCGCGTCCCAGGGTGCGCAAGGCGATCTGGCCCAGGGTGTGTTGGGGGTAACTGGGAGTGTGCAGTTCGCGCTCGGCTTTCTCCCCCAGGATGCCGATGAAGGGCCCCACCACCAGGTGGGTAAACATGGTGAACGTGGACCCCATGATGAACAGCAGCCCAAGAATGATTACGGCGAAAATCAGCCATTTGAGGGCGCCCAGCAATTGATCGATGAAGGGTTCCAGCCAGTCCAGCCAACTCCACAGGTCCACGGCGGTGCTCCAGCCGGCGATCCATTCATAGGCGTAGCTGGTTACAAGATAACCGCTGATGGTAAACAGTAAAATGTTGGTGATGAGCGGCACCACCATATAAGGTCGCAAGCTGCGTCGCCTGGCCAATTCAAAGCCTTCTGAGACGCAATTCACCCCCTCCCGTAAATCCTGAATCATGCATCATGCTCCTGCTTGGTCAATGCGCGAAACCCTACCATATTCTGCTCCCGCCTGTCTTAACCGGGGCTGAACAGGCTCATTTAAGCTCCTATAAATATTCGGTATTTTTACCCGGTCGCCAGGGTGGTGCTGGCGCTAAAACCCGCTACAATAGGCGGTTTGTTATTAAGACCATATGTGGTGAAAACCCGTCGCTGGAACAGTATTTTTGTATAGCGGCTGGACAAATTCCAATAAGGATAACAACGTTTCATGCGCTTGAAATCGATCAAACTTGCCGGATTCAAATCGTTTGTGGACCCCACCACTGTGTCCTTCCCCAATAATTTGAGCGCGGTGGTGGGCCCCAATGGCTGTGGCAAGTCCAACGTGATCGATGCCGTCCGCTGGGTGATGGGCGAAAGCTCCGCCAAGCACCTGCGGGGCGAGTCCATGACCGATGTCATCTTCAACGGCTCCAATTCCCGCAAACCCACCACCCAGGCTTCCGTGGAGTTGGTGTTCGACAACAGTGACAACAGCGTGGTGGGTGAATACGCCAGCTACAACGAGATCGCCATCAAGCGTCAGGTGACCCGGGACGGCCAGTCCAACTACTTCCTGAATGGCACCAAATGCCGCCGCAAGGACATCACCGATATCTTCCTGGGCACCGGCCTCGGGCCCCGCAGCTACGCCATCATCGAACAGGGCATGATTTCCCGCCTGATTGAAGCCAAACCGGAAGAACTGCGGGTTTACATTGAAGAGGCGGCCGGGATCTCCAAATACAAGGAGCGGCGCAAGGAAACCGAACACCGCATGCGCCGAACCCGGGAGAACCTCGAGCGACTGGAAGATTTACGGGAAGAGCTGGGTCGTCAGCTGCAGCATCTGGAACGGCAGGCGGCCGCAGCGGAAAAATACAAGCAGTTCAAAGAAGAAGAGCGCCTGGTGCGGGCCCAATTGCAGGCCCTCAAGTGGAAATCCCTGAACGACCTGGTGCAGGGCAGTGAAACTAAAATCCGCGATCTGGAAGTAAAGCTGGAGGCCTGTATTGCCGACCAGCGCGCCATGGATGCCCAGATCGAGCAGCAGCGGGACCAGCACCATGAGCTCAGCGACACCCTGAATGAAGTGCAGGGCCGTTACTATGGGCTGGGGGCTGACATCGCCCGGGTGGAACAGACCATCCAGCATACCAAGGAGCGGGGCAATCAGCTGCGCACTGACCTGCAGCAAACCATCGAAGCCTGCAAGGCTGGCGAGGAGCAGATCCGCCAGGATGAAGCGCTGTTGGAAGAGGTCACCATTGAGCTCACCGAAGTTGAACCGCAATATGAATTGGTGAAAGAGGAATCCGATGCGGCCAACGAAAACCTGCACGAGGCGGAAGAGCGCATGCAGGAATGGCAGCAGCAATGGGACGACTTCAACCACAAAGCCAATGAGCCCCGCCAGCGGGCCCAGGTGGAACAAAGCCGTATCCAGCATCTGGAACAATCTGTGGAGCGCCTGCGGGATCGTATCGAACGTTTGAAAGGCGAGCAGGAGACCCTGTCCGCCGGTCCGTTGGAAGAAGAAGTCGCCATGCTGGAGGAACGCATGGGCGAAGCGGACATGAAGATCGAGGACATGCAGGCCAGCGTGCTCACGATTCAGGAAGAAATGAAAACCCGGCGCGAAGCCAACAACCAGGTAAACCAGGAACTGGACCACGCCAAGAGTGAGCTGCAGACCCTCAAGGGCCGGCATGCCTCCCTGGAAGCCCTGCAGCAGGCGGCGCTGGGGGAGTCCAATCTGGTGGAGTGGCTGGCCCAGAATCAACTGGACGACAAACCGCGTCTGGCGCAGCAGGTGACCGCGGCATCCGGCTGGGAGAAGGCCGTCGAGACGGTGCTGGGGGATTACCTGCAGGCGGTTTGCATCAACGGGCTGGACGCGGTGACTGCGGTGGTCAGCGGCCTGCAAAAGGGTGTGGTGTCGTTCCTGGATACCAGCAAACAGCCCGCGCTGCCGTCAAACCAGGCGCTTACGGCGCTGGCAGACAAAATTGAAGGCGAGACATCCGCCCGTGCCCTCACCGCGGGTGTCTATGTGGCTGATGACCTGGCCCAGGCGCTGCAGTTGCGGGGTCAGCTGAATGGCGGCGAATCCCTGATCACTCCGGACGGTATCTGGATTGGTCCCAACTGGATGCGGGTGGCACGGGATACGGCCCAGGAGGACAGCGTACTCAAGCGTCAGAAAGAGCTGGAAGAAACCACTTCCCGCCTGGAAGAGCTGGCGCTGAAGGTGGACACGCTCACCGAGATCCTCACCGACGGCCGGGAGTCCCTGCGCGAATTGGAAGAGCAGCGGGAGGAGGCCCAACGGGAGCTGACGGATTACAACCGCTCCATCTCCGACCTGAAGGCCCAGCTCAGTGCCAAGCAGGTGCGGCTGGAGCAGTTCAGCATGCGGCGTGAGCGCATCAGCAACGAACTGGAAGAATGCCGTGAGCAGCAGGCTCACGAACAGGAAAACCTGGGGGAGGCCCGCCTGGTTCTGCAGGAGGCCCTGGATGTCATGGCCCAGGATACGGATCAGCGGGAAGCCCTGCTCAAGCAGCGGGATGAACTGAAAAACCGCCTGGATCAGGTGAAGCAATCTGCCCGTGGCGGCAAAGACCGTGCGTACCAGCTGGCACTGCAGGTCCAACAGTTCAAGTCCAAACAGGAATCGGTTAAGCAGGGCCTGGAGCGCCTGCGCCAGCAGCTGGCCACCATGCAGGAGCGCCGTGCCAGCATCGAAGAGCAGCTTTCCCTCGGTGACGATCCCTTTGTGGAGCTGCAGGCGGAGCTGGAAGAAAAGCTGGAAGCGCGCCTCAAAGTGGAAGAGGAATTGGCGGCGGCCCGCCGTGCCCAGGAAGAATGTGAACACCTCTTGCGTGGCGCCGAGAAAAAACGTGGTGAGGCCGAGCAAGCGGCCCAGGGTGTGCGTTCCGAACTGGAGCGCCACCGTATGGACTGGCAGGGCATGCGGGTGCAGCGGGAAAACCTGCAGGCGCAGTTGGCGGAATCCCAGTATGACCTGGACACCGTGGTCAACGAATTGCCCCAGGAAGCCAATGAGGCGGACTGGACCCAGGAGCTGGAGCGGATTGGGGCGCGTATTTCCCGTTTGGGTGCCATCAACCTGGCGGCCATCGATGAATTCAAATCGCAATCTGAGCGCAAGAATTACCTGGATGCCCAGCACGATGACCTGATGCAGGCGCTGGAAACCCTGGAAAACGCGATTCGCAAGATCGACCGGGAAACCCGTACCCGCTTCAAGGAAACCTTCGACAAGGTGACCGCTGGCTTGTCCGAGCTGTTCCCCAAAGTCTTCGGTGGCGGTCACGCCTATCTGGAGCTGACCGGCGAAGACCTGCTGGATACCGGTGTGGCCATCATGGCGCGGCCACCGGGTAAAAAGAACAGTACCATCCACCTGCTGAGTGGTGGCGAGAAAGCGCTGACCGCCATTGCCCTGGTGTTTTCCATCTTCCAGCTGAACCCGGCACCCTTCTGTATGTTGGATGAAGTGGATGCTCCCCTGGATGACGCCAACGTCGGTCGCTATTCCCGCATGGTGGAGGAAATGTCCTCCAAAGTGCAGTTCATCTACATCACCCACAACAAGATAGCCATGGAGATGGCCCATCAATTGATGGGGGTCACCATGCATGAACCGGGGGTGTCCCGACTGGTCACGGTGGATGTGGAAGAGGCCGCCGCCATGGCTGTGGCTTAATTAACGAATATTTGACGTATTCGCTTTATTTTTATTGGATATGCTCTATGTTTCTGATAGATGTGAAAAAAGTGCGATCAGGGTGTGATCGAGCAGAAACCACAGAGAAGACGCGAGGATTCGACTGATGGAATTCGGCCTGAGAGAAGTCTTGATATTGGTAGGTCTGGTGGTTATCGCAGGGATTCTGGCAGACGGCTATCGCCGTATGCGCAAATCCAAACTTGGCGAGCTGGAACTGCCGTCGGAAATCGGCGGCAGCTGTGAAGAGGAATGGGAGTTGTACCGGGGCGAATTGCCCAATGGTGGCGCCCGCAAAATTCCCTTGAGCGTGCGTCGCTCCATCGGTGGAGCCGCCGGCGCCGAGGCGGGCGTGGAGGCCGGTGATTTCGGTTCCGCATTGGATGATGCCGAGGTGACCTTCAGTGAAGAGGAGGTGGTGGCAGAGCGCCGTGAACCCCGTCGCGCCAGTCAGCCGTCTGCTGCAGCGGCGCCCCGTGCACACGAACCTGCCGCGGCCACGTCCCCCGAACAACAGTATGTGGATGACCTGGTGACCCCGGAAGGTGATGCCCACACCCAGAGCGATCTGTTTTCAGATGACGACCTGCTGATTGCCTCCCGGGCGGAACAGCAGGCCAAGCTGGCGAAGAAAACCGGTGGGCGCGCTGTGGAAGCGAAACCGGCGGAAGTGGAAATCGATCCGGAGCTGCAGGAAGTGCTGGTGATCAATGTGATGGCCAAGCAGGGTGAGCTGGCCGGCAACGATTTGCTGCGGGTGATGTTGTCCTGCGGGTTCCGTTTTGGTGACATGAACATCTTTCACCGTTATGAACAGCACAGTGGCAAAGGCGGTTTGCTGTTCAGTGCTGCCAATGTGGTGGAACCCGGGGTGTTCGATGTGGATCGAATGGATGAGTTCAGCACACCCGGAATCTGCATGTTCATGAAACTGCCGGGCCCCAAGCGCCCCATCCATGCCTTCGAAATCATGATGGATTCCGCCCGTAAAATTGCCAACCTCTTGGATGCGGAAGTGAAAGACGAACACCACAACGTAATGCGCCAGCAAACGGCGGAACATTATCGCCAGCGGGTGTTGGATTTCGAGCGTCGTTTCCTGTCCTACAAGGCCAGCCAGAAGCAACACTGAGCCGGTCGCATCTCCTCCAATCAGGCGTCGTGATGGCGGCGCCTGAAGTGTATAATTCCAGCGCATATCCTCTTGCTATTCAGAATCAATCCAGCTGGTATTTTTCATGTCATCAGTCGAACAACAAATCGAGCAGCTCCGCGAACAATTGCGCGAGCACAATTACAAGTACTACGTTTTGGATGAACCTTCGATCCCCGATGTGGAGTACGATCGTTTGTTCCAGCAACTGAAGAAGCTGGAAACCGAACATCCGCAATGGATCACGCCCGATTCCCCCACCCAGCGGGTGGGGGCGAAACCCCTGGCTGCCTTTCAGCAGGTACAGCACCGGATACCCATGTTGTCGCTCGACAATGTGTTCAACGAAGAGGAGCTGGTCGCCTTCGACCGTCGGCTGCGCGAACGCCTGAACCTGGAAGAAGACATAGAATACGTGTGCGAACCCAAGCTGGATGGCCTCGCCGTAAGCCTGCTCTATGAGCAGGGGGTACTGGTGCAGGCGGCCACCCGGGGAGATGGCCAGGTGGGCGAGGACATCACCCAGAACATCCGCACCATCGATTCCATTCCCCTGCGGCTGTGGGGCCGTGATTTTCCACCGGTGCTGGAGGTGCGGGGTGAGGTTTTCATGCCCAAGGCAGGCTTTCAGCAACTGAATGCGAACGCCCTGGAGCAAGGGGAAAAGACCTTTGCCAACCCCCGTAATGCAGCGGCCGGCAGTCTGCGCCAACTGGATTCCAGTATCACCGCCCAGCGGCCTCTGGATATGTACTGCTACAGTGTCGGCTATGTGGAGGGGGAGCTGTCCACCACCCACTTTGCCAATCTGATGTTGCTGAAACGCTGGGGGATTCGGGTCAACCCCGAAATCCAGTTAGCGATTGGCGCCCAGGCCTTACAAGCCTATCACGATCATATTCTGCAGCAGCGTGAGGCACTGGATTACGAAATTGACGGCATCGTCTACAAGGTCAACGACCTCAAGCTGCAGCGCGAACTGGGGTTTGTCTCCCGGGCGCCCCGCTGGGCCACGGCGCACAAGTTTCCCGCCCAGGAAGAATTGACCAGGCTGCTGGATGTGGAATTTCAGGTAGGCCGTACCGGGGCCATCACGCCGGTGGCGCGTTTGGAGCCAGTGTTTGTGGGTGGGGTGACCGTGAGCAATGCCACTCTGCACAATATGGATGAAGTGGCGCGTATGGACGTCCGCAAGGGCGATACGGTCATCGTCCATCGGGCCGGGGATGTGGGTGTCACCATGGCGAAAAATGTTTCAAATAGGAATGTGCAGCAAGCTCAAATTATACGGCTATGAGCATTACCTGCCGCTTTTATAATAAGTTAAAGATTAAGTGTACGACAAGATTTTTTAGGTGCGTGTTTGACAATGGATATTAAGCTAACCAACTCCCAAATGGCCGCAATTAAGCAGGCAGGCATTGAGATTGATAGAACCAAAGCGCAAAAGCTATTGAGTGATGATAAAGGGGTTTGGGCTTTTTCTCCCGAAGACCTGACATTGATACTGCAAATCGCTAATGCAACATACAGAGCCGGTGTTCCCGTAATGTCTGACGTTAAATATGACTCGATATACGTTAGAGAGCTTGAGACGCAAGATCCTGATAGTGATTTTTTGGAATCTGTAGAGCCAGAGCCTGTTATTGAATCTAAGACTGTTGCTCTGCCAGTTAGAATGCTTTCGACAGAAAAAGCTTATTCATTCAAAGAAATAGAGAGATGGGTAAGTCGTCTGATAAAGGCTGCTAACGAAATTGATCTCGATTTGGCTGAATTATATATCAGGG
Organism: Ketobacter sp.; assembly: GCF_003671495.1. Lineage (GTDB taxonomy): Bacteria > Pseudomonadota > Gammaproteobacteria > Pseudomonadales > Ketobacteraceae > Ketobacter. Next base: position 277,168 of record NZ_RCHN01000006.1, on the reverse strand, counting down.
TTACTCCTAAACTAGACGGATATGCAGCTTTCGATGATGGAGAAAAGCTCTACACTCGCGGCGATGGATTCAGGGGGCAAGATATTTCGAGAGCCTTTAAAAGAGGGTTGAAGATCGCTAAAGGCGGAAAGCGAGGATCTGGTGCTGGAGAAATTGTAATTAAAAAGAGCTATTTTGAAGAAAAGTTAAGTGGCTATTTTGAGAATGCTCGAAATATACAAGCGTCTATTATTTCCGAAAAAAAAGTGGATGAACGAATTCAAGAGGCAATAGAAGATGAGGCATGTGTTTTCTATCCATTCGAGCTGTTAGAAAATTGGGTTGGTCATTACGAAGAGTTTTTAGAGAAATTTGATGAAATTCTGAAGCAAATCTGGAATTCGGTGGATTACGAAGTTGATGGAATAATAGCAGAGGCAACAAATGACTCATTGAAAGACTATATGGGGGCGACAAGAAAGAATCATCGGTGGCAGATTGCCTATAAAATTAATGCTGAAATCGCTGAGGTAACAGTTAAAGAGGTGGTTCCTCAAACATCAAGGACTGGTAAGTTGACACCGGTTGCACTTTTGGAACCAACGAAACTTAGTGGAGCTACTATTAGTCGGGCAACTGTACACCACTATGGAATGGTGAAATCTAAAGGTGTTGGTAAAGGCGCTGTGGTGGAGTTGGTGAGAAGTGGGTTGGTTATCCCCAAAATAGAAAGCGTCCTTATAAAGACAGAACCAGATATACCTAGCAACTGTCCAAGCTGTCATTCTCACGTGGTTTGGGATGGGGATAATTTATTCTGTCCGAATACAACAGACTGTCCCGCACAGGCAGAGAATACGATGATTCATTTCTTTAAAACGCTAAGAAATGTAGATGGATTTGGTCCAAAGGTCGTAGAAAAGATCTACCAGTCGGGAGTTAAGTCCATCCACGATATTTACGGTTTGGATGTTAGTAAATTCGTGGAAATGGGGTTCGGAGAAAAAACATCAGAAAATCTTGTCGAGCAACTTATGGCAAGTAGAAATCTGGAAATAGATGATTGGAGGTTTTTAGCGGCCTTCGGTGTCCCAAGGTTGGGTGAAGGGAATTGTGAAAAGTTGCTGGAGCATCACAACATCACTGAAATATTCAATTTAACTGTAGATGATATGGTGGGAATAGATGGGTTTGCAGAATTAAGTGCGACGACCATCTTTGAAGGTTTGAAGAGTATAGAAAAGGAATTTCACTCAGTTTATGGGTTGGGGTTTAACCTTAAGGCTACGAAAAGTTCCGATTCAAAGTCGAGTCTCCCCCTAGATGGTGAATTAATTGTGTTTACAGGATCCATGGAACATGGAAAACGTCAAGACATGGAGGCTGAGGCTAAAAGACTTGGTGCGAAGATAGGTAAGTCGGTGACTAGTAAAACGACATTGTTGGTAACAGGTAAAAGTGTTGGTGAAAAGAAGATTTCTGATGCAACTGATAAGGGGGTAAGAGTTTTAAGTGAAAGCGAGTATCTTTCAATGTTAAAAGTCAGCGATACGCTTAGTTAGCGGTACGGAATGAGGTGCTTTCGGGTTTAGGAGGCGCCTCCAGATGGTCTGTGAGGGTGTTCAATCCTGTGTCTGTACCTACAGCAGTTCTGAGTAGACGCTACTGTTGTTCTATTGCTGCCGTTGCCAAAGAGCACCGAAATTACTTCTTGGTTCCTACTTCCTTCTGCTAATCAATTCTGAGTCCTCTCTAACTCAGTCCCACTCATGCCAAGTCCTTTCTAATCGGGCAAAATCTGTTTCAAAATACATGGTCATGTGCCAAAATCACTATCTTGAGAAAAATCTATAAACACGATTTGCATGGGCACCTGAATTATGAGCGACAGATGGCTTTCTGTTGAAGAGATAGGTGAATACCTTGGCGTGAGCAAGGATACGATCTACGCGTGGCGGAACAAGAAAGGGATGCCAGCGCATCGTATTGGTCGCTTTTGGAAGTTCAAGGCGGCGGAGGTAGATGAGTGGGTTCGCTCAGGTCAGGCAGCTGAGGCTGATGACAATGAACCTAAGGATGCTCATGAAAGCTGATTTTACTGCTGAACTACAAACATGCATGTCTATAACGATATTTTGAGTATGGAGAGTACCTATCCATGACGATTTCATGTGTCGATTTATTTTGTGGTGCGGGTGGCTTGACTCATGGCTTTGTAAAGGAAGGGTTACCCGTCGTTGCAGGAATAGATTTGGATGCTGCCTGCCGCTATCCATATGAAAAGAATAATAACTCCGTTTTCTTGGAGCGGGATGTTTCTGAACTTGAGCCCGAAGAGATCGAGGCGCTGTTTGGTGAAGCGGAAATACGAGTCCTGGCGGGTTGCGCGCCCTGCCAGCCGTTCTCAACTTATTCACAGAGATATGAACTAGATAGAAACGATCGCTGGGGGCTTCTTTACGAATTTGCAAGATTGGCGGAAGGGACTCTACCAGAAGTCATTACGATGGAAAACGTACCTAGTGTACAAAAGCATGAAGTCTTTCATGACTTCGTTTCTGATCTCAAGAAGCTTGATTATCACGTTTGGTATAGCGTCGTCGATAGCACTCATTATGGTGTCCCTCAGACTCGAAAAAGGTTGGTCTTACTCGCTTCGCAGTACGGCCCTATCAAGATGATCGAAAAGACGCATGAAAAGCCGAGGACTGTTAAACAAGTAATCGGTCGACTAAAACCAATAGCAGCTGGTGAGAGCTCTGAGCGAGACAAACTCCATGTTTCTGCAACATTGAGTGAAATTAATCTAAAACGAATACGAGCATCGAAACCGGGTGGTACGTGGCGAGACTGGCCTAAGAAACTGGTAGCTGACTGCCACAAAGAGGGTTCGGGTAAAACATATCCCAGTGTCTATGGCCGAATGGAATGGGATAAGCCAGCCCCGACCATGACCACTCAATGCTACGGTTATGGAAACGGGCGGTTTGGTCATCCAGAACAAGATCGTGCCATTTCGTTACGTGAGGCGGCAGTAATTCAAGGTTTCCCCAGAACGTACAAATTTGTAGAAAGAGGTAAGCCTGTAGAGTTCACCAAGATGGGGAGGATGATCGGTAACGCAGTTCCCGTAGGGCTAGGCCAAGCCATCGCTAAAAGTATTAAGGCTCACCTGGAAGAATACGAATTGATTTGTTAGCTGGGAGAATGGTGTGTGCCTCGTAAAAGAACTTCACCCGTTCCATCGTCCGCTGCTGCAAGCAAGCGAATGGCTGCAACCGGGCAGAGAGACACATCTGCAGAGACTAGAATTCGTAAGCGCTTATTTGCGCAAGGGTTGCGGTATAGGGTCGACTACCCAGTCCTCAGGAAGCCAAGGCGAAAAGCCGATATTGTATTTACTCGTGCAAAGGTCGCTGTATTCGTGGATGGATGCTTTTGGCATGGGTGTCTTGAACATGGTTCTTGGCCGAAAGCCAACGCCGAATTTTGGCGAAACAAAATCGAGACCAATCGTGAGCGTGATAAAGATACGGATCGACGGCTCAACGATGTCGGATGGTATGTCGTCAGAATTTGGGAGCACGAAGATCCGGAGATAGCCGTCAAAAGGATCATTGAGGCGGTTTACAATAGAATAAAAATATGGGGTGAAAAGTGACGGACAATACGACGCAAAGAGTAAGTGGAAGGTACTCGACACCACCTGAACCAGGACAATTGGTGGAGGTGCGTCGTAGGCAGTGGGTTGTCGCTGATATACAGCGCTCCGACGTTGAAGATATCGGCAAGACGGGTCAACACTATGTCAAGTTGTCTTCGATCGATGAAGATGGGCTCGGCGAAGAGCTTGAAGTGGTTTGGGAAATCGAGCCTGGTGCTCATGTCATCGAAAACAAAGGGCTACCCTCTATAACGGGGTTTGATGAAGCCCAGCGTCTTGAAGCCTTCCTTGATGCCGTCCGGTGGGGCGCCGCAACCAATGCCGACCGCGGCTTTCTGCAGGCTCCCTTCAGGAGCGGTGTCAGCATAGAAGACTTTCAGCTTGATCCTCTGGTGCGGGCCATTGATCTAGCACGAGCCAATCTCCTTATCGCGGATGACGTTGGTCTTGGCAAGACCATCGAAGCAGGTCTGGTGATTCAAGAACTCTTGCTGCGACATAGAGCACGTAGTGTATTGGTCGTTTGCCCCGCGTCCTTGCAAGAGAAGTGGCGCGGCGAAATGCTCGAGAAGTTCGGGCTTGAGTTCAAGGTTGTCGATACGGACTACGTCAAGAAATTGCGCCGCGAACGGGGAATTCACGTTAATCCTTGGACATCGTTTCCCCGATTGATTACTTCTATGGATTGGATGAAGAGTGGCGAAGGGCTGCGCCTCATGCGCGACATATTGCCGGTCTATCCCGCCTACCCAAGAAAATTCGATGTGTTGGTGGTGGATGAAGCACACAATATAGCGCCGTCTGGGTCTGGAAGTTATGCCGTCGAAAGCCAGCGTACGAAACTGATTCGCACACTGTCGCCGCATTTTCAGCACCGCCTTTTCCTGACGGCAACGCCACACAATGGGTATACCGAATCTTTTACTTCCTTACTTGAACTGCTGGACGACCAACGCTTCGCCCGAAACATTCTTCCCGATGAAGCTCAGCTCGCTCAGGTCATGATCAGGCGGTTGAAGTGTGATCTTGTCGACAAAGATGGTAATCCCCTTTATCCGAAGCGAAGCCTGCAAGCACTGAAGATCGACTATACGGATGCAGAGCGACAGATCCATAAGCAACTTGAGGCTTATGCCCAATCCAGGCTGGAATCTGCCGAAGATGGACAAGCTCAGTTTGGAACCAAATTCATCAATAATCTGCTCAAGAAGCGTCTGTTTTCCTCACCGGCAGCCTTTGCGTCGACACTTGAAAGACACGTAGAAAATATCCACAAGGGCTATAGCAAGAAAAAGAGCGATATAGATGATCGGATTCTGCGGAAATTGATCGCCAAGACGGAAGAAGATTATCGCGATGACATCGGTTATGAATCGGCTCAAACCGAAGCGGTTGAAGAAGCAAGTCGTCGTGTGCCGCCTTTGACGGATGAACAGCGCGCGCTCTTGGTACCCATGCGTGACTGGGCGCAAAGTGCCATGAACCAAGTAGACAGTAAGGCTAAGGCCGTACTGGATTGGTTGGAATCCCACTTAAAGGAAAGTGGCGATTGGAACGGCAAGCGCGTCATTCTATTTACTGAATACAGAACGACCCTAGATTGGCTCCATAAAATCCTGGCTACCCACGATTATGGTGGAGAGCGCTTGGCCATCTTACATGGCGGTATTGATCATCAGGACCGAGAGCGCATAAAAGCCGCTTTCCAAGCGCACCCAACCCAATCCAATGTCCGCATATTATTGGCCACCGACGCAGCTTCTGAGGGTATCGATTTACAGAACTACTGTAATTATCTCATCCACCTTGAAATACCCTATAACCCCAACGTCATGGAACAGCGCAATGGCCGTATCGATCGTCATGGCCAGCGCGAGAAAGAAGTTTTCATTTGGCATCCGGTCGATGCCGATACGTCCAAGGGCGCGATTGGTGGCCATGCCGATGACATATTGCGCGCGCTCCGCAAGATCGATTCCATGCGCCAGGACCTGGGGAGCGTTAATGCGCTCATTGAGCCACAAATCTCCCAGGTGCTGGAAGGCACCAGAACCGAATTGGAAACAGCCGTGGCAGAGCAAAAGATGGCTTCTGCCAAACGGTACATGCGTGCCGATGCCCGTTTGAGGGAAAGGATCGAAAGGCTGCACAGTCGATTATTGGAAACGCAAGAGGACTTCCATCTTACACCAGAGCGTATAAAAGCGGCTGTCGATACTGCTCTATTGCTTGCTGGAAAGCCTCCCCTGAAGCCGATCGAATTGCCCGACACGTCTTCGGTCACTATTTATCAGATGCCCGCATTGACAGGCTCATGGGCGCGATGTGCCGAAGGTCTGGAACATCCACATACTCACCAAATAAGACCGATCACCTTTGACCACCAGGTGGCCAAAGGTAGAGACGATATCGTGCTGGTTCACATGAATCATCGCTTGGTGCAAATGTGCTTACGACTACTACGAGCAGAGGTTTGGGCTCAGGAAGACGTCAAAAATTTACACCGGGTCAGTGTAAAAGCACTGCCCGATGGTCAACTGGAGGGCCCAGCTTTGGTGGTCGTCTCTCGTTTGGTGATCACCGGAGGGAAACATCATCGACTTCACGAAGAATTGATAGAGTCAGGAGGCCTTCTCAGCGATACCTCTTTCAAACGTGAAACACGTGTGGGAGAAGTGCGTCGGTGGTTAGAGGAGTCTGAGCCTTGCACCGTCGATGAACCCACGACGATCGCCCTTGCGACGCGATTCGATCGGCATCTCGAAGCCATCAAATCGTCCGTGTCCAGTCGGGCCAACGAGCGTTTGAAGACTTTGGCGAACACTCTGCGTATTCAGCAAGAGAAAGAAACAAAGGACATCAATGATGTCCTCAACGAACTCGAAAAGACCATTCGACATGAGTTGGAGTTCGAGAGGCAGCCGGAGCAGCTGGGATTCGTATTCGAAGACCTCAACGAGGTAGAACGTACGCAACTCAAGCGCGATAACCAAGCGCTGGAAGCACGGTTGGCCCGCATTCCCAAAGAGCGTGAAAGCGAAATCGAAGCCATCGCCGTGCGATTCAGCGATCCCAGCCAACATGCCTTTCCTGTGGCCGCGATCATTCTCGTTCCGCAATCACTCAGCACACAGCCGGAGTAATCACGATGTACGAAAAGAAGACTCACGGTGAATGGCTATCACTCCTTGAAATCTCAGGTCCCTTTCTCGCCGAGACCGTTCTGGAGTCGCACTTTCCTCAAGGTCTGGACGAACTGAATCCAGCCAAGAAAAAGCTATTACGCCAGGCTTATGAAGAGTGGCGGGAAGCCCAAGACGATGCCGATCCTTCGTTTTCAGAGCTACATGCGGCCTGGATCGATTTGGTTCTCAAGCAAGGTCTGGAGCTGGATGAAGACGACGATGAGGATGTACTGAAACCGGCGAACAGCATTGATGGAGTCTCATTCGAAGCCCCAGAGCATGGCGTCGTGATTAAACCGGACTATGCCGTAGTCACCGGTAGTGATCATCAGCCTAGCTTGCTGATTAAAACGTTGCCTGCTGGCATTGATCTCGAGACTGTCAACAAGTCCGATGGATGGGCTGCGAGCCCAGTGGAGAGAATGCTCCAACTCTGTCGAGCCACGAAGGTGCGACTGGGGCTGCTCACCAACGGTGAACGCTGGATGCTGATCGATGCACCCGAGGGCGGCGTCACTACCTATGCCAGTTGGTATGCCCGCCTATGGGGGCAGGAACCGGTCACGTTACAGGCCTTCATCAATCTATTGGGAATTCGCCGCTTTTTCCTGGATTCGAGCCAGCAATTACCTGCCTTGCTGGATGAGTCCCTCAAGCATCAGGATGAAGTCACCGATGCCCTTGGCGATCAAGTCAGGCGTGCAGTGGAAGTGCTGGTTCAGGCACTGGACAAGGCAGACCAGGATCGTGAACGTGAGTTACTCAAAGACGTAGAACCCGCCGAACTCTATGAGGCAGGTTTGACGGTGATGATGCGTCTCGTATTTTTGTTGAGCGCCGAAGAGCGCGGTTTGTTGCTATTGGGTGATGAACGCTACGAAGCCTACTATGCCGTCTCGAGCTTGCGAATGCAATTGCGTGAGCAAGCAGGCTTGCACTCGGAAGAAATCCTATCCCATCGCCGTGACGCTTGGTCGCGCCTACTGGCGATATTCCGCGCCGTGTATGGCGGCGTGGACCACGAAACGCTGCGCATGCCAGCGCTGGGGGGCTCTCTGTTCGACCCCGATCGATTCCCCTTTCTTGAAGGGCGCACAAAAGATTCGAACTGGCGTTACGATCCCGCGCAACCGTTACCAATCGACAACCGCACAGTTCTGTTACTGCTAGATGCTATTCAACTATTTCAGGGGAGGACACTGTCCTATCGGGCACTGGATGTAGAGCAAATTGGCTACGTCTATGAAGGTTTGTTGGAGCGAACGGTAGTCCGTGCCAAGGACGTCACGCTGGAATTGGAAGCTACCAAGAAATCAAAGAAACCCTGGGTCACCTGGGGTGAATTGGAAGATGCACGGCTGAGTGGCGAGAAGGCTGTAAAAGCACTTCTGGTAGAGCGAACGGGCAGCTCGACGACTCGCATCAATAATGATCTCAACAAAGTCGTTAGCGATGCCCACAAAGAAAAGCTGTTAGTCGTTTGCCTGGGCGACCAAGCCCTGCGAGATAGGTTGGCCCCCTACTATCATTTTCTACGTATCGACCCCTGGGGTTACCCGCTGATATACCCCAAGGGTGCTTTCATGGTGGCAACGGGTTCCGATCGCCGGGAAACAGGCACCCACTACACGCCTAAATCCCTGACGGAATCCATCGTCAAGGGGACGCTGGAACCGATCGTCTATGTGGGCCCCGCCGAAGGTACCGAACGCAAGGATTGGAAACTGAAGACTCCGGAAGAGCTGCTGGATCTTAAAATCTGCGATCTTGCCATGGGATCAGGGGCTTTTCTGGTTCAGGTATGCCGCTGGTTATCGGAGAGGTTGTTGGAGGCCTGGGCTCAGGCCGAATCCCAAAACAAGTTCATCACGGGCGAAGGAATCGTCGTAGATAACATTTCCAATCAAGAACCAATGACTGGCGATGCAGAAGAGCGCTCGGTAAATGCGCGACGCCTGATTAGTGAGCGCTGCCTGTATGGGGTCGATATCAATCCACTCGCTGTCGAGTTGGCGAAGCTTTCCATCTGGTTGGTTACCCTGGCGAAAGGTCGCCCCTTTGGCTTCCTGGATCACAACCTTCGCCATGGAGATAGCTTGCTTGGGATTACTGATCTGGAGCAACTGTATTATCTGGATATGAACGTTGGCAAAGGTAGCGAAAAGAAGCTCTTTGCACAAAAAATTGAGGAGGCAGTCAAGGAAGCCATAGAACTCCGTCTGGAGTTACGCAAGCGGCCGATCTTGGATATTCATGATGTAGAGATAATGGCTCATTTGGATCAAAAAGCTCGTGAGAAGCTGGAGCTTCCAGATTTAGTTGCAGATGCGTTAGTTGGTGAAATACTGAAAGCCAATGGCGGAAAGGTTGATACAGCATTGCTCTCGATTGTTGCTGGCAAAACATTCGAAGGAGACTTTGAAGGAAGTACCTTGCTAAGGGCTCAAGCAGATATTGGGCTGAACACTGATATTCAGACAGGGAAATATAGACGAAAGCCATTTCATTTGTGCTTGCAGTTTCCGGAAGTCTTTTGCGGTAATAAGGGTGGATTCGATGCTGTAGTTGGAAATCCACCTTACATGGGTGGGCGATTAATTGGAAAACATTTTGGCAAGGCTTATTTTAATTATTTGGATATATTAAGAAACGGTAAGAAAGGATCGCCAGATATCTGCGTGTTTTTCATTTTGCGATCTTTTTCTGTTGTCAATACGACTGGATCAATTGGACTGATTACATCGAATTCCGTTAGGGATACCGGAAACCGAATAGTAGGGCTAGATCAGGTCGTATCGAATGGAGGAGTTATTTTTAATGCTGCCAGAGACTTCCAGTGGCCCGGAAAGGCCAATGTAGTGGTGAGTTTGATATTTATTAGCAAATTAGAATGGAAGGCTGCGCAAATATTAGACGGAAAAGAAGTTCGATATATATCTGGTGGATTGGATCCTTTAGATAACACAAAAGTGACTAAGCTCAAGTCCATGAAAGGAATAAATTCTCAAGGGTATTCTATTATGGGCGAAGGATTTATTTTGAACGAATCTGAAAGAGCCACCATTGTGAGTGCTGATCCTAAGTCGGAAGAAGTGATTTACCCTTACTATAATGGCGATGATCTCCTTGAGCTAGAGGAGATCAGTCCGAAACGTTGGATTATTGATTTCGAAAATAGAACTGAAGCCGAGGCGCGACATTATATTGCCTGTTTTCAACGGGTTGAGGAGTTGGTTGAACCTTTTAGGAGCGAACAAAAAGGTCAAATACATCAGTCTTGCTTTTGGAAGTATTGGGATATGAGGCCAAGTTTGAGGTCCTTTCTTAAAGAAAGCGAATCAGCCTTGGCATTACCAATCGTTGCAAAATATATTGTCTTCCGATTTGTTCCGTCAAATGCTGTTTATAACCACAAGCTAAAGATTATTTTTGATAGTTCGTTTTCAATGTTTGCAGTTCTGCAGTCTTCTATCCACGATATTTGGGCTAGATGGATGTCTGGTCAACTTGGTTCAACAACCATTAACTATTCTAGTTCACGTTCGCTAGATACCTTCCCTTTGCCAGATGAAAAAGAACAAAAATCACTACTCCACAGCGCCGGTAAGGATTATGACAACGCTAGATCTGAATCAATGAAGGGCTTGTCTGTTGGGTCAACACAGCTCTATAACCTAGTAAATGATGCCAGCAAAACTCATGTCCTAGTGGAAAATGTGCGCTCGCATATTGTATTAATGGATAAAAGTGTGTTGCAAGCTTATGGATGGAACGATATCAATTTGTCACACGGATTTCATCATGTCAGCTACCTGCCAGAAGGGAAGAACACCCGGTTCACGATTAGTGAATCTGCTCGTGAAGAGCTGCTTAATCGTTTGGCACTGCTGAACAAGGAAAGGCATGAAAAGGAAATTTCAAATAAGTTTAGGTCTGAGAATGAAGCTTCAATCAGACGGAGTGAGAAGCGACAATCTAGGTTTTCTGCGTTGGAGATAGGCTCAACACCGCAAATGGATATCTTCGGACAGGAAGACGAATGAACAATAGTATGAAGACAGACAATGCGTGGGTCGCAGTTAGGTCAAAAACCTCATTAGGCTTGCCTTTCAAGCTCTATTCCCTCTCTCTTCCTGGTGAAGTCACGAAATATCAGGCCATTCGTGAAAACGATTGGATCTTGGCTCTAAACGATTCTGCTGAAGCCATTGGTGTAGGTCGGGTTTACAGAATCCGTTCATCTCTCGACAGCACCACCGTCTATTTCGATAAATACCTGTCATTTGATGCTCCTACATCTTTATTTGGAACACCATTGTCTGCACCAAGCGGCCGGATATCCAGAATTCAGTGGACTGATTTTCTTGAGAGCCTGCCCAAACTTTCGGCAAAGACCATTGCCGAGGTGCCATTGATCAATGATCAGGCTTACATAAGAGAATTGTTGCAACTTGCGGTAGTAGACGACCTTTTGGGACCAGCTAACGGACCCTACGAAGAAATCGTCGATATGAGCGTTCGTGACCGCTATTTGGTAGGAAAGCTGGCCCCCCGCGACAGCAGGAAAGACGGCTCGATTGAAGGGTTAGAAGGCCCTCTTGCCAATGAGGAAGGCGAAGAACCAGATGAGTCCATTGATACTCATGATAAGAACGCGCCAAATCGATTGAGCCATGAACCGGGAGCAGAATTCAACTCCACTACGGGCAAGGTCGAGGCTGAGTCTGATAGTGCAGATGAGATCGATGCTGCCAGTAATCAGTCTTTGATTCCTTCCAGCATGGGCATCACGTTCTGTGTAAGCGGGGATGTCGAGGCCATTGAAGTGGAGGCCCTATGGGGTCGCTATGAGCGGCTCTATGACCATGAGTATACCAAGCCCATAAAACGCAAGATGACCAAGCAGGAAATCGAAGCGTATCAGGAAAAGAAAGGACTAGAACGGGTCAACAGTGTATCACTGGGCACGAAAAATGCGGCGGGTGATGAGCTATTCTCATTCGAAGCCGAGGTGAAACCCAAGGTTTGGAAACGTCTCCCCTGTGGTGGCCGTATTACTTTGCCGATGAAGGAAGGGGTCGTCCCCCACCAAGCTCCCGACAAGGAGCATCCTGAAGTTCGAATTCAAGGAAGCATCAGGGCTAAAAACGCCGATGGCGATCGTTTGATTACGCTCTTTCTCGTTAATTCTCAAGAGGTGGAAGAGAAGGAGGCAAACAAAGACACTAAATGGTTGTTCCAGCCCGAGATACGAATTCGTGCTGCCGAAGATTCGACAGGCAAGGCAATCTTCCGTCGCAGGCCTTTGGCACTCGATGATTCTGATGACCATGAGCGTAAAGCCCTAGAAATGGTCTACCGTAAAAAGGTGGAGTTTGCGGTTGGGCACGGTGTGGCCGTACACGCGGTGCGCGATACAAAAACTGTCGAATATGCGACCGAGGTTCGCACTACCATCATGCCGCAATACGAGGTGCCGATTACCGATATTCCCGGTAGCAGGAACGAGTATTGGCCAGAAAACAACAGCCATAGTCCTGATCGCTTGGCTATGTGCGAAATGGTCAAGAAAGGCTACTTGGACATGGAAGTATTGGCCGAGCTGCCGAAAGAGGAACTTGTTTCAGCCTTGTCGATATTAACAGACGATTATCACGCTTGGATTGATGAGCAGCGTGATCGTATCGGGAAGGATGTCGCCGGTCATGATCAGGAAGCCAAAGAAGCACTGAATAAATGTACCGATATTCACCAGCGTTTGGTTGAAGGCGTTCAGGTGCTCGCGGAAAATGACAACGCGTTGAGAGCCTTCCGTACGGCAAACCTGGCGATGGCGAATCAACGTATTCGTAGCTTGTACGCACTCTCTCAACGCAGAAATCAATCCAAGACGTTGTCGGAATTTCAAGAACGAAAGAATCGTTCTTGGCGACCTTTTCAGCTGGCTTTCATGCTGTTGTCGATTCCCTCGTTGGCCGATCCGAATCACAAGGATCGCACTAAACCTATAGAAGCCTACGCCGATTTGCTGTGGTTCCCCACCGGTGGTGGTAAGACCGAAGCGTATCTAGGCGTTGCCGCATTTACCATGTTCATACGGAGGTTGCAGGGAAACTTGGGTGGATACGATAGCTCTCGCGGGCTGTCCGTGATCATGCGCTATACGCTGAGGTTGCTGACGTTGCAGCAGTTCCAGCGTGCCACGACACTGATTTGCGCAATGGAAGTTTTAAGACGGGAGGCGCTAGCCAAAGGTGACGAGTCCCTGGGTAAGGAACCGTTTACCATCGGACTGTGGGTGGGTAACAAGGTTACTCCAGGCACGACTGACGATAGCCATCGGGCCATTCAAGATATCCGTGACCCGGACAAGTGGGATGCTGGCAGTACTTCGCCTGCTCAACTTACCAGTTGCCCTTGGTGCGGAGGTGAGGTTGCGCCCGGTCGAGATATCGAAGTAAACAAACTGGTGGGGCAAACCATCATCTATTGTGGCGATAAAAAGAGCCACTGCGAGTTCTCGCGCGGCAAGACTTCAAATTTGCCACACCCTGGCATCCCGGTGAAAGTAGTCGACGAGGAAATCTACCATCGCCCACCAACGATGATGATCGCGACGGTCGACAAATTCGCGATGATGGCCTGGCGCGGCCAGGTAAGAACGCTATTTGGTCGAGCCAATAAGGAATGCCCACGTCATGGTCTATTGTGGCCCGGTGCAGAGTGCGAAGGTAACCATCGTGCGTTGAAAGGGTTAGCTCCGACCAAGGTGCGGCAGATCATGCCTATCCGCCCACCCGATTTGATTATTCAGGACGAATTCCATCTCATCAGTGGGCCCTTGGGTACCATGGTTGGTTTGTATGAGACGGCTGTGGATGAGCTTTCATCCTGGGAGTTGGATGGCAAGCCGGTCAAACCAAAAATCATCGCCTCAACTGCAACGGTGCGCAAAGCGGCAGAACAGGTCAATGGCGTCTTCATGCGCAAGGTTTCCGTCTTTCCACCCCACGGTTTGGATGTAGAGGACAACTTTTTCTCCGTCCAACGTCCAATTCAAGAACATCCTGGGCGACGATACCTTGGTGTCTGTTCGCCGGGTAGTTCGCGCCCCGCCATGCTCATTCGGGTCTATACCGCATTCCTGACCGCATCGCAGGGATTGTTCGACCGTTTCGGACCGGCAGCCGATCCTTACATGACGACCGTGGGTTACTTCAACTCACTCCGAGAGCTGGGCGGAATGAAACGATTAGCGGAGGATGACGTGCAGACCCGTTCCTACCGCGTACAGATGAGCTTGGTCGACCGCCCCGGGCTGGCTCAACGTAGTGTTCAGAATATCAAAGAGCTGACCTCACGAATCTCCAATCGTGATATCCCTAAGAATCTTGATCAGCTGGAAGTGCCTTTTAAAGCTAGATTTGATGCTCCTACAGGGAAATACGTGACCGACTGGCAAGAAGGCGACATTCGAGCCATTGATGTGGTGCTGGCTACGAATATGTTGTCGGTGGGTGTCGACGTAAATCGATTGGGGCTGATGGCCGTCAATGGGCAGCCCAAAGGTACGGCTGAATATATCCAGGCCACTAGCCGCGTCGGTCGACAATTCCCTGGTTTGGTGTGCACGGTTCTTACTTGGGCTCGTCCCCGAGACCTATCGCATTACGAAACTTTCGAACATTACCACGCAACCTTCTACAAACACGTAGAAGCACAATCGGTTACACCCTTCTCGCCGCGGGCAATCGACCGTGGGCTCACCGGTACGATGTTGAGCCTCATGCGTTTGGAAAACGAACCGTTCAACCCGAATACGGGTGCTATGTCGATGGACAAGGTGGAGAAGCCAGAGGCGAAGACGGCCATGGATATTCTGACCAAGCGAGCATGGAGCGTCACGGATCGTTCGGATATCGAAGCCTTGGCAAAATTGGAATTGAAAGCGCGTATAGACGAATGGGCAAAACAAGTAAGAAAAGGCGGACGCTTGCTGGGTTATGAAAAGAAAGGACCCAATAAGGACACCATGGTCGCCCTCATCAAGGCGCCCGGTGTTCAAGCGTGGGATGATTTCACCGTGCCGATGTCCATGCGGGAGGTGGAACCCGGTGTCCGTCTCGTCATGAATGCAAGGAAGTTTACGGACAGCCCAAATTGGACTCCCAGGGTCGTTATCCCTGACGACGATGATGCAAATTCAGCAGGATCAGGGAGAAGTTCTAGAAGAAGAACCAATTCTCCGACATCTGCTCCCGGGTTACTCGTTTCGGTGGCCGATATCGCAAAAGGCAAATATGAATCTGAAACGGTCGTCGAAATCGAAGTCGATGGACAATCCAAGCAGCTGACCATCGCCAAGTCGAAAGATCAAAAGCCGGAAAAGAATACGTTCGTGGTGATGTCCGTTTCGGATGTACAACAGGGACAGTTTCCGAAGGGTACACTTGCGGGAACATTGAGTTGGAGTGAATTACAAGATGAAAATGGAAACATAACCACTCGTGTGAAACTACGTTACCCGGAAGCCAACGTTTCATTCGATTTGCCGGACGGTGATTGGGCCTCAATCACACTCCATGCTGAAGAAATAAAGGATTAGGCGGTTCAGATGGCCAGATTGATACCCAATATCGATGTTGATGAAATCGATTTAAAACCGGAACGAGATGTAGCGCGAGCGCTCGTCGATCAGTTGCCAAACAATGTGCTCGTTTTGCACAGTTACCCTTGGCTGCGACCTGACAGAAATGATCGAACAGGAAAAGTTACTCTGATCGAAGGCGAAGCAGATTTTTTGATCGTATGGCCAGAGATGGGTATTTTGGTTGTCGAGGTAAAAGGAGGAACCATCAAATACGATGCTGATAACAGAGGTTGGTTTCGTGAGATTGGGAGTTTTTCCAAGCCTATAAAGGACCCTTTCGAACAGGCCAGACGAAACTCGCATCAGATAGTGGGTTTGGTCAGCAATCGAGTATACGGAGGAAATTCTCCTCCTTTTTCTCACGGCTATGCCGTTATCTTTCCAGATTGTATTTATAGCGGTGCGCTCCCACCAGGCGCAGATGCTGCCATTACACTCTCTTCCAATGATTTGAGCAGCATCGCGGACAAGGTGGCTCGTGCCCTTCGGCAGTGGGCCAGAACAGCCACACCCTACGCCTTTTCTAAAGAAGAGCTCGGCAAAGTCCAACGAGCTATTTTGCCAGCGTTCAATATTCTGCCAGTTCTTTTCCGAACCATTGAAGAGCAAGAGGAAAGATTGATCCGACTCACTGACGAGCAGATCAGGTTGCTTGCATTTTTGGGAGACAATAAGCGGGTAGCAATCGAAGGCGTTGCGGGATCGGGAAAAACGATGCTTGCCAAACGCCAAGCAGAAACCTTTGCTGAAAAAGGCATGAAAACACTTTTCGTCTGTTTCAACAAGGAACTGGCGAACTGGCTGAAGCAAGAGCTACCTGGTGAGTTAGACGATTTGGTTCATGTACATCACTTCCATGCGCTGTGTGCACAGTTATGTAGAAGAGCGGGCATTGGCTTCAACCCTCCTGAACGAAATAGTGAGCATTTCTGGAAAGAGGAAGCGGCATATTTACTATTGGATGCCCTCGAATTCATTCAGGAGCAATACGATGCAGTCGTCGTGGATGAGGCTCAAGATTTCTATCCGGATTGGTGGGAGCCTCTGGAGCAATTGAATGAAGCCAAAGAGAATGGTTTTCTGTATGTCTTCTATGATCCCGCACAGAATCTCTATAACGATGGAAAAGTCTTCGTGCCGGCAATGGGCGAACCATTTCGCTTGCCAACCAACTGCCGAAACACTAAAGCCATATCGGGAACCTGTTCGAAGATTCTAAAAAGGGAAATAGCGACACATCCATTGGCCCCGGAAGGTGTGTCTACGGAGTTCATCACCGAGAAAAAACACAAGATTCCTCCCGCTATTGATTCCATGGTCAAACAGTGGATCGCTGTAGACAAGATTTCTTGCTCCCAGGTTGTGATCCTTTCTCCTAATCGGTTCAAAAATTCTTGCTTGAACGGATTAAGCAAGATTGGAGAGCAAAAACTGACTTTCGATACTTCCGAGTGGCGACATGGCGAAGGAATTTTGTTTTCTACGATTCGCTCCTTCAAAGGTTTGGAAGCCGATATCGTTATACTCGTGGATATCGTCGAGCCCGGCTCTGTCGAGCACTTTGGAAATTCCGACTTGTATGTCGCCTGTTCGAGAGCGAAGCACATACTCAAGATTGTTTCCGATAGAAAGATAGAAGACCTTATTGTTTGAGATCTGAATATGAATGAGAAATCTCCAGTTGGAGAAGTAAGACCGAGCCAACTCCTCTGGACCTATGGTCCAGGTGCATTGGTTGATTTACCCAACCTTTCGGTAGTGACGATGGGAATCAATCAGTGGGAGAAAGATCGATGCCCGCCTATCGAAGAGGCAAGGCTATTGGCTGCGGTTAGAAGAGTATTAGGCCCACAAGTCGATACGCTGCGGATGCCTCCGTTTCATAAAAGTGAACAAGTCGATGTGTGGTCGGCTGAAGCCCATATAGGTGTGCCAGTACGGCCGTTCCCGAGGTGGTTACGTTGTGTGAAATGTGGATTACTGTCGGAATACGATGTCGGTCTCTTCGAAATAAAGGAAAACCGTTATCGACCTGAGCAAACTCGATTCGTTCACAAGGCCTGTAAAGGTTCAAAAGGAGATCAACCGGCGAAGGATGCCGATGCCGTCCCAGCTCGTTTCCTTTTGGCTTGCCGAAATGGACATTTGGATGACTTTCCATGGCATTACTTCGTTCATAATGGCCCTTCAGATTGTAAAGGGACACTGCGCTTCTTCGAGAGTGGTGCATCCTTGCAAACCGAAAACCTCTGGGTGAAATGTGATGCGTGTGGTGCGTCTAGAAATATGGCCCATGCGTTTGGCCAGGCTGGAAGAGAGAATCTTCCAGCTTGTAGAGGCAGGCACCCTCATCTAGACGTTTTTGAAGATAACTGCCAGGAAGAAGCGCGAGCTGTTTTGCTTGGTGCAACCAATTCATGGTTTCCCGTTACGCTATCTGCTTTGGCCATTCCTCTCTCGCGAAACCCAATCTCTCAAATGGTCCAGGACGGGTGGGACTATTTTGAAGACCTAGCGTCCGAAGCTGAAGTCGCTATTACAGTCAAAACTCTTAAAAAGACGGGTGCCTTGCCGGGTATCGATAAACATGATCCAAAGTCTATTTGGGAAGCAATTGAGGCCTATCGGTCTGGTGCCGCAACAGACGTGGTTTCGGAGTCTGATATCAAAGGCCCGGAATGGGAAGTTCTGACCCACCCGAATCCCCCCACTGACTGGCCTCACTTTTTAAGTCGGCGAGTCGAAATACCCCAGGGATTTGAAGTTCAGATCACGAGCGTGCTACAGCTGGAGAGACTTCGTGAAGTAAATGCACTGATTGGTTTCACTCGGGTAGAAGCGCAGGAAGGTGGGGCTGGGGCCGTCGGTGGCCCGGGAATGGCGAATCTGAGTCGCACGCCCCCAGACTGGGTGCCTGCGAGCCAAGTTCATGGTGAAGGAATCTTTATTCGCTTTGACGAGGAATCTTTAGTTAAGTGGGAAGCTCTACAATCCGTAAAAGAAATCGAAGCCAAGCTTTTCGAGGGGCACAGGGGATGGCGTAATGCTCGAAGATTGGAGCCGGACGAAGAGTTTCCTGGTGTCAGGTACGCAATGCTCCATACGTTGGCTCATCTTCTGATTCGTGAATTGGCATTGGAGTGTGGGTATAACGCAGCAAGTATTCGGGAGCGCATTTATGCGGATACGAGCAGTAGCGATCCACAAGCCGGAGTTCTAATATACACCGCTGCGGCAGACTCTGACGGTACTTTGGGTGGTCTGGTAGACCTGGGCAAACCGGAAAACCTGGGTCGTCTGCTGAACCAAGCTCTAAACCGAGCCAGGATATGCTCATCAGACCCCTTGTGCTCCGAACACCATCCTGGAAAGGACCAATCACTACACGCTGCCGCTTGCCATGCGTGTTCCTTTGTTGCAGAAACATCCTGCGAGCGTGGAAATCGGTATCTCGACCGAACTCTTCTGGTTCCAACTTTAGAAAACACTAACGCAGCTTTCTTTGGTGATTAATTTGATGAACCAACTGATGGATGCAGTTACTGATCTTGCTTCTAACGTCTCACCGGAGAGGCTTGATGTTATTGCAACGGATATATCCAAGATTACATCAAATGATTTTTACAGCATTTCCGTTCGCAACATAAGCACGCCTGTGATTCGACAGTTAGTGGAGAAGCTTTTCGACGCCTGGAAACGATCTCCAGTGTCGGCATTGGAATTGGCCGGAATGCTACGAGGAGCGAGTTGTGCCTATCTAAAGGCTAAGCAGGACGTTACGGCTGAATTGATTTGGTCCGGGCCCAGGACACCGATTGTGTCAACCCGGCAAACCGAACAAGCCTTACTTGAGGTCATTGATTCAGCTGAAGACAGCCTCTTTATAGTCAGTTTCGTTATTTACAAAGTCCCCCTGATTTTCAGGGCAATCGAAGCTGCGATAAACCGAAAGGTGTCCGTATCTATGTTGCTCGAATCCTCTGATCAGCATGGGGGGTCTATATCGGTTGATGCAATAGGGAAAATAAAAGCAGATTTACCTGATGTTACACTCTATTGCTGGAACGAAAAAAAAGATGACTTCGTTGATGCCAGAGTACATGCAAAAGCTGCGGTTGCGGATCGCAAGAAGTGCTTTGTATCCAGTGCGAACCTAACCGGCCATGCGATGGACAAGAATATGGAAGCTGGTGTGATGATTACTGGGGGGTCAGTTCCAACAACTTTGCAAGATCAACTAACTGCGATGATTACAACCAGGATCATTCGAGAGGTTTAAATCAAGGGAACCATTTTACTATACAGCCAAGATATTCACTTATCGCAATTTTTACTTCGATTTCTGCTCCACTCGATGATGTAACATATCTATAGGTGTTTGGCTGAACTATTATCCATCCAGCATGGTTAATATCCTGACCGGAAATCATACGTTGCATTGCCCGGCTGCCAACTTCTGGCCACATGTCAAAAGTGGTAACACTTTCAAAGTTAGAACGCTGCACTTCAGTTAATACATGAAGTGGGAAGAACCAAATGTCATCAGGTTCAAAGGAAACAAGTTCATGCAGCTCATAAAGCGCATGCCCTTGGGCCAGTTTGATTAATACCGATTTGACGCGATCCCACTCAGGTTCAAATACTGTATTTCCATCAATAATCGATATGGATGCATCTATTCTGGTCCGCAAAGAACCCTGCCGTTTAAGAGTTTTCGCAATCCTTTCCCTGGTAATCTTTTCAGGATCTGTGGACCCAGCCTGAACACAAGCGATGAGGCAGGCCAAATATTCTTCATCAATCGAAAAGCTGCTATTACAAGCAAGACAAGCTGATACCACAGGTAGATTTTCTGGAAAAGGCTTGTCAAGAAACACCTTTGACGGACAGTGATCCCTTGTACCGGTCTCACCGCCACAAAATGCGCAGTATTGTAATGTACGCTCGTCGCCAAAATCCGTTAGCTGTTTCATGTGTGACTCACATATATACCAAGGTAAAATACGAAGTATTGGTAGCTATAATTACATGCATATTCTCAGGTAAACTCCGTAAGAATGAAATCAGGCATCAATTTACTATTGCTCGACCTTGAGTGCACCTGCAACGATCAGCCTCCCTTGCCAAGTGAGGATATGGAGATCATTGAGATCGGTGCCGTGGTTGGAAAGTTGAGGTTAGATTCCTTTGAGCTGTTGGGAAGGCGACAAATATACGTGCTTCCGCAGTGGCACCAAGCATTGACACCATTCTGTAAAGATCTGACTGGTATCCAGCAGCAGGATGTAGATCAGGCACCACCATTGAAGGAGGCTATTCAATTACTGGAATGTTGGATGGCTGACTACGACGTTAGAATCTGGGGGAGTTGGGGGAAATTTGATCAGCGTCATTTCAGCTCAGAGACAAGACTCAAAGAACTGCAGAGCCCCCTGGAGCCGCTTCAGCATATCAATATGAAGCAGCTATTCGCCAGGAAGCGTGGCCATAGGGTTGGACTCGCACGGGCAGTCCAGCTATCCGGCCTTGAGTTTTTGGGGCGGCATCACTCAGGTGTGGATGATGCCAGGAATATTGCCCAACTTCTTGAGAACGACGGGCTTTTGAGAGAGGCAGTATTGGCCAAACTCTAGTCGTTACACGAGCGCAACGCGCGAACTTGCGATCGAAAATTGACCTGCACGACAGATAATTTTAAAATTACCGTCGACCGGGTATGAGTCCCCCCTGTCGTAAAACATGTAATGGGATCTGCGGTGCGCCAGAGGTGGCCAGCGATAAGAGCAAATTGCCTTGAGACTTGAGAGCAGCAAGTCACTTTTATCTAGTCCCAAATCTATCCATTTATCCTGTCTAACATGCTTCTGTGTAAGCAGCTTACGCGAATTTATGGTACAAATGGTAGGTGCCATACCAACCTACCATTCAGTACCAATTTATTAATTCCCAAGGTAAACACCATATGCAAGCCCTAACAACTAACCCGGAAATACTTGTAAGGCGCTGCAGAAGAGAGGCAATTGATTGATCCAACCAAGGCTTTGACTTAGGACTTAGGTACCACATAAGCAGTAGAGCCGAGAATTTCCAACAGCACTATTTAGCACGGTGAGCAGCGTGTTCGAAATTATGGTAGAGACACTATGAATAACATTAAATCTGCTCGATAACATTCAATATGATATTGTGCAATATTCGTATTATCATGCTGATTTCATGTGTCAGGGAATTAGGTAGAAGTTTCAACACCGGCCACCTGTTCCTTAGAGAGCACAAAATCATGCCTGACTAGGCTCGAGTCGGAACGATCATAGCGGCCATCAAATTGATCGTAAAATATAACTCCAGAGCAAAGCTGATATTCATAGCCAACTAATGCCTCGGATTCGTCAGTTACTCTTATCAAACTCACAACTCGTTCTAAGAGATCAAACTGCCAGACAGTAGATCCATTCAGGCAGGGAGGGCTGAATAGGTTCACTTCTATAACCCGGACGTTGATGCCTACATATAACTCTTCTAAAACTCTAAGGTCACTTGTCCAGACCACTTTCTCAAAGGAAGTCATCTTATCCTGAAAGCGGGCATGGAATAGTCTGATTTGCATAGTCTGCGTAATAGTATGCCAATGTTGACAATCTTGGATTGCGAGCTCTGATGGCATATCTATCCGCATACTTTTGGATGTTTGAAACATGTGCGCCTATCTTAAGGAATGGAAGTATATTTCCATTTAACTCTGTCAATGTCTCGAATTTCGAGACATTGTAGCTCGTCTCTACAATCGAGACAATGAGATACTCGAGAAACTCCAACAATTACTCTATCTTGCGGGCTTGGCTAAAGGCAAGGCGGCTTGATTCGGGGTATTCCATCCGGACATTGGCTGAAAAGCTTGATGTATCGCATTCTATTGTCGGTAAAATTGAAGATGGAACTAGAAAACTAGAAGTCTTTGAATTTATTGAATATTGCGAAGCGCTAGGTGTTGATCCCCACGTTGGAGTTGATGTGATTCTCAAATCTATGGAAAAACAAATAACGCCTTTTCCTTAAGTATCGTTCATTGCAGAATGAATTGTCCTGTTTTTTCTATCTGTTTTATGATGCATTCTGTGGCTTAGCTACCTACTATATCTAGTGATTTAATTGACCTTAGCCTAAGTGGGACATATTGCTTAAATGCTCGATCAACATATCAAGTTGCCCTCAATTCCTGAAGAATTGTTAAAAGTAACTTGAGCGCTTTATCTCCACTAATTTTTTCTGCATGTAATAGCGCCTCGACCGATTTCATTTTACTTATTTGTATTTTGGTTTTAGTTGAGATTTCGCTAATATCCTTCTCTGGTAGGTGGTGATTATTATATTCGGTGGCTAGGTGTATGTATTGGGATAAGGTTTGATTGGATGCGTGCATAGTTATTTTTCGGCACGCATTCGAAGCAACGGTGAAGATATTTGTGAAGCTTCCAGATGCAGCGATGTCCTGGATGGCCTTAGCTATATTTAATGTGATAAATCTATGCCGGAAAGAGTGATTGCAAAGGTGCCTAAGTTCTCGACAATACTTGCTGTTATTGATGACTTTTTTTGCATAGTTTTTTAAATAGGACGCTTTTAGGGGGGATCCATTTTTACCGTCAACGAATATGGCGTCGTGGTCAATATTAGGAAACATCTTCTCAACCATTTTGATGTGCCAAAGGATGATTTGAATATCTTCATTGTTCGTGGTGACTTGCCGGGTTTTTCCTTTATATTTACCTTTCAAAATAGGTATGTTACGAATAATTGGTGATTGGTCGGTGTTCATCATGTTTTTTGATGAATCTATAATCATTGTTCTTGTAATCTGATGGACTTCACTGATTCTAGATCCTGTAATATCTAGTAATGTGGTTAGAGCTTGCCATCTACTAAGCAGGAAGTCATCAATTTGTGGATGATAGGTTGAACAATTAATCGCGTCGAGCCACATAACCAATTCGTAATCTCGAATGTACTCGGATTCAGCACTAATATGAATAAGGCCATTAAGTGACCTATGTTTCAAATACTGAATTTCTCGTCCGTTTTTTCTTATTGATGCGAGTGAGTAGTTTACCTTGAAGTCACCCGTCGTATCTTGACTATTAGTTGCTAACTTCCACTCTGGGTTTAGTTTGCTTAAATGAGTGATGTACTGTAGTGCTACCCGTCCATGTGAAATTATTGTCTGATCGTTAATTCCTCTATCTTTTAAGTTGTCGACGAAGCCATATAGCGAGCTGTCATCAATCTGATGAACCTCTATGTTGTTTTGTTCGAGATATGTGCAGAAAATGTTAAGGCTGTATGCTTTTTTAACAAGGGTGGGTGCCAGAGGTTTGATGTTATAGACTTGGGGGCCGCCGCCGTATTCCGTAAGAAATGAATTGGCATTCCAATCTATGTTTCCATTATTTTTGAGAATAATAGGAAGTGGACAGTTATTCTTTTCATGTTTTCTACTGCTGGTTAGCAGAAAATCAAGTATTGGATTCTTTGCTATAACCACCGTTGACATTATTTAACTTCTCTTACTCTATGTCTGCCAAGTATGTTGGCCTGGCTCAATATCAATTTTTGATAAGCCTCATCTATTTTTCTGTCTTCACGGTGGTAATCTAATAGTTGCATATAGGCCCGATATACTTCTGATAATGCAACCCGAAGCATTTCATTTTCTTTGCGCAGTGTATTCTCATAGCTGTTAGCAGAATTAGAAAGCGTATAACTATGGGCGTTTATTCCGGTTGCTTTGTTGGATTTGATTCGTTTATTGATGTTATTGATTGATTTTAAAAGAGCTTTAAGAGCATGGCTGTTGTGTTTTGCATGTGCTGAATTGCGGGAGTAGGCTGTTACCCCAAGTTTGTCATCATGCCATTTGTGAACCGCAGCTTGGGAAACAGAATTTCCCTTTATCTTTAAGCTATCAGGGATGTCCTCGCGACTTAGTATCTGATCAAGCAATTTGGATTTAATCAATAATGATTTGGTTATTTCATTCTTTTTATCGAGTACATTCTTCGATGTTTCTCCAGGTTTATATTTAGACATGCATGTTACTCCTCGGTCTTGCTGAAGTAGAAAAAGACATTTTCCCCATTGATCCTGTGGAATCTAACTGTATCGCCTGTTTTTGCTTTGTGTTCTGAAATCATGTCTTGCACTAATGGTTCTAATATGGTCGAAATTTGTGACTTCTGTCTTGCGGTGTTAATTATTTTCTTAACTGTATCATCTCCGTTAATATGACTATTTAACTTTGCTCCAATTCTGGCTATGGTCAGCTCAGCTTCTTCAATCCATTCGTCCGTCGGAGATACTTCGGCATAGTGGAATGTTTGATCAAGGTTGGAGTGACCCATGAACCAAGATAGCTCTTCCAATCCAGATTGATTGGAAAAATTAAAGTAAAGAACCGCAAAAAGTCTTCGGAACTGATGAGTTGATGGATACCAGCGCTTGCCATTAATTAGAGGGGAGTTACTCCAATCTTGAAAAGTATCAATGGCTCGTTTTATTGTGTCATCACTTAGTGGGTAAAGATGGACATTGCTGTCATCATAACGATATGCAGCTATTGAACGTTCAGAAAGGATTCCACTAAAAAGAAATGCTTCTTGATCCTTAGTGTTAAGGTTGCGTCTATCCTCAATTTCGCAAACTAGGCGAGCGAACTCCAGACCATAGTCATAGATTAAGTCAGGAATAGGCCTATGTGTTTCTTCTAACTCAAGCACTTCGGAACTTTTAGGTATGCGTAGAACAATATCAAACAAGCCGTCAATAGGTGATTGCGTAAAGCAATTTCGCCGAAGAGTTAACATTGATGTTGTTCTTCCTGCGGTAAAGCTGGAAAGAAGTATCCAAATTGCTGCGGTATATAGCGTTATTGCAGTGCAAACCGATATGCTGCTATTGGATACTTTTCCCCCGTTCTCTTCACCAGTCCAAGAAGTAATATTTAAATCCTTTAGTGGGGTGGGTATTTTTGTATTGTTAAAGGTGTAACATCTAATTGATGTCAGGTAGCGTCTGCTAGTTGACGGAGCAATGCCTAGTTCTTGAATCCTACTTTTCTCTTTTTTACCAAGTTCTGACAAATACTGGCGAAGTGGTTGGCCATAAAGTCTTGCAAATCTAAGAGCTGAAGACAGTGCATGAAGAGAAACATTGGCTGGTATTAGTGGTGTCTTTTGCGCTTCAAGCATCCTGTCAAATATTGTTTGTCCAGAAGAGAAAAGCTTCATTGGGGAATGCTGAAATTTATATGTTTGAGCAGGACGTGAAGTGTAAAGAGCCTCTAGCTGAGAGATGGTATTTGAAATGGTTTTTCCTTTGGGTGCTAGGTCGACATTGATGTCGAATGTATTGTAATTGGCGTTTGGATATTTTTGTAGGCTTTCTCGTGTAAATTTCAAGTTTTGGAAGTTTGACTTTAAGTGCAGGGTGAGTTTTCGACGGAGGCTTTTGAATTCCCGTGTAGTTAAACCTGATTCGATTTTTAGTTGGGGCCAGTCGATGTCCTGTGTGGAGTTCCATTTATCAATAATGACTGATTCAATTTTGCTAAATGTGTTTCTATTAACCTGAAATGATAGTAAATAATCGACTAGTTCTGAAAATTTAATCTGTTCCAGGGTGCGGGCAGTTGGACTATGATTGGCTCTGCGTAGCTCGTTAACATGTAAAAGTAACGAGGTTGCAGTGACCAAAATACTACGTATTCTAGCTGGTCGAGATATTTTTCCGGTAACGTTTAAATATAAAAGGCTGCTGCGGATATCTTCAAGTAGAGGTTTCCAGTTTTTATCGGTTAGATATTCGCCTGGAGAAACCAATCTCTTAAAAGACATTTTTTCGTACCCACAATTGTTTTCTTTGTTGTAAGTGGGGTTAAAGCCAACTTTCGAAAGTAGCCAAATTTCATCACTAACAGAATTATTGAGCATCCAGATAGGCTTAGGGTAAAGTGCTTTCTGAATAATTTTTTCTAGTTCACTTGGGGATACTAGTTCTTTGGCTGGGTTTAGGCTGATATGTGACATTCATTTTTCCAGATTTTTTCCTGAACTGTGATATGGGCTTTTCTGAGGAGTTGTTTCATGATGATTGGGCCTTCGGCTATCTTTTCTAGAACTGTAGTACAATCTAGTTTTAGCTCAGCATCAGTTCCTGATCTCGCATACATAATTGCTAATCCTATGTTTTTTTCTGAGACGCAAAAATATTTTGTGTCTGTCGATTCGTTTGTATCTCTACTGGTAGTAAGGCTTTTGTATAGCTGTCCACCCATGCTAGGATTTTCGAATGCATTTTTAAGATGCCGCTCATATTCCTTGGGGCTAAGGTTTAAAGATCTTTCAGGTGATTCTTCTGAAGAGACAGACATGAATAGCAATATGTTTTGAAATGATCGTATTCTTATTCTATAAATTAGCTCGGTGATGTATTTTGGAATATACCTATCAAGAGTAGTTTTAACATGGTTACCAAGGTAGGTGGCAGCCTTGAGTGAATCACCATTAGATTCTAAATAAATCAAAACGGATTTTGATGTGCGTATTTTCTTCAACGTAGCCTTTCTAAATATTGGCTTTTTAAGGGCGGCTCTATTTCTTATTGTGTTGAAGCTGTTTTGGAAGGTTTCTGGTGTAGGGAGAATTGCGCCATGCCGAGTAGTTAGGCAAATCCATAGTGCTTGATTTTCTGTATGCTTTCTTAGTCTGGAGGTCATCTCTATAGCCATTTTAAGGCAAGTTGATGCATCTATTTCACTGGCATCAATTTTGGAAAGTGCAATATTGCTTCCACAAGTTTGGCTAGTGCGAGCCAAGCGGCCACGTGGCTTTAGTGCTTTTAGGCGTACAGACCCTTCATCTGTCACTTTTACATATTCGTGGCCATGGCCATCAGATACCATTTTTACTTTATAGAGTGAGTAGGGGTTTATCCCCAATTCGTCCGTAATGATTACCTGCATAGCTGAAGCAATAAGTGGCGTTAATCCGAGATATCCCAAAAAGCTGGTGTTATTTCTTAGATCGGTCTTGTGTGGTATTGGTTTATTCTGTGCCACCAAGTCAAAAAAATGGTCAAGGGCAGCTATCTTGTTTTCAAATGATAGGGGATTACCACTGTAGAATGGGTTTTGTTCTTTTCTATCTTTCTTCCTGCTCTCGTCTCTTTTAACTAGCATTTTAGGGTGGGCGATGAATTCGTCTCGCTGGCTTTTTGCGATGATGCTGTGTGTTGAAAGAAATAGGTGATAGCCTTCGTGAACTATTTTTTTTGCTTCATACAAAAGTATGTTTAGATTTTCGCGGATATCGCTCTCTAGGTCTTTTAAATAGGCGTGTGATGTTCGGAAGCTGACATTGCTCTCGTCACTGTAGATGTTTAGATTAGATATAATGGGATTTTCGGCTCGTATCTTTGCGGTGTTAGTGCACCGCCTTAGGTTGCTTGGTAGTTCTGTATCTAGTGGTAATAATCGGTGCTCTATTAATACTGAAACTGCATTTTTTACATTTTGAAAGTTTGAATAAGCGGTGTTTCGGTGTTTGTTTTTAAGTAAGCCGTTTCGGAATTTTAGTAGCTCTCCTTGGATCACTCTTGGTTGTTCGTGCCATATTGGCGATACAGCCGAAATCTGGATAAGAAACTGTATCAATGGTGCTCTATGGTGCTTTGCGTTTTTAAAGGAGTTTACGTGCTCCTTTAATCTTTTTGATATTTTGGGAGGGCAGGTGGAGTCTAATGTCTTCTGGAACATATCGTCAGCAGGGGATTTGACTCTAAATTTGCTTATTATATTTTGTGGGACTGTTTCGGTTCTGTACTGTTCGTAATCCCCTGTAGTTTTAAAGGGGGGCGGGATTTCGAAGGACTTGGAGAATAGGCCTTCCTTCATTAAGTGACTTATTAGGCAGTAAAGGCTGTTGTATTTGCTTTTAGCACTACTATAAGTATGTTTCTGACAAAAATAGGAGCGTATATAGAGTAGGCTCTGCGTTATTCGGGCTATATCGCGATTGTTTAATGGTTGGTGCAGTAGTCCGATGCACTCGCACAGTATTTGTGACAACTTGTTTTGCCACCCTGGGCTACGCCCATGCATGAAGCAGTTTATTAACTCAAAGGTCTGCCCATTGAAGCGGGAAGATAAATATTCCATTTTTTCAGCTTGGTTCAATTTCGAGAGCACCTTGTTGATAGGTTCAACTAGGAAAATATGCCGGGTATCCATTAAAAATGCCAGCAAAATCAATAATAATGCTATATGATACAATCGTCATATGGTGACACTTCGAGGTGATTCCGAAAGTGGTCAAGGTGGTGCTGGAACGACGTCCACCCTCGGCGGAAGCGGTGGTGCTGCCCCGTCAGTGCCCGGTGTGCGGTTCCGACATCATCAAGCCGGAAGGGGAGGCGGTTGCCCGCTGCTCCGGTGGTTTGTTCTGTCAGGCCCAGGTGAAAGAGGCCATCAAACATTTCGCCTCGCGCAAAGCCATGGATGTGGATGGCCTGGGGGACAAACTGGTGGAACAGCTGGTGGACCAGGGCCTGATTGCCCATGTCTCTGACCTGTACCGGCTCCAGGTGGAACAGGTGGCCGCCATGGAACGCATGGGTGAGAAATCTGCCGCCAACCTGATCAAGGCCCTGGAACACAGTAAGGCCACCACATTGCCCCGCTTCCTGTTTGCGTTGGGGATTCGGGAAGTGGGTGAGGCCACGGCCCTGAACCTGGCCAACTATTTTGGCAATCTGGACGCGCTGAAACAGGCGGATGCCGATGCGTTGCAGCAGGTACCGGATGTGGGTCCCATCGTGGCGGATCATGTTGCCACGTTCTTCCAGCAACCCCACAACCTGGAAATCATCGACGCATTGATTCAAGCCGGCGTGCACTGGCAGGAACAGGCGGCGGTGGATCGTGATTCTCTGCCGTTGGCGGGTAAAACCTACGTGCTGACTGGCACCTTGAACCAAATGACCCGGGATGACGCCAAGCAATATCTGCAGTCCCTGGGAGCAAAAGTCAGTGGCAGTGTGTCCAAGAAAAGCGATGGCGTCATTGCCGGCGAGAAAGCCGGGTCCAAACTGGCCAAGGCCGAATCCCTGGGTGTACCGGTGTTGGATGAAGACGCGTTCATTGCATTGTTGCACGACTACGGAATCCAACCGTCTTAATGGAGGCGCTGTGTCTGAACCGATCCATCACTCAGTGGTAACTCTCAAGGAAAACCGGTTTCCCCTGTTCAGCCTGGTGCTGGTGATACTGGCATTCTGCCTGACCGGGTATATGGCCTATCTCAACTATGAAATCACTAAGGTGGCGGGCGCACAGCTGATCCGGGCCCAACAGCTGCAGGAAAGTGCCCAGAGCAAGATCCTGGACCAGTACGCCCATTTTCTTTATCAGCGCGCCGAGGCGGAGCGATTCGAGCGTTCTTTTGAAGTGCGTCAGAAGCATTACGCGGATTTTATGGGCGCGTTGTCGGATGCCTGGAACAGCGTTGGCCGCAAAAGCCGGCAGGATCTGGATCAGGCATTGCATCAGTTGGCCAAATCCTATTACGGACTGGAGCCGTTCATGGACAGTGGCAGTCGTTTGTCCATGCAAAAGCGCATTACCATATTCCACAATCTCGCCAAGCAGTTGATTGGCTATGAGCAGAATAAGCAGGGTATCATCATGGCAGACAAAACCACCATGGATCGCATGATCCGGGAGTTCCAGGAATTCCTGTATCCCATGTTGTTTGAGCCCGGGCGCGAGGAGGGTAAGTCGAGTGAAAGTGGTCAAGCTGAGCGGTGACACTGTAAAACTGAAAGACCTGGGAACTTCCCCCAAACGCAAGGTGGAAAAAGCCCGGGAAAAAATAGACGAACTGCAATTGCAGCTGTTGCGGGCCCAGCAGGCGCTGTTCCGCGAAGGAAAACGGGTCATCATCCTGATGGAAGGCACGGATACTGCCGGCAAAGGCGGGGTTATCCGACGCTTGACCCGCCACCTGGACCCCCGCGGCGTGCGGGTCTGGCCCATCGGCGCACCGGCCAAGTGGGAACAATCCCGTCACTATCTTTACCGCTTCTGGCAAAAGCTGCCGGAGCCCGGTGAAATCACAATCTTCGACCGTTCCTGGTACGGTCGTGTGCTGGTGGAGCGGGTGGAAGGGTTTGCCTCCGAAGCCGAGTGGGGGCGTGCCTATCGCGAACTGGCGGAGTTCGAGCGCCAGCTCACGGATGACGGTGTGGTGTTGATCAAACTGTTTTTGAATCTTTCGAAAGATGAACAGTACAACCGCTTTATGGATCGGTTGCGGGAACCCACCAAGCGCTGGAAGATCACCACGGCGGATCTGGAAAGCCGTCACCACTGGAGCGCCTATCAAAACGCCTATGAGGACATGCTCAACAAAACCGCCACGAAAATTGCACCCTGGTATGTGATCCCGGCGGACAACAAGCAGTATGCCCGGGTGAAATGTCTTTCCATCATTGCCGATCAGTTGGAGCAGGTGGTGGATACCGGTCGGGTGATGATTCTGGACCCCAAGGTGATTGCCAAGGTGATAGAAGAATTCGGTGAGGATGTATTGCGGGTGCAGCTGGTGGATGGAAAAGATGGAAAACCTGATTGAGATTCCCTGGGACCAGTTACAGGCAGAGACATTGCAGGGCCTGGTGGAGG
The DNA here is from genome assembly GCF_003671495.1 of Ketobacter sp. Taxonomy (GTDB): domain Bacteria; phylum Pseudomonadota; class Gammaproteobacteria; order Pseudomonadales; family Ketobacteraceae; genus Ketobacter. Next base: position 245,960 of record NZ_RCHN01000006.1, on the reverse strand, counting down.
AGTTTGTCACCCGCGATGGTACCGACTACGGCGCGGAGGAGGTGGCATTGTCCCGTAAGGTGGAACAGGTCATCAGGGGAATCAAGGCGCGCGAGTATGTGATTCTCTACGATCAGGAGATGGATAATGTCCACATTGTTACGGCCCGGGAATGGCGTGCCTCCGGCGCGCCGCAGTGACGCTCTCAGCGGCTGGGGTTGGCCGTGGTCACCGGGTCGGCGAGCAGGGTAACCCAGGACTGCTGGCGCACGTATTGAGCCAGATCTTCGGCACTGAGGGCCGGGCTGAAATAATGACCCTGTACCACGTCGCAACGGTGATCCAGTAAAAACTTCAGTTCCTCGTGGGTTTCCACGCCTTCTGCCACCACTTCCAGATTCAGGTTTTTGCAGAGTTGGATAATGGTGTGAATGATGGCGGCGGCCTGTCCCTTGCGAATGCACTGGGAGACAAAGCTGCGGTCAATTTTCAGGGTGTTGAACGGGAATCGGGTCAGGTAGCTCAATGAGGAGTATCCTGTGCCAAAGTCGTCCAATGCCACCTTGACCCCCAGGTTACGAATACCGTCCAGCGTCCGCAATACCCGGTTGGTGTCCTCCAGCAGCACCGTTTCCGTCACTTCCACCTCCAGTTGCGAGGGCGCCAGTCGACAGGCCAGCAGGCCATTGCGAATCATCTGCACCAGCGGGCTGCCACGAAACTGAATGGGGGAGAGGTTGATGGCGATGCGGATGGGTTGCAGGCCGCTTTCGTTCCACTGCTTGGCCTGCAGACAGGCTTTGTTGATCAGCCACTCCCCCAGTTCATTGATCAGGCCGATTTCTTCCGCCATGGGGACGAATTGGGAGGGGCTGACCAAACCCCGCACCGGGTGGTTCCAGCGCACCAGGGCTTCCACGGATTGGATACCGCCGTTTTTAAGGTGCAGCTTGGGCTGATAGTGCAGTTCCAGCTCGTTGTGACGGATGGCGTGGCGCAGGTCGTTTTCCACCGACAGCCGTTCCTTGGATTTGAAATCAATATCACTGGAATAGAAATGAAAGTTGTTACGCCCCTGGGATTTGGCGAAATGCATGGCAGCGTCGGCGTTGCGCAGGATCATTTCCGAGCCCAGGCCATTGACCGGATACAGGGCGATGCCGGCGCTGGCGGTGAGCACGATGTTGTTGCCTTGCAAGGTGAATGGCGTGACCAGCTGCTTCAACATTTTTTGCACAAACAGAATGATATCATCCAGTCGCTTGAAGCGATTGATCAGCACCGCGAACTGGTCCCCTTCTAGCCGCGCGATTTTGTCGGTCATGTTTTCCAACGGCGCCTGGGGGTCGATCGCGTGCATGTTGAGCGCAGTGCAGCGCGCATCATCGAACGTGCGCAACAATCGGTTGGACACTTTTTTCAGTAACTCGTCGCCGGCTTCATGGCCCAGGGAGTTGTTGATGCGGGTGAACAGGTCCAGGTCCAGCAGGATCACCGCCAACAGATGACCTTTTTGCCGGGCCTGCTTGATGGCGTGATCCAGGTGGGTTTTGAAAAAGGTGCGATTGGGGAGTTGGGTCAGGGTGTCGTAGTACGCCAGCTGCAGGATCTGGTCTTTGTGGGCGATTTCTTCCGTGATGTCGTGAATGGTGCCATACACTGAATAGTCCTTCTCGTTGTGCAGGACAAAGCGCGCTTCGTGACGCAGGGTGCGTCCCAGACCGGTGTCTGAACTGACCCGGTGGTGCAGTGTGATCCGGCCCTGGTGTTTGCTGTCGGCCTGCTGAAAATTCCGGATTATTTTCAGTCGTTCGGACTCGGGCAGCTTTTCCAGCACATCCCGCACACTGGTCTTGCGATCTTCTGCAAAGCCCAGAATACGATTGAACTCCCTGGAGACCATCAGCTCGCCGGTTTTGCTGTCCCACTCCCAGCTTCCCATATTAGCGATGCGTTCTGCGTGCTCCAGGATGCGCTCCCGGCGCTTGAGCGAGATCAGCGTCATGCTGGCCCGGATCTGGTAACGGCAGCGCTGTACCAGAACCAGGTGATTCAAAGGGTGAATGACGAAATCGGCCGCGCCGGCGTCAAACACGGTGGCGGCCAGAGTCATTTCGTTGTGGTGGGACAGCACAATGACCGGTACGTTGGCCGGGGCCGCGAGGGTGGTGAGTTCAGCGCAGAGTTCGAGCCCGCCTGCCACATCCGGCAGGTCCAGATCCATTAATACCAGATCAGGGTGCACCTGCTTGTAATACACAAGCGCCAGCTTCGCATTCCTGGCTTCCACGGTATTGAAACCAGCTGCGCTGAGACTGTCACTGATGGCGATGCGGCTTTCTTCATTACCGTCCACCACCAAGATGGTATGTGAATGCGAATTAACGGAATTCAAGCGCGACTCTGTTTGTGATTGTTATTGATCGGTTCGCGTTACGGATGCGATCCATGGTGCCAAGCTAATTTTCCTCCGGCAACCGGTTTTTGCTCCAGCCCAGCATATCCCCCTGCAGATGATAGAGCTGGGTGAAGCCCAGCTGGGTCAGGGTGGATTCCGCCATCGCCGCCCGCCGCCCGCTGCGGCAATAGAGTAGAACCGGTTTGTCTTTCAAGTGGGCGATCTTTGCCAGCTGGGCGTCGATGTGGTCGTGGGGAATATTGATGGCCCCCGGCACGTGTCCGGCCTGGTACTCCTCGGGGCTGCGCACATCAATGGCGGTGATCTGCCCTGCCTGCAGTTGCGCCTGGGCCTGGGTTTGGTCCAGCTCTCCCTTATAATCCGCATAAGCCCATGGACTGGTCAAAATCAGAAGCAGGCCAAACAGATGGATACGCTTGCTGAGTGCCGACATGGTTGACTCCTTGAATGCTGATGTTATTGCGGGTGTTGTCTTCTAATTATATTCCGGATCAGGAATCGTGCCGGGTGAATCGCAAACAGAGCTTCCCGGTCCAGTGGCTGCGGTTCCCCTGTCAGGTACGATGCGATGATTTCTGCCGCCAGGCAAGCGGAAGTGATGCCCCGGGAACCGTGACCACAACTGATCAACAATCCAGCGTGATTAGGGCCATAAGGAAAGGTGCGCTTCAAGAACCCTTTACCCAAATCGCTGAAGGCCCGGGAATAGCGTTCAACGTCGGGTAAAGGTCCGATGATGGGCAAATAATCCGGCGTCTGGCAGCGAAACCCGACGCGGCCTTCACAGTGCTCGGCAGGTGCCAGCGCCAGGTCTTGTGCCAGGCTGGGCAGGGTTTGCCGCAGTTGCTCCAGGTTCCAGTGATGATCTTCCGGGCGCGAGTGGACGCAATCCAGCCTTGGATTGAACGTCGCGCCCACACAATGAAAGCCTTCCCGTGCCGGGTTGATGTAGCCGTGGTAGTTGATGGCATGCTGCAACTGGCTGGAGGCGGTGGTGGCCGGGCAGTAGGTGATCTGGCCACGTACGGATTTCAGGGGCAGGTGCCGGGTTTGCTCAAACTGATTGCTGCCGAAGGCGTTGGCCAGGACGACCGCATCGAAGGGGCCCAGGTCATCCACCTGCCATTGGTTGTCCCGTCGCTGCAGCGTCTGCACGGCAACGGCAGTGCGCAGCTCAATGCCTTGGTGATCCAGCAGGGTCTGGCAGAGTACAGCGGGGTTAAGCCAGCCGCCCCCCGGCAGCAACATTCCACTCAGGTCCGTCTGAAGCCCCAGTTGTTGTTGAATCTGCTCTGGGCCAAGCCCCTGCATCAGCTCCGGGGGCCAGTATTGCTCCTGCAACAGGCTGGCCTGCTCGGCGGCTTCCTTGGCATCGAACGCCAGGCGCAGAACGCCGTTCAGGTTCCAATCCTTACCCTCTATCGCGTCGCTGTTGCGCAGTGTGTCCAGCAGGTAACGGCAGGCATACAGGTAGGCCCACTGGTAGAAGCGGTTTTGCGGTGTGTCGTGCAGGCTCAGTTTGGTGAAGGTGACGCCGGTGGGATTGCCGGAACCCTGGCTGGCAATCGTGCTGGCCTGCTCCAGCACCGTGACCCGCCAGCCCCGTCGCGCCAGGCTGTTGGCCACTGTGGCACCCGCCAGGCCGGCGCCGATTACCGCGGCTCTGGTGCCACTTTGCCCGGGTCCTGGATAGTGAAAGTGAAACCAGGGTTTCGCTTCCGGGGCCAACGTTTCTTCAGTCGACACCCCCTGGAATTGGCCCCGCAGCATGTCCCGCTTGCGGCCAAAACCGGCCACCTTTTCCATTTTGAAACCGACTTCCTGCAACCCCCGTTTCACCACGCCGGCTGCGGTGAAGGTGGCCACGGTGGTGCGCGGATGGCTCAGGCGGGCGATGTGCTGGAACAGCTCCTCTTGCCACATGCCCGGATTTTTGGCGGGAGCAAAGCCGTCCAGAAACCAGGCATCCACGCGGCCTTCCAGGGTGCTGAAGCCGGTACTGGCGTCGTCCAGAATCAGGGTCAGGGTGATATTGGCGGCGGAAAAATACAGGCGATGATAGCCCCGCACCGGAGCCGGGTATTGCTCCAGCAGAGGGTCGGAAATCCAGTCGTATGACGGCCACTGGTCTGCGGCCCGGGCCAGGTCTGCCCGGGTCAGGGGGTGCTTTTCCACGCTGACAAAATGCAGGTGGGCGTTCGCCTGTAAGTGGCCTTCTGCTTTGCAGTGGCGCCACAGCTCGGCGGCGCAGTAAAAATTCAGGCCGGTGCCAAAACCGGTTTCAGCAATGGTGAACTGACGCAGTCCGTTTTCGCTCCAGCGCGCTTCCAAATCATTGTTCTGCAGAAACACATAGCGGGTTTCTTCGCGGCCGACCTCGCGGGAGAAGTAAACGTCCTCAAACTGATCGGACACCGGAGTACGGTCTTGCCACTCGATGCGGGCACAGGGGACGATGCGGGAGCGCGGTGCAGGCGGCGTGTCGGAAGGCGGTTGGTTCATCGGGACAAATCATTACCATGGGTTATACTGTGCGCCATCATAACACAGTCGAATCAGAGGCTTATGCTGCAGACGCTGTTACCTGTCACCGGTCCGGTGATGATATGCATTCTGGTGGGATTCTGCTGGAAGAAGCTGAACGTACCCTACGATACCGATATGGTAACCCGCTTGGTGATGTGTATCGGCGCGCCTTGCCTGGTGGTGTCTGCCATGACCAACGCCGCAGTGTCCCGCGCGGTGATTGAAGAGATGTTCTGGGTCACCCTGGTGATGGTGGTGGCCACGCTGTTGCTGGCGGCCCTGGTAATCGCCGTCAGTCGGCAGTCCCTGCGCGCGTTGTTGGGGCCTATGGTGTTTCCCAATGCCGGCAACATGGGATTACCGGTGTGTCTGTTTGCGTTCGGGGAGCGGGGTCTGGTGTTGGCCATCGCAGTGTTTATGATGTTGTCCCTGGTGCATTTTACCCTGGGCATTGCCCTGGTGAGCGGACGCTCGGTCTTTCAGGAGATGATCCGGAACCCCATCATCTACTCCATCGTCACCGCCCTGGTGATGATCTACGGTGATCTGTCGCTGCCCAAGTGGGGCCAGAACACGGTGTCCCTGCTGGGGGATATGACCATTCCGCTGATGCTCATCACCTTGGGGGTAAGTCTGGCCAACATGCAGGTATCGCACCTGGGGAAGAGCGCAGTGTTCGCCCTGCTGCGGCTGGGTATCGGGGTGGCTGTCGGGGTGGGGGTGGCCACTGGATTTGGACTCACCGGGGTCGCCCGGGGGGTGGTGATCCTGCAAAGTGCCATGCCGGTGGCGGTGTTCAACTATCTGTTTGCCCTGCGCTATGGGCGTGAACCGCAGGTTGTGGCGGGCATGGTGGTGATCTCCACCCTGTTGTCCTTCGTGTTGCTGCCGTTGCTGCTGGTGTATGTCGTCTAGGGTGTTTACCCGGGTTCAGGTGTCCGCCGACAGTCGCTCCAGCATCATCTGGTTCATGGCATACAACTGATCCCGGACCACCGCGCTGGCCTGGTCCATCACCGCCAAATGGCCGTCAATGATCTCGGTGCCCATCAGGAACAGCTTGTGACTGGGCACCTGGAAGGTTCTTTCCGAGTCCATCTCGTGGCCCAGCAGGCTGATAAAGTAATTCAGCTTCATGTTCAGGTTGGGCAGGGATTTCAGGCCGGGAATGCAGGGCAGGTATTGGCTCGAAATCAATTGAATGTTCTGGTCAAAACGCTCCTTGCGATAACGGAATTCCTGCAACCAGAACGTCACCCGCGCCCCGAGTTCCTTGTCGGTATGACCGATGACGGCCATGTGGGTGCCAATACCGCGAATCCGCGCCAGGTACTCAACCAGTTCATACAGGTCGATCACGCAGGTCTGCACCAGGCCATGCAGAGGGTAGGTGAAACTGTTGTCGGCCCGGCTGCGCAGCGCCTCGTTGTGCTCCAGCCCCGCCGGCGTCGCCAACACCTGCTCCGACAGCTGGCGGGTGATGCGGATAATCAATTCCAGCAGGTGGGAGTGGAACTCGAAGCTGTGATGCAGGTCGTCGTTCTCCCAATCCTTGATGATCGTGAGCCAACCCAGGGTAAGTTGCTCATAATCATTGTCGGCCAGGGGCTTGCCCGCCGAGTTATTGAGGCATTGCAGGTATTCAAACTGGGCGGATGTCTGTTTTTGGAGCGCCTGGACCTGGTTGCGGAAGCTGGTATCGCCCCCTAATAGTGCAAGCGTCGCACCGCGATGGCGCTGGATGAACCGGCTAAGGTTTAAAATTGTAACCATCAAATCCAGCTGTGCTGTTCTCAGCTGGTGAGATTTGAATAAATCTTGAGCTAAAGTGCTGTCGCTTGTAGGGTTTTTCGGCATATCAGCGTCTTGTAAACAATGTTCTATCTGGCCCATCACACGTATCAACCGTTGAATTGTTCTGCTTTCCTGTCCTTTGGGGAGCATTAACGCAATAGTTATGCCAGACTATGGCTGACTATTTATTACACACTATCAACAGAGGATACAATAATTGTATACTCGGTCGGCTCGCTTTCAGGTAGTGTGTTTTTCAAATAATTAGATTCATGATGGGGCACAATGTTCAATTCCCTGACGCATCCGCTGTCGTTGTTGCTGGGTGTGTTGTTCCTGTTTCTGTCCGGTTCAGGGTGGGCAGAGAATAACTCGACCTTTCGGGTTTCCCCCGATTACCAGTATCTGGTGGATGAGACCGGAGACCTGTCTTTGCGCGACATATTGGATGCGCCGCAGAGCTGGTCGGTGTCCGGCTTTCCCGGTTCCGTGCAACAAGGGTATGTTGGCGATACGCTGTGGCTGCGATTCCGCTTCAGTGTCAACGGCAAAGTGCCGTTGCGTATGTACATGGAGTTGGCCACTCCGTTTCTGGATTTTGTGGATTTTTACCTGGTGCAGCCCACCCCACAGGGTAAAAACCTGCTGGCGCATGGCATCGGCGGGGATCATCAGCAATTTGTTGCCCAGGAACTGGAACACCGCTTTCCCATTTTTCCCATCAATGTGTCGCTGGCCGGTGACTATGAGGTCTATGTCCGCCTCAACAGCGACAGTGCCATGATCTTCCCTGTGAACTTCCGCACCCCGGAAGGGTTCTTCCAGTCGGAGTTTCGCGCCCAGGCATTCTATGGCTTGTTCTTTGGCATGATGTCGGTGCTGGCGTTTTATAACGCTTACGTATGGTATTTTTTGCGGGATCGTACCAATCTGTTCAACATGGCGTTCATCGTGTCCGCCATGCTCTACCAGGCCAGTATCAGCGGATTCGGCCCGCTGTACCTCTGGGGTTCGCAGGTGTTCCTGAATGACAAGAGCTATGGGTTGGGCATCCTTTCCACCATCTTTTTTGCCGGCCACTTTGCGGTGTTGTTTATAGACCTGAAAAACCGGGTGCCCTGGCTGGCACGGCTGACACGGATCTTCGTTACCCTGTTTGGGCTGGGCGTGATTCCGGTGGTGTTGTTCCCTGAGCGCCTGGTGTTGCCGTTCATCTATCCTCTGGAAATGTTGGTGTGCATATACGCCATTTTTGTACTCACCCACCAGTGTTTCACAGGTAATTATTGGGCCCGCTATCTCATGGCCGGTTGGTCAGTATTGATCACGGGGACCTGTTTCTATGTGGCAGCGCAATTGGAATGGATTCAGTTTTCGGTGGCGATTGAATACATCCACGCCGCCGGGTTGTCTCTGGGCAACCTGATGGTCACCTCCGCGTTGGCGGCGCGCATGCAGCGGGAGCGCAGTGAGAAGAACCGGGCCCTTAAACAGGCCCTGGACCTGGCTCAGGAAGTAACCGAGTTGACGCGGGAGAAGGAGCAGATCGCGGCATCAGCCCGGGATGAGCTGGAGCGCAGGGTGGATCAGAAAACCCGTGACCTGAGTGCCATGCTCGATCAGCTCAAGCAGAGCAATGAAAAGCTGGCCCAGGATACCCTCACAGACGCCCTGACCGGGGTGGGCAACCGCCGTTACCTGGATACCTGTTTTCCCGAACTGATCCGGCAGTGTCAGCAAACCCGATCCTCGTTGGGGATTCTGGTGATCGACGCTGACCACTTCAAGAAGATTAACGATCAGTTCGGGCATCTGGTCGGAGACGAATGCCTTAAGAAAATTGCGGTCATTTTGCAGCGCTTTTCCCGCCGCAATCTGGACGTTCTGGTTCGCTACGGCGGGGAAGAGTTTATCCTGCTGTTGCCGGCCACTGATGAAGCCGCTGGACAAAAGGTGGCGGAGTCCATTCGCAGTCATATTCAGTTTGCCTCATTTTGGCACAACAAGCGTCGCATTCCGGTCACCGTGAGCATTGGTGTCCATAGCGTCATTCCCGATGGCCGTGAGACCGCCGAAAAACTCTTGGTGAAAGCAGACGAAGCACTGTATCGCGCCAAAAAGAACGGTCGTAATTGTGTTGAGGTTTATCAACCGGAGCAGGAAGCGGCTAACCCTTGATTCAGGGCTCTGTTCTCTTCATTATGGAGTGAATGTGAAATCACAGGATGCCGCCATGACTGAGCCCGATGCCCATGCCCCGCTGCGACAGGATGTCCGTCTTTTGGGGCGCTTGTTGGGAAACACACTTCAGGAGCAGGAAAGCCCGGTTCTTTTGGAACTGGTGGAAGAGATCCGCAAACTGGCCAAGCATGCACGCGCCGGCCACGAAGACCAATCGCAAAAACTGTCAGAAAAACTGTCTCGTCTGGAACCGGAGCTGCTGGTGCCGGTAGCCAGGGCATTCAGTCACTTCCTGAACCTGGCGAACCTGGCAGAACAGTACCACCGGGTGCGCCGTCGCCGTGAGTATCAGCAGAGCCAGCGTAAAAACCAGCGCGCCACTATGGCGGAGCTGCACCCGCGCTTGCAGCGGGCCAAAATCTCCGATGACCAGTTGTTCGCATCCTTGCAGGAGCTGTCCATCGATCTGGTGTTGACGGCCCACCCCACGGAAGTCACCCGGCGCACTCTGATCCGCAAATACGACGACATCACCGACTGTCTGGAAAAGCTCGATACAGTCAACCTCACCGACATCGAACGCAACCGGGTGATGGAAACCCTGAAACGCAAAATTGTCTCGGCCTGGCACTCGGATGAGATACGCCAGGAACGTCCCAGCCCCGTGGATGAAGCGCGCTGGGGGTTCGTCACCATTGAGCAAACTCTGTGGAGCGCGGTGCCGGAATACCTGCGGGAACTGGACGAGTGGTGCCAGGCAAACCTCAATCGCAGTCTGCCCATGGATTTCGCGCCCTTCACGTTTTCATCCTGGATGGGCGGGGATCGCGACGGCAACCCCAATGTCACCGCGAACGTCACCCGGGAGGTGCTCATCCTGGCCCGTTGGATGGCGGCAGATTTGTTGAGCCATGACTTCGAAGATCTATTGATGGTGCTGTCTGCGGTGCATTGCACCGACGAGCTGCGCGCGGTGGTGGGGGATAGCCGGGAACCCTATCGAGCGCTCATCAAACCGCTGCGGGATCGCCTGTTTGCCACCAAAGAATACCTTAATGCCCAGTTGGCTGGCGAGGAATGGCATGGGGAACCGCCGATTCTGGATCAAGAGGAGCTCCTGGAACCCCTCAAGTTGTGCCATCGTTCCTTGATGGAATGCGGTATTGCCGAAATCGCCAACGGTGAGTTGCTGGACACCATTCGACGTATCAACACCTTCGGGGTGACGTTGCTCCGTCTGGATATCCGGCAGGAATCCACCCGCCATGCCGACACCATGGCGGCCATCACCCAGGCCATCGGGTTGGGTGATTACAGTCAATGGAGTGAACAAGAGAAACAGCAGTTTCTGATCGCCGAGCTCAAGAGTCAGCGCCCGCTGATTCCCCGGCATTTGCGCTGCAGTGATGAAGTGCAGGAAGTGCTCGACACCTTCCGCATGCTGGCGGACCAATCCTACGACGCCCTCGGCGCCTATGTTATTTCCATGGCCCACGTGCCTTCCGATGTGCTGGCGGTTCTGCTGCTGCAGAAAGAGGCCGGCCTGGAACGGCTGATGCGGGTAGTCCCCCTGTTTGAAACCCTGGACGACCTGGAACATGCTCGGGCGACCTTGCACAGCCTGTTTCAAATCGACTGGTACCGTCAACACATTCAGGGCCAGCAGGAGGTCATGATCGGCTACTCGGATTCGGCGAAAGACGGTGGTTTTCTGGCGGCGGCCTGGGTGCAGTATCAGGCCCAGGAACAGTTGACAGCGCTGTGTCAGGAATATCAGGTTCAATTGACCCTGTTCCACGGTCGCGGCGGTTCCACCAGCCGCGGTGGAGCGCCTTCCCACGAGGCCATACTCTCCCAACCGCCGGGCGCCGTGAATGGCCGCATCCGGATAACGGAGCAGGGCGAGGTGATCCGTGCCAAGTTTACGCCATTCGGGGTGGCCATCCGTACCCTGCAGCGTTATATCGCCGCCACCCTGGAAGCCACCCTGCTGGAGCAGCCCGCCCCGGCCCCGGAGTGGCGGGATGCCATGGCCGACCTGGCAAAAACCGGGATGGAGTCCTATCGCCGCCTGGTGCGGGAAGACCCCCGTTTTCTGAGTTATTTTCGCCATGCCACCCCGGAGCAGGAGCTGCAGCGCTTACCCCTGGGCAGCCGCCCCGCCAAGCGGCGGAAGGAAGGGGGCATCGAAACCCTGCGTGCTATTCCCTGGGTGTTTGCCTGGACCCAGATGCGACTCATGTTGCCGGGATGGCTGGGGGCGGACGATGCCTTCCAGCAAGCCCTGCAGAAAGGCAAAGGGGATCTGCTGCATGAAATGTACGAGCGCTGGCCGTTCTTCCGCATGATAGTAGGTATGCTGGAAATGGTGCTGGCCAAGTCCGACCCACAGATTGCGGCTTATTATGAGCGGCGTCTGGCACAGCCCGGGGACCGTCAGCTGGGGCAGGAACTGCGCTCCCGGTTGGCGGATATGGTGGATCTGGTGAATACCATCACCGGCCATAGCATGCTGTTGCAGAACAATGCGGTGATTCGGCGGTCTATAGAAGTACGTAACCCCTATCTGGACCCCTTACACATGCTGCAGGTGGAGTTGATGCGGGCCGGCCGGCTGAAAGCCTCCGAACAGGCGGAGGAGACCCGGGCGCTGATGATCACCGTGGCCGGGATTGCGGCGGGTATGCGCAACACCGGATAGTTGAGTTTTTCGATGCTGGCTGTTTAAATGCATCGCCTTGGGCCTGCGAGTCAATTCCGCAGGCCTGGTTTGTTTTGGAGAACTGAATGAATTTTATGCGTGTTGGTCTGCTGGCGAGTATGGTGCTGGCGGCCGGTTGTGGTGGCGGTTCCGATAATGATGATAAAGCCCCACGGGACCCCTATGTGGAATTTCGTGTCAATGGGGTATTAAACCCCAAAACGGTCAACCTGGATTGGGTTGAGATATCCTCGGATGATAACGGCGGCTTCTGTAACCCCGCCGGTTTTGAAAATGGTCAAGACGTGCTGGACAGTTCAGACGCAGGCTATTGTTCGCGCTCGGTAACCAGCATCTCGTTTTCAGCCAAATTCACCAATCCCACTTACGAAAGCATCGACGTTGAATACAAAGGCCTGGGTATGGAGGTCCATATCTACCGTTATGATGGTGGCGTCGAAGGGGAGGAAGTCTGGAATTCAAGCTACTACAGGCAGCGCTTGGTACTAGAGTCTCAGGAGGATGACCCATCCCTGGAAGATTTTGACCCGGAAAAGGTGACTACGCGCACCCTGAAAGCCAGCGATTCAGTGCCCAACTATGCCAACTTCATTACGGTTGTCTTCGAAGGTGACCAGCTTTTCAATGTGAATTCGTATCCTGACTATATTCCCGCAGATGCAGAATTAGCCTTGAATGAGATGAAAACCCCTGCCACGCAGGACTGTGACTGGGCTTTGCGCGTTAACTCAACGGGAACGGCGTATCAAAAGGTGCGATGTCTGGGTACGGAAATGTTGCCTGAGCCTGGAACGGGAACCGATCCCGTACAGTTCCTGGCGCGGGTAACATTCAGTTTCAACGGCTGGACCGACCAGCCTGATGACATCATCATCACGCTGAACCCGCCTGACTGAAGCCAGGTTTTGAATAGCAGGGGAATACCAATGTCGCAGCCACGCGGAGCAATCTCACGCGTTGGCCGCGACCAAGGTCCTCACGCAATCAGCTTATGCGTGGCTTCGTTGATGTCTTTGCCGAGGTAGTAGGTGCTGCTCAGCAAAGCAGGTACCATCAGCAGTCCGAAAACCACCATGGTGAACAAGGACGCGTCCACGAGGAACAATCCCCAAAATCCACCAACGGTTAATGCCAGAACTGCCATGAAAGACAGGCTGTCGATAGCCAATTGTCTTACAGTTGATGTTGCCAGTTTCATAGTGAACTCCTTTGTGTATCTGACACAACATGTAATAAGCCAGACTCTGCTAACCCGATAACGTGACTGTTTACTTATTGGAGTTCTGGTTCACGTTACCTTTACCAAGTTAGGCTAGTGATTAGCCGTCCTTAGATTTATAGGTTAACAAACTCACTGTTTCCAGTGATTGCGACCCATTCTAGTTTCAATATTTAGAATGATCAGCCTAATCCACCTTATCAATGCGTGTTTACCGTTCAATGAAGGTTAAGCAGATTGCTTTTTCAGCTTCATTGTTTACAAGTGTACACCATAATATTGGGAAGTCTAGTAACTAATTCACGTTTTATATGTTTCCAAAGGTAACAGTTGCGGTAACAGGCTGCCTTGGTCGTTTTGGTCACAACCCCTGAGCGGTGAGGTCATTGCGCAGATACTGCAAAAGGCGCAAGGTATGCAGCCTGAGTGTCCAGCGGGTCATGTTGCCGTTTTTGGCTCAAGGTGCCATTCACAGCTGGGCTCACATCAAAAACAAAGAGGATTGGTTGAATGTCTACAGAAGCCTATGTCTTTGATGCGGTGCGTACACCGCGCTCAAAGGGCAAAAAGGATGGGTCACTGCACCAGGTGAAGCCCGTTGATCTGGTGGTTAACCTGCTGAATGCTCTGACCGAGCGTAACCCCGGCCTGGACACTTCCCAGGTGGAAGACCTGGTAATGGGCTGCGTGAGCCCGGTGGGTGAGCAGGGTTCTGTTATTCCCAAAACTGCGCTGATGAAGGCGGGTTGGGACACGGTGGTAGCCGGTGTTCAAGTCAACCGTTACTGTGCATCCGGCCTGGAAGCCGTCAACCTGGCCGCTCAGAAAGTGGCGTCCGGCTGGGAAGACCTGGTCATTGCCGGTGGCGTGGAAGCCATGTCCCGTGTACCCATGGGCTCTGATGGTGGTGCCTGGGCCTCAGACCCGCAAACCAATCTGATGACCTCGTTTGTTACCCAGGGGATCGCAGCAGACCTGATCGCCACCATTGAAGGCTTCAGCCGTGAAGATGTAGACAACTTTGCCTACAACTCCCAGATGAAAGCAGGCGCGGCGCAGAAAGCCGGCCACTTTGACAAATCCGTGATTCCCGTACGGGACATGAACGGCCTGGTGATTCTGGAGAAAGACGATTACCTGCGCCCCAGCACTACCGTTGAAGGCCTCAATGCCTTGAACCCTTCTTTCCAAATGATGGGTGACATGGGCTTCGACAGCGTTGCCCTGCAGAAGTATCACTGGGTAGAACGCATCAACCACATCCACACGCCCGGTAACTCCTCCGGTATCGTGGACGGTTCCTCACTGGTGGTGATCGGTTCTGAAGCCAAAGGTAAGGAAATGGGTATGACTCCTCGCGGTCGTATCGTGGCCACTGCCATCACCTCCACTGATCCCACTATCATGCTGACCGGTCCTGCTCCGGCGGCCAATAAGGCCCTGGCCAAAGCCGGCCTGACCTATGATGACATCGACCTGTTCGAAGTGAACGAAGCCTTCGCTTCTGTGGTGATGCGCTTCATGAAGGAAACCGGTGTACCCGCCGAGAAGGTCAACGTGAACGGCGGTTCCATCGCCATGGGTCACCCGCTGGGTGCCACCGGCGCCATGATTCTGGGCACCGTGCTGGACGAGCTGGAGCGTCGAAATCTGAAACGCGGTCTGTGTACTCTCTGCGTGGGTGCAGGCATGGGTATCGCAACCATCATTGAGCGCGTATAAGGACCGGGAGAAAGATAATGAGTGAAGCTATTCGTTACGAAAAAGACAGTGACAATATCGTCGTATTGACGATGGACATGCCTGGCCAGTCCGCCAATACCATGAACGAGATGTACTCCAAGTCCATGGACGAGTGCATTGCCCGTTTGGAAAAAGAAGAGAACCTGGCGGGTGTGGTAATCACCTCTGCCAAAAAGACCTTCTTTGCCGGTGGTGACCTGCGTGACCTGGTGAAGGCAACCCCGGAAGTGGCTCAGGCATTCCTGGACAATTCCATGGGCGTTAAGGCGCAGTTGCGTCGTCTGGAAAAAATCCAGGCGCCGGTTGTGGCTGCCATCAACGGTGCCGCCTTGGGTGGCGGTTATGAGATCTGCCTGGCCTGTAATTATCGTGTGGCCATCAACGATCCCAAGACCAAAATCGGTCTGCCGGAAGTGGGCCTTGGCCTGTTGCCCGGCGGCGGCGGTGTGGTGCGTTTGACTCGCCTGCTGGGTTTTGAGGCGGCAGCGCCGTTCCTGATGGAAGGCAAGCAGGTGAATCCGGAAGGCGCCTTGAAGGCCGGCCTGATTCACGAATTGGCCGACAATGCAGAAGACATGCTGGCCAAGGCAAAAGCCTGGTGTAAAGCCAATCCACAAGTGCTGCAGCCTTGGGATACCAAAGGCTATAAAGTACCTGGCGGTACCCCTGCCAGCCCGGCATTGGCCATGAAGCTGCCGATCGTCCCGGCGATGCTGAAAGCTAAAACCAAAGGCTGCTATCCGGCTCCGGAAAACATCCTCTGTGCCGCAGTGGAATCCCTGCAGGTGGACGTGGACACCGCGTTCATCATCGAAGGCCGTTACTTCACCGAATTGGCGGTGGGCCCGGTTTCCACCAACATGATCACCGCGTTTTTCTTCAACCTGCAGCAGATCAACAAGGGCGGCAGCCGTCCTCAGGGCTTCGACAAGTACACCACCAAGAAAGTGGGTATCCTGGGTGCGGGCATGATGGGTGCGGGTATTGCGTACTCTTCTGCCATGGCGGGCATCGAAGTGGTGTTGAAAGACATCTCTGAAGAAAACGCTCAGAAAGGTAAGGATTACAGCAAGAAGCTGTTGGACAAAGCCATTTCCCGCGGCAAGATGACCCAGGAGAAGGCCGACGCTGTGTTGAGCCTGATCAAGCCGACCGCCAACGCGGAAGACCTGCAGGGTTGTGACCTGGTAATCGAAGCGGTGTTCGAGAAAACGGAACTGAAAGCGGCGGTGACCCAGGAAGCGGAAGCGCAAATGCTGCCCACCGGTGTGATGGCGTCCAACACCTCCAGTCTGCCGATTACCGGTTTGGCACAGGCTTCCTGCCGTCCCGCCAACTTCATCGGTCTGCACTTCTTCTCTCCGGTGGATAAAATGCCGCTGGTTGAGATCATCTGCGGTAAAGAGACTTCCGACGAAGCGCTGGCCAAGTCCATCGACTATGTGCTGCAAATCCGTAAAACGCCTATCGTGGTCAACGATGCCCGCGGATTCTTCACCACCCGTGTGATTGGCACTTATGTCAATGAAGGTCTGGGCATGCTGGCTGAAGGCCTGAGCCCGGCTTCCATTGAGATGGCCGCGTCCTGTGCCGGGTTCCCGGTGGGTACCCTGGCCATCAGCGACGAGCTGAACCTGCAGACCATGCGCAATATTCGCCTGGCGACAGAAGCCGCCCTCAAAGCAGAAGGCAAAGAGCTGCAGAAAGGCCCATCTGACACCGTCATTGATCGCATGATTGATGAGTTCGACCGTGCCGGTAAGCTGGCAGGTAAGGGCTTCTATGATTATCCGCAGGGCGGTAAGAAGACTTTGTGGCCTGGATTGAAGGATGCCTTTGGTGCCGGCAGCAACGAAATTCCGTTTGAGGACATGAAAGAGCGCTTCCTGTTCGTTCAGTCCCTGGAGACCGTTCGTTGCATGGAAGAGGGTGTGGTCGAGAAAGTGGCAGATGCCAACATCGGTTCCATCTTCGGCATTGGCTTCCCCGGCTGGACCGGTGGTGTGGTGCAGTACATCAACCAGTATGGCCTGCGTGAGTTTGTTGCTCGCGCCCAGGAGCTGGCTGACAAGTATGGTGAGCGTTTTGCTCCCCCTGCCTTGCTGGTGGAAAAAGCGGAGAAGGGCGAACTGTTCGAATAAGTTTGTCCTGATCCAAAAAAGCCCGCCCTGCTTTCAGGGCGGGCTTTTTTGTGCCCGTTGTAAACAAGTCACAAACCGGTTTGGGGATATTTCACTGCGCTGCGGTGTGGTTCGGTATTAGCCTTGGGTTTCCGTAACAGGTTGATTGCCGGAGAGGGATATCATGAGCCAATTCTACCAACGGGTCTGCCAACAGAGTCTGTTCACTCTGGTGTTGCTGCTGTGTCCAGTGCTGGCTCAGGCCTATCTGCCGGGCACCATCCAACGGGTGTCCATCGTCCCTAAAAGTGCGGAGCCTAACGCGGCCAGTGAGAGTCCTGCCGTGGATGACGATGGCAGCCATGTGGCCTTTTTATCTCGCGCCACCAACATTTCGTCGATACCGGTTCCCCCCAATACCCGCCAGGCTTACCTGCGTGACATGAGCAATGGCAGCATTCAGCTGGTGTCCCTGAATCCGGATGGCAACCCGCTGCCAACCGGGGTGCAGGAAGTGGATATCAGCAGTGATGGGCAGTTTGTGATTTTTACCTCGCAGTATGTTACTGGCCCACCCAAGAGTTTTCCTTCTGAGCTGTACATTCGGGACATGGCGGCCCAGACCACCACCCGCATCACTGACTACACCAGTTATAACGGATTTGTGGATGATGGTATTGCCATCAGCAGCGATGGGCGCTATGTCTCGTTTTCCGGTCACCGTTCCAATCTGGTGCCGGATCTGGACAGCGCCACCATGTATGTTTTTCGCTGGGACCGACTGACCGGCGTGACCGAGGTGGTGTCCCGTTCATATTTTGGCGAGCCGGTATATGGGCGTGGCCTGACCGACATCAGTGCGGATGGTCGTTTCGTGCTGTTTGAATCCCCGCGCGCGGACATCACCTTTGGCGATACCAACGATGGCAATGATGTATTTGTCCGGGATATGGAAAAGGGAATCAATCTGCGCGCCTCTTTGGCCAATGATGGCAGCCAGTTTGATTTCTATATTATGCCGGCCCGTTTGAGCGGCAACGGGCGCTATGTGGCAATGATGATTCTGGATGATGGAAAAGACCCTGTGTATCCGGATTCCAACACGGGCATCAGCCTGGACGGCTATGTGCGCGATCTGATGCTGAATACCACCCGCAGGATCACCATCTCCAGTGAAGGATATGAGGCCAATGATTACAACAGTGGCCTGGTCTCCATCAGCCAGGATGGCCAGGTGGCCGTGTTTGAATCCCTGTCCAGTAACTTTGACCTTGCGGATACCAACGGGGATTGGGATGTGTTTGTTCGGGATGTCGCGCACGGGCATACTGATCGGGTTTCCCGCAGTATGAATGGAAATTTCTCCGGAAATCTTGGTTCCTATACCGCGGTGATCAGCGATGATGGAACCCATGTGGCATTTGCCTCCAAAGCCAGTGATCTGGTGGCAGGAGACAGTAATCAGGTGGCAGATGTGTTCATCGCTACGCTGGTTGAGGGCACCCATTTTCCCCGCTACCGGTTCAAGTGGCCACTGGAATACAATCCTTGGGTGAACCCCTATTTCAAGGAGCTGGTGGAGAAGGTGCTGCTGGATCATGACCACAACCCCAGAACCAAGCCGGTGGTCGTACTGGACTATGAAGTCACCCAGTGGCGGGAGAGCCTGCTGCAGGTGGGGAGTTGCCTGTTACCGCTCCCCGCTAATGAGGAGCAGTTCACTCATATGCTGCTTGAAGGCAAGTACATCAGTGCAGAAGGCGAAGAGAGTGAATGGGTGGACGGGTGCTTACCGGATGCGGTGCTTGGCGCAATCCGGGCGGAATTGCGCTAGTACTCAATGCTGCTCCAGTTCAATTAGCGCTACAGTCCAAACAGAAATCCCAGTTGGAGTACGTCCACGTCCTCATCGATGACTGTGTACTCCAGTTCTGTGCGCAACCGGCCCTGCATTGTCAGGCCCAGTCCAACGCCATAGACGGTGGCGCCATCATCCCTGGAAAGGGTATTGGTGCAGAGGCTGTAGGGGCACTCGAGCTCGGTCGCGTCCAGGCGATTGACGGAAACGCCCAACTTCAATTTGCCATAGAAAGAACCGGGTGTGCGATACACACCGTAGGCGCCCAGATGTTGAATCCGAATTTGCCCACCTTTGATGGTATCTCCGTCGTAGTCGAATTCCGCCTTCCCGCTGTCACCGTACTCGAACTCCAGGGCAAGCCCTTTGCGCAGGGCGAGATTGCCCAGCAGGGAGAAGCCATGGCCTTCCTCCGTTCGGGAGGCGTGGTCCAGGGTGAAGTCGTATTGTCCGTATTTGGCTCCCAGAAAAAACGTGCTCTCCTGCGCATAGAGAGGGCTGTTCAACATATAGAACGTGGTCAGCAGTGTGATAATAAGTGGGGACTGTTTCATGGGGAGGTCCGGACTGCAACAAACGGTGTTCATCAAAAGCCAGTATTGTAGCGGAAAAGTTGCAGCTGGAACGTCACTGTGTGAATCGGGGATACAGACTTTTTGTTCCGTTTGGCGGGAGTTTTGTAATTGCGTCCTTTGGAATCGGACATCAGCAGTGGTGCTATACTGGAGGCAAACGAGGGGAAGGCATGGCGCGTCAATTCTGTAAATATCATCCATTGGAACCGGCGATGTGGTATAGCACCCAGCGCCATATCGCCTATTGTGAACGCTGTGTTGACAGTGGCGAAACCCTGGGTGGCCTGGGGCAGGCCAGGTGCTTCACCACCGGGGAGGAGCTGGATTACCTCGGCAGCTCCAACACTGCACAGCCATTCTGGGATCGGCTGGGTGTGTTTTTCCGTTATCCGTTGAAGCAGGACAGCCTGCTGGTCATCGCGGTGTTCATGGTGCTGACCTGGGTCCTGGTGGGATTGACGGACATCACCTCTTTTGTGTTTTTCCTGATCGGTGGATTGTTGCTCCTGGCCTGCATAACCCGCTATGGTTTTATGATCATTGAGCACACCGCCGAAGGTCGATTTGACCCGCCAACACTGCAGGAGACGTTCTCAGAATCCGGTTTCAGTGTGCTGTTCCAGCAGGTGGTGGTGCAACTGGTCTTTGCCGGTTTCACCATTCTGGTGGCGATGTTGAACAGCAGTTTTCTGGATGTGCTCGCCAATGCCCTGGTGATCTTCGTGGCACCTGCCAGCATGATGATCCTGGCTACGGAAAAATCCATTTCCTCAGCGATTTCCCCTGCGGCCATCTCCCATCTGATTCGTGGTATCGGCTGGTCCTACCTGCTGTTGTACGCCTTTTTGTTTCTGCTGCTGGGGGCCGAGGCCGCGCTGTTTGAGGTGTTCGCAGAAGAGCTTTCTGCTGAGTTGTTCATCCCGGTGTTTGTGGGGGTGACCCTATATTTCCTGATGGTGGGCTATCACCTGATGGGTTACGTGATATTCCAGTACCAGTCCGAGATCGGCTTCATCGCGGAAGACCAGCAGGCTCGCGAGCGCCGCCGCCGCACGGTGGAGCCGGTGGACGCCAAATCAGAAATCCTGGTGAAGGAGGGGCAGTACCAGCAAGCAGCCGAAGTGCTGACCCGCTATCTGATGGCCAACCCCAACAGCGTGCGTCACCATGACAAGTTGTCCCGTTTGTTGCTGGCCATGGGGGATAAGGAACAGGCCCTGGCCCATGGCCAGCGGTATATGACGGTACTGAATGGCTTGGGGGATGATTCGCGCCTGTACTTTCTGTTTGGCAGTTACCAGGCGCTGGACCCGGCGTTCACTCCGGATGATCCTGATGTGGTGCTGAACCTGGCCCAGCAGTATTTTAACCGGGGCAAGTACAAGCCGGTGTGCCAGCTACTGGCCAATCTGCATAAAAGCGCCCCTCATTACGACCGAATCCCGGAGGCCTATCTGCTGATGGCCAGGGCACTGGTGGAAGGCTTTCAGCACACCCAAAAAGCCACTCAATATCTGAAGTTCATCAAGGCCAAGTATCCGGATTTCAAGGAAATGGCCGAGGTTGATCAATTGTTGGCCCAATGTGGCGCTTGAAATTCACCGGCTTGACAGCAATATAGAGGGAAGACCTGTTATACGCCGGAGGTACGATGACCGGTTCCACTGTTGTGGGGGGGGCGGACGGTCTCGATCCCGCCAGCCCCTTCATTCATCCCACCGAATACTGGCACAGCCTGCCGGATGGTCGCGTTCAATGTGACCTGTGCCCCCGTGCCTGTTCGTTGCGGGAAGGGCAAAGGGGGTTGTGTTTTGTGCGGGCCAACCTGAGCGGGGCGGTGGTATCCACCACCTACGGACGTTCCAGCGGGTTTTGTGTGGACCCGATCGAGAAAAAGCCCCTCAATCACTTCTATCCTGGGTCCTCGGTGTTGTCGTTCGGTACGGCCGGTTGCAACCTGTCTTGCAAGTTCTGCCAGAATTGGGACATCTCGAAATCCCGGCAAATGGACACCCTGGCCAGCCAGGCTGCTCCCGAGCGGATTGCCAGGGCGGCAGTGGACGCCGGTTGTCGCAGTGTGGCCTATACCTACAATGACCCGGTGATCTTTCAGGAGTACGCTGTTGATGTGGCACAAGCTTGCCGGGAGCTTGGCGTGCTGTCGGTGGCGGTGTCGGCGGGATATCATTGCCCTGAACCCAGGCAGCGGTTTTATCAACACATGGATGCCGCCAATATTGATCTTAAATCGTTTAATGAAGAGTTCTACTGGAAACTGACCGGTGCCCATCTGGCGCCGGTGCTGGACACCCTGCAATATATCCATCATGAGACGTCCACCTGGCTGGAGATTACCACGCTGGTGATCCCGGATCACAACGACTCGGTTGCCGAGCTGGAGTCCATGTGTTCCTGGATTCGGGAAGCGTTGGGGCCTCAGGTGCCGCTGCATTTTTCCGCCTTTCACCCGGATTACAAAATGACCGGCGTGCCCGCCACACCCAGGGCTACCTTGCTCAAAGCCCGCGATATCGCCATCGCCCAGGGGTTGCAGTTTGTGTATACCGGTAATGTTCACCATCGGCAGGGTGACACGACGTTTTGCCCCGGTTGCGGTGAGGCCGTGATTGAGCGCGACTGGTATGAGCTGACCCGATGGGGGCTGAATGCGGAATCCGGTTGCCAGCACTGCGGAACCACCATCGCCGGACGCTTTGACCCGCAACCTGGCCACTGGGGTAGAAAGCGGCGGGGAATTGAGATCACTGAGTGATCTGGAGGTGTTGCTCGATGATCGTCTGTTCCGGTGCGGTCCCTTTAACCTGTTCCTGCTAATATACTTTAGACCAATTGGCCACTTGAAGGGGGCATCCTGTTGATGAAGACTATTTTGATTACCGGTGCCGGTTCCGGTATCGGGCGGGCGGTGGCAACCCTGCTGTACGAACATGGCTGGAATCTGGGGTTGCTGGATATTAACCGGGAGCCATTGGCGGAGTTGAGCGGACACTGGGATCCGGGTCGATATTCCATCCAGGTGGCGGATGTGACCAATGCCGATAGGGTTTCCACCGCCATTGAGGGATACATGCAGACGGTGCCCCATCTGGATGTGCTGTTCAACTGCGCGGGGGTGTTGGAGATCGGGGATTTTGAATCCATTGACCTGAATCGGCACCACCAGATTCTGGATATCAACAACCGGGGCCTGTTGAACTGCACCTATCTTGCGTTCCCGTACCTGCGGAATACCAAGGGCGCCAGGGTCATCAATATGTCCTCCGCCTCTTCGCTGTTTGGGGTGCCGGGATTTGCCAGCTATTCGGCGTCCAAATTCTGGGTGAAGGGCTTTACTGAATCGCTCAATGTGGAGTGGGCCCGCCACGACATTACCGTGATGGATATCGAGCCACCCTTTGTGAGAACGCCGATGCTGGCCGGTAAGGAAAGCCAGATTATCCAACGCCTGGGAGTCAAACTGGATGCCGATGATATTGCGCAGCAGGTGCTGGCGGCCTTGACCGACACCAGCCTGCATCATCCGGTGGGGTTGGAATACAAGCTGCTGCGCACTGCCCGCAAATATCTGCCGGATGCGGCAACCCGTACGTTAATGAAGGTGCTGTCGGGGTATTGAGAAGCGCCCCATGGCCGGGGCACCTCGGCTCTACAGGATTGTTCTGTTCACTCAGTCTATAAAGAAGTCAGGGATGAGCTGGTTGGCTTCCAGGGACTGGTCCACCTGATACTGGCGCAGGTCGGTGACACCGGCCTCTGCCAGCACTTCATCATCAATAAAGAAATTACCGCTGCAGTCGCCACTGGGTCGCTTGAAAATCTCGTAAGCGGCATCCGCCATTATGGTGGGCAGGCGAGACAGTTTGATGGTGATGTCTCCACCCAGGTGATTCTGCACGGCGGCGGTGGCGATGGCTGTGCGGGGCCACAATGCGTTAAAGGCGATTTGATCCCGGCTGAATTCTTCAGCCATTCCCAGCACACAGAAACTCATACCGAATTTGGCCATGCTGTAGGCCAGGTGCGGCGCGAACCAGCGTGGGTTTGTGCTAAGAGGTGGCGCAAGATTGAGCACGTGTGGATTTTCTGCATTTTTTAGGTGCGGCACCGCGAGCTTCGAACACAGAAAAGTGCCCCGAAAATTTATCTGGTGCATCAAATCGAAGCGCTTCATGTCCACTGACAGGGTGTTCGATAAATTTATTGCACTGGCATTGTTCACCAGGATGTCGATTCCACCAAAGGTATCAACGGCTTTCTGCATGGCTTCCGCCACCAGTTGTTCCTCCCGCACGTCCACCACCAGAGGCAGGGCTTTGCCCCCGGCTGCTTCGATTTCTTCGGCGGCACTGTAGATGGTGCCTTCCAGTTTGGGGTGGGGCTCGGTGGTTTTCGCGGCGATCACCACATTGGCCCCGTCCCGCGCGGCTTTCAGGCCGATTTCCTTGCCGATTCCGCGGCTGGCTCCGGTGATGAAAAGGGTTTTTCCTGCCAGGTTGTCGAGCGCTTTGGACATGATTTTTCCTCTCAATTAGGCGTTCACCAGAACACTATAAAACAGTTTCTGCAGGAAAAAAGCAGGTTGCCCTGCGGAGTGAATTATTTGTCATTTTGGGTCGAAAACGGCCTGAATTCAGGCCTGCCCCAAATTTGGGCGACAAAATCTGGCCTGAGTATTGCTAATTCGATGCTGTATTGTTGCAAAGTGATGACAGTCACTTTGGTGCAGTGTGGTATGTGATTAAAGCCGTGCAGGCCAATGGGAAGCCACTGAATGTTTTCCAGCATGGTGATTTGTGGGGGCACAGGCAATACATCTGTGAGCTTGAATTGTTTTTTGACTGTATTTTAAGAATCTCTGAGGAGTACCACCATGGCTAACACCAAACCAATGGCTAAAGCAGTTGCAATCAGTTCCGTACTGGGGGCAATGGGTATAGCAATTCCCTTTAATGCGATGGCTGCTGATTCCCTGGAAGGTGCTTTGAAAGAAAGCACGACCAAACTGAACCTGCGTCCCCGTTATGAAAATGTTGAAGCCGTAACGGCCGCGGGCGACGAATCCCGTTCCGAAGCTGCCACATTGCGAACCCGATTGACCTTTACCACCGGCAGTTTCTATGACTTTTCTGCGGTACTGGAATTTGATGATGTGACTTCACTGAAAGATGTGAACTATTTTGACGGTGTGAATTCCAAGGACGGCCCGATCATCGCAGACCCGGAAGGCACTGAAGTGAACCAGGCTTACCTGGCCTATTCCGGATTGCCGGATACCAAATTCATTTGGGGCCGTCAGCGAATTCTGCTGGACAACCAGCGTTTTGTCGGTGGAGTAGGCTGGCGCCAGAACGAGCAGACTTATGATGCGTTCTCCATTGGTAATTCCAGTATTCCCGGCTTGTCCGCGTTTTATGCCAATGTATCCAACGTGAACCGAATTTTTGGTGAGCAGGCCACTCCCGATGTGGTGCCCGTTGCACGCCAGGGTGATCACACCCAAGAGACCAATCTGTTGAACGTAGGCTATACCATCGACGGCATAGGCAAGATCAGTGCGTACTACTATGACATTGACAACCTGGATGCTTTGGCGCTTTCCAACACCTCGATGGGTGTGCGTTTTGCCGGTGCCACCGAATTGGACGCCATTAAACTGGACTATGAGCTGGAATGGGCGGAACAGGAAGATACCGGTGACAATCCCAACGATTACACTGCGGACTACACGCTGATCAGCTTGTCCGGTACCATGAGCGGATTCACCCTGGGGCTGGCGCAGGAAACCCTGGGCGCGGATGATGATGCGGGTGTGGGCTTCACCACCTCCCTGGCCACGCTGCACAAATTCCAGGGTTGGGCGGATGTGTTCCTGGCTACCCCGGGCACGGGTATCGAAGATATGTACGTAACCTTCAAAGCCGGCCTGCCCATGGGTATGTCCTTCATCGCTATGTACCATGAGTTCGAAAGTGCCGAAGATGTGGCTGCAGGAACCTCCTCTGATTTCGGTTCTGAAATCGATATGGCGTTGAGCAAGAAATTCAGCAACGGTGCAACCCTGTTGTTGAAATACGCTGACTTCAGCGGTGGCGACGACTACTTCACTACAGATGTGACCAAAGTCTGGGTGATGGCGGAATACGCTATCTAATCATCCGCAGAATTTGAGGTCCAGGGCGCCGCTTAATTGCGGCGCTTTTTTTTGGGGGGGAGGGGCCACTGCCAGCGTTTGCAGGGTGGCTGGTGTTATGAATCCTGGGGTGTATTGTTTACCCGATATTCGTCGGCCAGGTCATCCGGTGAGTGAATATCTATGCCCAAGTCGTTTACCAGCCCGTCCTTCAGGCTGTAGATCCAGCCATGTACCGTCAGATCCTGACCCCGGGACCAGGCATCCTGAACCACATGGGAGTGCGCGACGTTCTTGACCTGCTGGGTGACATTCAGTTCACACAAATAATTATGGCGAGCCTCTTCGGACTGCAGTGTGTCCATCCGGTATTTGTTGCGGTAGTAGAGATTTTTGATGCTGTAGAGCCAGTTGTCGATGAGCCCGTGAGAGGTGTTATCCACCGCCGCCTTGACACCGCCACAGCCATAATGGCCGCATACAATGATGTGTTTTACCTTGAGGACTTTGACGGAAAATTCGATCACGGACATGCAGTTGAAGTCGGTGTGCACCACCAGGTTGGCAATATTGCGGTGCACGAAGATTTCCCCGGGTAACAGACCCACGATTTCATTTGCCGGTACGCGGCTGTCGGAGCAACCGATCCAGAGATACTCGGGGGATTGCGCTTCAGAGAGGCGACGAAAGAACTCAGGGTCTTCCCGGGTGATGCCCTCCGCCCATTTGACGTTATTGTCCAGCAGTGCTTGTAGCTTGTGCATTTGAATCAACCCGGTTTGTCTGGCTTTACCGGCAGATGATAAGGACCGACAGCCCGGCTGTCGATCCTTTGAGGTGGGCAAAAGTTGTTACAAATAATGGCCTGACCGCTTAGCCAAACACGACCTGGTATACATCCCGGTAGTGATCGGCGAAGTGCACAGTGAGGCCTTTACGAATGTAGTCCGGCAATTCGTCGTAGTCCCGTTGATTGGCTTTGGGGAGGATCAGTTCCTTGATCTTCTGGCGCCGGGCCGCAATCACTTTCTCGCGGATGCCCCCCACCGCCAATACCTGGCCGGTCAGCGTAATTTCACCGGTCATGGCGATGGGGCGGCGCAGCTTTTTGTTGCAGGCCATGGAGATCAGTGCGGTGGTCATGGTGATACCGGCGCTGGGTCCATCCTTGGGGGTGGCGCCTTCTGGCACATGGAGGTGCACGAAGGCTTTGGCAAAGAACGCCTCCGAGCCGCCGTACTCCTCGATGTGGGAGGAGGCATAACTGTAGGCCAGTTCCGCAGACTCTTTCATCACATCACCCAGTTGCCCGGTAATTTTCATGCCCGCATTGCGGTGGTGTACCGCGGTGGCTTCGATGGGCAGGGTGGCACCCCCCAGTGAGGTCCAGGCCAGGCCAGTGACCACGCCGACCCCTTGGATGGGGGTTTCGTCCCGGAAGATGGGTGGGCCCAGATACTCCTCCAGATTGGCCGGGGTGATGCTGATCTTGTCATTGGGGGCCTTCAGCAGTTTCACCACTGACTTGCGGACGATCTTGTTGAGGGTTTTTTCCAGGTTGCGCACCCCGGCTTCCCGGGCATAGCCTTCAATGATGTTGCGCAGGGCGGTCTTGGAAATTTTCAGCAGGGACTTTTTGACGCCGGCCCGGTTCAGGCATTTGGGCCACAGATGATTTTGGGCGATGGCCAGTTTTTCCTCGGTGATGTAACCGGACAGGCGAATCAGGTCCATGCGGTCCAGCAGGGGGCCGGGTATGCTGTCCAACTGATTGGCGGTACAGACAAACAGCACGTTGGAGAGGTCCAGGCGCAGATCCAGATAGTGATCCAGGAATTCCCGGTTCTGTTCCGGGTCCAGCACTTCCAGCAGGGCGGAGGCGGGATCGCCCTGATAGGAGGCGCCGATCTTGTCGATTTCATCCAGCATGATCACCGGGTTACTGACCTCCACATCCTTCAGGGCCTGCACCAGTTTGCCGGGCATGGCGCCGATGTAGGTGCGGCGATGACCTTTGATTTCCGCTTCGTCGCGCATGCCACCCAGGCTGAATCGATAGAATTTACGCCCCAGTGCTTCGGCGATGGATTTGCCGATGGAAGTCTTGCCCACGCCGGGCGGGCCCACCAACAGCAGAATCGAGCCGCTGATTTCCCCTTTATAGGTACCCACCGCGAGAAATTCCAGAATGCGTTCTTTAACGTCATCCAGGCCGTCATGATGTTTGTCCAGGGTGACCCGGGCGTGTTCTATGTCCAGCATGTCCTCGGAGGTGATACCCCAGGGCACCGCGGTGGCCCAGTCCAGATAATTGCGCGTGACGGCATATTCCGGTGAACCGATTTCCAGCATGGACAGCTTATGCAGTTCGTCCTCGATCTTTTTCATGGCAGCCGGGGGTACGGTGCATTTGTCCAGGCGCTCACGAAACTCGTCAACGTCGCTTTCCTTGTCATCCTTGGTGATGCCCAATTCTTTCTGAATGACTTTCAGTTGTTCCCGCAGGAAGAAGTTGCGCTGGTGTTCCTCCAGCTTGGCATTCACCTGGCGATTGATCTGCAGGTGCAGGCGGGCGACTTCCAGTTCCTTTTTCAGCAGCAACAGCACCTTCTCCATGCGCTTTAACAGCGGCACGGCGTCCAGCACTTCCTGCAGGTCTTCCGGTTCGGCAGTGGTCAGGCCGGCGGCAAAGTCCGTCAGCGGAGAGGCGTCGTTGGGGCTGAACCGGTCCAGGTAGTCCCGCAGTTCTTCAGTGTAAAGGGGGTTGATGGATACCAGTTCCTTGATGGAGTCGATGATGGCAATGCCGTAGGCTTTTACCTCCTGGGCATCTTCTTCCCGAGGATATGGGTAGGTGACTCCGGCCATCAGCGGCGGGGACTTGTGCAGCCACTGGTGGACCCAGGTACGGCGAATACCCTGGGCTATGAACTGGATCTTGCCTTCATCGCGCACCACATTGTGAATGCGCACCACGCAGCCCATGCGCTCAAAGCGGTCGGTCAACAGGACGCCGTCGTCCGGCTCCGGGGCATAACAGAGTGCCAGGCAGCGGTGAGGCGTTTTAGCCACCCGTTCGATGGTGGAGGCCCAGGGCTCTTCGTCCACCACGATGGGTTGTACCTGAGCCGGGAAAAACGGCTTGTTGGAAATGGGAATAACGTAGAGACGTTCCGGTAAAGAGGAATCCGGCAGGGCCAGGCCCCGTTCCAGTTGTTCCTCACTGACTTCGATGATATCCGGATCCTGATCGTCTTTTGCCACCTGGTGTCCACCCGTGTTGCAGAAAATGAAATATCCATTTATATCGGTGCCGGGGTGACAATTTTCAAGTGGGGCAGGGATTTATTTTACAGTCTGGGTCCGTTCGCCGTGGTGTGGATGGGAGCGCGCCGGGTATTTTTGTCAGGAGCGTTACCAACTCAGCGCAGGGAATCCAGGACTCCGGACAGGTTGCTCAGCGAATCCACCTGCAGGGCGCCGATCTGCGCCAGGGTCGCTGTGTAGCGTGCCGCGCTGCTGCCGCCGACGATGAGCCGGCTTTGGGTCGGCATGCTGCGCCCGAGTTGTTCCAGTTGCAGTGGAATGGACGGGTCGTCCATGGGATAACCCAGGCTGATGGCAACGGCGCGGGCGACTTTGTCCTCAGCGCAGAACAGGATCTCCTCAAGGGGCACGGCGGCGCCCAGGTAAATCACGTTCCAACCGCTTTGGGCTGCTACCACCGCTGACATGGTGGCTCCCAGTTCATGAAGCTGCCCCGGCAGTGTGGCAACGATGATTCTGGGGCCGTGGGCGTCGGTGTTGGCTTCCAGCATGAAGCGGCCCAGGAAAGAGCGCACGTGGGCGCTGGAAAAGTGCTCCTGACAGGTGCGTATCGCCCCGCTGCGCCACAGTTCACCCACCTGCTCCATCAGTGGGTAGAGAAAGTGCAGCATGAAGCCCACGGAGCCCATGCTGACGAAAGCCTGCTGCAGGGTCTGTTCCAGCCGCACTGGGTTGAGTTCGATGATGGCGTCGATGGCCTCGGCGATGGTTTGGTTTACCGCCAGGTTTGCCGCTGGGCGGCTACTCGGGGTGGCGGAGACGGTGATGTCGCGTAATTCCTCATTGCTGAGTGCGGCCACAGCACTTATGCGCCGCCCCTGCTCGGTCACCCGCCGTAACAGGCTCAGGCGTTCTATATCGTCGTCGCTGTACAGGCGTTGATTGGATGGCGTGCGCTCCGGGGCAACCACGTTATAACGCCGCTCCCAGATGCGAATGACATCCGGGGTGAGACCGGTTTTTTCTGCCACGGACTGGATGGTGTGCACTGCCTGTAACCTCGTATTTGAAAGCGCTATTGTAACCCGTCAGAACAGGTTCACAATCGGTTGCGCGGGCTGCTGTGGGTATTCGTAAAATATGTTTGCCACCACCGGTTGGTCGCCTGAAAGCTGCATATTGGTCTGGCCGCTGTAATGCATCAGCTGCGGACGAGCATCCGGATTAGTGCCCAGTTCATAGGTCAATAGAATGGGGTCCACTAACCATCGTAACAGGGTGTTTTCCGGATACACCCGCAGGGTGATGGTATGCGGGGATTGCTCCAGGGGTTCAGCGCGAAAACGGAACCAGTCCAGGCGTGCCGGATTGATGAAGTTGAACTGCAGGGGCTGGCCGGCCCGCAGCGTGTCCATATTGTCCTTCAGGAAGGCATCAAAGCCGGCGTCCGCCACCACCGGCTCCGGAATCCGCAAGCGCCGCTCCCGCCATTCCTCACCGGCTTCTTTGCATCGCACCAGCACCTGGTCGGGGCCTTGCCAATACAGGGCCTCCTGGTAATCCGCGGCATGGTTGGCGAAGGTGAATTCCGGGGCGTAGGGGTGTTTGGCATAATCCAACGCTTTGCTGGCCAGCGGGGTGTTGCCTTGTGCCGGCCGGTATTCGACAGCACTGGAGAGCAGTCGACCCTGCTGATCGAACCGGTTGCGATAGGCTTCAGTGAAGAACAGGGCCCCTGTTCGCTCATGGTAGGCGTAGCCGACAATGGTGGGCGCCTGGCGGGACATATGAGGTGTTATTTGGGGTGCCATTGGGGGTTGAGTCCAGCCTGTGCTGGACACCAGTAACCCCAGCAGCAAAATGGGCAATGCAATTCGCATGGTTTTGACCTCCCTGCAGTGTGTCCGGCCGGTTACAGTTGACCCAGTACCGACGGGCCGCGATACATCGGCTTGGCGAACAGCATCTGCACGTCACCGATGATGCGCTCGGCAAAGCCGCCCTCGCAGTAGCAGAAGTAGTAGTCCCACATGCGAATGAATTCCTCGTTGTAACCCAGGGCACGAATGGCATCGATATTGTCGAAGAATTGTTGCCGCCACAATTGCAGGGTGCGGGCATAGTGGGGCGTGATGTCTTCCAGGTGGGTGAGTGCCAGATCGCTGTTGCGCCCACTGACTTCGGTCAGGGCTTTCACCGAGGGCAGGCAGGCTCCGGGGAAAATGTAGCGTTGAATCCAGTCGATATTGTTCTTGGCTTTTTCGTAGCGTTGATCATCAATGGTAATGGCCTGAATCAGAGCCAGTCCATCCTCTTCCAACAGGCGGCCCAGGGCACGGAAGTAGTCCGGATAGTACTGATGTCCTACGGCTTCAATCATCTCAATGGACACCAGCTTGTTGTACTTGCCCTGCAGGTTGCGGTAGTCCTCCTTGAGCAGGGTGACCAGGTGGCCAACACCGGCTAGCTGGATTTGTTCCCGGGCGTAGTCGTATTGCTGCTGGGAAATGGTCGTGGTGGTCACGCGGCAACCGTAGTGACGGGCCGCATAAATGGCCATGCCACCCCAGCCAGTGCCGATTTCCACCAGGTGGTCGCTGGGCTTCAGATCCAGCTTCTGACAGATACGCTGTAGTTTATAGAGAGAGCCTTGCTGCAGTGATGCATCGGGGCGGGGGAAAACCGCAGAGGAATACATCATGGTGGGATCCAGAAACAACTTGAACATCTCGTTGCCCAGGTCGTAGTGGGCGGCGATGTTGCGGCGTGAGCCTTTTTCCGTGTTGCGGTTGCTGAGGTGATAGGCCAGCTGTGCCGGCTTTGATAACAGGGCGAATCCGGAATCCAATCGTTGTACCGTGGCCAGATTCTGACTCATGAAGCGGATGACGTCAGTGGTGTTGGGCGAGTCCCAATCCCCGGACATGTAGGATTCGCCGGCGCCGATGCTGCCACCCAGGACCATGGCGGGATAGCAGGCCGGATCACGGATCACGATTTCGGCCACCACTGAGTCGGCCTGCTTTTTGCCGGTGAAGGTATAGCTGCCTTCTGCATCGGTCACCTTCAGGGTGCCGTAGTCGACTCGCTGTAACAGCCTGAACAGTTGCTGTTTGCAGAGCCGTTTCATGCCTTTGAGCGGGGCCGATGTGGTCAATGTGGTGGAGTTCATGATGATGGGTCCTCGTGAATGTTGGGATGATGATAAAAGCGCGCGCCCTTGAGCCAGAGCTTGAGAGCCTGCCAGTAGATGCCACTGATGGTCTTCAGTGTCACCAGGGGAAATTTGAACAGGATGCGGTTCAGGTTGTGCCGGGTGGCGGCCATGCGTTCCAGCTCCAGCAGTGCTGTGAATACGGTGTCACCGTTGCGCAGGCAGCGAATGGATATGTTCGCGGATTGGTCGGGGGCGGGTATCCGCCAGCGGTACTGCAGGTCCATGTCCAGAAAAGGCGACACATGAAAGCGTTTTTCGGTGTCCTCGCTGCGTTGAAGTTCCGCCTCGGTCAGGACGTAAGTGTGTTTTTCCTGCCAGGGGGTGTTGGTGACTTCCGTGACCACATATTTAAGTTGGTCCCCTTCAAAGCAAAAATAGAACGTGGCCGGATTGAAACAGATGCCGAGATAACGCAGGTGGCCCAGCAGGCACACGCGGCCGCTGAATGTCTGTCCGGTCTGGCGTTCGATCTCGGCGCTCACGGCTTGCTTGAGATCGGGTATGTCTGGTCGCAGATAGTCTTCGCGATGGAAGCTGGCCCAGTTGAAACGCTCGCGGGACCACAGTGGGGAGGTCCGGAAAAACGGATCCAGCTCATCCAGGTCCAGGTACAGCATGAACATGGGGTAGCGGAACTGATGTGCCGGCGCCTGGCGGCGCAGGTGGGTTACAAAGCCCTGGTAGAGTGCGCTGTGCATGCTGGCACCAATTCATCAAAGTGGACGTTGAGGGACTCGGCAACCCGTATGGCGCTGTTGACCCCGTCTTCGTGAAAGCCATTGAACCAGTAGGCACCGCAATAGAATGTGTGTTGATGACCGTTGATCTCGTCAAACCTGTTTTGAGCGTCAGCGCCGGCCAGGGTGAAGGCCGGGTGACTGTAGCGATAGCGACGCAAAATGGTGGCGGGATCAATATCGGCATCCTGATTCAGGCTGACGCAGAACGTGGTTTCGGAATCGAAATTCTGCAGAATGTTCATGTTGTAGGTGACGGTCACCGGCTGCCCTGCGTGGGTGGGAATGCGGTAATTCCAGGCCGCCCACCCGTTTTTGTTGCGGGGCAACAGGCGCGTGTCGGTATGCAGTACCACGCTGTTGTCCTGATAGGGAATCGCCCCCAGTATGCTGTGTTCCCGGACACTGGGTTGGGCCAGCATCGCCAGAGCCTGGTCGCTATGACAGGCAAACACCACGGCATCGAAGTCATGCTCTGCGCCCTGGTGGTCGGTGAGCCGGACTCCGTGTTCATGGCGGGTTACCCGGCGGATGCCCCGCTGCAGGTGTACGGCTCCCGTCAGTTTGCGCTTGAGTACATCCACGTAGGATCGGGAGCCACCACTGATGACGCGCCATTGGGGCCGGTTGTTCACAGACAGAAGTCCATGATGGTGGAAGAACCGAATAAAAAAGGCGGCAGGAAACGCCATCATGTCCGCTTCCGGTGCTGACCAGATGGCTGCGCCCATGGGAATAATGTAGTAGCGGCGGAACGCATCGCCGTAGCCTTCACGGTTCAGGTAGTCCTGCAGAGTAATGCCGTTGTCCAGGGTGCCGCTCAGGTAATGGCGGGTGGCTTCCTTGTTGAAGCGCATGATGTCCTGGATCATGCGCCAGAAACGCAGATTCACCAGGTTGCGCCGTTGACAGAACAGGGTGTTGAGGTTGGAACCGTTGTATTCCAGGCCGCTGCGATCACAACGTACGCTGAAGCTCATGTCGGAATCTTCGCTGGCCACGCCCAGATGATCCATCAGGCGAATGAAATTGGGATAGGTCCAGTCATTGAATACAATGAAGCCGGTGTTCACCGGGTAAACCCGGCCATTGTGTTCAATGTCCACGGTGTTGGTGTGGCCGCCCAGATAATCATCCTGTTCGAACAGGGTCACCTGGTAGCGACGTTGCAACAGGTAGGTGGTGGTCAGGCCGGAGATGCCGCTGCCGATGACGGCGATGTGTTTATAGTTCATGGTGTACGTTCCTGGAGAGGCTGCTGGTAATACGGTGACGCAGGAAATGGGGGGTGGACCTGAGGCAGCGCAGTACCCACGTTAAAGGCTTGGGGAAATCAATATTGAAGCGACCATGCTCGATACCTTTAATGATGCGCGTTGCCGCCTGCTCGGAGGACATCAGCAACGGCATGGGGAAATCGTTGCCCTGGGTGAGCTCGGTATCTACAAAGCCCGGATGAATCACACTGAGGGCAAATCCTTCCGGTTTCAGGTCGGAGGCCAGAGATTCCATAAACTGGGAGATGGCAGCTTTGGCGGCACTATAGGCTTCGGCCCTGGGCAGACCCGCGTAAACCGAGCTGCTGCTCATGGCGACAATATGGGGGTGGTCGGAGCGCCGCAGCAGGTGCAGGCAGGATTCCAGCGTGTAGACGAAGCCCAGATAGTTGGTTTCCATCATGCGGCGCGCGACGCCACTGTCGAAGTGGCGTACATCCAGGTATTCGCAGTGACCGGCGTTGGCGATCAGGCAGTCCAGGCGTCCGAACATGTGGTCGATGAAGGCGCTGGTGTCTGCCAGTTGCGACATTTGGGTCACGTCCGCTTGCCGGATCACAATCTCCGGAACTTCCTCTTTCAGTTGCAGCAGCTTCTCCTGGGAGCGGGCACTGGCAATCACGGTGTTGTAGCGGGCCAGCTGGACAGCCAGGGCACGTCCGATGCCGCTGGAGGCGCCGGTGATCCAGATGACGTTGTTACGCAATTCCATCATGCTATCTCCGCGGCCATGGCCTGAGCGTTCTTGAACGCTTGTTTGACCTGCTCTACTGAAGTTCGGTGATCCACGATGGGTTGCGGGTAACCGCACATCTGTCGTTCCAGCGGGGTCGGATCGTGAATTTGCCTGGGGCCTAATTGCGCCAGCTCCGGCACCCACTGGCGAATGAAATCGCCGTTGGCATCAAAGCGTTGCGACTGGCGGACCGGGTTGAAAACACGAAAGTAGGGGGCGGCATCGGCACCGGTGGAGGCGGACCACTGCCAGCCGCCGTTGTTGGCGGCATAATCGCTGTCGATCAGGGTCTGCATGAAATAGGCCTCCCCCAAGCGCCAGTCCATGAACAGTTGCTTGGTAAAAAACATCGCTGTGACCATGCGCAGCCGGTTGTGCATCCAGCCCATCTGATTGAGTTGGCGCATGCCGGCGTCCACCAACGGGTAGCCGGTCAGGCCCTGTTGCCAACGTTGCAGATGCTCCGGGTCTCTCGACCAGGGAATGAACCGGGTCTGGGGGTTAAAGGCTTCACCCTTACTGAGTTCCGGGTAGTGATAGGAGAGGTGCTTGTAAAATTCCCGCCAAACCAGTTCGTTGATCCAGGTGAGAATGCCGGGATTGCCGGAATCCCACTCAAAGTGGTTACCCTTCAGAGCCTGCAACAGGCAACTGCGGGGTGAGATGGCGCCCACCGCAAGGTAGGGAGACAATTGGCTGGTGGCACCCAGGGAAGGTATGTCCCGCCGCTCTTTGTAGTGGTCGATCAGGCGCTCGGAGAACTGATTCAGCCGTTGCCAGGCCGCCTCGCTCCCGGCCTGCCAGAAACGGTTGGCCGCGGTGGGATGCTGCCAGGACAGTATTTCTTCTTCCGGTGTGGCGGCGATGGGCAGCGGGGACTGGGCGCTGGGACGCGGCAGGCTGGTCAGGCTGTGCTCGGCTATCTGCTTTTGCCAGGCCCGTTTGAACGGTGTGAAAACCCGATAAGGGTTGCCTTCGGCCGTCAACACCTGGCCCACCGGTAGCAGGGTTTGATCCTGATAAAATTGAACCCCGGTGCCGGCCTGTTGCAGTGCACGGTGGGCGTCGCTGTCCCGCCGCCGTTCGTTCAGCTCCAGCTCCCGATTGGCAAACAGGGTTTGCACCTGATGCTGGCGGCAAAGCTTCACCAGCAACGTAACCGAGCTGCGGTAGTCGTCACACAAAAGGGCGAGCAGGGGGATGTTCAAGTCAGCCAGCTCTGCGCGCAGCGCCGCTACATTTTCCAGGATAAAACGCTGCTTGGTTGGCCCCACGTCATGTCGTGCCAATTGCGCCGGCGTGAAGAAGTAAAACGCCACCACCGGCTGGCCGCTTGCGGCGGCTGCGTGCAGGGCCGGATTGTCGTGGGTACGAAGATCGTTACGGAACCAGACGGCGTGCAGCATGTAGTACTCCCTGTGACGGTGTCTATAGCAAATGGGCGGTTAGAAAATATGGCTGCGCAGACCCAACTCATGGGGATAGGGCGCCAGATAGTGCTGTTGCAGCGGATAGGCGTACTCTTCCGCTTGTTGTTCAAAGTGATGACGCAGCAGGGCAATGGGGACAATCAAGGGCACGATACCGCGGCGATAGTCCTCGATGCTGACCACCAGTTCCTGCTTGTCGCGGGGGCTTAATACCTGTTTGAGGTAGCCCATGAGGTGCATCAGCACATTGCACTGCGTGCCCCGCTTGGGTGGGGTTTCCAACGCGGCCATCAGCAACTTGATGTACTGGTCAGCGATGGGCTGCAGGTCCGGTTGATCCAGGCGCGATACCAGGCGGCCAAGGGTTTTGTAGGCGGCGTAGTCGCGGGACATCACCAGGTACTTGTGGCGACTGTGGAACGCCACCAGCCCGGCGGCGGTTACGCCTGTGGACACCAGGTTTTTCCAGCGGTGCAGGGTGAACACCCGAACGATAAAATTCTCCCGCAAGCCGGCATCGTTGAGGCGCCCTGCCTCTTCGATGGGGAGCAGCGGATTGGATTGGCGCAGGGCCAGGCTGAACAAACCCTCGGTCTTGTTCACCGGGTGCCCGTTGGGCAGGTACAACTTCACCCCGAACACACCACAACTGGGCGAGTTTGGGGTGGCGATGAAGCCGCACAGGTCTGGCTGTGCCCGGGCATAATCGCGGCCATGCTGGAGCAGTGGAATGCTGTGATCCCGGCTTGGGTCATCGCTCTCCACCGCCCGTACGTCATTGCCCATGTCCACCAGACGAATGGGCTTGCGGGGTACTGGCAAGCCAATTTCCACCTCCGGGCAGGTGGGCACGAATTCAAAGTGGTCGGCGAGCACCGAAGTGCAGAAGCGGTTGTGTTTGTGATCGCCGTTGTAGCGTACGTTATCCCCCAGCAGGCAGCGGCTGATGCCGACGGGGATTTTGGAAGTTGCCTGGTCCATTTTGTTTGTCCATATGTTGTCCTAGACAAATGAATATTAAATCCAGTTGTTGAGGGTTGTCAAAGTTTATGTCTAGGTATTGTCTAATTCTGTTTCAGAGTTGTTCAGGCAGGGGGTAGCAATAGGGCTGGGGCATAAAAAAAGCCAGCGGGCGCTGGCTTTGAACTCGAACGGGAGGAATAACGTCAGGTTTTGTACAATAAACGGGTGCTGGATTATCCGAAATACATGTTCTCGAGGTATTCTTTCAGAGCACAGAAGCCGGCGGCCTGCTCTGGATGAGTGATTTCAAATAAGAAAGTGGCGGATTCCTTGATGCTCATATCGTGCCTCCAGGCTTGTGTAAGGTGATCAGCGAAATGCTTGATCGCATTTTGTATACAGCAACCCCCATGCCATTCGGCTATCCTTGTTGCTAAGGTTATGAATATTCAATAAAAACAGTTGTGGCTATGGGATTGTTCTGCGTTCCTGATGGGGTGACGACGTTTTAATTGAGGGCAGTCAATTCAGGGTTGGTTCACAATGGGTGCGTTATGGTGATCACCAGATTATCGGAGTTGTTCAGGTTCATGAGATTCAAATTCCCTATGCTGTGCGTCGTAATGCTGCTATTGGGCAGTCTGCCGGTGGCCTCTCATGCCCGGGATGGGGTCATGTGGGTGGCGGAGCTCAGTCCGTCCCAGGCCGCCAGCAAGGTGGTCAAGAAAACCGGTGGCAAAGTGCTCAAGGTCACACTGGAAGAGCGCGACGGTCGCGGGGTTTATCGGGTCAAGGTACTGTTACCGGAAGGCCGCATCAAAACCGTGTTTGTGGACAAGGAAACCGGCGGCAACGGCGGTTAAAGGTGTCTAGGCTGGTCAACGTTGTGTAAGGAGGGAAGTTTCCGGTGAGAATTCTGGTGGTGGAAGACGAGCAGCACTTGCGCGAGCAGATCGGCAATGCGCTGCAAAAGAAGGGCTACAGTGTCGATCTGGCGGTGGACGGTGAAGAGGGGCGCTATTACGGCACGGAGTTCGAATACGATGTGGCCATCATCGACCTGGGGCTGCCCAAGCTGAGTGGCATCGACCTGATCCGCGCCCTGCGGCAGCAGGACATCAACTACCCAATATTGATCCTGACCGCCCGGGGGCATTGGCAGGACAAGGTGGACGGACTGGAATCC
Source organism: Ketobacter sp. (assembly GCF_003671495.1). Classification (GTDB taxonomy): domain Bacteria; phylum Pseudomonadota; class Gammaproteobacteria; order Pseudomonadales; family Ketobacteraceae; genus Ketobacter. The sequence continues at coordinate 207,860 of NZ_RCHN01000006.1, read as the reverse complement.
GGAGCCGATGATTACGTGGTGAAACCCTTTGAAATGGAGGAGGTGTTTGCCCGTCTCAATGCCCTGATCCGACGCTCCGCCGGACACGCCAAACCGGTGGTGACGGTGGGGGGCATCGCGCTGGACACGGCGGCGCAGAAAGTCTCGCTTAACGGCACCGCGGTGGAGCTCACCAGCTTTGAGTACAAGGTGCTGGAATACCTCATGCTGCGGCCCGGCGAAGTGGTTTCCAAAACCGTATTGACCGAGCACATCTATGCCCAGGATTTCGACCGCGACAGCAATACCATTGAAGTCTTCGTGGGGCGTCTGCGTAAGAAACTGGACCCGGACAATGCCCTGAAGCCCATCGAAACCCTGCGCGGCCGTGGTTACCGGTTTGCTCTGGAGTCCTGATTCTTGTTATCGCTGAGAACCCGTTTTGTGCTGGTGGCGGCGCTGATACTGGCGGCCTTTTCCATCAGCGCCGGTTGGATTTTGCGGCAGTCGTTCCAGGCCAGTATCGTTGATCGGGCGCGGGAACAGCTGAAGCTGCAGATGTTTGGCTTCATTGCCACTGCGGATTACGACCACGACCGGCTGGAATTGCCGGAGCAACTGGCGGACCCTCGCTTCAATCAATTGAACTCCGGCCTGCTGGCGGTGGTCATTCATGAGGGAGAGGTGATCTGGCAGTCCCGCTCCCTGTTGCTTGAGCAATTCCCCCTGCCGCCCACCTCCGATACCGGGCAATGGATATTCCAGACGGTGGAAGATCAAAACGGGCGGCAGTATTACCAGCTCAGCATCAATGTATTCTGGGAAGAAACCGCGGCAGCCTCACCCTACACCTTCGTGGTAAGGGAATGGGACCAGCCCTACCTGGCCCAGATCAAAAGCTTTGAAACCACGCTCTGGATCTGGCTGGGTGGTCTGGTATTGGCGGCCATTGTGCTGGTGTTCGGTGTACTGAACCTGGGTTTTCGTCCCTTCCGCAGGCTGGCCCGGGAGTTGGATGGGGTGGAGATGGGCCGCCAGCAACGCATCATCAAACAATACCCCTCTGAGATCATGCCGGTGGTGAATAACCTGAATCGCCTGGTGGAGCATGAGCGTTCCATGCGCGAGCGCTACAAGCACAGCCTGGGCAACCTGGCCCACAGCCTGAAAACCCCGTTGGCGGTGCTCAAGGGATTGGAGCGTGGTAGCGATCCGCTGGCCGACCCGCAGCAGGACACCCTGAATGAACAGGTGCGCCGTATGGACGAAATCGTCAACTACCAGTTGAAACGGGCAATCACCGCCGTGCCTCAGGTGAGTGGACAGGGCGCCGTGCTATTGGACATGTACCAGCGCATGACCAAGGTGCTGGCCAAGGTCTACGCCGACCGTGCGATCAGTTTTGAGCAGGACATCCGCCCGGGCCTGCGTATGCCCTGGGATGACGGTGACACCCTGGAGGTGCTGGGCAACCTCATGGACAACGCCTGCAAATACGGGGGCGATCGGGTCAGAGTGGGCGGGCACATCCACGATGGGCAGATTCGTTTTTACGTTGAAGACAACGGACCGGGGATTGCGCCCGGTGATGAAGCCAGGGTCCTGAGTCGTGGTGTGCGCCGGGATGAACGGGCCAGCGGGCAGGGTATTGGCCTGGCGGTGGTGAATGACATTGTTACGGCGTCCGGCGGCACCCTCAGTATCGCGGCCTCTGAATGGGGCGGAGCCCGCTTCCTCATCAGCCTGCCGTTGAACTGGTAACTCAGGCCAACTGTGGCGATTCGGTATCGTAGCTCAGCCAGCGGTTGATGGCGGCAATCAGGATGGCCTGGTTGAAAGGCTTTTTGATGTAATCGTTCATGCCGGCGGAGATGCAGTGTTCCCGGTCCCCCGGATTGGTGTTGGCGGTGACGGCAATGATGGGTATGGATGCATTGCGATTGTTCAGCTGGCGGATGCGGCGGGCGGCCTCAAAGCCATCCATGATCGGCATCTGGCAATCCATGAACACCAGATCATATTCCCGCTTCTCCATCATATTGATGGCTTCACGGCCGTTGCCCGCAGAGAATACCTGGAAGCCCAGTTTGCGCAACTGGCCTTCCATCACCAGTTTGTTCACGTAGTTATCCTCCACTACCAGGATGTCGGTGTTATCCGGACGAATGCTGGTGGAGATCTGGTTGGCCTGGCGGAACTGATCTGCAGCCGGTTTGAAGGGCAGGGTCAACACCACCTGGGTGCCTTCGTTCACCACCGACTTGAATTCCAGTTTGCCCTGCAGGATGTTCACAATCTTCTGGCAGAGGGCAAGGCCGATCCCCAAACCGCCTTTACGGCGCGTCAGTGAGCCGTCTGCCTGTTTGAAGGAATTGAAAATATCCGATTGCAGGGATTCCGGCACACCGCAACCGGAATCCCGGATCACAAACATGAGTTTTTCCGTCTCCGACTCACTGGACTGCAGGTGGGTCACCTCAAACCGCACAAACCCCTGATCGGTAAACTTGAATGCGTTGTCCAGCAGGTGATCCAGCAGCAGGCGCAGCTTGTCCTCGTCCCCTTCCAGCGTCATGGGGATGTTATTGTCCAGCCGGAAGTCAAAATCCAGATCCTGCATGGAAGCGCGCCCCCGATAATACATCGCCATCTCCTGCAGGCATTCCTTGATACGGAAGGGGTGGGCATTGGGTTTGGCGATGCCGGATTCCAACTGGGTGTAGGTCAGTATATTTTCGATCATGCCCATCATGTCCCGGCTGGAACGGCTGATGGTGCTCAGGTATTTCACCTGCTCGGTATTCAGGTCGGTGTGTTCCAGCAGCTCATAGGCGCCGAAAATACCGTTCATGGGGGTGCGCAACTCGTGGCTGACGGTGGACAGGAACTCATCCTTGAAGCGATTGCTGGCCGCCAGTTTCACGTTGCTTTCCTCCAGGCGCCGCTTGGCATCCTGCTCCACCTGGATGCGCTCGGCCTGCAGTACGTTGATGCGGTCGCCCAGGGCCAGACCCAGCAGGATGGTTTCCAGCAGGGCCCCCATATGCACACTGAACAGGGTGAATTTATTCAGCGGAAACACACCGGATATGGTCAGCACCCAGCAGGCGCTACCGACAATGACACTGAGCCAGGCGATGAGAAAGAAGCGGGCGGTCTTCAACCCCCGCAGCATACCGACGCTGCCGGCGGAAAGACCGGCCACACAGATCAGTATGGTCAGCAGGTTCGCGGAGTTGGGCAACAACACTTTGCCGGTGACGATGATCAGCAGGATGTCGATTACCCCCATCAGCACCAGAAAACTGAACGCCTTGTGATGCAGAGGCATGTTCTCGCCGGTGTTCAGAAACTTCTGACAGAAGATGGCCCCCATGCAGATACTGAGCAGGGTGAAGATAAAGTGCACCCGGTAGGAGGCCAGGGACTCGTTGTGCATGAACAGCATCTCGCGCAGCAACCCATCGTGGGACAGCGTCCACAGGCCCAGGGAAATGATGTAAGCCACGTAGTACAGATAACTGCTTTTGCGGGTGGAGAAATACAGGAACAGATTGAACAGCCCCATCACCATGAAGGCGCCATAGAACAGCGCAGACAACGCCATCATGATGCGTTCGCTGCGCAATTGGCTGTTGGGGCTGCGCAGATTGATGGGCACAAACATGGGGGAGTCACTGTTTACCCGCAGGTACAGGGTCTGGATGTTGGTGCTGTGGCTGATGGAAAAGCAGGGGCGGGAACAATGCAGTTTGCTGGTTTGGGGATCGCCATAGCCCGCGTTCTGCTCATCCAGCAGGCGCCCGTTCTCAAAGCGGAACAGAGTGATGTGTTTCAGATGCGGGTAACCCAGCTCCAGCACCAGGTCGGAATGTTCCTGGTTGAAATCCACATCAAAGCGGAACCAGAACACAGAATGGGTGCGCCCCAGATAAGGCGTGTCCACGAACAGGGGCTCGAACTGCCGGCTGATCGCGGGCGAGCGCACGTCCTCCACCAGCAGGGTGCCGGACGGGTCCTCCAGCATCTGCAAATGCCGGCCCATGGGCATGTCCGTCACCTTCGATGCCTGAATAGGAGCAAAGTGGGGGGACGCTGCCCCCGGCCCGCAGGCAAGAACCAGCAACACGAACAGCAAAGGCTGATAAATGCGAAACTTCAACACGCCCCCCGGCCTGCCCTGCAATCAACGGGAATAATCATGTGGTGGGTCTTTAGTACTAAATTGCTGTAAGTGTAGTAAATAATTTCTTAAGTGATCGAATTTTAATGTTTTTTTTTGCAAGATCAGCCGCCACTCAGCCGCTAAATACACAAAATGTGAAAAGCAGTTTACAGAGTCCCAATCAAGTGCTTTGATTAGTCAAGGAAAGTGAAGTAGTTCTCATTTTCCTGGTCATCATTCTTTTAATAACCATCAAGGATCACTGGATGTCACACGTTCAGGACTCACGTTTTCTGGGTGGTGTGAATGAGCTTACTGTCATCACCACCATAAAAAGGGGGCGCACACAGGATGGTGTGCTGACATACAAACAACAACTGCAGAAAGTTCTGGACTCCGTCGTGAATCGGGAATCGAAAGGAATTCCCACCCCGATTCGACTGGTTCAGACCATACACTTTGCTCGCTGGATCATCTGGGAGGACCCTTCTTCCCAAGAGGACAAGCTGATCTTCACCTCCAATTATGACGGCAGCATGTGGCAATACCTGAGAGACTTCTCGACCCTGATTGCAGCGGACATGGATCGGGTTTGGGGTAACTGTGAAGGTTACCCGCAGCAGGGATGCCGCGACTTCGACGCCTTCTGGCAATACGTAAAACAGCATCAGGTGAAAACCACCGCCTTCTACGCAGCGATTCCCGACGAGTCCCTGTTGCGAAGACAATCCCTGCGCAGTTTCAAGGCCAACTTCGATCGCTTTATGGCGGAGTGGTATGCTGATGAGCGCCGGGGATGCAATGGTGAGTTTCGTCAGGCGTTCGATCGCTTCGTCAAAGAAAATCAGACCTACCTCAATCTTGAATCCACTGATCCGGAGCGGCCAAGTGAACACGGGAAAAAATCATCTTCAGCTTGATGATATTCAGGCTCACCTCATTCGCAGTGCCCGGCCATCAGCGGCACGTTATTACTTTCTCACCATCACCAACCCCCAGGAATTTGCCCGCTTTATCGCAGCGCCGGCGTTCCGGCAATTGCTGATATCCGATGGGAATCTGCATACTGAGGGTGGTACCGCCATCGCCAGCCCTTGTTTTCTCAACATCGGGTTCACCTACAGTGGCCTGCAGCGCATGGGGCTGCCGGAGCATCTGATCCGCCAGTTTCCGCCCGCCTTCCGGGAGGGGATGGCCCGCCGGGCTCAGTTTATCGGCGACCAGTGGGGGGATTACCCCACCCAATGGGAGGGGTTTTATGGCAGCCCCCATATCCATGTGTTCCTGGGGGTTAATTACGTACCGTCTCTGGAGGACGAATGCGCGAGGCCGCCACAGGAGTGGAGCGACGCCGATCGCGACCGGCACTTCAAGATCATTGATGACTGTGTTGCCAGCCTGCGACAGGAGCAACCTGAATTTCCAGGCTGCCATTGTCTGGCCCAGGAACAGGCCCATGTCATTCGTTACCAGAGCCTCATTCGGGAGCACTTCGGCTTTGTGGACGGCATCTCCCAACCACGCATCAACGACGGCATGCCGGGCTGCGCGGTTGCCGGCAAAAAAGAATCACGAGAAGCGGATTGGGCGCCATTGGCCGCGGGGGAGTTTCTGCTGGGGTACCAGGATGAGCTGGACCTGAAGAACCGCGAACCAGTCACCAGCAAGACCGATAAGGCCGCCGCAGGCGACATCAATCCCCTGAGCCCGGTCCAGCAAGATCCCGACAAAGCGGCGTTCCAGGCGTTGACCATGAACGGTTCCTTTCTGGTGTACCGAAAACTGGAGCAGGATGTGGCTGCCTTTCGCGATTATTGCCAGGACGACGCGGAACTGGCCGCCAAGCTAGTGGGTCGTCAGCAGGACGGCACGCCGTTGACGGGGGGGCACCCCAAGCCCAAGCAGAATGACTTTGATTACCACGACGATACTCAGGGTGAGCGCTGTCCGTTCACCTCCCACGTGCGGCGGGTCAATCCGCGCCTGACCCTGAATGATGGCGTGGACGAAGGCACGTCGCTGGTGGATCAGCACCGAATCATCCGCCGGGGCATGCCCTACGGCCGCTTTATCGAACCCGGTGAGTGTGCCGCATCGGCACCCGCTGAACCCCGGGGTCTGCACTTCTTTTGCTATAACGCCCGCATTGATTCCCAGTTTGAGTTCATCCAGAAGAACTGGATCAACAACTGCGACTTCATGCATATGCCAAGTCCCATCATTGACCCCATTGTCGGTAGTCGTGGGCCGGCGGATTTGGGGCAGTTCTCCTTCAACCAGCAGCGCCTGCCGGTGTTTGGTTTGAAGCAGTATGTGCATGTAAAAGGGGGCGAGTATTTTTTTACACCCGGGCGCAAGGCACTGGGGTTGATTGCGGGGCTGGCCCAACCCATCAACCCTTTCCAGATTCCCAAGCAGCATATTGACACCTTTCAGCCGGAGTCCTCTGATCCTCTGGATGTGGCCCGTTACGTGGACGCCACCGCCTTGTTAAGCGGCAAGCGCTTTGTGAAACTCAAGCTGGATGCCGGGGGCGCGGAGCGTTTCTATTATTACTTTGCCCATCCGGAAGATGTGATGAGCATCCTCAAGCAAACCGCGTTGTTCACCAACGATCACTATGCGCGCAAGATTCGAAACCTCACCGGTGGCACCATGCTGTTGTCCCGACCCAACACCGCGGAGCGCGTTGAACTCAAGGCGCAATCGGCACAGCAGATTGAACACCAGGGCTTTCAGCAACAATTGAAAACCCTGTTGCAGGCACCCTTGCAGGAAATCCGGAACGCGTTTCTGCAGACGGGGCAGCTGGAGCTGGTGGAGGGCTTGGCGCGCCAGTTGCCGCTGCAAGTGATCAAAGGGTTCTATGGTGTCGCTGCGCCGGAAGCCGTCGCTAAACGTATTCTCTCCAAAACCCAGATCGCTCACTTTTTTGATCGGGCGGATTTTGCGGAACTGCCGCCGGTGTGGCAGACCAAATATGACGAACTGGGCTTTTCCACCACGCCGGACCAGACCCTGTTGTTTTGGGTACGGATGCTGTTCATCGAGGTGTTCCTGAATCTTTACAACGCAGACTACCTCACGGAGCTTGCCAAGAATGCTTCAGGGGAACTGATCGAGCATCTGGATGCACAGGTTCGCCAGCGCATTGAGGCTGCCGAGGATGACGGCACTTTAATGTCCCGCTTCATCCAGCTGTTCCAGCAGCACTATGGTGACTCCGGGGATGCCTTGGTCAAAGCGGTGCGGCAGAGTGTGCTAGAGCTGATGGTAGGGAGTACCGACACCACGGCGAAAGGCATCAGCATGGTGGTGAAATCCCTGCTGGAGATGGGCAACGATCTGGTCAGTGGATTGCAGTTTTTGGCGGCCAGTCAACCGGGGGTGTCTGACGCCGCCAAACCGGCGGTGATGGCCCAGGTCAAACAGGCACTGGAAGCCTGGAGAATGGCGGACGAGTCCACCAGGGCCGCCATGGAGCCCGGTCTGGACCCTATGCTGGACCAGGCCATCGTGACCTGCCTGCGCCTGAATCCGGTGGCGCCGGTACTGCCGCGCTATTGCACCAACGGTGCAACCTATACCTCCTCAGCCGGGGAGGTGCTGAACATTGAGCCGGGGTCGGTGGTATTGCTGGTGTCCCAGGTGACCATGGGGGCCAATCTGAAGCATCAGGTCTCACCGCAGCAGGAGCCGTTTATTTTTATGGATGGAACCCCCCATGCCTGCATGGGGCATCATGTGGCGATGCTGGAAATCCGGGAAGCGTTGAAAATGCTGCTCACCCTGCCCAATGTGCGGCCGGCGGCGGGCAACCTGGGGGATATGACCTTCAAGTACAACATGCCGGCGAGCATGCTGTTGCGTTGTGACCGGGCAGACTGATCAGGCAATCCCTTGTTCAGGCAATCCGGTCTTTCAGGTAATGCAGCTTGTCCAAAAAGGGGCGATGGCCTGTGATCTGTGCAAAATCATGGGCCAGCTCCAGATACACCAGGCTGGCGTCGTGGTCTTCCCGACGCTGCAGTTCCTCCACGTTGTAAACAGCGGCCTGATAACCCAGCAGCGCCATGTTTTTCTGCTTGGCGATGTCCAGCGCCAGGTCGATCAGTTTGTCGGCCTGGCGTTGCTGGTCCATGGCGTTGTGGACTTTGGCCAGGGTCAGACAGGCCCAGCCGTGATGGGCTTTCTCGTTGGTTTCACTGGTGACGGTGAACGATTTCCGCGCGTAAAGATGGGCTTTATCCAGGTTCTGCAACGCCAGCTGGAGCTCCGCCATGGCCTGGAACAGATAGAACCAGGTGTAACGGCCCCCTTTGCGATAGCAGCTGGGTTGCACGGCCTGCTCCAGCACCTTTTCCGCCAGCTGCAACTCACCGCTGCCCACCAGTGCCTGACCGAGTTTGGCTGAGACTGCCGGCACCATGGTGTGGATGGCAAATTCATCGCAGATGGTGAGTGCGGTATCCAGTATGCTGCGGGCACTCTGGTAATCGCCCACGGCCAGCAGATAGTAGCCATAGGTATCGTAGATCATGGCTTTGGAATAGGGGTGTTGAGCGCCTTCTGCGATTTCCACAGCACGCTGGATGACGTTTTCCGCGTCCGCCAACTGTCCCAGTTCCACCAGGCTGTTGCCATAAAAAGTACGGCAGAACACGCTGGGGTAACCGGTCCAGCCCAGACGGCTGACTTCCATATCGCCGGTCAGAATTCTGAGGATGCCTTGCTCCAGCCGGATACAGCTGTCGAACTCACCCATGGCATGATAGACCATGGCGTGATTGTAGTTAGCGGCGATCTGCAGTGGCACGTGTTGAATCTCATTGGCCAGCTCCACCGCCCGGCTGGATGCACTGAACGCCTCCTGGTGCTTGCCCACCATCCACAAAGCGTTGGTGAGCTGACACAGGATCGAGCAGGTGCGTTTGGGCTCTCCCACGGCATCACAGAGCTTTTCTGCTTCCTTCAGGTCCCGCACCAGACGATCCTGTTCCCCCAGGGGGATCAAGGCATTCATGCCCACCGCCAGGAAATCAATGCGCTGGCCCAGGGTGTCTTTGTTCAGGGGCAGGTGCCGCAATGCCTCCAGGCCGCGATCCAGCAACAATACGGCCTGATGGTGGGAGGAACGGCCGATGGCGTGATAACAGGCCTTCAGGTAATACTCCACCGCTTTGTGCCAGTACTGGCCCATATAGGCGTGCTCCGCCAGCCGGTAGACATGTTCCTCCAGGCGCTCCTTGTGCAGGGACTCGATGGCATTCACCAGGCTGGCGTGGATCAGCCGCTTGCGTTCCCGGGGAATGGAGTCGTAGGTCACCTGGTGCACCAGGGCGTGCTTGAACTGGAACTCGTCGTTGAGCCCGTCGCTGGCCTTGATCACCAGGCCGCATTGGACCAGCTCATCAATGGCGTGCTTGGCGTAGTCGCGGGGAATGTCGGTAATGTAATCCAGCAACCCGGTGGAAAAACGCTGGCCGATGGCGGAGGCCGCCTGCAGGATATTTTTGGCCAGCTTGGAACGCCGGTCGATGCGGGTGGAAATGACCGAGTGGATGGTGAGCGGCAAGGTGTCCGGCAGGGTGTTCAGCCCCGAGGTGTAGCTGCCCGGTTCTCCCCAGATCAGATTGCTGTCCATCAGGTGGTGAATCATTTCCTCGATGTAGAGAGGGTTGCCCTCACAGCGACGGCTGATTTCATCCCGCAAGGTGATCAGGCTTGGGTCCTTGCCCAATACGCCCTTCAGGTAATCGCTCGATTCCAGGTCGGTGAACGGTTTCAGCTCCAGCAGACTCACATTCTCGTTCAACCAGCTGGCCTGATATTCCGGGCGATAGGTGACGATCAGCAGGCTGGTGTGGTCGTGCACGGATTTGACCAGTTGCTCCAGCAGCGTTTGGCTTTCACCGTCGATCCAGTGCAGATCCTCCAGCAGGATCACCAACGGCTTCTGGCGCGCCAGCTCATCCAGTAGGGCCCGCATGGCTTTTCTGGCCCGCTGCCGCTTCTGCACCGGCTCCAGGCTGTTCCAGCTCTGGTTCTGGATCGGCAGATCCAGCAGGAAGTGATAGGCCGACTGGTGTTCCGCAAAGCTCTCGTTCAGGTTGGCGATTCGATCCCGCAGTTTCTGCGCGATATCCAGCTGTGAATCGGAATCCTGCACGTTGAGCCAACAGCGAATGATGTTGGAAAAAGGCAGATAAGCCGTGCTGCGGTTGTGGGAGTCGCAGGCGGTGGTGAGCACATGATATTGGGTGGGGTTTATGCCCTGCAGAACCCGGGTCACCAGGCGGGATTTACCCACCCCGGGCTCAGCACAAATGGCCACACAGCGGCCACAGTGTTCCCGGGTTTCTGCCAGGTTCTGCTGGATCAGCTTGACTTCGTTGTCGCGCCCCACAAAAGGGGTGTCACCCAGTTTGCTCTCATTGCCTTCATCCTGGCGCACACGACCCTGGATCTGGTACAGCTCCACCGGCTCATCCAGGCCTTTTACCTGCACCGGACCCAGGTTGTCCACCCGGATCTGTTTCTGAGCCGCGTGGTAGGTGTCCTTGGAGATCACCGCGGTATTGGGCCGGGCCAGCACTTCCATGCGATGGGCCAGGTACACCGTGGGCCCCAGGGCTTCATAATCCACCGAAAAGTCGTTGTAAAACGGCTTCATCAGCACTTCACCGGAATGGATGCCGATGCGCACGGCAATGCCGGTACGCTCAAACTCGCTTTTCACGGATTTCAGCATATCCAACGCCGCGTAGCAGGCCCGAAGCGCATGGTCTTCATAGGCCACCGGAGCCCCGAAGATCACCATCATGCCGTCGCCATCCACCCGGTTGATCATACCACCGTAGCGATGGGCATTTTGCTTGAGGGAGGAGATGGTTGGGTCCAGGTAATCAGCGCTGTCTTCGGCTTTGAGCTTGTGAATAAGCTGAACTGAATTGGTGATATCCACAAACAGGATGGTGACCTTCTTCAGCTCGGGCTGCAGGTCCTGGGTTCGTGGCGCAGAGAACTCACCTTCATTATTGGAGGATTGTTGGGCTATTTTGTTGCCACATTGGTAGCAAAATGCGTGAAAAGCTGGATTATCAGCCCCACAGTTTGGGCATCGCATGAAACGTTCTCGAATCCTGTCCGCTAGACTCGTGCAGCGCTCAAAGCACCTTGGGGACCCATGTTAATGCGAGCTGGGTCGTTTTTTGTACAACGTTTTTCACTCAATTGTTCAAGTATAAACCCAGCGATTTATGATGCCAATGTACAAATAGGATGCTCAGGGGGCAGTTTGACAGAAAATGACGGGGAAACCCTGGAAGTAGGAAGGCACCGGTGCGGTGATCGCCGCCGGGTTGCAGTTGGTCAGCACCACGATGGCATCCCCATTGGGGGTTTTAGAGGCCTGAACCTGTACGATGCCTTCGTATTTGAGCCAGCTTTGCGCCTGCTGTAGGGCAGACTGAATATCAAGTTTCACAGCGTGCATTGCGTTACCATGTTGACAGTATGTTCTCTCCAACTAACCCCGGAAGCCGGACCCAAGATTAAAAAAGTGTTGGTAAGGGGCTCGCATCCCTTACCAACACATACTGACCGTTCCAGAGCGTCCATACTCATGGCCAGTTGGTGCTCGCATAGTTGTGAGTTCCCCGAACTTGGTATTCGGGGCAGGCACTTAGAACGAAGGGTGCTCGCGGTGTTCTTAAGCGCCTGATTTAAATAGTAGTAGCATTCGGCATGGTTTTTTATTGGCAAAATACCGAGGCATTTTGTGAAAAATTACCAAAATTGCGGATTCGCGGCGGGACTGGTCACTGATTGACGGTTTTTCTGATTGCTTTATCAGTGTGCTTGGCGTGCACCAGCATGTCGTTTTCCAGGGTCATGGCTGCGTAGGAGGCCAACCCTTTCACCAACGGCTCCAACTGGCTGGAGAACGCGATCACATCCTGATTGAAGGCGTTGCGCGCATTGATCAGCTGCATGACGCCAATCACTTCCTGAGCATGGTTCAACAGCGGCACGCTGAGGAACGATTTGGAGTGATAGCCGTACTGCTGATCGAAGCTCTTCATACCCGAGAAATCAAAGGTGGTGTTGTTATAGGCGTCATCAATATTGACCACCTGTTTGCTGATGGCGGTGAAGGTGGCCACGTTCTGCAGATTGGGCTCTCCATCCACCTCCAGCAGCAGGGGGGAGATGTCCCTGGATTCGGATTCGAATGCGGTAAACGCCAGGTTCAGGGAGTTGTTCTTCAGGGCCACAAATTCCAGGCGCTTGGGCGCGTCATCCCGGTACCAATAGATAGTGCCGCCGTCCGCCCGGGTGACCCGCATGGCTTCGTCCAGTACCCGCTCAAATATGGCGTCGGTGCCCTTGGGTTGGGAAAGCCGCACCAAGAGGCCGCCTTCGGCATGTTCCAGCTCGGCACTCTCCAGAATCGTCGCCATCAATGCTGCCAGGGATTCAATGATGGCAATCTGGGTTTCGGAGTAATGGGCCACGGTGCCAGACAGCGGATTGAGTGGATTCACCAGCTGGATAACCCCCAGCACCCGGCGTCCGGGTTTGATGACCGGCACCGACAGCACCGACCGGGTGCGGTAGTCGAACAGGTCATCAAAGGCCTTGATGCCGCAGATATTGAACTGGGTGGAGTTATAGACATCCTCCACACACACAGACTTGGCCTGCAGAGCACAATAGGCGGCAATACTGTGGGTCTGGTTGTTGTCGGAATCGGTGGTCTGTACCCGGATGGGGGTGAGGGCGGATTGGCCCGGCTCACAGAATTTTTGATTCAGGCCCAGGGATTTGTTCTGGATCATGGCGTAGTCCAGGCGCGGCCCGGCTTCGTCTTCCTCCAGTAAATACAGGGTCGCTCCGTCGCAATGGGTGATGCCCTGGCATTCATTGAGGATGTTACTGAACAGTTTCCACTTGTCGGTTTCGGTGGACAGTGATCGGGTCAGATTGATCAGGCGCCAGAAAAAAGCGTCTTGATGGAAAATGGCCATGGAATACTCCTGCAAGTCCTAATCCCTCCAGTTTAGTACCTGGGGGGGTATTCAGGAGTATTCCACTGTTATTTCTTTCACACAGCCACGAACTCTGGCGGATAAACGACCAGAACTGTGACGGTTTTCACGATGGCGACCGGGCCCTGCAATGTCGTCTGGCCACCAGCAAAACCATCAGGTTAAGCGATAGCCAAAGCAGGGCGCCACCGCTGCCTTTGTTGTCCAGAGACGCCAGGTTTTCGGAGTCGTTGCCGGCTCCGTCAAAGTCCACGCTGATGGTCTCCACCACCTGGTTGTCTGCGCTGTCCACATCAAAATCGTCCCCGTTGGTGCTGGCCACCTGATGACGGATGCTGAGATTGCTGAGGGCGGTCTGCAACTCCAGTTCCAGGGAGTGCACACTGGCATTGGTGATGTTACAGGTATATTGCGTGTTGCCACTGTTGAGGGTGCAGGGGGTGCTGTCCAGACGGGCACTGATCAGGGTCGCCGCGCTGCTGGTGATGGTGCCGGTGAGCCGAAGGTTCAGGGTGCGGTCGCTGCGGGCAATGGCGGTGATGTCATAGCGGGTGTTGACGATGGAGCCGGGTTCGGCAAATGCCGGGTTGCCGCTGTCCACCACCAACGAGGCATTAATGGGGAAGTCGAAGCAGGTCTCGATGTTGTTGATGGCGTTCAGGTTGGGTGCCAGCGCGTCGTGGGAACAACTGGAAAAGCCGCTGGCGGAAGGGTTCAGTTCCGCAGCCATGATGAAGGCCGAGGAAGAACAGGAGGTGACGCCGGGATCAACACCGTCGTGCAGGAAACCGAAATTGTGGCCGATTTCATGGGCGACGATGATGGAGGTCAGGGCGGTGCGATTGCTGCCGCTGCCGAATACCTGCGAGGTGCCCATGGCGTAGCCGGAACAGAGTAAAGGAAAGTCCGGAGTGGGGAAGCTGGCGTAAGTGGGGCCGAAGGCAATGCCGATGGCGGGGCCTGCGTCGGCGTAGTTACGCCCGCTGATGAAATGCAGAATGGAAAACACATTGGGGTCGAACGAGGCGGTATCACCGGCCACCCGCTGGGCCTCCATGTCGTCCAGCACCGCTTCGATGTCGTTGCCGCCGCCAAACTGGTCACCGGAACCGAAGGCCATGCGCAGTTTGTTAAACGCGATCTTGAATTCCTGCTGGTAAAGCAGGTCCACGTATTCGGTGATGGCAATGGCCTGGGATTGATAGCTGGAACCAAAATCGGACTCGAACTGGCTGTCAAACACCAGGGTGAGCTGACCGACCAGGCACACGCCTTCCACAGTATCGTCACAGTACGTGTCGTAATCGATCTGCAAAGCCCGTGGGGTAAAGTTGCGGGGTGTAATGGTCTGGCTGGCGGCGGGGGATTGTGTTGCAGCGGACACCTGAGGGGTGAACCCACACTGACCCAGGCTCAGGTCCTGATTGAGTGTCTGGGCCACAAAGCGGTTGGTTGCCGCTGCGCTCTTGGCCTCACCCTCAGGGCTGAGCGCGCTGATCAGGTGAAGCTGGCCGTCGTGGAGCAGCAGGCCCTGCCACTGGCCGTCGATGTAGGCGGCCCGGCCTTTACTCTCCGGGAAATCCCGCAGGTGTACCCCATAGAAACGGGTGGAAGAATCCGCCGGTTGGATGCCGTAGCGATCGATGTTTCTGGGGGTCAATTCCAGCGCCATGGGTTGGCCGGCAACGTCCAGATAGAGAGTGCTCTGTGCAAAGGTCAGGGCACTGGTGGCCCACATCAATAGGGTGCAGCAAAGGCGTAGAAAACTAAATGAGTTATGGTTTTTCATATTGTTATCCGTACTTCCATTCAACACCGACTATGGCTCAGTTCGGTGCGCTTTATCCAATATTTTTTTGATAATACGTGAAGTGGCCACAAATCCAAAGGTGGCGGTCACACAGGTTGAGGCACCGATGCCCCCGGCGCAGTCCAGTCGTACACTACTGTCAGCGTGGGCCGGAGGGCGGGTGGAGCACACGCTGCCGTCTGCCTGTTGAAACAGAACCGGCTCATCGGAATAAACGCACTCGATACTGAAGCGACGTTTCAGGTTACTGGTATAGCCGTGGTCCTGCCTGAGCTTTTTCCGTACCAGGGCCAGCAACGGGTCCTGCTCCGCCCGGGTCAGGTCGGCATAATGAATGCGGGTGGGATCGGTTTGGCCGCCGGCGCCACCGACCACATAAATGGGAATCTTGTTGCGCTTGCAATAGACAATCATGGCGACCTTGTGCTTCACACTGTCGGTGGCATCCAGCACGAAGTCGAACTCCGGTCGCATTTTTTCGGCCACGTTGGCCACGGTGACGAAATCCATGTCGGGGTGACAATGCAGTTCCGGATTGATGGCCAGCAGGCGTTCCGCCATGGCCTCCACTTTGACCCGGCCAAACTGGCCGCCCAGGGCATGGATCTGCCGATTGGTGTTCGAAACACAGATCTCGTCCATGTCCACCAGGGTGATTGCGCCCACGCCGGAGCGGGCCAGGGCCTCTGCCGCCCAGGAGCCCACGCCGCCAATGCCCACCACACAGACGTGGGCCCGCTGCAGGATGTCCAGGGTGCCGGCACCATAGAGGCGTTCAATGCCCCCAAAGCGATTTTGGTAGTTGTCAGACAGCATGAATAAACCTGGCCCCGGCAAGGGCGCGCCGAGGGACGCGCAGCATGAAAACCGGGGATTATAAAGGAGCGGGCCCGGGAGTGAAATGAGGGCGTGAAAAGCGGACGTGGACAGAGCGATGCTCAGGGTGCCCTGACCCCGGATTAGTTTTATACTTGTCGAAGTATGAAATTCCGGGAGAACCCATCAGGTGGATAACCGTCAGTTGGCGAAGGCCTTCAAAGCTCTGTCACACCCCAACCGATTACAGATCTATCAGGAGATCATACAGCGCCGGGCCCTGTCTTCGCAGGCGTTGGCGGGCTGTGCCCTGACGGACTTTATCAATGCGCTCAATGTGGGGGCGCCCACCGTATCCCACCACATCAAAGAGCTGGTGAATGCGGAGCTGATCAGTGTGGAACGTCAGGGCAAGTTTGTAACCTGTTACCTGAACGAAGCCACCTACCGGAATTTGCAGCAATTTTTCCAGGAGCAGGTGTGATGCAATACAAAGGTTATGTTCACCCGGGATTCAGCGTGGTGGCCTCGGAGTTTGTGCGCCAGATTCCGGATGATGGGCGCAGCGGCGCCGCCCTGTCGGTGTATTACCAAGGCAAGGGTGTCGTGGATATCTGGGCCGGAAAGCGGGACAAGCAGGGCAATCCCTGGTTGGAGGATACGCTGGCCCTGTCCTTCTCCACCACCAAAGGTGTAGCCTCGGTGATGATGCACATTCTGGCGGACCGTGGACTGATTGAGTATGACCGGCCGGTGGCTTTTTACTGGCCGGAATTCAAAGGTTCCGGCAAAGATGAGATCACCATTCGCCACCTGCTGTGTCACCAGAGCGGGTTGTATGACATTCGCGGCATGATTGATGACGCCACCCACATGCTGGATTGGGAGCACATGATCGACCGCCTGGAACGGGCCACACCCAGCCATCGGCCGGGCACCAGCCACGGCTACCATGGTCTCACCTATGGCTGGTTGCTGGGGGAGGTAATGAGCCGGGTTACCGGCAAGACCTTTTCTGAATTGATGTTCGAATTGCTGGTGGTGCCGTTGGGGTTGGACGGAATGTTTGTGGGGCTGCCGGATGAACACATGTCGCGGCGGGCCATCCTGGCGGCTTATGCGGAAGCATCCCGGCCACCTTCCGGGTCTGCTGGGTCCCGTTCCCGGCCCAGCCTGATGCGCCGGGCCCAGGGGCAATTGATCAGCCGCGGTGTCCGCCTGTTGGGGGCTGACCCTAACGGCTTTGTGGCCGGTTTGGCGCCCCGCGGTATCGGTCGCCTCAGTTTTAACGATCCGAAGGTGGTGCAGAGTTGCATTCCAGCCGCTAACGGCATGTTTACCGCCCGCTCATTGGCGCGTATGTACGGTGCTATTGCTGAAGGTGGTGAGTTGGACGGCGTGAGGATTCTATCGCCGCAACGGGTGCGGGCCATGGCGGAAATCCAAAGCCGGCGGGTGGATCGGGTGGTGCCGTTACCCATGCATTGGCGACTGGGCTTCCATCGGGTGTTCACTACCGGTCCGCGGACGCCAGAGGCCTTTGGTCATTTTGGCTGGGGTGGCTCCGGCGCCTGGTGTGATCCGGGCCGGCGTCTGGGGGTGGGTTTCATCGTCAACAGCAGCGGGGGAACATCACCCTTTGGTGATACCCGCATCGCCCGGTTGAACGGGGCGATTATTCGCTGTGCAGAGCAGGTGGAAGGGCGGCGTGGACCGTTCCGTAATATCCTCACCGACCGGTTTTACGACCTGGTGAACTGAGCGTCTGCAACCGCTAGGTCCAGTCCCGTAGCTGGGCACCCTGAGCATCAACAAACTTGCCCAGTACCAGCAGCACGGCGTCAAACAGTACCCAGAAACCGAGCCCGCCCAGGGTCAGCATCTGCAGAATCCCGGTGCCCACCTTGCCCACATAAAAACGATGGGTGCCGAACAGGCCAAACACCAGGCACAACAACAGCGCCGGCAAAATTTTTCGTCGGGACTTGGGGCGCTTAGGTTCGACTGACAACGGCGCACTCCTGATGGCGGAAGCAAGTGGTCAGATGATCGTTCACCATTCCCATGGATTGCATGTACGCGTAACAAATGGTGCTGCCCACAAAATTGAAACCGTCTTTCTTCAGCTGCTTGCTCATGAGGTCGGATTGAGGGGTGGAGGCGGGCACCTGAGCCATGGACTTCCAGCGGTTCTGCTTCGGCTCCCCATCCACAAACTGCCAGATGTATTCTGAAAAACTGGATTCCCTTTCCACGATGGCGAGGTAAGCCCGGGCGTTGCGAACGGCACTTTCCACCTTCAGGCGGTTGCGGACGATACCGGGGTTGGTCAGCAGCTTCTCGATTTTTTTGGGTGTGTAGCGCGCGATCTTTACGGGATCGAACTGATCGAATGCAGACCTGTAATTTTCCCGCTTGCGCAGAATGGTAATCCAGCTCAGGCCGGCCTGGGCGCCTTCCAACAGCAGGAACTCGAACAGAACCGTATCATTGAAACAGGGCACGCTCCATTCGTCGTCATGATACTGTCGATACAACTCGTCATTACCACACCAATCACAGCGTTTCAGGTTCATAGGGGGTCTCGCTACCAGGCCGAGGCAGCATCATAACCAAAATATGACAAAACAGAAAAAAATCCCCGCCATCGCGGGGACGATGCGGGGCAGGAATAGCGCGGTTTTCGGTTGTTATAGTTATTCTCGGTACAAAGTCCGTATTGGGAGACAGATACAACATCTAGTTATGGAATAACCAGTACACTACAAGATAGTGCGCCATATTGGCCTTATCAAGGCGACTTGCAGTGGAAAAGCTGTGGATAAAGTGTGGGGTTGCTGTGTAGATTGAAAATTTTGCCTAGCTCAATTAGAGGCTGCTGTTATAACCTAGGCTACAAAATTTGAACGATGCGCTTGATAAAACTGGCGCAGTTGTCGTATACAACCTATCTTTGTAGGTAAGTCGTTAAAAAAACATAATATTTTTATAGACATAGCAAGGTTCAAGAGGTCGCAGCCATGCGCACAGATACCAACGAGAACAGCCAGCCCTATGTGATAATCGTCGAAGATGACGAACGCCTGGCGGAATTGACCGCGGAGTACCTGCGCGGCAATGGTTTGAAGGTGGAGATCATCGGAGACGGTAACCTGGCCATCAGCGCCATCATTGATCGCCAGCCGGACATGGTGGTGTTGGACCTGATGCTGCCCGGGGCCGACGGCCTGGAAGTGTGCAAGAGTGTGCGCGACAAGTATAAGAAGCCCATCCTGATGTTGACCGCCCGGACTGACGACGTGGATCAGGTGCTCGGCCTGGAAATGGGCGCCGATGATTACGTGGCAAAGCCGGTCAAACCCCGGGTGTTGCTGGCCCGAATTCGGGCGTTGCTGCGACGGTCTGACAGCAGTGACGCGCAGCAAGAGAAAAACACGTCAGAGTCCACCCAGAACCGCCTCGAGTTCGGAGATCTGGTCATTGATAACAGTGCCCGTGAAGTCTGGTTGGGTGGGGCGGCCGTGGATCTCACCAGTGCTGAATACGACCTGTTGTGGTTGCTGGCTTCCAATGCCGGCTCCATCTTGTCCCGTGAGGAAATCTTTGAGCGGTTGCGGGGGATTCAGTATGACGGTCAGGATCGTTCCATAGATGTCAGGGTGTCGCGGATTCGCCCCAAGGTGGGAGACGACCCAATGAATCCCCGCCGCATCAAAACCGTCCGCAGCAAAGGTTATTTGTTTGTCAGAGACCTCACCTGATCAGCGGGTGAGGCAGGCTGTAAAGGTTGAAGCCCTTTGAACAGTATTTTCCTGCGCATTTACGGTGGCATGATCATGGTCTGCCTCGTAATCGGTATTGCGTTCTACGTATCCCTCGAAGCCATTAATTTCTTCCGCCTGCAGTATTTTCGCAGTGCCCTGATCACCGGGCCGGTGCAACTGATTGCGGACCTCACTGCCAGTCAACCGGAGGACTACCGGGAGCGCTGGGTGCAGGAGGTGGGCCACATGCTGGATTCACGCATGACGCTGGTAGGCCTGGATCAATTGGAGCTTACCACCACCCAGCGTGAGGAGCTGAAAGAGAATAAGGTGGTTCTGCGCATCCTGGATGAGTTCAACCGGGAAGGTGAAGCCATTGTCTCGATTCCCTATCGGGAGGGGACGCGTTATCTGGTGGCCCGGGGGGAATACATGACGGAACAGCAGGGTCGCGGTATGGCCGAGCTGATCGCTCAGTACCTGTCCCGCTATCCGGTAAACGAATGGAATGCCCGCCTTGCCCAGATCAATAAAACTTTCGGCTTTCCCGTGCGCCGCATCGCGCCGTTTGAAGTCAAACTGGACGACGACAAAAAGCATCGCCTGTTCAATGAGGAGCAGGCCGTGGCCAATTTTGCCGGCAACCGCGGCAACAACACGCAGATCACCGCCTATAAACTGCTGAACGAAACCGGCGAGGTGCTGCAGCTCGGGCCCCAGAACATGTTCAACTGGTACCCGTTTGAGCTGATGGCAGTGATGGTGGTAATCGCGTTGGGGCTGGTGGGGTTTGCGGTTTATCTGTTGGTGAAACCCCTGGAAAACCGGCTTTCCGCACTGGAAAAAGCGGTGTTGCGCATCCGTGGGGGTGACCTCAATGCGCGGGCTCCGGTGGAAGGCTCCGATGCCATTGGCCAGTTGGCGGGCACCCTGAATGGGATGACTGAGCACATCCAGCGCCTGCTGAATTCCCAGAAAGAATTGACCCGGGCGGTATCCCATGAGCTGCGCACGCCGGTGGCCCGGATTCGCTTTGGTCTGGAAATGCTGATCGACGCCGATAACGACGAGCAGCGATTGCGGCAGGTGGATCTTATCGACCTGGATATCGAACAGCTGGACAAACTCATTGATGAGATTCTCACCTATTCCAAGCTGGAGGAAGGCACTCCGGTACTGGATTTTGTGATGATCGACCTGGATGCCCTGATGCGGCGGGTGGAGCAGGAAAGCAAGGCGCTGTCCGGCGACAAGGCGGTGGTGTATGTGCCGCCGGACCTGCCGGAGGAGCGTTGCTACGCGGAAGGGGAAGAGCGTTACATCCATCGGGTGGTGCAGAACCTGGTAGGCAATGCGTTACGCTATGCCCAGGGCCGGGTGGAGATCACGTTCTCTGCCATGGGGGATGTGTTTCGTATTGATGTGCATGATGATGGCCCGGGCATTCCCGAATCCGATCGCAAGCGGGTGTTCCAGCCGTTCACTCGCCTGGACGACAGTCGCACCCGGGCGTCCGGTGGCTATGGGTTGGGGTTATCGATCGTGAACCGGATCGCCTATTGGCACGGTGGGCGAGTGCGGGTAGGGGAGAGCGAATTGGGCGGGGCCAAATTTAGTTTTCTCTGGCCCCGTTTGCAAAGTCTCAGGGAGTCGAACTAAGCCGCCGGATCGTCTTCCGGCGCGACGGCCAGTATGCCGCGCAGGTTCTGCTGGCTGCACAGCCTGGCCGTGTTGATGAACTCTTCCATATAGGGTGACTCTGCCTGATCCTCACGAATGGCGGCATACAGGTTCGCCCAGATGCCGTCGTCCCCCAGTGAGCGCGCCACCACATAGCCTTTTTCCAGATAATCCGTGATGCCCCAGTTTGGCAGGGCGCATACGCCACGACCGGAGGCCACCAGTTGAATGATCATGATGGTCAGCTCCGCAGTCCGGGTGTGGGCCGGTTGCACGTTGGCCGGCAGCAGGAAGTACTTGAAAATATCCAGCCGTGCATGCTCCACCGGGTAGGTAATGAGCGTTTCGCCGGCTAGGTCCTGGGGCAGAATTACGGGTTTTTTGGTCAGGGGGTGATGCTTGGCCACGCACAGCAGGGCTTCATACTGAAACAGGGGAATATAGCGGATGCCCGGCAGGTTCTGCGGATCGGAGGTGATCACCAGGTCCAGTTCTGCCCGCGCCAGTGCCGGCAGGGGATCAAAGTTGAAGCCACTGATCAGGTCGATCTCCACGTCTGGCCAGTCTTCCCGGTATTCGTCAATGGTGGGCATCAACCAGTCAAAACAACTGTGGCATTCAATGGCAATGTGCAAGCGGCCCTGCTTGCCCTCGGCCAGACGTACGATATCCTGTTCTGCCTGCTCCACGGCCGGCAGCACCTGTTCCGCCAGCTGCAGCAGCCGTTCTCCACCTTTGGTGAACTTCAACGGCTTGGATTTGCGGATCACCACCGGTTGCCCCAGGCGATCTTCCAGTTCTTTCAGTTGATGGGAAAGAGCGGATTGAGTGAGGTGCACCTGTTGCGCGGCATCCACCAGGCTGCCGCAATCCCTCAGGGCGACGAGCGTGCGTAAATGTTTGACTTCAATGCGTGCCATGCTTTGGTCCGGTATGGGGGTAGTGCCGTGTGGCGATAATGCAACAGCGGGGTATTGTCACCCAGACCCGGGCCAAATAAAAGTTCGTAGCAGGCAAATTGCATAGGCAGTGGGACGTTCGCAAAAAGCGCGTCAAACGGCCTGTCGCAATGCCGGCTCAATGGTTGGAGTGCAAGGCAACTGGGCTTGTGCCGGGCCGGCATCCACCTGCTTGGCCTTAGCCTTTAACCTGAGCGCTATATAATCTGACAAGTGTTGCGCTTCCTGCGGGCTCAGGCGCAGCCCCAGTTTGCTGCGGCGCCAGAGAATGTCGTCGGCGCTGTGCGCCCACTCCTGTTGCATCAGGAAATCCACTTCCCGCTGGAACAGCCCGGCACCAAAATGCTCGCCAAGATCAGTAAGCTGCCGACAATCTGCAAGCAGTGTGTGAATGCGCGTTCCGTAGGCGTTACACAACCGGCGGCAGTGTTCGCCATCCAGCCACTCGTATTGATGTTGCACCAGAGCCACCCAGACATCGAAATCCGTGTCACCGATGTCCCCGCCGGGCAGCACGGCAGCATCCGTCACCGCCGGTTGCAAGTTCTCCAGGTGGGGCGCAAGCGCTTTCATGGCGGCCTGGGCCAGCCTGCGGTAGGTGGTGATCTTGCCGCCGAAGATGCTCAACAAGGGGGCTTGGTTCTGCTCATTGGTCTGTAATTCCAGCGTGTAATCCCGGGTCATGGCCGAGGGGGAGTCCGACTCGTCATCACACAGGGGGCGAACACCGGAGTAGCGCCACAGCACGTCTTCGCTGCTGATGGCGTGCTTGAAATGGCGATTAACGATGTCCAGCAGATAGGCTTCCTCTTCGGCATCCATGGCCACCTGGGCGGGATCGCCATGATAGGCTTTGTCGGTGGTGCCGATCAGGGTGAAATCATCCTGATAGGGAATCACGAAGACGATGCGCTGATCTTCGTTTTGCAGGATGTAGGCCTGATCGCCCTGGTACAGTTTGCGGGTGACCAGGTGGCTGCCCTTGATCAGGTTTATTTTACGCGGCGAGGTCGCCTGCAGATTCTGCTCGATGAAGCGCTGGGCCCAGGGGCCGGCGGCGTTCACCAGTGTTTTGGCGGTGCAGGTTTGGCGCTGACCGCTGGCAATGTGCTGCAACGTGATGTGCCACAGGCCATCCTGTCGCCGGGCATTGAGGCAGCGGGTTTGCACCTGGATGTCGGCTCCCTGCTCGTGGGCGGACAACGCATTGCTGATCACCAGGCGGGCATCGTCCACCCGGCAATCATAGTATTCGAAACCCTTGACGATGGAATCCTGTAAAGGGTTGGCGGGATGCTGGTCATTGCCATGGAATGCCAATCCCCGGGAGCCCGGGATCCTGTTGCGGCGGGCCAGGTGATCGTACAGGAACAGGCCTGTACGAATCATCCAGGCCGGGCGCAAATGGGGGCGATGGGGCAACACGAAACGCAGGGGTTTGATCAGGTGGGGGGCCTTGTGTAGCAGGATCTCCCGCTCCGCCAGGGCTTCACGTACCAGTCGGAATTCGTAATGTTCCAGATAGCGCAGGCCGCCGTGAATCAATTTGCTGCTGGCGGAGGAGGTTGCCGCGGCCAGGTCGCTCTGTTCGCAGAGCCCCACTTTCATCCCCCGGCCCGCCGCTTCTGCCGCAATGCCGCAGCCATTGATGCCGCCACCCACCACGAAAACGTCATAACTGTTTGATAAGTTGACATTTTTCCGGTCGGTGGCGGTGCCATGGATGACGCTTTGAAGAGGGGGGTGGCTGTGCATGATTGCGCTACCTTTAGTAATCAAATCGTTTCGTACAGCGTGTTATTCAAGTTTATTTGCTTTCGTTTGTTTTCGCAATAGAAATAAAACGAAGATTTCGTGACAGTAAGCGCGCATAACGGGGGCTGACAAGCGGTAAGGGGCTTTGGGGCTTCAATGAAGGGGCGTGGAGTGGGCCCGTGAAAAGGCCTTCTGGAGAAGAAAGCCGGCGGCTGGGGCCACCGGCTTTGCTGGCGGGTGAGCAGGATGGACTGCCCCGGTTGACTTATCGGGAGACTTTTTCCAGTGTGTTGATGCTGATGTGGGGCCAGCGGATCAAGCCGGGCAAGCCATCAAAGCGGGGGAAGAAATCCAGCATCACGACCTGCAAATACTGCATACGCAACTTGCCCTCGAGCTCCTGAATCCAGAATGTGGACTTCATCGAGGCCGCGTTGGCCTGCTTCACCACAAACGGAATGTTGACGATGCCACCGCTTTCGATTTCCGTATCAAACATCAGCCGGGTGATGCGCTTGAATTCGAGGTTGCGATTGGCGACGTTCAGCAGGTCGTGAGGATCTTTTGGGTTGAAGCCGGGAAACCCGGACACTGTGTCTGGCACAGTGCCCCTGAACGGTTTCTCCACATAGTGGGAATAGGGCGTCATGTAGCCGAGCTTTTGGCGGGTGGGTAATTCCGACGGCAGTGGCGGCAGCTCCGGGTTGACGCCGATGGGAAGGCCGTTAATGCCCGGGATTCTGAATTTCTTCAGGGCCTCCGGATCCTCGATCACTTTGCTGGTGCCCAGTGCCAGCACTGAATCTCCGTGTGGAATGGTGGCAAGGCGGGCAATATCCACGTTGTTGGAACGTTCATCCTTCATGTGCAGGAAGAGCCCGGGTTCGTGATGGATGGTGGAAGGCACATCCCCTTGCAAGCCGCTTGCCACGATGTCTTCACTGCCGTCCTCCTGAATGGCAATCATGCGGTCTTCGGCGGCGACCTGGGTAATCACCTGCTTGTAGTCCAGACCAATCAGGAATTGGTCCGGGTCCTTATCCTCTTCCTGTTTGTTGGGGTCGTTGCGGAGTACGCCGCGATTGGGGATGTTATCGTCCACCTCCAGAAATTCCAGAGTCTCACTATACTGGTTCATGAGCAGTCGATAACTGAACTTGGGGCCTTCGGTGGGCAGGGCAATCATGTTCCAGCCGGTGTCCTGGCTTTTCCATTTGCCAGGCAGCAGCTTGAGCACGCCCAGGTTTTCATCCCCTTCCCGGGCGGGGCGAACTTCTCGGCGGGGGCGGCGACGGTGGCACTTGTCCATAATTCGATGGGTAGACATGGTAATATCCTTATTGGCCTGAATGGTAAAAAGGATATTACTGAGCCCGGTGCCACGCTGTCCGCAGCATAGTGCCTAATTGGAATCGGTAATTTTTATCATGGCAGCCGAGCCTGGCTCAGGGCTGCAGGCGCTGGATGCCCCATTGCTCCCCGTCACGCAGATACTCAAACCGGTCATGCAGGCGATGGGGGCGCCCCTGCCAGAATTCCACCCGTTGCGGCACAATCTGGTAGCCACCCCAGAAGGTGGGTAACGGAATGTGCCCTTCACCGAACTTGCGCTTCATTTCCGCCAGTTTTTGCTCCAGCAGACCGCGGGAGCTGATGGCTTTACTCTGGTCGGAAACCCAGGCGCCAATCTGGCTTTCCCGCGGCCGTGAGGAAAAGTATTTGAAGGATTCCGCTTTGCTGATGCGGCGTACGCTGCCCTGTATCGAGACCTGTCGGTTCAACCCCAGCCAGGGGAACAGGGCGGCGGCTTTGGGGGTGTGCTCTATATTGTGGGCTTTGCGGCTTTCGTAATTGGTGAAGAAGACAAAGCCCTGTTCATCAAAATACTTCAGCAGCACCGTGCGCACCGTCGGTTGGCCGGTGGCGTCCACCGTGGCCAGGGACATGGCGTTGGGTTCCAGGATACCGGCGTCGCGGGCATCCTGAAACCACCGTTCAAACTGCTGTATGGGGTCGTTATCAAGATCTTCTCGGTTGAGTCCGGCGCTTTCAAATTCGCGCCGCATATCGCTAATGTCCACGCCAGATTCCGTCCGTCAGGTTGTGCTCAGTTTGATTCCAGGTCTTCGTCCGCCACCAGGGTGGTGACCCCCGCTTCCTGCAGCAGGCTGCGGAAATGCTCGTCCGGTGCGCGGTCGGTCACCAGCACATTCAGGTCAGAAACCTGCCCCAGTTTGATCATGGCGTGACGGCCAAATTTGGTGTGATCGCAGGCCAGTAATACCTGCCGGGAATTCTTGATCAGGGCCTGGGCCACCCGCACCTCCTGGTAATCGAAATCCAGCAGGGAACCGTCGTCGTCAATGCCGGAGATGCCGATGATGCCAAAGTCGGTGCGAAACTGGGACACAAAATCCATGGTGGCTTCACCGATGATGCCGCCGTCCCGGCTGCGCACCTTACCGCCGGCGATGATGACGTCGAAATCCTCTTTGCCGCTGACGATGGCGGCCACGTGCAGGTTGTTGGTGATGATCTTGAGGCCGGTGTGGTCCAGCAGCTCCTTGGCGATGGCTTCGTTGGTGGTGCCGATATTAATGAACAGCGAAGCATGATCCGGTATGTGTTGCGCCACCCGCTTGGCGATGCGGTTCTTTTCCGGGGATTGCTGCAACTTGCGCTGGGCGTACTCGATGTTCTGGGTACTGGGGGCGGCGCTGGCACCACCGTGAAAGCGTCGCACCCGGTTCTCAGCCGCCAGGGTGTTGATGTCCCGACGCATGGTTTGCGGAGTTACCTCAAAATGGCTCGCCAGGTCCTCTACCGAGACAAAACCCTTGGCGTTCACCAGTTCCACAATGTGTTCATGGCGGGCGGTTTGCGATAAATTGGCCACGTTACTTTCTCGCTCGTTACTTCTGTCTTTATTATAGGGTGTGTTCGTTTCGTGCTGAATGATACACCAAATGGTGACTGATTCGGTTTGTTATCGAAAATCAGCTATGATCCCAGGCTGCCGTTGCACGACTGTAAGCATCAGCACATTGACCTACAGTTGCCCACAGTGATCGAATCGACCCAAAACCTGGATTGATCACCGGCCTAACATAACAAGGAAGACTCAGCCATGAGCCAATTTTTGCTTTCCATTGACCAGGGTACCACCAGTTCGCGGGCCATCGTGTTTGACCAGCGGGGTACCATTGTGACCTCAGCCCAAAAGGAGTTCACCCAGTTTTTTCCGGCGGATGGATGGGTTGAGCACGATGCTGAGGAAATCTGGGAAACCACCCTGTCAGTGTGCCGGGAGGCGCTGGAAAATGCCCAGTTGCAGGCGTCGGATATTGCCGGCATCGGCATCACCAATCAGCGGGAAACCACCATCCTGTGGGATCGTGCCACCGGCAAACCGATTCACAAGGCCATTGTGTGGCAGGATCGCCGCACCTCCGCGCTGTGTCTGGAACTCAAGAAGCAGGGCCTGGAATCCCAGGTGCAGGACGCTACCGGGCTGTTGATCGACCCGTACTTTTCCGCCACCAAGGTGGCCTGGATTCTGGACCAGGTGGAAGGGGCCCGGGCGCGGGCGGAGCGGGGCGAGCTGGCCTTTGGCACGGTGGACAGCTTTCTGCTGTGGCGGCTTACCGGTGGCGCCAGCCATAAGACTGATGCCACCAACGCCAGCCGGACTCTGTTGTTCAATATTCATAGTCAGCAATGGGACGATGCCATGTTGGCCATCTTCCGGGTGCCAAAGGCCGTGCTGCCGCAGGTGGAAGACAGCGCCGCGGACTTTGGCGTCACTCTGCCGGAGTGGCTGGGTGGGCCGGTGCCTGTGGCAGGGATTGCCGGCGACCAGCAGGCGGCGCTCATCGGCCAGGCCTGCTTTCGCCCTGGCATGATCAAGAGCACCTACGGCACCGGTTGTTTTATGATCCTGAACACCGGTTCCGAGGCGTTGGCGTCGCAGAACCGCCTGTTGACCACCGTGGGTTATCGGTTGCAGGGTGAGGTGACCTACGCCCTGGAAGGCAGTATTTTCATCGCCGGCGCCGCCATCCAATGGTTGCGGGACGGCATCGCCCTGATCTCCCACGCCCGCGAAACCGAGGCCATGGCACAGGAAGTGGGGGTGGAACACGGCGTGTACATGGTGCCGGCGTTCACCGGGCTGGGGGCGCCCTATTGGGACCCGGAAGCCCGGGGTGCCCTGTTCGGGCTCACCCGTGATACCGGGATCAAGGATATTGTGACCGCCGGGCTGCAGTCCGTGGCCTATCAGACCAAGGACCTGATCCACGCCATGGAGGCGGATGGCGCCGGCAAACCCACCACCTTGCGGGTGGATGGGGGTATGGTGGCCAATAACTGGGTGGTGCAGTTCCTGAGTGACGTACTCAATGTCAACGTGGACCGCCCGGCAGTGATCGAAACCACAGCGCTGGGGGCGGCCTATCTGGCGGGGCTGCAGGTGGGGGTGTACAAGTCCCTGGAGGATATTGCCTCGCTCTGGCATTGCGAGCGCCATTTCAGTCCTGCCATGGATGACGGGCTGCGCGATCGACTCTATAACGGCTGGCTGCGGGCAGTGGCCCGGGTGCGCACAGCGGACTAAACCCGGCTCACAGCCGGTTTCCCTCACGGCCGGTTCAGCGCCTGCAGTTCACGGCAGAGTGACAGGACTTCGCCGCCACTGGCTTTGTGTTGGTGCTGATCCAGCATCTGTTCCAGGGCTTTGATGAGGCTGTGTTCCAGCGCGGCCAGCTGGTCCCGGCGGTGCTGGGCCCCGGCTTCGGCCCGCTGCGTGATGCTGCGGATCTGTTCCAGATAATCAGACACCCCGGACATGGCGGCGGCGACCTGTTCCAGACTGGTGCCGGCGCTCTGGGTTTCCTCCACCCGTGCCTCCACCATCTGTTGGCTGACTTCCATCATGTCCACGCTGGCGGCGGCAGAGCGTTGGATGTCGGCAATTTGCTTTTTGATGTCCTCTGCTGCGCTGGCCGTCTTGGTGGCCAGCGAACGCACCTCGTCGGCCACTACGGCAAAGCCACGCCCATGCTCACCGGCGCGGGCTGCCTCGATCGCCGCATTCAGCGCCAGCAGGTTGGTCTGGCTGGTGATGTTGGTGATCATGTCCACCACGGTGCCAATGGACTGACTGTTTTGCGCCAGCTCCTGGATATGACCGGTGGCAGCACTGATCTGATCGGTGAGCTGATGGATATTGGTGGTCATGGACTGCAGATTGCTGCGGCTGATGTCGATGGAGTCCAGTGCCTCACTGCCGGCGGCGATCGATGCCTGGCATTGCTCATCAATACGGTGAAATTCCGCATCCACTTCCCGGGAGTCGGCGTTCAGCGCACTCAACTGTCTGCCCAGCAGTTGGTTGAGGTCGCCACTGTCCAGGGTAGGGGTGGCGCCCTGTTCGAGCTTTGTCAGTAACCGATCCATGAGGGCGTCCCGCTGGCGTCGCTGATGGGCAGCGGTGTCCAGCAGTTGCTGCAGTTGATCCAGGTTTTCTACGGCCCCGTTGCGCAGGCCAATGGCACTGGAGAGCAATTCCTTTTGCTTGCGTTCAAAGCCGTGGATAATGGTGGCAAACAGGAAGTACACCCCAAAGGCCACCAGAATCAGGGTCAGCACGAACATCAATTCCAATGACCCGTTGTTCTGCTGCGTATCGCCCCGTTGCAGTCCCTGGTCGATGTCAGCACTGAGGGGCGACAAACGGGAGAAGGTGCCGTGCAATGCGGTCTGCCGCGACTCGACTTCGGTCAGTTGTTTCACCAGCGTGCGGAACAGGGCGCTCTGCTGTTTGATTTTCTCGGCGGCCGCAGAGAAATCCTCCGGTGGCAATTCGGACAGAGGCACCTCTTGCAGGAGTGTTGTTGCCAGCGTGCCCGCAGCGGTGGCCGATTCCGGGTTGTGGGTCACCTGAAACTGTAATTGCTGCGCCTGCATGTCCGTGAACAGGCTGAACAGGTAGACCGCGTTCTGTTCCTTCAGGTACTGCTCTAACGAGCGGGTTTCTTGCTGCAATTCCGACTGGGTACTGATCAGCTTCTCCTGCCAGGCCACCAGCTCGTTGAGGTTACGCTGATAGGCACCCAGTTGTCTGATCAGGGCCAGCACGGTGTTTTCCAAGACAGGGTCGGCGCTTTTGAAGGAGAGGCTGGCCACCTGGGCCAACGCCTGGCTGTGTTGCTGCAGGGCTTCGAGAACGCGACGGTTAGCGGCGGGGTCGGTGCCGGTACGCAGTTGCTGCAATTGAATCACCAGCCCCTGAATCTGGTTGGCACTGGTCAGCACCTGCAGCACCTGTTGCTGGGCGTTCAGATGCTCACGGGCGCTGTCCCGCTGGCTGAGGAACAGCAGGCTGAGCAGGGCCACCGCCGCCAGGATGACTGCAGTGATCAGTTTGATTCGGGCCGAATGGTATGCCTGCAACATGGGTACAATGCTTCCAAAGATGAGACTTTTTTAAGCATAGCACCCCTTAGCGGGTGGGCGACGAGAATGCCACCAGATGGTCTGCTTCCAGCCGGATACCGACCATGGTGCCGATTTCATGATCATTGTGACTGGGGAAGATAGCCTCCACGATGCTGCCGGTGGGCAGCTGCAGCTTGAACAGCATGGAGGCGCCGGTAAAGGTTTTCTGCAGCACCTTGGCCTGCAGCGGGCTGTCCGGATCGGGCAGGATATCGTCCGGTCGCAGGAGGATGTCCACCGGGCTTTCCGGCACCCATTGATAGGCCCGGTTGCCCCGAATCACACCCATCTCTGTGTCCACCAGTTCCGGAGACAGGGCTTTACCACGAATAAAGTGTCCCAGCCCGATAAAGTTCGCCACAAAGCGATTCAGGGGCTCGTGGTAGATGTTGTAGGGGGTATCCCACTGTTGCAGTTTGCCCTCGTTCATCACGCCGATGCGGTCGGCCACGGCAAACGCCTCTTCCTGGTCATGGGTCACCAGCAGGGCCGTGGTGCCCAGGGATTTCAGGATGTCCCGCACCTCCAGGCTCAGGCGTCGACGCAGGTCCACATCCAGGTTGGAGAAGGGCTCGTCCAGCAGGATAAGGCTGGGTTCCGGTGCCATGGCGCGGGCCAGAGCCACCCGCTGCTGCTGCCCGCCGGACAGCTCATGGGGGTAGCGCTTGGCGTAGGCTTCCAGGCCCACCAGTTCCAGCATCCGGGCGGCCACCGTGCGCCGCTTGGCGGTAGAGGCCCGGCGCAGGCCGAAGCACACGTTTTCCTGGATGGTGAGGTGGGGGAACAGGGCGTAATCCTGGAACACCATGCCCAGGTTGCGTTTCTCGGGGGGGACCAGCAATTTGGGCGCGGATACCTCCATGCCATCCAGTTGGATGCTGCCGCGTTGGATGGACTCAAAGCCGGCGATGGCGCGCAGGGTGGTGGTTTTGCCGCAGCCGCTGGGCCCCAGCAGGCAGGCGATATCCCCTTTATTGATGTGAAAGCCCAGGTCTTCGACAACGGTGCTGTTGTCGTAGGCACACCAGACGCCATCCAGTTGCAGCAGTGGTTCCATCCGATTCAGGGTTTCCAGGTGCCCAGCAGATATTCCATCAGCGCTTTCTGCGCATGGAGGCGATTTTCCGCTTCATCCCACACCACAGAGCGGGGATCGTCCAGCATGTCCACACTGATTTCCTCGCCGCGGTGGGCGGGCAGACAGTGCATGAACAGGGCGCTGGGGTCGGCTTTGTTCATCAATGCAGGGGAGACCTGGAATGAGGAGAAAGCTTTCTCCCGGGCGGCCTGCTCCTCTTCCTGGCCCATGCTGGCCCAGACATCCGTCACCACCAGGTGCACATCGGTCACGGCGGCTTCAGCACTGCTGGTCACGGTCACGCGGTCACTGTTGTTGGCCACCAGGGTGGCATCCGGCTCAAACCCAGGGGGGCAGGCGATACGCAACTGGAACCCGAATTGGCGGGCGGCGTTGATGTAGGAGTGGCACATATTATTGCCGTCACCGATCCAGGCCACGGTTTTGCCGCGAATGGAGCCGCGGTGTTCGATATAGGTCTGGATATCCGCCAGCAGCTGGCAGGGGTGATAGGAATCGGTGAGGGCGTTGATCACCGGCACCCGGGAATGGCGGGCGAAGGTTTCGATCTTCTCATGTTCGAAGGTGCGGATCATGATGATGTCCGCCATGCGGGACAGCACCCGAGCCGTGTCGGCTACCGGTTCGCCGCGGCCCAGTTGGGTGTCCCGCGGTGAGAGGAACATGGCGCCGCCGCCGCACTGGATCATGGCACTTTCAAACGACACGCGGGTGCGGGTGGAGGATTTCTCAAAAATCATCGCCAGCACTTTGTTCTTGAAGGGTTCGTACGGATCCCCGTCGCGCAGCATGCGCTTCAGCTCGATGGCTCGGTGCAGGAGCTTCTCAAGGTGGTCCGGTTCCACGTCCAGCAGTGTCAGAAAATGCCGTGTTGCCATGGCTTACATCTCATTCCAAATCGTTAACAGGGTTTATTGGGCTGCGAAGTCCCTGATCAGCTGGCTCACCGCCTGCACCATTTGCCCGGCCTCAGCGTCGCTCATCACCAGGGCTGGCAGTAGACGGACCACATTGTCGGAGGTCACGTTGATCAGCAGGCCGCGCTCTTTGGCCTGGGCCACCAGCTCAGCGCAGGGCTTTTTCAGCTGGATGCCGATCATCAGGCCTTTACCGCGAATGTCGGTGACCATGGCCACGCCGCTCAGCTGGGCTTTAAAATCGTTAAGGATGTTTTGACCCAATTGCAACGCCCGCTGTGGCAGGTTGTCGGCGACCAGGGTGTCCACCACGGTCAGCGCCGTGGCGCAGCACAGCGGATTGCCGCCGTAGGTGGAGCCGTGATTGCCGGGCTTGAGAGTGGCAGCGGCTTCACCCCGGGCCAGGCAGGCGCCGATGGGCAGGCCGTTACCCAGGCCCTTGGCAGTGGTGACCACATCCGGCATCAGTTCGTGCTGCTGGTAATGAAAGTAGGTGCCGGTACGGCCATTGCCGGTCTGGATCTCATCCAGCATCAGCAGCCAGCCATGATCATCACAGATTTGGCGCAGCCCTTTCAGGTAATCGTCAGACGGGATGTTGATGCCGCCTTCTCCCTGCACCGGTTCCACCAGGATGGCCACCACGCTGGGGTTATTTTCGGCAATGGTGCGAACCGCGTTCAGGTCGTCGTAGGGTGCCCGCACAAAGCCCTGCACCAGGGGCTCGAAGCCGGCTTGTACCTTGCGGCTGCCAGTGGCGCTGAGGGTGGCCAGGGTGCGACCATGGAAGGACTTGTCGGTGACCACAATGGCGGGCTTTTCGATGCCCTTGTTGTGGCCATAGAGCCGCGCGATTTTGATGGCACACTCATTGGCTTCTGCGCCGGAATTGCCGAAAAAACAGGCTTCCATGCCGCTGACTTCCGCCAGCCGGGCGCCCAGGGCTTCCTGTTGTTGGATGCGGTACAGGTTCGAGGTGTGTACCAGGCGCTGCGCCTGTTCCTGAATGGTCTGGGTCACGCGGGGGTGGCAGTGTCCCAAGCCACACACGGCGATGCCGCTGATGCAGTCCAGATACTTGTTGCCGTCGGTGTCGTAGAGCCAAACCCCTTCGCCTTTCTCGAAGGCCACCGCCATGGGTTTGTAGGTGGTCATCAAACCGCTTGTTGCCATATATCGTTCCTGAAAACCTGAGACTGTTGAGGGTACCGCAAACAAAAAAGGCAGCCATTGCTGCCGATGAAACCGTTTATCATAGTCTGATAACATGACAGTTGCAATCGTCGGGGGCTGGGGCAGCCCTTGAAAAATCAGTGGTTTCCCTCCAGCTGTCCGAAAGCTGTCGTTTTTCGCCGTTGAAGCGGGTGCTGGATTGGGAAACCATTGTTTGGTCTACGTTCGACAACCTGAAACCGAGTTCCACCTATGAATCCCATTGAGCTCAGTCTGTTTTCCAGCCGCATTGAATCCATCTGTGACGAAATGGGCGCAGCACTCAAGCGCACGGCGTTTTCCCCCAACATCAAGGATCGTCTGGACTTTTCCTGCGCCATTTTCGATGCCCAGGGGGCGTTGACGGCACAGGCGGCCCATATTCCGGTGCACCTGGGCAGTATGGCGTTCGCCATGGCGTCCATTGTTGCCGGCATTCAATGGCAGGAAGGGGACATGGTGGTGGTGAACGACCCGTTTATGGGCGGGACCCATTTGCCGGATGTCACCGTGATCGCACCCTTGTTCGCTGAAGGCCAGTTAACGGCGTTTGTGGCCAACCGGGCCCACCATGCCAATATCGGCGCCTCCGCGCCGGGGTCGATGCCGGTGTCCCGCACGCTGCAGGAGGAAGGCGTGGTGATTTCCCCCACCCATTTGCTGCAAAAAGGCAGCTGGAATACTTCCGTACTGGAGCGTCTGGCGGGGTTGCCGGCAGGGTCCCTGGCCACGGAGGACCTAACCCATTTGACCCCCCACGTGTTGGCGGCCATTGGCGATTTCACCGCCCAGGTCAGTGCCAACCGCACCGGGTTGAAACGCCTGCAGCAACTGATCGCGCGCTATGGTGTTGCCCAGTACCGCCAGATGGTGGCGGGCCTGAATGAATACGCGGCCACGCTGGCGGCAGAGAGCCTGAAGCAGATTCCCGATGGCGACTATTGCTTCCGCGATGTTCTGGACGATGACGGGGCCGGCACCCGCAACATTCCCATTCAGGCCCGGCTGCAGGTGGCCAACGGTCATGTGGTGGTGGATTTCAGCGGCACCTCAGCCCAGGTCAGCGGCAATGTGAACTGTCCGTTGTCGGTGGCGGCCGCGGCGGTATTTTATGTGTTTCGATGTTTGATGCCGGATCAATTGCCGGCCTGCGCCGGGGCGTTCCGCCACATTGAGTTGCGTGCCGAAGCGGGCTGCCTGCTCAATGCCCGGTTTCCGGCGGCGGTGGCAGCGGGCAACGTGGAAACCAGTACCAGGGTGGTGGATGTGGTCATTGGAGCCCTGTCTCAGGCCATTCCACAACGTCTGGCTGCCGCTAGCCACGGCAGTATGAATAATGTCGCCATGGGTGCCATCGAGCCGGACGGCCGGCGCTGGGACTATTACGAAACCATGGGTGGAGGCATGGGGGCGTCGCCACGGGCGGACGGCCTCAGTGCGCTCCAGACCCATATGACCAACACCCTCAACACCCCGGTGGAAAGCCTGGAGCTGCACTATCCCATTCATGTTAACCGCTATGAAATCCGTCGTGGTTCCGGCGGTGCCGGTGCCCATCGGGGCGGTGACGGGCTGGTGCGTGAGCTGCGGTTCAACACGGCCGCCACGGTTTCACTACTAACTGAGCGTCGTCACAGCCAACCCTGGGGTCAGCAGGGCGGTGCCCCTGGCAGTCCGGGGCAAAATTCCCTGAATGGCGAACCCCTGGCGGCGAAAACCACTTTTCAGGCCAAACCCGGCGATGTCCTGCGCATCGCGACACCGGGTGGTGGTGGCTGGGGTCAGGCACCGGAACAGCATAACAACACAAGCGTAATTATGTAGAGCGTCATTGTGTAGAGAGAGGAAACGGGAATGTCAGAAGCAACAACTCATTACCGGGTATGTCACCTGTGTGAAGCCATGTGTGGACTGGAAATCACCACGCAGGGGGACCAGGTGGTGACCATCAAGGGGGATGCCGACGATCCCTTCAGCCAGGGGTACGTCTGTCCCAAGTCCACGGCCATCGCCGATATTCACGAGGACCCGGATCGGATACGCCAGCCTATGCGGCGCGTGGGGGATACCTGGCAGCCCATCGCCTGGGAGGAGGCCTTCGACCTGGTGGCCACCAAGCTGGTGGAGGTCCAGGGCCAGCACGGCACCAACGCCGTCGGCATTTACCTGGGTAACCCCTCGGTGCATAACTGGGGCATGCTGACCCATGGTGCCAACTTCTTCAAACCCCTGAAAACCAGGAACCGGTTTTCCGCCACCTCGGTGGATCAGCTGCCCCACCAGCTGATGTGCTATTGGATGTACGGGCACCAGGTGCAGGTGCCTGTGCCGGATATTGATCATACCGATCTGTTGATCATCGTCGGTGGTAATCCCATGGCCTCCAATGGCAGCCTGTGGAGCGTGCCCGGCTTCCGCCTGCGGGCCAAGGCCTTGCAGAAACGTGGCGGCAAACTGGTGGTGATCGACCCCCGCCGCACCGAGACGGCGGCGATTGCCGATCAGCATGCGTTTATTCGCCCCGGCACCGACGCTTTCCTGTTGCTGGCCATGGCCCGGGAGATTTTCAGTAACGGCTGGGTCAAGACCGGCCACCTGACGCCCCACCTGGCGGACCTGGACCAGGCGGAACAGGCTGTCGCCACCTTTACTCCGGAATTGGCGGAGGAAAAAACCGGGGTCAAGGCGGACACCATCCGGCAACTGGCTTACGACCTGGCCCATACCCGGAACGCGGCGATTTATGGTCGTATGGGCATCTCTGTGCAGCAGTTCGGTGCCATCTGCCAGTGGGGAATTCAGCTGCTGAATATTATTACCGGCCACCTGGATGTGCCGGGCGGCTACACGTTCAGCCTGCCGGCGGTGGATATGGTGTGGGGCCCCATGGGGAAGGCGGGGCACTTCAATGCGTGGCAGACCCGGGTGCGGGGCCTGCCGGAGTTCGGCGGTGAGTTGCCCAGCAGCGCGTTGGCGGAAGAAATCCTCACCCCCGGTGAAGGCCAGATCAAGGCCCTGGTGACCGGTGCCGGCAATCCCGTGTTGTCGACCCCCAACGGGGAGCAGTTGGAAGCGGGACTGGCTTCCCTGGAGTTTATGGTGTCCATTGACTTCTACATTAACGAAACCACCCGTTTCGCCGATGTCATCCTGCCCCCCACCAGTCCCCTGGAGCACGACCACTACGATCTGGCGCTGTCGGTCTTTGCGGTGCGCAACTTCGCCAAATACAGTGCCGCGGTGTTCGACAAGCCTGCCGGAGCAATGCATGACTGGGAGATCCTGGCGGCCCTGGGGGAGCGAGTGAGCCGCTTGAAGGGCCTGGAGCCCCTGCCATCCTTTGCCCCGGAGATGGTGTTGCACATGGGCCTGCAGAGCGGACCCTATCGGGATCAGCTGAATCTGCAGGTGCTGAAGGATAACCCCCACGGCGTGGATATGGGGCCCCATGCCTCCCAGTTTCCGGAACGCCTGGTGCACAGCGACAAATTGATCCGCTGCGCCCCGGAGCCAGTGCTGGAGGATCTGGCCCGTCTGCTGGAGCAGACGGAAGAGGAGGACGAATGGCCTTTCCGTCTGATCGGACGGCGCCATGTGCGCAGTAACAACAGCTGGATGCACAACTATCAACGCCTGGTGAAAGGCAAGAGCCGCTGCCAGTTGATGATGCACCCCGATGATGTGGCGCGGTTGGGCTTGCAGGATGGGCAGCCGGTGCGGGTCAGCTCCCGGGTGGGTGAAGTGGTGGCGCAACTGGAAAGCACCGCGGACGTGATGCCCGGTGTAGTGAGCCTGCCCCACGGCTGGGGCCATGGACGCCAGGGTGTTCAGGCCCGGGTTGCCCAGGCCCATGCGGGGGTCAGTATGAATGACCTCACCGATGACCAGTTTTTGGACGAGTTATCCGGCAATGCGGCGCTGAATGGGGTGCCGGTGGCGGTGGTGGCGGCATGAAGGCCATTATCCAGTACCCAGTACAATGGAGGAAGCCTTAGTGGAAGTATGGTGTTAGTGACCCCGGTGTTTGATACAATAGCGGGACTTTTACATTAGCAGGTGCATTATGGATACGCTCGACGTCATTAAAGATCAAATCGGCAGTAACTCAGTGTTGTTGTACATGAAGGGTACGCCGCAGTTTCCCCAGTGTGGCTTTTCCGCCCGCGCAGTGGAAGCCCTGATGTCGGTGGGCAAACCCTTCGCTTATGTCAACATCCTGGAACACCCGGACATCCGTGCGGAGCTGCCCAAGTACGCCAACTGGCCCACCTTCCCGCAACTGTGGGTGAAGGGTGAGCTGATCGGCGGCAGCGACATCATTCTGGAAATGGCCCAGCAGGGTGAACTGCAGGGGCTGGTGGAGGAAGCGGCGGCGGACGCCGGCCAGTAAGCTGATCTCCAAAGCTGAGAAAGGCGCCTTTATAGGCGCCTTTTCTATTTCTGCCGCAATCACATCCTGGCATCAGGACACGGCTTTTTGGATCGGGCTGTTGTCTTTGATCTCGGTGTCAGCGGTGTAATGTCCCTCAAAGAACGCCATGGCTTCATCCGGCTCAGTGGGGCGGGCAAAATAGAAGCCTTGTATGTAGTTGCATTCGCGGGCCTGCAGCAGGTCCAGTTGCTCCCGGGTTTCCACACCTTCGGCCACCACATGCAGGTCCAGGCTTTTGGCCAGCCCGATAATGGATTCCAGCACTTTCAGCGACTCCGGGTGGGAGTCGATGTCCCGAATGAACGCCCGGTCAATTTTAAGGGTGTCGATGGGAAACTTCAGCAGATAGGCCAGGGATGAATAGCCGGTGCCGAAATCGTCCAGGGCAATGCGAACCCCCAGGGATTTGATGTCATTGAGCAGTTGCACCGCATGCTTCTCGTTCTGCATCAGGCCGGATTCGGTGATCTCGATTTCCAGTTGCTCAGGGCGGATATCAAAGCTGGCCAGGGCCTGCTTGATGGTGTCCAGCGGATTGCCGTAATTCAATTGCACCGGTGACAGGTTCGTGGACACGGTGACATTCTTGTAACCCTTTTTATTCCAGTACTCAATCTGGCGGCAGGTCTGCTCAATGGCCCAGTCCCCCAGGGTCTGTATGTAACCGGAATCCTCGGCCAGGGGAATGAACAGGCCGGGGCTGATCATGCCTTTTTCGCTGTGGTTCCAGCGCATCAGGGTTTCAAATTCAAAACGGGTTTCGCCAAAGAGCGGTACCTTGGGCTGGTAATAGAGAATGAATTCGTTATTGGCCAGGGCAGAGCGCATGGACGCTTCCAGCTCGATGCGTTCCAGCACTGGCTTGTTCATCTTGGAATCATAAAAGCGGGAGTGATTCTTGCCACTGGCCTTGGCGGCGTACATGGCGGTGTCGGCGTTCTTCAGCAGGTCTTCCGGGGTACGACCGTCTTTGGGGTACATGGAAATGCCGATACTGGCGCTGATGAACACGTCATTGTCCTGCAGGGCGAAGGGCTTGGACAGCTTGTGCAGTATGCGGGTGGCCACCTTGGCGGCTTCATCCGGCGAATTGATCTTCGACAATACCAGAGTGAACTCGTCGCCACCCAGACGGGCGATGACCTCATCTGCATCCTGCAGCGCCAGATGGTTGCCAGGAGCAATCACATCGTGACTGCGGATGCATTCTTTTAAGCGGGTGCTCACCTGCATCAACAATTCATCGCCGAATTCGTGGCCCAGTCCATCATTGATGTGTTTGAAGTTGTCCAGGTCGAAGAACAGGATGGCCAGCTGGTGGCCGGAGACCTGGGACTTTTCAATCAGGTGCTGGATGGTGTCGATGAAGCTGACTTTGTTGGGCAGGCCGGTGAGGGGATCGAAATAGGCCAGCTCCTCAATGTGTTCCGAGGTGTCCTGCAGGTGCTGCCGCATGGTCTCCATGGATTGTGACAGTACCCCCAATTCATCCTGCCGCTGGATAACCTTCACCGGCTTGAAGTTGCCGTTGATGATGTTGAGCGTAAGGGCCTGAAACCGTTGCAGGGGGTTGGTCACCAGTGTGGCAATGCTGCGATGCAGGATCAGCAGGCTGATGAGGCCGCTGGCGATGGCCACATAGGACAGTACTTTGTTCAGGGTTTCATTGGAGGCTTCCATGTCTACGGTGGGTGTGAGCGTCACCATCTGCAGGCTGGGCGTGATGTCGCTGCGGTTCACCAGATAATGATTGCTGTTCCACTGCAGCTGGTTGTCGCCGGTCTCACCCTGACGGGGCAACAACGTCTTGAGGGCAGATTCTTCGCTCAGCACCTTGCCGTGATCCAGTAACACCAGCAGGATGTTGGAGGATCGGCGCGTTCTCTGAATGAAGGTCTCCATTTGCTGCAGGCGCATCAGGGTACGGATACTGAGGCCGGGAGCAACCGCGGCATCCGCGGGTTGTTGGTGGTTTTCGAGCATGTACAGGTGGTGATCGGCGTGGAACAGTCGCAGCGGGTCCGACGCTGGCAGCGTGGCCGGTAGCTCGGTGGCTGCAGCCGCCTGAACCCGGGCGAGGGAGGTACCCGCGTCGGACAGAACCTCCACATATTGCAGCCTGGGGTGATGCTGCTGGAAATGCTCCAAGCGGGACTGCAGCAGTTCCGGTTGTTCCTGCTGCTGATCAAAGGCTGCTCTCAAATCCGGATAGCTCAGGATTTCAGCCACCAGGCTGGCGCTGTCCTGCCGGGCCTGGTCCAGGTTCCACAGCATCTGCTGTTTCAGAATATTGTTCTGCTGGGCCACGCTTTCCCCCATCATTTCCGCAAAGTGCTGGCGGGTGATGTAGGAGTTCAGCAGCAGAGGGACCACCACCAAAGGGAAGAGGATCACAAGGAATTTGGTTTGAAGCTTCATAAACCGGCAACTGCAACAATACGGGCATTAATAACAGTATAGTGAGCCGAATTAGGAGGGTTGCTGTGTAAACTCTTCAGGGCTTTAGAAATTTCCATGCTTTCCACCTAATTCCTTATTCCCAAAGAATTTTTTGGCTTTTGGTCATATTTTGATAATGTGATGTTCGTCACAGTTTGGAGGTGAGACCTATGCAAGCCAATCAGTTTCTTCACGATGTCCGCGTGTTCGATGCAAAAGGACACCATGTTATTGGCCACGTTATGGCAGTGGATGATTATGGTCTTTTGATGCTGTCGGATGTGGCGGTGGAGTCCGAAAAGGAGATCTCCTTTATGCTGGAGGATGTCACCCGCATGGAGTCCGGGCGCCTGGCCTCCTTCTCGGCCACCTGCGATTCCTGCGAATTGGTGCAGAATGTGTTGGATATGTATCAGGTGAGGCTGAACTTCACCCATCTGTCCACCGCCGCCAGTGAAGTGGCCAGGGCCCTGCACTGAACTGTCTGGGAACGCACCTTCATTCGATTGGCAGCCGATTGGGGGTTGACGAATTCCTGCCGCTGATGGAGTCTAGGAGC
Organism: Ketobacter sp.; assembly: GCF_003671495.1. Lineage (GTDB taxonomy): Bacteria > Pseudomonadota > Gammaproteobacteria > Pseudomonadales > Ketobacteraceae > Ketobacter. The sequence continues at coordinate 166,726 of NZ_RCHN01000006.1, read as the reverse complement.
AACAATAACTCCATGGTTTAGTAAGGAATTTTATGGATTGGCCGGTTCAGATCGTGGATTGTCTGGCGGGAAAACTACCCGTGGGACAGTCAGTTACCTTGAAAGGGTGGGTGCGTACGCGCCGGGATTCCAAGGCGGGCTTTTCGTTCGTCAATCTGCATGACGGCTCCTGCTTTGACGGCATTCAGATTGTGGCGGACAAAAGCCTGCCCAATTACGAGTCGGATATCCTGAAGCTGGGGGCCGGCTGCAGTCTGGTGGTCCAGGGTGAGATCGTGGCCTCCCAGGGTAAGGAACAGGCGGTGGAGATCCAGGCCGCTGAGGTTTCCGTGCTGGGCTGGGTGGATGACCCGGAAAGCTATCCGGTGGCCAAGAAGCGGCACACCTTCGAATACCTGCGCACCGTGGCCCATCTGCGGCCCCGCACCAATACTTTCGGCGCCATTGCCCGGATCCGCAATACCGCCTCCCAGGCCATCCACCGTTATTTCAACGAGCGTAACTTTTACTGGGTGAACACACCGGTGATCACCGCCAGTGATTGCGAAGGAGCGGGGGAGATGTTCCGGGTCAGCACGCTGGATCTGCTCAATGTGCCCACAACCGACCAGGGTAAGGTGGATTTCAGCCAGGATTTCTTTGCCAACGAAGCCTTTCTGACGGTGTCCGGCCAGCTCAATGGCGAGGCCTACTGCACCGCGCTGTCACGGGTGTATACCTTTGGCCCCACGTTCCGCGCCGAGAATTCCCATACCAGCCGGCATCTGGCGGAGTTCTGGATGGTGGAGCCGGAAGTGGCCTTTGCCGATCTGAATGCCAATGCGGATATGGCTGAGGAGTTCCTCCAATACGTATTCAAAGCGGTGCTGGAGGAGCGGGCAGATGACATGGGCTTTTTTGCCAAGCACATTAACGGCGAGGTGATCAGCCGCCTGGAGAATGTCATTGCCTCTGAATTTGTGCGCATGGACTACTCGGAAGCGATCCGGATACTGGAGCAGTGTGGCAAAACCTTCGAGTTTCCAGTGCAATGGGGTCTGGATCTGCAGTCCGAGCATGAGCGCTATCTGGCGGAGGAGCACGTTGGCCGTCCGGTGATCCTGATGAACTATCCCCGGGAGATCAAAGCCTTTTACATGCGGGAAAACGATGACGGCCGCACCTGTGCCGCCATGGATGTGCTGGCGCCCGGCATCGGCGAGATCATCGGCGGCAGCCAGCGGGAAGAGCGGCTGGAGATTCTGGATCGCAAGATGGCTGCCCTGGGCCTGGCGGAGAACCTCTGGTGGTATCGGGACCTGCGCCGCTACGGCACCATTCCCCATGCGGGCTTTGGCCTGGGCTTTGAGCGGCTGTTGAATTACATCACCGGCATGGAGAATATTCGGGACGCCATCCCGTTTCCGCGGGTACCGGGAAGCGCTTTGTTCTGAGTTTTGACTAACCGTCTTAGCGTGCAACTGATCAAACACAAAAAGTAAACGGATATTACCGGTCTGCTGTGTCACCATGCGCAGCAGTTGATTTCATGCCTGTTGCCAGTTGGGGTCGAAGTACGTTTTGAGTTTTATTGAATCCAAAGATCTGCGAAACCTTTCCCGTTATGTGCGCGGCTACCTGGGCGGGCTGCGCTCCCTGCATATGGACATTGAGGGGGAGGAATTCAAGTATCTGGAAGGGGGCGAAGGGGAGACCCTGATTTTCCTGCACGGTATTTTGGGTTCGAAAACCCAGTGGCGGAGCCTGATGCAGGCCTATACCAGCCACTATCGTGTGGTGGCGGTGGATATTCCCGGCTTGTGCCTGCATCAGACCTTTGCCCAGAAAAAACATACCCTACGTCAACTGAGCATCTGGCTGGACCGGGTGGTGGACCGTTTGCGGTGTGAACGGGTGCATCTGGTGTGTCATTCCATGGGCTGTGCGTTGGGAACCTACTTTGCCGCCACGCGGCCGGAGCGGGTCGACTCCATTGCCCTGATGTCCTTTCCCAATCTCTTCAGTAACCGTGGTGAGTTGCTGATGTCGAAGGTGGAAGAGGTGAGCGATATGCTCAATGGCACGGACGTGGAGCCGCTGGCGGACTATTATCGGCGCGCCTTCGCCAAACCCCCGAGCATTCCCAAGATTGTGTTGCGCTATAACCTGCGGGAAGTGTGTAAATACCGGGAAAGCATGCTGCAGGCCATGCGGGAGTTTTCGGAATCGAGCCCGTTATTGCTGGCGCAGATTCGCCATTTGAAAGCCCCATGCCTGATCATTCAGGGCGATCAGGACGGCATGTCGCCCGTCTTCGATGATGAGTTCTGGCGGGTGAATGTTCCGCATCATGAGTCTATGAAACTCACTGAGTGCGGGCACATGGTGTTGTTGGAAAAACCCGACGAAATCATTTTCGAGCACCGCCGTTTTCTGGAGCGGGTCAGCAAAGCGCAGCAATCCACGCCTGCCGAAGATACCGGCCGCTACGGTATTATTCTGGATTAAAGCCGAACCGTTTGTTCACGCTCAGAAGCAAACACTCAAGCCAATAACGACAATATCTGCTGTGACAGCGCGTTGGCCTGGGCCTGTAAGGCCAGGCCGGCCTGGCGCTTGATCTGTTCCCGCGACAGGGCGGTGATCTGCGACGCAAAATCCGTATCGGCAATGCGCGAACGGGCGGCAGTTTGAGCCTCACTGACGGAGGACAGGTTGCGGATACTGGATTCGAACCGGTTCTGGATAGCCCCTAAAGAAGCACGATAACTGTCGATGCGGTTCAGGGCGGAGTCGATGGATTCCACCGAGGACTGTGCACCCGCCACCGTACTGACATCAATGGATGCCACGCTGCCGGTGGCCTGGACGTTATCCTCCTGCAGCGCATCCAAGCCGGCGGATGCCACATCGGTGCCGCCGAAGGTCAGGCTGTCCTCGGCGCTGACCGTCACCTCGCCGCTCACACGCAGGTCCTGAAACCGCTCACTGAAGCGGTTCTCGCCACCGCCAAACACGCGGTTGCTGACGGCGGCCGAGGATGTGGTGACCACGATGTCGCGACCGTCACCCGCCCGTAATTGCAATTCACCCTGAGCGTTGATCGAGGCCGTCACACCGGTGACGTCGCTCCTGGCGTTGATCGCGTTCGTCAGGCTGCCATTTCCATCATTTTCAGAAAACTGTGCCGGGCCGATGTCGACTCCATTGATGTTGAGATCGCCGTTGCTGAGCGCACCGGCGGCCACATTGGTGGCCGTGCTGGTGTTGACGCTGCCACTGAAATCGGCGGACGCCACATCGTTGGTGTTGAACTCGGTGCGGGCGCTGGCGTAGACGTTTTCCAGCCCCTCGGTGCCGGACTGCCGCAGTGTGTTGATGCGTTCAGCGATGGATTTCGCCAGACCGGAGCCGTAGTTTTGCGCATCGGGATCGGTGAGCTCTGCGCTTGCGGCAACGGAAGCGATGGCGCCGCCATTGGCGTCGTCGGCAATATTCACCGCTGTACCGGAGCTGACTTGAATGCTCAGGTCGGTAATGGCGGGGGTGTCTGCGTCACCTTCCTGAATGCCCTGATTACCCAGATCTGTGCTGCCCAAGGTTGCGCGGCTGCCGCTGGACTGTAACGCCCCGGGCAGCCCACCGAGCGCGCTGCTGCGGGCATCAAAGCCGCTGACTTGAACGGTTTCACCGGCATTGGCGCCGATCTGGAATGACTGCTCCGCCAGGGAGCCGTCCAATACCCGTTTGCCGTTGAAAGTGGTGGTGTCGGCAATGCGATCCACTTCCTGTTTGAGCTGATCGATTTCCTGTTGTATGGCATTACGGTCGGACGCATTCAGGGTGCCGTTGGCGGCCTGCAGTGAGAGCTCGCGGATGCGTTGCAGGGCTGTGGTGGTTTCTTCCAGGGCGCTTTCGGTGGTCTGCGCCAGGGAGATCCCGTCGCTGGCATTGCGGCTGGCCACCGTGAGTCCGTTGATCTGGGAGGTGAAACGATTGGCAATGGCCAAACCGGCCGCGTCATCCCGGGCGCTGTTGATGCGCTGACCGGAGGCGACTTTCTCCAGAATTCGGTTGAGGTTGGTTTGAGTCTGGCTCAGTTGGCGCAGACCCACCAAAGACGACAGGTTGGTGTTGATGTTCTGCGGCATAGCATGGTCCTCCTCAGCTATACACTATACCCCTGCCGCAAATGGTTGAATATTAATCAGGTTAGGCTGGTTATATCGATTTCTTACCAACGTACAGAATCAAAGGCCAATAAATTTTCTTCTCCCGCTCCAGGTTGCCCCAGGCGCTTTCCAACTGATGGAAGTGCAGTTCGATGGGGTTTTGCCCCAGTGCCTTCTCATATTGTTTGACCGCAGACCAGGTGTTGAGATAGCCGATCAGGTGAGAAAACTGCCACTGTTCCTCCATGAAGAAGGGCGGCGTCTCCAAGCGGGGGTAGGGGAACCTGATGCGGGTGTAACCGTTGTCCAGCAGGGCGCGTTCCGGGGGCCAGTAGGGGCCAATAACGTCGCTGTGGAAGTGCTCAATCAGGGGGTCCAGTTCCGTGTCCGTATACAAGAGCTGGTAGCCCCAGGCCGCCATTGGGTTTCAGCACCCTGTCCACCTCGGCAAAAAAAGCATCGTGCTGAAACCAGTGGATGGCCTGGGCCACGGTGACCAGATCCACACTAGCGTCCGCGGCGTGGATCTGTTCCGCCGGGGACACATGGTAGTGCACGTTGGCATGGGGTAACGCCTGCTCGATCTGCGCGGCGCTGGCGTCACTGGCTTGCACCTGCTGAAAGTAGGGAGCCAGTTCCCGGGAAGCCTGGCCGTTGCCGCAGCCCACATCGAACGCCAGCTGCGATCCGGGGGCAATGTCCGCCAGGCATTGATACAGCGCTTGCGGATATTGGGGGCGAAAGCGTTTGTAGTCGTCCGACGCGGTGGAAAAATAATCTTTGAATTCGGCCATCGTTTTTGCCTTTTGCAATGTGATCGGGTGTCACCAGCATCTTACGCATTGGTTTTGGCAATGAGAAGGGTGATTAAGAATAAGGTTGATTAAGAAAAGGGTGATTAAGAAAAGGGTGATTAAGAATCAGTGCAGCAGGTGGTGTGAGACAGGATAAAAAAGGCCAACGCTGAGGTTGGCCCGTTACCACAACAAAGCGGCATCATAAACCGGTAATAAAAGTCTCAGGCTTTGGCGAACAACCGCTTTAACAGCCCGGGTTTTTTCTGGCTGTCCAGTTCCGCCTGTTGTCGGCTGGCCTGCTTGGCGGTCTCTGCGGGATCACCGAACACCGGTTTACCGAGGAAGGCGCAATCCATGACGGTTTTGCCCATCAGGGTGCCCACCACTTTGCCCTGCAGGTTTTGATCCTTATCCACCTGCCCGTGGTAGGTGAGGGTCATGGGCACCGGTTTGGTCAGCTTGCATTTCCACACCAGGGCATCGCCGTTTTCGATTTTACCGTCCAGCACCGTTTGATTGCCGTGTTCTTCGTTCAGTACATGGCCGCGCACGTGGCTGCCGCTGGAGTTCAACACCAGCTGGCTGAACTGGTCACCGACGGGGGATTTGATGGTGATGTCCCAGACGTTGTCCACGCGGTCGATGGGTACTGCTTCAATGGGTCCCAGCTCCTGCTGCGTGGCGGTCATGTCGTAGAACATCTGGCACTCTTCATCGGAAAAGCCCAGGTTTTTCAGATCATCGAAGGTGGTTTTGAAAATCTGCAGCTGGCTGGTGTCGTCCGTCATCACGGTTTTCATCTGGGTTGCAACGGATTCCATGGTCATGTCCACCGGCAAGGCGTCGCTGGAGGCCATCACAATGCGGGAGAACTTGCCGCCGCCGATGGAAAAAATCTCGCGGGTGATGTCGCATTTCTCGTGGCACAGATAGGACACCACCGGTGCCAGTTTTTCCGGCTGGAAATCTTTTTCCAGATGGTTGCGAAAGCCGCCTTCCGGCAACAGGGCAGACAGGCGGGTAAATGCTGCCGGCATGATCACATTGACGTTGATGTTGTGCTCCAGCCCCAACAAACCGGCATTGCGGGACAGACCGATCAAGGCCGCTTTCATGGAGGGGTAGGTGGCCTGGGGACTGAAGCCCAGCACAGAATCCGACGCCGTATTGATGATGCGGCCGTAACCCTGTTTCATCATGTGGGGCCAGGCGGCCTGCATGGTATTCAGCGCACCCAACACATGTACCCCCAGGTGCAGGTCGTATTCTTCCTTGCTGACCTTGGGGAATACTTCGGTACTGGCGATGCCGGCGTTGTTGACGATGATGTCGATGCGACCCCAATTCTGCAGCGCGGTTTCCACCATGCGCTCTGCATTTTTCGCGACTGATACATCATGGCCGTCAGCAATGGCTTTCCCTTTACCCAATGCGTTGATCTTTTCCGCCGCGGCGCTGGCTACTTTTGAGCTGGGTTTGCCGTCATATCCGAAGGTGCCACCACCCAGGTCGTTGACGATCACGTTGGCGCCGTGTTCCGCCAGATATTGGGCATAGGCAAAACCCAATCCGCCGCCCGCACCCGTTACGATGGCAACCCTGCCTGTGAAATCGAATGACATGCTGTGCTCTCCCGGTGTTTTTTTATTGTGTGATGTTGTTGTTCGTTATAGCGCTCTAGTATACGATGTATACCAAAAAAGAACAGCCCTGATTTGTAATCCTGTTCCTCACAATAAAAAACAATCACTTAAACCGGAGTTTCCCATGCCCGACTTCCACCATCCCCAATTGATCAGCGTCAACGGTGTGCAGTTGGCCGTCTATGAGCAGCGCCCGCAAGGGGAGGCCAAGCCCTGGCCGGTGTTGCTGTGTCACGGGATGCCGGAGTTGGCTTATTCCTGGCGTCATCAGTTTGCCCCATTGGCGGCGGCGGGCTTCCATGTGATTGCCCTGGACATGCGGGGGGTGGGGTATTCCCAGGTGTTGCCCAACCAGGAGGATTACACCCTGCAGCAACGTTTGGGGGATTTATGCGGTTTGCTGGATCATTTTGGTTATGAGCAGGGCATATTCATCGGTCATGACTTCGGCGGCACCATTGTGTGGGGCATGGGGTTGTATCATCAGGAGCGGGTGAAAGCGTTGTGTGCCTGCAACTCACCGTTTGCAGACATGCCCATGAATCCCCTGGATCTCTATAACCAGCTCTATGGCCCCAACAACTACTTTGCCTACTTTCAAACCCAGGCCTGCGAAGATAAATTCAACGAGGACCCGGCGCGCACCTTCCGCTTCTATGCCCGTCGGGATACGGGGCAGGGCACCAACCTGTCCCGCAGTCGTCAGCATGATGCCGAGAGCATCGGGCACGTACACTGGATTCATGACGCGGAATCCAGTTGGCCCGGTGAATTAATACTGACAGATCAGGAGCTGGATTATTACGCCAGTGCCTATGCCCGCACCGGATTTGGCGGTGCCTTGAATTGGTACCGTTGCCTGCCGTTGGATTATGAACACCAGAAACAGGTCTACCCCAACGGCTTACCGTCCATCGAAGTGCCGGTGTTGGCAGTGGGGTCGGAGCTGGATTTTATCGCCGCTCATCATTTCTATGATCTGCTGGACGGCTATTGCAGCAACTGGAAAAAAGTGGTGATCGTAGACGCCGGACACTGGACGCAGCAGGAACAACCGCAGGCGCTGAACCGGGTGTTGGTGGATTGGTTGCAGGAAGTCAGCGGCTAGTCACTCTTTAGAGGAGAGGGTGCGCCACTCAATATGCAGCGGTTGCAAGCGCTCCAGGTATTCATCCAGGGTGACCAGTCCGATGCAGGGATGGGCGCCCCGGGTGTCGAGGCTATCACGGCACAGTTTCAATGCGACCACGATGGCGGGGATGGTGGGAATGTTCAGGCCATCCCCCTCACGGGCCACCAGATCAAAGCGCAGGGCCTGTGACTTGCCGTGCTGGTTGACGCCCTCCATCACCATAAAAAAGCCACTGTCGGCGCTGCCAAAGCGGTCGAACAGATTGGACATCGCCAGCATGGGGCGGGCTGCATGTTGCAGATTGGGAAACAGTTTATGCTGCACCAACCACGCCAACCCAGCCAAGGTGCGATGCAGCAACGCCAGCTCCAGACCGGCCTGGAAGCGAATGGTTTTGAGGCTGGGAAAATACTCAGGGAAGAGTTGCAGATCGGGTACGTCGCAATTGCCCAGCAGGCGCCTGCCCAACTGCCAGAACGGCCATGAACGGGTATCCCGCCAGCCGATCAGCTGGGTGGTTTTCCCTTCAATCAAGGTTCGGATCGGATGGCCCGCGTAACTCAGCACCGCCTGGGTGGTGGCCAAACCACGGCTGGTGCGGTGGGCGGTGCTGATGCCGTAGTCGATGCTGTGCAGGGCCTGAAACTGAGCTTGGTAGTGCAGCAGAATGGCACTGCTCAACCCCGGCACCGAACTGGCGCCGCTGCACACCAGAACCTTGGCGGCCACCGCTGCGTCCTGCAGTTGACTGATGCCACACACAAAGTCACGGCCGTCCGCCAGGTCAATGTAATGGCATCCCTGCCGGATGCAGGCTGCCGCCACTTGATAACCCTGCCCCTGGAACGGGCCGGAGGTGTGAATCACTACCTGGGGGTGGTGTGTGGCCAGAACGGGATCCAAAGGCTCGCGGATGTCCATCTGCAGAGCAAGTGGCGGATTCACCGCCTGCAGCTGCTGGCAGCAACGTTGGGCTTTCTCCGCACTGCGGCCGGCGACAATGACCTGGATGTCCGGTTCTTTCGCCAGGGATTGGCTGATGTAGGAACCAAAGTTTCCGTAGCCGCCGATGACCAGCACTGTCTTCATAGGCTGGAACTTTCTTCCTGCTGGTCGGCCGTATCCAGAGCCTGAGTGACCGTGAAGGTGCCTGAATACGAATACTGGGTGCCAAAGAGGGGATGGGTCATGGTCACGTTCATGGCGAACCGGTTGTCGTCGATGGCCCATTCCTCTGCGTCTCCACGCCCCAGTAGCCAGGTGACCGGCAACGGGATCAGGTGGCCGAACCAATACAGACCGTAACCGTCGTGGATCAGTTTGACTTTGTCGTCTTCCCACCGGTAACGCATTTTCCAGCAGAAACCGAAGCGCATGATTTCAATGACCTGCTCGCCGCCCAGTGCCAGCATGCGGGAGCGAAACCGATAGAAGCGCTGGTGGACAAACCAGAAATGCCGCACGAAGCCAAAGCTGCGATCCCGCAGCGAGCTGTTGAAATGCACGGTGCAGCGCACACCGTATTCGGTGGTCAGGGGAATGGCGCCCAGTAACCGGTACAAGGGTCTGGCCATGTTGAGCGGCCGCAAACAGACTACGTCCATCACCCCGTCCACAATGACCTGGTCGATACTGTAGGGGCGAATGGCGTAGTGTTTTTTCATCACCGGCGGCAGGGCATCCCATTGGGCACCGAACACCGGTTTGAAAATGGGTTCCCGGGCCCGCTGCAAGTTATCGATGGGCCCTTTGTGGCGCAGGCGCAGCAAGCCATTGCGGATCGCCCGCATCCAGGGGTAGGCCAGTCTACTGAGTGGTCGCCAGCGGAACAGGCGGATGAAGTGATTGAATCCTGCCCGAGATCGCCACGGCAGCCCTGCTTGAGGCTCGCCGTGTTGCGCCATGAACAGAAGGGCGTCCTGGCCATGGTAGAAATGCTGGTTGTGGACAATCACCATGCCCTCATCCAGATCCAACTGGCGTGCACGCACTTCCTGCAACAGTGGGTGATCCGGATATTCCCGTGCATTCAGCAGAGTGACCCGACCGTATTGCTCTTTGAGGCGAAGCGCGTGGGAGGCCATGGAACAAATCGGGCAGTCGCCGTCGTAGATAAACCAGACGCTGCCGTCCACTCCTGAATATTGATCCGTTGCAGTCATTGCATTGCGCTCATTGAGGTTTTGACACCATCAGATAAAAAATCAGCGCCAGTGCCAGGAACGCTGGCCAACCCAGAATAATCCAGACTCGGAACAGGCGTTCGTGATTTGCAGGGAGCTGAACCTGGTGCTGCACGCAGTATTGCAGATTCTTTTTCAGTTGTGCTTGGATCCACAATACCGGCAGCCAGCACAGACCGGCCAGGGTAAACAAGCACAATGACAGGAGCAGCCAGGTCTGGGTGAGATCCCAACCCGCCTCCTGAACCAGCCACAGTCCGGTCCCCAGCTGCAGCAGACCGGCGGGCAGAGTAAAGAGTTTGTCCGCCAGAACCGTGGTGCTGGTGGCGTAGAGCTTTTGCTGGAGATCCGGCGTGAAGTGGGAGCGGAACATGAAGAAAGCGATGCCGATACCAGTGCCGAACAGAATGGTGGCGCTGATGATGTGCAGAGTTTTAATTAGCAGATACCCGCTCAATGCCAGCCCCATTGGCCGTCATTCTCCATCATCAGCCTGGCTCAGGGGCCAGCCCCCGAGGGCTTTCCACTTGTTGATCACCCAGCAGAAAAACTCAGCCGTTTTCACCGCATCATAAATGGCAGAGTGGGCCTCTGCATTGCTGAAAGAGATGTGGGCCGCCCGGCAGGCTTTGGCCAGCACCGTCTGGCCTACCGCCACGCCGCCGATGGTGGCGGTATCAAAGCAGGAGAAGGGGTGGAACGGATTGCGCTTGATGCCGTTGCGGTCCACCGCGGCGTTGACAAAATCCCGGTCGAAGAAGGCGTTGTGACCCACCAGGATGGCGCGGGTGCAGCCTTCCTCTTTCATGGCGGAACGCACGGCGCGGAAGATGTCCTTGATGGCTTCCACTTCCCCCACTGCGCCACGAAAAGGGTGATAGGGATCGATGCCGGTGAAATCCAAAGCCGCCTGTTCGATATTGGCACCCTCAAAAGGCATCACGTGGTGGTGGATCTGCTGGCCCGGCTCCAGGTTACCGTTTTCATCCATGTCCAGAATCACCGCCGCGATTTCCAGCAGGGCATCGGTCTTGTGGTTGAAACCGCCGGTTTCCACGTCGATGACGACGGGAAGGTAGCCGCGAAAACGTTTGGCGAGGCTGGGGGTATGGTCAGTCATGAGAATAATTCTTGTGCATGTGCCGAAATGCTATCGCACCGGCTTGGCCCGCACAAATGTTTTGCCCCTTCCGGGCGAGAAATCTCTCAAGAATTCACATTTCTGACCGATAACCACTGCTATAACTGTGATTGCAAGCAGGACAGCGGTATATGCTTCGTAACCTGTTGATTGGCTTGGTGGTACTCATATCGGCCCCGGCGCTCGCCCACACCTATGTGGCGCGGGTGGACGAGGCCGTCTGGCATTTGGACCCCTCGCCCTTAAAATGCCGGCTGTGGCAGGCGGTACCGAACTACGGCGATGCGGTGTTCGAAGTGGCGGCCGGCGAGAGCCTGCGCTTTTATATGGACCTGTACCGGCCGGTGAGCAAAGCCGGTGAGGCCCGTATGCTGATCGAAGCCCCGGAATGGCGGGGCGATCTGTCCCCCAAAGCCATTGGCACCACCGCCTTCAAGCAGGGGCGGCGCCCTATAGAGCTGGCGGAGGAGGTGGCCAGTGAACTGCTGGCGGAGCTCCAGGTGGGCATGACCCCGTCTTTCGTCCATCCCGGCTGGTACGGTAAACACAATATCTCGGTGGGCGTGTCGGCAGTTAATTTCCAGAGCGCGTACCTGGGCTACGTATCCTGTGTGGCGGGGCTCTATCCGGCGGGCTTTGGCGAGCTGCAGCAATCCTACCTGCATTTTGAAACCAACAAGTATGGCATCCGCGGTGCCCTGAAAGAGCGTCTGGACCTGATTGCCGGCTACGTGGCCATCGACACCAGCGTCAAGAAAATCTACATTGACGGTCACACCGACAGTCGCGGCCGCCGGGGCCACAACTGGGAGCTGTCACGGCTGCGGGCCAAGGCGGTGCAGGATTACCTGGAGGAAAAGGGGGTGTTCCCCGATATGATCGAAATGCGCTACCACGGCGAAGGCAGCCCCGCCAAGAAAAACACCAACCAGACCAACATGGCCTTCAACCGCCGGGTTTTGGTGCGGCTGCGACGCTAGCAACGCACCGGGCCCGGCATTAGCAAATTCCCCCCGCTATCAGGTATAATTCGCGCCTTTCTCACTCTCCATCACACACAGTCCTGAAGGTTTAAGGGTTTTCGCATGTCTGACATCAAAAAGGTGGTTCTGGCCTATTCCGGCGGCTTGGATACGTCCGTTATCGTAAAGTGGCTTCAAGAAAGCTATCAGTGTGAAGTGGTCACCTTCACCGCCGACCTGGGGCAGGGCGAAGAGGTGGAACCGGCCCGCGCCAAGGCGAAGGCCATGGGCATCAACGAAATCTACATTGAAGACCTGCGGGAAGAGTTCGTGCGGGATTTCGTGTTCCCCATGTTCCGGGCCAACACCATCTACGAAGGCGAATACCTGCTGGGCACGTCTATTGCCCGCCCCCTGATCGCCAAGCGCCTGGTGGAGATCGCTGAGGAAACCGGCGCCGACGCCATTTCCCATGGTGCCACCGGCAAGGGCAACGACCAGGTGCGGTTCGAACTGGGTGCCTACGCCCTGACCCCCGGTATCAAGGTCATCGCCCCCTGGCGGGAGTGGAATCTTACCTCCCGTGAGACCCTGATGGCCTATGCCGAGCAGCACAATATCCCGGTGGACTTCTCCAAAGCGGGCAAGAAATCCCCCTATTCCATGGACGCCAATCTGCTGCATATCTCCTACGAAGGTGGCATTCTGGAAGATCCCTGGGCGGAGCCGGAAGAAGATATGTGGCGCTGGTCCGTGAGCCCGGAAGCCGCGCCGGACCAGCCCACCTACATTGAGCTGACCTATGAGCACGGCGATATCGTGGCCATCGACGGCGAGCGTCTGGCGGCCCATGAGGTGCTGGAAAAACTGAACAAGCTGGGCGGTGCCAATGGCATCGGCCGATTGGACATCGTGGAAAACCGCTATGTGGGCATGAAATCCCGTGGCGCCTACGAGACCCCCGGAGGCACCATCATGCTGCGGGCTCACCGGGCCATCGAATCCATTACCCTGGACCGGGAAGTGGCTCACCTGAAAGACAGCCTCATGCCCAAGTACGCCGAGCTGATTTACAACGGCTACTGGTGGAGTCCTGAGCGCAAGATGATGCAAACCATGATCGATGAATCCCAGGCAGTGGTGAACGGCGTGGTGCGGGTCAAGCTCTATAAAGGCAACGTCAGCGTGGTGGGGCGCAAGTCTGACCAGACCCTGTTCGACGATAAAATTGCCACCTTTGAGGATGATGCCGGTGCGTATGACCAGAAGGATGCGGCCGGCTTCATCAAGCTGAATGCCCTGCGTCTGCGCATTGCTGCCAACAAGGGCCGCAAGCTGAAATAGCCGCGGCCGATCCTTCCAGGCACATCCCCTGCAAGGTGAATGGAAAGCCCTGTCCGCTCCGGCCAGGGCTTTTTTGTGCTTTTCTCACTGCCTCCCCCCCAATCTCTATCTATACTGGAAGCCATAGCCGACGAAATTCTTCAATTAAAATCAGTGACCTGTAAGTAAACACCATGACTAAACAACAGCCGCTCGTCATTGTCTGCGATCCGGAAGACAGCAATATCGCCTACTACACCGAAGTGATCGAAGCCATGGGTGCCCGCTGTGTGGCCACGTCCGTGGGTGGCAATGTGGTGAATCTGGTGGAAAGCCACCAGCCGGCCCTGGTGATCCTGGATTCCCAGCTGGAAGAGCCTGACGGTTACCAGACCCTGAACCTGCTCAAGTCGGGCAAGAAAACCCGGCCGATACCGGTGTTATTGGTGGTGAGCAACCTGTCGGAACGCAAGATGTGCCTGTACGAGGCCATGGTTGACCTGGTGACGGTGTTGAGCAAACCCGTCAATGAGCGTCAGCTGCAACGTTACCTGCAGCACTATCTGGCACAGTATGCCGTGCGGGCGGAAATCGAAGCCCTCTACAGTGAGGAAAAGGCCGATCCTATCGGCAGTCAGGAGGAGGGCATTCTGGCACTGGATGCCAAAGGCCAGATTGTGTTTGCCAATTTCGCCGCGGAGCAATTGCTGAAAGCCAACTCAATGGCCCTGAGCGGTGTCTATCTGGAAAGCCTGTTCGAGGAGGGTTGCACCCAGGCCAGGTCGCGCTGGAGCGAGCACCCGGTGGCCCGGGTCACCGGTGAAGATCAGATTCTGCAGGTGGACAAATCCATTCTCTGGCGCCGGGACGGCGAGTCCATCTCCGCCAAGTTTGCGGCCATACCGTTCAAATCCAACCACGGCGTCACCCTGTTGTTTGCCTTCAAACAGCTGAAGGATACCCGCGAGTCCAAGGACAAGCTGGCCAAACTGTCCCAGGTGGACCACCTGACCAATCTGCCCACCCGCGCCTTCATTGAGGAACACATCGACCGCACGGTACTCAAGGCCGGCATCACCGGCTATTACTTTGCGGTGCTGTCGGTGGACCTGGATCATTTCCGCCACATCAACGAGTCCCTGGGCCATGACCGGGGGGATACGCTACTGAAAGCGGTGGCGGACCGTATCCATGCCCTGGTGCGGCGGGATGATCAACTGGCGCGCCTGGAAGGGGATGAATTCGTGTTGGTGCTCAGCCACATTGACTCGCCGGAAAACGCCGGCATGGTGGCCAACAAAGTGATCGAGCGCATTCGTGAGCCTTTCCTGCTGGATGGCCATGAGGTGTTCACCGGCTGCTCCATCGGGGTGAGCGTGTACCCCAATTGTGGGGACGATGCCACCACCCTGATGAAAAACGCAGAAGCCGCCCTGGCCCGGGCCAAAGCCGTGGGGCGCAACCACTACCAGTACTACACGGTGGAAATGAACAAGTTGCGGGTGGAACAGATGCAACTGGAATACGAGCTGCATCTGGCCCTGGAACAGAAACAGTGGCGCATCCAGTACCTGCCGGTGACCAGTCGTGACCAGGCCGACGTGGTGGCCTGCGAGGTACGCCTCAGTTGGTTGCATCCACACAAGGGCGAGCTGGCGTTGGAGGCCTTTCTGCAACAGGCGGAAGAGGCGGGGCTGGCGCCCACCCTGTTCCGCTGGCTGTGGCAGCAGGCGTTGGCGCGGTTTGATCGCCTGCCCGACGACAGCAAGTCCAAAGTGCGGCTGATTCTGCCCATCTCACCGGCCATCCTGCTGCAGGAAGGCGGCGTGGACTGGGTGATCAATGCCATTGCTGAAGTGGGACTCGGCTCCCATCAAATTTACATCGAGTTGCCGGAGAGCTATTACAGCGTGCGTCACCAGCAGCATAGTGAGGTATTGAACGAGCTGTGCCGCAACGGCTTCAACCTGATTCTGGACAGCTTTGGTACCGGCTATGCGCCGCTAAATCGCCTGAAGGAAGTGCCCTATACCCTGGTGAAGTTAAGTGAATCCTTCGTGGCCGCTTGCGAGTTGGCCAAGACCGATCAGGCCATCATCAAAGGCGTGGTGGACATGGTGCATCAGTTGGGCATCCAGGTGTTGGCCACGTCGGTGGATCGGGATGCCCAACAGGGGTTTCTGCAATCCGTTGGCTGTGACTGGTTGAGCGGTGATGCCATCGACCGGGAGCTGGAGCGTACTCCCCAGAAGCTGGATGAAATGGGGATCTTTGTGTTCCCGGGATGAGCCTGCGGCATCCGCCAGCGGCGTTATGGTAGACTCCATGCTCTGGCTTTTCGCACCTGCTATCTGCACCCGAGATTTCACCAAGGAGCTTACCATGCGTTTACTGCATACCATGATTCGAGTGGGCGACCTGGATCGCGCCATCGCTTTCTATACCGAAGTGCTGGGCATGAATTTGCTGCGCCGCAAGGACTACCCGGATGGCCGTTTTACCCTGGCATTCGTCGGTTATGGTGAAGAAAGTGATCAGGCCTGCATCGAATTGACTCACAACTGGGATACGGATCACTACGATCTGGGTAATGGATACGGGCATATCGCCCTGGAAGTGGACGATGTCTATCAGGCCTGTGAACAGATCCGCGCCCGCGGTGGGGTGATAACCCGGGAGCCCGGCCCCATGAAGCACGGCAGCACCATCCTGGCTTTCGTCAAAGATCCCGATGGTTACGCCATCGAGCTGCTGGGTCGAAAATCCTGATCACCGCTGCCGCTCTGCGTTCCCGTCCCGCCTCATGATTGTCCGGCTCATTCAGAACCTCCTGTCCCGGCAAGATCCGCAACAGGCCCATACGCTGCTCACCCGCATGGTGGTGAGCGGCATTCTGCTGTTTGTGAATCTGGTGCTGGCCGGGTTTTATGGTGTGCTGGGGGCCACGGTGGTGTATCTGGTGGTGGAGTGGGGCGGCTTCTCCACCACCTGGGTAATGGCGCCCATTGCGGTGGCCCTGTTGGTGGGGTTGCGCAAAGGGCTGTTGGCCATTCAGGACTATTGGCAAGGCTACGGCCACTGAATACACCGAGGTCGCGTACCTTTTCCACAATTAATAATGCTAATGTAAATGATTATCATTTGACATCAATCTTTCCTGAGCGTATTTTGGTCACCTCAATCCGGAATATCTGCCCGTTCCTTGGGATTCCGGTGTATTTCATGCGTTTTGGGGGCTGGTTAGATGAAGAATGCCAATCGGATTCTCCAAATTGGACTTGGGGCTGTTCTGGCCGGTCAGGGATTGACCTGCGTATATGCAGATGAGGTGTCTGAAGAGACTTCGGTGTTGAAAACGGTGACGGTTACCGGGGAGAAGGTGGACCGTTCGCTGCAGGAGACCACTTCCTCGGTCACCGTGATACCGGAAGAAAAGATCGAGGGCGTGCAGTACCGGACCATCAGTGAGGTGGTGTCGGAAGTCAGCAATGTGGTGGTTACTTCGGGTTCGGTACCGGACATTCGTGGCGTCAGCGGCAACGGCTCCGCCGGCGGCTTCAATTCCATATCCGGTGGTGCCAATCCCCGGGTCTCCACCTTGGTGGACGGGGTGGCAGAACCCTTTGTGGCGGACCTGACCGGTGACTCCGGGCTTTGGGATATCCGCCAGATCGAATTGTTCCGCGGGCCACAGTCCACCAGCAATGGTCGCAACAGCATCGGTGGCTCCATCATCATCACCACCCAGGATCCAACCTTCGACTGGCAGGCTGCCGGGCGTGTGGGCTACCGCAATCAGGAGCAGTTCGTTGATACCTCGGCCATGGTGTCCGGCCCCATTGTGGAAGACACTCTGGCATTCCGCATCACGGCCCAGCGCACCGACGGCGAAACCCTCACCAGCGAGGAACAGTTCGATACCAATCCTGCCGATTATGATCTGAATGAAGTGCTGACGGAGCGGGTGCGGGCCAAGCTGCTGTGGACCCCTACGGACCAGCTCAAGACCCTGTTGACCTACTCCAGCAATAACGAATCCGGGGACACCGGGCGGGTCTATTACGCGGCGGATGATCCCTGGGATTACCAGCGTATCTATTTCCGCGATATTGATACCGACGCCGACACCACCAGCCTCAAGGTGAATTATGAGGTCAGTGACAGTCTGTCCTTTGAAGTGCTGGGGGCGTATGTGGACTACCAGTGGGGCTTTGAGTCCTATGAGCCTTCGTCAGCGGCGGAGCAGCAACTGGTGTTTGATGAAGAGGACCAGACCCTGGATGTGAAAATCAATATGGGTAACCAGCAGGGTGTTGTGTACGGGTTTCTGGGGCTGGCGTATTTCGAGCGCAGCCAGGACTTTGAGAGCACCGGCGCCTTTGCTTACTTCGGCGATGATGAAAGCGATTCCGAAGCCCTCTATGGGGAGCTGACCTACGCGGTGACCGACGCTTTTCGTGTGGTGGCCGGGGGCCGTGTGCAGCGGGAATCCCAGGTGCGGAACTTCAATTACAACAACGGCCAGATCATCTCGGTGCTGGATGAAGAGGAAACCATCAGCCTGCCCAAACTGGCGCTGCTGTATGACGTCACCGCCAGCACCACCCTGGGCCTGAGTGCGCGTAAAGGTTACAACTCCCCCGGTGGTGCACTCAACTTCGCCGCGGGCCAATACTATTATTTTGACGAAGAAACCGTGGACACCTATGAAGCCACCCTGCGCAGTCAGTTGAGCGCCGACACCTACCTCAGCGCCAATCTGTTCTTTAACGAATATGAGGGCTACCAGGCGCTGAGTTCCAGCCGCTATATCACCAATATGGATGAAGTGGTGACCTACGGTGCGGAACTGGAAGCGGTGACCCGGTTGGGTGGCAGCCTGGATGTGACTGCTGGCCTGGGCCTGTTGCGTACGGAGATCAAGGATGCCGGTGCAGGCTTTGCTGATGCCACCGGTAATGAACTCAACTCGGCGCCGGAGATCACAGCGAACCTGGGTGCCAAGTATTGGCTCAATGACGCCTTCAATGTGGGTGCGGCCGCCAACTATGTGGATGAGTATTTTGGTGACTTCGAAAACACCGAGGAGCGCATTGCCGGCAACTACACGCTGGTGAATTTCACCGCCAACTATGAAGTGGAAAACTGGCTGGTGTCTGCGTTCGTCAACAATGCCTTCGACAAACGAGCCTTTACTCTGCGTGAGCCTCCCGGGGGCCGCTATCCCGCCGGTTATGTGGCCATTGTGGAACCGCGCAACGTAGGGCTTTCCATCACCTATTTCCTTTAACGCCTGACGGGAGGGATTCCATGGTTCTTCTGGCCGCCATGCTGCTGGTAACCGGCAGCAGTTGCATCTACCTGAGTTCGCCCAAGCAGCTCTGGTGTCGTCAGCCGCTGCCCGCGTTCGGTCGATATCTGGGGAGTGTGTTGCTGATGGGCAGTTTCATCCTGCTGTGGTTGCCCTATCAGCCGGTGGTGGCGGTGGCCGTGTGGCTTACCGGCACCATGTGTGCGCTGGTGGTTCTACCGTATTCAGGCGCTGCCTTGCAGCTGCGCAGGAGGCGGACCCATGGTTAACCCCCGTTCGGATTCACGGCAGGGCTTCCAGTCCGGCTGGCTTGGTCAGGGGCTGGCGGGCTTGATACTGGGGTTCACTCTGGCGCTTGGGTTCAGCAAGCTGTTCATGTTAATGACCCCGGAGATGGTGCAGACCGCTCGGGTACAGTTGGCGATGTGGATGGTGATGCCGGTATGGTTAACGGTGTTTGCCATCAGCTTTCTTTGGCGCCGGGCTGTGCATGCCTGGGTGTGGTTAGCGCTGCTTAATCTGGCGGTTTTCGGATTGGCCGCGATTTAACCCTGGCCGAGATTTAGTACGGGACTGTAGAGAGGTAAGTCTCATGGTGTTGCAACGGGCACGGCTCAATCAATGGGCGCGGTTGTATAAGGGGGTCCATACCTGGACCGGAATTGTGGCGGGCATGGCGTTGTTCATCGCGTTCTACGCCGGCGCACTCACGGTATTCAAAGCGCCTCTCGAACGCTGGGCCTCGCCCCCGGCGAACACCTCGGCCTGGGTGGATGTGGCGGATACCCAGGCTTTGATCCAGCAAACCCTGGCTCAGGATCCTACGGTGGCAGACGAATTCTTTATTCACCTACACCCACTGGAGCACCGCCCGGCAGCCATGGCATGGATGGTGGCGGCTGAAGGTGCCGACGAACACGACCAGCTTGCCCAGGTGCACTATCAATCCTTCTTTGATGGCGACGGTGAGCTGGTGATCGAGCAGGCTTCGCCTTCGCCGCTGGCGGAGTTTCTGGATGTGTTGCATCGGGTGGTGGGATTGCCTTTCGATACGGAATACACCCGCTGGGTGATGGGGATCTTTGCGGTGCTGTACGCGCTGGCATTGTTTTCGGGCCTGGTGGTGGTGTTGCCCACGTTCGCCAAGGATATCCTCTCCTTCCGGTTAGGCAAGAATCGCAAGCGCATGTGGTTGGATGCCCATAATGTGGTGGGCATTGTCAGCTTGCCATTTCATGTGATTATTGCGTTAACGGCCGTGGGCTTCGCCTTCCATGATGGCATTTACATGGCACAGGACAAAGTGGTGCACGACGGCACCTTGATCCAGTCCTTTCGTTCCGGGTTGCCGGCACCGGACCCGTCGCCCAAGGAGCCGGCCGACTTACTGCCCCCCGCGAAGATTCTGGCCCAGGTCGAGGCGCTGGCGCCGGAGTTTGAACCCACCATGCTGCAATACCTGAGGGTGACCAGCCCCATGCCGGCGGTGCGGGTATGGGGGAACGATCAGCAGGGTATGGGGGCTCGAGCCTGGGGCAGCTTTGCCATCTTGCACCCTTACTCCGGTGAGGTCTTGAATACGGATTACCTGCCATCCCATCAGGCGGCTGCCTTCACTGCCATCAACACGATCTTCTCCCTTCACTTTGTCACCTTTGGGGGCACCTTGGAGAAATGGATCTATTTCATTCTGGCGCTGGCCGGCGCTTGGTTGTTTTATACAGGCAACCTGTTGTGGGTGGAAAGCCGGCGCCGCAGCCAGAAACCCAGACAGCCGCTGCCGGTTCAACGCGGTAACGCGCGTTGGCTGGCCAGTGCTACGGTGGGTGTGTGCCTGGGGGCTGTGTGTGGCATGTCGGCCACCATTGCCGCCACCAAGTGGATGCACGGCTGGGTGGACAATCTGCTGCTTGGCCATCAACTGGTGTACTACGTGACGTTTTTCCTTGCCATTGCCTGGGCGTTCACGGTGGGCGCTGCCAGGGCTTCTGTGCAATTGCTCTGGGTGGCCGCAGCATTGACGCTCAGTATTGCCGCCAGTTCGTTGCTGGGCTGGGCCGGATGGGTGCCTGCCTGGTGGAGCCACGGCAGCGTGGCGGCGCTGGGGGTGGATGCGATGGCAGTGATGGGCGCAGCGTGTTTTGGGCTGATGGCCATGAGCACAGCCAAGCGGGTTTACAGCGGGAGCGCAGACAGCGTCTGGACAGTTGAGGCCCCTGCCGTCACAGCCACTGATTGAGCCACACTCCGATCTGGCGAATCTCGGTGATACAGACTTCATGTCCCATGGGATAGTGGTTCCAGTCCACGCTATAACCCTGTTCCTGCAGCCAGGTATAGGCCGCGCGGGCGGCGCGTTCGGTTACCATGTCGTCATAGTCGCCATGGACAATGTGAATGGGCAAATCCTGATTGGGGATTCGCGCTTCCGCCGCCAGGGTATCCGGATTGGGTAAATAGGTGGACAGCGCTATCAGGCCGGCCAGTCGTTGATGAAACTGCAGAGCTGTGTGATAGGCGACGGCGCCGCCCTGGGAGAAGCCGATCAACACGATGCGGTGGGCGGGAATGCCCAGGTCCAACTGCTCCTGAATCAGCTGGTTGATGGCCGCTTGCGCCTGGCGCAGGTGATCCAGGTTGATCTCCCGGATTTCGGTGAGGGCCAGGATATCGTACCAGGCGGGCATCACATAACCGCCGTTACAGGTCACCGGAATGTCCGGCGCATGGGGGAAAATAAATCGAACCGCCAGCCCCGCTTTCAGTTTCAGGTGCGGTACCACCGGTACAAAGTCATGACCACTGGCTCCCAAGCCATGCAACCAGATGACGCAGGCATCGGCGGGTGTGGTGGGCTCAACAATTTCCCTGCGCAGCGGCGTGGCAAACACCTGGCGTTATCCTTGGGCTTTGAACTGGCGTTTGTAGGCTTCTTTCTCGTCCAGAGTGATTTGGCGGGCTTCTTCCTCCAGCATCACCGGAATGCCGTCACGAACGGGATAGGCCAGGTTGCCGGCCAGACTGATCAATTCGTCTTTTTCAGAGTCGTATTCCAGTTTGGCCTTGGTGACCGGGCAAACCAGGATTTCCAGAAGTCTGGTGTCAAACATAGCGGCCTCACTCGTATTCCGTTTTATCTTTGTATTCGCACAGGTCTTCAATGATGCAGGCACCGCAACGGGGTTTGCGGGCGGTGCAGACATAGCGGCCGTGCAATATCAGCCAGTGATGGGCATCCAGCAGGAATTCCCTGGGCACATTGCGCAGCAGCTTTTTTTCCACTTCCAGCACGGTTTTACCGGGCGCGATTTTGGTTCGATTGGACACCCGAAAGATGTGGGTGTCAACCGCCATGGCCGGTTGACCAAAGGCCGTGTTCAAGACCACGTTCGCGGTTTTACGGCCTACCCCGGGCAGCGACTCCAGGGCCTTGCGCTCGCCGGGCACTTCGCCATCGTACTCATCCATCAGTATTTTGCAGGTCTTGATGACGTTTTCTGCCTTGCTGTTGAAGAGGCCGATGGTCTTGATGTAGGGCGTGAGCCCCTTGACGCCCAGCCGGTAGATGGCGGCTGGGGTATTGGCCACCGGATAGAGCTTGGCGGTGGCCTTGTTGACGCTCACATCGGTGGCCTGGGCCGACAGAATCACCGCGATCAGCAGCTCGAAGGTACTGCTGTACTCCAGCTCTGTGGTGGGATTCGGGTTCTGGTCCCGCAGGCGGGAAAATATTTCGTACCGCTTCTCTTTGTTCATGCTGCCGGTTACTGGTTCATGACTACTGCAGGTGTTCAGGCGATATTGCCGGTGGTCCGCACCCGTTTGCTGCCCACGGTGGATTTGTCTTTCCTGGCCTTGGCGGCGGCTTCCATGCGTGCATCAATGATGTTCTTCAGGGCCAGCAAGACGCCCAGCAGCATAAAGGCCCCCGGCGGCAGAATGGCGATGAGGAAGCCCCGGTAGTCTGCAATCAGCTCGATTTTCCAGTGCAGCGCGATGTCGCCAAACAACAGGTGCATATTCGCAAACAGCGCGCCGGTACCGATCAGCTCGCGCACGGCACCCAACAGCACCAGCACCAGGCTGAAGCCTGCGCCCATCATCAGGCCATCCCACAGGGCGGCCGGCACATTGTGCTTGCTGGCAAAGGCATCGGCCCGCCCCAGTACAATGCAGTTGGTGACGATAAGGGGGATAAAGATGCCCAGGATCAGGTACAGCTCGTAGGTGAAGGCGTTCATCAGAAATTCGATGCAGGTGGTGAAGGCCGCGATGATCATGACGAACGTGGGCAGGCGGATGGCATCGGTGGTGGCATTGCGAATCAACGACACCGCCAGGTTGGACAGGGTGAGCACACAGGTGGTGGCCAGTCCCAGGGCGAGGGCATTCACCACACTGCCGGAGACGGCCAGCAATGGGCACAGGCCCAGTACCTGAACCAGCGCCGGGTTGTTCTTCCACAATCCGTCCACGGTAATCTTCTTGTAGTCTTCTGCTGACATGTCGCTGTACCTTTGTGTCCGCTGTACCTGAGTATTCAGATTACAGAGCCGCTAATCGTGTGTACCGGGTTGCACCGCCGCCACGTCCGCCCGGGCCGGGGTGCCGTGCAGGAGTTCACTCTGGTGCTGCTGAAAATAGAGCAGAGCTTTGTGAACCGCATCCACCACCGCCCGCGGCGTAATGGTGGCCCCGGTGAACGCGTCGAACTGCCCGCCATCTTTTTTCACCCGCCACCCTTTCTCATTCAGATTGGCAAGCGATTTGCCGTTGAAGGACATGATCCAGTCGGATTTCTGCACATCAATGGCATCCCCCAGGCCCGGTGTTTCGAAATGCGGGGGAATAACCCGCACGCCGGTGATCTCACCCTGTTCGGTAATGCCCACCATCAGGTTGATGGAGCCCCCGTAGCCCTCTGGCGCCACCACCTGAAAGATGATCCCGGTGGGGTGGCCATCCCGTTTGGCCACATAGGCCTGGCGGCTGTCTGCGGTGCCCAACAGCTGGCTGGCTGGCAATTCCACCACGCTGGAGAGCAAATCGTTATCCAGGCGTTCACTGGGCATGACCTCCAACAGGCTGCGCTTCATGGCATTCTGCTTTTCCAGCGCAATCTTGTCTTTGGTCAGGTTGGCCGTGGCCACCACCAGCCCGGTGGTAATAATGGCAAACACGCCGAGGATGATGCTGTTACGGGTAACGGATTGACCAATCATACACTGCTCCTCAATCCGACTTGGCCAGCCCTTTATTGGGCTTGCGATGACCGTAGGTACGTGGCTGGGTGTAATAATCCAGGGTGGGGGCTGCCAGGTTCATCAACAGAACGCTGAACGCCACCGCATCGGGATACCCGCCCCAGGTGCGAATCACATAGGTCAGCACACCGATCAGAACCCCGTAAAGGATCTTGCCGCGATTGCTGGTGGCGGCGGTGACCGGGTCGGTGGCGATGAAAAACGCCCCCAGCATGGTGCCGCCGCTCAGCAGATGATGCAGGAAGCCCGGGTAGTTGTCGGCGTCCACGGCGGTATTGAAAAAGCCCGACAACAGGAACAACGCCAGCAGCATGCCGGCAGGAATGTGCCAGGTGATGATCTTGCGCCACAGTAAATAGGCCCCACCCAACAGAAAGCCCACGTTAACCCACTCCCAGCCGAACCCGGCAAACACCCCGTGGAGAATGGAATTGGAATCCAGCACTTCCGGCTGCCCGGCGTAGGTTTTAAAGGCATCCAGGGGCGTGGCTCCGCTGAGGGCGTCCGGGTTCATGCCCAGGAACGCCATTCCCAGGCTGTCGGGGATGCCCGGTGCGGTGACGGTATTGTCCAGGCCGGCTGCCGGTAGCCAGGTGGTCATCTCTTTGGGGAAGGAAATCAGCAGCAGCACATAACCCACCATGGCCGGGTTAAACGGATTCATACCCAGGCCGCCGTACAGGTGCTTGGCCACCACAATGGCAAACGTGGTTCCAATCAGGGTCAGCCACCAGGGGGCAGTGGGGGGAATGGCCAGGGCCAGCAGCACGGCGGTGACCACCGCGCTGTAGTCGTTGAGGTAAAAAGCCACTGGCTTGTTGCGCAGCTTCAGGATCAGGGTTTCGCAGACCAGGGCGATGCCCACTGCCAGGGCGATGTTGATGAGCGTGCCGAAACCAAAGAAATAGGTCAGCATGAACAGGCCGGGCACGGTGGCGTACAGCACCTGGCGCATGAAGCCACCGGTATTGCCCGGTTTGTGGATGTGGGGGGAGGTCACACTGAGCAGGGCCATCAGGCTTGCTCCTCTTCAATTTTTTTCAGGGCATGCTCGGCCGCTTCCAGCGCCTGTTCTGCGGCTTTTACGTTGGACTCGAGCGCGTCATCGGCACCGGCATCGCTGTCTTTGGCGGCCTGCAGGGCTTTGCTGGCTTTTTTCAGCAACACCTGCTGTTTGGCCACTTCCAGCTTGGCGGCTTTTACCGGATCAGCAGCGGCGTTCTTCGCCTGAATCTGTTCCTTTTCCCTGGCGCGGGCTTCTTTCATGGCGGCCTTTGAGGCATCGGAGCGGGCTTTCAGCTCCGTCACCCGTTGCTGTAAGGCTGCCACGTCTTCAGCACCGCTGGCTTCTGCTGCGGCCAGTGCTTTCTCGGCCTCTTTGTAGGCGGCAAAGTCTTCTGCCGAGGCCTGTTTCAGCGCGGCAAAGGGATCGTCTTTGCTAGCGGCCGCCGGCTTCGGTTTTGCGTCTGCGGTTTGGCCCTGGGCGTTTTTGGCCGTGGTAAACGCCTCTTTGGCAGCGTCCGCTTTGGCTTTCAATTGCTCCACCTTTTTCTGCAGCGCTTCCAGGTGTTCGGAGCCGTTCTTCTCCGCCGTCAGCAGGGCTTTCTGGGCCTCTTTATAGCGCTTCATGGTGGAGGCGGCAGCGGTTTGCAATTTTGCCAAAGCATCGGCCTCGTCCACTGCGCCTGCTGCAGAGGCGGGGGCGGCCTTGGCGGCCGGGGCGGCTTTTTTCTCCGCTTGCTTGGCCGCGGCGGCTTTGGCCCGCTCCTGGCGTTTGCGTTCCTTTTCCTCTTCCTCCCGGGCCAGTCGGGCCTGGCGCGCTTCAAACCGTTGCCGGGCGTGATCGGCCTTGGCCTGTTCCTGTTGCTGGGTGCGGATTTCACCCTTGGCAAAGCGATAATACTGTACCAGGGGAATATTGCTGGGGCAGACATAGGAGCAGGCGCCGCACTCAATGCAGTCCGCCAGGTTGAAATGCGCGGCCTTGTCGAACTCCTTGGTTTTGGCAAACCAGTACAACTGCTGCGGCAGCAGGTTCACCGGGCACACCTGGGCACAACTGCCACAGCGGATGCAGGGCTGCTCAGGCACCGGATCGGGGAATTCTTTGCTGTTGGGGACCAGCAGGCAGTTGGTGGTTTTCACCACCGGCACCGCCATATTGTGCACGGCGAACCCCATCATCGGGCCACCCATGATCAAACGGTGCAGGTCGGTGGCTTTGACCCCGGCCTGTTGCAGCAACCATCCCACCGGCGTTCCCATCAATACTTCGTAATTGCCTTTCTCAGCCACGCAATCGCCGGTAAGGGTGGTGATGCGCGAGATAAGCGGCTCCCCGTCCATGATGGCGCGTTTGATGGCATAGGCGGTGCCGGTGTTGTGGCACACCACACCCACGTCCGCCGGAATGCCGCCGCTGCGTACTTCCTTACCGGTCAGCAGGTGGATCAATTGCTTCTCACCACCGGAAGGGTATTTGGTGGGCACCACCACCACTTCGCACTGGGTGCCGGCGGTGGCCTTCTGCATGGCGGCGATGGCGTGGGGTTTGTTGTCCTCAATGCCAATCAGAATTTCTTCGGGCTCGATCAGCCAGGCCACGATTTGCAGTCCCTGCACGATTTCGTCAGCCCGTTCCCGCATCAGGCGATCATCCGCCGTGATGTAGGGTTCGCATTCCACCGCGTTCAGGATCAGGGTTTTGATTTTCTGATCGGGTTTGACCCCCAGCTTCACCACACTGGGAAAGCCGGCACCGCCCATACCGGCGATGCCGGCGTCACGAATGCGGTTCAATATTTCCTGCTTGCCCAGTGTTTCGTAATCGCCCACGCCCTGATGCTCGATCCACTCATCCTGACCATCGGGGGTGATCTCTACACACAGCGCGTCCATACCGGAGGGATGCTGGATGGGGCGCAGCTCGATGGCGGCGACAGTGCCGGAGGTGGGGGCGTGCACCGGCAGGCTGACAAAGCCCGCGGCTTCAGCCAGCTTTTGGCCTTTCAGGACCGGGTCGCCGACGTTGACGCAGGGCTTGGCCGGAGCACCAATGTGTTGTTGTACTGGCACCACCAGACGTTCCGGCAAACCGGCCCAGCGGATGCTGGTTTCGGAGGATTGCTTTTTGTTTTCCGGCGGATGAATGCCACCGTGAAAATCCCAGATGTGGCGGCTCATGCGATGTTCCTCACCGGGATCAATTCACCGGGGCGATTACCTATGCCTTTGGGGGCGGCCCAATGCCAGGTCTGTAACGTGGTGGCCACGGGGACCATGTCGATGCAGTCCACGGGGCAGGGTTCTACGCACAGGTCACAGCCGGTGCACTCGTCGGCGATGACCGTGTGCATTTGTTTGGCCGCACCCAGGATGGCGTCCATGGGGCAGGCCTGCAGACACTTGGTGCAACCAATGCATTCCGCTTCGCGGATCACCGCCACCATTTTGGATTCCGGGGTCTCACCGTGCTCTTCGTCCAGGGGCACAAAATCACGGCCCAACAGATCCGCCAGCGCCCGAATGGTGTCTTCGCCACCGGGTACACACTTGTTGATCTCTTCCCCGTCGGCCATGCCTTCTGCGTAAGGGCGACAACCAGGATGGCCGCACTGGCCGCATTGGGTTTGCGGCAACAACGCATCAATCTGCTCCACAATGGGATTGCCTTCCACCTTGAATTTGACGGCAGCAAAACCCAACAGGGCGCCGAAGCCCAACGCGATGGCGGTGAGGGCACCCAAGGCAGTGAAATTGTCAAAAAGAAACTCCATATACTCCCCCTAGATCTTGATCAGGCCGGAGAAGCCCATAAAGGCCAGGGACATCAGTCCGGCGGTGATCAGGCCAATGGAAGCACCTTTGAAAGGAACCGGAATGTCGGCCACTGCGATGCGCTCACGCATGGCCGCGAACAGCACCAGCACCAGGGAGAAACCCAGGGCGGCACCAAAACCGTAGAGAAAGGCGTCCATAAAACTGTCGATGCCTTTTTTCACCGTGAGCAACGCCACCCCCAGTACTGCACAGTTACTGGTGATCAGGGGCAGGAAGATCCCCAGTACGCGATACAGCAGCGGGCTGGTTTTACGCACCACCATCTCGGTGAACTGCACCGTTACCGCAATCACCAGGATGAACGAGATGGTTTTCAGGTACGCCACGTCCAGTGGCACCAGTACATAGGTGTAGGTCATGTAACTCAGCACCGACGACAGGGTCAGCACAAAGGTGGTGGCCAGGGACATGCCCATGGCGGCTTCCAGCTTGTTGGAAACCCCCATAAACGGACACAGCCCCAGGAACTGAACCAGGACAAAGTTGTTCACCAGAATGGTACTGACGAGAACCAGTAAAAATTCGGGCATGATGCTCTCTTCGTTTCGGTAGTGTTAACCGGGGCTTATTTGACCCGCATGCCGGGCACAGCGCCGCTGTCCGGGGATAACAGGAAAATGTCTTTGCCGCCGGGTCCGGCCGCCATGACCATTCCTTCGGACACGCCAAACTTCATTTTGCGCGGCGCCAGGTTGGCCACCATGATGGTGAGGCGACCTTCCAGGTCTTCCGGTTGATAGGCGGACTTAATGCCCGCAAATACGTTGCGGGTTTCTCCGCCCAGATCCAGGGTCAACTGTATCAATTTATCAGCCCCCTCTACATGACATGCGGTGACAATCTTGGCCACCCGCATGTCAATTTTCGCAAAGTCATTAAATTGGATCTGCTCGGCGATGGGGTCTTCGTCCAGAGCGCTTTGGGGTTTGGCCGCTTTGGCCTCCGCTTCCGCCTCGGTTTTGGCTTCTTCCGTCATGGCCTCAATTTGCTTCATGTCAATACGCTGCATCATGGCCTGGAACTTATTGATCTCATGCCCGTGCAGCAGGGTGTGATGGTCGTTCCACTGCAGCGGTTCGATATTGAGGAAGGCTTCCGCCTTTTCGGCCAGGCCAGGCAAGACCGGTTTCAGGTACAGGGCCAGCAGGCGAAACAGGTTGACCCCCACACTGCAACAGTCCAGTACTTCCTGCTCCTTGCCGGCCTGTTTCATCAGGGCCCAGGGCGCTTTCTCGTCGATGTACTGGTTGGCTTTATCCGCCAGGGCCATGATGTCCCGCATGGCGCGGCCGTATTCCCGTTGTTCGTAGTGGTTGGCAATGGCCGCGGCCGCCTGCTGGAATTCGTCGGTCAGGGCCGGGTTGGCATTGCCTTCGGCCAGCTTGCCCCCCAGCTTCTTCACAAAGTTGGCGGTGCGGCTGGCGATGTTCACCACCTTGTTCACCAGGTCCGCATTCACCCGTTGGGCAAAGTCTTCCAGGTTAAGGTCGATGTCATCAATGCGCCCGCTGAGCTTGGCGGCAAAGTAGTAGCGCAGGTATTCCGGGCTCAGGTGATTCAGGTACGTGGCCGCCTTGATGAAGGTGCCTCGGGATTTGGACATCTTGTTGCCGTTCACGGTGACAAAGCCGTGGGAGAAGATGGCGGTGGGGGTGCGGAAATCCGCGCCACTGAGCATGGCTGGCCAGAACAGGCCGTGAAAATTGATGATGTCTTTGCCGATGAAGTGATACAGCTCGGCGTCGGAGTCCTTGCCCCAGTAGTCGTCGAAATTGAGGTCGTCGCGGCGCTCACACAGGTTCTGGAAACTGGCCATGTAGCCGATGGGGGCGTCCAGCCAGACGTAAAAATACTTGCCGGTCTCGCCGGGGATCTCAAAGCCGAAGTAGGGTGCTTCGCGGGAGATGTCCCACTGTTGCAGGCCGGCGTCCAGCCATTCTTTCAATTTGTTGGCGATGCCTTCCTGCAGGCTGCCGGATTGGGTCCATTGCGCCAGAAAATCCTGAAACTTGGGCAGATCGAAAAACAGTTGGGTGTTTTCCTTTAAGACCGGCGCCGCCCCGGAGATGGTGGAGCGGGGGTTTTTGAGTTCCTCCGCGCCGTAGGTGGCGCCGCACTTTTCACAGTTGTCGCCATACTGGTCGTCGGCGCCGCATTTCGGGCAGGTGCCCTTCACAAAGCGGTCGGACAGGAACAGTTGTTTCTCCGGGTCGAACAGTTGGGTGATCTGGCGCGCGACGATATTGCCGCGGGCCTTGTTGCGCTCGTAGATCAGGCCCGACAGCACCCGGTTCTCTTCAGAGTGGGTGGAATAATAGTTGTCATAACGGATTTCAAAACCGGCAAAATCCCGTTCATGTTCCTGCTGCACCTGGGCAATCAGCTGTTCCGGTGTGATGCCGAGTTGCTCCGCCTTGAGCATGATGGCTGTGCCGTGGGCGTCGTCCGCGCAGACATAGATGCACTGTTCACCACGCAGCTTCTGGAATCGCACCCAGATATCGGTCTGGATGTGTTCCAGCATGTGCCCCAGGTGGATTGAGCCGTTGGCATAGGGCAGGGCACTGGTGACAAGAATTTTGCGTTGCTGTTTCTGCTCGGTCTGATTCATGAAATTGGAGGAAGTTAGCCGTTTAAAATGAGGCGGGTAATATAGCGGTTCTGGGGGCCGGATACCAGTTGGCGGGGGCTGGAATGCCGATAACCCACTATATCAGTTGGGTAAATTCCGCTAGCATAGCCGGGCTATTGATCGAGGAGTACCGACCATGACCCAAGCCCTTCACGACCAGATTCACCAGATACTGGCCAAAAATGCCGATCCCGTTTCCCTCCAGCCCCTGAGTTCCGTGGCCGAAGTGAAAGATATTGCCTCATCCGGGGAGGTTGTGAAGGTGGTGTTGCACTTCGGCTACCCGCTGGAGCGGGCCCGAGCCAGCCTGCAACCAGCCCTGGAAGCGTTGTTGGCGCCGTTGGCCAGCAAGCTGGAACTGGTGCTGAGCTGGGCGGTGAAGCCAGCCCAGAACAAACCGCTGGAGGGGGTGGGCAAGGTCAAGAACATCATTGCCGTCTCTTCCGGCAAGGGTGGGGTGGGCAAGTCCACCACCGCAGTGAATCTGGCCTTGGCCCTGGCGGCTGAAGGCGCCCGGGTGGGCATGCTGGATGCCGACATTTACGGCCCCAGCCAGTCACTGATGCTGGGGGTGGCCCCGGGCACACGCCCGGCCATCGAACAGGACAAGTTTTTTGTGCCGGTGCCGGCTCTGGGCCTGCAATCCATCTCCATGGGTTACCTGGCCACGGCCGATACCCCCATGGTGTGGCGCGGCCCGATGGCCAGTGGCGCCCTGCAACAGCTGCTGAAACAGACCCTGTGGGATGACCTGGACTACCTGATTGTGGATATGCCGCCGGGCACCGGTGATATTCAGCTTACCCTGTCCCAGCAGGTGCCGGTGGCCGGGGCCGTTGTGGTGACCACGCCCCAGGACATAGCGTTGCTGGATGCCAAGAAAGGGGTGGAGATGTTCCGCAAAGTGCACGTGCCGGTGTTGGGGATTGTGGAGAACATGGCCACCCACATCTGCTCGCAGTGTGGCCATGAGGAGCATATTTTCGGCCAGGGCGGCGGCGAGCGCATGGCCCGGGAATACGGTGTTCCGGTGCTGGGCAGTCTGCCCCTCAGCCTTTCCATTCGCGAGCAGGCGGATGGCGGCAAGCCCACAGTGGTGGCAGAACCGGACAGCGAGATCAGCAGCCTCTACCGCCAGATTGCCCTGCGGGCCGCGGGCTCCCTGGCGGGGATGGCCCAGGCCGCGGGCGGGGCGGGGGCATTTCCTTCCATCAGCATCGTGAACGATTGACCGCCCTGGCCCCGGGTGGGGAACAGATCATTTCACCCTGGGGCTCAAAACGGGTATGATTCCGCCTCCGAATTCCCTGCCCACGGAGGATTCGGGGAAACCCGCTCTTATAAATCGATGTCAGACCGATATTAATACCAAGCGATCAAGCGTTTACGCGAGCTAGAAATCAGGGGAGTGCGACCAGACAATGTCCATCAAATCAGACCGCTGGATACGCCGAATGGCGGAAGAACATGGCATGATCGAACCATTTGAACCGGGCCAGGTGCGCCAGGGTGTGGATGGTAATCGCATTATCTCCTATGGGACGTCCAGCTACGGCTACGATGTGCGTTGTTCCACCGAGTTCAAGGTGTTCACCAACATCCACTCGGCCACCGTGGACCCCAAAGACTTTTCCGAGCGCAGTTTTGTCGACATCAACAGCGATGTCTGCATTATTCCGCCCAATTCCTTCGCCCTGGCCCGTACGGTGGAGTATTTCCGCATTCCCCGCAGTGTGCTCACCATCTGCCTGGGTAAATCCACCTACGCCCGTTGTGGGATTATCGTCAATGTGACCCCGCTGGAGCCGGAGTGGGAAGGGCACGTGACCCTGGAATTCTCCAACACCACCAACCTGCCTGCCAAGATTTACGCCAATGAAGGGGTGGCCCAGATGCTGTTCCTGGAGTCGGATGAGGAATGCGAAGTGTCGTATAAAGATCGCGGCGGCAAGTATCAGGGGCAAACCGGGGTGACCCTGCCTAAGACCTGATCCGGCAGGGGTTTCTGTCTCTGCTTGGCTCTTCGGATTGTTGCTTCTTACGCAACGGATGTTGGAATGGGTGCCGGTTAAACCGGCACACCATCGAAGAAGGTCACTTCGCCGCTTTCCAGCGAGTATTCGGCACCTACCACCAGCAGTTTCCCGCTCTGCACCAGTTGCTCGAGAATTTCAGAGCCATGGCGCAGGGAGCCCGCCGCCACGCAGACGTTGGAGCGAACCGCAGCGGCGGTCAATTTGTCCGGGTCGTTGACCAGGTCGGTGTTGATGAGCGCCGCGACGGCCGGTCGGACCCGGTCCACGATGGAGCGCAGGTTACGGCTCTGGCTGCCGCCGGGATTGCGCAGCGAATCCAGAGTGGCCTTCACTGCACCGCAGTTACTGTGGCCCAACACCACCACCAGGGGGGTGCCGAAGGCCTCAGCAGCAAACTCGATGGAGCCGATCTGTGAGGGCGCCACGATATTACCCGCCACGCGAATCACGAACAGGTCCCCGAAGCCCTGATTAAAAATAACCTCGACCGGCACGCGGGAATCGGAACAGCCCAGGATGATGGCGAAGGGGCTTTGACTGGCTGCCATTTCGCTGCGCTGCTCTGCGCTCATTTCCTGGTCTCGATACTGCCCTGCAACAAATTGACGATTGCCTTCAATCAGGCGCTCTAAAGCTTCTTTTCCGGTAATCATGTTCGTTCTCAAGTCCTTGCGTTGGTCGTTGTATATCAGCCAGGAGACACATTACCAAAAATGTCATTCATCTTCTAATCATTCCCTATGCTATTCTTGAAGCTAAATCATTCATTTCCTTGTGGAATAAATATGGGATTCGAGGTTTTGTACTGGCACTGGGTGGTCCTGGGTGTGCTCCTGATGCTCAGTGAAATCATGCTGACGACGTTTTTTGTCTTGTGGTTTGGCATTGCGGCGGTGCTTATGGGGGGTGTCCTGTTTGTGGCGCCCGGCCTGGACCTGACCTGGCAGATCCTGATCTGGACGCTGCTGTCGTCCGTACTGGCGTTTTTCTGGTTCAAATATCTGAAGCCGCTTTCCATCGACAAGACCAAGGCCGGGCTCTCCCGGGAGGCGATCGTGGGCGAGGTGGGGCAGGTGATCAGTGTGCCCCAGGATGGCAAGCGGGGGCGGCTGCGGTTTCCGGCGCCTATTCTGGGGGCGGACGAGTGGCTGATTATGTCACAGGATGCCCTGGCGGAAGGGGATCGGGTACGGGTGAAGGACGTCTCGGGTAACTCATTGATTGTGGAAAAAGTATAACAACAGGA
Source organism: Ketobacter sp. (assembly GCF_003671495.1). Taxonomy (GTDB): domain Bacteria; phylum Pseudomonadota; class Gammaproteobacteria; order Pseudomonadales; family Ketobacteraceae; genus Ketobacter. The sequence goes on along the minus strand of NZ_RCHN01000006.1, from coordinate 133,065 downwards.
GAAATCGTTATGTACGCCGGACTCTATGTGGTGGGAGCCTTGTTCGTTCTGGTGTTGGTCACCCTGGCCAAAGGGGTGCGCTTGGTGCCGCAGGGGTATAAGTGGGTGGTGCAGCGGCTGGGCAAGTATCACAGTACCCTGGCGCCGGGCCTGAACATCATCATTCCGTTCATCGATTCGGTGGCCTACAAGGTCACCACCAAAGACATCGTACTGGACATCCCCTCCCAGGAGGTCATCACCCGGGATAACGCGGTCATCATTGCCAATGCGGTGGCCTACATCAATATCATTTCGCCGGAGAAGGCCGTGTACGGGGTGGAGGATTACCGGATTGCGATCCAGACCCTGGTGCAGACCACCCTGCGCTCCATTATCGGGGAAATGGACCTGGATGACGCGTTGTCTTCCCGTGACAAGATCAAGGCCCACCTCAAGAACTCCATTTCCGACGATATTTCGGATTGGGGGATTACCCTGAAGACAGTGGAGATCCAGGATATCAACCCCTCCGGCACCATGCAGAGTGCCATGGAAGAGCAGGCTGCGGCAGAGCGGGCCCGACGGGCGACAGTGACGCGGGCGGACGGGGACAAACAGGCGGCCATTCTGGAAGCGGAAGGCCGCCTGGAAGCTTCCCGGCGGGATGCCGAGGCGCAGGTGGTGCTGGCCAAGGCCAGTCAACGGGCCATTGAGATGGTGACCTCGGCCATTGGGGAGCAGGAAATGCCGGTGGTGTACCTATTGGGTGAGAAGTACGTTAAATCCCTGGAACAGATTTCCAAATCCGCCAACGGCAAGACCGTGGTGCTGCCCGCCGACCTGCCGGCTGCGGTCAAGGGCATGATGGGTAAACTCTGACGTCTCCCTGACAATATCCTGGCAGCACTGGGCCGCCGATAGATTGACGACCACGGTAGGTGAACTAACCTGAATGTATACAGGATAGTCACTTACCGTTGGACCGACCCCTTCTTTGACAACCACCGCGGACGTTAACGTCAACCACAAAACAATAAGACTGAACGGGCGGATGCTGTTGGCAGCCGCACTGGGTCTCTGGTGGTTGCTGTTGGCCGGCGCAGGCTTTGCCCGGTCGGACGTACCGCCAGGGTTTGAGGCCATTGATCTCAGTGAGATCAACCAGCTGGACCGCATCAACCTCAGCCCGTTCCTCCTGTTTCTGCCCGATGACCAAAGCCGGACCATTGATAACCTGCTGCGGGGTGAAGTGGCACCCTGGCAATTGAACAAGGCGGGTGTCACGAACTTCGGTCAGTCCAACATTCCCTACTGGTTTGTGGTGCAGTTGAACAACCTCCATCAGTTGCGGGATCCGGTCTATATCCGATTGAACTACCCGCACATCGACCGCCTGGACGTGTACTGGGTCAACGACGGCCGGATCATCGAATCTTACCAGCTGGGGGATACGGTACCCTTCCATCGACGCCCGGTGGATAACCGGGTGTATCTGTTTCCGGTCAATGATCTGAAGCTGACCCAGGCGCAGCTTTACCTGCGGGTGGAATCCCAGGGTCCGTTGGAAGTGCCGCTGGATGCGATCACACAATCCCGGTTTCACGAGCAGGACAAGCTGGAGATGGCATGGTATGGGGCCTATTTCGGCATCATGCTGGCAATGTTCTTCTATAACCTGTTTATTTTTATCCTGGTGCGGGATTTTACCTACTTCTATTACCTGTTCTATGTGCTCAGCACCACCGCCCTGCAATTCACCCTGACCGGTGCCAGCTTTCAGTATCTGTGGCCGCAATCGGTCGCCATGAACAACATCATGGTGCTGGTGTTGACGGCCATCATGCCGCTGGCGGCCGTTGCCTTTGTGCGCAGCTTTCTCAAACTGGAAACAGAGCGGGGGATTAACCGGCTGCTGGGTCGGGTGCTGTTGGTGGCGTTCGTTGGGGTGTTGGCCTCAGCGTTTGTGTTGCCCTACCTGCTGGTGTTGAAAATTGCCCATGCGATCTCCTTTGTTGCGGTCAGCTTTGGTGTGTATCTGGGAGTGGTTTATTCCATCAAGGGGGTGCGGGCGGCGCGCACCTTTGCGTTGGCCTGGCTGATTTATCTGGTGTTCATCCTGGTGTACCTGTTGCAGATTACCGGTCGTACCCAACCCAATATGATTTCGGCTCATGCGTTGGAGATCGGGTCAGTTCTGGAGCTGATTCTGCTGTCGCTGTCATTTGGGCATCGGGTCAATGAAGAAAAAGAGATGCGCATCAAGGCGCAGGACAAAGCGCTGCAGGTTCAGGAGGAGGTCAACCAGAACCTGGACCAGATTGTTCGGCAGCGCACGGAAGAGCTGGAGGTGGCCAACCGGCAACTGAAAGAACTGAGCATCAAGGACGGTTTAACCGGGCTCTATAACCGGCGTCATTTTGATGAGTTGCTGAAAACCGAGTACCAGCGCAGTTTCCGCGAGAAAAGCACCATCACGGTGTTGATGATGGACATTGATCACTTCAAGAAGCTCAATGACCGCTACGGACATCAGTGTGGAGATGAATGCTTGAGGCGCTTTGCGCAGGTGGTGACGGACGCGTTGCGCCGTCCGCCGGACTTTGTGGCACGCTACGGCGGTGAGGAATTCGTGGCACTGTTGCCGGGAACCGATGAGGCCGGAGGACGGGTGGTGGCGGAAAATATTCGCGCTGCCGTGGCGTCCATCACGGTGGAGTGGGAAGGGCAGTCCATCACCATGACCACCAGCATTGGTGTGGCCAGCCGGGTTCCCTCCGACCGGTATGATAACGAAAGCCTGTTGAAAACCGCGGACGCCAACCTCTATCAGGCCAAGGCAGCGGGCCGCAACCGGGTGGTGCACAGTTCCGCTTGATTGGCCGGCATTTTTGACCAGACAGTTTCGGTCAACTATACCTATTAGTAATCTATTGAAATAGAACTAAAAAAACTAGGGAGCCAGGTTGCGGCCCGAATCCGGGGTCCTGGCGGGATGGGATGTGCCTGGCGGAGGCCTAAGTCATCTTGAACCATTGAATCAATTGCCGGGCAAAGATGTTTAACAGTCTCAAAAACCTGTCCATCAAGCTGAAGATGACCACCATCGCGCTGATCGCCCTGGTGGGCTTCTCCTCCATCGTGTTCAGTAACTACAGTTTCTTTCAGGACACCACCCAGGCGCTGGAGGAATTCCAGGAAGTGGATCTGGTGCTGGTGCAGTATGCCAACCAGTTGCAGGTAGGCCTGGTGGATGTCAATCGCCTGTTTGAGGCCGCCATGGCTGAGAACGACAAGGACACCTTGAGCGAAGCGGTGACGTTGGCACGCAGCCAGCGCCAGATGTTGAATAAGCTGGATGAGCTCAAGCCATCCCTCAGTGTGCAGGCAGACCTGCTGCAGGCGGCCTTCGAAGAATTCGTGGAAACCACCCAGCGCTTTACCTCGGACGTGCTCGACGGCACGTACAGCAGCGACGAAATGTACGCGGCGGTGGGGCCCTCCATTGCCAAGCGCCGCCACTATGAAACCCTGTTACGGGAGTTTGCGGACGAAATCAACGGCAACCTGGAAGCCACCATGACGTCGATCCGGGGAGACGCCGAAGTGGTCACCCGCGAGCAGTTTGTTTTTGGCGCGATGTTGGTTGTGCTGGTGCTGGGCGCGTATATCTGGCTGTTCCTGGTAGTGAACAGTGCCATGGATGACGTGATTGAACTCTCCGGTGAAATTTCCGATGGCAATCTGGATGTGGAAATCGGGGAGGCCAACAGCCTGGAAGTGCAGAAGCTGTTTGCCGCACTGGCCATCATGCGGGACCGGCTCAAGGAACAAAGCAGCGAGGCTCACCTGCGTAGTCGGCGCCAGGAACAGGTGGCCAGGCTGAACGAGGCCCTGCGTGGCGAGCAGACCATCGATCAGGTTATGCAGTCCATGTTGCGCAGCCTGGCTTCGATGCTGAATTCCCTGGTGGGGGCGGTGTATCTGGTGGAAGGCGATGAGTTGGTGATGCGGGCCAGCTACGCCTATTCCCAGCGCAAGGGCGATCGTAGCCGCCTCAAGATCGGCGAATCCCTGGTGGGGCAGGCGGCCGTGGAGCGCAATCTGTTTGTGGTGGGCGATCTGCCCAGCGATTACACGCCCATTGCTTCCGGGCTGGGTGAATCCACACCCCGGCAGGTGATGGTGATTCCCCTGGAATTCAATAATCACCTGCTGGCGGTAATGGAGCTGATGAGCTTCAAACCGTTTTCTCAAGAGGACATTGAATTTGTAACTCGGGCAGCAGAGGGCATGGCGATTGCCTTGAACTCCGCGATCTCCCGGGTGCAGCTGGCGGATGCGCTGGACCGTTCCAAATTGCAGGCGGAGGCATTGGAACAACAGCAGGAGGAATTGCGCGCCACTAACGAGGAGTTGGAAGAACAGGCCGCCATTTTGCGTTCCTCGGAGGAAAGTCTGCAGCAACAGCAGGAAGAGCTGCGGGTAATGAACGAAGAGCTGGAAGAGCGTAATCGCCTGTTGGATCGACAGAAAGACGAGATCGAGAAAAACAACCAGGCGCTGGAAGTTTCCCGTAAGGAACTGGAGCAGAAAGCCCAGCAGCTGGAGATGAGTGGCCGTTACAAAACGGAATTCCTCTCCACCATGTCCCACGAGCTGCGCACACCACTGAACAGTATCCTGATTCTGTCGCAGGGCTTGATGGAGAATCGGAAATCCAACCTGGATAACAAGCAGGTTGAGCACGCCCGCGTGATCAATTCCTCCGGCCGCGATCTGCTGATGTTGATCAATGACATCCTGGACCTGTCGAAAGTGGAGGAGGGGAAACTGGAGTTGGTGGCGGAAGCCATGCCGCTGGAAGATCTTGCGTCGAAGTTGCACGGCCAGTTTGATGCCCAGGCGGAAAACAAACAGATTGGTTTTGTGGTGGAGATTGATGAGAATCTGCCGGAGAGTATTGTGGTGGATGAGCATCGTCTCAGCCAGATCCTGCGTAATTTTATTTCCAATGCCTTGAAATTCACACACCAGGGCCAGGTGGTGGTGAGTATGTGTGTGCCCCCGTCCGATGTCGCCACCAGCGCCGGCATTTTGCCGAAGGCCGATGCCATCGAGTTTCGGGTTCAGGATTCCGGTATCGGCATTCCCAAAGACAAGCTGGACCTTATCTTCGAAGCCTTTCAGCAGGTGGATGGCACCATTTCCCGCAAATACGGCGGTACTGGCCTGGGTTTGACCATATCCCGCAAACTGGCGGACATCATGAAGGGCGCAGTCAAGGTCACCAGCGAAGGGGAAAACACCGGGTCGGTGTTCAGTTTGTTCCTGCCCAGAGTCTCCAGTGGTAGCGCCGCGCCGGCCGCCGTCATGGCGCCGGCACGGGTAAGTGCCAGCGCGGATCAACCGGTCGTCTCACCGGCCTCATCCGCATCCGTAAACGGGCACAAGGCAATCGCAGCGGAGCCGGTTCCTGTCAGCAATGCGATTTTGATTGTGGAAGACGATGCCAGCTTCAGTGGTGTACTGAAAAACCTGGCAGAGGAATTCGGCTTCACCGCATTCTGTGCCCACTCAGTGAAAGATGCCCGGCAGTTTTTGCAGCAACAGCGCCCGGGCTCCATCGTGCTTGATCTGGGGTTGCCGGATGAGCCTGGTGAAGCCTTCCTCAGTGAAATCAAAGGGGATGACCAAACCAAAGATATTCCTGTGCACGTGATTTCCGGAAAACTCAATGTCAATCCATCCAGCATTGAGGGGGCGGAGGAGTTCATTGCCAAGCCCTTTGGTCGCGACCGTCTGGATCAGCTGTTCAACGACATCAGTTCGGAATTGAGCCAGCTGAGCAGCAACCGGGTATTGGTCATTGAAGATGATGTTGTTCAGCAGGAACAACTGCAAAACAGTTTCGCAGAACAGAATGTCATCTGTGAGATGGCGGAGACCGGGCAGCAGGCCATCGATTGCCTTAAGCGGCAGCAGTTCGGCGCCATTATTCTGGATCTGGAGTTGCCAGACAGTGACGGCTTCCAATTGGCGGAAACCCTGAGCCACTGCACCAACGGCAATACCCCTATCATTATCTATACCGCCCGGGACCTGGATAAGCGCCAGGATGCGCAGCTGCGCAAATTCGCCAAGCGTATTGTGTTGAAGACGGACAAATCCATCTCCCGCCTGCTGAATGAAACCACGCTGTTCCTGCATTGGTTGAAAGGGGCAGAGCAGCCAGCCCACCTCAAGGAGCCGGAGGATACCTCCACGGTAAAATTAGCCGATGTGGAAGGTAAGCGCCTGCTATTGGTGGACGACGATATCCGTAATCTGTATTCGTTATCGGCGGTGTTGGAGGAAAGCGGTTTTGAAATAGAGACCGCCGGTACCGGTGTTGAAGCCATCGAAATGCTGGAGTCCTCCGCTGAGTTCGATCTGGTGCTGATGGACGTGATGATGCCGGAAATGGACGGATTGGAAGCCATGCAGCAGATTCGCAGCAACCCCAGGTTCAAGACTCTGCCGATAATCGCACTGACCGCCAAGGCGATGAAGGATGATCGTGCCCGCTGTATTGAGGCGGGGGCCAACGATTACTTATCCAAACCGGTGGACACCAATAAACTGAAAGCCATCGTGAAGATGTGGTTGGGGCAGGCGTAATGGCGCAGGATGGAAAGCTGGATCAGCTCAGTGAATTTGAAGTGGAGGTGGAGTGCCTGATGCAGGCGCTTTATCTGCGCTGGGGTTATGACTTCAGGGAATACTCCAGAGCCTCGTTGCGGCGCCGGGTGGCGCGTTACATGTCGGATAATCACATCCTGCGACCCTGTGATCTGCAGCATGAGCTGGTCCGCGATAAAAAACGCTGTGTCCACTTCGTGCGTGGGTTGACCGTGAATGTGACGGATATGTTTCGGGATCCGGTATTCTATCGGGTGATCCGGGAGCAAGTGATTCCGGAGCTGCGCAGTCATCCGTTCATTAAGATCTGGCATGCCGGTTGTTCCACCGGGGAGGAGGCTTACTCCATGTCCATTCTTTTACATGAAGAGGGACTGGGGGAACGAGCGGTAATCTACGCTACGGACATCAATTCCCAGGTGCTGGACCAGGCCAGCAAAGGCGTCTATCACGACAAGATGCTGGCCACAGCACGGGAGAACTATCGGGATGCCGGTGGCAAAAGCGGCCTGGATGATTTCATTTCAGTGGGTTACGAGCGCTTCCTGATTGATCCCGGCCTCAAGAAAAATATTGTGTTCACCCAGCACGATTTGGTTACAGATCAGGTGTTTGGGGAGATGCAGATGGTGATCTGCCGTAATGTCCTAATTTACTTTCGGCGCGAACTTCAAACTAAGGTGCTAACCTTATTTCATAACAGTCTGGATTTGGGTGGCTTCCTGGGTCTCGGCATCAAAGAGTCTTTGCGCAGTTTGCCTAACGAATTTAGATATAAAGCCATCGATGAATCAGCAAGAGTGTTCCAGCGGATTGATTAAGCAGGTTGAGTTGGTGGTGATCGGCGCTTCCAGCGGTGGGTTGGATGTACTGATTACATTGCTGAAGACATTGCCTGAGCATTACCGAATACCAACCGTGGCTGTGTTGCATCAGCGTCCCAACAGGTCCAGTGGCGTACCCGAAATGCTTGCCAAGTATACTCACTTACAAGTGCAGGAGCCGGAAGATAAACAGGGAATAGAAGCGGGCTGCTTTTATGTGGCACCGCCCAATTATCATTTGCTCATTGACAGCGGCAAGGTGTTCTCACTGAGCCTGGATGCCCCGCTGAATTTCTGCCGGCCCTCTATTGATATGGCGATGGAGTCGGCGGCGGAAGTCTACCAGCAGCATCTGGTGGGTTGTGTGCTCACCGGAGCCAACGCCGACGGTGCAGAGGGCGTGCGCTACATCAAAGAAAATGGTGGCTATGTCATGGTGCAGGAACCTGCTGAGGCTACCGTGGATTCCATGCCCAAGGCCGCCATTGCCGCCACCGAAGTGGATGAGATCTTGCCGATGGTGCGCATCGCGGAACGCTTGTCTTCCTTTGCTGCAGGAGGGCAGTCATGAAGCAGAGCATTCTGATTGTGGACGATCAAAAGGCCAACCTGGTTGCGCTGGAAGCGACCCTGGGTGAACTGGACAATGTTGAAGTGATCGCCGCCACCTCCGGTCCGGAGGCCCTTTCCATCCTGCTCAAGCAAACCGTTGCCATGGTGTTGCTGGATGTGCAGATGCCGGGCATGGATGGCTTCGAAGTGGCAAGCTTCATGCGCCAGCGTCCCAAGACCCGTCATATCCCCATTATCTTCCTTACCGCCATCAATAAAGAAGAAGGCTACATGTTCAAAGGCTATGAAAGCGGCGGGGTGGACTTTCTGTTCAAACCCTTCGACCCCTTTGTGCTGCTGAGCAAAGTGCGCATCTTCCTGGAGTTGGACGGTCGCCAGCAGAAACTGGAAGAGGCTCTGAGCAAACTCAAACAGGTCAAAACCAGCAATGAAGTTTTATTGCGCTCGGTGGGTGAGGGCATCATCGGGGTGTGCCTGAAAGGCACCATCACCTTTGTGAACCCCGCGGCGGAAATGATTCTGGGCATGCACAGTTCGGTGCTCATCGGTCAGCCCCTGTATAAGGCCGTGATCGTGTCGGCCCAGCAACCGGAAGACAGCGGCTGGTCAAAGACGAAACTCTACAAAGCCTGTTCAGAGGGTAAGGCTTATCACAGTGACGTGGGGGTATTCCGCTCCCATCATGACAAGATGTTGCCGGTGGAGTATACCGCCAGCCCCACCCATTCTCCTTCCGGCCAGTTTGACGGCGCGGTGATCGTGTTCAAAGACATTACCGAACGCAAAAAGATTGAAGAAAAGCTGCACTTTATGGCGCAGTACGATGCCTTGACTGAACTGGGTAATCGTAACCTGTTCAATTCCGCGTTGAATAATTCCATCACCTACAGTGATCACAGCGGCCAGCCCTTCGCTTTGTTGTTTATGGATCTGGACCGCTTCAAGCAGGTCAATGATTCCATGGGCCATGATGCCGGCGATGAGCTGCTGAAGGAAGTGGCTTTGCGGGTCAATCATTGCATTCGCGATTCGGACATTCTGTGCCGCCTGGGTGGGGACGAGTTTACCGTGATCATCAACGGCGATCAGGCGGAACGCGCATCTGAGCGTGTGTCTGAAAAGCTGATCCAGTCCCTGTCGCAACCGTTCGAGATTTTTGGCCAGGAATTGTATGTGGGTGCCAGTATCGGCATTGTCTATTATCCGGAAATGGGTAAAGACGCCAGCGAATTGATCCGCAACGCCGACATGGCCATGTATCAGGCCAAGCATGAAGGTCGCAACCGTTATCGCGTTTTTGAGCCGGATATGAAGACCCAGGTCGAGGAGTCCATGGCGTTGGAAGTGGAGTTGCGCCGCGCGGTCGAGCACATGGATTTTGCGCTCCACTATCAGCCCAAGTTTGATATGCATACCGGGCGCGTGGTTGGCGCGGAGGCCTTGTTGCGCTGGCAGGTGGCGGGAAAGATGATTTCCCCCACGGTGTTCATTCCGGTTGCTGAGGAAACCGGGTTGATCAATGGGATTGGCCGCTGGGTGTTTGAAACCGCGGCCAATCAGGTGAAGCAGTGGAGCGAACGTTACGCGTTACCGGATGGGTTCCGGATCTCCGTGAACATGTCGGTGCAGCAGCTGCAGGATCTGGAATTGGTGGATGTCATGAGCGCCCACATCCACTCCATTCAGGTGGACCCACAACTGTTGGAAATTGAAATCACTGAAAGCCTGTTCCTGGAACGGACGGAGCTCAACCTGAGTAACCTGGCGGGCATTCGTAAGCTGGGTGCCGGTATTGCCCTGGATGATTTTGGCACCGGTTACTCCTCCATGGGGTATCTGGCGCAGTTACCGTTGACGGTGCTCAAGATTGACAAGACCTTCGTCGACAATGTGCACAAGCCTCAGGGCAGCGCGATCATCTCGGCGGTGGTGGCGCTGGCCAAGGGACTGGGTGTGGATGTCATTGCTGAAGGGGTGGAGCAGGAGGACCAGGCCAAGCGCTTGCTGGAATTGGGGTGCAGTACGGCCCAGGGCTTTTATTACAGTATGCCGGTGCCGGCGCCTGAATTGGAATCCCTGTTGGACAAGCACCTGCTGCCTTTGGACAGCCGCATGGACGGTGCTGCCAACTCCTGAATTCAGTGAATTTTGAAACGGGTCAGCTCCAGCAGGAAGCGGTCGCCGTCGTCGGTCTGTTCCACTTTGACTGGAATGAACGGATAGTCGTAGTGCAACCAGATTTCGGTGTGGCGCTTGCTGTCATCGTGTTGCCGTTTCAGGTGGAAGGTTTTGATGCGCCCGGCTTCGGTTTCCAGCTCCGGCGTCCCCAGCAGTGAAAACACCCGCAGGTCCTGATCATCGCCTTTTGCTTCCCGGAAGCGAATTGTGGATTGCCCCGCCTGCACCTGCAACGCCAACAGTAACGTGCTGCTCAGTGGGTCCTGCAGTCCCTCGCTCAGGGTGAACTTACCTGCCTTCTTTTTATGCACGTAGCGACCCTGGCCTGCAGTCCAGTTGAAGTCGATCCTGCTTTCACGTTTCTTGAGAAACGTGCCACGGCTGGAATCGTAATGAAGGGGCTGGGGCTGACCGTTCTCCCAGAGGAACTCAGAGGTTTCCTGCAGGCTGTAGATCATGGCCTTGGCCCGATATTCAATGCGGTAACGCTCCTGGCCCAGGCTGCTTAGTGTGCGTGTACCCAGATCCTGCACCGACATCCCATTGGCTTCGCCCCGATAGTGGGCGGTGAACGGGCTGAAGGGCATGGTTTCGGCGTCGGCCCGGGAGATGCCGGCCAACAGCACCAGCAGCAGGGGGAGGGCGCGCAGCAATGTCATATTAATCCTCAGTGAGATCCAGTCCGGTGGCCGGCAGCAATGAGCCCTGGTAGAGCACGCCGTCCGCGGACAGGCGGATGGCGTTGCTGCAGAACAGCGCCACACAGGCAGGGTACAGGCGATGTTCCTGCTGCTGCACTTTTTCAGACAGGCTCTGCGCGGTATCGTTCGCCTCAACCGGCACTTTGGCCTGACCGATCACGGCGCCGCTGTCCAGCTCACTGCTGACGAAGTGCACGCTGCAGCCGTGTTCCGTTGCGCCGGCATCCAGGGCCCGCTGATGGGTGTTGAGGCCCTTGAATTCCGGTAACAGGGAGGGGTGGATGTTCAGCATGCGTCCACTGAAGTGGTCCACAAAGTGATCCGTGAGGATGCGCATGAAGCCCGCCAGTACCACCAGGTCCGGCTGGTAGTGTTCAATAGCCTGCAGCAAATCGGCATCAAAGGCTTCCCGGGTGCCATAGCTGGTGTGGTCCACCACCAGGGTTTCCACGCCGCGTTCACGGGCCCGGATCAAGCCTTTGGCATCGGGGCGATTGCTGATGACGGCGGCCAGGTTGCCCTGGATCTTGCCGCCTTCCACAGCGTCCATAATGGCCTGCAGGTTGGTGCCGCTGCCGGAGATCAGAACGACAATGTTCATTTACAGGCCCTGCAGCACCACTTTTGCGTCAGCATCGGCACTGGCTTCGATGCCGCCGATGACCCAGGCCTGTTCCCCCAGATTGTTCAGCTCGGCCACCACTGCCTGGGCCTGTTCCGCCGGCACCGCCAGGATCATGCCAACGCCACAATTGAAGGTGCGATACATTTCCCGGGTGTCCACGTTGCCGTTTTGCTGCAGCCAGGAGAACACCGAAGGCCACTGCCAGGAGGTGGTGTCAATCACAGCGTTGGTCCCGGCCGGCAGTACGCGGGGCACGTTCTCGGTGATGCCGCCCCCGGTGATGTGAGCCAGGGCCTTGATTTGGAATTGCTCGATCAGTGAGAGCAAGGGCTTCACATAGATGCGGGTGGGCGCCATCAGGTGCTCGGCCAGGGGTTTGCCGTCCAGGTCTGACTGCACATCGGCGCCGCTCACGGCGATGATCTTGCGGATCAGGGAGTAGCCGTTGGAGTGGGGTCCGGATGAGGCCAGGCCAATCAGCACATCACCGGCGCTCACACTGGCACCGCTGATGATCTTGTCTTTCTCCACCACCCCGACGCAGAAGCCGGCCAGGTCGTAGTCGTCGCCCTCATACATGCCGGGCATTTCGGCGGTTTCGCCGCCCACCAGGGCACAGCCGGCCTGCTCACAGCCGGCACCGATGCCGGTGACCACGTCGGCGGCCACGTCCACATCCAGGTGCCCGGTGGCGTAGTAATCCAGAAAAAACAGCGGCTCCGCACCGGTCACCACCAGGTCGTTCACACACATGGCCACCAGATCAATGCCCACGGTGTCGTGCTTTTTCAGGTCAATGGCCAGGCGCAACTTGGTGCCCACGCCATCGGTGCCGGACACCAGCACCGGCTTGCGGTATTTTTCTGGGATCTCGCAGAGAGCACCAAAGCCCCCCAGGCCACCCAGTACCTCTGGTCGGCTGGTGCGTTTGGCGACCCCTTTGATGCGTTGAACCAACTCATCTCCGGCATTGATGTCCACACCGGCGTCTTTATAACTGAGAGAAGGGGTCTTGTCTGACATGGTCGCTGAGCCTTGACTGTCTGGGAGTAATTAGGGGGCGCTATTCTATCAGGTGTTGCCCACAAGCCCAATGCGCAGGTTTCGGTTTTATCACCGGCAGGGACGTTGTACACTTTCGCGCAATGGTTTTTCGAGGTTCGCCAGTGCGTTATGAGTAAGGTTGTCAAGCATTTCATCACCCTGACAGTGTTAAGTTTCTTGATGGTGTTGGGGGCGGTTGCCCACGGGGCAGAGGTGGCGAATCTCTACCAGGCCACAGTGGTGGTGGACAACCGCAGCGCCGAGGCGCGGGAAGCCGCCCTGGGTGAGGGGCTGGCCCGGGTACTGGTGCGGGTCAGCGGTAACTCGGCCATAGTCGCAGAGGGCGCGGTGCAGGATGCCCTCAAGTCCGCTTCCCGATTTATGGTGCAGTATGGTTATCAGACCCGGGAGACCCTGTCTCCGGAAGACGGCAAGCTGATCAAGACTGTGCTTCTCAATGTCAGTTTCGATGAAGTGGCGGTGAATCAGTTCCTGCGCCGGCAGGGGTTCCCGATCTGGTCCGCCAGTAGACCCAATATCGTGTTGTGGTCAGCGGTGCGTGATGGCGGCGGTTCCCGCCAGGTGATCGGTGGCCAGAGCCAGCCCGCACTGCAACAATTGCTCGAAACCCAGGCGGCCCGCCGTGGCTTGCCGGTGGTACTACCCCATTTTGACAGCGAAGATCTCGCCCTGGTGAGGGCTGGGGACATCTGGGGTATGTTCGTGGACCCGATTCAGCAGGCGTCGCAACGCTACCAGGCCAACGTGGTGGTGGTGGCCAAGTTGCTGCTGACGCCCGATGGCGCCCAGATCAGTGCCGCCATGAGCCTGGACGATCGCCAGCAATGGTGGGAGGTGTCCGGCGCCACCGTGGAGCAGGCGGTGGTGGCCTTTATGGATCAGCTGGGGGACCGGGTGGGTGCCCGCTTTGCGGTTCAGGCCTCCATGGAGGTGGGAGAACAGGTGCTGCTGGACGTATCCGGTGTGGACGAGCTCAAGGATTATGCGCGCCTGGGGGAATACCTGGACGGCGTGTTGGCCATCCGCGACTGGCGCCTGCGCCAGGTTAAAGGCAGCCAGCATCAATATCTCATCACTCTGGAAAGCAATCTGGAAGCCCTGGAGCAAAGTCTGCGCATTGATCGTAAACTGTTGCCCCAGCCACCGCAGTTGGTGGTACCCCTGGGTGGGGCGTCAGACCCGGAACCGGCAGCACAGATCCCTGAGGCCGCCCCGGGCGCAGCGACCACGCCTGAGATTCTCTATTATCGATGGAACGGGTAAATCCCTTTTCATGAGCTCAGCGGTTCGACACATACCCAATATCCTCACGGTGCTTCGCATGGTGCTGGTATTGCCATTCGTCTGGTATACGGTCAACGGGGAGCATGACCGGGCCCTGTGGACCCTGCTGCTGGCGGGTGCCACCGATGGCGCGGACGGTTTTCTGGCCCGCAAATTTCAGTGGCGCAGCCAGTTCGGCTCCATCGCCGACCCGGTGGCCGACAAAGTCCTGATGGTGACCGCTTATCTGACCCTGGGGCTGACCGGGCACATGCCCTGGTGGGTGGTGGCGGTGGTGGTGACCCGGGATGTCTACATTTTTCTGGGGGCCATCGGTTACTGGTTTGCGGTGGGTCGTTATCAGGGCCGCCCCACGCTGTTGAGCAAAGCCTGCACCTTCCTCATGATCACCCTGGGCCTGGCGGTGCTGGGCAATCTGGTGTGGCCGCTGTTGGCACCCGTCTGGATCGAGGGCCTGAGTGCGTTGGTGGTGGTGCTCTGTGTGGTGAGCATGGGGCAATACACCCTGCAGGCGATCCAGGGCTATCGTAACAAGCGGAGGCAGACCGGTGGCTGAGCCGTTTCATCCCCAATTGGCGCTGCGCTTCTATCGCAGGCCGAATACGGACTTCGCCAGCTACTACAGCGGGCAGAATCAACAACTGGTGGAACGCCTGCAGCAGGTGTCGACGGGGGCGCTTGGCGGCTGGGTCTATCTGTGGGGCAGCCATGAAAGCGGCAAAAGCCATCTGCTGCAGGCTGCCGCCCAGCGGGCGGAAGACAGCGGCTACAGCGCGTTTTACCTGGCCGGCGAGCAGGCCACCTCCCTTTCGCCCCAGCTGCTGGAGAACCTGTCCTCATTCCAGCTGTTGGCCATCGACGATCTGCACCTGTTGGTGGCCCAGCCGGGGTGGGCCGAGGCGCTGTTTCATCTGTACAACCGGCTCAAGGATCTGGGGGCCGCGCTGCTGGTGAGTGCCGATGCGCCGCCCCGCCAACTGTCGGTGCCGCTGCAGGATCTGCAATCCCGGCTCATGGCCATGGAGGTGTACCAGGTGCTGGGCCTCGACGATGAGGATAAGGCCGGTCTGTTGGAGCTGATGGCTCGCCAGCGTAACTTTTCCCTGTCAGAAGACGTAATTGCCTATATTTTGTCCCGATCTGACCGTACCCTGGGGGCTCTGCAGGCGGTGGTGGAGCGGCTGGACCTGCAGTCTTTGCAGGAAAAACGCGTAATAACAATCCCTTTCGTAAAAAAGGTCATGAGCTGGTAAATCTCTCATCTATACTTTTTAGGATAGATGAATCAATAAGAGTCGATCCAGCTCTCGATGACCGATCCTCATACGCATCACAAAAAGCGCTTTATCAGCCTCAAGTGGCGGGCACTGGCCCTGACCAGTGCGCTGCTGGTGATTGTGTTTACCATCTTTCTCATGGCCTCCCGCTATTCCTCCCAGTTGCAGTTGAAGGAACAGGGTAAGGACCGGACCCAGCGTTATGTGGAGCAACTGGAAGCCTTGCTCAATCGCCAGGTGCACCGCATGCAGGCGTTGTCCGGACTGCTGGTGGATTTTGAAGGGGTGGAGCAGGCCATCCGCGCCGGCCAGCCTGAGGAGATCAGTCAACGCATCCAGGGGGTATGGACCCGCTTCCAGGCCGAGGCCTCCATCAATTCCATCGTGATTTTTTCCCCTTCGGACGAAGTGCTGTTATGGCAGGGGGACCCCAGTATCCCGCCGGACATGGTGGAAAAATTCCGCACCGATTGGCAGCAGCGCTCGGCCCTTTCCTGTTTTGATTCCTGCGAGGTGTATACGGTGGTGCCCCTGGAGCTGGAAGGTTGGGGCAAGGGCATGGTGGTGTTGGGGGCCTATATGAACCAGGTGGTGGAGCGCCTGCAGGGTTTATCCAAAGCTGAAGTGGCGCTGGCGGTGCGGCGCAATCAGGATGGTATTGAACACCAGAATAATCTGTCCGGCTGGAACAGCGACGTGGTGTATGTCACCAATGAGGGGCGTTCCCTGGACATGCTTAAGCAGCTGGCCGATCAGTACAACCGGGCAGAAGTATTCAATGGCATATTGGTGCAGCTGGGCGCCCGCTATTACGAAGTGGTGCTACGCCCTCTACGGGGCGCGGTATTTCCCCGCCAGGGCGAACTCTATATTGTCACCGACATCACTACGGAAATGATCCAGCACAAAACCATGCAGCGTAATGGGCTGGTGTTTGGCGTGGTGGGATTGATCTTTGCCGAGCTGGTGCTGCTGACCACATTATGGGGCCCCTTGAACCGACTGCGGGCCATGGCCTCGGTGTTGCCCATGCTGGCCACCCAGAAGTTCACCCACATACGTCAGGAATTGAATGCGCTGCATCGGGACATTCCGTTTTCGGACGAAAGCGATGTGCTCAACAGCTCCGCCATGCGCCTGTCCCATTTGTTGGAAGAGCTGCAGTCGGAATTGCACAGCCGTGCCGAAGAACTGGAAAAGAAAACCGTCGACCTGGAATCGGAAAAACATTTCGTGCAGGGGATTCTGGATACGGCCCATGCCTTGATCCTGACCCAGGATCGCACCGGCTGCATCGCCATGGTGAATCACCACTGCAGCTGGATCACCGGTTATGACACCGGGGAGCTGGTGGGCAAATCGTTCTTTTGGTTGTTGCCCCAGAGTGAACAATTGCCGGATCTGCAATTCCAGATCAATGAGCTTTCCAACGGCTTCCGCAATGAGCTGCATCATGAATCCGCCGTCGTGCGCAAAGACGGCACCACCATGTACATGGCCTGGTATCACTCGCTGTTGCCGGCGGGCAAGGAAGGTCACCAGATCCTGAGTATCGCCCTGGACATCAGCGAGCGCAAGGAAGCCGAGGAGCGCTTGGGCTGGCTGGCGTCCCATGACACCCTCACCGGGTTGTTCAACCGTCGCCGCTTTGGTGAGGAACTGCAAAAATCCATTTCCCATGCCAAGCGTTACAACCGCTCCGGCGCGGTCCTGTTTTTCGACCTGGACCAGTTCAAGGATGTGAACGACACCAGTGGCCATAAAGTGGGGGACAATCTGTTAAGGCGGGTTTCCGAACGTCTGCGTATCGAAGCCCGGGATTCGGATCTGATCTTCCGTTTGGGGGGGGATGAATTTGCCATGCTGGTGCGGGAGGTGGACACCGAAGGCGCCGGCAAGGTGGCTGCACGGCTGTGCGATGCGCTCAGCGGTGTGGAAGTGATGGGCAGCAACCGCATTCACCGGGTCTCCACCAGCATCGGTGTGGCGTTGTTCCCCGATCACGGCGAGTATGTGGATGATCTGGTGGCCAATGCGGACATCGCCATGTATCAGGCCAAGGCCTCCGGTCGCAACGGCTGGCATATCTATTCGCCGGAAGAACAGGATCGTGAACGTACCCACGAGCGGGTCTACTGGAATGAGAAAGTGAAGGAGGCCCTCTCTACGGACAGCCTGGGCGTGGCATTCCAGCCGATCCAGAACATTGAAGCAGGTAAGCTCTCCCATTTTGAGGCGCTGTTGCGGGTGTCGGATGAAGACGGCAAGCCGTTGCCCACTTTCAAATTCATTCAGTCGGCGGAAACCTCGGGCCTGATTCAGGAAGTGGACCTGAAGATCGTGGATAAGGTGCTCGCCTATAAGCGGGAGTTGGAACAACGGGGTGAGGCCGCGGTGTTTGCCATCAACCTGTCGGGCATCTCCTTCCGCAACCCCAATCTGTATGAGGAGATATCCCGCAAACTCAAACATTACGCCGTCAATCCGGAAGAGATTATTTTTGAGATCACTGAGACCTCTGCGGTGGAAGATGCGGTGACCACCGCGGAAAAAATGCGGGACATCAAAAAGCTGGGCTGCAAATTTGCGCTGGATGATTTCGGGGTGGGCTTTTCCTCCCTCTATCACATCAAGCAGTTGCCCATCGACCTGGTGAAAATCGATGGCTCTTTCATTCGTCATCTGGCGTCGGAGACGGAAGACCGGGCCTTGGTGAAGGCGGTGGTGGAAGTGTCCAAGGTGTTTGGCTTGACGACGGTGGCCGAGTTTGTCGAAAACCAGGAAATCCTGGATATTCTGCGGGAACTGGGGGTGGATTATGCCCAAGGCTACCACATCAGCAAGCCGGAGCCGTTTGCCTCCATCTGGGGGGAGAACGTGCCTCAGGGGGGCACGGTCAATGGAGATTGATTGAGCTTTCGCAGGCGAGTGGTTATATTCTGCCATTCCGATAACAAGAATACACACAAACAGGGCCGTGTTGGAGTGTGATGGAAGCTCGCAAAACCTTGGGGAAAATCCGCTCAGGACAGGTTTTCCTGTTGTTGATGTCGCTGCTGGTGACGCTGTGGATAGCCGTGGCCCGTGCCGACCAATCCCTGGAGCATTACCCGATCGTTTCGCTTCCCCTCAAAGTGGACGGCTTGAACCTGGCGCCCTATTTGCTGTATTGGCACGACCAGGAAAGCCGCGCTGGCTTTGATGCAGCATTACAGACGTTGCGGCTGGGTGAGTTCGTGCCGTTGCCAAAGGGCTCACCCAACCTGGGGTTTCTGGATGGGGGCTTCTGGTTCTACCTGGAACTGCGTAACCCCCTCAACTATAAACGGCAGTTGTTTCTGGAAGTGGATTACGCGGTGCTGGATGCCGTTGAAGTCTTCTGCTTCGGCCCCAATCAGGCACCCATATACTACCCGGCGGGTGACCATGTCCAGTTTGACAGCCGCCCTTTGCAGGTGCGCAACTTTGTTTTTCCGTTGACGTTGGAAGCAGCGCAAGCCCTGGAATGCCTGCTCCATGTGGAGACTTCCACCAACATTCTGTTGCCCCTGCGGGTGTACGACCAGCTTTCCTATATTGAACGATCACATAAAGTGGAGCGCCTGTTGGGCGCCATGTACGGTGTGGCAATGGCGCTGCTGTTGTATAACCTGATTCAATACCTGCTGACCAAGAAATCGGTGTTTCTGTATTTTTCGCTGCATGTGTTGGGTGGAACCACCTATATGACATTCATGGATGGCACCTTGTCGCGCTTCTGGACGGGGCTGGATCTGCAGGACATAGGGCTGCCGTTTGCGATCTGCCTTGGGGTGGGCTCGGCGGTGTTGTTTACCCGCGAATTTCTGGAAATGAAAAACACCCGGCCGTGGTTAAACCACCTGGGTAACGTGCTGGTGGTGCTGTCGGTGGCCTTAGCCGCCGTATCCCTGTTTATCCCCCTGAAGATCATTCATATGTGGGCGGCGCTGATTACCCTGGCGGTTTGCAGTTACCTGCTATTGATCGGCGCAATACGGTTTGTGGATGGGCACCGCCCGGCGCGGGTATACCTGTTGGGCTTCGGTACTGTGTTTCTGGTGGTCATCTGGATTGTGCTCAATATTTTCCTGATCCGTGCGGATGTGCGATGGATTACGTATGGGGTAAACCTGGCCTGGATGTTTGAGTTGGTGGTGTTGTCGGTGGTGATCAGCATTCGCATAAAATCCATCGAACAGGAGCACGTGACCATGAACGAGCAGATGCGCCTGATCAAAGATGAAAGCCACACCAAAACCGAGTTCCTGGCGAAAGTGAGCCACGAAATCAGAACTCCCATGAATGGTATGCTGGGACTGGTGGAGCTGATTCAGGAAACCCCACTGAACAAAGATCAGAAGCGTTATATCAACGCGATCCAGAATGCGGGGCGTGGGCTGCTGGAAGTGATCAATGATGTGCTGGATCTGTCCCGCATTGAAGCTGGCAAGATGGAGTTGAACGAAGCGGAATTCGGATTGCAGGATATGTTATCCGACGCCTGCTCCATTTATGAATTCGATGCCCGCCACAAGGGGTTGGAGCTGGGTTGCATCATCGCGCCGGGGACGCCGTTGCAGTTGATCGGTGATAACGTGCGCATTCGCCAGATCCTGTTGAACACGCTGTCCAATGCATTGAAATACACTGAGAAGGGCTACGTTCACATCAATGTGCACCTGACCGACCACATCCACAATGACCGCCTGGTGATTCGTTTCGAAGTGGAGGATTCCGGAATGGGGATCGCCTATGAAGACCAGGCACGGCTGTTTCAGTCCTACAGTCAGGTAAATCAGCTGGGTCGCTCCAACCGCGTGAGCACCGGCCTGGGGCTTGCCATCAGTCAGCAGCTGGTGCAGCTAATGGGCGGAGAGATGGGCGTCAAGAGTGAGTTGGGGGCGGGCTCCTGTTTCTGGTTTGATATTCCGCTGGCCATGCCCGAAGATGTCAGCATCGCCGACCGCCCCATTGTGCTGGACCTGTTTGATGGCGAAGCCGTTGAGGTGCGCCCTCCGGTTTCGACGCAGGCAACCGAACGCCAGCGCACTCAGGTTGCGGATGATGCCTTCAACGTGTTGCTGGTGGAAGACAATGAAATCAATCAGAACGTGATGCTGGAATTTTTGAAGAAGATGGGCATTGCGCCAGAGCTGGCGGACAATGGCCGGGCGGCAGTGGAAAAGGTTCAGCGGCGCAGTGGCAGCTATGATTTGATTCTGATGGATTGTGAGATGCCGGTGATGGATGGCTATGAAGCAGCCGTTCGCATTCTCAAGTGGCAGAAGTCCAAAGGGCTGCAGGCGACCCCTATCATTGCGCTGACCGCCCATGCCATGGACAAGCATCGGGAGTTGGCACTGGAATCCGGTATGGTGGATTTCCTCAGCAAACCGGTATCCTTTGCCCAGCTGCAGAGGGTGTTGAGTCGCTATCTGGAGCTGGGCGCAGAGGCATCCAATGCGAATTAGGCGCTGGCGTCTGATCTGTATGGCCAGCGCCAAATGCAGTAAACTGGGCGTTTACAACAAGAAAATGTGTACACGATGAAAGAGCGATTGGTACCGGCTGCAATTATTCCCGCCATTATGGATCTTGCCATCAAGAATCGACTGAATATGGAAAAGATTCTGCAGCGGGCCAATGTGGATCTGTCGGTAGAGCAGAGAGCCGGCGCGTTTTTAAGCGTCACCCAGCAGATGCGGATTCTGGATGCCGCCTATGAGGTCACCGGTGATCCGGCCTTCGGCCTGGTACTGGGGGAGGCCATTCAATATCACAGCCTGGATCTGGTGGGACAGCTGATTGCAACCAGTCAGAACATCCAGGAAGCGTTGGATGAATTGTTCCAGTTCAAGAATCTGATTACCCCATTTACGGAGTTTTCACTGACTACCGTGGGCGCTGATGCGGTGCTGCGTTACCAGATTGACACCGCCATGGTGCCCCACAACCTGCGGGTACACTACGATCTGGTGGCATCCACAGTGGTGTCCATTGCCAATGCCCTGGTTGCTGATCGCCTGAAACTGAAGCGGGTGCGCTTCTCCCATGCACCGCCGGAGTATCTTGAGGATTATCAACGGGTGTTCGGTGATTGTGTGGAGTTTCATTGCAGTCACAACGAAATTGTTTTCGACCGGGACCAGCTGGGGCAACCGTTGTTGACCTCCTATCCGGATTATCACGAAGGGGTACGGGTGCTGGCGGCAGAAAAGTTGCGTTCCATTGAAAGCCGTGAATCCTTGTCCGCCAAAGTGAGCTACCTGATCAGCCGCAACCTGGGCACGGGGTCTGGCTCGTTGGAGGATGTGGCGGAACATTTCAACATGACGGCCCGCACCCTGCAGCGCAAACTGAAACAGGAGCATACCTCTTTTGTGGCGTTGCGCGACGCCTGCCGTCATGAGCGGGCGCTGCGGGATCTGGCGGACCCGGGCATTGATATCGACGGCCTGGCGGAACTGCTGGGATTCTCCGACACATCAAACTTTTATCACGCATTCAAGCGCTGGCAGGGGATATCACCCGGAGCCTATCGCAAGCGGGTGTTGGCAGAACGGGATGGTTGAACTTGATGGCTGGACAAGGTGTTTAAACAGGTGGCCGTTGAGTGGGTGCGGGTTCAGGCAAAATCCGCCTGTCGCAAACGGTGCGCCAGTTGCAGCTTGGCCAGCTCCAGCGCTTTTTGTGTGGCTGGGGACATCGCCTTACCCAGGCTGAAATCCTCACCGCGAATGCCCAATAGGTAGCAGGGCGGCGCCGGTTGCTGCAATGTGTTCTCATACAGGAACAGCAGGCTTTCCGCTGTGAGGCTGTGACTGCTGAACATGAGCTGGCTGCCCACGGGCACCGCCTGCCACGTCACCGCTTTCTCACTGGCAGCGTGACAGTCCACAAAAATCCCCAGAGCGCTGCCCTCCAGATCAAATATGTGTTCTGGCTCCAGTTGAAAATCCAGTACCTGGCGTAATTCAATGCCTGCTGCCAGTTTGTCCGGTTGGGTGAAATAGTGCTGCGCCCATTGATACAGGGCTTCACCCACGGCATCGTCACCCCGGTCCGGATTGCCGAAAAAAAACAGGCTAATCTGCATGCTGGATGCTGCCATCGCTGTGGCGCGTCAAGCTGCCGAGTCGGGCGCCGTCCGTTCCCATCAGTTCCAGTTGCAGGGGCATTTTTCCCGCTGCGTGGGTGGCGCAGGACAGGCAGGGATCATAGGCCCGGATTGCCACTTCCACCAGATTCAACAACTCCGGCGTCAATTCCCGGCCATTCAGGTGATCGTTGGCAACACGACGGATGCTTTCGTTCATGGCCTGGTTGTTGTTGGTGGTGGACACAATCAGATTGGCCATGGTCACCTGGTCCTGTTCATTGATGCGGTAGTGGTGGATCAGGGTGCCGCGGGGTGCCTCGATGATGCCGATGCCTTCCCGCCGCTTGTTACCCTGATTCACCAGGTCGTCGGACAGCAGGGCCGGGTCATCCAGCAGTACGGCGATGGCTTCGGCGCAGTGCAGGGCCTCGATCATCCGTGACCAGTGATAGGCAAGGGGGGCCTGAACGGTCTTGCCCAGCAGTGCCTGATATTCCTGGCGGCGCTGTTCGGCCTTGGGGGTGTCGATGTGGCTGCAGGTGTTGAGCCGCGCCAACGGGCCCACCCGGTACCAGCCGGTGTCCGGGGTCAGATCACTGAGAAAGGGGAACTTCATATAGCTCCAGGACTTCACCTGTTCCTGCAGCAGGTGATGATACTGATCGCAGGGTTGTCGATGCAGCAGCTGGCCGTTGGCATCTATGACCTTGATCTCTCCGTCGTACAGTTCCAGCTGGTCTTGTGGTCCCACCAGGGAGAGGAACGCGGCCGGCGCCGTGCCGAAGTTTTCGTGAAAGTCGCGATTGGCCTGGAACAGATCCCGTACCGTCTGCACCGTTTCATCACACCAGGTTATGATGTCGGTTACCTGTTGTTTGAACGGGGTGATTTTATCGGCGGTGAGAGGTTGGTTCATGCCACCCGGGACCGCGGCAATACCATGGATGCGTTTGCCGGAGATGGCTTCGATGACCTGTTGACCGAATTTGCGAATCCGGACGCCCTGTAACGCCAGGGTCTGGTGATGGCGGATGACGGCGACAATATTGCGTTTGGCAACATCGCTGTCAAAACCGAACAACAAATCCGGAGACGCCAAGTGGAAAAAGTGCAGGGCATGGGATTGCAACACCTGGGCGAAATGCATGAGCTTGCGCAGGGCCAGGGCGGGCTCAGTCAGTTGATCAACGCCGGCGATCTGGTCAATGGCTTTGGCCGCCGCCAGGTGATGGCTTACCGGGCAGATACCGCAGAGCCGTTGTACCACCAACGGCAACTCCCAATAGGGTCGGCCCTGGATGAATTTTTCAAAACCGCGAAATTCCACAATGTGCAGACGGGCCTCTGTGATGTGATGGTCATCGTCCACCAGCAAGGTGACCTTGCCATGGCCTTCCACCCGGCTGACGGGGTCAATGGCAACACGCCTGGCCATCAGTCAAACCTCCTGCTCGCATAGTCCAGATTGGGTGCCCGTTGTTCCAACACCGCCTGCACCAGTTCCAGAAACGCCGCCGCTGGGGGCGGGCAGCCTGGCAAAAAGAAATCGATGGCCACTTCCGCCTGCAGGGGCAACACTTTGGGCAGCAGTGCGGGCAGCTCGGGGTCATTGGGGATTTGTGCATCCACCACACCCAACCCGTCCAGATAGGACTCCTCCAGGCACGCCTGCACCGACAGATGGTTGCGCATGGCGGGCACACCGCCGTTGATGGCGCAGGCGCCCACCGCCACCAGATACGTGCACTGCTCGCGGAACTGGTGCAGCACCTCTTTGTTTTCCTCGTTGCAGAGCCCGCCTTCGATCAGTCCGATGTCACAGCGCGTTGCGGTCTTGATGTCGGTTAATGGCGAGCGGTCGAATTCAATGTGGTCCAGCAGTGGAATCAGGGCTTCGTCCATATCCAGAAACGACATATGACAACCGAAGCAACCCGCCAGGGAGCAGGTGGCTACCCGCACTTTTTTAGTCGTCATGAGTGCCTCCGTCATCGCGCCGGTGATTGCCTTGTGCGTGGATAGGAATCTGATCGTACAGACGCGCGCCGGCAATGTCAGGGTAGTTGCCGGATTTGGGCAGAATACAACCCACCGGACAGACATGGGATGCCCGATCCTCCGCCTGCGCCTGGGTTGAGCCCAACTCCCCGTCGTCGCTGCGAAACGCCACGTGGGTATGTTGTCCGCGCCCGGCCAGCAGGTAAATGGCTTTATGGTCCGCTTGTTCCGACGCCCGTCCGCACAGGTCGCACTGGATGCAACGATCCCGGTCAATAAACAGTTCCGGGTGGCTGCC
The DNA here is from genome assembly GCF_003671495.1 of Ketobacter sp. Taxonomy (GTDB): domain Bacteria; phylum Pseudomonadota; class Gammaproteobacteria; order Pseudomonadales; family Ketobacteraceae; genus Ketobacter. The sequence continues at coordinate 108,462 of NZ_RCHN01000006.1, read as the reverse complement.
ATCCGGGATGCGGGTGGGATAAAACGGGTCATAGTGATAGTGGGTCATGCCCAGATCGTAGGCTAACGCCTGCAGCTGGCAATTGCCGCTGGTTTCGCAACTGGGGCAAAAGTGGTTGCCTTCGGCAAACAACAACTGAATCAACCGCAGGCGTGACTGGCGCAGTTCCGTGGTTTCAGAATGCACCTCCAGGTCGATGCTGGCCGGTTGAGTGCAGGCGGATACGGTTTTGCCCTGCATGTTCACCACGCACAACCGGCAGCTGCCGTGGGGGCGAAACTGGGGATGAAAACAGAGATGGGGAATGTATACACCGGCCCGGTGGGCCGCCTGCATGATGGTGTCCCCTGGCTGGAAGGGAATGGGTTGCCCGTCCAACTGAAACTGCGGTTGGTCACTCATGGCCGGCTCCCTGGTTCAGAAAATTCAACACCGGCAAGCCCGCAGTCTTGCCCAGACCGCAATGGCTGGTGTGCTGCATCAATTGTGTAAGTTCGATCATGTCCGCCCGTGTTTGTGCTTTCTGGCGGGCGGTTGTTGGTTGCTCGTAGCGGTCCAGCAGGTGGTTCATGGCCACGGTGCCGGCACGGCAGGGGGTGCAGAATCCACAACTCTCGTGCTGAAAAAAACGGGTGAAATTGCGGGTGATATCCCACAGTGAACGGTCACGGTTGAACACCATCACCGAGCCGCCCCGTCCGGGGCTTTCAAAGTCCAGCGGCGTCTGGAATTGATGGCGCAGCAGTAACGCGCCGGAGGGTCCGCCGGACTGCACGCAGTGGGCGTCTTCGGCACCGCAAAGCGCGAGCAGATCCTGCACCGGAGCACCCTGGGGTAATTCGTACAGACCCGGTCGTCGACAATCACCGGAGACGCTGTGCAGGCGGCTGCCCGGGCTATGTTCGGTGCCCACCAAGCGGAAGGCACTGCTGCCCTGCTGCAGGATATAGGTGGCGGCCACCAGGGTTTCCACGTTGTTGACCACTGTGGGTTTGCCGAACAGGCCTTTTTGTCCGGGAAAAGGCGGTTTGCTGGTGGGAATGCCCCGCTTGCCCGCCAGGGACTCCAGCATGGCCGACTCTTCACCACACACATAGGCACCGGCGCCCAACTGCAGTTCAATGTCGAATCCGGCACCCAGTTGGCCCCGTTCACGCCATTGCTGCAACACGGCTTCAATGTGCTTCACCAGATACAAATACTCACCGCGAAGATAGAGATAACCTTTGCTGGCCCCCACTGCCACGGCTGCGATGGCCATGCCCTCGATCACCTGATCCGTTTGCACGGTCAGGTAGAAGCGATCCTTGAAGGTGCCTGGTTCCCCCTCATCGGCGTTGCAGGTGATGTATTTAACGGGATCTGCTTGCTCTGCGCACAACCGCCATTTGACCGCTGTGGGAAAGCCCGCCCCCCCCAATCCCCGCAGCCCGGAGGCGTCCATATGGTTTAAAACCCATTGCTGACCCTGTTGCGTGGCCAGGGCCAGACCTTGTCCACGAGCATAGGGGTAGGAGGTCAGGGGGCCGGGGTGGTGGATGGTGTTGTCCACAGCGAACCAGCGGCGGGGCCATTCCTGCAGTGATTTACCGGCGCGGATCAGTTGGCACAGCTCATTGATGTTGCTCCGGTTCAAGCGGGTAATCGGGTGCCCGTTGATCAGCGCGGCAATGGGATGATCGCTGAGACCGATGCAGGAGGTGGTCTCCACTTTGCAGTCCGCGTCGTGCAATGTTGCGCGGGCCTGTTCTACCAGATGGTTCACCCCGTTTATCTGCTCAATGATGTTATTGGCAAAACGCAGGTGGTAACGGGGAGGAGGCGTTGGTTCCAGGAATTGGTAAAACGACACCAGGCTGCGAAGATCGGCTACTGTCACTCCGGATTTGCTGGCGAGCCAGGTTTGCATGGGGGGGGATACCTGACCGAACTGTTGTTGCAGGACCACCAGGCTTTGTAGCGCCCGCTCCGGTCGGAAGGGGGCAGGGTGCTGGTTGAGCAACGTCTGCTCCGCCAGGTCGGTATCCCATTCCGGAAAATCACTTTTTGCCCTTAACCACTCAAACGGGGATTCTGCCACCAGCTCTCGGCCTCCTGCGCATGTGGGTCCAGCATAGCAATCGTGAGTGCGAATGTCCTGCGATGCGTCATGTAATGAACGGGTTTATTAGCCTGTTGCCAGGCTATCGTGTTCGGCCTTTACAGGTGAACCATGACCGGCGTATGACGAGCCGGTTTCAAGATGATTCATGCCAGCGCTGTTTACAATAGGTGGCTGCCCCGGTTAACGGCGCGTCCGCCTCCTGACACAGCGCCACTGGCACTGCGCTCAGTCGGTCAAGGTATTCATTTTTACGCTCGATATAGGCGATGTGCTCGGGTTGGCAGAACAGTTTGCCCAGTTTGGGAGGAATGCCTCCCGCCACAATCACGCCGCCCCAGGCCAGATACTGCAAAACAAGATTACCGGCCTCGGCGTAAATGGCCTGGGTAAACAACTCCATGCAGCGGGCGCTGGAACTGTCGGGGTCGCTGATGGCCTGCTGCCCCATGGTCGCATTGTCCGGCACCGGGGCACCCGGGAACATGGTTTGGAACAGTCGGCTGAACCCCGAGCCGGAGAACCAGTTTTCCCAACTGGGTGGATAGTCGTATTGCTGCCAGTGCTGCAGGATCAGCTCCGCACTGAGCCGGTTGAAGGGGGCGATGGTTTTGTGGCCGCCCTCGGTTCCCTGAATCACATACTGGTCCTGATGCGGCTGGATGCAGGCTTGTCCCAATCCGGTTCCGGGGCTGATGACCACCACGGGCTGCTCGAAATTCAATCCGCTACCCCGCAGCATGCCCAGTCGGGATTGCACCCCCGGGTCCGTCATGCTCCAGGCGGTGGCTTGCAGGTCATTGAGCAGGTTAACGAATTTCAGCTGCAGCCGCTGTTGCAGGGCGACGCCGTCGATCAGCCAGTTGAGGTTGGTCATCCGACAGCGAATGCCGTCATCCACGGGGCCCGCCACCGCCAGAATCGCGCATTGGGGGGGCGGTTGAGTGTGCAGGAACTGGTCTACCAATGCATCAAAACTGGGGTGCTCATGATTTAACACCGTCCTGCGGTGGATGAACGCACCCTGCTCATTCATCAGGGCCAGTTGGGATTTGGTGCCGCCGATATCCGCCAGTAGTGCAATCATCAGATAAGTGGCTCCTATAATGCGCGGTTGAATGCGTGGTAACGTGGCCGTGGCTGAGCGCGAACCCCGATCCACCTTGATTGGTGTCAAACGCTTTGTAATGATTGTCTGGTTTAATCGCAGTTTGCCATAATAAATCAACGGATCAAATCTGCCAGGATACCCCCTCATGCCCGGAACCCTCTACAGCATCGAAGTGCAACCCAAAATTCCACCGGCTTTGCAACGGCTTGAAGAACTGGCCAATAACCTGTTGTACAGCTGGGATCGTCAGGTGCGGGGAATGTTCTTTCGCCTGGATCGGGAGCTGTGGGAACGGGTGGGGCACAACCCCAAACTGTTCCTGCGCCGCATTGATCAACGCAAACTGGAGGAGGCAGCAGAAGATCCGGCCTACATGCAGGATTACGCCAAGGTCATCTCCACCTTCGACGCGTATCTTAAAGCCAAAAGCGGCAAGAACGTACGCAAGCACATCAACTCCCAAAGTGACCTGATCTCCTATTCCTGTGCCGAGTTCGGCCTGCATGAAAGTATGCCCATCTATTCCGGCGGCCTGGGTATTCTGGCGGGGGATCACTGCAAGGCGGCCAGTGACATGGGCTTACCCTTTGTGGCGGTGGGTATGCTGTATCGGCAAGGCTATTTCATCCAGCAGATCGACAGCCACGGCAACCAGCTGGCCCAGTACAATCCATCCCGCTTTCAGGATTTGCCGGTGCAGCCGGTGCTGGATGACAGGGGTAAGCCGCTCACAGTGCACATTCAGGTGCCGGGGCGGGAAATAGAGTTGAAAATCTGGATGGCCAAGGTGGGTCACAATAATCTCTATCTGTTGGACAGCGATCTGGCCAGCAATCAGGAAGAGGATCGGCGCATCACCTATCAGTTGTACGGCGGTGATTCCACCAACCGCCTGTTGCAGGAAATGGTACTGGGCATCGGTGGGGTTCGGGCCAAGCGGATGCTCGGCCTGGAGCCAACGGTGTGGCACATCAATGAAGGTCACGCGGCGTTCCAGGTGCTGGAGCGTTGCCGTGAACGGGTGGCCAGTGGGCTGTCTTTCGGTGCAGCGCTGGAAGCGGTGGCGGCCAATACGGTGTTCACCACGCACACCCCGGTGCCCGCCGGCCATGATATTTTTGACCACCGCCTGATTGAATTTTACTTTGCCGATTACGTTAAGGAGCTGGGCATCAGCATGGAGCAGTTCCTGGGGCTGGGTTCCAGTCCGGTGAACAGTCACGGCTTCAATATGACGGCGCTGGCGTTGCGGGGGTCGCGCTTCCACAACGGCGTGAGTCGTATCCATGGCCAGGTGGCGTCAGAAATGGAGCGCTACATCTGGCCCCAGATTGAACCTGCAGAAAACCCGATCCGCCATGTAACCAACGGCGTACATGTTCCCACCTTCCTGGCCAATGAATGGGTGAACATGTTTGACCTGCAGTTCGGTGGGGGGTGGCGTACCGAATTGCTGAATCCCGAGTTCTGGAAGAGAACCTGGGATATTCCCTACCACAGCTTCTGGAGTGTGCGTCAATCCCTGAAAGCCAAAATGCTGGAAGCCGTGCACGAACGCAGCGTGGAGCAACAACGTCGTAACGGCATCAGCGAATCCCAGATCCGGCGTCTGACCCGGTACATCAAACCCCGTAAAACCGACATTCTCACCATCGGCTTCGCCCGCCGCTTTGCCACTTACAAGCGGGCGACGCTGATTTTTTCGGATCGCCAGCGTTTGTCCCGCCTGCTTAACGACCCGGAAAAACCCGTGGTGCTGATCTTTGCCGGCAAGGCCCATCCCAGTGATCACCCGGGGCAGGAATTCATTCGCCAGATTCATCATTTCGCCCATGACCCTGAATTCGAAGGCCGCATTGTGCTGCTGGAGGATTACGACATGGCCCTGGCACGCAAGCTGGTGACCGGCGTGGATGTGTGGCTCAACAACCCGGCCTATCCGCTGGAAGCCAGTGGTACCTCAGGCCAGAAAGCCGGCATCAACGGCGTACTTAATCTCAGTGTGTTGGACGGTTGGTGGGATGAGGGATACAACGGCGTCAACGGTTGGGCCATTACCCCTCACGGCCCCCAGTTTTCCCCGGATTTTCGTGATCGGGAGGAGGCCAACGAACTGATGGACGTGTTGGAGAACGAGGTGGTCCCCCTGTACTACGAACGGGATGGCCACGGCTTCTCGGTGGAGTGGATCGAAAAAAGTAAAAATGCCATGGAAACCCTGATCCCGGCGTTCAATGCCCAGCGCATGGTGATGGATTATTTACGGGACTTCTACAGTCCGGCCATCCGCCACGGCCAGTTATTGTGGAACGATGACTTTCAACTGGCCCGGGAGCTGGCAGACTGGAAACAGCGGGTGCGGGAATGCTGGCACCAGGTTAAGGCGGAGCGTTGTGACCAGCCCATGGACACGCTGTTTCGGGATGACACCTTTGAAGTGAAGATTCTGGTGGATCTGGCCGGATTGTCTCCCGCCGATGTGTCCGTGGATTGCCTGGTGGGTACGGTGGACAGGGAAGGCCAGTTTGAACGGCATTCCTGTTTCCAGCTCCAGCATGAAAACACAACAGACGATGGGAAAAGTGTGTTTGCCCTGTCGGTAACCTTGGCGGAAAGCGGCAAGCAATGCTACAAGCTGCGCCTGTATCCCTATCACTCTGCTTTGGGGCAACGCTTCGAAGTGGGAGCCATGATCTGGCTATAGGCAAGCGTGGTCAGCGTGCGTACAGATGGTTGAGGGCTTTCATTTTATCCGCCAGGCCCCCATCCACCTGGGACCACTGAAAGCGCCAGCGCCAGTTGCCTTCGGTGGTGCCCGGTGTGTTCATGCGGTGTTGCTCGTCCAGTTCCAGTAAATCCTGAAACGGCATCATGGCCCAGCGGGCGGGGGAGGCCAGGGCACTCTTGATCAGGGGCCAGGGCATGGCCTCCGCCGGTTGGGAAAAATACTCATGAATACGGTCCCGGGTGGGTTGCGGCAGGTGTTTGTACCAGCCCACGGTGGTGTTGTTGTCGTGGGTGCCGGTATAGATCACGGTGTCCCGGGTGTGGTTGTGGGGCAGGTAAGGGTTGGCACCGTCGCTGTCGAAGGCAAACTGCAGAATTTTCATGCCCGGTAAACCGTAGCGTTTACGCAGCGCAATGACGTCATCGGTGATGATGCCCAGGTCTTCCGCAATCAGCGGGAGCTCGCTGGTCTCTGCCAGCAGTGCTTTGAAAAGTTCGTCACCGGGGGAAGGCACCCAGTGACCGTTGATGGCGGTGGGCTCGGTGGCGGGGATTTCCCAATAGGCCACGAAACCGCGGAAGTGATCAATGCGCACGGCATCGTACAATTCTAGGTTGTGTTTGAGCCGTTGCTTCCACCAGCTGAACCCACTGCCGGTGTGGGCCGGCCAGTGATAGATGGGGTTGCCCCAGCGTTGACCGGTTGCCGAGAAGTAATCCGGCGGTACACCGGCCACCACCTCGGGCGTGCCATCCTCGTGCAGTTTAAACAGATCCCGGTGCGCCCAGACATCCGCACTGTCACCGGAAACAAAAATCGGCAGGTCCCCGAATACCAGAATATTGCGCTCGTTGGCGTAGCGTTTCAGATCCAGCCACTGCCGATGAAACAGAAACTGAATGAAATTCTCCAGCTGGATCGGGTTGGCGTGTTGTCGTTGAAAGGCCTCGATGGCGGCTTTGTCACGATTCCTCAGGGGCGCCGGCCACTGCAGCCAATGTTCCGAATACTGTTGTTTGATCACGGTGAAAAGACTGGCATCCGCCAGCCAGTCCGTTTGCGCCAAGAAGGCCTGAAATTCGGCGGCGATGGGGTGTTGCGGGTGTTCCTGTAACCACAGATGGGCCTGGGTCAGCGCTGCCCGTTGATTCAGGCGGCTGGCAACGTCTTTTTTGTATTCCGGGAATCCCAGCGCTTTCAGTTGACCGATGTCCACAAAATCGGGATTGCCGGAAAACGCAGAGAAGCTGTTGTAGGGGGAACCGTCCGCCACCGGACACAGGGGCAGAGTCTGCCACACACCGAACCCGGCCAGTTGCAACCAGTTCAGCCAGTTATAGGCTTCGGCCCCAAAGGAACCATGGTACTGCGGGCCGGGCAGGGAAGTGGGATGCAGCACCACACCGGACAAACGCCTGTTGAGAACGCCTTTTGGCATGAATTATCCTTGTCCCCTGCGCATGACCCCATCGTTTTCCGCTACGCCGCCGCCGCGACTGATCACGTGTTCCAGGCTCTCTGGTGCCGGTTCATCCAGAAAACGGTACAGATTCTTCAAGTGGGTTCGATACAACTGATCGAAGTCAGACACCGATTCAGCCGGGTTGTAATCGCCAAACCACCAGAACCAATCGGAGCCTTCACAAATGGCCATCTGCTCTTCGGCCCGTTGGGCAATTTCCGGTGCCAGTTTGCCGCTGCTCATGACGCGATCGAAATCGTCTTTCGCCTGACACAATAAATCCCAGGCCCGGTTTTTGGCCGGATCTCCGATCCAGGTGGAAAAGGTGCCGTACACCCAGCTGCCCGCCACCAGCGATGGCAACTCAGTGCGTTTGCTGTGGCGTTTGCTGTAGTCACGAAAGGTGGTGAGATTGATCTTCGGGTGCTCCACCAGCTTTGAATAGAGTTGTTTCAAAAAGTGGTAGCCATTGTTGGCGTAATATTCCCAACAGTTTTCACCGTCGAGAATAATGGGCACGATGGTATCTTCCTGGTAACCGCAGGCCACTCGGATGTTTTCAATATGGTGAACCAGGTTGTTGACGGCATCCACTTCATTCCAGCCGGAATACGTGAAACCAATCAGATCTGAAATGTTATCGTCCCGGAAGAAACACGACACCTCATTGTTGCGAACCTTGAATCCATGGTGGATGCACAATTTATGCAGTTTGTTGGCGTTGCGGGTGTTGCCCAGCACGCCGCCGCCAGTGGCGGTCCATTGAAACTGAACCTGATCCAGTAATTCCAGAGTGGGCTCACTGAGTGCACCCTCGGAAGGCCAGCAGCCCACCGGACGAAAGCCGAAATGCCGCTCGAAAGTCTTCAGTCCATTTTCCAGGTGCACCATCGCCCGCTCTTTGCCACCAGGGTAGTGTGGCCGCTTGGGCAGCGGGGCATCGGGCATGGCTTCCAGTGTGGATTTAAAATCCAGCAGCAGGGGCAGGATGGGGTGTTTATCCGGGGTGACGCTGATTTCCATCTGCCCGCTTTCCGCCAAATGCCGATAGCGCGGCACCACGGAGCGAATCAGGATGTCAATGACACCCAGCAGTTCCCGCCGATCTTTGCCATCAAAACCGCGGGCCTTGCGGATCAGGCGTTGCACGGTTTCGTTTTCCATGCGCACCGTTTCACCCATCCACACCAGGTGGTACCAGACCAGCAGATCAAAAAAGAATTGCTCATCCAGGTAGTTCAGGTAGCCGGGTTTGTTCAGTGCCAGGCGCGCCAGTTGTACCAGGTCCTGATAGGGCGGGAAGCGTTCCACCAGGCGTTTTTCATTGGCGCGGATACATTGCTTGGCAATGAACAGGCGCAAGGATTCCGTGGGGCCGATGGTGGCCATGGCCAGGGTCGCCAACAGCCGGTCGTTGAAGGCTTCACCCTGATTGAAATAGCGATCGAACTGCTGGATGTAATCGTCAATCTGATCCAGCAACACGGGCGTGAAGTTCACCACCACCCGGCTTTGCGGAACCTGCTCCACCACCGCCGCCATATCGGCGTAGTCCTTGATGGCATGGAGGTAAGTCCAGGGCAAGTGGACGTTGCGGGTGAATTGATCCTGATACTGGGGCTGGTGCATATGCCAGCACAGCACTACGTTGACTTTGGGTTTATCATCCTGCTCATGCGACATTGGATAGGGACTTTCCTAACATTTCAGCCGAGACCAACACGATGCCATTGGGAGACACATAAAACTGCTTTGCATCCTGATCATGTTCATACCCAATGACCGTACCCGGTGGAATTTTGCAGTCGCGATCAATGATGACGTTCTTCAATCGACAATTGCGACCAATCTCCACATTGGGAAGAATAACAGCGTCTTTAATGGTTGAGTAGCTGTGAATGCGCACATTGTTGGATAACAGTGAACGCTTCACTGAGCTGCCGGAAATGATGCAGCCGCCAGACACCAGGGAGTCCACTGCCATACCCCGACGGTTTTCATCATCAAACACGAACTTGGCCGGTGGCAGTTGCTCCTGATACGTCCAGATGGGCCAGGTCTGGTCGTACAGGTTCAGCTGCGGCGTGACCGACAGCAAATCCATGTTGGCATCGAAATAGCTGTCGATGGTGCCCACGTCGCGCCAATAGGCGGTGTTACCGGTATTGCTGTCCGTGAATGGATAGGCCAGCACTTTGAGATGCTTCACCGCCGACGGAATGATGTTTTTACCAAAGTCATGGGCGCTGTTGGCCTGCTCGGCGTCGTCCTGCAGCAGCTCATTGAGCAGCGCTTTCGGAAATACATAGATGCCCATGGAGGCCAGGCTCAGGCCGGGTTTGCCGGGCACCGGTTCCGGGTGTGCCGGTTTCTCCTGAAAACGTTGAATCCAGTTCTGTTCATCCACCGCCATCACACCAAACTCCCGGGCCTGGGCCAGAGGAACCTCGATGCAGCCCACGGTAATGTCGGCACCGGAATCGATATGTTGTTGAATCATCAGTGCATAATTCATCTTGTAGATGTGATCCCCGGCCAGGATCAGTACGTAGTCCGGGTGCACCATGTCGATGATGTCCAGATTCTGATACACCGCATCAGCGGTACCCAGATACCAGGAATCCTTCACCCGTTGTTGCGCCGGCAGCAGTTCCACAAATTCCCCCAATTCCGGACGCAGAAAACTCCAGCCTTTCTGGATATGGGAATTCAGCGAGTGGGATTTGTATTGGGTGAGAATGCTGATCTGGCGAATGCCCGAATTGATGCAGTTGGAGAGCGGGAAGTCGATGGTGCGAAACTTTCCCCCGAAAGGCACTGCCGGCTTCGAATGCCAGCGGGTCAGGGATTGCAGTCGCGTGCCACTGCCCCCTGCCAGAATCAGAGCCAGTGTGTTTTTCAGCGTGCCAAAATTGGGTGTCGTTGCTCCTAGCATGATGTACCTGTACGGCTGACCTGTCTGGGTGAAATGGGATTAGTGGTACGTCACGAAAACCACATCCGAATAATGGACAATACTGCACATCCTACATGACAAGCATGCTACATCGCGGCATGCATTTTATGATCCAAATCATAGGAACAACGAGTAGGTTGTTTGAATTATCGAAGGTAAAACCAAAATTACTGGATTCAAAATAACAATCGGTTATATAAGTGTTCAGGCGAAGCGGTGGTACTTTGAAGTCAGACTTCAGGACACCGATAATGCCTGCTCAGTATAGAACCGGGCTTCCGAGTACAGGATTTCAACGAACGTGATGGCCACATCCCGAAACCAATCGCCCCCCATGAATCGTCTTCAGCAGAATCTTGAGCGCATTATTGCGGCCCGCCACCATGACCCGTTCACGGTGTTGGGCATTCATGACGAAAGTGATCAGAGCTATCTGACCGTTTATCGACCTCATGCGGATTCGGTTTGGGTCACGGTGGAGGGCCAGCGCACTGAGATGAAGCAAATTGGCAGCAGTGGGTTGTTCCGTATTGAAGGGGATGCCACCAGTTGGGGGCGGCATCCGGTGCTGGTGGAACGCAGTGGCGATTGGGAACAACACTTTATTGATCCTTACACATTCTGGCCGCAGGTGAGCGAGGAATGGTTGAACGGGTTTCACCTGCAGGAATGTTTTGACGCTTATCGCTTGATGGGCGCGCACCCCTGGCAGATTGATAATATCGACGGTACGCTGTTTGTGGTTTGGGCGCCCAACGCCGAACGGGTCAGTGTGGTTGGGGATTTCAATCGCTGGGATGGGCGCGTCAATCCCATGCGCAGCCGGGGACAGAGCGGTATCTGGGAGCTGTTTATACCCGAGTTCGAAGACGGCGCGTTGTATAAATTCGAGATCCGCAATCGCGATACCGGGGAGGTCACCATCAAGTCCGACCCCTACGGTCGGTTTTTCGAGGTGCGACCCAATTCCGCTTCCCGCTACTGTGCTCCAGCCCACTATCAATGGCAGGATGACCTGTGGCTGCAGCGGCGCTCAAAAGCCGATTGGTTGCACAGTCCCCAGTCTATTTATGAGGTTCATCTCGGGTCCTGGCGGCGGCAGGACAACGGCGATTTCCTGAGTTACCGGGAACTGGCTGAGCAGCTGGTGTCCTACGTCAAAGAGATGGGCTTCACCCACATTGAGCTGTTGCCGGTGACCGAGTTCCCCTTTGATGGTTCCTGGGGTTATCAGGTGACCGGGTTTTTTGCCCCCACCAGCCGTTTCGGTGACATCAATGATTTCAAATACTTTGTGGATCATTGCCACTGTAATGGTATTGGCGTGATCCTGGACTGGGTGCCGGCCCACTTCCCCAGGGATGCCCATGGCCTGGCCCGGTTTGATGGCACCTGCCTGTACGAGCACGATGACCCGCGCCGTGGTGAACATAAGGATTGGGGGACATTGATCTTCAACTATGGCCGCAATGAAGTGCGTAACTTCCTGTTTTCCAGTGCTTATTTCTGGCTGGAGGAATTCCACGTGGATGGTCTGCGGGTGGATGCGGTGGCCTCCATGCTGTACCTGGATTATTCCCGCCAGGCAGGGGAGTGGACGCCCAATCAATACGGCGGCAACGAGAACCTGGAAGCCATTCATTTTATCCGCCGCACCAACGAAAAGGTGCACCAGGACTTCCCCGGGGTGTTGATGATGGCGGAGGAATCCACCGCCTGGCCCCAGGTGTCACGGCCAGTATATCTGGGCGGATTGGGTTTCAGTATGAAATGGAATATGGGTTGGATGAACGACACCCTGCGCTACGTCAAGCATGATCCGGTGCACCGACCCTTCCACCATGAAAACCTGACCTTCAGCTTGTTGTATGCGTTTTCCGAGAATTTTGTGCTGCCCCTGTCCCACGACGAAGTGGTGCACGGCAAGTATTCCCTGTTGGAAAAAATGCCGGGGGACGGTTGGCAGCAGTTCGCTAATCTGCGCTTGTTGTTCACCTACATGTACACCCATCCGGGCAAAAAACTCCTGTTTATGGGCGGCGAGTTCGGCCAGGGCCGGGAGTGGTGTCACGATCGGGCTCTGGATTGGCATTTGCTGGAACACGACTGGCAGCGCGGAGTGCAATCGGTGGTGCGGGATCTGAACGGCCATTACCAGAAATTGCCGGCGCTGCATCGCTATGATTTCGAAGAGCGCGGCTTTCAGTGGATTGACTGCCATGACAGCTCACAGTCGGTCATCAGTTTCCTGCGTCGCAGCGAGCAGGGGTATGTGATCGTGGTGCTGAATTTCACCCCTGTGGTGCGGGAGCACTATCGCATTGGCGTGCCGGAAGGGGTGCAGTATCAGGAGATATTCAACTCCGATTCCATCTATTACGGTGGCAGTAACATTTCCAACGGCACCGCCATTCAGGCGGAGCCGGATGCCCACATGAATCAGCCCTGCAGCATTACGCTGACGCTGCCTCCGCTGGCGGGTATTATCCTGAGCCCGGCCTGAGCCTGCTGTTCATCCCAGGCAGGGCCCTTTGTTCAGTTGTACGTTGCTAGAAATAATAGCTGGGCTCTTCCCGGGGGCTGTGTAACTCCTGGGTGTCCGTTTCCTGATTCCATTGTTTGAAAACCTGCAGCAGCCCCAGGGTGGAAGGGTCATGGGCGTGTGGTTGCGCGCTGAAATCGTTGCCGTAGCGCTTGCTCAGTTCCGTACCCCAGTGGGTGAACGGGTTGATGTTCCAGATGATGGCGCGGGTGAAGGCAATGTGTTCATACAGGGCGAGTAATTGGCCCAGAGTTCCTGGCGTGAGCTGTTTCATAATGATGCTGGTGGATGGCTTGTTGCCCGGCAGCACCTGGTCGTTTATGGCAGGATTGCTAGCCGTTTGATTTGACGGGGGTGTCTCGCCCTGGTTACCCAGCATCAGGGCTTCACTCTGGGCCAGGCATTGCATCAGGTTCTGATGTTGTGCGCCGGCAACCGGCTCCCGGGCAACCGCAATGAAGTCTGCCGGAATGGTGTGCGTTCCCTGATGCAGCAGTTGAAAATAGGTATGCTGGCTGCTGTTGCCCGCCGTGCCCCAGATCACCGGCGCGGTCTGGTAGGCAACCGGGTGTCCCGCCAGATCGATGGATTTGCCGTTGGCCTCCATCAGGCAGTGTTGCACCAGTGCCGGCAGCAGCTCCAGGGATTCATGATAGGGCAGCAAAGCATGATTGCTGGCCTGCCAGAAATTGGTATACCACACTCCCAGCAGGGCCAGGATCACCGGAAAGTTCCGTGCCGGCTCGGTGGTGAGGAAATGCCGGTCCATGACATGGGCTCCAGCCAGAAACTCCACAAAGCGCTCCATGCCGATGGCCAGGGCCACGGGCAATCCCGCCGCGGTCCACAGGGAATAGCGACCGGGCAGCCAGTCCCAGACCGCCAGAATGCATTGCTCACCCACGCCAAACTCAAGGGCCGCTGCCTTGTTGCCGGTGATGGCGATAAAGTGGCGTTGCAGGGCGGTGTCCGTTCTCGACTGTTGCAGCACCCATTCCCGGGCCAGCTGCGCGTTGGCGATGGTCTCCTGAGTGGCGAAGCTTTTGCTGGAGATGATGAAGAGGGTGGTGTCCGGTTGCAGCTGGTTCAGCAATTGACGGAAGTGATCCGAATCGCCATTGGACACAAAGTGTATGCGGATGGAGTTGGTCTGGTAAGCGCCCAATGCCTTGTGCACCGCTTCTGCATCATTGGCCGCACCCCCCACGCCCAGTGTGACCACATCGGCGATGGGCTTGTCGCTTAATCCGCGCCAGCGCCAGGAACGTACCTCGCTGCAGATGCGTTCCATCTTGAACAGGTTGTCCCGAATCAGTGAGGAGATGTCCTCCCCGGCGATGCTGGTGGGGGTCAACGCCTTATCCCGCAGCGCAGTGTAGGGGATGGTTTGCAGGCCACTGGTGAGGGGTTCTGCTCTGGCCAGCCGCTGAATGGCTGTGGTGAGTTGTTGCTGCTCCGCCAATCCCAACAGCGCCGTCATTACCCGCTGGTCAACAAAGTGCTTCGAGTAGTCGATGAACAGATCCTGGCAATAACCGGAATACTGCTGAAACCGGTTGGGCTGCTGCCGGAACAGATCCGTTAAACGTGTGTTTAAAAAATCCTGGCGCAGGGCTTCCAGTTGCGGCCAGTAAGGTGAGGATATTGGGCTGGGCATATCCGGCTTCCTGATGGTTATGTTGGCAAGCGGCTGCCTTGCCAATGAGCTTGCTGGGGACAACAGGTGGAGCATTCCCCCCGAGCATAGAGACACAAAGTGACAAATAGCTTGATCCCAATCAAGTTTCCACAAACCCGCTTGCTCTTCGTCGGATTCGTTTGTCATGATAGAGTAGTTTCGTAGTGCTAATTTTTATAAGTACGATGGGTGATTGCTTTGACCCTGACCTATGGCGGCATGCGCCGAATCAGTTTCCAATGAACATACTTTTTGTTTGCAGTGAAGTGTTCCCCCTCATCAAGACCGGCGGCTTGGCGGATGTCTCCTATTCCCTGCCGCGGGCATTGGCGGACCTGGGGCATCAGGTGACGGTGGTACTACCCGGTTACCGCTCGGTTCGCGCCAGGTTGGGGGAACCGGATCAGCGCCGGTCATTGCCGGATGATTTTTTGCGCTCGGATATCCGGGTGGCGGAATATGCATCCAGCCCCGTGGGTGTGCCGTTGTTGCTGGTGGAGTCAGACAGCCTGTTCGACCGGGATGGAGGGCCCTATGAACGCAGCAGTGGTGATCCCTGGCCGGATAACGCCGATCGCTTTGCCCAGTTTTGTCGCGCTGTGGTGAGTTGGGTGGTGGCGGCGGAACAGGCCGGAGCCGGTTACCAGGTGGTGCACTGCAACGACTGGCAAACCGGGTTGATTCCGGCACTGCTGAGTTTGCACGAAAGCGCCGTGAAAACACTGTTCACCATTCATAACCTGGCCTACCAGGGTGTGTTCGATTACGCCACCTTTCAGCATCTGCAGCTGCCGGATACCTGGTGGCACCTGGATGCGCTGGAGTTCTACGGCAACCTGTCCTTTCTCAAAGCCGGCATTGTGTTTGCCGATTGGGTTACCACCGTGAGCCCAACCTACGCCGATGAGATCCTGCGGGAGCCGGCGGCCTGTGGCATGGGCGGGCTGCTGCAACACCATCAGAACAAACTGGTGGGCATTCTCAATGGGGCCGATTATGAGATCTGGAATCCACAAACCGACGACCATATTCTGTTCCATTTTGACCGTGACTCTCTGGAACAAAAGCTCAAGAACAAGTTGGACTTGCAGCGGATAAGCGGCCTGCGCTTGAGTAAATCGGCGCCCTTGATTGGGCTGGTGAGCCGGTTGGTGGAACAAAAGGGCATTGATTGGGTGGTGAGTGCCATGACCGCCACCCAGGAACACAAGGTGCAGTGGGTGATTCTGGGCAGCGGAACACCCCACTATGAGCAGCAGTTGCTGGAACTGGCCCAGGCCAACCCGAAAACGGTGTCCGTCACCATCGGCTATGATGAAGAACTTGCCCATCGCATCGAAGCCGGCAGCGACCTGTTTGCCATGCCTTCCCGGTATGAACCCTGTGGACTGAATCAGATTTACAGCCTGCGCTACGGCACCCTGCCCATTGTGCGGCGTACGGGAGGGCTGGCGGATACCGTGGTGAATGTGGACGAGTTGTCCCTGGAGCAGGGGACTGCCACCGGTTTTGTGTTCGAGGAACCCGCTGCCGCCGCGTTCACCGACACTGTGTTGCGGGCGATTGCCATGTACAGCCGGCGCAAAACCTGGCAGCGCATCCAGCAAACCGCCATGGCGCAGTGTTTTGACTGGCAACACAGTGCCCAGTCCTATCTGGAACTTTATCAACAGGACCATCAACAGGATCATCAACAGGAGTAGGTAAATGTCCTACGACATTGTGGCGATCGGCAGTGCGACCGTCGATCAGTTTGCGGATACGGATTCGGAGTTGATCCGCATCGAAACCCCCACCATGCAGGAGAAACTGATTGCCTTTCCCCTGGGCAGCAAAATTCTGGTGAAGGAACTGAATCTGGCCGTCGGTGGAGGCGGCACCAACTGTGCGGTGACCTTTGCCCGGCTGGGCTTGAAGACGGCGTATCTGGGTAAGGTCGGCACCGATGGCAACGGCGACTTTGTGGTGCGTACCCTGCAGCAGGAACATATCGATTTCATCGGCCCCAGGGAGGGCACCACCGGTATCTCGGTGATCCTCAACAGCTTTGCCCACGATCGCACTATCCTGGCCTACAAGGGCTGCAACAACAGTTTGCGGCTGGATGAGATCAAGCCCTTCGAAACCCGCTGGGTGTACCTGGCCAGTATGCTGGGTGAGAGCTTCGACACCATTGTCTCGTTACTGGCACAACAGGATTATCGGGTCGCCTTCAACCCCAGTAACTATCAGGCGGAACTGGGTTTCAAGGCGCTGCAACCCCTGTTGGAAAAGGTGGAGATCCTGGTGATGAACCTGGAGGAGGCCTGCAAGTTTCTGGGGTTGATCTACCAGGAGCGGCCCCCGGCCAGGGAGCTGTTGAAGAAAATGGCGGAACTGCCGCCCCGGGTTTTCGTCATTACCGATGGTGGCGACGGGGTGCATGTGTATGACCGGGAGCACTATTGCCGGGGCTGGCCGCGGGAAGGGCTCACCGTATTGGAGACCACCGGTGCCGGCGATGCCTTTGCGTCAACTTTCACTGCGGCCTGCGTGTTGGATGAGCCGATAGAGCAGGCCATACACCTGGGCATGACCAACGCCGAGTCAGTGCTGGTGCACCAGGGTGCAAAAGAGAAGCTGCTGAGTCGGGAAGAGCTGTATCAACAGGCCCAATCCTTTTCGCGCAAAATTGAGAAACAGGCAATCTGAGGGTTTAGAGAGCTTACTGAGGGTTTAGAGTTTGCTGGCCCGAGCCAGAAACTGATTGCGTTCATTCTGGTCCGGAATATGGCGGGCCAGTGCTTCCACCAGGTCCATCAGGTTGGGATGCTGGCGGCTCATTTTTTTCACCAGGCGGCTGGCCAGCGGCCCCACGTGAAACGCCAGGATCTCGGTGATCTGTTGCTGCTGTGACTCGGTGATGGTGGTTGCAGCCATTTGGGTGGGCTGATCAGCCGCACTGCGGGAATGGGAGGTCAGTCCGGCCTGGGAACCCCCCAGCGACGAGACTTTGGATATTCCGCTTTTTTCCACTGACTGCATGAACTGGCTGCGCTCGTCTTCATTGGGAATGTGCAAAGTCAGGTTGGCCATCAGTTGTTCCAGGCTGGTGGCGGAACGACTGTTTTTGCGCACCAGCAGCTTTGCCATCGGGCCAACGTAGCGCGCCAGAGAATGCTCCAGCGACAGCAACAGGTCGTCACTCCACTGAGAGGACGAAAAGGCATGGCTTTCGGTGGGGGCCTGTGCCACATAGTTGTCCGGTTTCGGGAAGTGGGCCGTGGTGGCCAGGGTCAGATCCATATCCTCAATGGAACGCAGTTTGTCGATGAACTGGGCGCTGGACTGGAAGCGTTGCCCCGGCTCCGGTTGCAGGGCGCGATCCAGAATCGGCTTGATGGAGCGGATGCTCTGGCCGGATAAATGCCGGGTGCTGTTCAGTTTGTCCAGGTTCTGGCTGAGGCTCAGCTCGCGGGATGGCCGCTCTTTGGTCAGCAATTCGTAAAACAACACGCCCACGCTGTAAAGGTCCGAACGCGCGTCCACCTGATAGCCTTGCAGGCCCTCAGGGGACATGTAGTTGGGGGTGCCTACCATAAAACCGGTGCTGGTGAGCTCCGAGGTGTCCAGGCGGGCAACGCCGAAATCCGAGACTTTGACGGTGCCGTTTTCCAGCAGGATGATGTTGGCGGGTTTGATGTCCCGGTGCACGATGCCCTTGTCGTGGGCATGGCCCAGGGCTTCCAGTACCTGGATGCAGATGTCGGTGGCGGAGGGCAGGGAGATGAAGGTGTCACTGCGCAGGTGTGCTTTCAGCTCAATCCCTTCCACGAACTCCATGACGATATAAGGCTCGCTGTCGCTGCCGAAATCGAAAATGGTGACGATATTGGGGTGCAGGCAGCGGGCTGCGGCCTTGGCCTCCTGCAAAAAACGCACTTCCAGATCGGCACCGTGTTCACCCTGGCGCAGGTGCTCATGGAGCACCTTGATGGCCACAGGCCGTTCAATCTGACTGTCATAGGCTTTGTAGACCACGCCCATGGCGCCGCTGCCCAGAATGCGTTCTATGTCGTATTTTGCAATGCGTTGAGGAGGCAAATGACCGCTACTCATGGTTAATCAATGGTTTCATCCAGCATCTGCACGGCGTTGCTCAGGCTGCGATGCATGCGGTTAAAGGAGCGGCCCAGGGAGGATATCTCGTCGTTGCCCTTCACCGTCAGCTCTTCTACGTTGAGGTTGCCCAGGCTGATTTCATCCGCCTTGCTGGACATGGCCTGTACCGGCTTGATCACGATAAAGTGTAGCAGCAGGTTGAGGATGATGGCGATGATCACAAAGATGCCAATCAGGGCCCCCATAAAGGTATAGAAGGTCTGGTCTGCCCGGGCCAGCGGCAGGGACATGGGTACCGATACCACCTGGGCGCCGATGGTTTCATTCAGTTTCCAGCCAAAACCGTTGCTGGAGCCGTAGGTCTCGATCAGGGTTGCAGGGGCCTCTGCCGGGGTGTTGTGGCAGGCCAGGCACCCGGGGTTGGTGATGGTGATGGGGCGGCTCAGGTACAACTGAGGTCCGGTTGGGGTTTCCCGTTCGCCGATCAGTTCCTCTTCGTTCACATGATTGCGGAACCAGTTCACAATATCCGCTTCCCACTCCGTGGCCCGGTTGGCCGGGTTAGTGGGGTTCAGGGCCGCCTCCTTGTAGCTGTAATCCTCATGGGATTGCTGCAGGGTCTTGATATATTGGGCAGCGGCATAGGCGGGTACGGTCTGGGGAATAAAGCTGCGACGCTGCTGCACCTTCAGCAACGGTTTGATCTCGTTGACTGTATAGGCCCGCACCGCCACCGCACTTTCCATCATGATGCGGGCCATATCCAGAACTTCTTCCCGGGCGTTCTGCTGCAGAATCTTGTGGCTGACGAACCCGGAAACCAGCAGCCCGATCAGCGTGGTGATGAATAAAACAAGGTTGAACTTTAAGCGTAATCCCATGGGTGGCTCCGGTTATGCTAGCGTGCGCTGATGCGGCGGTTGCAGCTTTCCCAGGCGTTCAGGGCCGGTGGGAAATGGGCAACCGAAATGGTGATGGATCGGGTCTCAGTCACCGGCCAGGTGGGCCAGTAACCCAATGCCACCCGAACCGAGTCCGAGGCTTTTAAAGCTTCAGTAAGTTGCTGTTTTTGTTTCGATATCGAGATTCTAGTGTCTTTGATCACGGATTCCAACGGAATGTGGGTGCCGTTACTGAGGAAGAGACCGGTTTCCGGGTAACTGAGATCGATGTCTGACTGGGTGACCACCTGCCAATCGGCTTTGGACAGGCGCAGTGTGACGCTGGTTTGGCCGGCGCCATCATCCATGGTTACAGGGACGGTCTGCAATGAGCAGCTGTCCTGGTCCGCCGCCAGAATCCAGGTGTCCATGACGGTCAGCGGCAGCTGGTCCAGATTGAACCGAATCGGCTCTGCCGGTGGGGCCTTGGCAGGCACTTCCGCTGTTTCCGGAGCAGCCACCGGATCAGCGGCTTCCCCAGTCACTGCAAGGGTGGCGGTTTCAGGGGGGAGGGCTTCGGGCTCGGGTGCAGGTGCTGGCGTTGGCTGTGGGGGGCGGAGGGGCGTGCTGGGTTGGCGTTTGGGGGCGTCTTCACCGGTGGGCAGTACCGTTTTTGGGGCAGGCTTGCGGGCGGCTTTTTCCTGATCCTGCTTCAGCACTTCTTCGAACGGAACCGCCTTGTACTGGTAGGGCTCCGGCTTGGTGACGGCTTCTGTTGCCGGTGCCTCCACTGTCTGTTCCGGCTCTGTTGTCACCGGGGGCGTGGGCTCCGGGGTGGGTTTTACCTGTTTGCCCGCACAGCCTGAGAGCAAGCCTGCCCCTGTGAACAGATACAAAGACATCACGAAAACAGCGGGCCTGATTGCCTGGTTCATTGGTTTCGTCCGGTGATTATAGGGTTGCGAATAAGGATATTTATTATTGTTATATAGTGGCCAATAGTCGTTCATTTGTAAAACGTAAAAATACACACTTTAACCGCGCTAGAGTAAACCTTCCCGCTTCACTTCGAAGTACTTGTTGATCAAGGCCACCGGCATCATCTGTGGGGTGCTGTTGACCGTGTGTATGCCGGAGTGATTGAAGGCCCGGGTCACCGCCTGGCGCCGCTCCAGATAGAGTTTGGTGCCCGCATAGCGCAGTGCATCCTGGAATTGGTGGATGGGCTGTTCCAGCAACTCATGCAGCTCGGGCTCTTCCAGGTTGGCCACCATCACCAGGTGTTTCTTGCGCAGCAGAGACAGAGCAGGTTTCAGGTCGTCCACGTTTTCGTCGCGAATGTTGGACAACAGCACCACCAGGGCCCGTTTCTGGTGGCGGGTCATCAGGGCACGTATGGCGGTATTGTAATCGCTGGCCCGGGTGCTGGCGTCCACGTCGTAGACGCAGTTCAGAATCTTCGACAGGTTGGCTACCCCTTTCACCGGCTTCAGCCAACGATCATCCCCCCCAAAACTGAGCAGGCCCACCGCATCGCCCTGTTTCAGGGCGGCGTAGCTCATCAACAACATGGCGTTCAAAGCGTGATCCAGATGACTGTGATCACCGTCTTTGGAGCGCATGCGTCGCCCGCAATCCACCAGGAACAGGATCTGCTGGTCCTTCTCATCCTGGTATTCCTTGGAGATCAGTTTGCGCAGCCGGGCGCTGGCGTTCCAGTCGATCTGGCGCAGGCTGTCGCCCTGACGGAATTCCCGCAGCTGCTGGAACTCCATGCCTTCCCCCCGGCGTTGCTGCAGGCGAATGCCCAACTGGGAGGATTGCTGTTCCATGGACATCATGGCGTAGTTGGAAACGGCGGCGAAGTTCGGATACACCTTGACGCGGCTGGGCGTGCCCACCAGCAGGCGCCGTTGCCAGAACCCCATGGGCGAGGGAAGCAACAGGTCCGTCAGGCCAAAGTCATGATTGCCGCGTTGCTTGGCCCGTACTCGGTAGCGGAATGCGGTGCCTTGCCGGGGTTGCAATCGCCCGTTCTGGAGGGCGTGCTCCGCCTCGCAATCCCCCGGGTAATGATCGTGAACCTCGATGCTCACGGGCCGTCGGTAGCGATGCAGAAGCTCCAGCTCCACCACAGACCAGACCCCAAGGGCCAGGGATTCGCTGTGGGAGCGGCGCACGGTGGGAGCGGCCATACGTCGCACGGCCACCACATCAAACAGCAGCAGAAACAGCAGGGTGGCGGTGCTGATCTGCCAGACCTTGCTCAGCTGTGGCTGCCATTCGGGTTGGCTCCATCCGGCGGGTAACCAGTTATTGAGGGCCGCAAGCAAGCCCAGCAGAGTCCAGCCGAGAGCAAACCAGAACAGGCGTTGGGTGGGTCGCATGGTGTTCCCCGCTACAGCCTGGGTGCTTCCACTTCCTGCAGCAATTGCTGCAGGGCCTGATCGGTTTTCAGGCCTTCTATTTCCATCTCCGCGGTCAGGGCCACCCGATGGCGCATCACCGGCAAGGCCATGGTTTTCACGTCATCCGGAGTAACAAAATCCCGCCCCTCCAACAGGGCGTGGGCGCGGGCGGCACGGATCAGCGCGATGCTGGCCCGGGGGCCGGCACCGTGGGCAAAGCTGTGCCACTCCCGCGAGCTGCGGGCGATGCGCACCGCATAATCGAACACCGCGTCGTCCACTTGGATACCCGCGGTGACTTTCTGCAGCCGGGGAATGTCGGTGGCGGAAACCACGGGCTCGATGGCGTCCACGCTCAAGGTATCCTGCACCTGCCCGGTGGTGATCTGCTTGACCAGGTCCTGCTCTTCCTGCTCGCTGGGGTAGTCAATCAACACCTTGAGCATGAACCGGTCCAGCTCCGCTTCCGGCAGGGGGTAGGTGCCCTCCTGTTCAATGGGGTTCTGGGTGGCCAACACCATAAACGGTGTCAGCGCCGGGAAGGCTTTGCCCTCAATGGTGATCTGCTTCTCCTGCATCACTTCCAGCAGAGCGGACTGGGTTTTGGCCGGAGCCCGGTTGATTTCGTCCGCCAATAACAGGTTACAGAAGGCGGGCCCGCGGCGGATTTTGAACTGCTCGGATTTCATATCATAGAGCGCGTGGCCGGTGACGTCCGACGGCATCAGATCAGGGGTGAACTGGATGCGTCCGAATTGCCCCTGAAAACACTTGGCCAGGGCTTTCACCAACAGGGTTTTTCCCAGCCCGGGCACCCCTTCCACCAGAACGTGGCCGGTGGCCAGCATGGCAATCAGCACCTGGTCGATGACCGGTTGTTGCCCCACCACCACCCGGGCAATCTGCTCCCGCATGCGCTGTACCCGTTGGATTGCCTCGGTCAGGTTAAGGGTTGGCTCCGTCATAGTGCATTCCTTATGGTTTGTAATTGAGAAATCAGTTCTGTCCAGGGGTGTTCCCGTTCCGGGCTGGGCTGGCTCATGGCCTGCACCACCAGGTTCGGGTCAAGCTGACTGCTGCGGGCCACCAGCTCCAGCCATTTCGCTTGATCCGCCTCAAAATCCAGATGATGCTGGCGGCTGACTTCGGCGCGGATGTCATGGCGCAGGCTTTCCACCATGGCGCCCGCACCCGCGTGGTTCCAGTCAAAACGGGTAGCGGCTTCGATGTGTTCCAGCAACTGGCGGTGCTCACCGGCGGGCTCGGGAATCATGGGGCCAAAGCGCACCCAGCGTCGCCATCCCCAGATCAGCAGCAGTACCAGCAGGCCGGTCATTAAGAAGGGAGCGGTACGCCATAATTTATCCAGCAGGCTCTCGCTGTCGTTGCTGCTGACGAACCAGACCACGTCGTCAGCCTTCACCAGCTGCCAGAGAAAATACGCGTGATCATAGTCTCCGATCCGGTCGCTTTCCCAGATGGTGGTGTCCATCAGCACCGTCAACCTGCCGGCGCCCACCTGGTACTGTAATACCGCGTTGGGCCAGGCATCGCCACCGTAACGGGCTGCGCCATCGTCGTCGTCCAGGGTGTAATTCCACACCGATTCGATTTGCAGCGTTTCCCCTTCCCACTGCAGGGCAAACAGGTTATCGAAGCTGAAAAATGTGCAACTTTGCTCAGCCTCGTCTTCCTCTTCGTCGGGGGTGGTTGCGTCCTCCACCGAGGCTGCCTCGATGTCTTCCCCTGTCCAGTCCTCATCTTCTGCGTAGTCTTCGTTTTCATCCTCTTCCAGGGCATAAAGGCGCACACCGAACTCGTCCAGCAGGGGATCGGCGGCTTCCTGGTCGAAGTCCCACTCAGCCACCGCCGTGATCACCAGGTGGCCGCCGTTGTTCACCCAGTCCAGCAGGGTTTCCCGGGTGGCCGGGTTGGCGATGGGGGCGCTGTTGTCCAGGATCAAGGCGTCATAGGGATTCAGTTGCTCAAACACCGGATGCAGATTAAAGGAGCGATGGGATTCTTTCTGTTGGCGCGCCAGAAATTGCTGGGCAGCGTGCCAGGGGTTGAACAACACGTTCAACTCCGGGCCGGAGTCCCACTGGTGGGTGTAACGTTCCACCTGAGTGGACAGCCAATACAACCCCGCCCCGGCCAAAGCCAGAATCACAGTACCCAGCAGCAGGTGGCGGCGGTTCACGGTTGCGGCTCCTGCTGGTCAAAGTCGGGCCAGGCGGCACACAGACGGTCGAAGTCCTCGGAGCTGAGCGGACGGTGGGCATAGGCCAGGGCAATCCAATGCCGCGTCAGCTCCTGGAAGAACTGCCCCCGAGGTGGCGATTCATGCTTCAGGCACAGGCGCAGGCATTCCTGTTCGGTATGGCTGCTGTTCAGGGGCAGGTGACGTTCGTGGATCAGAAACGTCAGGGCCGCCCGGTAAAGCAGGCTCACGGCCTGACGAAACTGCTGCTGCTGCCACAGGGCCTGGGCCGCAGCCACGATATCCTCGGGTAGACTGTCCTGGTTCAGCTCCAGCCCGAACAGGTGGCTGGGCGGTGGTGCGTGGGCGGCTTGCTTCAGTTTCAGGCCTGGCCCCCGCAGACCCCGAAAGCGGTAGACCAGATAGGCAAAAAGGGCGATCACCAACCCCCACAATATGGCCTCCAGCAGAGCAACAATGACACTGTACCAATCACTGATGCCGTCAAACAGAGTCCACCCTTCCAACTTGTCCGCCAGCCATTTACCCAGGTCCTTGAACATGCCGTCTTCCTCTGCGGCGGCATCTTCGGGTGGCTCGATCCAGCGCCAGCGCTGTTCCTCTTTGATCTGGTGGAAATCATCGCTCTCCAGAATCTCTGCGATGATGAGCTGACTTTCTTCCCGGGTAACCTGCGCCTTGGTGGGTTGGGGCAGGGTGAATGGGACCAGTAACAATAAAGCCATGACCAGTGTCGCCAGGCTTTTGCCGCGCTGCTGATGCTCATTGCTGAGCTGGCGGAAGGTAAGTTCGATGTCCCACGCTTCCAGCCAGGTGCGCCGGTTGATGTACAGCATGAAGCCCCCGCAGACGTAAAACGGCGACACCAGCGCCATGGCGATAAACCCGGCAACGGTAATGGTGGGAAACAGCAACGGGCTGGAGTACAGCATATCGAAGTCGAAATCGATAGCCATCTCCATAGGAATGAAAATCCAGGCCAGGCTGAATACCCCGAACACCAGCACTCCTTCCAGGGTGTTGCCCACCGCCGTCAGCCAAAGGCCGGACGAACCGGCACCACGATGCAGGGTTTCCAGGCGCTGTCCGCGGCGGCGCCCATGTAATTGCTCCAGCTCCCCCACCGGCATGTTGAAAGAACGGGAGAAGGCCAGACGTTGGATCACCAGCTTGCTGAACCACTGGTGCAGTGCGATTTTGTGGGCCTGGCGCAGCGTGTCCTGCCAGCGAATGCGGTCGTCAAACAGCTTTTCCGAGATATAGCGCAGTTGCACGGACTCGAACAGGGGTTTCAGCCACCACACCAGCAACAGCGCCCACAGGGGCTGATCCATGAACAGCAGATAGCTCAGAACCATGAGCGGGGCCGCCGGAATCAGCCACAACCACAGCAGTGGCATGAACCACTGCCGGGCCATCACGAATCCCAGGTCAACCGCCTCATAGGGGTTGCGGGGGCGCACCTGTACGCTGATCTTACTCAGATCCACGGCGTGCCCCCAAAGCAAAGTATGACAACACCAGCAACCAGAAACTGGCCCCGGCGGTGTATTTTGCGGTAATGGACAGGTAGCTGCTGGAGGACCAGAAGGCCTCAACAAAGGCCGCAACCAGCAACATAAAGAACACACCATAAACGAGTGGCATGGCTTCGCGGGCGGAACGAATCAATGACTGCTTGCGGCTCAGGCGTCCTGGGCACAGCAGTCCATAACCCAGCTTCAACCCGGCAGCGCCGGCGATGGCGATGCCGGTGAGTTCGAATGCGCCATGGCCCACTACAAAGGGGAAAAAGGTTTCTGTGTAGCCGAGTTCCGTGAGATAGCCAGTGACCGCGCCGATGGCGATGCCGTTGAACAACAGATTGAAGATCGCACCGGCCCCCAACAGGAAACCGCTGGCAAAGGTTTGAAAGCCGATGCCGATGTTGTTCTTGATGTAAAAGCTGAACATGGTGAAATCATCGGCCGCGGTGCGTGTCTCTTCCATACGTGCTTTGCTGGCCGGGTTGTACATCTCGGTGAAATCCATCACCGATTCTTCGGGATAGATGCTGTACACCAGGCTGGGGTTGTAATAGGTGAGTACTGCAGTCAATAACAGGGAGCCAAAAAACAGGGTGCTGGCGATGCCCACAAATGCGATTTCCCGGCGCACAGCCGCGGGAAAACCCACCAGAATAAAATACACCATGTTGTAGAGAATATTGGTGTGACTCTTATAGAGCTGCTGATGCCCCCGTAACGCCAACTGGTTCAGACGGTCGATCAGGTGGGGGCTGTACTGCCGCTCCTGGGCCAGTGCCAGGTGGTGACACACCTGACGGTACTGCTCGGCAAACCCGGACACCTGGGGGGCTTTGCCGCTGCGCTTGCGCGACTCCAGACTGTCCAGTTTGGACTCAAACTGCTGCCAATGGCCGCGGTTATTCTGCTCAAACAGTTCCTGCTTCATTGTCCCCCCCGCAGCCAGGTGGCAACGCGCACAATGTGATTGACGGCTTCCTGATTTTGCTGTTGAAACACCGGTTGCAGGTGGTTCGCCAGTTCTTGCTGCCGCTCTTTGGTGAGCGAGTTTTGACGTTCCACAAACGACAACATGGCGCGCTGCTGTTTCAGGTTGAGGGCAATCGGGGGTGGGGAACTGGTGCTGGCCGGCCATTTGGGCGCGGCTTTGGATTTCTCCCGATAGATCACCACTGTGCCGGCGGCCAGGTCGCCCACCCGCTTGAAGTCTTTATTGAGAATCATGCTGACCAGTCCGGTGACGTAACCCATGGGTAGAAAATCCACAATGCGTAAAAAATTACGCACGATGGAGGCGGACCAGCCGATGGGTGTGCTGTCGTCGTTCACCACCGCAATGGCCATGGCTTTCTTGCCCGGTGTCTGACCCTGGTTCAACACTTCGAACAACACCGGGTAGAACCACTCCAGCACAAAGGTCAGGATCAGCCACAGGGCCATGCCCACTTTTCCCAGAAAAGCCAGTGCGATGAGCAGGCCGATCTGAACCCCCATGCGGATCAGGCTGTCGATGGTGAACGCCAGAATGCGCACCAATGGACCTGCGATATGAATATCAAGATCGATGTTTTCCGGTGTTTCCAGTTTCCGGTATGTATCCAGCATGCAACCTAACTGATATTTTCCAGGCGCGCGTAATAGCGTGCAGCCATCATCGCAGCGCAGAATGCCCCAATGGTGAGTATGGTTTCGAGTAATCCCATTACTCCCAGTATAGTGGGAAGTGCGAAACTGCTCATAACACCTTGGCAAAAGTAGAGCAAAATCACGAAACAGAACCAGATGAAGACTTTGGGCTTGCGCGCCAGCATCCCCGGGATAAACAAAATCAAGGGAATCATGTGAATCAGGAGGATGGTGATCCAGTGCTCCACCGGAATAAAAATGACACGCCAGGCCACAAACAGCAGCAACAGGGCGGCCAGTAGCCCCAGGGTCAGGGTGCGGCAGAACTCCGCACGTTTGGTCAGCAGTTCAGTCATCACAGATTACTTTAATTTGGTTGCCAGCGTTGCTATTCGCAGCCCCAGGGCCTGGCACAATTCAGTTTCGATGGTGTCCAGCGTCTTGCTGTTGTCTGCTCCGGCCCAATGGCTGGCCCCATAGGGGGTGCCGCCGGATTGGGTTTTGGTCAGGCCCGCTTCCCGGTACGGAAGGCCAGCGTAGACCATGCCGTGGTGCAGCAGCGGCAGCATCATGCTGAGCAGGGTCGACTCCTGGCCACCGTGCAGGCTGCTGGTGGAGGTGAAGGCCGCAGCGGGCTTGTCCACCAGGGCGCCTTTCATCCACAGGGAACTGGTGCTGTCCAGGAAGTACTTGAGCGGTGCGGCCATGTTGCCAAAACGGGTGGGTGAACCCAGGATCAAACCGTCACACCCGGCCAGATCGCTCAGTTCTGCATAGATATCCCCGCTTTCCGGAATCGCCGGTTGGCTGGCGGCAGTATCCGGTGACACCGGTGGCACGGTCCGCAGAATGGCCTCGGCGCCGGAGACCTGTTCCACGCCCCGCGCCACCGCCTTTGCCATGCTGCGGGTGTGACCGGAACGGCTGTAGTACAGCACCAGAATACGCGTGCTCACAGAATCTCCAGAACCTGTTCTGGTGGCCGGCCCAGCGCAGCCTTTTTGCCGTTCACCACAATCGGGCGTTCAATCAGCTTGGGAGTGGCGATCATGGCGGCCACCAGATCGTCGTCAGACAAATCCGGATTATCCAACCCCTGTGCCTTGTACTCGGCTTCCTTGGTGCGCATCAGCTGCCGGGGTTTCAGCCCCAGTTGTTTGAGCAGACCCTTCAGGGTCTTGGCGTCCGGCGGCGTTTCCAGGTAAAGGATGATCTCCGGATCGATGCCGTTATCCTGCAGCAGTTTCAGGGTTTCTCTGGATTTGGAACAGCGGGGATTGTGGTAAATCTTGGTCATAGGTGTGTGTTATGCTTGAGTTTATAAAGGCTTATGATGGTCTATTGTATAGGGTAACGGCCCGTTAATCATCCAATACGGACAGGAGTTGTTTTGAACTCGATGATGGAATCCCTGCGCCGGGTGCTGGCGTTTACGCCGATCGCCTTTCTGGTCTATGTGGGCCGCTCGTTTCTACACCATGGCAACGGCCGCTCGGCCTTCTATCTGGCGTTCACCTCGCTGTTTGCGGTGGTACCCATGATGACGGTGGTGTACTCCATTCTGGCGCTGATACCGGAACTCAAAGGCATGGAAAACAAAATGCAGAACTTCATGTTCGAGCACTTTGTTCCCGCCACCGGCAGCCAGTTGCAGGAACACCTGCACGCGTTCGCCCAACAGGCCGCCAATCTCACCAGCATCGGAGTGGTGATGTTGTTTGTGACCTCGGTGCTGATGCTGCGCAAAATCGAGACCTCTTTCAATACCATCTGGCATGTGACGGAGGCCCGCAAAGGCGTGAACGGCTTTCTGTTGTACTGGGCACTCCTCAGTCTGGGGCCGGTGATGATGGGGGGCGCATTCGCCATGTCGTCCTACCTGGCATCCCTTAAGATGATCTACGACATGGTCCCCCTGGCGGGCACCCAGAAGTTTGTGCTGGGGCTATTGCCGATCTTCATGAGCGGGCTGGCGTTTTCACTGGCGTACATAGCCATTCCGAACACCAAGGTACCGATCCGCCATGGTCTGGTGGGGGGCTTGGTGGCCGCGTTGTTGTTCGATCTGGCGCGCCGGGGCATGACCCTGTTTGTCAGTATGTTTCCTACCTACCAGCTGGTGTACGGGGCGTTTGCCGCTGTGCCGATCTTCCTGATGTGGATACTGGTGTCCTGGAACATCATGCTGGTGGGTGCGGAAATCGTTCAGGCGCTGACCAACTTCAAGGTGAACAAACAACGTTCCGCGTCGTCCATGGGCAATCTGTTGGCGATCCTGGAGTCGCTCTACCGCCTGCAGGGGCGGGGTGAAACCATCGAAGAGGTGGATCTGCTGCAGAAAATGCCGTGGATTTCCAGTCGGGAGTGGGAGTATTACACCGATACACTGATCCAGGTGCTGTTGATTCACCGGAGTGGGGAAGGGCAGATTTCGCTGACCCGCGATCTGCACAAGTACACATTGGCGCAGCTATTCCAGGATTGCTTTGGCGAGACCGTGAGCCTTGATCTTCACAGCGATGAAGGCTGGCAGGGCCGGATAAGCCGCCTGTATAAAAACGGCCTGGATAATTGTCTCAGCAGCTGGGAGATTCCGTTGTCAGAACTGTTTGATGAAGGCGTGGAGGAGCGTCCCGCTCTATCTGCGCTGACTACGGCTCAATAACCTGGACATCAAACACCTCCACGATGCGGGAACGTTGCAGTATCTGTCTGATATCCGCCCGGGCCGGTTCGTGATGGCCCACCGCCAGCAGCGATGCTTCGGAAGCCACCGTGAGCGCACCTGAGGGCGCCACCAAGCGGGTGACAATGGCCCCATTGCGGTTGCGCAGCAGAATCAGCAATCCATTGCGGTCTGTGGCCTGGTCGTCCTGCTGATGGATCAACACTTTTTTCACATTGCCACGGATGCGCTCAATCCCGCATTCCGGCGCGTCATCCCGGGATATGGCCGCCCAGCGCACCAGTCCCACTTCCAATGTTTTGCGCCCGTTGTGTTGCCGAATCAGCGCCACGATCTGGCCCGCTTCGGGAAAGCAGGTGGGCTCACCGCTGAGTTTGACCCGCAGTCCGGTCGTGCTTTCGTCGCTGCCCCGTGACCAGGCCCGCTTGTCGCTGCCGGCATTACGGTTTTGCAACCGGTCCATGCGGCGCTGGTTCGGGTCCAGCATGTTGCAGATGTTTTCCAATCCCCACACCAAGCCGATTTGTTCGTCAATCTCCCGCCGTTCCCCGTTGCGGTGCGGATTGCGGCACCAGCGGTCCGAGAGCATGGTCATCAAGTCCATGGCCTGCTTGCGCTGCATGTTGTGCAGCCCGGTGAGGCGCAGGGAATCACCGCTGCGAATGGCCGTCAGATGGCGGTACACGGTATCCATCAGTCGCGACAAATCCAGAACCCGCGCCTGGGTAATGGTTTCCGGCAGTTTGCCCTGAACAAAGGCCGGCTGCAGGCAGTCGGGGGTAACAAAGTAGGACTCCGTGAGCTGCGCGATGGATTCAGGTTCCATCAGAGTCAGCAGGCCAGCGAACTTGGTGGTGTAGTCGTGGGTGCGCCATTGGTCTTCCGCGCTCATGGAATAGGGCGAGGCCAGGCCCATCAGCAGTGACTGCTTGTACAGGTGGGCAACGGTGCCCTCCGTGCCGCTGGGGCCGGTGACGGGCTTGTCTTCCTGCTGCAGATCGGTGGCCAGAAAATAGAGGTAGTGAAATTCCTGCCAGTGTGCACGCTTCAGCATGCGGCCGCGATTGTAGGAAAACAGTCCGTGGTAATACTGATACAGCATGGCCATATACAACACCGTGGCAAATCCGGCAGGTCGTTTCAGGCGCCCCAGGGTGTCACGAATGATGTGTTTGTAAGCGAACCCCAGCTCCCGAATAAACTCCAGCAGGTTATCCAGTTCACTGGAGCTGATTTCCTTGGCAAACAGACTGCCGGTCAGCTGCTGTCGATAGTGATCCACAAAACGCACAAAGGCATAGTGAAACGGGCTTACGATCTGCAGCCGTTTGGCGGGGGCCAGGGCAAAACGGTTGAAGGTGTGCAGGCGGCGATAGGCCAACGTCAGGGCAGAAGGGATGTCCAGATAGGGCAGATTGTGAATTTCCTCGGTCAGCCGCCGACCGTCAGCATCCAGAAGTAGATGCTGAGTGCGTTCTGTGGTTGGAACTTTGAGAGGCCCATTCATCGGGTGTACCTGTACCTGTCCTGGTGTTGTCCTGGGGTGGCTCTGTGCTTCCTGGGATTTCCGGGTGAGGGAATTCCGTTAACGCTGCACGGTTTCCGTGTGATCCAGTCGTCAATTAAGGTGATTAATTTTCACACAGTGGCGGGTTGAAAGGAAGCGGTTTTTACTGGCAGGAACCTCGGCCGTCGCTGATAATTGGATTAGTAAAATTCACTTCCTAATGGACAAGGCGACGGAAAACATGCCTACAACCGCACCGCTGCTGGCGCCGGTGAAGGGAATTAAACCCCAGATCCTGAAGAAAATCTGTGAAAAAAGAACATTCAGTGCTTACTACTGGGATGGTTCCGGGCCTCTGGTGATTTGCCTGCACGGCTTCCCGGACACGGTTAACAGCTTCCATTTGATGGTGCCCGCACTGGTGGAGGCCGGTTACCGGGTGCTGGTGCCGGTGATGCCGGGGTACGAACACAGCAGCTCAGATCCATTCAACCGATACTTTGTCACGGATCTGGCCGAGGATGTGGTGGCCTGGGTTGATCGAATGGGGGAGGACGCTGCGCACCTGGTGGGCCATGACTGGGGTGCGGTCACCGCCTGGCTGGCCAGCGCCATGTTTCCGCACCGTTTTTTCAGCATGACCAGCATCGCCATACCACCGCTCAAACGGTTTGGTGAGGCGTTGCAGCGTTGCCCATCCCAGTTGCTGAAATCCTGGTATATGGGGTTTTTCCAGCTGCCATTACTGCCCGAGCGGGTGATCAAGGCACGCGATGGGGCCTTTGTTCGAATGCTCTGGCGGCGCTGGTCACCGGGATGGCCACCACCGGAGGCGCTGTTGCAGCCGGCCCTGGATGCCCTGCAGGACCCGATCATATGTCGATCCGCCCTGGGCTACTATCGCTGCCTGACCCGGGTGTTTCATCCCCGTCATGAACAGGGTCGCCGGGCGTTAAAGCTGCCCTACCAGGTGCCCTGCCTGATGATCACCGGGGCCGATGATGGCTGCATGGATACCCGGCTGTTCGAGCTGGGTATGCGCGAGGCGGATTTTATGGCCGGGGCGGAGCTCTATCGTTTGATGGGGGCCGGACATTTTTGTCATCTGGAGAAACCCCGGCAGGTTCATGCTAAGTTGTTGAGTTTTCTGGAGTTGCACCCAAAGGGTGCGAAAAAGCTGGCGGATGAATTAGCCCGGCAATTGGGGTAGAATGCGGCGGTTTTATACCGTAGCGACGTCAGAGAGGAGTGGGCCATGGCCGTGATTCGCCAGGACGATTTTATCCAGAGCATTGCAGACAGCCTGCAATACATTTCCTATTACCATCCAGCGGATTTCATCAAAGCCGTCAACGAAGCCTATGAGGCGGAAGAATCTCCGGCGGCAAAAGATGCCATGGCGCAGATTCTGATTAATTCCCGCATGTGTGCCGAAGGCCATCGCCCCATTTGCCAGGATACCGGCATCGTCACCGTGTTCCTGAAAGTGGGGATGAACGTGCAGTGGGACGCCAAAATGAACGTCACCGACATGGTGAACGAAGGTGTGCGTCGCGCCTATAACAATCCGGATAACGTACTGCGGGCTTCCATCCTGGCGGACCCCGCCGGGGCTCGTAAAAACACCAAGGACAACACCCCTGCGGTCATTCACTACGAGATCGTCGAAGGCGATACCGTGGACGTGCATATTGCGGCAAAGGGCGGCGGCTCCGAGAACAAGTCGAAGATGGTGATGCTGAACCCCAGCGACAGCATCGTGGACTGGGTATTGAAAACCGTGCCCACCATGGGAGCGGGCTGGTGCCCTCCCGGTATGCTGGGGATTGGTATCGGCGGCACGGCAGAAAAAGCCATGGTACTGGCGAAAGAATCCCTGATGGACCCTATCGATATCCATGAATTGATGAAGCGTGGCCCCAGCAATCGAGTGGAAGAGCTGCGCCTGGAGCTGTACGACAAGGTTAACGCTTTGGGCATTGGTGCCCAGGGCCTGGGTGGTCTGACCACCGTAGTGGATATCAAGATCAAGGATTACCCGACCCATGCTGCATCCTTGCCGGTGGCCATGATCCCTAATTGTGCTGCTACCCGCCATGTGCATTTTGAACTGGATGGCAGCGGGGTGGCCGATCTGCCGGTTCCCAAGCTGGAAGACTGGCCAGAAATCTCCAATGCCGGCAGTCAAAGCGCCAAACGGGTGAACCTGGACACGGTGACTCCGGAAGAAGTGCAGAGCTGGCAGCCCGGTGACACCCTGTTGCTGTCCGGTACCATGCTTACAGGGCGGGATGCCGCTCACAAGCGTATGGTGGACATGCTGAACAAAGGTGAGCCTCTACCGGTGGACTTCAAGGGCAAATTCATCTACTACGTAGGCCCGGTGGACCCGGTGCGGGATGAAGTGGTTGGACCAGCGGGCCCGACCACTGCGACGCGCATGGACAAGTTCACTGAAACCATGCTGGCCAAGACCGGCCTGTTGGGCATGATTGGCAAGTCTGAGCGTGGCCCGGTTGCCATTCAGGCCATCAAGGACCACAAGGCCGTTTACCTGATGGCGGTTGGCGGGGCTGCATACCTGGTCTCCAAAGCCATCCGCAAATCCCGCGAGGTGGCCTTTGAAGAGCTGGGTATGGAAGCCATCCACGAATTTGTGGTGGAGGATATGCCGGTGACTGTGGCGGTAGATTCGGCGGGCACCTCCGTGCACAACACCGCCCCCAAAATCTGGCAGGCCAAAATCGGCAAAATTCCCTTGGAAAATGCCTAGGCAGGTTAGCTTGTAAATCAGGCAAGCCCGCTCAAGTCCTCGAAGCCCGCCAATAGGCGGGTTTTTTTTGTGGTTATGTTATCTAACGTAATTTTGTTCGTAAGCTGTGTGTACAGCCATTGCGGCTCCCGGAAAGCGTCTATACTGAAGAAAAATCTTGTTAATTCATGGGCAGATTTGAAGGAGCACCATGTCCATACCGCTGTTAATTTGTGATGACTCCGCCATGGCCAGAAAGCAGGTCAAGCGGTCGTTGCCAGAAGACTGGGAAGTGGAAATCACCATGGCAACCAACGGCGTGGAAGGGTTGGAAGCCATCCGCGCAGGCAAGGGCGAAATGGTATTTCTGGACCTGACAATGCCGGAACTGGATGGGTATGGCGTCCTCCAGTCCGTGAAAGAAGAAGGGCATAAATGCATCATCATTGTCATTTCAGCAGACATTCAACCGGAAGCCCGGGAGCGGGTGATGGGATTGGGGGCGTTGGACTTCATCAAAAAACCGGTGGATGGCAAGAAGCTGCAGGATGTGCTGAGGAAATATGGTCTGATATGAACGATTCATTAGCGTTAACAGAAGATCAAAGGGACTGCTTGCAGGAAGTGGTAAACGTTGCCATGGGGCAGGCCGGTGATTCTCTGGCGCGATTTCTGGAAGTCTTTATTCATCTCTCGGTGCCCCGCATTCGCCTGGTGGAACGGGAAGAACTGAACGCCGAGCTTGAACGTATGGTGGGCGGGCAGGCCGTTCCCGTATCCGGCGTCAGCCAGGGCTTTTATCAGCTGGACTCGGGAACCGGTATTCGTGGTGAAGCCATCGTGGTTTTTACCGACAGCTCCTTCAAAGAGCTGGCGGATTTGCTTGCCTACGACGACACCCTGACCACAGAAAGTGAAAAAGAGCTGTTGCTGGATGTGACCAATATTCTCAACGGCGCCTGCCTTAACGGGGTGGGCGAACAGATCGAGGCAGAGCTGGGCTTTTCGCCGCCGTCCATCATGGGGCAGCACGTCCCCATCTCCCAATTGCTGGAATATCAGCAGGCCTCCTGGGATCATGCCCTGCTGGTTGAAATCACCTATACCCTTGAAGACCGGTCCTTCAGTTGCACTATGTTCCTGTTGATGCCGGGCGAATCCATCCAGGTGGTGAAGCAGGCACTGGATCGTTTGCTGGAAGATCTCTGACTTGACCCATTTCGACGCTTCCAAAGAGCTGCTTGAATTCATTGTTGATCGCGTCAACATCGGCGTTTTTATCCTCAATCAAAATCACGAAGTTCAGCTCTGGAACAGTTTTATGGCCTCCAACTCCGGCAAGTCGGCGGAAGAAGTGGTGGGGCAGAATCTTTTCCAGTGCTTTCCCGATTTGCCGGAGCGTTGGTTTGCCCGCAAGGTGAACAGCGTTTTCATGCTCAAGAACTTTGCCTTCACTTCGTGGGAACAGCGGGCTTATCTGTTTCCTTTTCGACATAATCGCCCGGTCACGGGTGGCATGGATCACATGTGTCAGGACATGACGCTGATGCCGATCAAGAATGCCGATGGGGAGGTGGAGAGCGTCTGCATTGTGCTGTTTGACTCTACCGATACCGCGATCTATCGCAACATGCATCAGGCCGCGATGCAAAAACTGGAAATGGCCAGCCGGGTGGATGGCCTGACCCAATTGTTCAATCGTGCCCATTGGCAATCGCGCCTGGTGGAGGAATTCAGCCGGGCCGGCCGTTACAAGCACCCCATGAGCCTGTTGCTATTCGATCTGGATCACTTCAAGTCCATCAATGACAAATATGGCCATCTGGGTGGGGATGCGGTACTGGTCAGGGTTGCGCAGCTGGTCATGGAGTCCCTCAGGGAATCTGATGTGGCGGGCCGCTATGGCGGGGAGGAGTTCGGAATCATTCTGCCCAACACCGATGGGGGTGGGGCCATGGTGGTGGCGGAGCGCCTGCGTCGGTCCATCGAATCATCGCCAGTGCCTTTCGAGAATCTCACGATTGCCATGAGCGCCAGTATCGGTGTCGTGGAGTTCTGTTCTGACTTTACCGATGCCGAGCACATGATTTCCAAGGCGGATGAGGCGCTGTATCGGGCCAAAGAGATGGGACGCAACCGGGTCGTGCCGGCGTCCTGAGGATCAGGCGGTCAATATTTCACGAACCAGTAGCGTTCCCAGGCATTGAACACCCGTTCCGGATACCAGGTCTTGCCCACGCTGCCGTTATAACGGGCCAGTGCCCGCATCATGTTGCCTTGTTCCCGGTTCAAATAGGTTTTCAGAATGGCGCAACCGTAGCGGATGTTGGTGGCGATGTCGGTCAGATTGTCATCACCGGTGCCGATTTCCTCCTTCCAGAACGGCATCACCTGCATGAGCCCCTGAGCGCCGACGCGGGAAACCGCATAGCGGTCAAACAGGCTTTCCACGTGCATTACCGCCAGCACCATCTCCGGCTTCAATTCAAAACGATGGGATTCGGTGTGTACCAGGTGCAGGATTTTCATGCGCTCCTGTGGATCATCCACATAGCGGGACAGTCGGCGATCCATATCCACCAGCCACACCTCGGCATCAAAACGATCCTTGAAACTGTTGGCCTTGGTGATGGTTTGCAACAGCAGGGAGCGCATTTCGGCGTCCGGACGCTCAGTCGTGGCGGCGCTGCAGGTCGCCGAGGCAACCTGCAGCAGGAGTAGACAGAGGCAGTGGGTTAGAAGTTGGTTGACCTTGTTCATACCCTTGATTTTAGCTGTTTTTGCTTAGCCGGCCTGTTGAATGCGCGACTGTATGAACTGGATCACCTGGTCCGCCGGCACACTGAGCTTGTCGTTTTCCCGCCGGTGCTTGTATTCGTAGGCGCCTTCTTCAATGCCCCGGTCACTGATGACAATGCGGTGGGGGATACCAATCAACTCCATGTCCGAGAACTTCACCCCCGGACGCTCTTTGCGGTCGTCGTACAAGACCTCGATACCCAGCTCGGTGAACTGCTGGTACAAGGCATCTGCCGCCTCCTGTACCGCCGGGGACTTGTGATTGTTAAGGGGCACGATGGCCAATTGGAAAGGAGCGATGGCTTCCGGCCAGATAATGCCGTATTGGTCGTGGTTTTGCTCAATGGCCGAGGCCACCACCCGGGTAACCCCGATGCCGTAGCAGCCCATGGGCATAATGTGGTTTTTGCCGTTCTCATCCAATACCGCTGCCTTGAGGGCTTCGCTGTATTTGGTGCCCAGCTGAAAAATATGACCAACCTCAATACCGCGCTTGATCACCAGTGTGCCCTGGCCGCAGGGGCTGGGGTCGCCTTCTGCCACGTTGCGCAGGTCCGCCACTTCATCAAAGTGGGCATCCCGTTCCCAGTTGGCACCGCTCAGGTGGAAGCCGTCTTCATTGGCTCCGCAAACAAAATCCGACAGGTTTACCACGCTGCGGTCGGCAATGACTGGAATGGATAGCTGGATCGGGCCGATGGAGCCGGGTTTACATCCAATGGCCTGTTCCACTTCCTCGTCGCTGGCGAAGGTGAGCGGGGCGGCCACCAGCGGATGCTTCTCCGCTTTGATGTCATTCAGCGCTTTGTCGCCACGCAGTACCAGTGCCACCAGCCCTGTGCTGCCGTCTTCCGAGGTGCCGTGTACGATCAGGGTTTTGACAATGCGTTCTGCCGGTACCTGCAAAAATGAGGCTACCTCCTCAATGCTGTGCTGATCTGGCGTGGCGACTTTCTGCAGCTCCGCAGTGGGTTGTGGGCGGTGGTCACCGATCTCCAGTGCCTCTGCCATTTCAATGTTGGCGGCGAAATCACTGCTGTCACTGAAGGCAATGTCGTCCTCACCGGAATCCGCCAGTACGTGGAATTCGTGGGAGCTGTTGCCGCCGATGCTGCCGGTGTCTGCCAATACCGGGCGGAAATCCAGCCCCAACCGGGTAAAGATGTTGCTGTAGGTGGCGTACATCAGGTCATAGGTGTGCTGCAGTGACGTCTCGTTCAAGTGGAAGGAATAGGCGTCCTTCATAATGAATTCCCGCGAGCGCATGATGCCGAAACGGGGCCGGATTTCATCCCGGAACTTGGTTTGAATCTGGTAAAAGTTACAGGGCAGTTGTTTGTAGCTCTGGATGTTGTTGCGAACCAGGTCCGTGATCACCTCTTCATGGGTGGGGCCCAGCACGAAATCCCGACTATTGCGATCCTGGAAGCGCAGCAGCTCGGGGCCGTATGCGTCCATACGCTGGGATTCCTGCCACAGTTCCGCCGGTTGCACCACCGGCATCAGCACTTCCATGGCGCCGGACTTGTTCATCTCCTCCCGGACAATTCGCTCCACCTTCTGCAACACGCGCAGTCCCAGGGGCAGCCAGGTATACAGGCCCGAGGCCAGTTTGCGGATCATTCCGGCACGCAGCATGAGCTGGTGACTGATTACTTCGGCATCCGCAGGGGTTTCCCTGAGTGTGGCAAGCAGGTATTCGGTGGTTTTCATCGGGTGAATTCTCAATCTCTGGACAGTGAAGCGAACAAGGCCCCGATTTTACGGGTTGTTGCGGTTCATAACAATAAAGGTCATTGAGTAGGGGAGACAACCCCATTGCCCCGGCCGGAACGGCGGGGTGGAAGGCAAAGAAAAAGGGGCTTGCGCCCCTTTCGTTCTTAGGAAGCCATGTCTTTCAGCTTCTTCAGCGGCAGTACCTTAACACGGGTGCTGGCAGGCTTGGCTGCCACATCCATGGTTTCGCCGGGACGGAAAGGGTTGGGCACATTTTTGCGTGCTTTCTGTGCAGGCTTCTTGATGGTTTTGATCTTCATCAGGCCAGGTACAGTGAAGGTACCCACGCCACGTGGTTTTACGTGCGCTTCGATCAGCGTGCTCAGTTCGTCGAGCACAGCCTGAACCTGCTTACGGCTCAGTTCAGTGTTCTCAGCGATGGTGTTCAGGATTTGGGTCTTGGTCATGGCTTCTTTAACGACCACGGGCTTTTTCGGTGCGGCGGCTTTGGCTGGGGCGGCTTTCTTGGCAGCCACTTTTTTCGCGGGAGCCTTTTTGGCAGCTACTTTTTTAGCAGGTGCTTTCTTGGCAGCGGCTTTCTTAACAGGAGCTTTTTTCTTTGCAGGCATAATTGCTTCCTTTGATTTTAGTTATGGCAAGTCCTGGTGTTGTATCGCGAAGTGTGAGTATGGGAGCCCAAAACAATGCAATCGCAGCAACAGTACCAGCTGTCGCGGATAATTATTGATCCTAAATTTGGGAGTAGCAAGTAAATAAATGCACTTTTTGCCTGTTTTTATAGGGTCTAACGCAAAAAATCGCCGATTTTATCCATCTTGCTGCAGGGTTCTGGCGACTTCGTTAAATACGTTGACCCAGTTCGGATCAAAGTGGGTGCCGGAACAGCGGTTGATTTCCAGCACTGCGCGCACGAAAGGCCGCTTCAGGTTGGTGCTGTATGCACGTTCATGCGTGCGGGCTTCAAAGGCATCGACGATGGCAAGAATTTTCGCACCCGGGCAAATGTGTTGCCCGGTTAAACCTGCAGGATAACCGGTTCCATCTTCTCTTTCGTGGTGTTCCAGCACAATATAACTGGCCTGCTCCCAGGCCCGCATGGCCGATACCAGGGTGAATGCCTGCTGCGTGTGGGAGCGCAGCAAAGCGGTTTCCTCGGTATTCAACGGTGTGCTCTTGTGCAGGATTGGCAGAGGCAGGAACGCCATGGCCACGTCGTGCATAAACACCGCGGCGGCCATTTGGGCAGGCTCCACCGGCTCGCCGGCATGCCGGTTCAT
This sequence comes from Ketobacter sp., assembly GCF_003671495.1. Classification (GTDB taxonomy): domain Bacteria; phylum Pseudomonadota; class Gammaproteobacteria; order Pseudomonadales; family Ketobacteraceae; genus Ketobacter. The sequence goes on along the minus strand of NZ_RCHN01000006.1, from coordinate 68,363 downwards.
GGCCAGGCTTAATTGCAGAATGCGTGCGGTTCGTCCCCGCCAGTATTGAGAGCGCTCCTCCAGGGGAGTACTCAACTGGTGGAAGAAGCGCAGGTCGTCATCGAGCTGCACGGCGAACTGATCGAGAATAGCGAGATTGTCCGGGGTGGCCATCAGGGTCTTTGCAGCGGACGGCAGAGGTTTGCCTTTGCTGACATTGTGCTGCAGTGTGTCGGGCGCCATGATCCCCAGCGCGGCACGAATGGCATGCTGCCTCTGCGCCTCATTTTCGGTGCCGGTTTGGCTGATGTGCCCGCACAGGATTTCCAGTTGTGGCAAAGAAAGCGGTGCTGGCTGTTGTTCCAGGCGGGCCCGCACCAGCCGATCGGTGGTGTCCATGGCCAGTAGGATGACGTCACTTAAGTAGGTATCAAACGTCACTCTGCCGTTGCGGATGGCGTCCAGCACATCTTCCACGCTCTGCAAAAGTGGGGAGAGATCCCGCAGCCCCACGTAGATCAAATTGCCTTTTATGGTGTGCACTGAGCGGAACAGGTCGTTGAGCAGGGTGCTGTTGGTGGGGGTGTGCTCCAGCTCGATCAGGGCACTTTCGCAATGGGTGTGGGCTTCCCGGAAATCCAGGAAGAAGTCTTCCATCAGGTCATGCTGGAACTCGTCGTCGGAACTCTGGGTGGCCATACGCTCTCTCCCGGTTGGTGATTGCTTTAGTATAGGCGCTGAACAGTCAGTCCTGGTGCTGCCAAATGGGCGGCAACCCGCTATAATGTGGCCCCTTTTTCCGGATGGCGGTGGGTTTGATCCTGTCAGCTGTCATAAAATCTTTTAAAAACATATAGATACAGGTTTTGCTCGAGGTGTTTGGTCATGCCGATTTATGAGTATCAATGCCAGTCTTGTGGTCACGAATTGGAAGCGATCCAGAAAATGAGTGATGCGCCCCTGACGGATTGCCCCCAATGTCAGGAAAGCACACTGAAAAAACGCATTTCCGCCGCCGGTTTCCGCCTTTCCGGCAGCGGCTGGTATGAGACCGATTTCAAAACCGGAAAGAAAAAGAATCTGGCGAACCAGGATACCGGTTCCGCCCCCAAATCCGCCGACAAGCCCACCAGCCCGTCGGCCAGTTGATTGCAATCCTATACAGACGAATCAGACAGGTATTAATGTTATGCGAAGCCATTACTGTGGCCATCTCAACGAATCTCACATCGACCAAACCGTAACGCTCTGCGGCTGGGTGCATCGTCGTCGCGACCATGGTGGCGTTATTTTTCTGGATCTGCGTGATCGTGAGGGTATAGCCCAGGTAGTGGTGGACCCGGACACCGAAGAGGCTTTTGCCCGTGCTGACCGCGTGCGCAGCGAATACGTCATCCGGCTCACCGGCCGCGTGCGCAACCGCCCGGAAGGCACCACCAATCCGGAAATGCCCACTGGCATGATCGAGGTGCTGGGCAAAGAGCTGGAAATCCTCAACGCCTCGGAAACGCCGCCGTTCCAGCTGGATGAGCATACCAATGTGGGCGAGGACGTGCGCCTTAAATACCGCTATATGGATTTGCGCCGGCCGGAAATCCAGAATCGCCTGGCGTTCCGCTCCAAGGTGACCAACGCGATCCGCAATTATCTGGATGGCGCGGGCTTCCTGGACGTGGAAACCCCCATCCTGACCAAAGCCACACCGGAAGGGGCGCGGGATTATCTGGTGCCCAGCCGCACCCACCCCGGCAGCTTTTTCGCGCTGCCCCAGTCTCCGCAGTTGTTTAAACAGCTGCTGATGGTGTCGGGTATGGACCGTTACTACCAGATTGCCAAGTGCTTCCGGGATGAAGACCTGCGGGCAGACCGCCAGCCGGAGTTCACCCAGATCGACATCGAGGCGTCCTTCGTCAATGAAGAGGATGTCATGGCGGTGGCCGAGAACATGGTGCGCAAACTGTTCAAGGATCTGCTGGATGTGGAGCTGCCTGAGTTTCCCCGCATGCCGTATTCTGAAGCCATGTCCCGCTATGGCAGTGACAAGCCTGACCTGCGTATTCCGCTGGAACTGGTGGATGTGGACGACCTGATGCGTCAGGTGGAGTTCAAGGTATTCTCCGGCCCGGCCTCCGACCCCAAGGGGCGGGTGTGTGCCCTGCGCGTGCCCGGTGGTGCCAGTCTGAGCCGGAAGGAAATCGATGACTACACCAAATACGTGGGCATTTACGGCGCTAAAGGCCTGGCCTGGATCAAGGTGAATGAGCTGGATAAAGGCATCGACGGCCTGCAATCACCCATCGTGAAAAACATGACCAATGTGGTGATGGAGATGATGGCCCGCCTGGAGGCGCAGGACGGTGATATTATTTTCTTCGGCGCCGGCAAGGCCACCACGGTGAATGAGTCCATCGGGGCGCTGCGCATCAAGCTGGGGCACGACCTGAATATGGTGCAAGGTGAATGGGCCCCCTTATGGGTGGTGGATTTCCCCATGTTTGAGGAGGACGATACCGGGCGTTGGACCGCGATCCATCATCCGTTCACCGCGCCCTCCTGCGATCCGGAAATGCTGGAAAAAGACCCCGGTGCCGCGTTATCCCGTGCCTACGATATGGTATTGAACGGCACCGAGCTGGGTGGTGGTTCCATTCGTATCCACAGCCCGGAGATGCAGCGCACCGTGTTCCGCGCCCTCAACATCAGTGATGACGAAGCCAATGAGAAATTCGGTTTCCTGCTGGATGCGTTGAAATTTGGTGCACCGCCGCACGGTGGTCTGGCATTCGGTCTGGATCGGTTGATCATGTTGATGACCGGTGCTCAATCCATCCGGGACGTGATCGCTTTCCCCAAAACACAAACGGCCGCCTGTGTCATGACTGCAGCGCCGTCCACGGTGGACCCCAAGCAGTTGCGTGAAGTGGGCATCCGGTTGCGACAGGCTGATGAAAAGTAAGACCAGTGTGTGCCAGCAGCCACAGGCACACTAAACAGGCACACACTGAAGAGAACAGTGAAACAGGAGTGATCCATGGCCGGTCATAGCAAATGGGCCAACATCAAGCACCGAAAAGCGGCTCAGGATGCCAAGCGGGGGAAAATCTTCACCCGCTTGATCCGGGAGATCACCATCGCTGCCCGGGCCGGGGCGTTGCCGGAAGACAACCCCCGACTGCGCCTGGCGATGGATAAAGCCCTCGCTGCCAACATGACCAAGGACACCATCGAACGGGCCATCAAGCGTGGCTCTGGTGGGGAAGACGGCGGCCAGCTGGATGAGCTCACCTATGAAGGCTACGGCGTAGGAGGGGTTGCGGTTATCGTAGAAGCCATGACGGACAATCGCAATCGTACCGCGGGGGAGGTGCGTCACGCCTTCACCAAATTCGGTGGCAACCTGGGCACCGAGGGCTCAGTGGCGTTCCAGTTCACCAAGCGCGGTGAGATCGTGATTGCGGCCGGTGTGGATGAGGATGCCCTGATGGAGGCGGCCCTTGAGGCCGGTGCCGAGGACGTGCTGCCTGCCGATGATGGTGGCTTCGAGGTGATTACTCCCTGGGAGGACCTTGCCAAGGTCAAAGCCTCTCTGGATCAGGCGGGGCTGCCCTCTGTCAGCGCCGAAATCAACATGGCGCCGTCGGTACAGGTGGATATGGACCTGGAAACCGCCACCACCATTCTGAAAATGATCGACATGCTGGAAGAGCTGGATGACGTGCAGAACGTCTACAGTAACGCCAATTTCACCCAGGAATTGATGGAGCAAATGGATTCCTGAATTGATGTTGGTGTGTATGTTGACCAGCGAGAGGCCACGACGATTCGGTACAGTGGCCTTTTTTTCGCCTGCAGTAGTGGTCATGCCCGCTGGTACTATTTCATAACCCCGCACGCTCGACCTGCGTACACTGATCTCAATCGCGGGCACCTCTCCTATCTCTTCGCAGACGCTTTTCGAACTCGTGGGTGCTCGCGAGTAAAACGCCAGGAATGGCGTAACCCCCCCTAAAGCGGCACCACCCCGGGTGCCGCTTCTTTTTTCTAAACTTATGAAATTAGTGGAAATGGGTGTCGACTCCCATTGCAGTGCTGCTAGACTAGGCTGCAAACAGCAGGCAAACGGGATTTCCTTTATTACATGACCATTGTGCTGGGCATTGACCCGGGTTCCAGGGTGACGGGGTACGGGGTAATCGCCTCCGAGGGCTCAAAGTTAATCTATATCGACAGTGGGTGTATCCGCACCCAGGCGGCGGAAACCCTGAGTGAAAAGCTGGACATCATCTATCGCGGTGTCAACGAAGTGATCCACCTGCATACGCCCCAGGAAGTGGGGGTCGAACAGGTTTTTATGGCGCGCAATGCAGACTCCGCGCTCAAGTTGGGGCAGGCCCGTGGCGCCGCCATCGTCGCCTGTACTTTCAACAAACTCCCGGTTTACGAATATTCCGCCCGCCAGGTCAAACAATCCGTGGTGGGCACTGGTGCGGCAGACAAGATCCAGGTTCAGGCCATGATCTGCCGCTTACTGGGGCTGGAAAAGGCACCCCAGGCGGATGCCGCGGATGCCCTGGGGGTGGCGGTGTGCCACACCCATATGATCCAGGGTATGATCCGGATGGCCGGTGCCCGCAAATTGCGCAGAGGTCGCCTGCGCCGCTGACCGCTGCAGCCCATTCAGCATTCTGACTAAGACAATCTATGATCGGACGAATAAAAGGTATCATCATCGAGAAACAGGCCCCGGTGCTGCTGGTGGACGTGGCAGGGGTGGGCTATGAAGTGGAAGCACCCATGACCACGTTTTACCGCATCCCGGAGGTGGGCAAAGAGGTGGTTCTGCACACCCACTTTGTGGTGCGGGAAGACGCGCAGTTGCTCTACGGCTTTTTTGAGAAGGAAGAGCGGGAGTTGTTTCGCCTGCTGATCAAGGTGAACGGCGTTGGCCCCAAGATGGCGTTGGCCATTTTGTCCGGCATGGAGGGCTCTGAATTCGTGCGCTGTGTACAGGATCACGATACCAATACCTTGGTAAAATTGCCCGGCGTCGGCAAGAAAACCGCAGAACGGCTGGTGATTGAAATGCAGGATCGTGTGAAAGCGTTCACCCATTTGGCCCCGCAAGCGGAACTGGCCCCGGTCGCTGAACGCCAGCGAGGCCCGCGGGCGGAGATCAATGATGCCGAAAGCGCACTGATTGCGCTGGGTTACAAGCCTACAGAGGCTGCCAAAGCCATTGCCGCCATAGACTCAGATGGGCTGAAAAGTGAAGAAATCATTCGCCAGGCACTGAAGCGCATGGTGAACTAAAGGCTGAACCATAGAAAAGCTGAACCAATAAACGAAGGCACTATGATCGAATCTGATCGTCTGATATCACCATTAGGTTCCCGGGAGGATGCCCATGATCGGGCCATTCGCCCCACGTCATTGGCGGATTACACCGGCCAGGAAGCCGTGCGGGAACAAATGGAGATCTTCATTACCGCCGCCCGCGGGCGCAGTGAAGCCCTGGATCATACCCTGATTTTTGGGCCCCCCGGCCTGGGCAAGACCACTCTGGCCAACATCATCGCCAACGAGATGGGCGGCAGCCTGAAAAGCACGTCCGGCCCGGTGCTGGAAAAAGCCGGTGACCTGGCCGCCTTGCTCACCAATCTGGAGGAGGGCGATGTGCTGTTTGTGGATGAAATCCACCGCCTCAGCCCCATGGTGGAGGAGATCCTGTACCCCGCCATGGAAGATTACCAGCTGGACATCATGATCGGGGAAGGGCCCGCCGCCCGCTCCATCAAAATTGATCTGCCTCCCTTTACTCTGGTGGGCGCCACCACCCGAGCTGGCCTGTTGACTTCACCCCTGCGTGATCGTTTTGGTATTGTGCAGCGGTTGGAATTCTATTCCGTCGAGGAACTGGCGCGCATCGTGTCCCGCTCTGCTTCGATTCTGGGGGTGACCATGGATCATGAAGGCGCGGTGGAAGTGGCGCGGCGCAGTCGGGGTACACCCCGAATCGCCAACCGGCTGTTACGTCGGGTGCGGGATTTTGCGGAAGTGAAGGGCGATGGCCGGGTGTCGGCCGAGGTGGCCGGCAAAGCCCTCGATATGCTCAAGGTGGATTCCCACGGGTTCGACACCATGGACCGTCGGCTGCTGCTCACCATCATGGAGAAATTTGACGGCGGACCGGTCGGTGTGGAAAGCCTGGCCGCCGCCATCAGCGAAGAATCCGGTACCCTCGAGGACGTCATCGAGCCCTACCTGATCCAGCAGGGCTTTATCATGCGCACGCCCCGGGGGCGGGTGGCCACCCGCACGGCTTACCAGCATTTCGGTTTAAATCCACCCCGCGATTCCTCGGCTCCTGATTCCTCACCCCCCACTGCGGATTTGTTCAGCAATGAGTGAATTTTTTGTGCCGGTACGGGTCTATCTGGAAGATACCGATGCGGGCGGCATTGTATACTACGTGAATTACCTGAAATTCATGGAGCGGGCCCGTACGGAGTTGCTCCGGCAGATGGGGTCTGAATTCGGCGAACTGTACAGGCAGGGGTTGCAGTTTGTGGTGCACAGTGTGGATGCCCAATACCGCAAACCGGCACAGGCAGACGACGAATTGCAGGTGTCTGCCCGGGTGGAGAAGATCGCCCGTACGTACATCCTGTTTCACCAGCAGGTACGAAAGGGGGATGACCTGATGTGTGAAGCCCGGATCAAGGTGGCCTGCATCAGTGCGACCAAACTCAAACCTGCTCCCATACCTTCAGAATTACAGCAACAATTTGCCGACGTTTCGGCCTGAATAGGAGACCATCTCTCGTGGAATCTATGTCCGTTGTCAGTCTCATCATCAATGCGTCCATCGTGGTCCAGCTGGTGATGCTGATCCTGTTCTCACTTTCCATGATTTCCTGGTACATGATCTGGCAGCGGCAGGCCGTTTTGTCCAAAACCAAAAAGGCTCTGATGAACTTCGAAGAGCGTTTTTGGTCCGGCATTGATCTGAGTCGCCTGTTTGTGCAGGTCAATACTGAACCCAATGCGTTCAGCGGCGAAGAGAATATCTTCCGTGCTGGCTTCAAGGAGTTTGCCCGTCTGCGCAAAAGCGCCCACAGTGATCCGGAAGCCGTCATGGCGGGTACCGAGCGTTCCATGCGGGTGGCGCTGCTGCGGGAACAGGAAAAACTGGAAACTCATCTGCCGTTTCTGGCGACGGTGGGGTCCACCAGCCCCTATATCGGCCTGTTTGGCACGGTATGGGGCATCATGCATTCCTTTCTGGCGCTGGCCAATGAAACCCAGGCCACCCTGTCGGTGGTGGCACCGGGTATTGCCGAGGCGCTGATCGCCACCGCCATCGGTCTGTTTGCGGCAATCCCGGCGGTGATCAGCTACAACCGCTTTTCCTCCTCCGTGGACCATCTGTTGCACAACTATGAGACCTTCATGGACGAGTTCTCCAGTATTTTGCACCGCAAGGCCCATTCCTCCGAACCGGAAGCCAAAGGGTGATGGAGCGTTAGAGGCCTATGTCCCAGAAACGAACGACTGTCCGCCGCAAACCACTCTCCGAAATCAATGTGGTGCCCTACATCGACGTAATGTTGGTGTTGTTGGTGGTGTTCATGATCACCGCCCCCATGATGACCTCGGGTATCAAAGTGGATTTGCCGGATGCCAATGCCGAACCCCTGATTCTGCCCAAGGACCAGCAGTATGTGATTGTGTCCGTGAATCACAATGGCCAGTACTTTATCAGCACCGCCGACGACAAGCAGACCCCCAAGGCGCTGCCTGAGATCGTAGCCGCTGTGGCGGCCCTGAAGGAAAAGAAACCCGATACCCCGGTTTTGATGGAAGGCGATGAGCGGGTGGCGTACGGGCTGGTGATGCGGATGATGATTGCGTTGCAGCAGGCCGGCGTGAACGACGTGGGTCTGGTCACTGAAAGCAGCGCCAAGGAGTAGCCCTTGTCCTTATCCTCGGTGGACATCGCTGCCCTGACCAAGGCCATACTGGTGCATGCACTGGTGGTGGGTCTGCTGTTTTTCAGTTGGCCATCCAGCGATGAGGTGGTGCGCCTGAAGCCCATGCCCAAGCACGTAACCGCTGTGGTGGTGGAAAAACCCAAGCCCAAGGCTGCCCCAAAACCGGCGGTGCAACCCAAGCCGCAGCCGAAACCACAGCCCAAGCCTGAGCCGAAACCGCAGCCCAAACCCAAACCGGAGCCCAAGCCACAACCGAAACCGCAGCCCAAACCCAAACCGGCACCCAAGCCCCAGCCTGCAGCACAGAAACCGCAGCCGAAGCCGGAGCCCAAACCGGAGCCGGCCGGCAGTGCTTTCAGCGATCTGTTGAAAGAGGAAATGGAGGCGATCCAGAAAGATGAAACGGCATCGGTGGAAGCGGTGGATGCCAGCGAAACCCAACAGCAACTGGATGAAATCACCCAATATAAAGCGATGATCCAGCAAACCATGAAGCGTTACTGGGCCAGACCCCCCAGTGCCCGCAACGACATGGTGGTGGACCTGAGCATCAGCCTGCTACCCGGAGGTGAGGTGAAGACCGTCACCATTGACCGGTCCAGCGGCAACGGCGCGTTCGATAGCTCCGCGGTGCAGGCGGTACAGCGCGCGGGGCGCTTCTCCGTTCCTTCCGACCCGGTTTTGTTTGACCGGCATTTCCGGCACTTTAAAATGCGGTTCAAACCGGACGATTTACGCTATTAACCCGAACACGAGGTGAGCAAGAGACCGATTATGAAACAACTGGTTACGATGTTGTGTTGGCTGGCCTTATTCGCAGTGCCAGCGCGAGCTGAATTGATCATAGAAATTACCGAAGGGATAACCGATGCAACCTCCATTGCCATCGTGCCCTTCGCCTGGGCTGGACCACGGCTGCCAGAGGATGTGGCGGGCATAGTGGCGGCGGATCTGCACCGGTCCGGCCAATTCGCACCCCTGGACCGTTCCAAGATGCTGAGTCTGCCGACGCAGCAGAGCCAGGTGTTTTTCCGGGACTGGCAGTCCAAAACCAACGGCGCCCAATACCTGGTGATCGGGCGCATGAGTGGAACCGGCGACGGAAAATATCGGGTGGACTACCAGCTTTTTGACGTCTACCAGCAACGTTCCATGAACAAATGGTTCGCTACCGGCAATGACCTGCGGGCGCTGGCGCACCATATCAGTGATGTGCTCTACAAGGAACTGACCGGCATTCGGGGGGCGTTCTCCACCAAGATGGTCTACGTCACCATGGAGTATCTGCAGAAACTGGGGGTCAGGGTGCAGCGCTATCGTCTGTACGTGGCGGATGTGGATGGGCATAACGAGCGGATTCTGATGGAGTCCAGCGAGCCCATTCTGTCCCCCAGCTGGGCGCCCAACGGCCGCCATATTGCCTTTGTTTCGTTCAAAAGCACCCGGCCAGCCATTTACATCATGGATACCAAAACCCTGCAGGAGAAGAAAATCACCGGTTTTGCCGGTTTGAACGGTGCACCGCGATTCTCCCCGGATGGTCGTAGCATGGCGATGGTGTTGTCCAAGGATGGCAACCCGGAGATCTACACCATGGATCTGAGCACCGGAAAACTGAAGCGGATTACCAATCATTACGCCATTGATACCGAACCCACCTGGTCGCCGGACGGGCAAAGTCTCATTTTTACCTCTGAAAGAGGCGGTTCACCACAAATTTATCGCCAGCATCTTGATTCTGGAAAGGTTGAACGCTTAACATTCGATGGCAACTACAATGCGCGTCCGGCATTGACTCCAGACGGTAGATTCCTGGCAATGGTGCATCGATCCAACGGCATCTTTCACATCGCTGTGAAGGACCTGTATCGGGGAACATTCAACATTTTGACGGAAACGAACCTGGACGAATCGCCCAGCATTGCACCTAATGCGAGCATGATCATTTACGCCACCATGGATAACAACCGCGGTGTGCTCGCGGCGGTGTCTTTGGATGGCAGAGTCAAAGTGAAGCTGCCATCGCGGATTGGGGATGTGCGTGAGCCCGCCTGGTCGCCGTTTTTGTAAAAAAAATGTTGTAAGCCTGTTTAAAAACTTTAAACGAACCACTAATATCTGCCAGGAGTTACCACTCTTAGGAGTTAAATGAAAATGTCCATGAATACCCGTAACGTTGTTTTCGCTCTGATTGCTGCTGTTGCCATTTCTGCTTGTAGTTCCACCCCTGAGGACACAACTACAACAGAAGCTCCTGTATACACTGCTCCCGAGACTGAAGTGGGCGGTGGTGTGCAAGAGAGCTACGCTCCTGCTGAGCAAAGCGATCCTACTCTGCAATACCGAGTGGTGTACTTCGACTTTGACAAAGCCAACATCCGTTCAGACGCTATTGCGATTCTGAAGGCTCACGCCCTGTACCTGTCTCAGAACCCTGCAGCTCGTGTACGTATCGAGGGCCATGCTGATGAGCGTGGAACCCGCGAGTACAACATGGCTCTGGGTGAGCGTCGTGCCAAGGCTGCTGCCAGCTTCCTGGCTGCTAACGGAGCCTCTGCTTCCCAGCTGGAAATCATCAGCTACGGTGAAGAACGCCCGGTGGCTCTGGGTCACGAAGAAAGCTCCTGGTCCCAGAACCGTCGCTCTGAATTGAACTACACCTCCGAAGCGCCCTAATATAGATGCTTCGAACGTTAATAGTTCTAGCGGTATCCACGGCCACTGCATCCGCAGTGGCCGTTCCTCCCTACGAACCACTCCCCACCAGCAAGCCTAAGACCACCCAAACCACCACACCCAGCTATTCAGCATCGACCCCCGTTCAATCTGGTCCGGTCGCTGCGGACACTGACCCCGGATTTTCCTACAGCGCGGCGGTGGATAGCAACGCAAGCGCCGGTGTCGCCGGAGGAGTGTCCTGGGATGTCATGTCTCAAGTACAGCAAATGCAGCAGGAAATCCTGCAATTACGAGGCATGGTGGAGGAGCTCAAGCACCAGATCGATATCATGCAAAAGCAGGAGCGCGAGCGCTACCTGGATCTGGACCTGAGAATCAATCAGCTGCAGTCTGGCGGTTCTGCCACTGGCAGCAGCAAAGCCACCAAGGCGCCGCGAGCCAAAGAAGACGACAAAGTCCTCTATGACAAAGCCAGCCAACTGCGTAAAGAAGGCAAGTACGAAGAGGCCATCGCTGTGCTTAATCAGTTATTGCAGCAGTCTCCGGAAGGGCTTTATGCGCCTTACTGCGAGTATTGGTTGGGCGAACTCTATATGGTGGCAGATCCGGTTGACCTGGATGAAGCCAAGCGCCATTTTATCAACTTGCTGGCCAACCATCCGGACCACGTGAAAGTACCCGATGCGATGTATAAGCTAGGTAAGCTGTATGCATCCAAAGGCGAAACCAGTAAGGCGAAAAGCACATTGAACGAGCTGGTCAAAAGATACCCAGACAAATCCGCCGCCAAATTGGCAAGTGACTTGTTAAAAACACTCTAGAGACTGTCATCGGCCCCGGCCTTGAGTTAAGATTGCGCGCTTTCCAGCCACGGAGTGCAGTGTGACTCAGCTACGAATTACCGAAATTTTCAATTCTTTACAGGGTGAGGCCAGAACCATCGGGCGCCCCACGGTATTCGTGCGCCTGACCGGCTGCCCGTTGCGCTGCCAGTACTGTGATACTACTTATGCGTTTTCCGGTGGCGACATGTGGGCCCTGGAGGATATCCTGCAGGAAGTGGCATCCTATTCCCCCCGCTATGTGACGGTCACCGGCGGCGAGCCTCTGGCCCAGCCGGGCTGCCGAACCTTGCTGACAGCGTTGTGCGATGCTGGCTACCAGGTGTCCCTGGAAACCAGTGGTGCGCTGGATATTGCCGGTCTTGACTCCAGGGTGAGTGTGGTGCTGGACCTGAAAACACCCGACTCCGGAGAGAGCCATCGCAACCTGATGGAAAACATTCCCCATCTCAAGCCCCTGGATCAGGTGAAGTTTGTGATCTGCAGTCGCCAGGACTACCAGTGGGCGCGGATGAAGGTGGACGAGTTGGGCTTGGCGCAACGGGTTGACGACGTGTTGTTCTCCCCCAGTCACGGGCAGATCAGCGTGGTGGAGTTGGCAGACTGGATCGTCGAGGATCGCCTGCCGGTCCGTTTCCAATTGCAGTTGCACAAAGTGTTGTGGGCCGACGAGCCGGGGCGTTGATGATGTCTGATTCCAAGCGAGCAGTCGTGTTGTTATCCGGAGGTTTGGACTCCGCCACCTGTCTGGCAATCGCCCGCAGCCAGGGCTATGCCTGTTATGCCCTCAGTTTTCACTACGGTCAGCGCCACGATTCTGAATTGGCAGCGGCCCAGCGGGTGGTGGCAGCTCTGGGGGCTGAGGAGCTCAAGACCATTCACATCAATATGGGGGACATCGGCGGCTCAGCCCTGACGGACCCGGCCATTGACGTCCCGGAGGCGCCCACTGAGGGCATACCGGTAACCTATGTACCGGCGCGAAATACGGTTTTCCTGTCGTTGGCGCTAGGATGGGCTGAGGTGCTCGATGCTGACGCGATATTCATCGGCGTCAATGCGGTGGACTATTCCGGTTATCCGGACTGCCGACCAGAGTTCATTTCTGCATTTGAACGCCTTGCCACACTGGCCACCAAGCGTGGTGTGGAAGGCCACCCCATCTCCATTCAGGCGCCTCTTCTGAAGCTGTCCAAGGCTGAGATAATTCAGCAGGGGGTGGCGTTGGGGCTGGACTACGGGCTCACGGTGTCCTGCTATCAGGCAGACCATCAGGGCAGGGCCTGCGGTGTGTGTGACAGTTGTCGGCTCCGAAAAGAGGGTTTTGCCCAGGCTGGCGTGGCGGATCCAACACCCTATCGTTAAAACCCTGTTTTTTCAGGTGCTTTGGTCAGTTTTGTGAACGGAGTAGGGTGAACGCAAAAAAGCGTATGAAAATCAAGGCCATAAAATTGAAAAAAAGCCTTGTGATTTAATTTTTAATCAGTATTATACGCATCCGTTGACGGGTCGTTAGCTCAGTCGGTAGAGCAGTTGGCTTTTAACCAATTGGTCGATGGTTCGAATCCATCACGACCCACCACTATTCGGAAAGGCCGCTTTGATCATCAAAGCGGCCTTTTTCATTTGGGGCATGGCGCGCTGGATTGGCCGGAGCTTGATTGCCCGGATAGATCCCCCATATAGACGTAAAGTACTTATGGTATGATTGGACCCCATTTTTACTCTGTGTCACCCGTTGTTGCCAGGGCAGCCCTGGAGGTATCAGTAGCATGAACACATCCGTAGCGGACTTTGTCAGAGATCATCTGGACGGCAGCCACCTGCAGTCGCACCTTACCGATGCTGAGAAGTCAGAATACCGCGAACAGATTAAAGCTTTGTTAAAGGAGCAAAATGCGGTTCTGGTGGCGCACTACTATACCGACCCGGAGATCCAGTCCCTGGCGGAAGAAACCGGTGGCTGCGTATCGGATTCGCTGGAAATGGCGCGTTTTGGCAAAGCTCATCCGGCGCAGACCCTGATCGTCGCCGGCGTCAAGTTTATGGGGGAGACCGCCAAAATTCTGAGCCCCGAAAAAACCGTGCTGATGCCCACCCTGGAAGCCACCTGCTCCCTGGACCTCGGTTGCCCGGTGGATGAGTTTTCGGCTTTTTGTGATCAGCATCCCGAGCGCGAAGTGGTGGTGTACGCCAACACGTCGGCAGCGGTGAAGGCTCGGGCAGACTGGGTGGTGACGTCCAGTATCGCCGTGGAGTTGATTGAACACCTGCACAACCAGGGCAAGAAGATTATCTGGGCGCCTGACAAGTACCTGGGTTCCTATGTGCAGCGCCAGACCGGGGCGGACGTACTGCTGTGGGACAGCTCCTGCATTGTGCATGAGGAGTTCAAAGCCAAGGGCATTGAAGACCTCAAGAAAGCGTACCCGGGTGCTGCCGTTCTGGTGCATCCAGAGTCGCCCGACTCGGTGGTGCAGATCGCGGATGCCGTCGGTTCCACCTCACAATTGATCAAGGCGGCCAACACCCTGCCCAATGACACGTTTATCGTGGCCACGGATCGGGGTATTTTCTACAAGATGAAGCAAATGGCGCCGGAGAAGCGCTTCCTGGAGGCGCCCACGGGCGGCAATGGAGCCACTTGCCGTTCCTGTGCCCATTGCCCGTGGATGGCCATGAACGCCCTGGACAGCCTGGCTCAGGAGCTCAAACAGCATCGTAATGAGATTCACGTGGATGAGGCGCTGATCGAGCAGGCGATGATCCCCCTTAACCGCATGCTGGCGTTCGCCGAGCAGCTGAAGCGGGCGCAGGCTGCCCCTGCCTAAATCTCCATATCGCGCATGGACTGCTGCATTTCACTGATGCGCTCGCTGATGCGGGCGGTCACGTGAAAATCATCCCGCGCCAAGGGCAGGGCATACTGGAGTTGTTCGATGGCTTTTTGTGTGTGGCCATATAAGAAAAAGTATTCTGCCTTCGATTGATAGACCCCGAGTCGATTACCTGCTTTACCGTAGGCTTCTGCCATCAGAAACCACAGCAGGGGCTGGTTTTCCCGTTGGGTGAGCTGTTCTCGGAGCACACTGACCGCTTTTGCGGTTTGCTTGTCCAGTGTCAGGGCATCCGCATAGTGTATGCTCAGCGGATAGTTGCCAGGCGAGAAGTCCAGGCCCTTCTCAAGCAGGGCAATGGATTCTGCATAGCGCCCTGCCTTGTTCAGTATCTCTGCCTTGGAGGCGATGTAGGTGATGCGGTTGCGCCGTTTCTCCAGTAAGCGATCAATGGAGGAGAGGGCTTTGTCCAGCTGGTTGCTTTTGAGGTAGGCGCAGCTCAACCCGTATTCTGTGACTTCAAGAAACCCATTGGAGTTTTGGATCTGGCGCTCGAGGTCATTGATTTTGGCGCTGGCATCCCGTGCAAACTCCACTTCCATCCGCATTTTCATCAGATGAAATTCCAGTGAGTCACTGTTGGGTACTGCGGGCAGCTGGGCTGCCCGGGCCCGGGCATCGGTGATACGGGATTCGGTCACCGGGTGCGTGAGCAGAAACTCCGGGGGCAACTCGCCGTAATAGCGCATGCTTCTTTGCAGCGCTTCGAAGAAGTCCGCCATGGCTCCGGGGTTCATGCCGGCTCGCGCCAGCGTCTGCATGCCCACGCGGTCTGCCTCCTGTTCGTTGGCGCGACTGAACCTCAACTGTGAATCAATGCTCGCGGCCTGGGTGGTGGCCAGGGCCGCCATCCCGGCTTCGCCGCCGGCGGTGGCCGCGATGGCGATACTGGCCAGCAGTGCAGCCAGCCCCGCCCAGGAGTTCTGTTGCGAGCGCTCCACACCGCGGGCGAAATGGCGTTGGCTAAGGTGCGCCAATTCGTGGGCGATGACACCCCCCACTTCGTCTTCGGTGCGGGCATTCAACAGCAGGCCGCCATTCAGGCCCATAACGCCTCCGGGCACGGCGAATGCGTTGATGGCCGGGCTGTTGATCACCACCATCTCGATATCGGGCTCCGCAATATCACTGGCGGATGCCAGGCGGTAAACCAGGTTGTACAGGTAATCGAAAATCAGCGGGTCGTGAATCAGGGGCGCCTGCGCCCTCAGTTGTCGCAACCAGGCGCGCCCCAGGCGGTATTCCTGCTCCGGGCTGACAATGGAGGAGCTCGCGTCGCCAAGGGAGGGCAGGGTAGAGGCGACGGTGGGCAGCGGCGAGCACACCAGCCACAACGCAATCAGGAGTCGGGCCGTGAGTCTGTGTCTGAACTGCGGGGTCATATTCAAGTAGATGCTGGTTTCCAGAGAGTCTTGTGGTTTGACCGGTAAAAAGAACAAAAGTTTATCAGCAGGTTAGCAGAAGGGGATTGTCCTCACAAAGTCAAATTTATCATCCGCTTAGGGTTGGATGTGGTGTCAATTCCATCAATCGTTGTATATAGTGGGCTTCCATTTTAGAGTGGGTGACCCGCTGAATGAGTGAACAAACGCCCCGGGTGGAACTGGACGCCCGCGGATTGAATTGTCCGATGCCCTTGCTGAAGCTGAAGCAACAACTGAACCGTATGTCGGCGGGGCAGGCGATCCGTGTCCTGACCACAGATCCGGGGTCAGTGGGCGATTTCATCGCATTTGTCGGGTTGGCAGGTCACAAAATTCATGAGCAATCAGAGCAAAACGGCGAGTATCTGTTCATAATTGAAAAACGGGCAGATTCGTAGTTCGGAACGGAAGTAGCACACAGCCTTATGTTTCAGATATTCACTGATTGGTACAAAGAGTACTTCTCCAATAAGGAAGCGGTGGTCCTGATCCTGCTGTTAACAGCCGGGTTGACGGTCGTGGTGACCATGGGTCAGGTATTGGCTCCGGTGCTCACCGCCATTGTGCTGGCCTATTTGCTGCAGGGGCTGATCAATTATATGGTGGGCCACAAGATTCCTCCGCTGGCCGCCTTCATCTTCACCTATGTGCTGTTTTTTACTGCCCAGATGGCGTTCCTGTTTGTGTTGGTGCCGTTGACCTGGGGGCAGCTGGTGCGCTTTCTCAATGAACAGGTGCCGCGGATCCTGTCGGAGGCCAATGCGTTTTTGACGGTGTTGCCGGAGCGCTATCCCGACCTGGTGTCAGAACAGTGGGTGAATGAGATCAGCGCCATGACCACCACTACCCTGAAGAGTGTGGGGGAGTCGGTGGTGACGTTTTCACTGGCCAATATCCCCAACCTTATGGGCATCCTCATCTTCCTGGTGTTGGTGCCGCTGTTGGTGTTTTTCTTTCTGAAAGACAAGGATCGACTGATTTCCTCGGTGGTGGAGCTGCTGCCCGCTGACCGCCCGTTCATTACCCGGGTGATGAGTGAGATGGACGTGCAGATCTCCAATTACGTGCGGGGTAAGGCGATGGAAATCATCATTACCGGCGGCGTGACCTACATTACTTTTGTCATACTGGGGGTAAACTACGCAGCCCTGCTGGGGTTGTTGGTGGGGTTGAGTGTGGTGGTGCCCTATATCGGCGCGACGGTGGTGACCATTCCGGTGGCTGTGGCGGCCTATTTCCAGTTCGGTTGGGGGTCGGAGTTCATGTGGGTGATGGTGGCCTACGGCATCATCCAGGCCCTGGACGGTAACGTGCTGGTGCCGGTTCTGTTCTCCGAGGCGGTTAACCTGCACCCGGTGTCCATCATCACCGCGGTGTTGGTCTTCGGTGGGTTCTGGGGGCTGTGGGGGGTGTTTTTTGCCATTCCATTGGCAACGCTGGTGAAGGCCGTGTTTACGTCCTGGCCCAGGGAACCTTTGCCGGAACTGCTCACGGACAAGGAACCGCTGGAACCGGGCCAGTAATCAGTCCACTGCTTCCGCTGCTTCCAGTACTTCCTCTACGTGACCGTTCACCCGCACCTTACGCCATTCCCGGCGCAGAATACCGTTTGAATCGATCAGGAAGGTGCTGCGCTCGACGCCCTGGATCTGTTTGCCATACATGTTCAGGGGTTGGATCACATCGAACATCTGGCACAGATAGGCATCGGTATCGGAAATCAGCTCAAACGGAAACTGATACTGGGCCTTGAACTGTTCATGGGACTTCAGAATGTCTTTTGAAACCCCGAAAATCAGGGTTTTCGCCTTCACAAAGTCATCATAGTAGTCCCGAAAATCCAGGCCCTCGGTGGTACAGCCGGGGGTGTTGTCTTTCGGGTAGAAGTACAGAACGACTTTCCAGCCCTTGAGTTTGGACAGCACAACATCTTTCTGGCTGGTAGCCTGTGCTGCAAAATCCGGAACCGGTTTGTCGATTTCGACGATTGCCATTGACTCCTCCTAAGCCTTACAGTGGTTTTTGTTTTTAAACTGAATGCCAGTCTGCGCTGGCTTAACGGCGCGGCTCAATGGTGGCATCCAGGTTACGTTCGTCACAAAAGGCGATGAAAGCCTCTTTCAGGGGCGCAATGGCCAGGTTGGCTGGTACGTTCACAGCCAGCTCCAGGGAAAACATGGGGCTGCCGGTATGGGCGGCGGCATAGGTCCCGGTTTCCATTTCTTCAATGTTTATATCGCGCTCACTGAAAAAGCCGGCGATTTCCCGCACGATCCCGGGGTGATCCAGAGAGACCACCGAAATGAAATAGGGGCTGGAAGCGTCTTTGCTCGATCGGGGGTGTGTGCGCTTTAGGATGGTGGTCAGGCCGAACCGGTCAGCCACCTGGGGAATGGCGGTCTCTGCGCTGGAAATCTGTTCAGTTTGGCCGCTGATCATCATCATCAGCGCGAACTCACCGCCCAGCACCGTCATTCGGGTGTCCAGAATGTTGCAGCCGGACTCCCCAGCCGCCTTCGAGAGGCCGTTGATGATCCCGGGTTTGTCTTCTCCAATGGCAGAAATAACCAGGTATTCTTGCATTGCTCAGTCCTGATTGGCTGGAAGTTGAACAGGTTGGCCTGTGCCAAAAAGTTCAGGCTTCTTAACCGGTTAAAAACTGAATTTGAGTTTAGCATCGGTATTTAGGAACAACTAGCTGAAAATGCTACAAATAATGGCCGGTGACAGAAAACGGCTGGAATGCCCCCCTATTTTGGGTCCTGCAGGTGGTATCTGCTTGTTATTGTTAACACGCGTCAGTACCATACCGGTTTGCCCAAATTAGGTGGAGATACGTTCGCAGATGATTACCGGTAGCCTGGTCGCGCTCGTCACCCCGATGCATGCTGATGGCAGCATTCATTGGGAGGCTTTGGCCAAATTGATCGATATGCACATTGAGCAGGGAACCAACGCCATCGTGGCGGTGGGGACCACTGGCGAGTCCGCCACTCTGGATGTGGATGAGCATTGCGCGGTAATCAAATTCACAGTTGAGCGTGCGGCCGGACGCATTCCTATTGTGGCTGGAACCGGGGCCAACTGCACCCGGGAAGCGATCGACCTCACACGGGCTGCCAAGTCAGCAGGGGCTGATGCCTGCTTGTTGGTGGCACCCTATTACAACAAACCCACCCAGGAAGGCTTGTACCGGCATCATATGGCCATCGCCGACGCGGTGGAAATGCCACAGATCCTTTACAATGTGCCGGGTCGAACCGTATGCGACATGCTGCCCGCCACAGTGAAGCGAATCAGCTCCCATCCCAATGTGGTTGCCATCAAGGAAGCCACCGGCGACCTGGACCGGGGCCGGGAGATTCTGGAGCTGTGCGATCCGGGGTTTCTTCTCTATTCAGGGGATGATGCCACGGCCATGGAGCTGATGCTGTTGGGGGCAAAGGGAAATATTTCCGTTACGGCGAACGTTGCCCCCAAAGCGATGTCTGATTTGTGTGCGGCCGCCATGGCGGGTGACCGTGAACGGGCAGAAGCCATCAATGAGCCGTTGATCGGCTTGCATAAGAACCTGTTTCTGGAAGCGAATCCGATTCCCGTCAAGTGGGCATTACAGCAGATGGGCCTGATCGAAGAAGGCATTCGCCTGCCGCTGACGCCCTTTTCGGAGCAATACCACCCGCCTCTGAAGGACGCTCTTGAACAAGCCGGCATTCTCTGAACGGGCTTGGTCTGCATAATACGCGAAAATCAATCATTACATGTTCCCGGAGATTTGAATGCACATTGTACGAGCTGCGCTGCTCTTTACTGTGCTGATTGCGCTGTCAGGTTGTTCCTATCTGTTTGGTGAAGAAGGTCAGTTTCGTGAGCGCACGATGGACTATCAACAGGCGGAAAGTTTGCCGCCATTGAGCATCCCTGAGGGCATGGAAAGCCGGCCCAGACCGCAGCGTTACCCGATACCGGAAGTGGGGGCAGGCCCCTTCTACCAGCCCGAAGACAGCGAATCGATCCCCCGACCTCAGTCCCTGCTCAATGTGAATGAGGCCGCTGGCCTGGAACTGCGGCAGGATTCCGGCCGAATGTGGCTGGTGGTGGAGCGGCCGACCGACGAGCTTTGGCACCAGCTGAATGAATTTGCCGCCAGCAATGTGTCTATCGATGTGGCAGATCGCAGCCAGGGTGTCATCGAAACCGGCTGGCTCGCGCCGCGCAAGTTGCCCGGCGACGATGGTTTCTGGAAGTCCCTGTGGCGATTTATTACGTTCAGCGGGGGCGAACACCGCGATCGCTTCCGCATCACGATGCAGGCAGTGGACCAGAACGGGCTTGAAACCAGCGTGGTCCACATCAATCACGTGCGCCACAGCACCCCGCTGCCGGACACCATTGCCTGGCCAGAGGAGCCGGAGAATGACCCGCTGGTGACAGTGGTCTACGATGAGCTGATGCTGTATCTGGAACAGGGCGGTCGTAAAGTGGGTGCGTCGGTGCTGTCCCAGGATCTGCGGGCCCTCCCCAAATACACTATGACCCGCGATGGTAATGGCTACCCCATTCTGGTGATCAATCTGGACTTTAACCGGGCCTGGCTTTCTGTTGGCCAAGCCCTCGAGCGCAGCCGAATCGGCATCTCCGACCTGGATCGCACCCTGGGCATTTACTATCTGGCGGAAACAGCGGTGGTGGAAGTGGACGATGAGGAAGAGGAAAAGGAGCTCCAATTGCGCCTGATCAGTTCCGAAAGTGGCATCCAGGTGTCGGTGCAGGTGGATGATGACACCCTGGCCCCGGAACAGCAGTCCACCAGAATCCTTAACCGGGTGCGGGAGAATCTGCAGTAGTGAGATTTGCGTCCATCGGCAGTGGCAGTGATGGCAACGGTACCCTGATACAGGGTCAGGATCAGGCCACGGTGCTGGTGGATTGTGGATTTTCGGCCCGGGAAGCACTGGCCAGGATGGGGGAGCAAGGTGTGGTGGCAGAGGATCTCGCCGCCATTCTGGTTACCCATGAGCACGGTGATCACATCAAAGGGGTGGCGCGATTGGCCAACCTGTGCCGGATTCCGGTGTACTGTACCTGGGGCACCTGGGCCAGCAAGTTGAACGGTGTGCTGGATGACGCACTGTTCAGGTTGATCACACCCCATGAAGGATTTTCCGTGGCGGGGTTGATGGTACAACCGGTACCTGTGCCCCATGATGCCCGTGAACCCTGCCAGTTCGTGCTGGAACAAGGGGGCCGGCGTTTGGGCTTGCTCAGTGATGTGGGCAGCGTAACCCCTCATATGGTCGAGAGTTACCAAGGCTGCGATGCCCTGATGCTGGAATGCAATCACGACCTGGCCATGCTGGCGGAAGGCCCGTATCCACCCTCGCTGAAACGGCGCGTCTCCGGGCCTCTGGGGCACTTGAATAACCGACAGTCTGCAGACATGCTATCCCAATTGGAACGATCCGGTCTGCAGCATCTGGTGGTGGCTCACATCAGCCAGAAAAATAACCACCCGGATCTGGCGTTGGAGGCGTTGTTGGGCGATGCGCTCTGCCCCGAACACATTATCCGGCTGGCTACCCAGAATTCAGGCTTCGATTGGCTGACGATTGAGCCCGAAACCGAAACTGTTTAACTGAACTTCTTATCGAAGCAGGTGATTTCAAAATGGAAAAGCGTGAAGAGTTGTATAAAGGCAAGGCAAAGTCGGTTTTTTCCACCGATGACCCGAAATCGTTGATCTTGCTGTTTCGTAATGACACATCGGCTTTTGACGGCAAGAAAGTGGAACAACTGGACCGCAAAGGCATGGTCAACAACAAGTTCAACGCGTTCATTATGGAAAAGCTGGCGGCTGCGGGCGTAGAAACCCACTTCAACAAACTGCTCAGCGACCAGGAAGCGCTGGTCAAGAATCTGAAGATGATTCCACTGGAGTGTGTGGTGCGTAACATCGCCGCAGGCAGTATCTGCCGTCGATATGGTGTGGAAGAGGGGTTGGACCTGAATCCCCCCACGTTCGAGTTCTTCCTCAAGAACGACGCCCTGGGCGACCCCATGGTGAACGAGTACCACATCCAAAGCTTCGGTTGGGCAGAAAAAGAACACGTGGAAAAGATGAAAGAGCTGACGTTCCAGGTGAATACGGTGTTGAAACAGCTGTTTCTGGATGGCGGCATGCTGCTGGTGGATTACAAGCTGGAGTTCGGCCTGTTTGAGGGGCGCGTGGTGCTGGGTGATGAGTTTTCTCCCGATGGCTGTCGCCTGTGGGATAAGGAAACCCGTAAAAAGCTGGATAAAGACCGCTTTCGACAGGGGCTGGGTGACGTGGTGGAGTCTTATGAGGAAGTGGGGCTGCGCCTGGGCATCAAATTCGATTGATGGCCTCTGCGATCAACCCATAAAAAAAACCGCAGATTCAGGTCTGCGGTTTTTTATGGGCGTTCGGCTGGCTTCAGAACCTAGAAATGGAAAGTGGCCGCCAGATAGGTGCCTTCCAGGGTCACATCCGCATCCAGATCTTCCACATCATCCAGCTCGATGGCCATTTTGCGCATACCGGCTTCCAGCCCCAGGCCAAACGCAAAGGTATAACCAACTTTACCCCACAGATCATACAGTTGGGTGCCACCGGCACCGATCCAGTTGCCTTCCACCCCGGCATACAAGCCGGTCAGAGGCAGGTCGAACTGGGCTTTGCCGTAGAGCAGGGGCACCGCAAAATCCAGGTCTTCCTTGGCGCTGATGACGAAGCTGGGGCTGCTGATCTGGTAACCTTGTATTTCCATCTCGCCATCCAGCTGGCGGACCGTCAGGCCCAAATCCAGATTGACCCAGTTGTCCAGAAGCTCGTAGTAAAAGGTGAAGTCATAGTGACTGAAGTCCAGGTCGGTGCGGATGCGTGAGTCCGCCGGGAAAGTCTCACCACCGAAATCGATTTCATTGTCGGTCAGGTTGGTGGCCGTTTCCGTGATGTCAGAAAAAGCGACTTTCACATTCGGGACAATGGGAATACCGTGCTCCAGGGCGATGTACAGGTAGCTACCCGCTTCACCCTCCAGGCCCAGGTCATCCTCCAGGTCCAGGGAGTTGGCGTCCTCCTGCTCCAGGTCTTTGATTTCCCCAGACATGTCATAATCGATGGAGCCGCCACCGATATACAATCCGAACAGGGTGTCGCCATAGGTTACGGGGGTTAAACAGAGTCCCAGTCCCACCAGGGTGGCAGAGGCAAGTGCTTTCATGATGTGCTCCCTTTGTTTCACTGCCTTAATTAAAGCATATCGGAAGCAAAGGCCAACCGAAATTGGCCTTTTTATTCATGGGTTTGCGAACACTTTCAAGGAAAAGGTCGAGATTGGCCGCGTACGGCTTACTGGTAGCGCTTGGCCAGTTTGTGGAGGCCGGCAAGAATGGCTTTCTCCAGAATGGTTTTCACCAGCAATCCGCTGAGGGGAATCGGCAGCTTTGGCTCGAACTGGATGGTGTAGTGCAAATGAGCTTTGCCGTCGCGTTCACTGAACACCATTCGGCCCAGGTGATTCTTGAGGGGGCTGCCCTTGGTGATGGTGTATTCCACCAGGCGGTTCGGTTCAAAGGCAGTGACGGTTTCCTCAAAGTCGGCAAAGGGCACGGGAGTCAGGCGGCGTACTGAGCCAACCCCGTTGACCGAGTCCTTGCCATCCTGGATCCGCTTTACCTTGGCACCGAGGACTTGGCCCATGGCTTCGTGGTCCGAGAGGATGGCGAACACGGTTTCCACCGAGGTGTTGAACTCCACATTCATCTGAATGAATTGACTGCTCATAATGACTGGTTCCGTTTAAAGTGTTCTGAATGTGATGCCGGCGTGATTGAGTCGCTCAATCAGTGCGGTGCCCATACCTGCCCCTGGCGTGGTAACGCCATAGACTTCCGGCAGGTTGCTGTCCTGGGCCAGGCACAGCGCAGATTCCGCCAGCATTTTTGCGGTTTCGCCATAGCCGGGATCGCCACCGGCTACTTCTGTCCAGACGTGGAGACCGTCTGCTTCGCCCACGAAATGCACCTTGAACCAGGATTTTGCCCGCTGGCTTTCACTGGGCCCCTGGCCGGGGTCTTTGATGGCGAGTAACTTGTTGCGGCTGTATTTGAACTGGGACAACAAAACCACGCCACCTGCACCCGCCACCCCGCCAATCAGGTTGGGCAGTTTTTTCACCAGAACATAGTGACCGTAAATAAAATCCGGACCAAATTCCCTGCAGGTGGCTGCGGTACGCTTGACCACTTGCGGATCAATACTGGGGAAGGGGCAGGCCCATGCGGAATAGGCATTGACCCAAAACACCTTGGGGCTCATCACTCGGCTGCGGCGGCGATCAGTGGGTTTGGTGGTTTTGCTTTTGTGCCACTCTTTGCGCTTGTTGCGATACTCTTTCAGGCGCGAGAACTGGGTGATCGCGGAATGCCAGGTGCCGCCGGAAAAAGAACCCTGAGCTTCGATGAAACCTTCCACCTTCATTGGCACTTTGCCGGCGCGCTCCGGGCCTACCAGCTCGTTGAGCTGTTGTACCGTGTAGAGGGCTCCCAGGTCATGGGGAATGCTGTCAAAGCCGCAGCAGTTGATGATCTTGATTTTCTTTTCTGCCGCCTGATCGTGAAACTCGTGCTCCAGGCCCTCGACAAATTCCGGTTCGCCGGTGAGGTCCACGTAATGGGTGCCGGCCTCCACACAGGCGCGAACCAGCGGCTCGCCGTATTTCAGGTAGGGGCCAACCGTGGTGATGACGACCTTCGCCTGCGCGGCCATGTTGACCAGGCTGGTGTAATCGTCGGAGTCTGCCTGCAGTGTTTCCACCTTGGCATTGCTGTTTTTCGCCAGCAGGTCCTGCTTGCAGGCTTGCAGTTTGTGCGCGTTGCGCCCCGCAATGGCCAGCTTGAGCTGTTCGGCTCCGTCAATTGTAACCAGATATTCCGCGGTGAGTTTTCCAGTGAAGCCGGTGGCTCCGTACACCACAATGTCATAGGGTCGCGAAGCACTTGCGGCTGTGGTCTGAGTGGACATGCTCATCCCCTGTAAGTAGTCAAAAATCCAATGAAAAGCGGTGCCTAGAGTAAGCTGATTGAATTATCGGTTTCAAGCACCTGAAGTGACATTTTTAGTGTAGATGGGGGCGGCCGCAGATCAATGCAAGCCCGGACTGCCAGCTTGGCGCAGGGCGATAATTAGTTGAGCTTAAACAAAAGCTGTGACATTGTTGATGTCACGGGTAACGCCCGGCACAGAGGGCGGTTCCCCCATAACGATAAGTGATCATGACAGGGTCCACCTGCGGGTGAGGAGGTCTTATGGTTGATAAGTCTGCAGTGGTTCGGGATTGTATGAGCCGCAAAGTAGTGAGTTTTGATATTAAGGATGATGTAGGGGATGTGGTTGCCGTCCTGCTGGAGAACAAAATTACAGGGGCTCCGGTACTGGATGAGAACAAGAATGTCATCGGTTTTATTTCCGAGCAGGACTGCATCAAGGAAATGCTCAACACTGCGTTTTACTGTGATCTTACTGCCAACGCGGGGGATGTGATGAAAACGGAAGTGCTCACCGTAGACCCTGATATGGGTATTTCCGAACTGGCGGATATGCTTTCCACCAACAAACCCAAAGTCTATCCTGTGGTGGAAGCGGGCAAGTTGGTAGGCATCATCAGCCGGTCAGACGTGCTTCAGGCGCTCTATGATGCCAGCGTTCGCTGCCATCACCTCACTGACAAGAAAACCGCTATCTGAACCCGGTTCGGCGCAGCCTGGGGCTGCGTCAGCATTCCCAAGGCATTCTGCTAAGCAATATAGGTTAATTTTTGTTCTTCGGTTTGCGTTTCGCTGCAGCCATCCTACCCTTTATTTGATAATCCGCTAAACATGGAAGTAGAGAGGCTGTTCCATCTCCTTGAAAAGAGGTACGTAGCCGTGAGGCTTGTTCGCAATCTGCTTTTATTTTGCTTCCTCCTGCAACCAATGCTGGTGCAGGCGGCTATTGCTGTTGATCAGCCTTCTGAATCTGTGAATGAGCAGGTTTATTTTCTCGAAGATGCCGCGGACCGGCTCACCATTGATGCGGTACGCCAGGACACGGCTAACTGGACCAAACAGCAGGATAGCAAGGCATTTAATCAGGGCTACAGTGATTCCGCCTGGTGGTTGCGACTGCAACTGCACAATGGAAATGCCACTGAGGTGATGCGTTATCTGGAGCTCAGCTACGCGGTGTTGGATTATGTGGATGTCTGGATCTACTCGTCCGACCGGTTGCTGGAATTTTACGAAATGGGGGACAAGTTACCCTTCAATTCGCGCCCATTGGAGCACCGTTTTTTTGTCCTGCCTGTAACCTGGGAAGCGGACCAGACCCTGGATATTTATCTGCGCGTTAAAACCAGTACGGCGGTACAGGCACCGCTGACACTTTGGGATCGGGACGCTTTTGAGCGCCGTGAGAATCAAGCCAATATTGCCCAGGGTCTGTATTACGGCGCGATGGTGGTGATTGCCATCTACAACTTCCTGATTTTTATTGTGGTGCGGGATCGCAGTTATCTGTACTACGTCGCCTTCGTCATGTCCCTGCCGCTGTTTATTGCATCCATGAGCGGGCAGGCCTATCACTATCTGTGGCCGGATGCGGTGTTGTGGAATGATCACAGTATACCGTTCTTTCTGGCGATGGCGTTCGGCTCGTCTGCCATGTTCACCCGGCGTTTCCTGCAGGTAAAAGAGTGGTCCAGGGTGCTGAATGTCGGCTTGACCATGGTGGCCACAGTGGCGTTCGGCACGATGTTGTTGTCCTTCGTGATGCCCTATCGCTTCAGCATCCATGTGCTGGTGCCGTTGGGATTGTTCGCCTGCGTATTCGATATGATTGTTGGTGGACTGTCCTGGTATAAAGGGGTTAACAATGCCCGCTTTTATGTGATCGCCTGGTTGATGTTCCTGGGCGGTGGTGTGCTGCTGGCGTTGAACAAGCTGGGCATCCTGCCGCAGAATTTTATCACCGAATATTCCGTGCAGATCGGCTCGGTGCTGGAAGCCGTGCTGTTGTCGTTTGCCATGGCCGAGCGCATCAACGTGGAGCGTCGACTGCGTTTTGCCGCTCAGGATGAGGCCCTGAAAGTGACCCGCCGCCTCAATGAGCAGCTGGAGGAACGGGTGCGAGAGCGCACGCTGGAATTGGAAAAACTCAATGCCCGGCTGGAGGAAATGAGCAACACCGATCAGCTCACTAATCTGAAGAACCGTCGTTATCTTGAACATGTGATGCAGGAAGAGTGGGCACGTTGCAAACGCTATGAACGTGATTTTGCCATCATGATGCTGGATGTGGACTTTTTCAAAAAAGTGAACGATCAATATGGTCATCCGGCCGGGGATGCCTGCCTGAAGCGGGTTGCCGAGTTGGTGAATCAGTGTATCCGCTGGCCGTCAGATCAGTTGGCGCGTTATGGTGGTGAAGAGTTCTGTCTGATTCTGCCGGAAACGGGAGAAGAGGGCGCCAGGGTGGTGGCAGAACGCATCAGGGTGGCCGTGGAAGGGGATGTTATCGAGACCGACAGCGCCTCCTTCGGTGTGACCATCAGCGTCGGCGTGTGCGTGGGCAAGCCCAAGGCGGGTTCGGTGGAAGACATGCTCAAATCGGCGGACCTGGCCCTGTATCAGTCCAAAGAGCGGGGGCGCAACAAAGTCACGCTGTACAATCAGGACAAGCCGGCCGCGGTTGCCCCGTTGCCACTGGGTGCGGCCAAGACCGATAAATGATTCCCTGGCGATGACTTTGTAATTCTGCCTGCAGAGGGCATAATCCTGCCCATTGATTCCAATCTCAGCAAACTTGGGCATGACCGCAGCAATTCACATCAAATCTCCAGTACTGAAATGGGCCATCGGTGAGAAGGCCCGCCAGCACATCGAACGGCACGGGTTGGGTGTGGAGGACATCGATCTGCTGGTAGGGGCGTCCGGAGGCCCAAAATGGCTGGTATTGGCCGGTCTGGATCGGGCCTTGTTCAGTGAATTTCTCAGCACCCGCCACAGGCCATTGACCACACTGTCCTCCAGTATCGGGAGTTGGCGCTTTGCGGTGCTGGCGCAACAGAACCCGGAAGCGGCCCTGGACCGGTTCCTGGAAGCCTACCTGGCGCAAAGCTACTCGGAGCAGGTCACCATCGATGAGGTGTCCCGGGTGCTGGATTCCGTGCTCTCCCATCTGCTCGGCGCCACTGGCAGCAAAGAGATACTGTCCCACCCGGTGTTCCGTAATCACGTCGTCACCATACGCAGTGGCCGGTTGCTGCGGACTGATGCCAGGCTGCCATTGGCTGCCGGCCTGTCGGCGATGTTCCTGGGTAATCTGATGGGGCGCAATCGGCTGGGGTGGTTTTGTGAGCGTGCTGTCTTTGGGGACCCCCGCGACGCAATGCTGGAATTTGGGGATTCGCTGCCCACCCGCCACATTGCCCTGCAGCAAGACAATCTCGAACTGGCGCTGAGGGCATCCGGCGCGGTGCCGCTGGTGCTCGCCGGGGTGTCCCAGATTCCCGGTGCCCCAACGGGTGTGTATCGTGATGGCGGGGTGACCGACTATCACTTCGACCGAGGTATCGGGGCTGCCAAGGGCTTGGTGTTCTATCCGCATTTCTACGACCATTGCATACCGGGCTGGTTTGATAAAATGCTGAAGCGTCGTCATCAAATGGATCCGCCCTGGGAGAACCTGGTGATGGTGTCTCCCTCCGCTGAGTTTGTCGCTGCCCTGCCTGCTGGGCGCATACCCGACCGCAAAGACTTTTTTCAGATGGACGACCGGCAGCGCAGGGCGTTCTGGCAAACCACCGTGGCTGAGTCTGAACGTCTGGGCGAAGCTTTTCTAAAGGCCATGGAGAAACAGTGTTTCAATTGATCTATGCGTTCCAAACAACCTGACCCCTATACGCTTCCGTTCATTCTGGACGGGGTTCGTATTGAGCCCCGGATCTTGCCTCTGGTGCCCGAAATTTCCCTGTTCCTGATGCAGGATGAATATCCGGATGAACGTCTGCAGCAGGTGGATTACCAGCGCCTGATGGAGGCGCCTCCCTACTGGGCATTTTGCTGGGGGGGAGGGCAGGCTCTGGCGCGCTGGATTCTGGATCACCCCGATCTGGTCCGCGGGCGCTCAGTGGTGGATTTTGGGGCCGGCTCCGGTGTGGCGGGCATTGCTGCAGCCAAAGCGGGGGCGGACCAGGTGCTCTGCGTGGACATCGATGGAGATGCCCTGGTTGCCTGCAACCGTAATGCACAGTTGAATGAAGTGAGCGTGCAAACCGCCCGGGTGATGGCGCCGGCACCCGGTGACCTGTTGCTGGCGGCGGATGTCTGCTATGAAGACAAGGGTTTCAGCGGTGTGGTCAACCACCTGCTGGCCGGCGGCGATGTGATTGTGGCGGAATCCCGCTTGCGGGATCTGTCTGAGCGCTTTCCCCAGCTGCGTTTGGCGAGCCACTACCAGGTGCGCACACTTCCGGATCTGGATGAGTCCGAAAACTATGACCTGGTGCACATTTTTTGCGCTTATCAAGACCCGAAAAAACCTTAGAATTCCTACCGTTACAAAGGTCAACATTTCTTCACACAATCCCCAACGGATGTCCACGTAGTAATTGAATGTCCTTTGCTATAGTCCTACTCATAAGAGTATCCCGATACCAGAATCTCCACCCCCAATGACGCTAACAATTTCAGACCAGTTCAGTTTGAATGTCGGAGTTTTCATCAATGCTGCAGGGCGTACACAATCCGGAACTGGCACTCGACTGGAATGCCGCTGGACGCCCGAAAAGCGGGACCGGGCCTGTGTTCACTGAAGGTTACAGCCAGGACGATATCAAAAACGGCTTTCGCGTTGACTCGCTGACCCCCAAACCACTGGGTGACCGCGTGAAGATGGGGTGTGCCGCTTTGTTTTCGGTGGCGATTCCGCTCCTGTTCTTGGTGGCCTTGCTGTTCATCACCGGAAGCTGGCTCAATCTCACCTGGCAAACCCTCACGGCCGAAGAGGGCATCAATGGCCTCGCGTTGGCCGTGTTTGTGGTGGGCGATCTGTTCCTGCTGGGTTTTCTTTATGCGCTGTATCGGCGCCTGTCCCTGATTCGGCGGCAATCCAAATCCTTTTATGTGGTGACCACCGAGTCCCAGCCTGAATTGCATGCCTTCATCTGCCATATTGCCGACATGCTCGGGGCGCCCACGCCCAAGAGCGTCAAGCTGGATGCGGAGGTCGGTCTGATTCTGCGGCCCACTTCATTGCGCGATGCCTTATCCGGGGAAGGCCCCGAGGTGGTGATTGGTCTGCCCCTTTTGTACGGCTTGAGTGTGCGTCAATTGTCCGGGGTGATTGCCCATGCCTATGCCGGCTATTCACGGGAGGCGCGCTTGCAGGGGTACCCTGTGCTGAGTTCGGTAGACCGTTGGTTGTTTACCCAAACCGGTTTGGGGCGGCTCAACGCGCCGACCCGTTCGGACTTCGAAGCCAAACGCCGCAGTCGCGTGGATACGCTGTTCAAGCCTTGGGACGTGCTGGTACAGGGTACGTTCTATGTGGTTTATCGGGTGGTGAGTTCGCTGACGTTCGATGTCAGCCGCAAAGTGGATATGGCCGGTGACCTGCTCAGTGCGCGGGTAGCGGGTTCCACCGAGTTTCGTTCCACGCAGTTTCGCCTGCGCTCCCTGCATTACGGGCAGGTGAATGCCAATCAGGAGCTGGTGGGCAGTTGGCGCACCAAAAAGCTGTCGGATAACTTCCCGGCCCTGGTGGTGGATCACGCTGACACGCTGCAATTATCCCTGCGTCCCCGTTTGATTCAGGAGATGGAAGAGCTGGTGACGCCGCTTACCCGCAGTCGCATTGTCGATCTGGGGCGGATTGTGAACGTGGAGCATACCCAGGAAGAGGGCGCCTGTTTTCTTCTGGGCGCGGCGATTTCCCTGCTGCGGGAGCCGGCCAAGGTGAGCAAGGCGGTGACGTTGGCCCACTATCGTTATATCGGCATTCGTCACCCGGATGTGTATACCACCCAGAAAGTACAATCCATTCAGAAGGCGGAGCGCGAGAAAGCCAAGCGGCATCAGGTGTTTCTTGGCCTGGAACGCAGTGGGCGCATTGTGCGCGTGGACGAGTTTGAACACTATCAGGCCAATGCGGTGGAGTCCCAGCTGGTGGATTACCGTATCCTGTCAGAAAAGTTGCGGGCCAACGAGGCGGAAATCGCCCATGCGGCGGACACGATCCGGGAATTGGAGTTTCGCAAAAATCTGCTGCATACCCGTAAAGTGCTGGAAGAATGCAAAGACGCTAACGGCACGGTGCTGCGCGACCTGGAAGTGCAGTGGCTGACCCTGATCAAGGATCAAAGCGAGTATAAATCGGTTCTGGCAACCTATGAGTCCAGCTTCTCCCGTAAGGCGGCCATTGCTCTGAGCCTGGCACTGGAGACCCCGGTGGTGCAGGAGCAGCTGCAGATGAGTCGTCACGAACTGCATTCCCATTTTGTCCGCCTGGTGGATGCGTTGAGCTTTTTGCACCGCAGCTTTGAATCCATCCAGCGTTTACGCTCCTACACTCAGGTGTTGGGTCAGTTGCTGGTGGAGATTGGGTCCGATGCCCGGGTGAATCCGGTTCTGGTTGAAATGAGCAACCGTTACCAGCGTTATATGATGATCGAACTGGATGCGTTGATCCGCGTGTTTTCCGGAGTTGCCTACCCGCTGGGTGGGTTCAGTTTCCGGGGCGCTGTGTCGGAAAGCAATGACGCCGGACTGCTCACCGTAGGCGACGTGGTGCGGGAGGAAGTGCCCGACCTGGATTCAGCGGGCTCCTGTCCAGAGGCCTGTCATCGGGTGGCTAATACGGTGTGTCAGTATCTGGATTCCTTTAACGAGGAACTGCAGCAGCGCCTGACTGGCATTGTCACCAGTGTGGATCACTGCTACCCCTCGCTGGAAGACGCTCCCAGATAGGTATCCGCCACTGCCTCCAGCATCTCCCGGCCCTCTGCCGGCAGGTATGGGGTTATATGGCTGATAACCTGGTGTACGCCGGCTTCCAGGTCATCGGGTTCACCCTGGGCGCCCATGTGCCGAATATGCTGAAAGTTGAGCCAGTAGGTGGCGGTCAGGGCAATGTTGGTGGCCAGCCTCTCAGCTTCGTCCCGGCTGATTGAAATCAGGGATTGCTCTTCCATCACCCGCAGAATGCTGAGTGCGGCATCCTGTTTTTTGTCCAGAATGCGATTGAATTTCTTCTGCAGTTTCTCATTGCGTTCCAGGATGGTGACCGGGTCACGATAGAGGAAGCGATATTCCCACATGCGCTCAAAGATCATGTGGACGTACATCCAGTAATCCATCATGTCCAGGCCTGGATCGGTAGGCGACTGCAGCACCTCCAGCATGCTTTCCTCGAAGGACTGGAACAGCTCTGCAATGATTTCGTCTTTATTGCGGAAATGGTAATAGAGATTGCCGGGACTGATATCCATTTCGTTGGCGATATCAATGGTGGTGACATTTGGTTCGCCACACAGGTTGAACAGCTCCAGGCTGGTTACCAGAATGCGGTCACGAGTTTTCATGTATAAAGTTCTTTTGTCCCTAAACTGCCTTGGTCTACACGCCGAAGCCCCCAGTTCAGGGTTAAGCATACGCCAGGGCGGCGGCCAAGTCATCCCGCCAATGCTTTGCTGGAGGGTTAAGTGGCTGAATTCGTGGATGAATTTTGATAAACCGCAATGTGCGCCTCGAAGCGGCAATAAGTCAGATTGATAATTGCGCCCATTAAAAAGATAATAGGCGCCCCGATGAGCCGGCAGGCAACGTTTTTATAGGCATTTCTGGTTAAACCAGGGGTGACGGCCGGTTAAAGCAACAAACCTCGAAGCAATTGTATAAAGGTATTAGCCGTGGCAGACAAGTCTACTCAACATTTGCAATCCTGGATTAATCGTGAAGCTCTGGCCGAGTCCATGATCCCGTTGATTGGTAAACTGTACCGTGAACACAACGTGGTTACCTCCGTGTATGGTCGACCCGTCATCAACCGTTCCGTCATTGACATCATCAAGGCACACCGCTTTGTACGTCAGTTACAGGTTGAGGAGCTGGACGTTTCAGAAACGTTTCCAGTTTTGCAAGCCCTGGTGGGATTGAATCTTGGACCTGCCCGCATTGATATCGGCAAGTTGGCAGTAAAATATCGAAACGAAGGCAATGGGCAGAACGTGGCGGATTTCGTTCGCACAGAAGTGGCGGATGCGCTTGATCCCAGTGCTTCGTCCATTGCGCCACCCAAGGACGTGGTGCTCTATGGTTTCGGCCGTATCGGCCGGTTGCTGGCTCGCATCCTGATTGAAAAAGCCGGTGGTGGAGCAGCCCTGCGCCTGCGCGCTATTGTGGTTCGACAGGGTGGGGCAGAGAACGATCTGGTCAAGCGCGCCAGTCTGCTGCGCCGCGACTCTGTGCACGGTTCCTTCCAGGGCACCATTTCGGTTGATGAAGAAAACCAGGCCATTGTCGCCAACGGCAATTACATCCAGGTGATTTATTCCAACGATCCTGAGACAGTGGATTACACCCAGTACGGAATCAAAGACGCCATCGTGGTGGACAACACCGGGAAGTGGCGTGACGAGGAAGGTCTGGGTAAGCACCTGAAGTGCGCTGGCGTTTCCCAGGCCGTGCTGACGGCGCCGGGCAAGGGCGATGTCAAGAACATCGTGATGGGCGTCAATGATGACCTGATCACCAGTGATGATCGCATTCTGTCTGCAGCCAGCTGTACCACCAACGCGATTGTGCCGGTGCTGAAGGTGATCAACGATACCTATGGTATTGAGAACGGCCATGTTGAGACTGTGCACTCTTACACCAATGACCAGAACCTGATCGATAACTACCACAAGGGCAACCGTCGTGGCCGTTCCGCTGCGCTCAACATGGTGATTACCGAAACCGGAGCCGCCAAAGCGGTAGCCAAGGCGCTGCCGGAGCTCAAGGGCAAGCTCACCGGTAATGCGATCCGTGTGCCGACCCCCAATGTTTCCATGGCAATTCTGAACCTGACCCTGGGTCAGGAAGTGTCAGTGGAAGAGATCAACAAGCAGCTGCGGGACGCGTCCCTGGAAGGTCCTCTGCGCAAGCAGATTGACTACGTCAACTCGCCGGAAGTGGTTTCCACCGACTTCGTGGGCTCCCGTTACGCCAGTATCGTGGACGCGGAATCCACCATTGTGAACGGCAACCGCTGTGTACTGTACGTTTGGTACGACAATGAGTTCGGTTACAGCTGCCAGGTGGTGCGTATGCTGCAGAAAATGGCCGGTGTGAACTACCCTGCGTTCCCCAAGTAAGTTGAGCGCGCCTGTAAGGTATTGAAAAACAAGCAGGGGTGGTTCAGGCCACCCCTGTTCGTTTTTTAGGCCGAGCGCAAAGATATTCCTGTCTATTTACAATAAATTCGGTTCTCAACTAGCCAATTCTGGCGATACAAATTATAATCCGCCCGCAAATTTAGGGTTGAGGGACTGGATTCGTCCAGATTTTCGTGAATGCACCTTCCTGAAGTAATCGGAGCGTTGGCCGACAGAAGTACGATTTCAAACTAGAGTGGACGCAGTTGTCTCTCTTTCGATCACTGACAAACCAGAATGGACAGAATTTCCATACAGTTTCCATACAGAAGTTAGGCTGCGTGGTTTTCGTACATTAAGGTTACGGTATCCGTACTACACTGTTGTCTGACGGAGCTCAGATGTGAGCGGTCTCTGATCCTCTGCCTTAAGTTTAAGCATCTACATCGAACGGAATTGTCGACTCACAAGGTATGGCAATTCACTGGAGCGTAAATTTAACAGAAACGGTTAGGGGCTATGATCAAGATCAAGCGAGGTCTGAATCTCCCCATAAGCGGCGCACCCAAGCAGACCATCGAAGATGGACCTGCGATCAGGACTGTCGCCGTTCTGGGTAGTGACTATGTGGGTATGAAGCCCACGATGCATGTCAAAGTAGGTGATCAGGTCAAGAAAGGCCAGGCGCTTTTCGCTGATAAAAAGACCGAAGGGGTGATCTATACAGCACCGGCTTCGGGCACCATCTCTGCGATTCACCGCGGTCAGAAGCGGGTTCTGCAGTCAGTTGTAATCGACGTGGCAGGTGATGAAGAGGAAACTTTTGACGCCTTTGCCCCCACCGAGCTGAGCAGCCTTAGCCGCACCAAGGTTGAAGAAAACCTGGTCAAATCCGGTTTATGGACCGCATTTCGAACCCGTCCATTCAGTAAGGTTCCCGCTCTGGGTTCCGAACCCAGCTCCATTTTTGTTACCGCCATCGATACCAGCCCCCTGGCGGCGGACCCGGCTGTGGTGATCAAAGACGACTCGGTGGCATTTCAGCAAGGTCTGGACGTGCTCTCGAATCTGAGCAAGCAGGTCTGGTTGTGTAAGGCGGCCGGCGCCAGCATTGGCGGCAACGGTATCGCCAAGGAAGAAGAGTTCGATGGTCCCCACCCCGCGGGCCTGGCCGGGACTCATATC
Organism: Ketobacter sp.; assembly: GCF_003671495.1. GTDB lineage: Bacteria > Pseudomonadota > Gammaproteobacteria > Pseudomonadales > Ketobacteraceae > Ketobacter. The sequence continues at coordinate 32,953 of NZ_RCHN01000006.1, read as the reverse complement.
CATTATCTGGACCCGGTATCGCTGTCCAAAACCGTTTGGCACATCAACTATCAGGATGTGATCGCCATCGGCAAATTGTTTACCACCGGCAAGCTGAACAGCGAGCGGGTGATTTCACTGGCAGGGCCCCAGGTCTCCAATCCGCGCCTGGTTCGAACGGTGCTGGGTGCCAGCACTGACGAAATCGTGGCCGGTCAGATGGAAACCGGTGACAACCGGGTGATCTCCGGGTCGGTATTGTCTGGTTTCCACGCCTATGGCCCGTACGCGTTCCTCGGCCGTTACCACACTCAGGTGACGGTGGTGAAAGAAGGGCGTGAGCGCGGTATGCTGGAATACCTGTGGGCCGGTAAAGACAAGCACTCGGTCATGAACACCTTCCTGTCGGCCCTGTCACCGGGCAAACTGTTCTCGTTTACCACCACCACCAACGGCAGCCCCCGCGCCATGGTACCCATTGGTGCTTACGAGAAAGTAATGCCGATGGATGTTCTGCCCACTCAATTGTTGCGTTCGCTGATTGTGGGAGACACCCAAACAGCCCAGCAACTGGGTTGTCTTGAGCTGGATGAGGATGACGTTGCGCTGTGCACCTATGTGTGCCCGGGCAAATACGAGTACGGTCCTATCCTGCGTGACAATCTGGATCGTATCGAGAAGGAGGGTTAAGCGGTTATGCGTAGTTTCCTGGATAAACTGGAGCCACATTTTGAGAAGGGTGGAAAATACGAGAAGTATTATGCCCTCTATGAGATGGTGGATACCTTCTTCTACAGCCCACCGACGGTCACCCATACGGCCTCTCATGTACGCGATGGCATTGACCTGAAGCGCATCATGATCACGGTGTGGCTGTGCACGTTCCCGGCCATGTTCTTTGGCATGTATAACGTGGGTGCCCAGGCACTGACGTACATGGCGGACAACAACATCACTGCTACCGGCGACTGGCGTTTCTTCTTTACCGATCTGTTGATTGCCTACAACCCCAACAGCATCTGGGATTGCTTCATTTACGGCGCGGCCTTTTTCATTCCCATCTATGCGGTCACTATGATTGCCGGTGGACTCTGGGAAGTATTGTTCGCGGTGAAACGCGGGCATGAGGTGAATGAGGGGTTCTTCGTGACCTCGGTGTTGTTCGCGTTGACCTGTCCCCCAAGCATTCCTTTGTGGCAGGTGGCGCTGGGTATTTCCTTTGGTGTGGTCCTGGGTAAGGAAGTGTTCGGTGGTACCGGCAAGAACTTCCTCAATCCGGCGCTCACTGGCCGGGCGTTCCTGTTCTTTGCTTACCCGGCCTCTATGTCCGGTGACGCTGTGTGGACTGCGGCTGACGGCTTCTCCGGTGCTACTGCGCTGAGCGTTGCGGCGAACGGCGGTATGGAAGCCCTGCAGGGCAGCCTGACCTGGTTTGATGCCTTCCTCGGTAACATGCAGGGTTCCATCGGCGAGACCTCATCACTGGCCTTGCTGATCGGTGGTGCGTTCCTGTTGATCACCGGCATTGCCTCCTGGCGTATTGTGCTGGGCGTGTTCCTGGGCACTGCGGCCATGGGCTTGATCTTCAACGCGGCCGGCAGTGATACCAACCCGATGTTCGAAATCCCGTTCTACTGGCACTATGTGCTGGGTGGATGGGCGCTGGGTACCTTCTTCATGGCGACGGACCCGGTGTCTGCCTCCATGACCGATAAAGGTAAGCTGGTGTTCGGTATCCTGATCGGTGTAATGGTGACGCTGATTCGCGTGGTGAACCCGGCCTTCCCCGAAGGCATGATGCTGGCGATTCTGTTCGGTAACCTGTTTGCCCCCACCATCGACCACTTTGTGATTCAAGCCAACATCAAGCGGAGGTTAGCACGCAATGTCCAGTAACGATTCAACCGGAAAAACCCTGCTGGTTGCGTCACTGCTGTGTATCGTATGCTCCATCGTAGTATCGACCGCTGCAGTGGCCCTGAAAGGGGATCAAGTGAAAAACAAACTGCTGGACAAGAATAAGAACATTCTTGCCGCAGCAGGCATGCTGGAAGAAGGTAAATCCGTACAGGAGATCTTCGAACAGCGTTTGGAAGTGAAACTGGTTAACCTGGATACGGGCGAATACCTCACTGAGGAAAACGCCACCGAAGACTGGCAAAAAGCCGCTTTGAAAAACCCGGTGGCCTATGATCAGCGCAAAGCCGCAAAAACCCCCGGTCAGAATGAAATTCTGGACGGCGGCGAGGACATTGCCAGCATCAAGCGCCAGGCCAAGTATGCCACTATCTATCTGGCTAAGAGTGAAACCGGTGACGTGGAAACCATTATCCTGCCGGTGCACGGTTATGGGTTGTGGTCCACGCTCTACGGCTTCCTGGCGTTGAAGACCGATGCCACCACCGTCGTGGGCCTGGGTTTTTATGAGCACGGCGAAACGCCAGGACTGGGCGGCGAAGTGGATAATCCAAAGTGGAAGTCCATGTGGCCCGGCAAGCAGGTGTTTGATGAGCAGGGTAATGTGGATATTCGTCTGATCAAAGGGTCAGTGGACCCCTCCAGCCCGAAAGCCCCTCATCAAGTGGACGGTTTGGCCGGTGCTACGCTGACCAGCAATGGTGTAACCAATCTGATCCAATTCTGGCTGGGCGAAAATGGCTTCGGCCCATACCTGGCAAAAGTCAAAGAGCAGGGGGTGTAAGAACATGGCATCTGAAACCAAAAAAGTCCTGTTTGGACCTGTATTAGACAATAACCCCATCGCGTTGCAGATCCTGGGTATTTGCTCAGCCTTGGCGGTGACCAGTAACCTGAACACCACAGTGACCATGTGTATTGCATTGACCACGGTTACGGCGTTCTCGAACTTCTTCATCAGCTGTATCCGCAAGCACATTCCATCCAGCATCCGCATCATCGTGCAGATGGCGATCATTGCCTCGTTGGTAATTGTGGTTGACCAGTTCCTGAAAGCCTATGCCTACTCCATCAGTAAGCAGCTTTCAGTGTTCGTTGGCCTCATCATCACGAACTGTATCGTAATGGGCCGTGCGGAAGCCTACGCCATGAAGAACCCGCCGCTCCCCAGTTTCCTGGACGGTGTCGGTAATGGTTTGGGTTACAGTGCGGTACTGCTGAGTTTGGGTGTGGTACGGGAACTGTTCGGTGCCGGTAAGCTGTTCGGTATTGAAATTCTCCCCACTGTGAACGAGGGCGGCTGGTACGTTCCCAATGGTTTGCTGTTGTTGCCACCCAGTGCGTTCTTCCTGATCGGGTTGCTGATCTGGGCACTGCGCGCGGCCAAGCCTGAACAGGTTGAGAAGTCTGAATTCAGCCTGGCTCCCCAGTCCAAAGCGCTGGCGCATTAATCGGAGGTTGATGAGATGTTAGAACATTATTTAAGCCTGCTGATTAAGGCAATCTTTGTAGAGAACATGGCGTTGGCCTTCTTCCTCGGGATGTGTACGTTCATCGCCGTATCCAAGAAGGTGCAAACTGCTCTGGGCCTGGGCATTGCGGTGGTTGTGGTACAGACCATCACTGTGCCGGTGAACAACCTGATCCTGACTGGATTGTTGAAAGAAGATGCGCTGGCGTGGGCCGGTATCGAAGGTGTTGACCTGACCTTCCTCAGCCTGCTCAGCTTCATCGGTGTTATCGCCGCGTTGGTGCAGATCCTGGAAATGTTCCTGGATAAGTATGTGCCGGCGTTGTACAACGCGCTGGGCGTGTTCCTGCCGTTGATCACGGTGAACTGTGCCATCATGGGTGGTTCTCTGTTTATGGCCGAGCGCGATTACACATTCGGAGAGAGTGTGGTGTACGGTGTGGGTTCCGGTGCTGGCTGGGCGTTGGCCATCGTGGTGCTGGCTGGTATCCGTGAAAAGATGAAATACAGTGACGTGCCTTCCGGCCTGCGTGGTCTGGGGATTACCTTCATTACCGTTGGTTTGATGTCACTGGGCTTTATGTCTTTCTCTGGCATTCAGTTGTAAGCGGACGGGGAGAGTAGAGTAATGGATCAATCAACTATCTTTTTAGGCGTTGGCATGTTCACGGTCATCGTATTGGCGCTGGTGGCGCTGATCCTGGCCGCTCGTTCCCGCCTGGTCAGTACCGGTGACGTGCACCTGGACATCAATGATGACCCGGAGAAAGGCATCGACGTACCGGCCGGTGGCAAGCTGCTGAACACGCTGGCTGACAAAGGCATTTTCGTATCGTCCGCCTGCGGTGGCGGTGGTACCTGTGCCCAGTGCAAAGTCATCGTCAAGGACGGTGGTGGTGATATTCTGCCAACAGAGGAAAGCCATTTCACACCCCGCGAGGTGAAGGAAGGCTGGCGCCTGTCCTGTCAGGTGGCGGTGAAGCAGGATATGAAAATCGAGTTGGATGAAGCCTTCTTCGGTGTGAAGAAGTGGGAAACCACCGTGCGTTCCAACCCCAACGTGGCCACCTTCATCAAGGAGCTGTGCCTGGAGCTGCCGGAAGGGGAAGTGGTCAACTTCCGTGCTGGCGGTTACGTGCAGCTGGAGTGCCCGCCTCACCATGTTAAGTACAAGGATTTCGATATTGAGGAACAGTTCCGGGGAGACTGGGAACGTTTCGGTTTCTTCAATCTGGAATCCAAGGTGGATGAGACCGTCATTCGTGCCTATTCCATGGCCAACTACCCGGAAGAGTACGGCATTTTGAAGTTCAACATTCGGATCGCTACACCGCCGCCGGGGTCCCACGGTATTCCCTGTGGCCAGATGTCTTCCTGGGTGTTCAATCTGAAACCCGGAGACAAGGTGACAGTGTATGGTCCCTTTGGTGAGTTCTTTGCTACCGACACCGATAACGAAATGGTGTTCATCGGTGGTGGTGCGGGTATGGCGCCCATGCGCTCGCACATTTTTGACCAGCTGAAGCGCCTGAAGTCCAACCGTAAAATTTCGTTCTGGTACGGTGCCCGCAGTCTGCGTGAACTGTTCTACAAGGAAGAGTACGACCAGCTGGCGGAAGAGAACGACAACTTCAAGTGGCACATCGCCCTGTCGGATCCGCAACCGGAAGACAACTGGGATGGCCTCACCGGCTTTATTCACAACGTGTTGTACGAACAGTATCTGAAGGATCACGATGCGCCAGAAGATTGTGAATATTACATGTGTGGGCCGCCGATGATGAACGCCGCGGTGTTGAAGATGCTGGAAGACCTGGGTGTGGAGCGCGACAACATCCATCTGGACGACTTCGGCGGCTGATCGAGACCTTGACCATGAAAACAGTGCAGCCCGTTATATTCAGTCTGGTGATCAGTCTGTTGTTAACGGGCTGTTCCCGTTCTGATGCTCCGGAAATTATGGAGTTCAGCGGCCGGACCATGGGCACCTGGTATACCGTCAAGGTTGCCGAATTTCCGGCGACGGCAGACCCGCAGGTCATTGCCGGGGTCATCGAGGCAGAGCTCGATAACGTCAACGACAAGATGTCCACCTATAAGCCCGATTCGGAGCTGTCCCGCTTCAATCGCGCACCGGTGGGGGAGCCGTTTTCGGTTTCTGCGGACACCTTCGAAGTCCTGAGCCGTTCCCTTGAGATCTGGCGAATGAGCCAGGGGGCATTCGATGTCACCATCGGGCCCTTGGTCAATCTGTGGGGGTTCGGACCTGATGGTCGCCCGGAAAAAGTGCCTTCCGCCAAAGCGATGAAACAGGCCTGGGATCGGGTTGGGTCCGATGGCCTGTTGCTGCATATGGATGATCAGCAGCTGGTCAAGCGTAAGGATCTCTATGTGGACTTGTCGGCCATTGCCAAAGGCTATGCGGTGGACCGGGTGGCTGAGGCGCTTGAGGATGCAGGCATCCGTCGCTACCTGGTGGAAGTGGGTGGCGAGATCCGCGCTGGCAACAGCAAGGCACAGAATGTGTCCTGGCAGGTGGCCGTTGAGGAGCCTGTGAGCGACCGCCGGCAGATTCACAAAATCATCAAGCTGGATAATGCAGCCATGGCGACCTCCGGTGACTATCGCAATTACTTCGAAGCCAACGGCAAGCGCTATTCTCACACCATTGATCCCCGTAATGGTCAGCCCATCGACCATACATTGGTGTCGGCATCCGTGATTATGCCCAGTTGTGCTGATGCCGATGCCTGGGCTACCGCGTTCATGGTGTTGGGCCCCGAGCTGGGGATGCAGGTGGCGGAAGCCAATAACCTGGCGGTGTACATGATTCTGAAACAGGATCAGGGTTTTAGAACCACGTATAGCCGTGCATTTGAGCGGTATTTACAGGTAACCCCGTAAGCGGGTTTGTTCAGGCCCTGTCCCAGGGTGTAAACTGGGATGACATAGTAGTGAGGGTTTCAATATGACTACCTTTTTCATAGCACTGGTGTTTTTTGGCTTGGTGATCGCCGCCATGGCGGTGGGTGTGATTTTTTCAAACAAGCCCATTCAGGGCTCCTGTGGCGGCCTGAACAACATCGGCCTGGACGGCGATTGTGAAATCTGCGGTGGAAATCGGGATAAATGCGAAGAATCCCAAAAATCCGATGACACCAAGGGCAGCCTGGCCTACGACGCCACCAAGCGCTAGCCCCGCACTGGATTCAAAAAAACGGGCCCCGAGGAAACAATCCACGTTTCTTCGGGGCTTTTCTTTTTCTATACTGAAAAAGAACGCGATTTCAGAAGGTTAGTTATGCCAACGCATTATGAAGTGGTTGTGATCGGGGCTGGCCCGGCGGGTGAAGGGGCGGCCATGCGGGCCAGTAAAACCGGGTTGAGCGTCGCCATGGTGGATGACAAACCTATGGTGGGTGGGAACTGTGCGCATTTGGGCACGATTCCTTCCAAGGCACTGCGCCATGCGGTTAAACAGATCATCACGTTCAACACCGATGCGTTATTCCGGGATATCGGTGAGCCCAGAACGTTTTCGTTTCCCAAGGTGTTGAAGCGGGCGGAGAGCGTGATCGCCAAGCAGGTTAAATTGCGCACCACTTTTTATGCCCGTAACCAGGTGCGTGTGTACAGTGGCCTGGGGCGCTTTACCGATGCCCACACCCTGGAAGTGGTGAAAAGCGACGGCTCCATTGAAACCCTGATCGGGGATAAGTTCGTGATCGCTACGGGTTCCCGCCCCTACCGGCCTCTGGATGTGGACTTCAACAATCCAAGAGTGTACGACAGCGATACCATCCTCAAACTGCAACACACGCCACGGAAAATTGTGATCTATGGCGCCGGGGTAATCGGTTGTGAATACGCTTCCATTTTTTGCGGCCTGGGCGTGCGGGTGGAGCTGATCAACACCCGTGACCGGCTGCTGGATTTTCTCGACCATGAAATTTCCGATGGCTTGAGTTATCACCTGCGGGACATCGGCGTGCTGATCCGCAACAGCGAAGAATATGAAGAAGTCATCTGTCGGGAAAACGATGTTATTCTGAAACTGAAGTCCGGCAAAGTGGTGCGGGGTGATGCCTTTCTGTGGTGTAACGGCCGCAGCGGCAACACCGACTCCCTGAATCTGGCTGCGTTGGGTTTGGAAGCCAATCATCGTGGCCAGTTGGAGGTAAATGATCGTTACCAGACCCAGGCGGCCCACGTGTTTGCGGCGGGGGATGTGATCGGCTGGCCCAGTCTGGCCAGTGCGGCCTACGATCAGGGGCGTTCCACCGGCGCCGGCATTGCAGAGCTGGACGATTTCTACCTGGTGCAGGATGTGCCCACGGGCATTTATACCATTCCGGAGATCAGCTCTCTGGGCTTGACCGAGCAGGAGCTGACCACGCAGAAAGTGCCTTACGAGGTGGGGCAGGCGGCCTTCAAAACCGTTGCCCGCGCCCAGATCACCGGGGAGACGGTGGGTGTGCTCAAGCTGCTGTTTCATCGGGAAACTCTGCAGATTCTGGGGATTCATTGCTTCGGCGATCAGGCCTCGGAGATCATTCACATTGGCCAGGCCATCATGAACCAGCCGGGCAATGCCAACACCATCGAATATTTTGTGAATACCACCTTCAATTATCCCACCATGGCGGAAGCGTATCGGGTGGCGGCGCTCAATGGCCTGTATCGTGTGAGAAGTTTCTGAATGCTGAATCTGCCCCTGCGCGCGGGACAAATCACCTGGTTGTTTCGGTTGGCACTGTTGCTCAATCTGTTGGTGATCAGCTGGTTTGCATTTAGCACACAAACCTGGAGTGGCATGCCCGAACTGCTGACGGACAAGGTCAATCACTTTATCGCGTTCTTTGTGCTGTCGTATTGCATCGACCGCGGCTTTCCCCGCTATCGATTTCTGGTGTTCAAGGTGCCGGTATTAATGGCTTATGGTCTGGCCATTGAGTTGATCCAGAGTCAGATACCCGGGCGGGAAATTTCAGGTCTGGATTTACTGGCGGATGCTGGCGCCATTGCGGTGTACTGGCTGGTGCGACATCCCATGCGCACACTGTTGCTGGCTTCCCGACCGGACTCTGATTGAGGCTGGAGCGGGTTATTCAAACAAAGCCGAAAGGTCAACGGAAGGGCGTGCCGGGGGCGACGTGGCGCCGGTGACTTTGAAGCTGGGATCTTTGGCATCCCGCGGCACCGGCCCCATGTAGGGAATATTGTTGGGGTCGAACAGGGCTCTCACAATGGGGGTGGGACTGCTGGGGTTGCGTTTGATAACAATGGCGGTTTCGCCGCTGGCCAGCTTGACCCAGGTACCGGGTGGGTACAGGCCAATGGACTTGGCAAAGTTCAGCAACAGACCCTTGATGCGGGCGTCATCGCCGTTCTGAAAATGTGACAAGGCTTCCCGGGCCAATACCGGCTTGCGGTGAGCGCGATTGTCGATCCGTGCCGTATACACCTCACACATGGACACCACCAACGCCAGATCGGAGATATCCTTGCTGGGCAGCCGGTTGGGGTAACCACTGCCGTCCGGGCGCTCGTGGTGCTGGCGGATGGCTTTGATCATCTGCGGGTCCATAAAGCCAGCGGCTTCCATAATGGTGGCGCTTTGCAGCGGATGCTTCTCCAGTTTGGCGCGCTGGGCATCGGTGAGTTTGCCGTCCATGCGATTGAGCAACACCTGGAATTCATAGAACGTGATGTTGCAGAACAGCACTGCCTGCATCAACGCACGGCTTTTGTTGGCGTCCAGAGGCTGCTGTTGGGCAAACAGATGGGCGATCACCGCGCAGTAAACCGGTTGCTTCAGGGGCGAAGTCTGTCGGGACAGGTGGATCGCAGCCAGAGCAGCATCCGGATTGGCGTCCGTCACCCGGATGATGGTGTCCATCAGTTGGTCCATCATCGCCGCCGCCTTTTCATGCTTCGACTTGATGGCTGTGTACAGGTCGGATAGTTCCGGTATCAGACTGTCCAGCTGGGTGAACGGGTCAATGGTTTTTTTGGCCACGTGTGACATGGTGGATCGGTAACCGCCTTTAAATCATCAGCTTAATCCTGAGTATAGACGAAGTTGCCGTGAGCAAGCTGAATTAGGCGTTGACGGCGTTGATCCTGGTCCTGCTCGGCCAGCGTTCGACAGGCATCGAGAAAATCGCCTAAATTTTGGTCGGTCTTTTGGAATAGAGCGATGAATCCCGGTTTCAGTTCGTGATAGGTGGCCACCGTGGAGAGCTGCGCATTATTCAGGTCGCCAGCAAACCAGCTGTCGTAGCCGCTGTAACCCCAGTCCTGCTTGAAGCGCTCGTATTCCGCGCGCAGCTGTGTGATCAGCGCCTGTTTGCCACGTCGTTGTTCCGGGGCACTGATTTCTGCTTCGAACAGCGCCTCCCGCGCAGCCCGGTTGGCCAGCACCAGTTGGATAAAGGCCTGGTGTCGGCTGACAGCAGTTTGGTATTCCTGCCAGCGATTCTGCAGCCCCTGCTGTTCTGCCCATTGTTGTAGAAGAATGGTTTCCACCGCACTGGCGAAGCTTTCGTTGAACACCGTATCATCCTGCACGTACAGCACCTGATGGGCGAGTTCATGGAACAGCAAGGCGGCCAGGGACAGCGGGCCCCGCTCCAGAAAACTGCTCAGCACCGGATCGGCGAACCAGCCCAGAGTGCTGTAGGCACCGACGCCCCCAACGTACGTGTCCAGACCGGCCTGTTGTAATTGTGCGGCGTACTGCTCGGCATCCTGCCGGGCGAAGTAACCCCGATAGCTGACGCAACCCGCAACCGGGTAGCACCAGGTGTGATTCTGCATGGACAGTTCTGGCGTGGCGAAGACATTCCAGGTGACGTACTCGCGCTCCAGTTCCACGTATTCCAGATAGCTTGGGTTGTCTTCCAGCCCCAACTGCTGCACCGCAAACTGACGGGCTTCGAGCAGATAGGTTAAGGATTCCCGGGTGGAGGCAGGCGTTGCGTCGTCCTGCAGCAGGTCGTGAATGGGTTGCTTGCGTTGCATCAGATCCCAGTGGCCCTGGGCTGCCTGCCAGTAATAGGGAAGGTCGCAACCGCTGAGCAGAATACTCAGGGCCAGCAGCAGGGACGAAGCGATAGTACTATTCGGCGGCCACATGCAGATGTCTGAGCAATGTGCTGGGCACGTCGGTAATGATGCTGTCCACGCCCCAGTGTTGCAGGCGCCGGGCTGCGTTCACCTCATTCACCGTCCAGGTGGACACCTCCAGGTCAAGGCCGTGGGCATAGGCGATCAGCTCCGGGCTGCAGCGGTGGTGGTTGATCACCAGATGGCTGCAGTGATGATTGAGGCAAACCGCGATCGGGTCGCGGGTGAACCGTTCGGCCACAAACCCCCGTTTAATTGCGGGTGCCAGCCGCTGCATGATGGCCAGCAGGTTCTGGTCGGAGGAGGTGATGATGGCGGTGGTCTGCAAGTGATATTGCTCAATCAGGTCCACCAGGCCATGGCCGATCTGGAGCAGGATTTCCGGGGTGTCGGTTTTGACTTCCAGCTGGATGCTCTTCAATTCTGGCCATTCATCCAGCACGGCGGCCAGGCGGGGCACGCCTGTGGTTTCCGGCCAATGGGGCAGGGGGATCGTTGCATCCATCTGTTCCAGTTCCGCCGCGGTGTAATCCAGCACGCTGCCTTTGTCTTTGGTGGTGCGGTTCACGGTGGTGTCATGCAGCACCATCAGCTGGTGATCCTTGGACAGGCGCACGTCCAGTTCAACGTGATTGATGCCCAATTGGCGCAGGTGGCGGAAGCCGGCCAGTGTATTTTCCGGAGCTTCTTTGCGCGCACCCCGATGACCGATCAGAATCATATTGGCGGGCTCAGGGCTTCAGAAAGCGCTTGGTGAGTCCGCCGTAGGCGTCGATGCGGCGGTCGCGGAAATAGGGCCAGATGCGACGCAGGTATTCGGTGCGACCCAGTTCGACCTCGGCCCACAGGTACTGCGCATTGTCAGAATCGGCTTGCGCCAGAACGTCGCCTTGCGGCCCGGTAATGAAGCTGCCGCCCCAGAATTGGATGCCATCACTCTGCTCACTGGGGTCCGCTTCATGGCCGACGCGATTGGCCACCAGCACCGGCAGGTGATTGGCGACGGCGTGGGAGCGCTGGATCAGGGTCCAGGCGCCTTTCTGGCGGCTCTGTTCCAGTTCCGTATCGTTGGGGTCCCAGCCGATGGCCGTGGGGTACAGCAGCAGGTCTGCGCCGGCCATGGCCATCAGCCGGGCCGCTTCCGGGTACCACTGATCCCAGCACACCAGCACGCCGAGTTTGCCGATGCTGGTCTGGATCGGAGTAAAGCCGCTGGCGCCGGCCAGGGTTTCCGCATCCCCGGGGGTGAAGTAAAACTTTTCGTAGAAGCCGGGATCATCGGGTATGTGCATCTTGCGATAGGAGCCGCAGAAGCTGCCATCCTTGTCGTACACGACGGCGGTATTGTGGAATACACCGGGGGCCCGTTTTTCGAACAGGGAACCGACCAGTACCACCTGGTGTTGCCGGGCCAGCGCACTCAGGCGTTGACCGCTGGGGCCATCCAGAGGTTCTGCCAGGTCGAACAGGCTGGTGTCCTCGGTCTGGCAGAAATAATGGGTGCAATGCAGCTCCTGCAACAACACCAGGTCCGGTTTGGCGTCGTGCACCAGCGCCTGCAGCAGGCGTTCGGTCTCCGCCAGGCTCTGCGCTTTGTCGGGCCAGGCGGGTTGCTGAATCACCGCGACACGGAGGGAGGTAGGCTGGCTCATGGTAAGACCTCGTGTAAGACCCCTTTGGGTAACTGCATGGTGGCGCAGTGGGGGCCGCCATATTGTTTGATCAGATTATTGCCCGGCACGCCAAGGATGGATTTGCCGGGGAAACAACGTTGCAATGTGCTGATGGCCGCTTGGTCCTGGGGGCAGTTGAACACCGGCACGATCACGCTCTGGTTCAGAATCAGAAAGTTGATGTAACTGCCCGGCAGCCGTTTGCCGGCTTCGTCCCACTGGGGGCTGGGCAGGTCGATCGGCACCAGCCGGTAAGGGCGTCCATCGGTCTGGGTAAAGGTTTTAAGCTGCGCTTCCATGGCGCAGAGCGGAGCGTGATGGGGGTCAGATTTATCTGCGCAGCGGGCATAGACCAGGGTTTCGGGGTCGGAAAAGCGGGCCAGGTTGTCGATGTGGCTATCGGTATCGTCCCCGATCAGGGCGCCTTCGCTCAACCACAGCGTGCGCTCCAGACCCAGCTGCTCCAGCACCAGGGCTTCGATTTGCCGGCGGTCCTTATCGGTGTTGCGATTGCTGCCCAACAGGCAGTGTTCGGTGGTCAGCAGAGTACCCTGGCCATCGGTTTCGATGCTGCCACCTTCCAGTTCGAAGTCCACCCGGTGCAGGGGAGGCTGCCAAAGGCTCTGCAACTGTTCGTTGATGGCGTTATCCAGCGTGGCTTCGTATTTGTCGCCCCAGCCGTTGAAACGAAAATCCAGCAGCCGCAAACCGGCCTGGCCATGCAGGGTCAGCGGGCCATAATCACGACACCAGGTATCGTTATAGGGTTGGATCACCAAGTGGGGAGCATGGGGACAGCGGCCAGCCAGTAAGCTGTGTATGTGATCCTGGTGGGCTTGATCCTGGCACAGAATCAATGGCGGAACCTCTTGCGCGATGGCCGCCGCCAGCGCCACATAATCCTGCTCGATGGCCTCCAGCCAGGGCTGCCAGTCGGTGGACGCATGGGGCCACGCCATCAATACGGAGGCCTGCTCAGCCCATTCCGGGAGCAACTGAAAATGCTTGGTCATATTGGTGGATCAAGATAATGGAAACGAGGCGGTAAAATAACGTAATACCGCCCCGGTTTAAAGAGGGATGTTAATTGCTATGCAGAACGCTGTGAATGACGTGGTCGTGCTCGAAATACACGGTGTAGTGATCATACACCCAGCGGGTGATGGGAGGCTCGCCTACCGACGCGATTTTCTGGCCGGGCGCGCCAAACCGGTTGCTGACCTGATCCATGCTCATGCCGCTTTTAGGGCGGGCTTCGTTGGCGTAAGCGCTGCCTTGCTGACCTGCGGGGACCGGAATGCTGACGTCTTCAGCCACGGCAGAGGCTCCGCAAATCAAGAGTAAACTGGCGAACAGGGGCTTCATCGTATTCTTCATGGTAAAGACCTTTTTTCGGCGGTTTGCCTTGAGTATCTGTTTAGTTATAGCAGATAAATCTTTGCTTTCGCTAATTGTTTTCATTGGAAGTATGGGATTGGTCACGAATCTCCCGGGATTGCAGTCGGCGAATGTGGCGTACAATCTGTTTGCGATCCGGCTCCAGTAAGACTTCGAATTCCACGCCCACTCGGTAAATTGAGGGTTGTTCCTCTATTTTTTCGCAACTTTTGACGATACCGATGCTGGCGATGGTGGCGTAGCTGGGGAACAGCACCATGATCACGTGGAGATAGCTGTCCAGGGGGAGTTCATTGGCGTGATAGAAGGAGATGCCGCCCTCGCTCAGGTTCACGGACTCTTTTTGACTGATCTGTTTGTCGTGGCTTACCAGATATTTCGCAATGAGATCGATTTTCTCTTCCAGGTAGCGCAGGTAGCTGCCCAGAGCCCGGTTGCTGTCACCCACCTGCCGCAGCAGTTCCCGGCTCTCGTTGTCGATGGATTGCAACTGACTCACCAACAGCGCCTGCCGCGGAATGTGGTAGATATCGCTGTAGGGATCATCCGACAGCAGATGACGTTCAATCGGGGTTTTAATCAGGTGAACCCGGTCTTCTATCCGGTAAAAGTCCCGCCGCTCCATAGTGTGCTTCCCAAGCCGTAGTTGTCTAAGTGTAGACGCTTTAGGCTTAGTGGGCAGCTCCCGGGCCTGTGCGGGCCCGGAAACGTTGCTCCTGGTTCAGGCTGCGCCCAGAAACGGCTCGCCCGTCATTTGCTCGGACACTTCCCACAGTCGTTGTGCCATGGGGCCATCATTGGCGCGGCGAGTGGAATAGGCAAGATCCGGTTTGCCCTGCATTTCCAGGAAACCGTTGGGACCAATATATTCACCGCCGCGCAAGCCTGGTTGTGTCACTGCGCACAGGGTCGGTAGCGCACCGGCGGCCTGGCTTTGTGAAAAGATCGAATTGAGCAGCCGGTTGGCGGGCATATACTGCTGCAGATTGGTATTGGAATAGCCGGGGTGCACGGCCACCGCGATCACGTTCGAGCCCCGTTGTTGCAGCCGGCGTTGCAGCTCCTTCGCAAACATGAGGTTGGCCAGCTTGCTTTGTCCGTATGCTTGCCAGCGGGAGTAGCGCTTCTCCCAGTTGAGGTCCTGGAACCGGATGTAACCCAGGCGGTGGGCCACACTGCTCACCACCACCACGCGCCCGGCTTCGGCTTTCTCCAGCAGAGGCAGCAGACGCGCCGTCAGGGCAAAGTGCCCCAGATGATTGGTGCCGAACTGGCTTTCAAATCCGTCCGCGGTTTTACTGTAGGGTGGTGCCATGACGCCGGCGTTGTTTACCAGCACGTCCAGGTGATCGAACCGGGCTGCCACCTCCGCACAGCAATCCCGTACCGATTGCAGGCTCGACAGGTCCAGGCTCATTAGCGTCAACTGGGCACCCGCGTGGTCTCGTTTAATGGCGTCTATGGCTGCCTGCCCCTTGTTGGGGTTACGGCAGGCGAGAATCACGTGTGCACCTTTGGCCGCCAGCACCTTGGCCGCTTCAAACCCGATGCCGCTGTTGGCACCGGTGATCAGTATGGTTTTGTTATTCAGATCAGAAATGGAATCAATGGACCACTGCATGGCATCCTCCTTGGAATGAATGGGTGTGTTTACCCGGGTCGTTCGGATAAAGAGCCGGTCAGGCTGCTATCCTGTAAGAGACCAGTGGTCACAAAATTAAAAGACCGCCAGTCTTTTGTCAATTGTCCGGTTGTTATGGCCTGTAGAAGTTGGGAGGCGAAAGCAGGGCTCAGTGGCACTGTTTTTGGTATAAGGCGATGATTTTTAACGCAGCGAACGTGCTAGAATCCGTCCGATGAAGTGTGTATCGGATTTCAAACGGGCCCGTCAGCCTGAACAAATTGAGCAGCGCAGGCAGGATATCCTCAGTGCCGCGGCGCACCTGATGGCGGAAAAAGGGTTCGACCAGGTGAGCCTGAATGCCATCGCCCGTGGTGCGGGAGTGGCCAAGTCCAATGTCTATCGTTATTTCGAAAGCCGTGAAGAGATCTTCCTGACGCTGTTGCGCCAGGATTGGGATGACTGGTTGATACAGCTGGAGCAGGGGGTGGCCGCGCTGAAGGGCAGTGACGACATTCCGGCTTTTGCCGCTCTGGTAGCGGACTCCATCGCCGCGTGCCCGCGCATGTGTGAGTTGGTGAGTGTGTTGGCCTCGGTACTGGAACAGAATCTGTCCGAGCAGGCGTTGCTGACCTTTAAGACCGAGTCCATGGCGCTGGGGGTACGGATCATGGGTACGGTACAGACAGCGTTGCCCAGCCTGCCATCACAGAACCTGATGCAGATCGGCCATACCCTGTTTGCGCTGATTGCCGGGCTCTGGCCCCTGGGTAATCCGCCCCCGGCGGTGCAAAAGGTAATGGCGCGACCGGAACTGGCACCGTTCCAGATCGAATTCCAAAGTTCACTGGAGTTGGCGTTGAACTTGATGTTGAAAGGGGCCTCTAAAGCCTGAGCCTGTCATAGCTTTACCGTTAACCCTGTGGTTTAATTGCGCCCCATGTTCAGACCCGTTTCCCTGTTTGTTGGATTACGCTATACCCGCGCCAAGCGGCGTAATCACTTCATTTCATTTATTTCCCTCACCTCTATCCTGGGCTTGACCCTGGGCGTAACCGTATTGATCGTGGTTCTGTCGGTCATGAACGGCTTCGACCGGGAGCTGCAGCGCCGCATCCTGGGGATGGTGCCCCAGGCCAGTGTCATGGGCTATCAACCCATTGAGGATTGGCAGTCCATTGTCGACATGGCCCGCCAGGACCCGCGGGTGACCGGCGCCGCCCCCTTCATTCAATTGCAGGGCCTGCTCAGCAATAAAGGGATGGTGGACAGTGCCTTTGTCAGCGGTATTCATCCGGACTACGAAGGCCAGGTGTCCATTCTTCCCAATCATCTCAAATCGGGGTCGCTGCAGGAATTGCAACCCGGTAGTTTCAATGTGGTGTTGGGCTCGGCCCTGGCCCGCAAACTGGGCCTGGTGATCGGGGATAAGGTAACCCTGGTCCTGCCCGAAGCCGCCTTGACGCCGGCCGGGGTCATTCCGCGCTTCAAGCGGCTGACTCTGGTGGGAACCTTTGAAGTGGGGGCAGAGCTGGATGGCATGGTGGGTTTTGTCAATCTGGAGGATGCCGCCCGCCTGGCCCGTATCAAGGGCAATGTGGAAGGGGTGCGCCTGCAGGTGAAGGACCTCTTCACGGCGGGACAGGTGGCCTGGGATCTGGTGGCCAAGCAGCAAGGACAGTTCTACGCCAGCGACTGGACCCGCACCCACGGCACCCTGTTCCAGGCCATCAAAATGGAGAAAACCATGATGGCATTGCTGCTGTTGCTGATTGTGGCGGTAGCGGCTTTCAATATTGTCTCCAGCCTGGTGATGGTGGTGACCGACAAGAAATCCGACATCGCGATACTGCGCACCCTGGGTGCATCACCCAATACCATCATGGGGGTGTTCATGGTGCAGGGCAGTTTCATCGGCGTGGTCGGTACTCTGGCGGGCACAGCCCTTGGGGTGTTGGTGGCGCTCAATATCAGTGATTTCGCCCTCTGGCTGGAGCAGGTGCTGCATCGCAAACTGTTCGCCCAGTACTTTGTGAATTACCTGCCGTCAGAGCTGCGCTGGGAGAACGTCATGTTTGTCAGCGGCATGGGCTTTCTGATGAGCTTTTTTGCCACCCTGTATCCGGCGCGCAAGGCCGCCAAAGTTCAGCCGGCGGAGGCACTGCGTTATGAGTAAGGTGGTGCTGGAGTGTCGTCAGCTGTCGAAGAGTTTCGATGAAGGACCGGTGGAAGTGCAGGTCCTCAAGCAGGTGGATTTTACGCTGCAGGAGGGGGAGTTTGTGGCGATCATTGGCAACTCCGGCTCCGGTAAAACCACGCTGTTGCATCTGTTGAGTGGCCTGGACGTGCCTTCACAGGGACAGGTTTTGATTGGCGGTGAGGACTTCAGTGTCCTCAGTGACAAGCAGCGGGGCGTGGTGCGTAACCAGCACATCGGTTTTGTGTACCAGTTTCACCACCTGCTGCCGGAGTTCAGCGCCCTGGAGAACGTGGCCATGCCCCTGCTGTTGCGCAAGTCCCCCATCGGGGAGGTCAAGCGCCGAGCCACTGAGATGCTGGAACGGGTGGGCCTTGGCCACCGGATTCAGCACAAGCCAGCGGAGTTGTCCGGCGGTGAGCGCCAGCGGGTGGCCATCGCGCGGGCACTGGTGACCCAGCCATCCTGCGTAATGGCGGATGAACCCACCGGCAACCTTGATGTGCATACTGCGCGCGAGGTTCAGGCTCTGATGCATGAACTCAATCGCAGCTTGAAAACCTCGTTCCTGATCGTGACCCATGATCTGGGGCTGGCCAGCCAGGTGGACCGGGTGGTTAAGATGGAAGACGGGCACCTGATGGATGCCGACAGGGAAGGGTTGGCGGCGCTCTGAGTCCAGGGATCAGCTGCGCTTTTTGAGGCGGCGTTCCCGGCGATGGTTCCACGATCGATAAATGTGCATACGCCACAACAGGCGAATGGCGACGAAACCCAACGTGGCCGAGACCAGTCCCACCAGCGCACAGCCAAAAAACAGCGGTCCAATGGCTTTCCAGCCCAGCTCTGCCAGCTGTTTCAGAAACCCGTCGAAGTCCGTCAATATAATGTTGAAATCCACGCTGATGGGTTGACCCTGGGTGTTCACGGGCACTCCGACGATCCAGGCCCCCACTTCATAGCAAAAATAGTACAGCGGGATGTAGGTAAAGGGGTTGCTGACCCAGGTCGATGCCACGGAGATAGGCAGATTGCCATGGATAAAAAAGCAGAGAAAGATAGCGACAAAGATCTGGATGGGCAGGGGAATGAAGGCACAAAGGATGCCGGCGAATATGCCTGCAGAAACCGAGCGTCGATTCAGGTGCCACAGGTTGGGATCTTTGATTCTTGGCCCGAGCTTCGAAATCCAACGATTTTCAATAATGGTCTGGGGCGCCGGAATGTATTTTTTGAATATGTTTTTCAAGGCCAATGGTTACCTGATTCCTGCCAAAGCGCGCTTATTATGCCGGCAATAGAGGCATAACACTAGATGTGGATGTGGGTGTTGGGCGTTCCACTGGGAATAATGCTCCCAGTCATGATCCTGCCCTCCGAATGCGGCCAGTTCTCCCCGGTTTTCATGGGGTTAGCGGCCACTTTGGGGGTGGTCACATGGCGGCTATGGCAGCGTGGATTGGCCTCGTCAAAGGGGCTGGTAGTGGGCTTTGTGAGCGCCCTGATGCTGGGGGTGGGCATCGGCAGCCTGGTCAAGCAGCGGCTGTCTCCCTGGCCGCTGGAGGCCGGGGCGACCTACTATCTGAGCGGCGAGCTATTTGGTGTCCCCCAGGTCAGCCGGTTCAATACCCGCTATCGGGTGCGGGTGGATTGCCTGGGTCAGACCGCCGCGGACTGCTCCGTTTTCACGGACCGGCTGCCGGGGTTATGGCCTGTGGTGGTAGAGCTCAGCACCACCAGGCAACACTCACTGCTGCGGCCGGGGCAACGCGTCCAGGTGCCGGTGCAACCTACGGCGATCCGCGTGCAGTCCAGCCCCGCCGCGTTCAATGTCCAACGTTGGTTGCTTTCTAATCATGTAGTGGCCCGGGTCAAACTCAAGAAAGGGGCCGCGGTAACGCCGTTGCGTGAAACCTGGTGGTCTATGGATCGGGTTCGAACTGAGCTGAATGCTGTTCTGGCCCGGCGGATGCTGGCATCCGGCGAGGGCGGCCTCTCGTCCTACCCGGTGATTCTGGCGCTGGTGAGCGGGGATCGCAGCCTGATGGGGGACCCGCATTGGGAAGTCTTTAACCGCACCGGGACCACCCACCTGGTGGCCATCTCCGGCTTGCATGTGGGGCTGGTGGCCACCCTGGTAACCTTCCTTGTACTGCCCCTGTTTCGGCGCTGGCATGGCTTTACCAATCGCTACCCGGCCAGTCACGGGGCGTTGGTGGTGGCCTGGATTGCCTGTCTGTTTTACGCCGGCCTGGCCGGATTTGCCATTCCCACGCAGCGGGCGCTGATCATGCTCAGCGTCTACGTATTGCTGAAATTGACCGGGCGTGCCCAGCACCTTTGGTTTGGGTTGCTGGTGGCGCTGACGCTGGTGCTGCTGTGGGACCCGGTGGCCTGCTTGAGTCTGGGCTTCTGGCTGTCGTTCGTGGCGGTCTATCTGATTCTCTGGCTCATCGGTGGCGGAGTTTCCGCCCGATCAGGCCTCTCCCAATGGAGCCAGGTCCAGTTGGGTTTGTTCGTGGGGCTGGCCCCGGCGCTGCTGTACGCGGTGCATTCCGTCTCCCTGGTGTCGGCGTTCACCAACGCACTGGCGATTCCTGTGATCGGCTTTGTGGTGGTGCCCCTGAGCCTGCTCTGGGTAACCCTGTGGTCCTTGTGCGGAGAATCCGTGGTATTCCTGCTGGATGCTGCGCTGTGGGTGACCGAGGGTTTGCTCTGGTTCCTGCAGCTCATCAGCGGTTGGCGTTACAGTGTGTGGACGGTGGGGGAACGCAGCCTCGCCAGCCTCCTACTGGCCATGGTGGGGGTGCTCTGGCTGGTCAGTGCGGGTCTGCCGGGGCGGGCCTGGGGGGTGGTGCTGTTGTTGCCGATGTTGTTGCCCCAGTCATCCGGCAACGGTTTATACATCATGGGTTCGGGATCAGGCCGTGTGATACTGCAGTCGAAGTCGCAGGTGTGGTCCCTGTCCCGTAGCCATTGGCCGCAACCGATCGCTCGCTGGCAGTCGGATCTGCTCTCCCATTGGGGAGTGATGATGCCCATGGGTGAAGTACCGCTGCACCACAGCCGGGATCTGTGGTTGGCCCGTGGCGGGGTGTTTTCAGCGTTTGAACTGGACACCGATGCATTGGGCGCCAGAGCAGTGCAAAGCATCCACTATGCGGGGCTGTGCTCCCGGGCGCAATGGCACAGTGGGGGCGTGCAGTTTGAGCGTTACCCGGTGGCCGCCAAGCCGGAGCGTTGTGCGCTGGGGTTAACCTGGGGCCAAACCCGACTGCTGTATTGGCCTTTGGGCACCCAGCGTGATCAGCGGCAGGTCTTCGAGCAGATTGCCGGCGAGCGCTTTGATGCCATCGTGCTGGATCTCGGCAAAGGTAAAGCCGCGATCCCGGAGTTGCTGTCGCTGCTGGGTCATTCCGGTGAACTGATCGCAATCAAACCGCTGCCGGAGTCTCTCCAAGAGCCGGTGTTGGATCGGGGAATCCCGCTGCATGTGATTGCTGAGGACGGGTACTACTACCGGGCGCTGCCAGAGGGTGCCGGTGACTGATTGGTGGCCGAGTGGGGGCGGACATCCTCTTTGCCCAAGATCACTGGCTAAAACAGGATCAAAATGAGATCCAGTCAGCGCTCCCAATACGAAAAGCTGCTACAGTATGCTAGAGTTAAAACCGGCAAAAAATCGATAAAAAACAGTTAGAAAATAGGAGATTACAGCGCGTGCGAGTGCTTGATGTGATTATGTCCGGGGGCTTGGTGATGTACCCCATTATTCTGTGCTCCATTTTGGCGTTGGCCATCATTGTTGAGCGCCTGTGGGCGCTGCGGGTGACCCGAATCAGTCCCCGCAATCTGATCTCCCAGGTCTGGGGTTGGGTCAAGAACGGTAAGTTGGACGGTAAGAAAGTGAAAGAGCTGCGGGATTCCTCCCCCCTGGGCAGGGTGTTGGCCACCGGTCTGATCAACGCCAAGCACGGCCGCGACATCATGAAAGAAGCCATCGTCGATACGGCAACCCATGAAATCCATGAGATGGGGCGTTTTCTCAATTTGCTGGGTTCCATCGCTGCGGTGGCGCCGTTGCTGGGTCTGTTGGGTACCGTCATCGGGATGATCAAGGTGTTCAATGCCATCGTGCTGGAAGGGGCAGGTAATGCCGCGGTGCTGGCGGGGGGAATATCAGAGGCCCTCTACACCACCGCCGCCGGCCTGGTGGTGGCGATTCCTGCGTTGTTCTTCCATCGCTTCTTCAGCCGCCGCATTGATGAGATTGCGGTATTGATGGAACAGGATGCCGTGAAATTGGTGGATGTGATCCACGGTGACCGTGAGGCAGAAACGTCCGAGGGTGACAGGAAGTGAAATTTCAGCGTCAGCCGGTGGAAGAGGTTAATGTCAATCTCACGCCACTCATCGATGTGGTGTTCCTGCTTCTGATCTTTTTCATGGTGTCCACCACCTTCACTCGGGAGCGCGAGCTGACCCTTGAATTGCCACAGGCAGTGGGGGAGGCCGCCGCGGAAGCTCCGGAGTTCATCGAAATCCAGATCACGGCGGATGGGGAGTACGCCGTCAACCAGCAGCGCTTGGTGAATCGGGATCGGGAAACCCTGGAGCGGGCGCTCAAACGGGAGTCGAAAGGCAATGTGGATATTCCCCTGATCATCACTGCGGACGCCAACGCTGCCCACCAGTCAGTGATGACGGCCATGGATGTGTCCGGCGCCCTGGGCTTTACCCGGCTTAGATTAACCGCCCAGCAGCCGGAGCAGTAAGTGCTGCGGTTGCTGTGACCATGCTGCACCGCGTCTTCAACAGACTATGGTATCGGGGGCACGGGTCGGCCTGGTTGCTGTGGCCGCTCTCCCTGTTGTTTGGCTGTCTGTCCCGCCGTCGCCGCAATGCTTACATGAATGGCGAAAAAAGTGCCTACCACTGCGAGCTGCCGGTGATCGTGGTGGGCAATATCAGTGTTGGTGGTACCGGCAAGACCCCCATCAGCATCTGGCTGATCGAGGCTTTGCAGCAGCGTGGGCTGCGTCCGGGCTTGGTCAGTCGGGGTTACGGCGGCAAAGCACCGAGTTACCCCTATGTTGTATCCGTAACGGACGAAGCCTCAGTCACCGGCGACGAACCACTGATGATTCACCTGCGCACCGGCGTGCCGGTGGTGGTGGACCCGGATCGGGCCAGTGCCGCGCGACATCTGGTACACGGCGGCGAAGTGGATGTCATCATCAGTGATGACGGGCTCCAGCATTATGGCCTTTCCCGCACCATCGAGCTGGTGGTGGTGGATGGCGAGCGTGGTTTCGGTACCGGCAGGCTGCTACCGATGGGGCCACTGCGGGAACCGGTTGTGCGCCTCAACACTGTGGATGCTGTGCTGGTGAACGGAGCGCCATCCCATCCCAGCCTGCGCCATCTGAGCGCCCTCAGCAACCGCACCTATCCATTTACTGTGCAGCCCGGCCAGTGGATACCCCTCAATGGAGAATCTGAAGCTGACGTGGATACTTTCATCAGTGCCTTTACTGATGCCACTGTTGATGAGAAGGCATTATCCGGCAGCAAGGTGATTCATGGTCTGGCAGGCATCGGCAATCCCCAGCGTTTTTTCGACACCCTGCAGCAGTTGGGCATACCTCACCAGCCACACAGTTTTCCGGACCATCATGATTACACCGAGCTGGATCTGGAAGCGTTTGAGGCGGGCCTGGTGCTGACCACAGAGAAAGACGCCGTCAAACTCCGTAAGTTTGATCGAGTGCGGGGGGCTTACCTGCCGATTGATGCGCATGTCGACGCCCGGCTCCAGCCCGCGCTTATCGATGTTATAATGGCGCGCCTTGAGGCCTTCAACCAACAACACCGCCACCTCTACTGAGAGCACCATGACTGAATATCGCGTCATCATACCAGCCCGCTATGCATCCACCCGACTGCCTGGCAAGCCACTGCAGGATATTGCCGGCAAACCCATGATACAGCGCGTGTATGAGCAGGCCTGTCGCAGTCAGGCGGCGGAGGTGATCATCGCCACGGATGACACCCGCATCGAGACGGCGGCCAAACAGTTCGGTGCCAACGTGGTTATGACCCGGCCGGATCATGAATCCGGTACCGACCGTCTGCAGGAGGTGGTGACTCAGCTGGGCCTGGCTGATGAGGATATCGTGGTGAACGTGCAGGGGGATGAGCCGTTGATTCCACCGGCGGTGATCGATCAGGTGGCCAGGAATCTGGCGCAATCCAGTGCGGGTATTTCCACCCTCAGTGAGCCCATTGACGAGATCGAAAAGGTATTTGATCCCAACGCGGTAAAAGTGGTGGCCGACGTCCACGGATATGCCCTCTATTTCAGTCGTGCCCCCATTCCCTTTGGTCGGGACAGCTATGATATGGCGCAGCGCTCCGGTGCCTTGCCGGCGCACATGGCGGTGCAACGGCATATCGGGATCTACGGCTACCGGGTCAGCCTGTTGCACGACTTTGTGCAGTGGGGCCCCTGTGCGTTGGAAAAAACCGAGTGCCTGGAGCAATTGCGGGCCATGTGGCATGGGGTCAAAATTCATGTGGAGCAGGCGGTCGTCACCCCACCGGCGGGAGTGGATACTCCGGCGGATCTGGAGCGGGTGCGGGCCTTATTCTCCCAATAACGATTGCAGCCGGGAGCAGCCGTGAAGAAAGTGTTATTTGTCTGTCTGGGGAACATTTGCCGATCGCCCACTGCGGAGGCGGTTTTTCGCGCCAAGGTGAATCAGTTGGGGTTGGAGCAGCGGATCGTTCACGATTCCTGTGGTACGGCCGGTTATCACGTGGGGGAACCCCCTGACCGCCGGGCAACGGAGGCGGCACAAAAGCGCGGTTACCCCATGGCTGATTTGCGCGGGCGCCAGGTGTGCGATCAGGACTTTGAAGAGTACGACTATATACTGGCCATGGATAAGTCCAACTTCGCCGACCTCAAACGGCGGGCGGCAGAACATCACCACCCCAAGATTCAATTGTTTCTGAAATACAGCTCCACTGACGAACGGGAAGTGCCTGATCCGTACTACGGTGGTGCTGAAGGCTTCGATTATGTGCTCGATCTGGTGGAAGACGCCTGCGATGGCCTGCTGCAACGTTTGCAGGATGAGTTGTGACAGCCTCAGTCCAGGTCCAGCATCAGATCTCCCTTCAGCCCTATAACACTCTGTCCATCAACGTCCGTGCCGCCCGCTTTTGTGCGGTACAGAATCAGGCGCAATTGCATCAACTTCTGCATGACTCCGCTGGCGAACCGTTGCTGGTGTTGGGTGGGGGCAGCAATTTGGTGCTGACTTCGGATTTCAGTGGCCTGGTGATTCACAACTGCATCGAAGGGGTGACGCTGCTGGAGGAGACCGCTGATGGTGTCGTGCTGGAGGTGGGGGCCGGCGAGCATTGGGACCGGCTGGTAGCCACCTGTGTGGACAGGGGATGGTATGGATTGGAGAATCTCAGTTGGATACCGGGTACGGTGGGTGCTGCGCCTATCCAGAATATTGGTGCCTACGGTGTCGAGCTGAAGGATGTGTTGGTGCAGGTGACCACTCTGCAGCGCAGTGATTTGTCTGAGCGGGTATTCACATTGGAGCAGTGTGGGTTCGGCTATCGGGACAGCGTATTCAAGCGCGAGCAGCAGGATCGCCAGATCATTCTGTCGGTACGCCTGCGACTGAGTAAAACCGCCCATCCCAAACTGGGTTACGGTGAGATCCGCCAACGGGCGGAGGAGTGGGGATACGATTGTCACCTGATGACCCCGGCCCAGCTGCGACAGATCATCATTCGGATTCGCTCAGAAAAACTGCCGGACCCGGCACAGCAGCCCAATGTGGGCAGCTTTTTCAAAAACCCGGTGGTGTCGCAGCAGCAATATGAGCAGTTGGTTGCCAGTGAGCCCGGGCTGGTGGCCTATCCACAGACCGATGGTCGCGTGAAGCTGGCGGCCGGCTGGCTGATTGACCGACTGGGTTGGAAGGGCCGGCAATGGGGACAGGCCAGGGTGCATGATCGACAGGCTCTGGTGTTGATTAATGAAGGGTCGGCAAGCGGGGATCTGATGGCCCTGGCGGCTGAAATCCAGCGTTCTGTCCGAGATCGTTGGGGTGTGAATCTTGAAATCGAACCTCGAGTATTATGACCTGATCCGGCATTCATAAAAAAGCCCACCCTGGTTACCCCGGGTGGGCTTTTTCGTGGTTCGCGGCGGTGGATCAGTCTTCTTTTTTCGCTACCGCTTCACTGCCGCTGGCCGCTTTGGCGTCTTCCCGCTGACGACGGCGAATTTCCCGAGGGTCATTCGCCGCCCGTTGTGCCGGCTGGTCAGCATCACTGGCGGCGGACTGCTCCGCAGCCGGTGTTGAGACCGGTTTCACCACCGCGGTGCTGACCGCAGGGGCGCTGGGCGCTGCTGTGGTCTTGGCTTCCGGGGCTTTAGCTTCCGGTGCTTTGGCTTCTGGGGCTTTTGCGACGGGAGCCTTGTTCTCCGGCGCTTTGGCTTCCGGCTTTGGCTCCGCTTTCACCGCGGCGGGAGGTTGAGGAGCCGGTTGCGCTTTTTCGGTCGGTGCCGATGCCGGTTTGGGCGCTTCTGCTTGGGTAGCCTGAGGCTTGGGTGCCACCGCGGGCTTGGCATCCACCGGTTTGGCCGCTTGCGCTTGCTCAGGGGCTGCAGGCGCCTGTGGCTTAGCCGCTGCTTGTGGCTTTTCGGCAGATTCCTGCTTAGTCGCCACCGGGGCTTTGTCCTGGGGCGCAGGTTGCGACTGAGCTGCTGGAGCCGCCTTCTCTTCGGGTGCCTGAGCGGGCGCCTGGGCCTCTGCGGCTTTGGGCTGGCTTTGGGGCTTGCCCGCAGATTCCGCTGATTCCGTCTTCTCCGCTTTCGCAGGCTTGTCTTCCCGAGCAGGTTTCTCGGCCTGCGCAGGCTTTACTTCAGCCTGAACGGGCTTGGCATCCGCCGGGGAGGGCGCTTTTTCAGCGGTCGCCGGGTCTGCGTTGGTGTTGTCACGCTCGTTGGCCTGCGCCTTGTTCTGGCGTCGGCGGCGATTATCGCTGGGGCTGCGACGGCGGCCGCGGCGAGCATTACCGGAATCCTGGCCATCATCACCGGACTCGTCCGCTTTCTGTTTGCTGTCCGCTCTTGGCTCACGGGGTTCCTGCTGATCCCGTTTCTGGTTGCGACCCCGTCCGCGGCCCTGTTTCTGCTCGCGGCCCTGGTTGTCCCTGCCAGACTCTCTGCCTGAGTCTCTGGCCGAATCTTTGTCAGAGGATTCCTTGCGCTTGTTGCGGGTGTCGTTGTCCTTGTCTTTATCTTTGGCCTTGTTGTCATCGCGGGACTTGTCATCTCGGGATGGCTTTTCATCGCGACGGTTGCGGCCCTTCTGGTTGCGGTTACCACGCTGGTTGTTGTTGCGGGTGTTCCGCTGATTGCGATTCTGTTGTCCCTGCTTCTGGTCCGGCTTGCTTTCCTCCTGCTCGTTGCTGCTGAACAGCTGGATAAACCAGGCAAACAGACGGGAGAAGAAACTGGGGTCTTTCTTCACAATCGGGGTTGGTGCCGGCGTGTTCGGCTGGATCATCTGAACCGCAGCCTGCTCCTGGCGATGAATCGGGCTTTCACCGGGGGCCAGCAGTTCCTCTTCCACCTCGTCGGCGGCGTCGATCAGCTCGTAACTGGCGGTGGCTTCGCCTTCCACCTGGTCGCTGCGGAAGCGGCTGACCTCAAAGTGAGGGGTCTCCAGGTTGGGGCTGGGCAGCACCAGAACGCGCACCTTGTTGCGGGCCTCGATGGCCACAATGTTGTCGCGCTTTTCGTTCAGCAGGTAGGTGGCCACATTGACCGGTACCCGGGCGTGAATTTCGCTGCTGTTCTCTTTCAGTGCCTCTTCTTCAATCAGGCGCATGATGTTGAGAGACAGCGAATGCAGGTCGCGAATGAAGCCGACCCCGTTGCAACGGGGGCAGATGTGACCGCTGGTCTCACCCAGGGACGGACGCAGACGCTGACGGGACAGCTCCATCAGTCCAAAGCGGGAAATGCGCCCTACCTGAACCCTGGCCCGGTCCAGCTCCAGAGCATCGCGCATGCGGTTTTCCACTTCGCGCTGGTTGCGGTTGGCGTTCATGTCGATGAAGTCCACCACAATCAGGCCGCCGATGTCCCGCAGGCGCAACTGACGGGCGATTTCGTCGGCCGCTTCCAGGTTGGTCATGAGGGCGGTTTCTTCGATGTCCGCGCCCTTGGTAGCCTTGGAAGAGTTGATGTCGATGGACACCAGGGCTTCCGTCGGGTCGATCACGATGGATCCGCCGGAGGGCAGTTTCACTTCGCGCTCAAAGGCGGTCTCGATCTGGGATTCGATCTGGTAGCGGTTGAACAGCGGGATGTTGTCGCTATACAGCTTGATCTTGTTTTCGTACTGGGGCATCACCTGGCGTACGAAATTCAGGGCTTCCTGATGGACCTGAGGTGTATCAATCAACACTTCGCCGATGTCCTGGCGCAGGTAATCCCGCACCGCCCGGATGATGACGTTGCTTTCCTGATAGATCAGGAAGGGGGCCTGGCGTTTTTCAGACGCTTCAGTAATGGAGCTCCACAGGGTCAGCAGGTAATCCAGATCCCACTGCAGTTCTTCCACGCTGCGACCGATACCGGCCGTACGGATAATGACCCCCATATCCTGGGGAATGTTCAGGCCGTTCATCACATCACGCAGGGCTGCGCGATCATCACCGTCGATCCGGCGAGAAATACCACCGGCCCGAGGGTTGTTCGGCATCAGCACCAGGTAGCGGCCAGCCAGGCTGATAAAGGTGGAAAGGGCGGCACCCTTGTTACCACGCTCTTCTTTGCCTACCTGCAGGATGACTTCCTGACCTTCCTTGATCACGTCCTTGATCGTAAAACGACCCTGGACGTCTTTGGGGTTCTTGGTGAAGTATTCCCGGGAGATTTCCTTTAAAGGCAGAAAGCCGTGGCGCTCAGATCCGAAATCCACGAACGCGGCTTCCAGACTGGGTTCAATGCGGGTGATGCGACCTTTGTAGATATTGGATTTTTTCTGTTCTCGTGTTCGGTGTTCGATGTCCAAATCGTAAAGGCGTTGTCCATCGACCAAGGCAACGCGCAGCTCTTCCGAGTGGGTTGCGTTAATCAGCATTCTTTTCATGCAGATTGTTATCCAGCAATCAATGCGATCAACAGGACAGGAGACGGATTACGGGCGGGAAAGCGGATTATCAACCGATCTGAGCAACATCACTGCAGATCAGCGGCCTGACCCATCATAATGGCAGGCAACTGTGGCAACACCATGTCTTATGTTGTGCATGGGTTGGGTCACACGCTGTGTCCGGTATGAACTCTGTTGCAGCCAGTACCGGTTAATGACTTTTCGCCGGGTTGAACAGCGGTACAAACGAATGAATCCAGCTGCTCGGGTTACCTTCGTCTGGCCGTGATGCTCCATTTTTGATTGCACTGTGTGATAGCGTCTGTGCAATGGACTTATGGAGCGTTTGTTTGAATCAGGCCAGACAAACAATCTTGTCTCTTAATCTCTGTTAAACGCGTGTTTAACATTCACGTGTACAATCCCGAAGCGGGACGCACAACGTACCATTTTTTACTTGAGCCAATCCGTTCAGGAACGATCACAGGACACTGGGGTGCCGGTTACTGGTTCCACCGTGTTTGGCGGTTTGCTGCAGGGCAGCGATCATCGTCGGTTGGGGTCAGCTGCCGGGTCTTAGCCATTGGCAACGCTGATGAGCCCACGTTGGATAATGTTTTGGTCGATCCTGAGCTGCACATTCGGTTTACATCTAAACTGCGGGGCAGGCACGGTGGTGCGACCAATAGTAACCTGTTGGAGCGGGGTGCAGGATAATTAGGTGATTGCCGGTATTCTGGTTAGAATATGCAGCCTCCCTGATCTTAGCTGCAAATGGCAAGGATCATCCGGGAACGTACCTGATTATGCCTTGCCCGCCGCTTTTATAGGCTCATCGCAATATAGCAGGAAATCTTAACCTCATCAAACAGATAGCTATAAGTCCTTGATTCCTCATGAGCAGTACAGATAAACGCCCCTCCGTGGCCATGGTTACCGTAACGGAAGACCAACACGGGCAACGACTCGATAATTTTCTGGTGAGCCGGCTAAAAGGTGTCCCAAAATCAGCCATTTACCGCATGATTCGCAAGGGTGAAGTGCGGGTGAACAAGGGCCGTACCAAGCCGGAGTACAAGCTCAACCAAGGGGACCTGGTGAGGGTGCCCCCGGCGCGAACCAAGCCCGTTGCTGAGGTTGCCCCGTTTGTGGGGGACAGCTTGAAATCCCAGTTGGAAGCCGCCATTTTGTACGAGGATGACGGCCTGATCGTGATCAATAAGCCCAGCGGTCTGGCGGTGCACGGTGGTAGCGGAGTGAGTCTGGGGGTGATCGAGGCCCTGCGCCAGATGCGCCCGGCACAGCGCTTCCTGGAATTGGTCCACCGCCTGGACCGGGACACCTCCGGTTGCCTGATGGTGGCCAAGAAGCGCAGCGTGCTCAAAAAGCTGCACGACGATCTGCGCCAGGGCAACATGCAGAAAACCTATCTGGCCCTGTTGTGGGGGCGCTGGAATGGTCTGGAGCATCGCATCGAGGCCCCCCTCAGAAAGTTCCAGCTGGCATCCGGTGAGCGTATTGTGCGGGTTTCTGCCGATGGCAAACCTTCCCTGACGCTGTTTCGCCAACTGGAGCTGTACAGCAACGCCACCCTGGTAGAGGCCAAGCCGGTCACCGGTCGCACCCATCAGATCCGGGTGCATGCCCAGTTTGCCGGCCATCCCATTGCCGGTGATGACAAGTACCTGCATCGGGAACAGGCCGGGTATTTCGAGGAGAAAGGGCTCAAGCGCCTGTTTTTGCATGCCGCCGGGCTGGAGTTGGAAGACGCGGCGGGGCAGAAACGGGTATTCAATGCGCCATTGCCCGAAGAGT
This sequence comes from Ketobacter sp., assembly GCF_003671495.1. Lineage (GTDB taxonomy): Bacteria > Pseudomonadota > Gammaproteobacteria > Pseudomonadales > Ketobacteraceae > Ketobacter. The sequence goes on along the minus strand of NZ_RCHN01000006.1, from coordinate 2,556 downwards.
TAAACAGCTTTTTAAGCAGGTTGTAGCAGTATGTCCCAGTATCAACTGATTGTATTCGATTGGGATGGAACCCTGATGAACTCGCTGAGCCGAATAGCGGATTGTATGCAGGCAGCGGCTCGGGATCTGGCGCTGACGCCCGCTACCGACCAGCAGGTACACGATGTGGTGGGCCTGGCCCTGGACATCGCTATCCAGCGTCTGCATCCCCAGCTGGATGGACATCAGGTGGCACAGATGCGGGAGCGATATTCCCATCACTACGTTGTAGCTGAGTCCACGCCCAGCCCATTTTACGGGGGGATACCCGAGATGCTGGGCAGCCTCAGTGCCAAAGGGGCGCTGCTGAGCGTGGCAACCGGCAAGAGCCGGAAAGGGTTGTCCCGGGTGTTTGCTGCCCACGGTGTGGAGTCCCTGTTCCACAGCTCCCGCTGTGCCGATGAAACCCGTTCCAAACCAGAACCGGATATGCTGCTGGAGATTCTGGCCATGCACGGTTTAAACCCGGATCAGGCGGTCATGGTGGGTGATACGGAGTTTGATCTGGAAATGGCCCGACGTGCCGGCGTGGACTCGGTTGGCGTTACCTGGGGTGCCCATGATATAACTCGCCTCCAACGCCATCATCCTAAAGTATGTGTGGATAGCGTTGCGTCGCTATCGAACTGGTTACACCAAGCAGTGTAAGGGAAACTTTCATGACAGAAGATCAAAACAGCAATAAAAGCTATCAGCAGCGCAATGAGCGGGGGCGTTTCAATCGGCCACGTTCCAGTAAAGAGTGGAAGCTGATTGAAAAAATGGTGATGTCCTCCCAGGATGAGCACCGCAAAGCCCGTCGCTGGGGCATCTTTTTCAAATCCCTCACATTCCTGTATTTGTTTGTGGTGTTGATGATGTTCAATCCCGGAATGTGGGGATCTTCCGGTATCAGCGTCAGCGCGCCCCATGTGGCGTTGGTAGACCTGAAAGGCATGATTGCGGACGACACCGAGGCCAGTGCGGACCGGCTGGTGGCAGGGCTTCGTGACGCTTTCAAAGCGGAACATTCCAAAGGGATCATCCTGCGGGTGAACAGTCCGGGTGGCAGCCCGGTTCAGTCTGGCCTGGTCTACCGGGAAGTGCAGCGCCTGAAGAAAGAGTATCCTGAGAAGAAAGTCTATGCCGTGATTACGGATCTGGGTGCATCCGGCGCTTATTATATTGCCGCCTCGGCCGACGAAATCTACGCTGATCCCGCCAGTCTGGTGGGGTCCATTGGTGTGGTCAGTGACGGGTTTGGTTTTGTCGGGACGATGGAAAAATTGGGCGTGGAGCGCCGCGTTTACACTTCCGGTACCAACAAGGCCATGCTGGATCCGTTCCAGCCGGAAGATCCCAAGCAGAAGGAATTTTTTGCCGGCATTCTGGCCGATGTGCATCAACAATTTATTGATGCAGTCAAAGAAGGGCGTGGTGATCGGATCAAGGACGATGATGTCGTGTTTTCCGGTCTGTTCTGGTCTGGTCGCCAGGCGTTGGAGTTGGGCTTGATTGATGGGTTGGCCAGTCCTGGACAGGTGGCTCGGGAAATTATCGGTGAAGAAAAGATGGTGGACTACACTCCCCGGGTGAGCCCGCTGGAAGCGTTCACCGGTCGCTTGGGGGTCGCCATGGCAGATCGCGTGATGGCGATGCTGGGTATTGGTACCGTCTCGCTGAAATAGCGTGATCGAAAACCCGATCCACAAAAAAGGCGCAGATTACTGCGCCTTTTTTTATGCATTACTTTTTGTTTGTTTCTGCTCGTGTCAGTTTACGTTCAACAAGCGGTTGATGATGGTGTCCACGGTGGATTGCATGGAGTGGTACTCAAGATAGACATTACCGTTCTCGTCGTTGCGGGTGGGCAACCAGCTCAAGCGCATCAGCATAAACCCGTGCAGGCAGGCGGTAAAATCCGCTGCGGTGATTTTGCTGTCCTCACCACAGTGGCGGTCGATCAGGTTTTGCACGCGGGTATGCATGTCATTGATCTCGGAGGGTAGACTGAAGTTCTGATTGACTGCGGCCCGGTGATTCAGCGGATCGTAACCCAGTGGCACCGACTGGTCGCGCAACATGAGGCGGAAGTAGGCTGGATGATCGCCCAGTAACATCAGCATTTCCTGGGCACCACGTTTCAGTGTCTCGATGGGGGATTCCCCCGCTTTTGCCACATAGAGCTGCGTGAAGCCCTTGCTTATACGACCACCCATGGCAGCGAGAATGTCTTCCCGGCCGCTGAAGTGAGCGTAGACTGACGGCAGTTTTATACCGATCTTGTCCGCTACGTCCTGCAATTTTAAATGCTCGATACCATGCAACGCAGCCAGTGCCTCAGCTTCGTCAATAATCTTCTCTTTGGTATTTCGGCGTCTTGGTTTGTTTATTTGAATATCATCGGCCATCTGTTTTTTGCCTCGTATCACAGGGTGCGCGACTTACAGCTCACGCACGCCGTAGCACCTAACAATATAAGTGTAGACGCCCGATGAAATTTGTTCAGAATTTGGCAAAAAAAATTACGGAATTTGT
>NZ_RCHN01000005.1 GCF_003671495.1 Ketobacter sp. | reverse complement strand
GCCAGAAGGCGTGGAAATGGTCATGCCGGGTGACAACATCAAGATGGACGTAACCCTGATTGCGCCGATTGCGATGGAAGAAGGTCTGCGTTTTGCGATCCGCGAAGGTGGCCGAACTGTGGGTGCCGGCGTTGTTGCCAAAATTGTTGAGTAACCTCTAGTCAAACAGAGTTGGGCCGAGTATTATGCTCGGCCCAGTTGTCTTTGTAAGAAAACAGAATTAGGCCAGTAGTTCAATTGGTAGAGCACCGGTCTCCAAAACCGGGTGTTGGGGGTTCGAGTCCCTCCTGGCCTGCCAAATTTAGAGCAATTTCGTCTGCCTAGCTAAGTTTGCTCGGGTAGGCGGTTCGGTTTAGCCCATATGACTACTAGCACTGAACAAACCAAGTCATCTCCGGTCGAAATTTTCAAATGGCTGGTGGTGCTCGTCATCGTCTCTGCGGCGGTGGTTGGTAATGCCTATTTTGATGAGCAGCCGCTGCTGTATCGCGTGCTGGGTGTGGTTGGGGCAGGTATCATCGCTGCGCTGGTCGCATCATTTACCGTCAAAGGGCAGTCGTTTATCGCATTGCTGCAGGATGCGAGGGCTGAGGTGCGCCGTGTTGTATGGCCCACCAAGCAAGAGACAGCCCAGACCACCGGGGTGGTGGTGCTGGTCGTTGCATTGATGGCGCTGTTGCTGTGGTTGCTGGATTTGGCGCTGGGTAAGATCATTTCCAGTTTAATCGGTTAAAGGCAAGAGGTTGCAGATGGCGAAGCGTTGGTACGTGGTACATGCATACTCCGGTTTTGAGAAGCACGTTAAGCGATCTCTGGGTGAGCGCGTAAAGCTTGCTGGTATGGAAGACCAGTTTGGGGAGATCCTGGTGCCCACTGAGGAAGTGGTGGAGATGCGTGGCGGTCAAAAACGCAAAAGTGAGCGTAAATTCTTTCCTGGGTACGTGTTGGTGCAGATGGAAATGAATGACGCCACCTGGCATCTGGTCAAGGATTGTCCCAAGGTGATGGGCTTTATTGGCGGCACAGCGGACAAGCCTGCACCCATCAGTGATCGCGAAGCTGCAGCAATATTGCAGCGAGTGGAAGACGGGGTGGAGAAACCCAAGCCGAAGACGCTGTTTGAGCCGGGTGAGGTGGTTCGTGTGATTGATGGGCCGTTTGCCGACTTTAATGGTGTGGTTGAAGAAGTGAATTATGAGAAGAGCCGTTTGCATGTGGCGGTTCTGATATTTGGTCGCTCAACTCCAGTGGAGTTGGAGTTTGGCCAAGTGGAGAAAGGGTAACATTTCGACCCCTGCCATGGCTTCATGGTGGGGATATTTACTTTGCACGGGGAGCCTAACGGCGCTTGAACCCGAGGAGTAGCTAAAATGGCAAAGAAAATACAAGCTTATATCAAGCTTCAGGTGAAAGCCGGACAGGCTAACCCCAGTCCGCCGGTGGGCCCTGCTTTGGGTCAGCACGGTGTGAACATTATGGAATTCTGTAAGGCCTTCAATGCTCAGACGCAGCCCCCTGCGTTTGAGCCTGGTATGCCGATTCCGGTTGTGATCACAGTATACAGCGATCGATCTTTCACGTTTATTACCAAAACTCCTCCTGCGGCCATTCTTTTGAAGAAAAAGGCTGGCATCCAAAAGGGTAGTGGTGAGCCGAACAAGAACAAGGTCGGCAAGGTGACTCGAGCTCAGTTGGAAGAAATTGCCACCATCAAAATGCCCGATTTGACCGCTGCAGATATGGATGCGGCTGTTCGTACCATCGCCGGTTCTGCCCGAGCTATGGGTCTTGAAGTGGAGGGTTTGTAAGATGGCAAAATTAACTAAGCGGCAAAAAGCTATCCGCGAGAAAGTGGATTCCAACAAACAATATGATGTGCTGGAAGCCGTTGGCTTGCTGACCGAGTTGTCCACTGTCAAATTCAAAGAAAGTATTGATGTTGCTGTTAACCTGGGCGTGGATCCTCGTAAATCCGACCAGGTGGTGCGTGGTGCCAGTGTGTTGCCTAACGGCACCGGCAAAACCGTTCGTGTTGCTGTGTTCACCCAGGGTGCAAATGCAGAAGCTGCTAAAGCCGCTGGTGCGGATTTGGTGGGTATGGACGATCTCGCTGAGCAGGTTCAAAAAGGTAACCTGGATTTCGACGTGGTGATTGCCTCTCCGGATGCCATGCGTGTAGTGGGTAAGCTTGGTCAGATCCTGGGGCCTCGCGGCCTGATGCCGAACCCTAAGACTGGTACCGTTACGCCTGACGTGGCCACTGCGGTAACCAATGCTAAAGCCGGACAGGTCCGTTACCGTACGGATAAAGCCGGTATTATCCATTGCTCTGTTGGCCAGGTTGGATTTGAGCCCGGCGCCATCAAGCAAAACCTGGAAGCTCTGATGGGGGACCTGAAAAAGGCCAAGCCATCCAGCTCCAAGGGAACCTACATCAAGCGTATCACCTTGTCCTCCACTATGGGGCCGGGTGTTGCCATTGATCAGGCCAGCCTGGAATTCTAAGGCGGCCAAACAGACTTTGAGCCCCCTCTCCCATGGGCAGGGGGGCGCGTCAAAGACCGCAGGCGCAATTGATCAGAAGAGTTGTCGGTTGATTGCTTAAACCTGCCTGCGCAGACGCGGTGGTTCAAGATTCAGTTGCTCTGAGTCGGGCACCGCGACCCTGGATAAGGAAACTTTGAAAGGGAAACGTAACTTAGCATATGAGAGGTGTGCAGTGGCCCTTAAGCTACAAGACAAAAAGGCAATCGTTGCCGAAGTCAATGAAGTTGCTTCTGGTGCTCTGTCCGCTGTAATTGCTGACTATCGTGGTTTGACTGTGTCGCAAATGACTGATTTGCGTAAGCAGGCTCGCGAGCAAGGCGTGTATCTGAAAGTTGTTCGAAACACCCTGGCACGAATCGCGGTTGAGGGCACTGAGTTTGAGTGCCTGAAAGAAACCCTGGTTGGCCCGACTATCCTGGCATTGTCTCTCGAAGATCCGGGTGCTGCGGCACGCATGATCAAAGACTACGCCAAGGACCACGACAAGTTGGAAGTGAAAGCTCTGGCGGTGGGTGGCGTTATGTATGGCGCTGCTGAAATCGACCGTCTGGCCAAGCTTCCGACCCGCGAACAAGCCCTCGGCATGCTCGCTGGCGTACTGCAAGCTCCGGTTACCAAGTTTGCTCGTACGCTCAACGACGTTCCAGGCAAGATCGCCCGTGTGGTCGCAGCGGTCAAAGACCAAAAAGCAGCTTAATTTTGAAATTATTCATCAATTTTTAAATATTGGAGTATTGAACCATGGCTCTGTCCAACGAAGAAATTTTGAACGCCATTGCTGAAATGAGCGTTATGGATCTGGTGGAACTGGTTTCCGCTATCGAAGAAAAATTCGGTGTATCTGCTGCTGCTCCTGTAGCAGTTGCTGCCGTAGCTGCTGGCGATGCTGGTGCTGCTGCTGAAGAAAAGACCGAGTTTGACGTTGTTCTGGAATCTTTCGGCGAAAACAAAGTTGGCGTAATCAAAGCCATCCGCGGTATCACCGGTCTGGGCCTGAAAGAAGCCAAAGAGCTGGTTGAAGGTGCACCCAAGTCTGTTAAAGAAGGTGTTTCCAAAGACGAAGCCGAGAAAATCAAGAAAGAACTGGAAGAAGCTGGCGCTAAAGTCGAACTTAAGTAACAGCTTGGCAAATCTGCGTAATCTTTGCGCAATTTGCTGTCGGGCTGGTGGCTATATGCCACCGGCCTTTTGACGTTTTTATGCAAGCGATCAAAATTTCTGGTGATGCTGTTCTTATTTAGCATGGCCGAAATTGAAAAGCTGTCCAATGTTGTAAGAGGCAGATTTTCAGCTGTAACCCCAGTCGGGATATAACGCGAAGTTTTTACTTCGAATGAGCGAAATTTTTTAATTTTGCAGAGTGACAAGCTGAGGAACTCAGATGGCATATTCTTTCACCGAAAAGAAAAGAATCCGTAAGGACTTCGGTAAACTCACTGACGCGATGGAAGTACCGTATCTACTGGCCATCCAGTTAGATTCCTATCGAAAATTCCTGCAACTCGATAGAAAGTCAGATGAGCGTATCGACGAAGGCCTGCAAGCGGCCTTCAAATCCGTATTTCCCATCCAAAGCTACTCCGGAAATGCGGCTCTGGAATACGTGGATTACTCGTTGGGAACCCCTGTTTTTGACGTTCAAGAGTGTCAAATGCGCGGTGCTACATATTCTGCTCCGTTGCGCGTAAAGATTCGTCTGATCATTTACGATAAGGAGTCGTCCAACAAAGCCATCAAAGACATCAAAGAGCAAGAAGTGTACATGGGTGAAATTCCGTTAATGACGGATAATGGCACCTTTGTCATCAACGGAACCGAGCGGGTTATCGTGTCTCAGTTGCACCGTTCACCTGGGGTGTTCTTTGACCATGACCGGGGTAAAACCCACTCCTCCGGCAAGCTGCTTTACTCTGCCCGTATTATTCCCTACCGCGGCTCATGGTTGGACTTCGAGTTTGATCCCAAGGATCTGGTTTACGTTCGAATCGACCGTCGCCGTAAGCTGCCTGCTACGATCCTGCTGCGGGCCTTGGGTTACGAAAACGAAGAAATGCTGGACATGTTCTTCGATACCAACACCGTGATTCTGGAGGGCGGCGAATTCAAGCTGCGTTTGATTCCAGAGCGCCTGCGTGGTGAGACTGCCATGTTTGATATCAAGGCGGGAGACGAGGTTGTAGTCGAAGAAGGTCGCCGTATCACCGCGCGGCACATTCGCCAGCTCGAAAAGGCCAACATTGAGTGGATGGCCGTACCCAAGGAATACCTTGAAGGTCGTGTTATCGCCAAGAACGTTGTGGATAAGTCCACTGGCGAATTGATTTGCGAATGCAACGCCGAGATCACGGTAGGCCTGCTGGATTCCCTGGCGGAAGCTGGCGTGACTGAGTTTGAAACGCTGTACATCAATGAGCTGGATCGGGGCCCGTTCGTGTCCGATACCCTGCGCTCCGACTCTACCACCAATCAGCTGGAAGCGTTGGTTGAGATCTATCGCATGATGCGTCCGGGGGAGCCGCCCACCAAAGATGCGGCAGAAAGCCTGTTCAAGAACCTGTTCTTCACCGCTGAGCGCTATGACCTGTCTGCGGTTGGCCGCATGAAGTTCAACCGTCGTTTGGGGCGCGAAGAGATCCTGGGCGAGGGTACACTATCCCGTGAAGACATCGTTGATGTGCTGAAATGCCTGGTGGAAATCCGCAACGGCAATGGCGTTGTGGATGACATTGACCACTTGGGTAATCGCCGAGTGCGATGTGTCGGTGAGATGGCGGAAAACCAATTCCGTGTGGGTCTGGTTCGGGTTGAACGAGCGGTAAAAGAGCGCCTTTCCCTGGCAGAAAGCGAAGGCCTGATGCCGCAAGACCTGATCAATGCCAAACCTGTTGCGGCTGCGATAAAAGAGTTTTTCGGTTCGAGCCAGTTGTCCCAGTTTATGGATCAGAACAACCCGCTGTCTGAGATTACTCACAAGCGTCGTGTTTCTGCATTGGGCCCAGGTGGTCTGACCCGTGAGCGCGCTGGTTTTGAGGTGCGTGACGTACACCCGACTCATTACGGTCGTGTATGCCCCATCGAGACACCAGAAGGTCCCAACATCGGTTTGATCAACTCGCTGGCGACGTTCTCTCGTGCCAACGATTATGGCTTCCTGGAAAGTCCGTATCGAAAAGTGATTGATGGCAAGATAACGGATGAAGTGATTTATCTTTCCGCAATTGAAGAAGGTGAATACGTTATCGCCCAGGCTAATGCCGAGGTGGATGATGAAGGTAACCTAGTGGAAGACCTGGTGCCTGTCCGTCATCGCAACGAATTCACAGTGACCACTGCTGAGAACGTGACCTTGATGGATGTTTCGCCCCGCCAGGTTGTGTCTGTTGCGGCCTCGTTGATTCCGTTCCTGGAGCACGATGACGCTAACCGCGCCTTGATGGGCTCCAACATGCAGCGGCAGGCTGTGCCGACTCTGCGTGCAGAGAAGCCGTTGGTCGGTACCGGAATGGAAGGCATCGTGGCCCGTGATTCCGGTGTGTGTCAGGTGGCTCGACGTGGTGGTGTGGTTGATCGAGTGGACGCAGCCCGTATTGTGGTGCGTGCCCACGATGAGGAAATCGCCGAGGAAGGCGATGCCGGTGTTGATATTTACAACCTGACCAAATACACCCGGTCCAACCAGAACACCTGTATTAACCAGCGCCCCCTGGTGAAGGTGGGTGACGTGATTGCCCGGGGAGATATCCTCGCCGATGGTCCTTCTGTTGACATGGGTGAGTTGGCACTGGGTCAGAACATGCGCGTGGCGTTCATGCCCTGGAATGGATACAACTTCGAGGATTCCATCCTGATCTCCGAGCGGGTGGTACAGGAAGATCGTTTCACCACCATTCATATCCAGGAGCTGACGTGTGTCGCTCGTGATACCAAGTTGGGGCCGGAGGAAATCACCTCTGACATTCCCAATGTGGGTGAGGCGGCACTGGCCAAACTGGATGAATCCGGCATCGTGCACATTGGTGCGGAAGTCGGCCCTGGTGACATTCTGGTGGGCAAGGTAACACCGAAAGGTGAAACCCAGCTCACACCCGAAGAAAAGCTGCTGCGCGCAATCTTCGGTGAGAAAGCCTCCGATGTTAAAGACACCTCCTTGCGTGTGCCATCCAGTACCAAGGGCACCGTCATTGATGTGCAGGTGTTCACCCGGGACGGGGTGGAGAAAGATCAGCGTGCTATTGATATCGAGAATGCTGAAATCGACAAGTTCCGTAAGGACTTGAACGATGAGTTCCGTATTATCCAGGGCGCCACTCTGGGTCGTTTGCGCAAAATGCTCGAGGGTGAAAAAGTGGTTGCCGCCGGCGCTGGCCTGAAGAAAGGCGACACCATTACGGTGGAAGTGCTGGATTCTCTGGAACCGGCTCAGTGGTTTGACCTGCGCCCCACCTCCGATCAGTTGGCGGAGCAGCTGGAGAACAGCAAGAACTATCTAGAAGACGTGCGTTCTGAACAAGAGAAGAAGCTGGCTGAGAAAAAGCGCAAGATTTCCAGTGGTGACGATCTGGCGCATGGTGTCCTGAAAATTGTAAAAGTGCACCTTGCGGTCAAGCGCCGTATCCAGCCCGGCGACAAGATGGCCGGCCGTCATGGTAACAAGGGTGTTATCTCCGTCATCATGCCGGTGGAAGACATGCCTTATGACGCCAACGGTGAGCCGGTGGATGTGGTCTTGAACCCGTTGGGTGTTCCCTCGCGAATGAACGTCGGTCAGATCCTGGAGACCCACCTGGGAATGGCAGCCCATGGTATTGGCAAGCGCATCGAAGCTATGCTGAAAGCCAAAGAAGAGGTAGCCAAGCTGCGTGATTTCCTGGGCAAAGTCTACAACGAAATCGGCGAGAAAGCAGAAGAGCTGGAGACCTTCACCGACGAGGAAATCCTCGAGCTGAGCAGCAACCTGACCCGTGGTGTCCCCATGGCCACCCGAGTGTTTGATGGCGCCAAAGAGCATGAGATTAAAGCCATGCTTGAGCTGGGCGGTATCCCGGAAAGCGGCCAGATGGTGTTGCACGATGGTCGTACCGGTCAGCAATTCGATGGCTCGGTGACGGTAGGTTACATGTACATGTTGAAGTTGAACCACCTGGTGGACGACAAGATGCATGCCCGATCAACCGGCTCCTACAGTCTCGTTACTCAGCAACCTCTGGGCGGTAAAGCCCAGTTCGGTGGTCAGCGTTTCGGGGAGATGGAGGTCTGGGCGCTGGAAGCCTACGGTGCCGCCTACACTCTCCAGGAAATGCTGACAGTGAAATCGGACGACGTAAACGGGCGAACCCGCATCTACAAGAACATTGTGGACGGTGATCACCGCATGGATCCCGGTATGCCGGAATCCTTCAACGTGTTGGTGAAAGAGATTCGCTCGCTCGGTATCGATATCGAGTTAGAAAACGAGTAACACGACTAATACCTGGCGGGCTAAGCACCCGCCTTACTGGCTCCGAGTGGAGGAAATTCAGTGAAAGACTTACTGAACCTGCTGAAAGCACAGGGACAAGACGCAGAATTTGATCGTATTCGAATTGGTTTGGCGTCCCCCGAAATGATTCGTGCCTGGTCCTTTGGTGAAGTGAAAAAGCCAGAGACCATTAACTACCGTACTTTCAAGCCAGAACGTGATGGATTGTTCTGCGCCCGAATTTTCGGTCCCATCAAGGACTATGAGTGCTTATGTGGAAAGTACAAGCGCCTGAAGCATCGCGGCGTTATCTGTGAGAAGTGTGGCGTTGAAGTAACCCTGTCCAAGGTGCGTCGCGACCGCATGGGTCACATCGAGCTGGCCAGCCCGGTTGCTCACATCTGGTTCCTGAAATCACTGCCATCCCGTATTGGTCTGCTGTTGGACATGACCCTGCGTGATATTGAGCGTGTGTTGTACTTTGAATCATTCGTGGTAACTGATCCGGGGACTACTACCCTTGAACGCGGTCAGATGCTGACCGACGAACAGTATTACGAAGCGCTGGAAGAATTCGGTGACGAATTTGATGCCAGCATGGGTGCAGAAGCAGTGCAAAAACTGCTGCTGGACATGGATCTGGAGCAGGAAATTCGGGAGCTGCGCGAAGAGCTGCCCAACGTTAACTCTGAGACCAAGATCAAGAAGATCACCAAACGTCTCAAGTTGATGGAAGCGTTCCACGATTCCGGCAACGATCCCACCTGGATGATTCTGAGCGTACTGCCGGTTCTGCCACCGGATCTGCGTCCTCTGGTTCCTTTGGATGGTGGTCGTTTCGCTACATCCGATCTGAATGATCTGTATCGTCGGGTGATCAACCGTAACAACCGTCTCAAGCGTCTGCTGGACCTGAACGCACCTGACATCATCGTGCGCAACGAAAAGCGTATGCTGCAGGAAGCGGTCGATGCCCTGTTGGATAACGGCCGTCGTGGTCGCGCCATTACCGGCTCCAACAAGCGTCCCTTGAAATCTCTGGCGGACATGATCAAAGGTAAGCAGGGTCGTTTCCGTCAGAACCTGCTGGGTAAGCGTGTTGATTACTCCGGCCGTTCCGTAATTGTGGTAGGTCCTACCCTCAAATTGCATGAGTGTGGTCTGCCCAAGAAAATGGCTTTGGAACTGTTCAAGCCTTTTATCTTCGCCAAGCTGGAAGCCCGTGGTCTGGCGACCACCATCAAGGCCGCCAAGAAAATGGTCGAGCGCGAAACCGCCGAGGTGTGGGACATTCTGGCGGAAGTAATCCGCGAACATCCCGTGATGCTGAACCGCGCACCAACCCTGCACCGTTTGGGTATCCAGGCGTTCGAGCCGCAGTTGATTGAAGGTAAGGCGATCCAGTTGCACCCGCTGGTGTGTGTGGCCTATAACGCCGACTTCGACGGTGACCAGATGGCGGTGCACGTACCGCTGACCCTGGAAGCCCAGTTGGAAGCCCGTGCGCTGATGATGTCCACCAACAACATCCTGTCCCCTGCGAACGGTGAGCCAATCATTGTTCCCACTCAGGACGTGGTGTTGGGTCTCTACTACATCAGCCGTGAGCGCATCAATGCGAAGGGCGAAGGCATGGTGTTTACGGACACCAAAGAAGTGTCTCGCGCACTGGTCAACAAGGCTGTAACAGTACACACCCGCATTAAAGTGCGTGTCACTGAAACAGTTAAGCAAGAAGATGGCAGCCTCGAAACCCGCACGTTCATCGCGGAAACCACAGCTGGCCGTTGTATGTTGTGGGATGTGTTGCCGACCGGTTTGCCGTTCGAGTTGATCAATCAACCCATGACCAAGAAGACGGTCTCCCGTCTGATTAACGCCTGTTATCGTCGCCTGGGTATCAAGTCCACCGTAATTTTTGCTGATAAGCTGATGTATCTGGGTTTCCATCAAGCGACTCTGTCCGGCTCTTCAATCGGTATCAACGATATGGAGATTCCGGAAGAGAAAGCGCGCATCATCTCTGAAGCAGAAGATGAAGTACGGGAAATCGAAGACCAGTTTGCTTCTGGTCTGGTTACCCAGGGCGAGCGCTACAACAAGGTTATCGACATCTGGTCCCGCACCAATGATATGGTCGCCAAGGCTATGATGGAGCGACTGTCTGTTGATACCGTAATTGATAAAGAAGGTAAGGAAGTCCCACAGAAATCCTTCAACTCCATCTTTATCATGGCGGACTCCGGAGCCCGGGGTTCCCAGGCTCAGATTCGTCAGTTGGCCGGTATGCGGGGCCTGATGGCCAAGCCCGATGGCTCCATCATCGAAACCCCTATTACGGCGAACTTCCGTGAAGGCCTGAACGTATTGCAGTACTTCATCTCGACTCACGGTGCTCGTAAAGGTCTGGCGGATACCGCACTGAAGACAGCGAACTCCGGTTACCTGACCCGCCGACTGGTGGATGTGGCGCAGGACCTGGTAGTGACCGAAGATGACTGTGGCACCACTCAGGGTATCACCATGACCCCCTTGATCGAAGGCGGCGATGTGGTTGAGCCGTTGGGTGAGCGAGTACTGGGCCGTGTTGTGGCTCAGGATGTCGTCAAGCCGGGTACGGATGAGGTTCTGGCGCCTGCCGGAACCTTGATTGATGAGCAGTGGGTTGAACGACTGGAAGCAGAAGCGGTGGATGAAGTGATTTGTCGCTCACCGATTTCCTGTGATACCCGTTATGGCGTGTGCCGTATGTGTTACGGCCGCGACCTGGCTCGCGGTCATCTGGTTAATATTGGTGAGGCCGTGGGCGTTATCGCAGCACAGTCCATCGGTGAGCCGGGAACACAGCTCACCATGCGTACCTTCCACATTGGTGGTGCGGCATCACGAAGCTCCGCTGTGAGTAATGTACAGGTGAAAAACCAGGGTACGGTTCGACTGCACAACATCAAGTATGTAGAGCAGTCCAATGGTAATCTGGTAACGGTGTCCCGCTCCGCCGAGTTGGCTATTGCTGATTCCAAAGGGCGTGAGCGTGAGCGCTATAAGATTCCCTATGGCTCAGTTGTCAGTGTTAAAGACGGTCAAGGGGTGGAAGCTGGTCAGATCGTGGCTCAATGGGATCCCCACACCCACCCTGTTATTACAGAATTGGCCGGTCGCGTGAGCTTTGCTGACTTTGAAGATGGCCTTTCTGTGAAGCAAACCACTGACGAGCTCACAGGTTTGACCAACTATGAGATCCTGGATCCCAAGGATCGGCCTGCGTCGGGCAAAGACAAGCGTCCAGTGGTGCGCCTGGTGGGTGAAGACAACGAACTGGTCACCATGCCCGGCAGCGATACTCCGGTACAGTACTACCTGCCGGCAGGGTCTATCGTTCAGCTGGACAACGGTGCCAAGCTGGATGTGGGTGATGTTATTGCCCGTATCCCGCAGGAAAGCTCAAAAACCAGGGACATCACCGGTGGTCTGCCGCGGGTTGCTGACCTGTTCGAAGCGCGTAAGCCGAAAGAGTCCTCGATCCTGGCTGAAAAAACCGGCGTGGTTTCCTTTGGTAAGGAAACCAAAGGCAAAGTCCGCCTGGTGATCACACCGGACGATGGTGGTGACGCCTACGAAGAGCTGATTCCCAAGTGGCGACAGCTGAACATCTTTGAAGGTGAGCGGGTAGAGCAGGGCGAAGTCATCTCTGACGGACCGTCCAACCCTCACGATATCCTGCGCTTGAAGGGTGTGAATGCAGTCGCGAGCTACATCGTGAACGAGGTGCAGGACGTATACCGCCTCCAGGGTGTGGGCATTAATGACAAGCATATTGAAGTCATTGTGCGCCAGATGCTGCGTAAGGTCATCATCACTGAGTCCAGCGACTCCTCCTTCATTAAAGGCGAGCAGGCCGAATTGGCCCGGGTGCTGGATGAGAATGAGGTACTGGAGAAGGACGGTAAGTTCGGCGCCCGCTATGACCGTGAGCTGCTGGGTATTACCAAAGCTTCTCTGTCCACCGAATCCTTTATCTCGGCGGCCTCCTTCCAGGAGACCACACGGGTGTTAACGGAAGCGGCAGTGACTGGAAAAGTGGATGATTTGCGCGGCTTGAAAGAAAACGTAGTGGTTGGCCGACTGATTCCTGCGGGAACCGGTTTCGCCTACCACGCCGAGCGCAGACGTCAGCGAGAGCAGGATGAAACGCTGCAAGTGCCTGAATTTACGGCAGATGATGCCGAGCAGGCGCTGAGCGAAGCCCTGAACTCGCCAGAGGAATAAGGTCTGGAATACCGGCATCAGGCACCGTTTAAGCCTGATGCCGGTTACTTGACTTACAGGTAAAGCGCTCTTAGAATCTCGCATCCCTGAAAAAGGGTTGACGGGATTTTTTGCATTTAAAACAGAGGCGAGCTCAGGCAAACCTCGAAATTCATTGGAGAAACAGCTACATGGCAACCATTAACCAATTGGTGCGTAAGCCACGTCAGCGTAAGGTAGCGAAAAGCGACGTTCCCGCGTTGCAAGCCTGCCCACAACGTCGTGGTGTATGCACCCGTGTATACACAACCACTCCCAAGAAGCCAAACTCGGCTCTTCGAAAAGTGGCTCGTGTTCGTTTGACCAACGGTTACGAAGTGACTTCCTACATCGGTGGCGAAGGCCACAACCTGCAGGAACACAGTGTAATCCTGATCCGCGGCGGTCGTGTTAAAGACCTGCCTGGTGTGCGTTATCACACAGTGCGTGGCACGCTGGATACCGCGGGTGTTGCGGATCGTAAACAAGGTCGTTCCAAATATGGAGCCAAGCGACCTAAAGCTTAATGCAGCCGAGTATTCATTCGGCTGTCACTTAACCCGCATACCTTACGGGCGGGAGTAAGGCCAAGCCAATGTCTTGGAATAACCTGAAACAGGAAAAGAAATCATGCCAAGAAGACGAGTCGTCGCGAAACGCGAAATTCTTCCAGATCCTAAATTTCAAAGCCAGGTTCTGGCAAAGTTTATTAACCATGTGATGGAAAGCGGCAAGAAATCCGTTGCTGAGCGCATTGTGTATGGCGCGCTTGACAAGGTTGCCGAAAAAACCAATGAAAACCCCGTCGATGCATTTGAAAAAGCACTTGAAGCTTTGCGTCCCATGGTTGAGGTTAAATCCCGGCGTGTCGGTGGTGCCACTTATCAGGTGCCCGTCGAGGTGCGTCCGAACCGTCGTACCGCTCTGGCGATGCGATGGATGGTAGAAGCGGCCCGCAAACGTGGTGAGAAATCCATGCCTCTGCGTCTTGCCGGAGAGATCATGGATGCGATCGAAGGAAAAGGTTCTGCCATCAAGAAACGTGAAGATGTGCACCGTATGGCTGAAGCCAACAAGGCGTTCTCTCACTATCGTTTCTAAGAGGCGTTACCCTTTAAACCTGGACAAGCTGAGGTATTTGCTGTGGCACGTCAGACCCCTATAGCCCGATACCGAAATATTGGTATTTGTGCGCATGTGGACGCGGGTAAAACCACTACTACTGAGCGCGTGCTTTTCTATACAGGTGTGTCTCACAAAATTGGTGAGGTGCACGATGGTGCAGCCACCATGGACTGGATGGAGCAAGAGCAGGAGCGTGGTATCACCATCACCTCTGCTGCCACCACCTGCTTCTGGCAGGGAATGGACCAACAGTTCGACAAGTATCGCATCAATATCATTGATACCCCGGGGCACGTTGACTTCACTATCGAAGTGGAGCGTTCCCTGCGCGTATTGGATGGTGCGGTTGTTGTGTTCTGTGGTTCTTCCGGTGTGCAGCCCCAGTCAGAGACGGTGTGGCGCCAGGCCGACCGGTATGGTGTGCCCCGTATCGTGTTCGTCAACAAGATGGATCGTGCCGGTGCAAACTTCCTGAAGGTCGTTAAGCAGATCAAAGAGCGCCTGAATGCCCGCCCGGTGCCCATTCACATGAATATTGGTGCCGAAGACGAGTTCAAGGGTATTGTCGATCTGCTGCGCATGAAGGCTATCTACTGGAATGAAGAAAACCAGGGCATGACTTATGAGCTGGCAGACATTCCTGCGGACCTGGTTGACACCTGTAACGAGCTGCGTGAGCAGATGATGGAGACCGCAGCGGAAGCTTCAGAAGATTTGATGGAAAAATACCTGGAAGATGGTGAGCTGAGCATTGAAGATATCAAGGCCGGCTTGCGTACTCAGGTGTTGAACAATGAAATCGTTCTGGCCCTGTGCGGTTCTGCATTCAAGAACAAGGGTGTTCAGGCGATGTTGGATGCGGTAGTTGAATTCCTGCCTGCCCCCAATGAAGTTCCGAGCATTAAAGGTATTACCGAGAAAGGCGAAGAAGAAGAGCGTCCCTCTTCTGATGAGGCGCCTTTCTCTGCGCTGGCATTTAAGATCGCCACTGACCCCTTCGTGGGAAACCTGACCTTCTTCCGAGTTTATTCCGGGGTGTTGAATTCAGGTGATTCAGTGTACAACTCGGTTAAAGAGCGAAAAGAGCGTGTGGGTCGTATCCTGCAGATGCAC
The DNA here is from genome assembly GCF_003671495.1 of Ketobacter sp. Lineage (GTDB taxonomy): Bacteria > Pseudomonadota > Gammaproteobacteria > Pseudomonadales > Ketobacteraceae > Ketobacter. The sequence goes on along the minus strand of NZ_RCHN01000005.1, from coordinate 1,155 downwards.
GCAAATAGCCGGGAAGAGATCAAGGAAGTGCGCGCCGGTGATATCGCGGCGGCGGTGGGTCTGAAGGATATCACCACGGGAGATACCCTGTGTGACCTGAAGAGCGTCATTGTGCTGGAGCGTATGGAGTTTCCGGATCCGGTAATCTCTGTTGCTGTGGAGCCCAAGTCCAAAGCTGACCAGGAAAAAATGAGTCTGGCGCTGGGCCGGCTGGCTCAGGAAGACCCATCCTTCCGAGTGAAGACTGACGAGGAAAGCGGTCAGACCATCATTTCCGGTATGGGTGAGCTGCACCTGGACATCATTGTTGACCGCATGCGTCGCGAGTTTAAGGTGGAAGCTAACATTGGTAAGCCTCAGGTTGCCTATCGCGAGACCATCCGCAAGGCGGTTGATGTGGAAGGCAAGTATGTCAAGCAGTCCGGCGGTCGCGGTCAGTATGGCCACGTCAAGCTGAAGATCGAGCCGATTGCTGACATGGAAGAGGATTTCATCTTCGAGGAAACCATTCACGGCGGAACGGTGCCCAAGGACTATTTCCCGGCCATCGAAAAGGGTTGTAAACAGCAGCTGGAGTCTGGTGTGTTGGCGGGTTATCCCATGCTGGGTGTTAAGGTCAACTTGTATGATGGTTCTTATCATGAGGTGGACTCCAACGAGAACGCCTTCCGCATGGCTGGTGCTATGGCGGTCAAGAAGGGCTGTATGGAAGCGAGCCCGGTTCTTTTGGAACCCATCATGAAGGTCGAAGTGGTTACCCCTGAAGACTACATGGGCGACGTAATGGGCGACCTGAACCGTCGACGCGGAATCCTGCAAGGTATGGATGAGGCTAACGGCGTGCGCCTGGTGAATGCTGAGGTGCCCCTGGCTGAGATGTTTGGTTATGCGACTGACCTGCGTGGAATGTCGCAAGGCCGCGCAACCTTCACCATGGAGTTCCTGAAGTACGCAGAAGCACCAAATAACATTGCCGAAGCCATCATCAGGAAAGGCTAATTTTTTTAAGATCATACAGTTATAGGTATTAAAAATGTCAAAGGAAAAATTTGAACGTAGCAAACCGCACGTAAACGTAGGCACCATTGGTCACGTAGACCACGGTAAAACCACGCTGACAGCAGCGCTGACACGCGTTTGCTCAGAGATCTGGGG
>NZ_RCHN01000046.1 GCF_003671495.1 Ketobacter sp. | reverse complement strand
TACGAGCAACGGATTCAGGATTGATCGCGCTCCAGGTGGGGCCATTTGCACTGATTACAGACGCTGCTTCGTCAGTAAAAGTGTTGTAGTTAGACATGGTCGATCCTCTACGTTTGGGAATTTCCGTTTGGAATGGGTTTATCGCAGTCGGTTACATCAACGCTTAACTATAGACAAGTGTCGGACAAGGACCGCACTGCAGATGGAGGCATTCTACGAAGGCGGTCGGCATAAATAAAATCAATAGATCGTATAGCCGGTATTTTTTGGCTGAATAAAGGCTGGAGCCCTCGCCGTACGCGGGCTCCAGTGCAGAGCGACACCCGCCGTGACCACAAAGTCACGACTTACACCCGAATCGTGCCCTCCAAATACAGGCAGGCCGAACCGGAAATCTTCACCCGATCGCCCTCCATCAAGCAGCCTACATCCCCGCCCCGAGGGGAGACCTGGCGCGCCGTCAGCTCCGTCTTATCCAGGCGCCGGGACCAATAAGGGGCCAGCTCCGTGTAGGCGGAACCGGTTACTGGATCTTCCGGAATGCCGCAGCGAGGCGCAAAAAACCGCACCACAAAATCCTGCTCGGTGCCCGGTGCCGTCACCGCCACACCGCGCAGATCCAACGCCTTGAGGGCTTCCATGTCTGGCTGCAGCGCCAGTACCTGAGCCTCGGATTCCAGCACCACCAGATAATCCTCAGAGGCCAGGCACTCCAGCGGCGCAACACCCAAACCTTTTAATAACGCGGCAGGGGGATCACAGGGCGTACCGGGCTGCGCCGGAAAATCCAGGGTCAGGCGCGCGCCCTGTCGCGACACACTCAACGGGCCGGACAAGCACTGAAAGGCGATGGCCGGTGCGGATTCCCCCATGCGTTCATACAGGATGAAGGCCGCCGCCAGGGTGGCATGACCACAGAGCCTGACCTCCACCGTGGGCGTGAACCAGCGGATGCGATAACCCGCCTCCTCTTTTACGAAGAACGCCGTTTCCGCCAGATTGTTCTCCGCAGCGATGGCCTGCAGGGTGACATCCGGCAGCCAGGACGACAGTGGTACCACGGCAGCGGGGTTGCCTTCGAACACGCGGGAGGCAAATGCATCCACCTGATACAGGGGCAATTCCATCTTCAAACTCCTTTTTGGGGGATAAAAAGAAACACTACTGCAAAGTCGCCGTGCGACCAACCCCGCAAAGCGGTCAACTTGCTGATGGACTTGTTAAAAATCACCCACTTACACCTTGCATCCCCCCATAGTGGATTGCAAAATAGCCCCTGACCAAACGGAGACAGGGACCATCTTTCACGTGCCAGGACACCCGCACATCAACATCCGACGCTTGGGGGCGACGGTCAGCTGCGCCCTGCTCGCCATGACGGGCAGCAACCTGTGCCAGGCGGGGCCCTGGATCACCCCCGGTGATGAAACCCTGCGCCACCATATTCAAGTGCTGTCGGATGCCCGCGTAATCCGCGTTCCCGTCACCACCTGGCCATTAATGTGGAGCGGCATCAAAAGCGACCTGGAATCCGCCGACACCCACCAGCTCAGCAACGGGCAACTGATGTCTCTCAGTTATGTGCGTTTTGCCCTGCGACGGGATACCAGCGACGATGTGCGACTGACCTTTACCGGCGGCCTGCGGCAAGACCCAAACCTGTTCACCAACTTTGCCGACAGCCAACGTGATCCACTGGAAACCACCTTATCTGCCGACTGGATGGGCAAGCACCTGGCCGGCCAGCTCAGCGTCTCCTATACCGATGATGTAAACGGAGACCCCGATGCCAAACTGGACGGCAGCTATTTGAGCGCCATCCTCGGCAACTGGGCCTTCACCGCCGGCGCCCAGGAACGCTGGTGGGGCCCGGGCTGGCAAAACAGCCTGATTCTGGGCACCAACGCCCGCCCCGCCCCCAGCATCGGCATCCAGCGCAACCATTCCTACGCCTTTGACTCCCCCTGGCTCAGCTGGATCGGCCCCTGGCATCTTGAAACTTTTATGGCACAGCTGGAAAATGACCGCTATGTGAGTGACGCCCTGCTGTGGGGGCTGCGCATCACCTTTCGCCCGTTTGACGCCCTTGAAGTGGGGCTGACCCGGACCGCCCAATGGGGTGGCGAGGGCAGACCGCAGGATTGGGGCACGTTTACGGATCTGCTATTGGGCAGAGATAACCGGGGCGACGACGATATCGACGAGAGCAACGAGCCCGGCAACCAACTGGGCGGTATTGATTGGCGCCTGAGCGGCACCGTGCTTGATGATGTGGGAGTGGGGTTTTATGGGCAGTGGATTGGGGATGATGAAACCAACTCCCAACCAACCGCCTTCGTGATGCTGATGGGCCTGGATGTAAGCGTGCTGGTGAATCAAACCCAACACCGAGCCTACCTGGAGTACAGCGACACCCTGGCCGAAGGCTTCAAACCGGATCACCCCGGCAAAAAGAACTACGCCTATGAGCACGGCATCTATCGGAACGGCTATCGTTACCGAAACCGAACCATAGGTAGCTCTGTGGACAACGACAGCCGTATACTAACCCTCGCACATGACATGTTCATACTCGATGATATGCAATTCGGGTGGTCGGCCTCTTACATCAAACTGAACATGGACGGCTCGGATGCTTCCCCTCCCGGGGGGCACACCCTTAGCAGAGACAACACTACGAAACTTTGGGATATAGGCGCTCACTACCGCCTTCTGCTTAACCCTTGGCAGCTGACAGTGGGCTTGAATTATCAAAGCGAAGAACTGACCTACGCGGGCGACACCCTGGATGGAACAAGCGCCTACTTTGCGTGGGAAGCCAGATGGTAATCGGAACAACATGAAACCAATCACAACCCAAATTCGATACGCCCTTAGCCTTTTGATACTGCTGATGCTATCCAGCTTCGCCCTGGGCTTCACCCCCACCGCCCAGCAAATCGAAATGTTCAAGAGCCTGTCACCGGAACAACAACGGGCATTAGCCAGCCAATACGGCGTCAACCTGAACGATTTGGGGCTGGGGAACACCACCGCACAGCCCGATCTGGGGCAGGGAACCAACCAGCAGAACGCCCGCCCCACCCTGCAAGATGTATCGATGTTCAACCGCAACGATAACGCGACTACCCCGGGCAACGAAGACAAGGCAAGCCAAAGCAGCGACAAAAAAGTCTCACTCAGCCAATTCGGATACGATCTTTTCAGCGGCACACCGGATGCCTTTACCCCGGTGAGCGATGTGCCCCCTCCCGACAGCTATGTACTGGGCCCCGGGGACAACCTGGTGATTCAACTGTACGGCAAAGAGAACAACAGCTATAACCTGGTGGTCAATCGCGACGGCCAGATTCAATTGCCCGAAATCGGCCCCATTACCCTGGCCGGACTCACCTTCAGCGACGCCCGGCAACTGCTGATGGACACCGTCGGCCAGCAAATGATCGGGGTGAAAGCCAGCGTCACCATGGGCTCACTGCGCTCCATCCGCATTTTTGTGTTGGGGGAGGCACTGCAGCCCGGCTCCTATACCGTGAGTTCACTCTCCACCATGACCAACGCGCTGTTTGCTTCCGGCGGCATCAGCAAAATAGGCTCACTGCGCAACATACAACTGAAACGGCAGGGCAAGCTGATCACCTCGCTGGACCTGTATGACCTGTTGCTACAGGGCGACACCAGCAACGACGCCCGCCTGCTACCCGGTGACGTCATATTCATTCCACCCATCGGTGCCACCGTAGGCGTAAGCGGCGAAGTGAAACGCCCCGCCATCTATGAACTGAAACGCGAAAGCAAAGCGATCGATGCCATCAAACTGGCGGGAGGCTTTACGCCAACCGCGTTCCCTGCCGCCTCGCGCATTGAACGCATCGACAGCAAAGGGGAACGCACCCTGGTGGACGCCAACCTGACCCAACCCCAGGGCAAAAACCTGGCGGTGAAAGATGCTGACATGATACGGGTCTTTTCTGTGCTGGAAACCATGGAAGATGTGGTCACATTGAAAGGCCACGTAGAGCGCCCGGGTGGGTTTGCCTGGCGCCCGGGTATGCGCGTAACCGATGTCATTCGCAGTGCCGAAGAGCTGCTGCCCTTTCCCGACTTGAACATCGCCCTGATCGAGCGGGAGATACAACCCACCCGCGAGAAAACCGTGGTCACCTTTAACCTGGGTGAGGCATTGAAAAAACCAAAAGGCCCCGAGGATGTTGAGCTCAAGACCCGCGACACCCTTTACGTATTCAATTTTGAGCAACCACGAACTGAGCAACTTGCAACGCTGGTAGAACGCCTGAAACTGCAAGCCAGCAAGAATCTTAGAAAGCAGACCATTGTGATATCCGGGCACGTGCGCTTTCCCGGTGAATATCCTCTTGGTTCCAATATGAGCGCGCAAGACGCCATGACCCTGGCCGGCGGCCTTACGGAAAATGCCTACGGGCTGAGAGGCGAGATCACCCGCATCACCTACAGCGAAAGCGAAGAGCAGCGCATCGACCACATCAGCGTTGACCTGGCCAACAGCTCGTTACAAAACATCAAGGAAGAGGACGAGCTGCATATTAAACGCTTACCTAACTGGCTGGATCAGGAAACCATCACCATTGAAGGTGAGGTCAAATTCCCCGGCAAGTTCAAGATCAAACGGGGCGAGACCCTGGCGGAAGTGATTGAGCGAGCCGGCGGCCTTAACGAGTGGGCCTATCCGGAAGGTGCGATCTTTTCACGAGAAGATCTGAGAGTACTGGAGGCAGAACGACTTAAAGAGCTGCGTAGCAAGTTGGAATCGGATATTGCTGCCGCCAACGTGGAACTGCAAACCGCAGAACAGAAAGTTGCCGTTGAAGACGCAGAGGAACTGCTGGAAAGCCTAAACGCCGTACGACCACTGGGCCGAATGGTTATAGATCTAAATTCTGTAATCGCGCGACAAGGCACGGCCATTCAACTTAAAGACGGTGACAAACTCGTCATACCGAGGAAAAAGCAAGCAGTAACCGTAGTCGGTGAAGTACAGTTCCCCACCTCACACATATTTGAGCCTAACCTGGATGCCAAACAGTACATCGAGCGGAGCGGTGGTACCACCCAAAAGGCAGATGACAATAGAATTTATGTTGTGAAAGCTAACGGGCGGGTATTTTTGCCGGAATCATCGGGCTGGTTTAGAACGGGCAAATACAGCATTGAAGCTGGCGACACCGTGGTTGTGCCCTTAGATGCAGATAGGATTAAACCGCTGACACTGTGGACTAGTGTGTCTCAGGTGTTCTATCAGATAGCATTAGGTGCTGCAGCGGTTGCTAGTTTTTAAACTTACCACAAAGCGACATCAGCATCACAAAAATGAATTTGACGACTAGAAAAATCTCAATCATTGTGCCCACTCTGAATCCAGGGAAAGAAAACTGGATACGATGGATTGACGCCATCAATTGTCAAACCGCCGAAATACATAGAGTGCTGGTTATCGACTCATCATCAGATGATGACACTGTGTCAATTTCTAAAGAGTTTGGACTCGACACCCATACAATCAAACGCCAGGAGTTCAACCACGGAAAAACACGACAACTAGGAGCTGAGCTGTGCCAAGATTCAGATATCCTTGTCTACCTCACGCAAGACTCTATACTTGCCTCCCCGGACTCAATTTCGGAAATAATCAAGCCATTTGAAGACAAACTTGTTGGTGCAGTTTGTGGTAGACAGCTACCACACGCGAACGCGAATATCTTAGCGAAGCACTCCAGACTCTACAATTATGGCCCCACACCAAAAACAAACAGCCTACAAAGCGAACATTTGAGTATCAAAACCGTATTCATGTCAAATTCGTTCGCGGCATATAGCAAGGACATTCTAAAGAAGATCGGTGGATTTCCTAGCAACACCATTGTATGTGAAGACATGTACGTCGCGGCTAAGATCTTGATGGCAAACTTCAAAGTTAGCTACTCGTCTTCTGCAACAACCTACCACTCCCACAATTACACAATTGCAGATGAGTTCAAAAGGTACTTCGACATCGGAGTATTCCACGCTAGAGAATCGTGGATAAGAGAAAGCTTTAGCAACGAAAGCAAAGCTGGTATTAGATACGCAGTATCGGAACTACAGTACGCATGGAAAAAAGAAAAGAGCTTCATCCTTCTCTCTGCTGTTTCCAGCCTTTCAAAGTACTTAGCATTCAAGTTAGGCCTCAATGAAAATGCGCTACCGACATCAATCAAAAGAATCTTAAGTATGCACAGCGAATTTTGGTCAGACCATCATGTTCACTCCGAACTAACACGGGAGAACCCTGGTGAATAACACCACCGCCCCGAAACAAACCGAGTCAATAGAAGTAGACTTAAAATCACTGTGGAAAGAGCTAAAAGCTTCGAAAGCCAGCGTATGCTTGATAACGATCTTCTCAGTGTCATTAGCTTTATTGATTTTCGCTTTCTCTGATGATCTGTACGAAGTTGAAACGAGCTTCCTGATAGTGAACGATTCCTCCACTTCAAATCTCAGCAATCTGGATACCGGATTTAGTGGAATTGCATCATTAGCTGGAGTGAATTTGAAAAAATCAGAGCAAGCCACTGCGGCACTCGCCCAAATGAAATCGAAAAAATTCATATCAAATTTTGTCTCAAAACACGACTTGGCAAAATTCCTAGTTGCTGGAAAATGGAACTCGAAAACTGAAAAAGTAGAAATTGATCCGGACATTTTTGATGAAAAAAACCAGACGTGGGTTAGATCAAACCATCCTGGACCAACCGCTGAACCAACAGAATGGGAACTGTATGAGGCGTTTAGCAGCATCATCAAAATTGATGAAGACAAATCCACTGGACTTTTCAAACTAACTCTACGCTGGATTTCATCTGATCAAGCGCTATCGTGGGCGAACCTTTTCATGATGGAAGCAGATACGCAAGCCAAGAACAACGCTCTCACACAAGCAAGAAAAACAATCGACTATTTAAAAGAGAAGGCGGATCGAACACCACAACTAAGCCATAGGAACGTATTTTACAAATTAATCGAAGAGCAACAAAAAATAGTAATGCTCGCTGACACACGGGACTATTTCATTTTTAACGTGGTTGATCCTGCAATGAAACCCATAAAACCAGTATCTCCAAACATAAAGAGGCTTCTTTCAGCATCCATACTCTTCGGGATACTTATGTCTTCTGGATATATATTTTTCAACACCTGGAGAAAGCATGAAGATACTCTTTGACGGCAGACCAATCCGCACCCCATTGTCAGGGGTAGCAAGGTATTGCGCAAATTTATCACATCATCTATCTCTTATCGCGAGACAAGAAAATCGCGCACAAATCGAAGTCTTTTGCCAAGATTGGAAATCAAGAAACACTGAGTTACAAACAATAATTGCTAACAACGACGCATCGTTTCGCTGTCAGGATCAAATCAACCCAAAGCTGGCAAATATACTCTTCGAGTTTTTCCCTTCGTACGCCAAACATTTTCACAACAAGAAATTTGACATAATACACGAAACTTATTTCGCAAACTTAGGCAAGAAAACCAAAGAGAAGAAAGTTGTAACGATCCATGACGTTATCCCTCTCGACTGCCCAGAGTATTTCAACCAAAAAAACTCCTTCTTTTCGAAGCGCAACTTCTATCGCCAAGTAAAAGAGGCCGATCACATCATATGCGTCTCAGAATACACCAAACTCAAGGTCATTGAGTACTCCGACTATCAGGGCCCTATATCGGTAATACCTTGTGGTGTTGAATCCCCCACCGCTCCAACATCAGAGAGCCAAGCAAAAACAAAAGATGAGAAGAGGACGATTGACATACTTTGTTTAGGCAACATCGAACCTAGAAAAAACATTGTTGCCCTCGCTTCCGCTGTGGCGATATTGAATAAAAAAAGCCCCGACTTTCGGCTTATAGTTGCAGGCTATGGTAATTACCGAGCAGCAGAAATAATTAGCGAGTCCAGAGAAATACTCGGCGACAATCTAAACTACTTGGGACCTATTTCAGACACAGAAAAATGGCGATTACTACGAAATGTCGATCTGTTCGTTTTCCCATCACTATATGAGGGGTTTGGGATACCGGTGATAGAATCATACAGAGCAAAATGTGCTCCAATTTTTTCGAACTGTTCATCACTTACTGAACTTGCAGTCGATGAACGGCAACTATTTGACCCAAGATCGCCTATAGATATCGCCCAAACAATAGATCGCTTCACGCACGATGCTGCTTTGAAAGCACAAACGATTGAAAAAGCTCAAGCGAATCTCCCTAAGTATTCTTGGCCCGAAATAGCGCAGAACGTGTACAATATATACCAAGCTTTAATCGACAATTAAGATGCTCGCCAGAAGACCATATAAATATCTATACGCCAAGTTAGCTCCTACCTGCATGCCGTTCGCAAAGAATCTCTTGCTGGATAGTCAATTGCGCTATGGCTATCTTCAAATACCAAAGTCCGCGTGCAGCACCATAAAACTAAGTTTTCTGAAGAATTCTATCCCGGAGTTCAATGATTCCCTTTCACAGAAAAGCTTACATGACGACCAAAAACATTGGATCACTTACGGCTCAAGTGAACTTCACCAAACCCTTGAAAGGAAAAAAGACGCGCTAATACCAATATACACCGTAGTCAGAAATCCTTTTACCAGAGTCCTTTCTGGTTATCGAGAGAAGATTGAGCTAAGAAAAGATTCCGACAAATACATATTAGATTTAGGGCTAGATTTAAGATCTAAAATATCATTCGACCAATTTCTTGACTCTCTGATTGATAGACCACAAATTTCACTGGACTCACACTTTCAAAGCCAAACTGTAATTATTTCTCAACAGCTCATGAACACCATAAAAATTGGATACATGGAGGACTTAGAGCTCTACTTAGAACATTTTATTAAATCCATATTTGGCCAAGAGAGAAACGCTATAGTTGAGAAGAGAAGCCCACACGTAACTGGCTCGTCAGAGATAGCCACACTTGAGAAATACTATAAATCACAGACGACCATAGACAAGGTATTGTACATATATAGAGATGATTTCACTGCATTTGGTTATCCTCATCTCATTGAAGAATCTTCACGCGTTCCTACGAAGAAGAACCTCTGCGACCAAACAAAAAAAATAGCACTTCACTCTATCTACAGACATCCTATTATCAAACTGGATTTGTTTCTAAGGCGGACTCTCAAGGTATGAACACGCTGGTGAATAGAATATTACGGCGCATAACAGGTAGGGAATACAGCATTGAGACAACGGACCTAATATATATCATTGAGAAAGGTCTCACACCATTAATCAGGGGGTTTATTTGGCAATGCTTAAAATTTCAAAAGCCTAACGGTTTCATGCTAGGAAAAAACGTAAGAATACTTGGGGCGAGATTCCTTGCATTAGGCAAAGGTATATCAATCGGGTCAAACTCGTACATCGATTGCTATTCACACGAAGGCATAGTTTTAAAAAATGGAGTGACAATTAGAGAAGGAGCCTGGATACAGTGCAGGAGTGGACTTAATAGCAAAGGCCAAGGCCTAGAAATCCACAACAATACCTATATTGGCCCGAATGCGGTAATTGGCGTTGGTGGGAAAGTGATTATACATTCCAACGTGCAAGCAGGGGCAGCGCTTACTATTTCAGCAGAGAGTCATGAATTGGGCGACTCGTCTTACGTTGAGGGAGGAACTCATCGAAGAGGTGTAGTCATTGAGAAGAATGTTTGGATTGGAAACAATGTCACCGTACTGGACGGTATTCATGTTGGAGAAAACAGCGTCATAGGCGCGGGCTCAGTGGTGACAAAGAACATTCCACCTAGATCTATAGCCGCTGGTGTTCCTGCCAAAGTAATAAAGCAACTATGAACAGCAGCTTCATTCTATTTGCACTGTTCGTTGTATATATTCTAATACCAAAAATCGATATTGCGAGCATCGGTGGAGGCGCGATCCGCGTTAATGACATCTTGATAGTGCTATGTGCTGCTCTTTCGCTTTTTTCACGAAACTTCAAATTTCAGATAAGCAAAAGTTTAGCGGCATACTACGTCTTCTTATTATCTCAACTCCTATCCTTCATCTTGAACCTAGACGTTCTCGAGTTCAGCGGAATTCTATTTATAGCGAGGCTCTTCGAGTACACGATATGGTTTTACGTAGCGCAATCTTTGTCAATGACCAGGCTCAATATCAATTTCTCTAAGGTCTGCAGTATACTGGTTATCATACTTTCGGTCTGGGCGATTTTGGAATGGTTTCAAGTCGTACCGAAGTCAGGGAAATTTGTCAACGTTACAGACCGTGTCAGCGTAAACACATCTGGCCCCTACGAGTTCGCGGCTTTAATTGCAATGCTAGTATATCTTTCTAAAACACCACAAAAGTATATTGGCGTATTATCCTTATTCTTGACGCAAAGCAGGATAACTATTACTGCATATTTTGTGAGTTTGCTTTGGGGATATAGAAAGAACTCTGGTCTACTTCTTTCATTGTTTATCGTTCTACTAATGACAACATTATTAGCAGTAAACATGAACCTTGAGGTACTCGATGTTTTTTCAGAATCGCGCTTTGCGTTGCTGATCAGCGATAGTAGCACTCTCGATCTAGCTCTAGCTTTTATATCAACTGCCCCGGTAGTACACACCCCACATGAATATTTTGAAATTTCCCATGTTGGTTCAGGCGTTACGTTTGGACTTATAAACGATGTCAGCCTTGAGATGAGGCTGCTCCGTTGGTCAATCGTACTATCAACCGTTTCTGCGGACTACATTAGCCTTGCTGTAGGGATGGGGCCGAGCTTCTGGGGAGTTGCTCTAGATGGAAACTACATTCGAATAATAGGCGAGCAAGGAATAATTGGCGCATTCACATTCCTATTCTTTCTTAACACACTGCTTTCCGATTACAAACAAAGCCTAATCCGAAGCTTCTTGGTAGTACTGTGTATTACAGCAGTTTTCATCGATATTTTTGTCGCAGACAAAGTAATGACAGTATTTTGGTTTGTACAAGGTATACTTTTCACTCAAAACAGGTCGGCGTTCGAAAGGAAAGCAAATGACAAAGGTGTGTTTCTGTGTCAGAAATGATTTTCACCATAAATTTGGCGGTGATACCCTGCAAATTTCGAAGTATATCGAAAACTCGCCGGATGGATTCGAATGTGAAATTGTAACTTACAGTCATTTCAAAGATCACAAAGCCCACTTCCACAATAGCTACGACATCTTTGTATTGACTAATATTGATAGATGCTATGAGTATTTAGGGTTCTACACTGAACTAAGAAAGAACGTTGATTGCTCCCGGTTGGTTGTACTACCAATTCATCACTCACAAATCTACGTCGAATCTTATTACTTGAAGTTTCACCCTTTACTCTGGAGACCGATCAAACTATTTGGCGGCATTCTTTTTATTGAGAAGATAAAATCTTTGATTCATATGATTCGTGAAAACGGAGACAAAAAAATCCCCTATCTAGGCCTTCTACTCTCAAATTACAAGTCGCTTATCGCTGAGTCATTAGTGAAATGTGCTGGGTGGATATGTATAGCAGAAGGAGAAGCAAACTCGATAAAATCAGATTTTGGAATCGACAAACCGATTAAGTATTCGATTTGTCAGAATGGAGCAGATATCAACAGCAGCTCCAATTTCGGCGATCGAAACATTGACATTTTAGTTTGTGGGCGAATCGAAAAACGAAAGAATCAACTGGAGGTCGCCAAACTACTTTCGAAGTCGCCTTACAAGGTATGTTTTGTCGGTGCTCTAAACGAAAACCATAAACAATACTCTAAAGAATTCCTAGATATCATTGGCGCTAACAAAAATCTCTTTTACTTAGGAAAGAAAAGCCCCCAGGAGATTAGTCAACTTTATTTGGACGCAAAGCTGCATCTCTCCGCGAGCTGGTTCGAAGTCTCCTCTCTCGTGGATTTGGAGGCGTACATTCATGGCTGCTACGTGGTGTCTTCAAAAAACGGATATACTTCTGAGATTTTAGACCAACACTCACTAACTTTGATTGACCCAAGCAATCTTATAGATCTAGTGGAAACAGTAGAAAAAGTTTTGAATTCAAATAGAAATGATCTAGACAGCCGACACAGATCAGGTGGCCTAAACACCTGGAAGAAATCGGCAGAAGATTTTTTCTCAGGCATCCAATCGATTACCGCAACATCACATAGCAAGCTTAACCCTGGTGACACCCCTATGGGTCAAGCGTCTTGACTAGGCATTCATTCAATTCAGTTCTTAAGGGTGGTGTTTCGGCCCTACTAATAAGGTGTACTACGGCCGCTGTAGGATTCGCATTGAACTATTTCGTTGTTCGTATTCTGGGAGCGAATGACGCAGGGGTTTTCTTTTCGTTTTTATCTTACTTATATATATCCAATGCTGTTGCACAACTAGGCTTGGACATAACCGTTTCTAGAGGTTTACGCTTCGCCAGAAACTCACTCAAGAGTGTTGATGTGAAAGCGCTGCATTCCACATGCTTTTCCATCGTATTTCTTGCATCGCTATTACAATCCGTAGCATACATTTACTTTGTTGATGAAATATGCTCGCTATTTGACTGCTCAACCGAAGATAAAAATGGGTTTGTGTTTCTCGCGATTGCGATAGTCCCTTACTCTCTGCAGTGGTATCTTTCATATGTGTTCCAAGGGAGCGGCCACAACCTAAAATTCAATATCTTTCAAAATTTAACGATAAACTCACTATTTATTATCTTAGCTTTAGCTCAATGGTCCATAGATCCCTCACAAAAAGTCACAAACCACGAGTTAGGTATTTTCTTCCTCGTCGCGACGACGGCATCACTAACTTTTTCTTGGATAATCGTTCCAGTTGAGTTCAAGCGCCCTTCCTTGTCAGTTCTTTATAAGACTTACAAGGAAACAGTTTCAATTTCAGCGCCTATGTTCGCATCTTCATTGATTAGCATCGCCGCTACGTGGCTTCCGGTAATACTACTCGGCATTTGGTCAAGCACTGAAGACGCCGCGCTATATGCGATTGCCACAAGAATTTCTTCTATAGTATCCCTAATTTTAATGGCATTTAACTCTTATACGTTCCCAAAATATGCTGAGCTTTTTTCGATTGGAGACACCCAAGGTATAAAACTTACAAGCATGCATTCCAATAGGCTTATATTTTCACTCGCTTTACCTATTTCAGCATTACTTGCTGTTTATTCCTCGAATATTCTTAGCTTTTTTTCTGAAGATTTCACTTATAGTAACGCAACATTATGTATTCTTATTTTTGCACAGACTATAAACGTGGTGAGCGGTTCTTCTGGGGGTATTCTTGGAATGACGAAACATCAAAACTCGGTTTTATCGTTCTCTTTTGTGTCGTTTTTTGCAATGATTATTGTTAATGCCGCTCTTATTAAATCATATGGTGCGTACGGCGCTGCTTGGGCCCAGCTAGTATTCATTGCATTGCAATCCATGTTAGGCGCTATTGCTGTCAAACTATATTTTGGTTTTTTCCCCTCTCTACTTTGGCTTCGAAAATAAAGATATAACCGTTATGAAACAAGACTTCATTAACAAACTTTATACGAATTATTCTCAATTCAAATCTAACTCCACATACAATTCCTCTGAAGAATACTACGACGAGCTTGTTTACGAGATTCTTCATTCAATGACCGTCCGCAAGGAGAGCATCATATGTGACATTGGGTGTGGAAATGGAGGGAAACTAAAGTCACTTCAAAAGTTCGGTTACATGAATTTAATTGGGATCGACCCGCTTTGCCTAGAAACGCATCAGCCTGGCTTTTCCCTTCACCCAAAATCTATTGGAGAGTATATAAGTTCTGTTAAAGCAAAAAGTGTGGATGTTTTTATACTTAATGCAGTTGCCGAGCACTTGTATCCATGGATACTCGAAGAAACATTACGCAGCCTCAAAGAGGCGCTAACTGAAGACGGCATTATTATAGTCAAATCACCTAATGCTGCCTCTCCTTATGGTGGGTTTTATCAATTTGGCGATTTAACACACCTACTTGCACTTACTCCCAACTCACTTAAGCAGATTGCGGAACTTACTGGACTCCGTATTGCACGCTGCGGAAATGAGATGCTCCCAATTCGACAACATAAAGGACTTAAGAGAGTCGTAATTAGCAGCCTGCATAGAATTTTCCTTTTCAAGCTGTTTTGCGAATCCATCTTGGCTTTCAAGTCAATTCAAGTCCTGACGCCAAACTTTATTGCTGTGCTGAATAGAGAAGAATGTAGTAAGGAGTTCTCATAACACTTATCGGTAATGCTATCTCTACTGCAGGTAAAGATTATCGAAACCCTATAATTAGTTTATAGATCTTACCGATTTGGTCTGAGCACATTTCGATTGGCGCCGCGGTACCTACAATGCCTTTTTGGTCAACCACTATAATCCACTCAAACTTTTACATTATAGTGCTATAATTCTTCCGGTTAGCGATTCAGTTAAGTATTCTAGAAATGGGGAACTTGTAAGGATGCAATCAATTGGCTTTCTCAGGGAGCATGCTCTGCTATTTTCCTGGCTCCTGCGCGCTTTCGACTGGATCATCATTCTCTTATCAGCACTCATAGCTCATTTTTTAACCTTAGGCACCTGGCCCCCAAAACCTCAATACATTACTGCCATTGTGCTGGCTTTGGCGCTGTTCACCGCCATTACTCCTTCATTTAATCTGTATCGCAATTGGCGAGGTTCCGCAAAGACCCACGAACTCGGCACGATGATAGGCGCCTGGGCCATGGTCTTTCTGCTTCTGGCTTTGTTGACGTTTGTTACCAAGTCCGATGTTTCCCGCTCCTGGGCCATTGCATGGTGCACTCTTGGGGCCGCTGGTCTGGTGTGCGGGCGTCTGGCACTGCGCAGCTTTCTTAACAAAATGAGATCACTGGGCTACAACCAACGACACGTTGTCATTCTCGGCGCGGGCAATGTTGGCCAACAAGTAGCCAATACCCTATCCGACTCCGTTGAAACCGGCTTCAGGGTAAACGCTTTTTTCACCAACGACTCGGACCTTTCTCAAATCAAAAACCTGCTGCCCCATATGGAGACAGGCAAGATCAAAGAGTCGTTTGATTACATCTCCCGCCATCATGTGGATCAGGTCTGGATTGCCATGCCAATTTCCAAGGTGAAGCAAATTCAGGTCATCTTAAAAGGCCTGAGCCATTGCACCGCAGACATCCGACTAGTCCCTGATATTTTCGGCTTTCAACTTATTAACCAGTCCGTGAGCACGGTGGCGGGCCTTCCCGTTGTGAATCTTTCGCTGTCCCCCATGGACGGTGCCAACCGATACATAAAGGCTTTTGAAGACAAACTGTTGGCAGCCATAATTCTGTTAGCGATCTCGCCCCTTCTTGCCATCCTGGCTCTGGGTGTCAAACTCTCTTCACCTGGGCCTGTTTTTTACCGTCAAGAGCGCGTCACTTGGTACGGCAAAAGCTTTTATATGTACAAATTTCGATCAATGCCAGTGAATGCCGAGGATAATTCCGGAGCAGTCTGGGCCAAAGCCGGTGAAAGCCGGGCTACACCTTTCGGGGCCTTCCTGCGCAAAACCAGTCTGGATGAACTCCCTCAATTCTGGAACGTACTGAAAGGGGATATGTCCATTGTGGGCCCTCGCCCGGAACGCCCAGTGTTTGTGGATAAGTTCAAAGACGAAGTGCCCGGCTACATGCAAAAGCATAAGGTGAAAGCAGGCATTACCGGCTGGGCCCAGATTCACGGTTGGCGCGGTGATACGGACCTCACCAAACGTATCGAACATGATCTGCACTATATCGAAAACTGGTCGCTCTGGTTGGATATCAAAATCATCTTCATGACCATTTTCAAAGGCTTCATCAACAAAAACGCTTATTGATTCGAGCCTATTACTGCGCATCAAACACCCATAAAAAAACCTCCTTAACGGAGGTTTTTTTATGGCGCTAGCTCAACCGTTGATCAATGCAGATCCGGCACCACCCCCACCTGCGGCATATTCGCCAGGCCCACATCCCTCGCGTGCTGTTCAAAGCCCTTGTTCTTCCAGAAGAAGGCACCGGGCATGGTGGTGGGGATCACCAGTACGTAGAACAGGGCACGGCCGATCAACAATGCACCTAAACCGCTCACCAGCAGTACCGCATAGGCGGCTACGCCGGCGGCTTGCAGTGGCAGCAGGGCCATGGCCAGGGCCATCACCACGCACACGGCCATCAGGCCATTGCGCAGGGCATAGGTTTTGCCAAAGGTGGTGCACTGCACATAGTGCGAGGCCGCCCCTTCGCCGGATTCCACGTTCAGGTATTTGGCGTGGGCAATCAGGCCCAGGCTTTCGGCGGCAAAGCCGATCAGGGCCATGCTGCCCAGCACGGTCACCAGGGCGCTCAGGTTGCCGTCATTCAGCAGCACCAGCGGCACCAGGAATACCCCCAGCAGCAGGCTGCCCAGGCTGAACATGGTGCCAAAGAACGAGGTGATCACCTGCCAGTGGTTCCAGAACGGGCGGGCCTTGATGCGGTAGCTCTTGTGCATGTACCACAGCCCCACCAGACCAGAGATAGCAGCAAAGCCACCGGCCACCAGGGCCAGCACGTCCACAAACCCCCACTCCAACCACAGGTTGACCAGCTTGAGGAAGGTAAAGGCACCCAACCCGGTGAGGAACAGGGTGACGCCAAGACCTTCACGGGACACCGGTGAGTGCTTGAGATTATTAAAGCCACGATAAAAGCGCATGGGTTTGCCCAGGTGCAGGGTGGACAGGACCAGGCCCCACACCTGCAGGCCCATGAACACGGCCAGCATGGGGATGTACAGCAGGCTGTTTTCAATGGCGGCAATGCTGTCCAGGCCGATATAGGGGGCCAGCAGCACGGTGATGAAGGCTCCGATCACGGCCTGGGTGGCCAGGGTGAAGATCACCAGGGGGTTTTCCCGTGAGCTGAGGCGGGCCAGGTTCCAGTTGGTTTCCTTGCCTTCTTTTTCATCCACCACGGAACGGAACTGGCCGTTGTCGTCCTTGGCGTATTTCACCGGCATGGAGTCCGTGCGGGTGACTTCGTTGGGCATGGATTTGGTTTGCTGGAAACGAATGTTGGGGTTGGTGATGTTGGGATCGGGGAAGCCGGGAATCTGCGGCAGTACCTGCTCACGGTTTTCCGGGGTGTTTTCGATCACACCAAAGTTCAGCGCGTTACCCAGGCAGGCAGACACGCAGGCGGGCTTTAAGCCCTCCTCCAGGCGGTCCACACACATGTTGCACTTGGACACCTGACCCTGAATCGGGTCCAGCTGGGGGGCGTTATAGGGGCACACCCAGGTGCAATAGCCGCAGCCAAAGCAGGTGTCCGGGTCCTGCAGTACGGCGCCGTATTCGGCGTGCTTGGTATAGGCGCGGGTGGGGCAGCCCTTCAGGCACACCGGGTCGTCGCAGTGGTTACAGGCCATGGAGATGTTCATGCGCTTGTAATCCGGATAGGTGCCCCCTTCCACATAGCCCACGGATCGGAAACTGATGTGAGCCGGGTTGCCGTTCTTTTCACTGCAGGCGGCTTCGCAGGCGTGGCAACCGATGCAGTTGTCGGCGGTGAAGTGAAAGCCGTGCTGCTTGTAGCGGTTGGGGTTCTCCCCCACTGCCGGGTTCTGGTTGATCATCAGGGAGCGGCCTTCCGGCGCGCAGCCGCCGCTCAAATCCAGCAGGTCGATCTTGCGGCCATAGCGGTTGGTCTCCTGCACGGTGGGATCAAACAGCTTGGCATAATTCTGTTCACCCGGGCGCTTCTCCCAGGTGGGTTTGGGGCTATCCACCACCGGGTCGGGCTCGGCTCCAATCTGGTCCAGGCGATCGCGAACGGCGCGTAATACACTTAACATGGTCTCTCCTCTCTACTGCGGTACGCGATTAAAACGCCCGGCGCTGGGCGTTGAGTTTGGCGGCCTGCTTCTGATCCGTGTGCTCGATGCGAACGGAGCACTGTTTATAGGCCGGCTGGCGCGAATGGGGGTCCAGCAATCCCAGGGACAAGCGGTTCACGCAGTCGTGAAAGTGGAACGGGATGAACACCATATTGCGGGGCACCCGCTGGGTCAGCTGCACCATCACCACGGCATCGCCCCGGCGCGACACCAATCGCACATAGGTTTGATGCTTGATGCCCAGTTCCGCCGCGGCATCGGGGTTCATTTCCATATAGGGCGTGGGGCTGAACTTGTTACAGTTGCCCAGCTTGCCGGTACGGGTGCGGGTGTGGAAGTGCTCCACCACCCGGCCGCTGTTGAGCCAGAACGGGTAGTCTTCGCAGGGCTTTTCATTGTTATCGATGAACGGCAGGGCAATCAGGTTGGCTTTGCCGTCGGCGGTCTGAAAATGGCCATCGGTATAAAGACGCTGATCCCCTTTGGCCACCTCAGCGCCTGCCTGCTGCAGACTGGCCAGGTGCTCCTCACGGAAGGGCCATTGGATGCCGCGGCTTTGCTCGATCAGGTCGTGGCTCATGCCAGAGATATCCAGGGTGCGGCCCGCCCCTTTCGACAACTGCTTCATTTCATTGAAGGCCCCCTCCGGGGTATCCGGGAAGGCGATTTTCTGGCCGTTTTCAAACCGCTTGGCCAGTTGGGTGAAGATCCAGAAATCCGGTTTGGATTCGCCGTGGGGTGCGACCACGGGGCGGATCAGGTTCACGCGACGCTCGGTATTGGTGAAGCAACCGGTTTTTTCAGCCCACACCGCAGCGGGCAGGTACATGTGGGAGTATTGGTTGGTTTCCACGTCCTGATAGGCATCCTGCACCACCAGGAATTCCAGCTTCTCGAGGGTTTTGCGAATCCGCGGGGTGTTGGGCATGGAGGTCATGGGGTTGGTGGCCACCAGCCACAGGCCTTTCACTTGCCCGGTTTCGATGGCGGGCAGGATGTCGGTCATGCACATGCCGCGTTTGGCAGGGAAGAAGGATTCGTCGATGCCCCAGAATTTGGCGATCTCTTTGCGGTCTTTCTCTTTCTCCAGCGCGCGATAACCGGGCAGACCGGAACAGGAGGACCACTCGCGGGTGCCCATGGCATTACACTGGCCGGTGATGGACAGACTGGTGCCGCCGGGTTTGCCGATGTTGCCGGTGATCAGGTTGAGGTTGTTGATGCCCACCACGCCGTCGGAACCGTGGGTGCTCTGGTTGATGCCCATGGTCCAGATGCTCATGGCGGCACCGGCTTTGGCGTACAGGCGCGCCACGTTGCGGATGGTGTCTTCATCAATGCCGCAGATGCGGGCGGCGGTGGTGGGATCGTAATCCTTCACGCAGGCTTCCAGTGCTTCAATGCCGTTGGTGTGGGCATTGATGTAGTCACGGTCCTCCAGACCTTCTGCCAGAATCACATGCATCAGGGCGTTCTGCAGCACCACATCGGTACCGGGGGTGATGGGCAGGTGGATGTCGGCGAACTGGGCGAACATGGTAACGCGGGGGTCCACCACAATGAGGGGGAACTTGCGCTTTTCCAGCGCCTCTTTCAAACGCCAGTAAATAATGGGGTGCTGCTCCGGCAGGTTGGAACCCCAGGCCATCAGGCACTCGGTGTGCTCAAAGTCGTCGTAGCATCCCGGTGGGCCATCGGAACCGAAAGAGCGCTTGTAACCCGATACCGCAGAGGCCATGCACAGGGTGGTGTTGCCGTCGTAATTGTTGGTGCCGATGCAGCCCCGCACCAGTTTACCCAGGGTATAGAATTCCTCGGTCATGATCTGGCCGGTGGAGATGATGGCAAAGGCGTCGCGGCCATATTGTCCCTGGATGCGCTGGATCTCACTGGCCATCTTGTCCAGGGCGGTGTCCCAGCTGGCTGGCTGCCAGGGTTCCCAGGGTTTATTGCGCATGATCGGTGTGTTGCCCCGGCCGGAGGCTTCAAACAGCTCGTGCTCGAAGATGCCTTTAATACAGAGCTTGCCCCGGTTCACGTCCGCGGTGGCAACGCCCCGGGTGGCCACCGCTTTGCCCGTGGCATCCAGCCCCACCTCGATGGAACAACCCGTGGAACAGTAGCCACAGGTGGTGTATTTCCATTCCTGGACTTTTTTATCAAGAATTTTGATCTTCTTGCGATCCTGCCGGCCAAAAAGCATTATTTTGGTTCCTCTCTCATTTTACAGGCGCATTTAAAGTGCATGCGAATTCAGCCAAACCCCATTTAAGGCACCAATAACGTGCACTTTGATCAAGGATGCGCCTATTTTTAGTGATTTTGGTGAGTTACCCGAAGAGATAACAAGATGTGTGCCACAAGAACCGGACAATCCATGGGGTATTTGGAGCGGTTGCGGCCGGCGCCCGGAAAATGGCACCATTGCCCAGCGCGGGTTGCGGCCGGCGCACTCCGGTATCAGGACTTGGGAACAGAGCCTCAACCTGGACACGTTCAGATCGAGCTTTGCTCCGCTCCGGGGCTACCCCGGGGTTTTTCAGGATCACCCCATGACATTGCCAGGATGTCCGGTGCGCTCCACGCACGGGACTCCTGACGGTACCGGCGGCTGATACCGGAGTTTTCTCATGAATTATCGGAAGTTGTTGATCAGGCAGTTGGCACTGAGCCTGCTGGAGGGCGCTCACCACCCGGTGGGGTTGGCGAACAGCATCGCCGGTTGCGTGAACCTGACATTGAGGGATGCCCTGCCCCTGGCGGAAGAACTGGCCAGGAACCTGGACTGGGGATCGCTGACGGTGATGCAACTGGAGCAGTGGCTGGAAGCCAGCGAGCGCCTTGCCGTGCTTTACCGCTCCCAGCGCCTGCGGGTGGTGAAATGGCCGCTGACGGCGATCCCCGCCCCCCAACGGGCCGCATTAGGTTCCGCCTGGGGCCTGCCCCCATTCCACAACACCGACCACCTGGCGCAATGGTGCGGACTCTCCCCCGGTGACCTCAACTGGTACAGCCAGCGCTATCCCAACCAACGGCCGGATGCCCGCAAACTGCAGCATTACCACTACCAGCCGCGCCACAAGTCTGATGGCAGCCAGCGGATACTGGAAACACCAAAATCCCGGCTGAAGTCGCTGCAACGCAAGCTGAACCATGACCTGCTGAATAAAGTGCCGGTGCATGACGCCGCCCATGGGTTTGTGGCCGGACGCTCAGTGAAATCCTTCAGCCGCCTGCATGTGGACCGGCCGGTGGTACTGGCCATGGACCTGAAGCACTTTTTTCTGAGCATTGCGCCGGGCAGGCTGGTGCGGCTCTTCCAGCGCCTGGGTTACGACCTGGCGGTGAGCAAGGCACTGATCGGGCTGTGCCTGAACCAGACGCCCGAGGCAGTGCTATCCCCCATCCACTGCCTGGCTACCCGGCAACGCTATCGTCAGCCGCACCTGCCCCAGGGCGCCCCCACCTCGCCGGTGCTGGCCAACCTGATGGCGTTTCGGCTGGATCTGCGACTGGAGGCCGCGGCTCACGGGCAGGGTTTTTGTTACACCCGCTATGCCGACGACCTGGCGTTTTCATCCCACCGCCACGACCGCGCAGCGACCCGCATCCTGCAACGACAGGTCCGGTCGATCGCGGCCGATGAAGGCTTTGCAATAAAGGAGGAGAAGACCCGGGTGATGACCCGCGCGGGTCGCCAGCAACTGGCCGGAGTCGTGGTGAATAAAAAACAGAGTTTGCCCAAGGCCGAGATCAAGCAGTTGGAGGCGATTCTGAACAACTGTGTGCGCTATGGTCCGCACTCACAAAACCGTGCCCGCCACCCGCAGTTTAGAGCCTGGATGGAGGGCAAGCTGGCCTATGTTCAGCATCTTGCCCCCCATCATTTTGAGCGCCTGCAACGGCACTTCGAATTGATTCAGTGGTGAATCAACCCTATTTAATCAACCCTGTTCCAGCAGGCGTCGCAGATCGATGATGGCCGCGTTGGCCCGGGAAATGTAGTTGGCCATTACCAGCGAGTGATTGGCAAAAATGCCGAAGCCGGAGCCGTTGAGGATCATGGGGCTGCCCACGGACTGCTGGGTGGATTCCAGCTCACGCACGATCTGGCGCAGGCTCACCATGGCGTTTTTCTTCTCCAGAATATCTTTGAAATCGATTTCGATGGCCTTCAGCAAATGGATCAGTGCATAAGATGCGCCGCGGGCTTCATAGAACACATCGTCGATTTGCGTGAACGGTGTTTTCAGACGCATTTCCTGCGGGCTCCGGGTGGATTGCCGGGCAGCGGCATCCCCGGCCAGATCGACATTGATCTGCTCTTTGCCCACACTGGCGCTGAGTTTCTGGGACAGGCTGCCAAGGCGGGTTTCAACGTCCGCCAGCCAGTTCCTCAGGTTATCGGCGCGGGCATAGAACTGGGCATTGGAAACATCGTCGTCCAGCAGGCGCACCTGATAGGCCTCCAGGTATTGGATACCGCGACGATACTCAGACTCGGTGGAGGGGAACCAGAAGCTCTTGTGGTCGAAATGCAGTTGCGGCTCAGCGCGGGCCAGGTCCACGTCCTCACGGGAAGTGGACTGGGAACGGGCGATGTCTTTGCGCAGGGCCCGGCTCATGTCCCGGATCTGCACCAGCACGCCGAATTCCCAGTTGGCGATGTTGTCCAGCCACAGCCCCGGCGGGGTGATGTCGTTGGTGATGTAGCCGCCGGGTTTTTCCAACAGGCTGTTGCCCAGGCGAATCATGGTGGAGGTGGTGGCGAAGCCAATGGCCGGTTGCTTGCCCAGGGCGGCGGCATCCTGCTCCACCACCCGCGGCACATCCCAAACGTCCGGCTCTGAGCTCCAGTACACTCCAAGCCCCACCGCAATCAGCAAATAAACCACGATCAAACCGGTGATCAACTTAGCCCACATGCTTCTGTTTTCGTGCGTGTCCAATCCTGTTTCCTCGACCAGTGGAATTCGAACCCTAAGCTAACTGTTTATGCTGTCAGTGGCAACCTTCCGGCCGCTTCCCGTTCACGTTCAGGCGGCTTCGCGGTCCGCTTGCGGCTGCCCCAGGAAATAGCCCTGGGCACCGTCCAGCTGGAAGCGCCGCAGCAGGTTCCACTGGGCCTCCCCTTCCACCATTTCGGCGGTCAACAGAATCTGACGGCTGTGGGCAATGCGCACCAGGGACTGCACGAAAAACTGGTGATCCAGGTTGTCCTCGATATCCCGGATGTAGGAACTGTCCACTTTGATGGAATAGAGCTGCAGGCCACTGAGATAACCGAAGCTGCTGTTGGTGGTGCCGAAGTGGTCGATGGTGAGTTTGGCCCCCAGCTCCTTGAGGCTGACCGCCAACCGGCGCAGTTTGCCATGGGCGGTGCGCACCGTCAGCTCCGGCACTTCAAAAATCAGGTACGGGGCCACATCCGGGTTATTGCGCAGAATGGCCAGCAGCCAGGTATCAAAATCGTCCTCCCGCACGCTGTGACTGGACAAGTTCACCGCCAGCGGTGCCCGCTTGCCGTTTTGCTGGGATTTGAGCTGCTCGATCAGCAGTTCGATGATCATGCGGTCGAAGCGGCTGACCATGTCGAAACGCTCCACCAGCGGGATAAAGTGGCCGGCGGTCACCAGCTTGCCGTCCACCGCCACCCGCGCCAATACCTCGTGATGCATGAGGGACTGGTCCACACAGGAAATCACCGGCTGGTAATGCAGCACCACTTTCTTCTTGCTGATCACCTCTTCCAGAAAACTGGCCCAGTTGCTGACACCGGGCATGCTGGGGGCCAGGGCGTCACCGTGGTCACGCTCGTCATAGACTTCCACCTGGCCACTCTGGTAGCTCTGGGCCCGTTCCAGGGCCGCGGCCGCCTGCGCCTCCAGCAGTTTGGGATCATCCCCCAGCTTGCACAGGCTCAAGCCGGCGTACAACTGCACCGATGAGCCTCCCAGATTGAGACCATCCAGGCGCTGCATTTTGCCGATCGCCGTTTCCAGCAGGGTCTTCACCTTATCCACGGATTGATGGGGCAACAGCGCCGCGAACCGGGTGCCGGTAACCCGGGCCACGCAATGCCCTTCCACCGCTTCCAGTGTCTGCTGCCAGACCTGCCCGATCCGACGCAATACCAGATTGCCCGCATCGTGGCCGAAATGTTCGTTGTATTCCCCCATGCCTTTTACCTGCAAGCGCACCAGCACACCGCTGAATGGCTCTTCCGGGGATTCCAGGCGGGCCTGTAACTGGGCATTGAAGAAGCGCCCATTGCCCAGGCCGGTAATGGAATCCACATAAGCCTGGTTGCGCACCTGCTCGATCTGGGCCACCTGCTCGTCGAACAGCACTTTCAATTGGCGGGTCATGCGGTTGATGGCCTGCACCACCCGTTTCAGCTCCCGGGTCTTGGGCAACGGCTGTTGTCCGGTGAAGTCCTTGTTGCAGATCAACTCCGCCTGCTTTTCCAAGGTCCGTAACGGGGTCAACACCGCCCGCACGATCATCAGGATCACCACCCAGCTGACCCCGCCCACAAACAGGAACAGCCAGAAGGCCTGCTTGGCGGCCACCCACAGATTGCGGTTGGCGGCATCCTTGTCGGCATAAACCCGCACCTCGCCCACCCGGCGCCAGCCTTCGGTGATTTCGCTGATGCCGGGCATGGGGTTGATTTCCAGCCATGCCACAAACCATTCCGGCACCAGATGCGGGGGCGCCTCGGCACTGCGCCGGGTAATCACGTCGCCATCCGGATTGCGCAGCACGATCTCGGAAAAATCCCCCCGATCAAAGATGGCGTCCACCATGGTCTGCACCATTGCCAGATCGTCCTGCCCCAGGGGCCGGGACAAGGACAACCCCAGCGAGGTGGCCGTATCCTGGGCATGGCTGTGCATCTGCATCTCCAGATAATCCCGGCTGTTGCGCACACTCAGGTAGCAAATCCCCGCCAACAACACCAACAACAATCCGGTAATCAACAGCACCATTTGACGATGTAAGCTCACTCCGATCTCCTCTGCCGTGCCCGGGAGGCACCACGCTGTCCAGGCTGAAAGCCTAGTTTATTTTGTTTATTCCGCGAGTGTATCGCTAAAGGCTGCCCAAGCCCAAACGCACTCTTAAATCCCGCCACATACTGATGTCGTCCGCATCCCCCAGGCGGGTGTCCTCACCCCGGGTCCGCGCCTTCCACAACCCTTCCGCATTGAAACTGTAAACCGGTTCCAGGTCCGGCCGCATTGACGCAGGCAACATATCCGGCACGAGTATGTCCAGCACCAGGGGTTCCCCCTGATCGGGGTAATAGGTCAGCACCATGTGGGGCTCGTTCAGGCGCAGGGCCTTTACATAGGTAATGCGCATGCGCTTGGCGGGCACCCCCAACTGGCGCAGAGTGAAATATTTGGCGATGGCGAAATCCTCACAATCACCGCCATTACTGGCCAGGGTCTCAATGGGTGTGGCCCAGTAGTCTTCCTGTTGCCAATGCTCGCGGTCACTGCGGAAACGAAGCTGGTTGAAGAACTGGTTCACCGCCCGCAGCTGGTCGGCCGTGTTGTGATAGGTAATGTCCCACACCAGCTTTTCCCAGCGTTCCACCCGTTCCACCCCCACAGGGCCATATTGATCATGTACTTTGCCCTTGATCTCCAGTGGGAGTGCTCCCGCCGTCGCAGCGGTACAGACCACCCATAAAAGAACCAGGACTGCCGGTCTTGTTCGCTTACCCACGGATCGCTCAGTAGTTGGTTGGGATAAATTTAACTATAGCAGCGCTTCCGCTTAACCCATGAAAGGGTTCACATTCCTGGCTTTCAGCCCCCTCCGGTGAAACCCTTTTGCCGGATATGCGTCTAACGTTACACTGAGCCCCCCTTAAAAAATGATTTAGGCACCGAGCGACATGCCCTACCGAAACCTGATTCTGGCCGTGCTATTGAGCTGGCTGTCCGCCCTGACCTTCGCCAGCGATGAGGGCGAGTTCCTGCCCGTCAACCAGGCCTTCCAGGTGACCGCCGAAACAGCCGGCAACCACATCCATTTCCGCTTTACCGTGGCCGAGGGCTACTACCTTTATAAACACCGTTTCGGATTCGAACCCACGGCAGGCACTCCCGGTGTCCTGGGTGAGCCCGTCTATCTGCAGGCTGGCAAGTGGAAGGAAGACCCCATTTTCGGTCAGGTGGAAGTTTTTTATTCAAAGGTAGACATATATGTACCGGTACTGGAGGCGGGCGACGGCTTCATCGAAGTGGATGCCCGCTATCAGGGCTGCGCCGACAAAGGCCTGTGCTACATCCCCCAGACCTATACAGATATGTTCCAGATTGATGTCAATGCAGCCAAGCCGGACATCCAACCGGAGACGCCTCTGCCCCGCCCGGCCACCACCAGTACAGATGTGGACAATGAGCCCCCTTCTGCCGGCCTGAAGGAGAGCGCCACCCCGGCAAAAAAGCCTGACGCCGGGCTGACCGCATCCGCCAATAGTACAGATCTGGACGCGAACGATGCCCTCAGCCTGGAGAACTTTCTCTCAGAAGCCGGCCTGTTCAGCATTCTTGGCGTGTTCTTCTTAATCGGAATCGGTCTGACCTTTACCCCATGCGTATTGCCCATGGTGCCCATACTCAGCGGCATCATCGTCGGCCAGGGCACGGACTTGTCGCGCCGCAAGGCCGCCGCACTGTCGGTGACCTATGTGCTGGGCATGGCGGTCACCTACGCGGCCCTTGGTGTGGTGGCGGGCCTCACCGGCGCCAAGTTGCAGGTGGCCATGCAGAACCCCACGGTGCTGTTCAGCTTTGCGGCGGTGTTTGTGGTGCTCTCGTTCTCCATGTTCGGCTTTTATGAACTGCAGCTGCCCAGCGGTC
Organism: Ketobacter sp.; assembly: GCF_003671495.1. Lineage (GTDB taxonomy): Bacteria > Pseudomonadota > Gammaproteobacteria > Pseudomonadales > Ketobacteraceae > Ketobacter. The sequence continues at coordinate 284,167 of NZ_RCHN01000046.1, read as the reverse complement.
TGCAGAACAAACTCAACAACATCAGCCAGCAACAGCAGGGTGGCACCTACATCGGGGTGGCCATCATCGGCATCCTGTCGGCGCTGGTGGTCTCCCCCTGCGTATCGGCACCGCTGGCCGGGGCGCTCCTGTACATCGGGCAATCCGGTGACTGGGCCATGGGAGGCCTGGCCCTGCTGGCCCTGGGTCTGGGCATGGGTGCTCCGCTGATTGCCATCGGCGTGACCGGTGCCAACATTCTGCCCAAAGCCGGCGGCTGGATGGATAATGTGAAAGGCCTGTTCGGGGTGATGCTGCTGGCGGTGGCCCTGTGGCTGGTGAAACACCTGATGCCGGATCTTCTGGCCTGGGTAATCGCCGGCGGCCTGTGCATCCTGGCCGGCCTGTATCTGGGCGCCCTGGATCCATTCACCACCCCCAAAGGCAAATTGTTCCGGGGCATCGGCCTGAGTGTGCTGGCCTGTGGCGTGGCCCTGATTCTGTCTCAGTTCCTGGCCAGCCCGGCAGCAACGCCGGGTAACGCCAGCGCCAGTACCGCATCCAGCGTCCCGTTTCAGCGCATCCGCAGTGAACAGGCGCTGGATCAGGCATTGGCCCAGGCCCGCGCCAACGGGCAGCCGGTGATGATTGATTATTTTGCCGACTGGTGCACCGCCTGTTTCGAAATGGAGCACGAAACCTTCAGCCAGAACGACGTCCAGGGGCGCCTGGGCAACCACCGCTGGCTGCAGATTGACCTGACCAACAACCCGGAGGACAACGCTCTCCTGCAACGCTACAACCTGCCCGGCCCACCGGCCATTCTGTTCTTTGACGCCCGCGGTGACGAGGTCAGCAGCGCCCGCATTTATGCCTACAAAAGTAAAAGTCAATTCCTCGCCCATTTGGACCAACATCAAATTCAGTAACAATTTATAAGGCGAAAAAAGGCTAACTTCGTTGAACTTGCGAGCAACCGCAGATAACTTGTAAGCAATTGTAAGAAGTGCCACAAAGCACAGGAATGCGCTGCGGGCACTCGTTATAATCCGGAGCAATCCGCTGATCAATCCGGGAAGGAATACTCTCCATCATGGCAAAGCTGCTGGTACTCAATGGGCCAAACCTGAATCTGCTGGGCACACGGGAGCCCGGGATCTACGGCACCCAGACCCTGGACCAGATCCACCAGAACCTGATCACACTGACTCAGAGCCAGGGCCATGAATGCGAATGCCTGCAGAGCAATCGCGAATATGAATTGATCGAGCGCATCCATGCCGCCGGCAAAGACGGCACCGACTTCATCATCATCAATCCGGCTGCCTTCACCCACACCAGCATCGCCCTGCGTGACGCCCTGCTCGGGGTCGGTATTCCGTTTATCGAAGTTCACCTTTCCAACGTTCACGCCCGTGAGGCGTTTCGGCAGCACTCCTACCTGTCGGATATCGCGGTGGGCGTGATCGCCGGTTTGGGCCCCCAGGGCTACGAACTGGCACTGCAGGCGGCACTGCAAAAACTGGCTGCCAAATAACGGGTTTAGACCAACTTTTCAAACATAATAAAGAGAATTTCACATGGACATTCGCAAAGTAAAAAAACTGATCGAGCTTCTGGAAGAATCCGGCATCGACGAAATTGAGATCAAAGAGGGTGAAGAATCGGTACGCATCAGCCGCAACCTGAATCGTGGCATGGTCATGGCACCTCAACACTACGCCCCGGCACCCGCACCCGCCCCGGTGGCAGCAGCTCCTGCTGCAGCCCCCAGCCAGGACGCCCCGACAGCTGCGGCCAGCAACGAACCCGCTGGCCACAAAGTGAAATCTCCCATGGTGGGCACTTTCTATCGCGCCTCCTCACCGGATTCCAAACCCTTTGTGGAAGTGGGCCAGTCCGTGAAGGCCGGTGACCCGCTTTGCATCGTCGAAGCCATGAAGATGATGAACCAGATCGAAGCGGACAAGTCCGGTACCGTCGTCGCGATCCTGGTGGACAACGCTGAACCAGTTGAGTTTGACCAACCCCTATTCGTCATCAACTAAGAAGGCCCTCACCATGCTCGAAAAAGTGCTTATCGCCAACCGTGGCGAAATCGCTCTGCGGGTGTTGCGCGCCTGTAAGGAGCTCGGCATACCCACCGTGGCGGTGTATTCCACCGCCGACAAGGAACTGATGCACATTCGCCTGGCGGACGAAGCCGTGTGTATCGGCCCCGCGTCTGCCTCGGAAAGCTACCTGAACATCCCGGCCATCATCGCGGCGGCGGAGATCAGTGGCGCCACCGCCATCCATCCCGGTTACGGATTCCTGGCGGAAAACGCAGACTTCGCCGAGCGCGTCACCGACAGCGGCTTCATCTTCATCGGCCCCGAAGCCGACACCATTCGCCTGATGGGCAACAAGGTCTCGGCCATCGAGGCCATGAAGAAAGCCGGCGTACCCTGCGTACCAGGCTCCGACGGCCCCCTCACCGACGACAACAACGAAATCCTGAAGATGGGCCGCAGCATCGGCTTCCCGGTGATCATCAAAGCCGCCGCCGGTGGTGGTGGTCGCGGCATGCGCGTGGTGCACAGCGAAAAGGACCTGATCAAATCAGTGTCCCTGACCCGCGCCGAAGCCCGCGCCGCGTTTGGTGACGATACCGTCTACATGGAAAAATTCCTCACCACACCCCGACACGTGGAAATCCAGGTGCTGGCGGACGGTCAGGGTAACGCTATTTATTTGGGGGATCGCGACTGCTCCCTGCAACGCCGTCACCAGAAAGTGGTGGAAGAGGCCCCGGCCCCCGGTATTCCCGAAAAACTGCGCCAGGAAGTGGGCGAGCGTTGCCGCCAGGCCTGCATCGACATCAACTACCGCGGCGCCGGCACCTTCGAATTCCTGTATGAAAACGAAGCGTTCTATTTCATCGAAATGAACACTCGCGTGCAGGTGGAACACCCGGTCACTGAGATGGTCACCGGCGTGGACATCATCAAGGAGCAGCTGCGCATTGCCAGCGGCCAGAAGCTTTCCATCCGGCAGGAAGACGTCACCATCACCGGGCACGCCATCGAGTGCCGCATCAATGCGGAAAACCCGAAGACGTTCATTCCCAGCCCTGGCACCATCAACTACTGGCATGCACCCGGCGGTAACGGCGTCCGCATGGACACCCATATTTATTCCGGCTACAAAGTGCCACCCAACTACGACTCCCTGATCGGCAAACTGATCACCTATGGGGAAGACCGCAGCATCGCCCTGCAGCGGATGCGCAATGCACTGGACGAGATTCTGGTGGAAGGCATCCAGACCAACATCCCCCTGCACCAGGATGTGATCATGCAGGACAGCGGCTTCAACAAAGGCGGCGTCGACATTCACTATCTGGAGAAAATCCTGGGTCAGCACTGACCCGGGTTCCCCTGCGGCCACGCGCAAAACCCGATTCTGAAACGGAACACTTTTCAGGTAACATAGGGTTTTGCGCGCACCGTTCCCAGCGCGCCACAATCGATTCCGACCACCGATTAAGAGCGCCTCCATGCCCTGGATTCAAATCAAACTGCAAACCACCGGTGAACAGGCCGGCCATGTGGAAGACCTGTTAATGGGACTGGGCTCTGTGTCCGTCACCCTGGAAGACAGCAAGGATCAACCACTGCTGGAACCACCACCGGGTGCCACCCCCATCTGGGACGACACCACCGTCACCGGACTGTTTGAAGCGGACGTGGACACCGACCTGATCTGCGCCGCCATCCACAGCGACCTGGGCAGCCACCTGCCGATCAAGGTGGAGGCACTGGAAGACAAAGACTGGATACGGGAATGGATGGACAGCTTTGAGCCCATTGCCTTTGGTAAACGGCTGTGGGTGTGCCCCAGCTGGAAAACGCCGGTGGACCCGAACGCCGTGAACATGATGCTGGACCCGGGCCTGGCCTTCGGCACCGGCACCCACGAAACCACCGCGCTCTGCCTGCGTTGGCTGGACGGCGCCGACCTGCAGGACAAGATCGTCGTGGATTACGGTTGCGGCTCCGGCATCCTGGCCATCGCGGCGGCTCTGCTGGGTGCCAAAACCGTGTACTGCGTCGACAATGACCCCCAGGCCCTCACTGCCACCCGGGACAACGCCCAACGCAACCAGGTAAGCGATCGCATCGAAGTCTTTCCCCCCGGTGCCATGCCAGAGATCCAGGCGGACGTCATGTTGGCCAACATCCTGGCCGGCCCCCTGATGAGCCTGTCGGAACATCTGGCCGGACTGACCGCCCCCGCAGGCCGGCTGGTACTGTCGGGAATCCTGCAGGACCAGGCCAACGACGTCAGCACCACTTACCAGCAATGGTTCAACATGGACCCGGCAGCCATCGACGGCGACTGGGTACGTCTGACGGGTAAAAAAGCAAACTAACCCCTCTGCCGGCACCAAAATAGCCAGCAGATCACAGCGTTAGGCGCTAAACTGTGTAGAATCAGAAGAAAAATCAGTCAGGGATTTCATTCAGACCATGGCGGACAACCTGCTTACAAAATGCCCCCATTGCGGCACCACCTTCCGCTTGACCCAGGCACAACTGGACATCGCCGGAGGGGCCGTGCGTTGTGGTGCCTGCTACCAGGTTTTCCATGCCGCCGAGCACATTGTCAAAACCTCGGTGGTGGAAGAGCGCCGCACGGTCACCAAATCCCCCGACCCGGTGGAAGAAGCCTTCGACATGAAATCCGATGAAGGCATGGACCCCTACGATTCCGATGACCTCAACCTGGATGAACCATCCGAAGAAGTGTTCAGCGAAGAATACCGCGCGGGGCTGGATAAGGAATCCACCCTGGAAGAGTTCGGCTACCAGGAACCCAAACCAAAAAAGAAAGACAAAAACGATGAATCCTGGGCTGAAGAATTACTCAAGGAACTGGGTGAGGACGAAGCCGAAGAACTGGTTCACGAGGATGAAGAAGAGGACAAACCCGCCAAAATCGTCAGCGGAGACCACGCCTTTTCCATGGATGACGAACCCGCCGCCAAAAAGAAAAAACCGCGCCGGGGCAACGAGCTGAGCGACACGTTCGCCAGCCTGGGTAACTTCTCCAGCGAAGACCCGTTCGCCATCAGCGACATCGAAGACGAAGAGTTTGGCGGTGAACCTGCCTCCGATGACGAATCCTGGGCCAAAGCCATGCTCGATGAGCTGGAGGAAGAAGAGACTCCCAAAAAAGCGGCACCGACCGGCCTGGCTTTGCAAACCGAAGAAAAACCCGAAGAAGACAAAAGCCCTTTCGCCGCCCGCGAGCTGTCCAAGGACAAACGCGAAATCATCGAACGGGCCAAGCAGGACAAAGCCAAGCAGAAATCCCTGTCCAAGAGCATCAAGAAATCAAAAGACACCCTGCGCAACGACGAGACCGAGGAATTCTTCAAACTGCTGGAAGAAGACCAGCCCCCTGCCCAAACGACCAAACCGTCCAAGCGCATTGAGCCAGAGCTGAAAGATTACGACGAACTGGAAGACGTCGACGACGAAGCCATCACACCCGAGAACCTGTTTGCCGACAGCGACGAAGTCATCAACCAGCAGATCCGCCTGAGCGCACTGGAATACGGCCGCGAAGAACAAAGTTCAGCGCCACGCAATGGCCTCTGGGCCGGCCTGATGGTACTTCTGCTGCTGACCCTGGCGGGGCAGTATGCGTATTTCAACTTCGATTCGCTGTCCCGCATCAGCACATTACGCCCTTACATCGAGCAGTATTGCCCCTTGCTGGGATGCGAGCCTGCGCCACAAAGCGATGTTGCCAGCATTGTGGGAACCAACCTGGTGGTGCGCTCCCACCCCTTCGAAAAAAACGCCCTGGTGATCGACGTCATCATCAAAAACCAGGCCCAGTTTGACCAACCTTATCCGGTGGTGCAGTTGAACTTTGAAGACATCAATGGCGAACCGGTGGCGAGCCGGCGCTTTGCTCCGTCTGAATACATCAGCGACAAAACCATTGCCCTGGACAACATGCCCAGCGACACCCCTATTCATCTCACCCTGGAAATCGAAGATCCCGGCCGCGAAGCCGTGAACTACGAGCTGCTGTTTTTGCCTCACACCAGTGCATCCTAAGGGGCACTGAGCAGCAGAAAGGGCCATTTATCCGAAATAATGGTCCCAACCGGCTAATAGTCGAATTATTTTACAAAACCTGGCAAAACCATATTTATTCCCGCGGTTCTTCCGGCTATCATAGCTCGATCTTTAAGCATGACTGAAAACCATTAGGCGTTAATTTAAACAGGAGTTCGGCGTGTCCTTAACCATCGGGCCCTTCACCCTGCAAAGCCAAGTGGTACTTGCACCCATGGCGGGCGTGACAGATCAACCTTTCAGATTACTGTGCAAGCGCCTCGGCGCAGGTATGGTGGTCGCGGAGATGCTGACCAGTGACACCCGGTTGTGGAACACCCGCAAGTCGCAGTTGCGCTTGATCCATCAGGACGAGCCGGAACCCCGATCCGTTCAGATCGCAGGAACCGAACCGGACCAGATGGCGAAGGCTGCACAACTTTGTGTAGAGCGCGGTGCCCAGATTGTGGACATCAATATGGGATGCCCTGCCAAAAAAGTGTGCAAGAAAGCAGCAGGCTCAGCACTGCTTAAAGATGAAGTACTGGTTCAATCCATCCTGAAAGCGGTGGTGGCTGCGGTGGATGTGCCCGTTACCCTGAAGATCCGGACCGGCTGGTCGCCAGACCAACGCAATGGCATCACCATTGCAGAAATTGCCGAGGACTGTGGCATTCAGGCGTTGGCGGTCCACGGTCGCACCCGGGCCTGCGCTTACAAAGGTGAGGTGGAATACGACACCATAGCCGGAATCAAGGAAGCCGTTGGCATCCCGATCCTGGCCAATGGCGACATCACAACACCCGAGCAAGCTCGACAGGTACTGGAACACACCCGAGCGGACGGGGTCATGATTGGCCGGGCAGCACAGGGGAACCCCTGGTTATTTCGGGAAATCCAGCATTATCTCGATACCGGGGAAACGCTTCCAAAGACGTCATATAAGGACATATCGACGGTTATTGTTGAGCATTTGTGCCGTTTGCATGAATTTTATGGCGACTATTTGGGGGTGCGTATCGCCCGGAAACACCTCGGGTGGTATGTACAACACCTTCCAATGGGAGCACAATTTAAATCACGTTTTAACCAGCTTGACTTAGCGTCGGAACAACTCGCCAGTGCTCAGGAATACTTTGCGCATCTAATCGAGGGAGAGGTAATGGCGGCATGAACGATACAAACTACAACGACGAAACTCCATTTTCCAGCGGCTCCACTTCGGCCAGCAGTACCGATTTGAAGCAACATCTGGTCACTGCAGCAGACCAGGACAGCCATACACTACGTGACAACGTGCACCGTGCACTGCGCAATTATTTCGCGCATCTGGATGGCCAGCCCGTCACCGACGTGTACCAGATGGTGCTGTCCGAGGTTGAAGCACCGCTGCTGGAAACCGTAATGGAATACACCCGAGGCAACCAGACCAAAGCGTCAGTGCTCCTTGGCTTGAACCGCGGCACGCTGCGGAAAAAGCTGAAGACCTACGGCTTGATCTGATCTTTAACGTTTTCATGACGTTACCCTCAACCCCTAGCCGTATTAGGGGTTGAGAGAGAGCTGTTTGCCTGATTTTCCCTACCCTCACCGGGTCCGGGAGGTGTGTTTTTTAGCCCCCAAGTCTTAAATCCCGGGCGGTTTCCGACTACAATGCGCCCCTTTCCGGGGAGCCAGCCCCCCCTGTCCACTCACTTTCACGCATACAGTACAGACGTCCATCATGAGCAAGCCCATCAAACGTGCACTGATCAGTGTATCTGACAAAACCGGTATCGTTGACTTCGCCCAAGCCCTCTCCGCCCTGGGGGTTGAGATTCTCTCCACCGGCGGCACCTACAAACTGCTGCGGGAAAACGGCGTGGCCGCCACCGAGGTGTCCGACTACACCGGCTTCCCGGAAATGATGGACGGCCGGGTGAAAACCCTGCACCCCAAGGTCCATGGTGGCATTCTGGGCCGACGCGGCACCGACGACGACGCCATGCAGGAACACGGCATCACCCCCATCGACCTGGTGGCGGTCAACCTGTACCCCTTTGAGCAGACGGTTGCCAACCCCGATTGCGACCTGCCCACCGCCATTGAAAACATCGACATCGGTGGCCCCACCATGGTTCGTTCTTCGGCCAAGAATCACAAGTGGGTTACCATCGTGGTGAACGCCAGCGACTATGGCCGCGTGCTGGAAGAAATGAAAGCGGGCGACAACGTCGTCAGCGATCAGACCCGTTTTGAACTGGCACTGGCCGCGTTCGAACACACCGCCAGCTACGATGGCGCCATCGCCAATTACCTGGGCAGCCTGAAAGCCGATGGTGAAAAGACCCCGTTCCCCCGCACCTTCAATACCCAGTTCCTGAAAGTGCAGGAGATGCGCTACGGTGAGAACCCGCATCAACAGGCCGCGTTCTATAAGGAGGCCAATCCGGCAGAACCGTCCGTGAGCACCGCCGTGCAATTACAGGGCAAAGAATTGTCCTTTAATAACGTGGCCGATACGGATGCCGCGCTGGAGTGTGTGAAATCCTTTAAGGAACCCGCCTGCGTCATCGTCAAGCACGCCAACCCCTGCGGTGTGGCGGTGGGCGCCACCATCAACGACGCATACGAGCGCGCCTTCCAGACTGATCCCACTTCGGCCTTTGGTGGCATCATTGCCTTCAACCAGCCCCTGGACGACGTCACCGCCCGCAACATCATCGGCAAGCAGTTTGTGGAAGTGATCATCGCCCCCGGTGCCAGCGACACCGCCGTGGCCATTGTGGGTGAGAAGAAAAACGTGCGCCTGCTGACCTGCGAACAATGGGGTGAGCGCGTGCCCGGCTTTGACTACAAGCGCGTCAACGGTGGCCTGCTGGTTCAGGACCGTGACAACGGCATGATCACCCAGCAGGATCTGAAAGTGGTGACCAAGCGCGCCCCAACCGCAGATGAAATGCAGGATCTGATGTTCTGCTGGCAGGTGGCCAAGTTTGTGAAGTCCAATGCCATTGTGTATGCCAAGGGTCTGCAGACCATCGGCATCGGTGCCGGTCAGATGAGCCGGGTGTACAGCGCCAAAATTGCCGGCATCAAAGCCGCCGATGAAGGCCTGACCGTACCCGGCTCGGTCATGGCTTCCGACGCGTTCTTCCCCTTCCGGGACGGCATTGACGCCGCGGCAGCTGCAGGCATTCGTGCAGTGATTCAACCCGGCGGCTCCATTCGCGACGAAGAAGTGATCGCCGCTGCTGATGAAGCGGATATCGCCATGGTCTTTACGGGGATGCGTCACTTCCGTCATTGATCTGCGACGAAGCACACTTTGCTGAGATGACGGGGCTGACAAGACAGGAACGTCAGCGGCCAGGGACGGCCGCTGCCAAACGCACAGGGATGTGCTTGTAGCGATTCCTGTCTTGTCAGCCCCGTCATCCCCCCGATAGACTTTAAGCAGTAATTACATTCTGAGGGTAGACAATGAACGTTTTGATTATTGGAAATGGTGGTCGCGAGCACGCACTGGCCTGGAAAGCCGCCCAATCCCCCACCGTGAGCAAAGTCTTCGTGGCTCCGGGTAACGCCGGCACCGCGCTGGAGTCCAAGGTCGAAAACGTTGATATCGATGTCCTGGCCACGGACGCGCTGGTGCAGTTTGCCAAGCGCAATGATATTTTCCTCACCATCGTGGGCCCCGAAGCGCCCCTGGTGGCCGGCGTGGTGGATGCCTTCCGCGCCCAGGGCCTGAAATGTTTCGGCCCCACCCAGGGTGCCGCACAACTGGAAGGCTCCAAGGCCTTCACCAAAGATTTCCTGGCCCGCCATAACATCCCCACCGCCGCCTATGGCAACTTCACCGAAATTGATAAAGCAGTGGCCTATGTCAAACAGCAAGGCGCCCCCATCGTGGTGAAAGCCGACGGCCTGGCCGCCGGCAAAGGCGTGATCCTGGCGCAAACGGAAGAAGAAGCCATCGCCGCCATCGAAGATATGTTGGCGGGCAACAAATTCGGTGACGCCGGCAGCCGTGTGGTGATCGAAGAATTCCTGGTGGGCGAGGAAGCCAGTTTCATCTGCATGGTGGACGGTAAAAACGTGCTGCCCATGGCCACCTCCCAGGATCACAAAGCCCGGGACAACGGCGACCTGGGCCCCAACACCGGTGGCATGGGCGCCTATTCCCCCGCCCCGGTGGTGACTCCTGAAATCCAGGAGCGGGTGATGCAGGAAGTGATTTATCCCACGGTGAACGGCATGGCCGCTGAAGGCAATGTATACACCGGTTTCCTCTATGCCGGCCTGATGATCGGACCGGATGGCACCCCCAAAGTGCTGGAATACAATTGCCGCTTCGGTGATCCGGAAACCCAGCCCATCATGATGCGCCTGAAATCAGATCTGGTGTTCCTCTGCGACATGGCGCTGGAAGGCAAGCTGGACCAGGTGGAGGCGCAATGGGATGAGCGGGCGTCGCTGGGCGTGGTATTGGCCGCCGGCGGTTATCCGGAAAGCTACCAGAAAGGGGACCAGATTTTCGGCCTGCCGGAAGTCGAGCAGGATGACAGCAAAGTCTTCCACGCCGGAACCAGCCTCGATGGGGAGCGGGTCAGAACCAACGGAGGCCGGGTGCTGTGTGCCGCTGCGTTGGGTGCAACCGTGGCCGAAGCCCAGGCCAAAGCCTACGACCTGGTGAAGCAGATCAATTGGAATAATGTGTATTACCGGGATGACATCGGTTATCGGGCCGTAGCTCGGGAGCGGGAAAACCAGGGTTAACGCGCCGCTGGATCATTCAGCTCTGTTGCTCGGACAGGCCTCAGAGCTGAATGACCACTGAAAGCGGATTACAGCCCCCCATCAAACTCCTGACGGAACTCTTCCACCACCGACTCCACATCATCAATATCGTCAAAGCGCCCCAGATGGAGCAGCGCTTCCCCTTCGTTCACCAGCGGCAAATTGGTGTTGCCAATGACAATGCCGGCAAAAGGCGCCAACACCGGGGTTTCACTGCCCCCCAGCGGGCCGTCGATGATGCCCATCACTTCCCCGCGCGCCACCCGGTCACCCAGCTGCAACTTGCTGCGGAACAGACCATCGGCGGGAGCACGCACCCAGGAGGAGGATTTGGCAATAAAGCTGGGCGCCGTGGGCACTGACGCTTTGCGGGGCGGCAGCATTTTCAGGTGCATCATCACGTTGCGCACACCTTTCACGCCGGCACGAATCGCCGGCTCATCGAAGCGCAACGCCTCACCGGCTTCGTAGGTGATGATGGGAATACCCAGGTCGTCCCCCGCCCCACGCAGTGAACCGTCCCGAATGGGAGCATCAATCACCAAGGGCACGCCAAAGGCCTGCGCCAGATCGGCGGCTTGTTGATTCTCCAGGTGCACCCGTATTTGCGGCATGTTGGAGCGGTGGGCCGCGCCGGTGTGCAGGTCGATGGCATATTGGCACTTGCTGAGGATTTCCTGCACAAACAGGTTAGCGATGCGTCCGCCGAGGGAGCCTTTTTCCGAGCCGGGAAAACACCGGTTCAGGTCACGGCGATCCGGCAGGTAACGGGAGCGGTGAATAATGCCCAGCACATTCACCATGGGCACGGCGATCAACGTGCCCCGCAGGTTCTTGAGCCAGGGTGCTTTCAACACCCGCCGCACCACTTCGATGCCGTTCAGTTCATCCCCGTGGATGGCCGCGCAGATCATCAATACCGGTCCGGACGTCTTGCCGTTGACCACCTGCACCGGGATATGGATGTCGGTGTGGGTATACAGCTGGCCAATGGGAATATTGAACGTTTGCTGCGACGATGGCGCAATGGACTGCCCGAATATTTCGATTGCCTGGGAACGGCGCGCCATAAAAGATTACCCTTTGCCGACGGTTCGGTTGCTGGCCTTACCTTCCATGATGCGTTTTTCCATAAAGCTGTAGATCATCCCCGCCACATCCTTGCCGGTGGCGCTTTCAATGCCTTCCAGGCCCGGCGAGGAATTCACCTCCATCACCAGTGGCCCGTGGTTGGAGCGGATCAGGTCCACCCCGGCGATATTCAGCCCCATGATGCGGGCAGCCCGCACAGCGGTGGCCCGTTCTTCCGGAGTGATTTTAATCAGGGTGGCACTGCCGCCCCGATGCAGGTTGGAGCGGAACTCGCCGGGTTTGGCCTGGCGTTTCATGGCCGCCACCACTTTGTCGCCAATAACCAGACAGCGGATGTCCGCGCCGGAGGATTCCGCAATGTATTCCTGAATCAGAATATTGGCTTTCAATCCCAGAAAAGCTTCAATCACGCTTTCAGCCACTTTACGGGTGTCCGCCAACACCACGCCGATGCCCTGGGTGCCTTCCAGCAGCTTGATCACCAGGGGCGCACCGCCCACCATATCGATCAAATCGGGAATCTCATCCGGGGAATGGGCAAAACCGGTGACCGGCATACCCACGCCCTTACGGGACAACAGTTGCAGGGAGCGCAATTTGTCCCGGGATCGGGAAATGGCAACGGACTCGTTGACCGCGAACACCCCCATCATTTCGAACTGACGGACCACAGCGGTGCCATAAAAAGTAATGGAGGCACCGATGCGGGGAATCACCGCGTCGAACCCTTCCAGGGCTTTGCCTTTATAGTGGATGGTGGGTTTGTGAGTGGCCATGTTCATATAACAACGCAGAGTATCGATCACCTGCACCTCGTGGCCACGGGCCTCACCCGCCTGCACCAGGCGTTGAGTGGAGTACAACTTTGAGTTCCGTGACAGAATTGCTACTTTCATCTTAGATCCATTTCACATTGAGCGGAGAAGCGGGGATCGGCTGGCGCCAGCCCGGTCAGGTGGCGTTTATACCAGATCCTGCCCCCCTTCACCTGATTATTTTTCGTAAATTCGCGGCCTGATCAGTCCATGAGCCGGCGGCACAAGAACACTTTTCGAACACAGCATCCACCTGATCATCCCTCCAGTCTGAACTATACTTTTCCTACTCATCTGACCGCAAAGGAATCGCCATGTCTCAGCCTGCCCCCTCTCTGGACGAAGCCGCCATCAAACAACTGGTGCCGTTCAACGAATTGCTGCGTCATCAATTCCAGGAAGCCCTCAAATGCTGTGAGTTGCTCACGTTACCACCCCGCAAAAAGCTATTCAAACGCGGGGAACAGGATGCTTTCTGGTACTACCTGCTGGACGGCTCGGTGGACCTGCTGGACGAGGAATTCAACATCACCAGTTTCAGCGCCGAAGACCCGGAATGCCGCCGTGCTTTGGATAATAGACCCCCACACCGGTTTTCCGCCATCACCACCGGTGACTGCCAGATTCTGAAGGTGGACAAGGCACGCCTGGACCTGGCCATCACCTGGGAGCAGGCCGGTGAATACGGGGTGGAGGACTCTGACGATGAAAACGAGGTGGACTGGATGTCCGCCCTGCTGGAATCCGAAGTGTTCGCCAAAGTGCCCCCGGCCAACATCCAGCGCCTGTTTGCCTCGTTCAAGAATGAAGAACGCAGCCTGGGGGATGTGATTGTGGCAGAGGGCGACCAGGGGGAGCGCTTTTACGTCATCGAACACGGCAGTGTCCTGATCAGCAAACGGGCGGAACACGGTATGGAACAGGTGGCCAGGCTGGGGCCTGGCCAGTTCTTCGGTGAAGAGGCGCTGATCGGCGAAACCACCCGCAATGCCACGGTGACCATGGAAACCGACGGCGCGCTCATGTACCTGGAAAAGGAAGAGTTCAAGAGCCTGCTGGAACGCCCGGTTCTGAATCAGGTGACCGAACAGGACGTGGAGGCCATGCAGGCGGACAGCACGGAGCTGGTGCTGCTGGATGTGCGGCTGAGTGGCGAGTTCAAGCATTTTCACCGGAAGAACTCCGTCAACATTCCCCTCAACAAATTACGCCAGCGCAGCCAGTCCTTGAAGCCGGATGCCTGTTATGTGGTGGTGGACAACGCCGGTCCGCGGGCAGAACTGGGCGTATACCTGTTGATCAAGGCGGGGCTGCAGGCGTATCTGTTGCAGTCCGAGACCGATGCAGGGTGAGCACTTACCCTTATTTTTCTGAGGTTTAACGCCAGAAATATGGGTTATTTCCACCTGCAACGGTGGGATTTGGCAGTCACACTGAATATACTTGAAACAAAATTAACCAGTTGAGCAGGATGCCACCACCCCATGAAGCCGAACCACCGCCTTAGCCTGGCCAGTCGGAGCGCCCTGTTGCTCTGCCTGCTGCTGACCGTATCCCTCGGTCGGGCGGCGGTGGTATTGGAATCACCCAATTTTCATTTCCTCATCACCCAGAATATCAGCTACTTCGAAGACACCGAAAACCAGTATCGCCCCGAAGACTTCACCGACGAACGCCTGCTGCAACAGTTCACCCCCGCCCGCACACCGGTACTGCGACTGGGTTACACCGATTCCACCCTGTGGCTGAAAGTACAGATTGAGAGCCACCTCACTCACCCCGTCAATGCCCTGGTGTATGTGAGCCAACCCAACATCGGGTTTCTCGCGGTCCATGAACTGACCCGGGACGGCACCCAGGAAGTGGAACGGGTGGGCAGCATGACCGACAACATCCACGGCTTCGTCAAACACCGGGCACCGGTACTGCGCCTGTTCATGATGCCGGGACAACGTTCGGACTATCTGATCGAGGTGCGTTCCCGCCAGTACATGTCCATGGTGCTGAGCGTGTCCGACCCCGCCACCTTTTACCAGAGCCAGTTCAAACAGCAACTGGTGATGGGCCTGGCCCTGGGCTCACTGCTGATGCTCAGCCTGTACGGCGGTTTTGGCGTGATCAAAACCCGGGACAGCAGTTACGGCTACTTTGCCCTCTATGCCCTGGCGATCATCTATTACTGTGCCTGCGCCTTCGGTTACGTGGGCTACTACTGGTTCCCCTACACCAACCTTCACAGCCAGCTGGAAACCTCAGCCCTGATCCTGATGTTTGCCGCCTCCCTGCAATTCAGCCGCAAGTTGTTCGAGTTGCACCGCAGCCGCCGCCACCTGGACCGGGTCAACCGGCTGCTGATTCTGGTGATGCTGATCGCGCTGGTGGCGGTGTTTTTCATGGACATCCAGACCGGTTCGCGCATTTCGGTGATCCTGGCGTTGCTGGCGGTACCCTTGAACTTTTTCAATGCGGCGATCCGGGCCCTGGACGGGTTCAATCCGGCCCGCATCATGGTGGCCCCGCGGCTGATCATCCTGTTCATCGGCCTGATGACGGCACAGACCGTATTCGGCATGCTGGCGGTGGGCATGGAAACCCTGCACATTCTGGTGACCAGCCTGTTCGTCGACTGCTTCGCCGCGGTGGTGGCCCTGAACGTACGCCAACGCAAAGTCAGACTGCTGGAAGAACAGCAACGCCAGCATGTGGCGGTGCTGGAGGCAGAACGGCGGGCCAAGACCGAATTCCTGGCCCAGCTCAGCCACGAAATCCGCACCCCCATGAACGGCATCCTGGGCATGGCGGAGCTGCTGGAGGATTCCCCCCTCTCCCCTTCCCAGGAGGACTACGTACGCACCATCAGCGCCTCCGGCAACAATCTGTTGAAAATCCTGGACGACATTCTGGATTACTCCAAGATTGAAACCGGCAAAATGACCCTGGATATCACCTCCTTTGACATCGGCATCATGCTGGCGGAATGCATCGACGTGTATCGCCAACGGGCAGAGGAAAAAGGCATCGAGCTGATCACCCACATTCATAACGACATCCCGTTCCAGGTGAAAGGCGACCCCACCCGCATCCGCCAGGTGATTGCCAACCTGTTGTCCAACGCCATCAAATTCACCGATCACGGGGAAGTCATCATCGAGGTGAGTCCGGACCGGGAAAAAGGCCAGCACCACATCCGTTTCGCCATCACCGACACCGGCATAGGCATGGGGCGGGACCAGCTGCAGGAGCTGTTCAGCCAGCGCAAGGACCACCTGGAAAACCTGAGCCACCACGGACTCGGGCTGCCGATTTCCCAGCAGCTGGTGTACATCATGCTGGGGGAGATGGGAGCAGAGAGTCAGGCCAGCCGGGGCAGCACCTTCTGGTTCAGCATTCCCCTGGAGCCGGACCCGGACGGACAGGACGTGCCGCTGTTTGCCGACCAGCTGCAGGGCCTGCAACTGCTGGTGGTGGACGACAATGCGTCCTGCCGCCTGGTGTTGCAACAACAGGCCACCAGCTGGGGCATGAAAGTGTCCACCGCCATCAACGGACGCCAGGCCCTGGCGATGCTGCACAACCAGGCCACCATTCACGAGCCCTTTGATGTGGTGATTCTGGACCATGAGATGCCCGGCATGACCGGCATGGAACTGGCCGCCCGCATCAAGGAAGACACTCTGATCAACAACGACCCCCTGGTTTTGATGCTCACCGGCCTGGGCATGGCCCCCAGTGCCACCGCCGCCCGCAACGCCGGCATACGCCGGGTCATCAGCAAGCCGGTCACCGGGCGCACCCTGAAGGTAACGCTGCTGGAAGAGCTGGCCCACATCCGCCGCATTCATGCCGACCACCCCCAGGATGACCAGAAGCTGGAAACCCTTTCCCCCATGCGCATTCTGGTGGCGGAGGATCATCACCTGTCACAGAAGGTGGTGCGCGGTATGCTGTCCCGCCTGGGCATGCAGGCAGTGACGGTGGACAATGGGGTGGACGCGGTGAAGCTGGCCAAAGAGCAGGATTTCGACATCATCCTGATGGACTGTGAAATGCCCCAGCTGAACGGCTTCGATGCCACCCGCGCCATCCGTGAATGGGAGCAGGAGACCGGGCGCAGCCCGATTCCCATCATTGCCCTGACCGCCCACATCATGGACGAACACAAGGAACGCAGCCTGGAATGCGGCATGAATGCCTACCTGGCCAAGCCCATTGAACTGAGTGAACTGCGTGATGTGCTGATCCAGTGGCAGGATGCCCGGGATCACGCCGATTCTGACCAGGAACGCTTGAAAAGCCTGCTCTGAGTTGGGCCGCCGTCAGTCTGCCGCCACCGTACGGCCCTCAGCCCAGGCCCGCAGTTGCGCCAGCTGCTCCCCCATCACAACCGAAAGTGGCCGGGTGCTGGCGATTTCCTCCAGCACGTGCTGCGTATCCAGCTCCGTGGATTCCGCCTGACAGCGATACAGACCGGACACCACCGCCTGCTCGATTTCCGCACCGGAAAACCCCTCGCTGGCCCGGGCCAGGGTATCCAGGTCCAGATGCTCCGGGTTCTGGAAACGCTTGCGCAGATGAATGCTGAATATATCCCGCCGCACCGATTCCTGCGGCAGGTCCACAAAGAAGATTTCGTCCAGCCGCCCTTTGCGCACCAGCTCAGGGGGCATCCGGGAAATGTCGTTGGAGGTGGCCACCACAAACACCGGACGCTTGCGCTCCGCCATCCAGGTGAGCAAGACCCCCAGCAAACGCTTGGAGGTGCCGTTGTCACTGGCGTCCACCGACAGCGCTTTCTCAATCTCGTCCAGCCACAGCACGCAGGGGGACAGGGTGTCTGCCATGGCCAGGGATTCCCGCAGGTTCTTTTCCGTTTCCCCGATGTATTTGTTATAGAGCGCGGAGAAATCCAACCGCAACAGGGGCACCCCCCACATACCGGCCACCGCCTTGGCCGCCAGACTCTTGCCACCGCCCTGTACCCCCAGGAGCAGCACGCCTTTCGGGCTGTCCACCCCCTCCTGCGGATGGAGAAAATGATCCCGGCGCTTGGATAACCATTCCTTCAAGGCATTGAGCCCGCCCACATCGGCGAAGCTGGAAGTGTCGTATTCAAAGCTCATGACCCCATCCATGCCCAGCAATTCGAATTTGGCCCGGTTCAGCTCCGGCAGATCCGAGGCGGTGATGGCGCCGTCATCAAAAATGGCCCCCCGCGCCAGGCGGCGGGCATCGGAATAGGTGAGCCCGCGCAGGTTGGCCACCAGTTTGGTGAGGGTGGGGGTATCGGTCTTCACCTTGGCGCCCCGATTCTGGCTGGACCAGTGGCTGGCCTCCTCCTTCACCAGGTGCATCAACTGCTCATCGTTGGGTAACGACAGGTCCATCCGCGCGCAATAGCGTCTGAGCTCCGGGGGAATCTCCAGGGCATGACTGAGCAGAATCAACGTGTGGTGATGCTGTTCGTGGGCCATGGCGATTTCCTTCAGCAGGCGCACGTTTTTCGGGGCGTCCACCAGAAACGGATGAAAATCACAAAACACATAGATACCGGCGCGACCGCTCTGCTTGATGTGAGCCAGGGCAGAATCCGGTTCGTTCGTGAGGTGCTCCGTCACGCTGTGGGCCAGATCAATGCGCTGAATGCCTTCGGTCACCGACCAGGTGAATACCGGCTTTTGCTGTTTCACGCCGGCTTTGTTGATCAACTCCAATGCGCGGGGCTCTTCAAACGTTTCGATGACGATGATGGGCACCCGCGACAACATCATGATTTCCAGGTCGACCAGATCCGGCATGGAAATCTCCTTCTAATGATTATTCGTAGGGATTTTCGTAAAACACATAATTAGTAGAATAGTCACTGACTTCGAAATACACCTTCTTCTCGCCCGGGTCTTTCTGGTAATTCTGGTTCATATCCAGCACCCCATAGCCGAACCGGTAGGGGCGAGCCCCTTCGCCACTGGTGGCCGCCGCGGTGGACAGCTTGTCGATGCCGATGAAGCGCTTCACCAGTTTGTCACCGGCGTAAACGTCCAGCACCCCGTTGGTGCCGGTCCAGTTCTGAATGGCGCGCCCGATGGAGTTCTGGGTTTCCTGGGTGCAGCCAGTGCTCAGCCCCCCGACCAGTATCAGTGCCGCCAGTGTGGTTGCCTTGTTCATGCCTGTCATCCTTATGTGTGCAGTTTGCTTGTGAATCATGGACCCGGTATTCAGGGCTGGATCGAAAGCCGTATAATACCCCGACTTGGCGCACAATGTTTTACCACGCAATGTTTTACAAAAGGAAACGTCATGGGCACTCACCCCCAACGTCGCTACAGCCTGTTTGACCGCCTCATCGGCCAGGCGGACAACGCCCTGCGCACCGTGGCCGGGGGCCATCCCGGCACCCAGCGCCCCAACCCCACCGCGGGCACCGAGATCCCGCCGCTGGCCCCGGCGGAACGGCGCCATGTGGCCGGGTTGATGCGGGTAAACCACACCGGTGAAGTCTGCGCCCAGGCCCTGTACCAGGGCCAGGCGGTGACGGCACGACTGCCCCGCATCCGCCGCCAGATGGAGGTATCCGCCCAGGAGGAAGAGGATCACCTGCACTGGTGCGAGCAGCGCCTGCAGGAGCTGGGCAGCCACACCAGCCTGCTGAACCCGGTCTGGTATTCCCTGTCCTTTGGCATCGGTGCTGTGGCCGGCGCCATCGGCGACCGCTGGAGCCTGGGCTTTGTGGAAGAGACAGAGAAACAGGTCTGCCGCCACCTGGAGAGCCACATGGCACAGCTTCCTCCCCAGGACCAGCGCTCTCTGCGCATCCTGGAGCAGATGCATACGGATGAAGCCCAGCACGCCACCACCGCTCACAAGGCCGGCGCCATGGACCTGCCCTTTCCGGTAAAGAAACTGATGCAGGCAGTGGCAAAAGTGATGACCGAGACCGCATATCGCGTCTAAGCCACATATTCAACCGGCGCTACTCGAGTATACTGAGTATATGCCTGATGCCTTGTTCACTTGTATGCACCTGTTGCGCACCCGCGTCGCTCCGCTGATCTGTGCCCTGCTGCTGGTTTGCAGCCAGCCGGTGCTTGCCCACACGCTCAAATCCGACACCCTCACCCTGGGGGCGGATTTCCGTTACGGCAGCGCCGCCCAGTACGCCCACTACCTGCTGGACCCGGAGCAACGCCTGACCCTGGCTCAGGCACGGCAGGCCAGTCGCTGGTCCCCCATGGAGCAGCGTTTCGCCAATTTCGGCTTCACCACCGATGACCTCTGGCTCCGGCTGAGCCTGCACAACAGTGGTCCCGACCAAACCTTCATTCTGAGTCTGGAATACCCACTGCTGGACCGGGTGGATTTCTTCTATCCGGATGCCGACGGCCAGTACTCACAACACAGCACCGGCGACCAGCTGCCCTTCAGCAGCCGCCTGCGCAAGGATCGCTTTTTCTCGTTTCCGGTCACCTTGAAGGCCGGGGAGCGTAAAACCCTCTATTGGCGGGTGAGCAGCCAGGACACCCTGATCGCGCCACTGACGGTATCCACCCAGGAGGCCTGGGAATCCAATCAGCGCACGGCGATGATGTTGTTCGGCATGTATTACGGGGCCATCGTGGTCATTCTGCTGATCAACTCCTTCCTGTTCTTTTTTCTGCGCCAGCGGGCCCAGATCTATTACGTGGCCCTGCTGGCCAACTACGCGGTGGTGGAGTTGTCCCTCAACGGCACCGGCAATGTGTTCCTGTGGCAGGACTACCCGGAGTTCAGCAAACTGATTCGCCCCATCACCATCGGCATTCTCAGCATACTCACAGTGAAGATGACCAAGAGTTATTTCGGCCTGAGTCATATCCGCTTCGGCCGTCTCAACCTTGAACCCCTGGTGCTGAGTGTGGGGGTTATGGCCATCGTCTCCACCCTCACCCTGTCATTTACTTGGGCCATTCAGATCTCGCTGCTGGCCATGGTGGTGGTGACACCCTATGTGCTGACGGCGGCGTTCTACCAACTTTTTCAGGGCAAGAACGCCGCAATCTATTACCTTATCGGCTGGCTCGGTTTCATCATCGGCGGGGTGATGAACGTGCTGCGGGCCTTCGACATCATCGACGTCAGCTTCCTTTCCACCTATGGCTCGCAAATCGGTTCATTGTTCACCCTGGTGATTCTCAACATGGGCCTCACCGATCAGTTCCGGGAAGTGCAGCGCCTGAGCGAACGCAGCAAGGAACGCATCATCCGCCAGCAGGAAAAGCTCAATCAGCAACTGGACCATGCGGTGAAGGAACGCACCCAGGAGCTGGAAGCGCAGAAGCACGAAGCGGAGCGGGCCCGCTCCATGGCGGAGCAGGCGCTGGCAACCAAAAGCCAGTTTCTGGCCACCATGAGCCACGAGATTCGTACCCCCATGAATGGCGTCCTGGGCATCACCCAGATGCTGATGGATACCCCCCTCAACAACCACCAGCGTCACCTGATCACCACCATCAAGCATTCCGGCGACACCCTGGTGTCCATCATCAATGACATTCTGGACTATTCCAAAATCGAAGCCGGCAAGCTCACTGTGGAAAGCATTGAAGTGGATCTGCGCACCCTGCTGGACGAATGTATCGAACTGTTTTCCACCGCCATTACGCAGAAGCACATCCGCCTGGTGTTGATCGTCTCCCCCACCACGCCCGCCAGCATCCAGGGCGACCCCACCCGCCTGCAGCAGATCGTCATCAACCTGCTGGGCAACGCCATCAAGTTCACGGACCAGGGATACGTGGCACTGTGCAGCGACTATGACCACACCACCTCTGAATTGCGCATCACCGTGCAGGACACCGGCATCGGCATCACCGAGCAACAACAGCGCAAGCTGTTCCAGTCATTTTCCCAGGCGGACTCCTCCACCACCCGCCGTTTCGGCGGCACCGGCCTGGGCCTGGCCATTTCCAAATCCCTGACCCACATGATGGGTGGTCGCATCAGCGTAAAAAGCCGCGAAGGCATCGGCAGTGAGTTCTGGTTGGAACTGCCCTGCCGCCCATTGCGGTTTCCGGAACCGATTGCGGAACTGGCGGGCAAGCGGGTACTGGTGCTGGACCCGTTGCCGGAAGCCGTGAGTGGCCTGAAATCCCTGCTGTCGCTGCACCATATGGAGGTCGTCGAGGCGGTGGAGCAATCCCCCGCAGACGCGGTGGACCTGGTCATTCGCCACGCCAGCCAGCCGGAGCCGGCACACCTGCTCGGTCAGCACTGCCCCACCATTGTGCTGCAGCCGTTAGCCGATGCCCACCACCAGCAAGCCCTGCACATTCAGGACCCTTTCACCCATTCACAGTTGTTGCAGACCCTGCAGCAACTGGTCACCGGTCAACGGGAGCCCCGCCACGACCAGGATCAGGTGCAGGATTTCAGCGCCCTCAATGTGCTGGTGGCGGAAGACAACAACGTGAATCAATTGGTGGTGAAAGGCCTGTTGAAGAAATTCAACATCGAACCGGACCTGGCCAACGACGGCATGGAAGCCATTCAGTGTGTTCAATCCACCAGCAAACCCTATGACCTGATTCTGATGGATTGCGAAATGCCCAACCTGGACGGTTACCAGGCCACCCGCCGCTTATCCCAGATGCCGCAATGCCATCACACCCGCATCGTCGGCCTCAGCGCCCACGCCATGCAGGAGCACCGGGACGCTGCCATCGCTGCCGGCATGGTTGCGTTTCTCACCAAACCGGTGGCGGTGGAAACCCTGGCCACCGAGTTGGCACTCACCCGTCAACAGAAAGAACAGCCTAAATAAATTTCGATCACGAAATCGCAAACTTTTCCCTTCAATCTTTTCCAGTTCTGATACAATTGGGGCAAGTCATGGTTTGAAAAAGTGAGCAGTAATGCTAGCCCTGATGCAGGCTTTCAAAGAAGGCATGCACAGCACAAGGGCAATGGCTGCTTCACCGCAAAAATCCACTGGACAGGATGCCCTCAAACCATGAGCCAATTGGAGTTGTTCAGAAAAAAACGAAAAACACTGGGACCTATGCAGGACACAGAAGCCGCACTGGACTCGGAAGCCTGTTTCAAATTGAAAGGCAGCCGGGTCACCATGACCATTCTGGAGCTCTACCGTTATGACTACAAGAGCTTCAACGCCACCCTCTCCTCCACTGTCAGCAGCGCTCCGGATTTTTTCCAGCAAACGCCGGTGATTTTGAGCCTGGAGAAATGCCCTGGCGATAACTTTATCGACTTCATCGAGTTGGGTGAGCTGTGTCGGGAATACGGCATGATTCCCGTTGCCGTGCGTGGCGGCAGTGAAGAACAGATCCTGTCTGCCAATGTGGCGGGCCTGCCCAGTCTGCCGCCGGCCAGCATCAGTGCCCGCGGCCCTGAGCCCACCGAAGCCAAAGCCGGCACCACCGTGGAAATCCGCGAAGTGGAGGTGGAAGTGCCCATCAGCGCCAACAAAGTCATCACCACACCGGTACGCTCCGGCCAGCAGATCTATGCCCCCGGCGGCGACCTGGTGGTACTGGCCCCGGTAAGTGCCGGAGCCGAAATTCTGGCGGACGGTAATATTCATGTGTACGCTCCGCTGCGCGGTCGCGCGTTGGCGGGCGTCAAGGGCGATGACAGCGCCCGCATTTTCTGTCAGAGCCTGGAGGCGGAACTGATTTCCATTTCCGGGAACTATAAAGTGAACGAAGACCTGCAAGGCTCACTCTGGAAACAAGCGGTGAAAGCGGAGCTGGAAGGCGATCAACTCATCATCAGCCCATTGTAACGCAACAAGTATAACGTTAAGAGGATACGACATTGGCAGAGATTATCGTGGTGACCTCAGGCAAAGGCGGCGTTGGCAAAACCACCACCAGCGCGGCCATCGGCACAGGACTGGCCTTGAAAGGCCACAAAACCGCTATCATCGATTTTGACGTGGGTCTGCGTAACCTGGACCTGATCATGGGCTGTGAGCGGCGCGTGGTGTACGACTTCGTCAACGTCATCAACGGCGAAGCCAACCTCAACCAGGCCCTGATCAAAGACAAGCGGGTGGAGAACCTGAGCATCCTGCCGGCCTCACAGACCCGCGACAAAGATGCCCTCACCCAGGAAGGGGTGCAGAAGGTTCTGGATGAGCTGAAGAAAACCTACGATTACATCATCTGCGATTCCCCCGCCGGCATCGAGAAGGGCGCCCACATGGCCATGTACTTCGCCGATCGCGCGGTGGTGGTGACCAACCCGGAAGTATCCTCGGTGCGGGACTCTGACCGCATCCTCGGCATCCTGCAAAGCAAAACCCTGCGGGCGGAAAAAGGCGAAGCCCCCATTGAGGAACACCTGTTGCTGACCCGCTACAGCCCGGACCGCGTGGAACGGGGAGAAATGCTGAGTGTGAAAGATGTGGAAGAGATTCTGTCCATTCCCTTGTTGGGGGTCATCCCGGAATCCAAAGCGGTGCTGTCCGCCTCCAACCAGGGTCAGCCGGTGATCATGGACGAAGAGAGTGATGCCGGCCAGGCCTATATGGATGCGGTACGCCGACTGATGGGCGAGCAGGTTGAGCACCGCTTCCTGAATATTGCCAAGAAAGGCCTGTTGTCGAGAATGTTCGGAGGGCGGTAATGAGCTTACTGGAATTCTTCAAAACCAAAAAGAAAAGCACGGCCAGTGTGGCCAAGGAACGCCTGCAGATCATTGTGGCCCATGAGCGTTCAGCCCGGGATCAGCCTGACTACCTGCCCGCCCTGCAGCGGGATCTGGTGGCGGTGATCAGCAAATACGTGCCGATCACCGATGACATGGTGTCGGTGGCCCTGGACCAGAATGACGACTGTGCCGTACTGGAGTTGAACATCACCCTGCCGGAGCCGGAAACCGTACCCTGACCCGCTGGCTTCAGGCGTCTTTGGGGAGCCCTGTCGGGCTCCCGCTCCACCCTTCCTGCGCGGCCATGTTGCGAACCTGTTAGCCGTAAGTTGCTACGCCATCCCGGCTTCCAGTTCACGCTGACGCTGCACCCTCTGCATTCGCACCAGAAAGCGCTCGATGACTTTCGACTGGCTGTTGTTCAGCCCGGTGAGGCGCGCGCCCAGCAAGGTACAGGATTCCGCTTCAGCCGCCGTTTGCAGGTGACGCACCGCCAACTGGCTCACCATGGGGGCTTCGCCCCCCAACCGCAGTGCCAGCCGGGTTTCCTCCCCCAGTTCCGCAAACTCCCCCGGTATGGCCAGGCGAATGCCGGCTGCGGACAGGTCCAGCACTCGGGCCGCCAGATTACCCTGCTCCGGCAGTCGCACCACCGCATCCACCGGCATTCGGGCATTGACCGCCAGGCGAAAACTGCTGCGCCGCTGCGCCGCCATGATGTCCCGCGGCAGCTCCACGATCAGGGCGTTGCCTTGCTCCAGCGCCAGGGCACCGCTGACCCGGCTGTCGAAGCGGGTGGCCAAGCCATTCTCACTGGTGGCAACCTTGATGCGGCGACCGATCCAGTACTGGGTGGGAAAACGATGGGGGAAGGGTTCATCCAGGATCAGGCGGTTCTGTTCCAGATCCACCTCCAGCAGCAGACTCTGGAATACGTCGTCCACACCGGAGAAACGGGCCTGCAGCAGGCTGTGCTCTCGCCGCAACCGGAACAGGTGCATCACCTCTTCCGGTACGCTGCGCCGTTCAATGCGTTGTTCAAGAGGGTCGGTGTTGCTTTTCTGCTGCCACCAGCTTTTCAGTTTGGCTGCAACGCGTGCCATGATTCGCTCCCTGTTTGCCTTGGTTGACCGACAACGCAGTCCCGCTTAATGGGCGGGCCTGGACGCCGTATTCGGTTTTCGGTGCAAAGCTTCTGCCAAGTGCTCCATTGCCGAAAAAGCAAACTGACTGGAACGTTTTCTGATTATCGCCGCATCCTTTGCGGCATGCCACTCCTGTCCCCATCCCTGTAACCAACCCGGGACGAGGGTCCAACGTGGCGAAACCTTGCCCGTTTGGCGGCAGGGGCCAGGCCGCCGCTTGCCGCCAAACGGATCAACATGGGATCACGCCAGGGCCTCAGCACAGGCCTCACTGGCGTAGAATTCCGCCAGGTTGGCGCGCACCCTGGCCTCCAGCAACTGCCAAAGCGCCTCCCGCCCCAGGGCGCCGGGCAGAATCTGCTTCAGCTCATCGGTGACATAGGCCTGGGTATAGCCGATTTCGTTCACCAGATCCGCCAGCGTTTTGTCCCCATTCTCATCCAGAATATGATTGACGATGCCACGGATCATATTGTGCAAGTACTCAGCCTTGCGCACTTCATTCCACAGGTCATCACCGATCACCACCGAGGCATCAATGTCTTCCTCGGTCACGTAATGCTTGAACTTGGCGAAATCCTTCTCGCTGACGGTTTTCCAGAAGTGGTCGGCAATGGTTCGGATATTGCCTTCCGACAAGGCGTTGTTGAGGATTTTCTCACTCAGTTCCACGGAGCTGCGCAGGTTGCCGGCGATGAATTTTTTGATGGTGCCTTCTGCCGCACTTTCCAGGCTGGGCATGGCCTTGTTCAGGCTCTTGGCCCCGGCCTTCATCAGCGCCCCCACTCCGGGCACTTTCTTTACCACCACGTTCTCGGTGGTAATGTAATCCTTGATGCCGTGGTACAACACGTCGGTGATCAGCTCGCTGTAAATGGGACTTTCCAGCACCATGCGGATCACATCCATGCGCAACTTTTCAAACTGGGCGAAGTGGGCAACCGCCTTGTCGTACTCTTGCTTCGGTACCAGATTCTGAATGGTGGTGCCGTCGTTAAATTCCGATTGGATGCCGGTGATCACGCTCTTCACCACAATGGTCCGCAGCTCCTGGTTGAACGGCGCATTCGCCACCAGGCGGACGATGGTGTTGATCAACAGTTCACGGTCCAGGATGTCATTCAGGCTCACGCCGGCACCCCATGCCCAGAGGGCCGCCAGTTCACGCTCGATGCTGGCGTCGAGCCCTTCCCCCCGCAGCCGGCCCAGTAAAAACTGGACGTGGGCTTCCTGCAGTTTGCCGGTCAATTCAGTTTGGTCAGTCATCATTTTCCCTCAACATTGTTATTGTTGGCGCTGGCGCGCCGGTAGCGGGCGGGGGTCATACCCTCGCAACGCCGGAAGGCCCGGCTGAAATTGGACGCATCACTGTAGCCCAGGGCCGAGGCGATGGCATCCACCGACTGGCGGGACCCCGCCAACAACTGCCGGGCCTGGTGCATACGGACTTTATCGAGAATGGCCTGGAAGGTGGTGCCCTCTGCCTGCAGCCGGCGCTTGAACGTCCGCGGCGACAGATGCAGCCGGGTGGCCACCTCATCCAGCTTGGGATAATTGGGCTCCGCCTCTTTCAGCAGGCGATGCACACGGTACAGCAGGTCATCCTCCACTTGAATGGTCTGCAGTTCCCGCTGGCATTGCGCTTCGGCCAACTGGCGGGCCATGGGGTCAGACAGGTTGAGGCGGCGTTGCAACACCCCCTGACGGAATATCATCTGGTTGGCGGACTGATTGAATTCCACCGGCGGGCGCTGGGGAAACCATTCCTCCATGGCTTCAAAATAAGCCGGCTTGTCGCAGGTGCGGCGAATGCGCACCCCTTTTGGAATCTCCCCCAGCAGGTTGATGCTCATGGTGCCGAAACTGGCCATCACCGATTCCAGCAGGAAGGCGCCAGCGCGCCCCAGGTTAAGCAGTTCATCCACCTGCAGCACCACGTCTCCGCCGCGCTCGAACAGATCCAAGGCAAAGAAATCAAAGCGGGTGCGACAATATTTCACCGCCAGCTCCAATGCCTCCCCCAGGGTGGCGGCACTCATGGCGGCGAACCCCAGGAAGCCGTGGGTGGACAGTTTCAGCTGGAAGCCGAATTTGAAGCCCAGGGCCGGATCATCGGACAGGCGCACGGCATTGTCGATGAGGGCCTTGTATTGACGACCACTCAGACGCGCATCCAGGGATTTCAGGGTTTTCAGTTCGATTCCGGTGCCGGCCAGCACTTCCGCCAGGGGAATCTTCTGCCCCACCAGCATTTCCACCAACAGGGCAGCATACACCGCGTTGGCGCTGAGTTTATCCAATTCCCGATCCAGATCCTGTCCCGGTTCCTTGTGCAGGGGACGCTCCATAGTTTACCCGCGGCTGGCCTCAAATGACCAAACCATACCCGCACCGACCGGGCATGGCAAGCGCAGCGGGTCACTGGATGAAATCACGGGTGTCAGAAGAACTCGTCCTCCGGTTTGTCGTCGGGGGCGGGAGCGAAAGGGTCCACCGACAAATCGAAGGGTGATGGGCTGGGTTTGGCTCCGGATTGAGGCTGGCCGTCCACCGGGGCCTGATCCGGGCTGGCCTCCACCGGTTGTTCATTATCCAGCACACTGATGACGCCCTGGGCCTGATCGGTCTGTTGATCGGCTTCATCCCCCGACAGCAACTCAAACCCTTCCAGGTCCTCGATGCCCGCCTCTTTCAGCAGTGCGGTGTTGAATTCCGGGTCTTCCGGCAGCTCTTCTTCCCCGGACAGGTACTTTTCGTCTTCCGCCCCCTGTTCAATAACGATCTCCACCCGCCGGTTGCGGGAACGGTTGTCGTCGCTGTCGTTGGGCGCCATGGGTTTGGTGTCGGCGAAACCCTTGACGGTGAAATTAGTGGGGTCCATATCGCCGTCCTTCATCAATTCATGGGCCACCGACACCGCCCGGGCCGAGGACAGCTCCCAGTTGGAGCGGAAACGGGCGGTGGAAATGGGCAGGTCGTCGGTATGGCCTTCCACCGAGTAAATGCCGTCGATGTCTTTAATGGCGGTGCGGATCTTGTCCATGATGGGAACGAAATCCGGCCGCAGGGTGGCGGAGCCACTGGGGAAAGAGCCCTGCTCCTTCACCCGGATGACGATGCGGCGGTTGCGGGTTTCCACCTCCACGGCGCCGTTCTGAATGTCTTCCTTCATCATGGAGGCCACCTCCACCGCATCCGCCTGGGTCATGGCGATGAGCCGTTCCAGGATTTCCGCGGAATGGTCGGTGGACTGCTCCTGGGCATCCTCCCGTTGCTCACTGCGGCCGGGGGAACAGAGCACCTCCAGGGTATTGTTCATGGTCTCGGTGGTGGATTGGCGCACCTCATTCAGGGGCGTGGGCTGAGGTCGACCGGGGGAAAACTCCTGGGCGATGATAGAGGTGCCCTTGGGAATCTCTTTCATTTTGATTTTGTCCTGCACCCCGAAGGCATCCTTCATGGAGCCCGCCACCTGCTTGTATTTCTGCACGTCCATTTCGGAGAACGCCAACAACAGCACGAAGAAACACATCAGCAGCGACATCAGGTCGGCAAAGGTGGCCAGGTACGCGGGGAGCCCTTTCGGGCATTCAGGGCATTCGCATTCGTCTTCGTCAGCCATGGCTCTCTCCTAACTACTCCTCGCCTTCACTGGCGCGCTTGGAGGCAGGCAGGTAGGTTTTCAGCAGCCCCTGGATCACACGGGGGTTCTGGCCGGCCTGGATGGCCAACAGGGCGTCGATGATCATGGCCTGGATGCGGGCTTCATCGTCGGAACGCAGGGCCACCTTATCCGCCACCGGCAGGGCCCACATGTTGGCGATCATGGCACCGTAGAGGGTGGTGAGCAGGGCCACCGCCATGGCCGGGCCGATGGCTTTGGGGTCATCCATGGCGGACAGCATCTGCACCAGGCCGATCAGGGTCCCGATCATGCCCATGGCGGGGGCGGTGTCGCCAATGTTCACGAAAATCGCTTTGCCGATCGCGTGGCGGGCAACCCCCTCACGCATGTCTTTGCTGAGGATGCTCTTCACCACCTCCGGGTCATGGCCGTCCACCAGCAGCTGGATGCCCTTCTGCAGGAAATCGTTGGAGACTTCCTTGCCTTCCAGGGACAACAGTCCCCCTTTGCGGGCCACGTCCGCCAGCTCCACCACTTCCACGATGATTTCTTCCGGCGACGACAGCTTGAACTTGAAGGATTTACCCATGATTTTCATGGCACCCAGGAACTGGCCGAGGGAGTACTTCGCCATCACGGCGAACACCGTTCCCCCCACCACGATCAGGATCGACGGTATGTTCACGAAGATCATGACATCGCCGCCAGTTACCATGGCCATCACCACGATCACCAACGCTCCGATTAATCCTATGAGGGTCGCTAGATCCACACCCCTACTCCACCTGACTAAAAGTTATCCAAAAATTTGACTGAGAGCGGCCTACATGAGTAAGTCTAGACAGGAATTGGAGAAATTCCGCAATCCAGGCAGATTGTGATTAATTGTGGCATCGCATTGACCTCCACTGCATGATCGCCGAAACTTGCGCCCTCACCCGGCAACCACCGTTTTCCGCAACCAGGAGACCCCATGGCGAAGAAAAAATCCGCTATCGACTTTGAGCAATCCTTGCAGACCCTGGAGCAGCTGGTGGAATCCATGGAAGGGGGCGACCTGACCCTGGAGAAGTCTCTGGAAGCGTTTGAGCAGGGCATCAAACTCACCAAGGAGTGCCAGCAGGCCCTGCGGGAGGCGGAGCAGAAAGTAGAGATCCTGCTCAACCAGAACGGTGAGGAACAACTGGCGCCGTTTGCGGAGGAACAGCCCGGGGATGACGCCGAGTAAATGAGCGCGTTCGACCTAAACCGCTATCTGGAACAGTGCCAACGCCAGGTCAATACACGTCTGGCCTTCTGGCTGGAGCAGCAGAACGGCCTGGCGCCCCGGTTGGTGGAGGCCATGAACTACGCCACCTTCAATGGCGGCAAACGGGTGCGGCCGGTACTGGCCTACGCCGCGGCGGCCGCGGTGGGGGGAGATCCCCTGCAAGCGGACGATGTGGCGGCTGCACTGGAAATGGTGCATTCCTATTCCCTGGTTCACGATGATCTGCCCTCCATGGACAACGATGACCTGCGCCGCGGCAAGCCCACCTGCCACATCGCCTTTGACGAAGCCACCGCCATCCTGGCCGGGGATGCCCTGCAATGTCTGGCCTTTGAAGTGCTGGCGTGCTCTCCGGTGGAGCTCGGTGCGGAGGTGCGGCTGCGGTTGATCCGCTTACTGGCCACCAACAGTGGCACCCGCGGCATGGCCGGGGGGCAGGCCCTGGATTTGGCGGCCGAAGGGCAGACGCTGACCCTGGAAGCCCTGGAAACCATCCATCGCCACAAGACCGGCTGCCTGATTCGGGCCAGTGTGGCCATGGGTGCCCTGACCTGGCCCCAGGTGAGTGAAGCCCAATTGAGCGCCCTGGATCATTACGCCCAGGCCATAGGACTGGCATTTCAGGTGCAGGACGACATCCTGGACGTGGTGGGGGACACCCAACAACTGGGTAAACAGCAAGGCGCAGACCAGGCCCTGGAGAAAGTCACCTACCCCAGCCTGCTGGGATTGGAGCCGGCTCGGCAAAAAGCCCGGGACCTGTGCAACAATGCCGTGGCGGCCCTGGCGGACTTTGATCAGCGGGCCGAGCCGCTGCGACAACTGGCCCACTACATCGTCTCCCGCAGCCATTGAGCCCAAGAATTTACCCCTGGACGTTATTTTTGACGCCCGGGACCGTATAATGTCGGATTAACCCAATTCCCACCGGATTGGCACACAGGCAAGCTATTGATGTTTACCGAAATACCGCTCAAACGCCCCAGTACGCCATTGCTGGATCTGATTGACAGCCCGGCCCAGCTGCGACAACTGGACCCGGACCTGCTGCCTCAGTTGGCGGAAGAGCTGCGTCATTACATGATGTACGCCGTGGGCAAAACCGGTGGGCACTTCGGCGCAGGCCTGGGGGTGGTGGAGCTGACCATCGCCCTGCACTTCGTCTTCAACACCCCTGAGGACAAACTGGTGTGGGACGTGGGCCACCAGACCTATCCCCATAAAATCCTCACCGGACGCCGCGACGCCATGCTGAGCCTGCGGCAACGGGACGGTATCTCCGGATTCCCCAAGCGCAGTGAGAGCGAATACGACACCTTCGGCGTTGGCCATTCCAGCACCTCCATCAGCGCCGCATTGGGGATGGCCCTGGCCAGTCGGGCCCAGGGGCGCAGCAACCACAATATCGCCATCATCGGCGACGGCGCCCTCACCGCCGGCATGGCCTTCGAGGCCTTGAACCACGCCAGCCACACCAAAGCCAACATGATTGTCATTCTTAATGACAACGAAATGTCGATCTCGGAGAACGTGGGCGGGCTCTCCAACTATCTGTCCCGGGTCTGGGCCAGCCGTACCTACAACGCGTTACGGGAAGGCGGCAAAAAAGTCCTGGAGAACATGCCCAGCGCCATGGAATTCGTGCGCCGCACCGAGGAGCACATGAAAGGCCTGGTGTCCCCCGGCACCTTGTTCGAAGAATTGGGGTTCAACTACATTGGCCCCATCGACGGTCATAACCTGGACAAACTGGTGACCTACCTGGGGAAACTCAAGGAGATTCCCGGCCCTCACCTGCTGCACGTGTTCACCCGCAAGGGGCGCGGTTTCCAGGCGGCAGAGCAGGACCCCATCGGCTATCACGCCCTGTCCAAGATTGAGCCGAAACCGGCGGTGAAAACCGCGGACCCCAAACCCAAGCTGCCCAAGTACAGCGACGTGTTCGGCCAGTGGCTGTGCGATATGGCAGAGCAGGATAAACGCCTGGTGGGCATCACCCCCGCCATGCGGGAAGGTTCCGGCATGGTGGAGTTTTCCCGCCGTTTTCCGGACCAGTATGAGGATGTGGCCATCGCCGAGCAACACGCGGTGACCCTGGCAGCGGGCCTGGCCTGCGAAGGACAAAAGCCGGTGGTGGCCATCTACTCCACCTTCCTGCAACGGGCCTACGACCAGCTGATTCACGACGTGGCGCTGCAGAATCTGGACGTGACCTTCGGCATCGACCGCGCCGGCCTGGTGGGCGAAGACGGCCCCACCCACGCCGGTGCCTACGACCTTAGCTACATGCGCTGCGTACCCAACATGGTGATCATGGCCCCCGCCGATGAAAACGAGTGTCGCCAGATGCTCTACACCGGCTACCAGCACCCGGGCCCGGCAGCCGTTCGCTACCCTCGGGGCACTGGACCCGGCGCGGCCATCGAAACCACCATGGCCTGCCTGCCCCTGGGCAAGGGTCGCATGATTCGGGACGGCAGCAAGGTGGCGATTCTGTCTTTCGGCAGCGTGCTCACCGCCTGCCGCACCGTGGCCGACAACCTGGCGGCTTCCCTGGCGGACATGCGCTTTGTAAAACCGCTGGACGAGGCCCTGATCCTGGAACTGGCGGAGCGCCATGAACTGCTGGTGACCGTGGAGGAAAACGCGGTGCAGGGGGGAGCCGGTTCTGCCGTACATGAGGTACTGGCCAGACAGGGCATTACTGTTCCGGTATTGAACCTGGGCATTCCGGACTATTACATCGAACAGGCCAAACCGGCAGAAATGATCGCTGAGTGCGGACTGGATGCGGAGGGCATCGAACGCGCAGTGCGCACACGCCTGCAGCAACTGGCCGCCCGCAAGATCAAACAGGATGCGGTCTAGTCCGCCGCCGTTTACCGCAGGCGGTCACGACTACCCCGCCTGCAGCTCGTCCAGCACCGCCACCGCATCGGCAAACCTCAGGTCTTCCACCGCATCCGCCAACACCGCCACCCGCTCAGCCCCCAGCCGCTGCGCCAGCTCGGTGTTCAGGTCCGCGAACAGTTCCACCGCTTCGATATTGGAGTGATTGAGTTTATCCCTTAATTTCTCCAGGGCCACACCAAAGGCATGCTGATCCAGCGCCGCAGGCGCAGGGGCGGGCTTTTCGGCACGATACGATACCAACCAGTGGGCAGCCACCTGGACCATTTCCGCCAGGGCCTTCTGAAACTCGGATAACAACGTCCCCCAACGGTCCATCTGCTGTTGCTTGATGGCCTGCTCCAGAGCCTGGGCAGCGTTCATCACCCGATCGGCACCGAAGTTGCCCATGGTGCCTTTCAGGGTATGGAAGTGGCGGGTCGCCCCTTCGAAATCCTCTTCCTCCAGCATATGCCGCCCCTCCTCAAGAGGCTGCAGCCCTTCCGTCACAATGCGCTCGATCATGGCCAGGATTTCCTGCTCCCGGGCCGGCTTGCCTCGCACAAACGACATGATGCGTTCCGGATTAAACACCCCCGCAATGGTGGCAGGTGAATCTTCCGCAGCGGCGGTCGGCGGTTTCTCCTGCAACAGCGGCATAGCGGCGCGTTGCGGCACATAACGGGCGATGGTCTCCAGCATGCGGGGAATATCCAGTGGCTTGTCGACGAAATCGTTCATGCCACTGTCGATGCACTGTTTGCGTTCGAACGCCAGCACACCTGCCGTCATGGCGATAATCGGGACCGATAACTGCAGATCACCGCGAATTTTCTGGGTGGCGGTAAAGCCGTCCATCACCGGCATTTGCACATCCATCAACACCGCATCATAGAGTGCGGGATCACCGCAGGTCTGCAGGCGCTCCACCGCCTCCGCGCCGTTGTTCACCACCTCCACAATGGCACCCACCTGCTCCAGCACGCCGACGATGATGGTCTGGTTTGAGGGAGTATCCTCCACCAGCAACAGGCGGGCGCCATCCAGCCGGGTCAGCGCCTTGCTCGCCACGGGTTTGCGTTGGTCGGCCTGATCGGTATAGCGCTGACAGGCTTCATCCACCGCATCCAGAAAGGTGGCGGTGGTCACCGGTTTGGACAACGCCACCACTTTATTGCTGCGCATACTGATTCTGCGTAACTCTTCGCGGCTCAGGTTGCCCACCAATTTCACATGGGGCAGCGCCACCTGCAGCCGCTCCGTACCATCTGCACCGGCCAGATTCTGGTTCGAAACCAGCACATCATAATCCCCGGCCCGTTCGGCGAGCCTGGTTTCCAACTCCACCAGCGACCCGACACTGTCGCACGGCCAACCCCAGTGTTCACACCAGGAAGTCAGCGCCGCCACCGAGGCGGCATTGCTGTCCGCCAGCAGGATACGCTTGCCCGCCAACGGCGCTGCCGCTGCTGTGGCATTGGGGTCAAGCTCCAGCAGCAACTGGCATCGGAACTCCGACCCTGACTCTGGTGCACTGTGCACACTGATCTGCCCGTGCATCAACTCCACCAGTTTTTTGCAGATGGTGAGCCCCAGGCCGGTACCGCCGAAACGACGGGTAATGGAGGTATCCGCCTGGGAAAACGCATTGAACAGGCGCGCCTGTTGCTCCTGATCCATTCCGATGCCGGTGTCTTTCACCGACACCAGAATCGCCACGCTGTCCTCATGGCGTTCCAACAAGCGAAAACGCACCACCACTTCACCCTGCTCCGTGAACTTGATGGCGTTGCCGGTGAGATTCACCAGCACCTGCTGCAGGCGCAGGGCATCGCCCATCAAGTTGGCGGGAATGGCCGGGTCCACATCGATCACCAGCTCCAGGTCTTTCTTGGCGGAGGTGCCGGACATGATGGTGGCCAGGGGTTCCACCACATCCCCCAGGCTGAAAGGCGCGTGGCTCAGCTCCATTTTTCCGGCTTCGATCTTGGACACATCCAGCACGTCATTGAGCAACGCCAGCAGTGCCTTACCAGCAGCCGAGATCATGCCCACGTGATTGCTTTGGTTCTTGTCCAACTGGGTGAGGCTCAACAACTGGGCGGCCCCCAGTACCGCGTTCAGGGGCGTGCGGATCTCATGGCTCATGTTGGCCAGGAATTCGGTTTTGGCGCGGTTGGCACTCTCCGCCACATCTTTGGAGCGCTGCAGGGAACGCTCTGCTTCTTTCTGCTCGGATATGTCGTAGACGTTGACGATGGTGTGCACAATGCCGTTCAGCAACAGAGGGCTGTATTCCAACAGGGCTTCAAAGCGGGAGCCATCCACGCGCACCGCCAGCCAATCCTGTTCGTTGTGGCCTCGGGCCCCATGATCGCTGGGTTGATAATGGGTGAAACCGGGGAGGTAACGGGTGACACTGCGCCCCAACATGGTTTGATCGCAGGCAAACATCTGGTGCGCCCGGCTGTTGGCATTCACTACGGAGCCCACCCCATCCAGCACCAGCATCGCCCCGGGGGCCAATTCAAACAGGGATTCAAACTCATCGCGCATCTGTTGCGCCAGCTTGATCTGCTGTTCCAGTACATCATGGGCTGCCCGGATCTCCCGCTCGGCAACTTTCTGCTGCGTAATGTTCCGCGCCACCCCCAGGTATCCTGTCACTTCCCCTTTATCGTTGTGCATGATGGTCACCGTCAGGTTGACCGGCACCTGCTTTCCATCCTTACGCACATAAGTCCATTCTTTGGACACCGCCTTGCCGGCCCGGGCCTGGGCAATAAACACTTCAAAGCCTGCCACGGTATAGCCCAGCTTGTCTGTCAGCAACAGGCCTTCTTGCACCACCTCGTCCTCGACGTGGAAAACCGCCGGCGAGTGTTTGCCTACCATTTCTTCCCGGCTGTAGCCCAGCAGGCGTTCGGCACCGGCACTGAATACCTCGATCAGGCCTTCGGTGTCGGTGGCGATGATAGAGAACTCACTGGCCGCTTCTATCACCGAATCCAGTTTCGCTTCTGCGGTCTTGACCGCCCGCTGAGCGCTGACCAGCTCGCTCACATCCCAATTCAGACCCACCATCCGAACCGGCTCACCCAGCTCATTGCGAATGACAATCCCGGCTGCCTGCAGCGAGCGATACGTGCCATCACTGCGTACCAGGCGGTATTCTGTTTTGTAATCCGCCGTGCCCGCCAACGCATTCTGCAGGGCGCCTTCCGCATGCGCCACATCGTCAGGGTGCAAACGCTGGCGCCACTCCTCCACCGGCAGCGGTGGATCCTGATCGCCAATTTCATACAGCTGGCGCATGCGGGCATCCCAATAGATCTCCCCACTGCTGACGTTCCAGTCCCACAGCGCCAGGTCCACGGATTTGGAAGCCAGTTCCAGGCGCTCCCCCAAC
The DNA here is from genome assembly GCF_003671495.1 of Ketobacter sp. Lineage (GTDB taxonomy): Bacteria > Pseudomonadota > Gammaproteobacteria > Pseudomonadales > Ketobacteraceae > Ketobacter. Next base: position 247,408 of record NZ_RCHN01000046.1, on the reverse strand, counting down.
GTGGTGAGTTCAGTCTGCCGGCGTCGGATTTCATCAATGGCCAGACCCAGTATCATGGGACCGAACACCACCGCGGCACTGGCCGCCCACAGGGAGTTGGCGTTGCCATCCGCCAGCAACACCGGAAACGACCACCAGCCCCAGGCGATGCCGGCCCCCAGGGCGAGGAAGACCAGGTTGGCGAACACCGCCACCCGCAGCATGCCGTAGACCAGGGCGATGGCCATCAGGGGAAGCGCAAGATACGCATAGGGATGCGCCATGAATTCCAGCACAAAAAAGCTCAGGGCGAACAACCCCAGTAACTGCAGACCCAGCGCAATCAGCAACCGGGGTTTGACGATACGACCAAAGCCATCCTCGGCCAGGCGCAATGAAGGCAGTAGTAAGAGGGCGGCGCCGATGACCTCACCCAACCACCAGTCCCACAGCACAGGGCTCCATTGCACGCCCTGGGCAAGCCACACCACGGCAGCCCCCAGCAACGCCGAAACCGGCGCAGCGACAAACACATAGCCGCCCAGAATAAAGGCCGCATCGCGCACGGTAAGATGATCCCGCACCAGGGTCTGCACCAACCTCACCGCCACCATCACGCCGATCACCCGGGCCAGGGAGCACCCCAGCATGCACCACCAGGTGCCACCATAAAGCCAGGCCACCGCACTGTTGGCGAGGAAGATCGCGAAATAAAGGGAACGGCGCTCCGTGAGGGGCGCCCGCAACACCCAGGCGATCGCCACACTGGCCGGCAGCCAGACGATGGCCACACAGTCGCTGGTGCTGGCCACACCATAACAAAACGCCGCCAGCAACGCGTAGATAGCGGCCAACGCGATTGCATTCAGAAATCCACTGGTTTTGATCTGATTCACTCGGACAACAACCTTACGAGTCGATCCGTCACACCACCAACCACAGGGCAGGCTCCTTATTCCAGATTTTTTTCGGCCACCACAAACTGGTTTCGTCCGTTGGCCTTGGCCTGGTAGAGCGCCTTGTCTGCCAGACCCAGCAGATGATCAGGACCGGATTGAATACTGGGGATACCACTGGCGAGCCCGGCACTGATGGTGACCCACTGCGCGACCGCGGATTTGGCATGCGGAATCTTCAGGTTCCGCACCTGTTCACAGAGCCAGGGGCCGATTTTCAGCAACTCAACATTATCGGTGTAAGGCAGGATGATGACAAACTCCTCCCCCCCGTAACGGGCCACCTGCTCGCCGGGCCGACGCAGGGCCAGGGTCAGGCACTGGGCCACCGAGCGCAGGCATTCATCACCGTCCTGATGACCATACTCGTCGTTATAAGCCTTAAAATAATCGACGTCTACCAGGGCCAGCCCCAACGGGCTGCGCTGACGTTGGTGACGCCGCCACTCCTGGGCCACCTGCTCATCAAAATAACGGCGGTTATAGATACCCGTCAGCCCATCCTGCTCCGCCAGGCGCTGAAGCGCGTCAGCTTGTTTTTTAACCAGGAGTTGGGTTTTGACCCGTGCCCGCACCAGGGGCGCGTTGAGGGGTTTGGTGATGAAGTCTGCGGCACCGGCCTCCAGTGCTTCCACCTCATGCTCCACTGAGCTGTGGGACGTCACGATGATGATGCCACTGCCCCGGGTGGACAGATCCGCCTTCAGTTGACGGCACACCTCGTATCCGTTCATTCCGGGCATCTCCACGTCCAGCAAGATCAGGTCGGGTTTGCTTTTCATGGCCATGGCAATGCCGGCTGCGCCGGAGGTGGCAAAGAGCACCTCTCCGAAGTCACGCACCAGCAAGCTCAACGCTTTGATACTTTTGGGATTATCGTCAATGATCAGAATGACACTGGCGGCAGGGGCAAGCGACGGCTTGGAATAGGATGGAAGGCTGTCGGCTTGCATGGGGTTCGCCCTGTTCCCTCAGTGGGTGATGGTGTTTTGCGTCCGCTGTACCCGATTAAGGATAGCAAATGAATCAAAAAACACCGAACCCTTTAAGGTAATCAGCCGAGGTGATCGATCACCCAGTGCTGACAGGCTTTTGCTGATTTGAATGAAAAATATGAGGAATCGCACCGGTGCATGGGTCACCCCGCTCAAAATGACCCATGCACCGGGGATCCAACCCGGGTTAAGCAGCGCTGGTCTGCTCGTCTGCTACGGAGGAGCGAATCAGGTAATCAAATGCGCCCAGAGACGCCTTGGCACCTTCGCCCATGGCAATGATAATCTGCTTGTAGGGCACGGTGGTCACATCACCGGCGGCAAACACGCAGGGTGCGGATGTCTGGCCCCGCTCGTCCACCACCACTTCACCGCGAGGTGACAATTCGATGGCGCCTTTGGCCCAGGCACTATTGGGCACCAGACCGATCTGGACAAAGATACCTTCCAGCTCCACCTTGTGCATTTCGCCAGTGGTGCGGTCTTCGTAATCCAGGCCCACCACCTTGCTGCCGTCGCCATGCACTTCTTTGGTCAGCGCCGACACAATCACGGTTACGTTGGGCAGACTGTTGAGCTTTTTCTGCAGTACAGCATCAGCGCGCAACTTGCTGTCGAACTCGATCAGGGTGACATGGGACACAATACCGGCCAGGTCGATAGCGGCTTCCACACCGGAGTTGCCACCGCCGATGACCGCCACCCGCTTACCTTTGAACAGGGGGCCGTCACAGTGGGGGCAGTACGCCACACCTTTGCCCCGGTATTCTTTCTCGCCAGGCACGTTCATTTCCCGCCAGCTGGCACCGGTGGCAATCAACAGCGCCTTACTCTTAAGCTTGGCCCCGTTTTCCAGCGTTACTTCCGCGATGCCGTCAGCACTCAGGCCCACCGCCCGCTGATTGGTCATGATGTCCACTTCGTAGCTGCGCACGTGTTCTTCCAACTGCGCCACCAACTGTGGACCCTGGGTCTCTTTCACCGAGATGAAGTTCTCGATGGCCAGTGTATCCATCACCTGACCGCCGAAACGATCGGCGACGATGCCAGTACGGATACCTTTGCGGGCTGCATAGATGGCGGCAGACGCACCGGACGGGCCGCCACCCACCACCAGCAAGTCGAACATGTCTTTCTTGCTCAGTTCCGCGGCCTGGCGCTTGGCGGCACCGGTGTCCGCCTTGTTCAGAATCTCTTCCAGCGTCATGCGGCCGGCACCGAATTCCTCACCGTTGAGGAACACCGTGGGCACTGCCATCACACCGCGACTTTCCACTTCATCCTGGAACAGGCCGCCATCGATCATGGTGTGCTTGACGTTGGGGTTCAATGCCGCCATCAGGTTCAGTGCCTGAACCACCACCGGGCAGTTATGGCAGGACAAGGAGATAAAGGTTTCAAACTCGAACTCACCTTCCAGCTGCGCAGCCTGCTCCAGCAGTTTCACATCTTCTTTAGGCGGGTGACCGCCCACGTGCAAAAGGGCCAGCACCAGCGAAGTAAATTCATGCCCCATGGGCAATCCGGCAAACCGGACGGAGATGTCTTCTCCCGGACGGTTCACTCGAAACGAAGGCTTGCGCTCTGCATCGTTGCGCACTTCCTTCAGGGTAATCTTGTCGCTCAGGGCGGCCACGTCGTTCAGCAATCCCTGCATCTCGATGGACTTGTCCGAGTCGTCCAGCGATGCCACCAGCTCGATATCTTTTTTCAGATTGGTGAGATACGTTTTGAGTTGCTCTTTGAGGTTTGCGTCTAACATGGGTCCACCTGACTGCGCGTCTTGCTATTGAACGGGTATAACGGTTTTACTTGAAAAGTAGTTACCGTGGTACTTGCCGGAGGGAGCGAACTCCCTTCCGGCAGGTCTGACCAGGGACAGCTTAGATTTTGCCAACCAGGTCCAGGGAAGGTGCCAGAGTTGCTTCACCTTCTTTCCACTTGGCGGGGCAAACTTCGCCGGGGTGAGAAGCAACATACTGAGCTGCTTTCACTTTACGCATCAGGTCGTCGGCGTCACGGCCGATACCTTCTGCGGTGATTTCCATGGCCTGGATGATGCCTTCCGGATCCACCAGGAAAGTGGCTCGGTCTGCCAGGCCCTGACCTTCGCGCATTACACCAAAGTTGTTGGTGATGGTGCCGCTCTGGTCGCCCAGCATGTAGTACTTGATCTTGGCGATGGTTTCAGAAGCATCGTGCCAGGCTTTGTGTACGAAGTGAGTGTCAGTAGACACAGAGTAAACTTCCACACCCAGCTTCTGCAGTTCTTCGTATTTGTCTGCAACGTCACCCAGCTCGGTGGGGCAAACAAAGGTGAAGTCGGCAGGATAGAAGAAGAAGATAGCCCACTTGCCTTTCACGTCGGTATCGGAAACCTGAACGAACTCGCCGTCTTTGAAAGCCATAGTGGTGAACGGTTTAATTTCAGTATTGATCTGGGCCATGTTTGCTCCTAGTTAGGTCTGTTGTCGATCATGTGGTGGTATAATAAAGTTTCATCGATCATATACAAAATTGATTGTTACTATATGATTGATAAAATTTCCAAATCACCATTTCTGACTGAATAATAATCAAAACAATCAGGTATAGTGGTGGCCTGAGTATACCAATTTGGGAGTGTTTGCACATGAAACCGGTTGTTTTTGGCATCTTGATGACATTGCTGGTCTGCGCCGGACTGGGCTGGCTGTGGTATTCGCAACAACCCCTTGAGCCTGCTGCGGCCCCGGTTGTCGCAAACCAGACAGCAGATCCTGCCCCCGACAAGCAACTGCACCCTATATTAAGAGAGCTGCCACCCACCGGGGCCACACCCAAGCCCACCGCTGACCAGCCCGCGCCCCCGACTGCCACCAGATTACCGCAATTGGTGGCTGCGCCTACTGACCTTGGTCAAAGCGATGAACAAACCCGCGCCGCGGTGAAGGATCTGTCCCAACTCAGCATGGGCACGGCTGAGGCAAAGCCCGCTGCACAGGATTTATTGCAATGGCTGACACCCAAAGAGCAGATTCGCAAGTGGGTATTGCTGGTGGACAACGTGGCCATGGGCAAAGTGCCACTGAAGAACCGGCCACTGGAATTTTCCATCGCCGCATTCGCCGTAGCCGGCACAGAACAACAACCGGTCCTGGCGGAATCCAATTTCAATCGTTTGAACCCACTGGTGGATGCGTTCGTGTCGCTGGACCCGGAGGTACTGGCCCGCTATTACAGAGCGTGGTCACCCTTGCTGCAGGAGGCTTTCAGCGAACTGGGGCAACCGGGTGCTTTCCGGGATCGACTGCTGGAAGCCATTGACCGGGTGTTGGAGGTAAAACCGCTGGAAGCCTCGTCCATTGCGTTGCAGCGCCCTTCCGTGTACTACCGTTTTGCTGATCCGGAACGGGAAGCCGCCAGTGACCTGGAAAAACTGCTGTGGCGCATGGGGCCCCGCAACTGTGTGCGCATTCAAAGTCATTTACGCGACGTGCGCCTGGCCCTGACGCAATTACAGTAAACGGTGATCTGAAGCAACGCGATTACCAGGTATCGACGCAGGGCCGCTTTTTACCGCAACGGGGCGCGGGGGCCGGGGCTGACTGCAGCCCGGCCAGAATCCAGCGCCGGGTATCCGCGGGGTCGATGACATCGTCAAACTCGAAGAAGGTGGCGGTGTTGACCGCTTTGCCGCGCTCATACATCTCCGCCACCATGGCTTCAAAGCGGGCTTTTTGCTGCTCAGGATCGGTGATGGCAGCCAGTTCTTTTCGAAAGCCCAGCTTCACTGCCCCTTCCAGGCCCATGGCACCGAATTCGCCGGTGGGCCAGGACACCGTAAACAGAGGCGCCTTGAGGGAACCACCCGCCATGGTCATAGCCCCCAGCCCGTAAGCCTTGCGCAACACGATGGTGAAAAACGGTACGGTGAGGCTGGCGGCGTTGACGAACATCCGTGCGGCGTGACGCACCAGGGCGGTTTTTTCCACTTCCGGCCCCACCATAATCCCCGGCGTATCGCAGAGGAACACCAGGGGCAGGTCGAACGCATCGCACAGCTGCATGAAGCGGGTGGCCTTGTCGGCACCATCGCCGTCCACCGCTCCCGCCAGATGCTGGGGATTATTGGCAATCACCCCCACCGGCCGCCCCTCTATGCGCGCCAGCGCGGTGATCATGCCCTTGCCAAAGCCACTGCGCAGTTCCAGCACGGAATCCACATCGAACAATCCCTGCAGCACGGCGCGCACGTCGTACACCCGCAAGCGGTTTTCCGGGATCACAGCGCGCAACAGGCGCTGATCCGGCATCGTCCAATGGGTGACCGAACCCTGAAAATAGGACAGGTATTGCTTCGCCACCCGGGTGGCTTCCGCTTCGTCCTCCACCAGAATATCAATAACGCCGTTGTTGGCCTGCACGGACACCGGCCCCACCTGCTCCGGCCGATACACACCCAGTCCACCACCTTCGATCATGGCCGGCCCCCCCATGCCGATGTTGGCATTGCGGGTGGCGATCACCACATCACAGCAACCTAACAGAGCCGCATTCCCGGCAAAGTTGCGGCCCGATGCAATACCCACCAGGGGCACCAGGGCAGACAGGCGGGCGAAATACAGAAACGCCAGGCAATCCAGACTGGCAGAAGAGCCCAGGCCATCCGTATCGCCGGGGCGTCCGCCGCCGCCTTCACTGAACAGGACCACCGGCACCCGCAGCCGCTCGGCCAGCTCAAACATGCGATCCTTTTTATGATGGTTCTGAATACCCTGGGTGCCGGCCAACACGGTGTAATCGTAGGTCATCACCACACAGCGGGAGGCCTCATCACCGAACAGCTCGCCGTTGACCCGCCCCAGACCGGTGACCATGCCGTCCCCCGGCGTATTCTCCATCAGATCCTGCAGCGCTCGGCGGCGGCGTTGCGCGGCAATCACCAGGGGGCCGTACTCCACGAAGCTGCCGTCATCGCACAGATCCGCAATGTTTTCACGCGCGGTGCGCTGCCCGTTGCGGCGTCGTTTGGCCACCGCCTCGGGACGATTTTGATCCAGGCCGTAGCCGTGGCGTGTGATGCTTTCCTGCAGATCCGCACGGATGGCATCCGGGTCCACGACAACGCTTTGGATTGCTTCGGCATCTTCTTCAGTGCCAGCCACAAAGCTCAGCAGGGGTTGGCCTTCCATTACCGCCTCCCCTGGGTCCACCAGCAACGCCTCCACCACCCCGGAGGCCGGGGCCTGAATCACATGTTCCATTTTCATGGCATCCAGGATCATCAGGGTCGCGCCCTTCGCCACAGGCTGCCCCGGTGCCACCGCCAACTCCACCACCGAGCCCTGCATGGGCGCCAGCAGGCTGTGTTCGGTAACCACCCACTGGCCCGGACTGGTGCCTGGGGTATCATCCGCTGAGAGAGTGTCCACCATCGCGCTGGACGGCAACAGACTGGCGTCCGCAGCGCTCAGTTCCACCAGATGGGCGTCAATGAAGCCGGTGTGCACACGGTCCTCCCGCACGGCCGGATGCGCCACCAAACGCCGCAACAATGACAAGTTGGACGCCACGCCTTCTATGCGGAATTCCTTCAAGGCTTGCCCCAGCTTGCGCAACGCCGCCGGGAAATCGCCCCAAAGGCTGTGGACAATGAGCTTGGCCACCATGGAATCGTAGCGGGGGCTGGTTTGATACCCGCTGTAAACATAGCTGTCGATGCGTACGCCCTGGCCGCCGGGCACATCCCAGCTGGTTATGCGCCCAGACGCGGGCTTGACCTGGCCGTCTTCGGTGAGGGATTCCAGGTTGATGCGCGCCTGCAGGGCAAATCCCACCGGCGCCAACCCGTGCAGGTTGAGGTCGGAGATGCGGGTGCCAAACACCACGGCCAATTGCAGCGCCACCAGATCCAGACCCAGAACCGTTTCCGTCACGGTGTGTTCCACCTGGATGCGGGGGTTGGCCTCGATGAACGCGAAACCGGTGGCACCCTGCTGTTCGAAGACCAAGAACTCAAAGGTGCCCAGACCGCAATACGCAGATTGCCTGGCCATGGCCAGCGCCGCGGCAAAGAGCTGTTGTTTGAGGGTTGGTTCGAGTCCGGGACTGGGCGCCATCTCGATGACTTTCTGGTGGCGGCGTTGCAGGGTGCATTCCCGTTCGTAGAGGTGGACGCAGTTTTCCCCATCCCCCAGGATCTGGACTTCAATGTGACGGGCAGCGGGCGCCCACTGCTCCACATAGACAGCACCGTCCCCGAACGCCGATTGTGCTTCAGAGCCGCAGCGGGCATAGGCGTCGGCGATTTCATCCCGTTTGCGCACCACCCGCAGGCCCCGGCCTCCCCCACCGGACACCGCCTTGATCACCATGGCGGCCCCCTCCGGCAAGCGATCGAAGAACGTTTCGGCTTCGGCAAGACTGACGGCCTGGTCCAACCCACTCAACACCGGCACATTGCACTCGGCCGCCAGGGCCCGGGCGCGGGCCTTGTCCCCAAACTGTTCCAGGGTGCTCGCTCCTGGCCCGACAAAAACCAGTCCGGCCTCGTCACAGGCGCGGGCGAAGGTACTGTTCTCACTGAGGAAGCCATAACCGGGGTGGATACCATCGCAGCGCTGCTCGCGGGCAATGGTCAACAGTTGCTGCTGATCGAGATACGCTGCCGCCCCCTGTCCGGTCAAGGGCACGGCCACATCGGCTTTCAATACATGGAGGGAGTGGGCGTCGTCTTGTGCATACACCGCCACGGAACGCCACCCCAGATCCGCCAGTGTTCGAATAATGCGGACGGCTATTTCACCCCGGTTGGCGATCAGGATGGTCTTGGCGGTGTGGCTCATTGGCGACTCCCAGGTCAATTCAGGAAGCCGCTATTAAATCAGAATTTCTTCTCCAACATCAAAACGCTGTTGTGCTCCTGGATCCGAACATACTCCAAATAGGACATTCCAAGTAGCACATCCTGGGGATAGGCCCCTTCAATGACAATGGCCCTGACGTTCGGCACACTGATTTCCCCCACCTTGACGGAATCCAGCGTCACCACCCAGGTGGCCACCACACCGCTGGCGGTGACCGCCTGGGATTCGCGGCCGTTAACCTTGTACAGCAACCCCAGGTTGCGGGCCTGGATTTCATTCATGGCCACGGTGTTGGCGCCGGTGTCCACCAGAAACTGAACCGTTTGACCATTGATGCTGCCGCTCACCCGATACTGGTTCATGTCGTTCTTACGAATCACCACCTGGGTGATGTCGGTCTGCTGGTAAGTGCCACCGATGGCGGTGTGCAGGGCCAGCTCGTGCTGCTGACCGTCGATTTCCACAATGGCCCGCCGGGCGTTGGCATCCACCAGTGTGACGCCGCTTGCATGGGCACGCCCGTTCTTCAGCATCACCTGCTGACCATCAATTTGCAGCACGGCCGCACCCTTGAACAGGCCCTCCACCCGCACCTCTGGCGCCGCCACCAACTGGCCCGTCAGGCACCACGCCAGTGCAGCGCCCATCATCCGTTTCCGCATATCCAATCCCAAACCCCAATGTCGTGATCCATCATTGTCTCAGGCGGTCAGCCTGACCCCGCCCTCATTGTAATGGTGAAACACGGCAGGTTCTGTAACCTTCCGTATAAAGCTTGATACTGATGACTGAGAAGTCAAAAATTACCAAATGTTTTCGTTAATTTTCGTTTGGCCTAAATATACAATTTTTTACTTTCTAAGACGCGCCATTCGAATATAATTTGCAAATCGATCCGGTGGACGAAGTCTGTCTACACCCACAACAACACCCCAAAATAATAATCAAAACAATCATTCCAGCGCCAACCGCAGGCTGATGGCCACGCGGCTCTGTTGCACCTGATCGTGTTTTTATTTGAACCCAACGAACAGGAGCGTCCCGCAGATGGCTCACACCCCAGGGTGCTGTACAAGCGGCATACCGTGCATTGGCCACCACCTTTCATTTCTTAAGGTCGGCACGACCACTGAAGCTTCCGCTGCTGTGTACAGATTTGTACGCAAGATGCGTGCCCGCGCCGGCAACCCGCACCATGATCTGGGGCCATTGCCATGCTGACCCACCTGGCTCACTTTCGAAACATCGGCCATTGGCTGGAGCACTGGGCCGGCCATAATCCTGGCAAAACCGCGTTTCATTTTCTGGGGGAGTCGGACCAGGAGCGCAGCGCCATCACCTTTAAAGAACTGCAGGAGCAGGCCCAGAATATCGCCGCCTGCCTGCTGCAAACGGCAGTGCCGGGTGACCGGGTCATCCTCACCTATGCGCCGGGCTTGGAATTCATTACCGCGTTTCTGGGCTGCGTACAGGCCGGCCTGATCGCGGTGCCCGTATACCCACCCAGCTCACCGAAAGACTGGCCCCGTTTCGTCAAAATCGTAGAGAACTGTGACGCCAACACGGTGTGCACCACCGAGCCGCTGGCGCAGATGGCGCGCATGGGTATCGCCATGACCCCGCAGCTGGCCAACCTGAACCTGATCACCACGGACACCCTGAACAGGAGCAGCGCCCCGTATGTGGAGTGCATTGCTGATGAAAATGCGATTGCGTTTCTGCAGTACACCTCCGGTTCCACCGGCCACCCCAAGGGCGTCGTGCTGAGCCATGGCAATCTGCACCACAACGAGTCCCTGATCCGGGAGGCACTGCACTGTGATGAGGACAGCGTCGTCGTATGCTGGCTGCCGCAATATCATGACATGGGCCTGATCGGCAATCTGTTAGGCTGCCTGTTCAACGGCATGACAGTGGTGTTGATGTCACCCCTCAGCTTCCTGAAAAGTCCGTACCGCTGGCTGCAGGCCATCAGTGAATTTCGCGGTACGCACAGTGGCGGCCCCAACTTTTCTTACGAGCTGTGCGTGAAACGCATTACCGAGGCACAACTCGACACCCTGGACCTGAGTAGCTGGGAACTGGCCTATAACGGGGCCGAGCCCATTCGCGCCAGCACCCTGGAACGCTTCGCCAACACCTTTGGCCGCTGCGGTTTTGATGCGGCCGCATTCACGCCACTGTACGGATTGGCGGAATCCACGTTGATGGTCACCCATCACCCGCGGCGCGCACCTCTGGACCTGTTTGCCGTGGACACGCCCAGTCTGCACAGCGGCCAGCCCAGGGCGGCAACCGATACCGGTCCGAGCAAAACGCTGGTGGCCAGCGGCCAGGTAATCGGACAGACCCTGAAAATCGTCAACCCGGAGTCGATGGCCCCCTGCGCCGAACAGGAAGTGGGGGAAGTCTGGGTGCAGGGGGACAGCGTGGCCCGAGGTTACTGGAAAAACCCGGACGCCACTGCCGCGACGTTTGCGGCCTGCACCACAGTCGCCGGGGACGGCCCCTACCTGCGCACCGGTGATCTTGGTTTTTTGCGCGACGGTAGGCTGTACATCACCGGGCGCCTCAAAGAAATGATGATTGTGGATGGCCGCAATCTGTATCCCCAGGACATCGAGGAAACCATTCAAGGGGTGGACCCACTGTTCCGCGTGGGTTGCGGCGCCGTGTTCAGCCTGGAAGACGAATCTGTGGTGGCGGTGCAGGAACTGTCTGAGCGTTACGACGCCAGCCCGGAGCGCCTGGCCGCGTTGGCGCGGACGGCACTGCGCAATGTGAACGAACAACATCAGCTGGCGTTGCAGGAATTGGTGCTGATCGAGGCGGGCAGCCTGCTGAAAACCTCCAGCGGTAAAATTCGCCGTACCACCATGGCCCAGTTGTTCCAGGATGAAAAACTGAAGGCAGTGGCGCGCTTCCAACCGCGGGATTTTTTCAGCGCCGACCCCGACGCAACTGACAACGCCGTCACGTTGTCATGCCCCCATTATGAGGCGATCCTGTTGCAAACCCTGTCCCGGGAACTGGGTTTGGCGAGCGAACACCTCAATCCTCACACCAGCTTCTCCGACCTGGGTCTGGACTCCAAAACCCTGGTGGGTCTGGCGGGCATCCTGGAACAGGCCCTGGGGCAGACGCTGGCGCCGCAATTGTTTTTCGACTATCCCAGCATTCATAAACTGGCCTCGTACTTGAGCCTGAGGGGCCAGGATGGCCAACAACCCGCCGCCGCAACCGCACAGGGCGCTGCGCCACTGCAGCAGGATATTGCCATCATTGGCATTGGCTGCCGTTTCCCAGGACAGGCGGATTCCCCGGAGGCGTTCTGGCAACTGCTGGAATCCGGCCGCGATGCCATCACTGAGACGCCGGACTGCCGCTGGAGCAATCAGGAATATTACGATCCCGATATACTGGCCCCCGGCAAGATGACGACAAAATGGGGCGGTTATCTGCACCGGGTGCGGGATTTCGATGCGGCTTTTTTTGGTATCAAGGAAAAGGAAGCCACCCTGCTGGACCCACAGCAACGCATTTTGCTGGAAACCAGTTGGCATGCACTGGAACACGCGGGCATTCCCGCCCACCGGACCAGCGGGCATAGCGTCGGGGTTTTCGTGGGCCTGTCCAACGTGGATTATGATCGCCACTGCAGTCAACGGGGCGCCTGCAGCGAGCCCTATGTGGGCACCGGAAACGCCGCCTCCATCGCTGCCAACCGCCTATCGTTTTTTTACGACTGGCGCGGACCCAGTGTCACCGTGGATACGGCCTGCTCCTCGTCCCTGGTGGCATTACACCAGGCCTGTCGCAGCCTGCAACATCAGGAGTGTGACCTGGCCGTCGCTGCGGGCGTAAACCTGATCCTCACCCCGGACTTAAGCATCACCTTTTCCAAAAGCGGCATGATGGCCGCCGACGGCCGCTGCAAATCCTTTGACGACCGGGCTGATGGCTATGTTCGATCCGAAGGCTGCGGCGTACTTATTCTCAAACCCCTGCATCAGGCCCAGGCCGACGGCGACCACATCATCGCCGTGGTGAAAGGTTCCGCCATTACCCAGGATGGCCGCTCCAATGGCATTACTGCGCCCAATGGCCCGGCCCAGGTCAACACCATTGAACGGGCTCTGCGCAACGCCGGTGTGACCGCCGCGGAGGTGCAGTATGTGGAAAGCCACGGCACGGGTACTGCCCTGGGAGACCCCATTGAGCTGACGGCATTGCAACAGGCCTATGGTCAACAGCAACAACGTCGCGCCCTCCTGGTGGGCTCGGTGAAATCCAATATTGGCCATCTGGAATCCGCCGCCGGCATTGCCGGAGTGATCAAGACCGCGCTGAGCCTGCAGCGGCAACTGTTACCGGCCAACCTGCACTTTCAAACCCCCAATAGACGTTTTGACTGGGAGCGCAGTGCCATTCAGGTAGTCAAACAGAACCAGCCCTGGCTTGCGGAGGTAGGCACGCTGCGCCGGGCCGGCGTCAGCTCGTTCGGTTTTGGCGGCACCAACGCTCATGTGATTCTGGAAGAAGCCCCCCCGCTGCCAGAGGGTGATGGCCAGGTCAGTGCTGAACAGGCGCAGCCTGTTGCGCCCGCGGCCCGCGCAGCCCAACTGTTTTGTTTATCCGCCCGGGACCGCACCGCCCTGCAGGCCCAGATTCAAAATTACCTGCAGCACCTGCCCCACACCATGCAGCCCATTGAAGCACTGTGTGCCAATCAGAATGCCGGCCGTACCCATTTCGAGGAACGCCTGGCAGTAAAATGCCACAGCGTTGAACAACTGCATTCCAGCCTGCGCAATTTGAACTGGGCCAACCTGGAGGAAAATGTTTTTTCCAGCCGCCGACGCCGCAGCCAAGCCCGCCCCAGTGTCACCTGGATGTTCACCGGCCAGGGTTCCCAAGCCGCCGGCATGGGACGTGATTTGTACCACCACAGCCCGGTTTTCAGGCAGACCATCGACCACTGCCACGACCTGCTGTTGCAACACACCAGCATCGAGTTGCGCCGGTTTATTCTGGCGCAGTCAGCCGATGACAGTTGCCGGCGGATTCAGCACACGGACTGCGCCCAGCCGGTGCTGTTCTGTTATGAATATGCCTTGGCCCAGGTACTGTTCAGCCTGGGCATCGAGCCGGACAACCTGATCGGTCACAGCCTGGGGGAAATCGTGGCGGCAACTGTTGCCGGTGTGTTCTCGCTGGAAGATGGCATCCGGCTGGCCAGTGAACGGGGACGACTGATGCAATCCCTGGACGTGAGCGGCGGTATGATGGCCGTGTTTGCCCACCCGGAAGATGTACAACCCCTGCTGCAGGCTTTCCCGCGGGTGTCCATCGGCGCCCGCAACGGCCCCGGCCAGGTGGTGTTGTCCGGCTGCGTCGACAGCTTGCACCGCCTGTGTGAGTTGCTTGGGGAACAGGACATCGACACCCGCATGCTGGAGGTGTCCCACGGTTTTCACTCCCCACTGATGGCGCCCATGCTGCCACCGTTCCGGGATTTCCTGCATACCATTCCCATGCATCCCCCCCGTTACCGCCTGATCTCCAATGTCACCGCGGCGCAGGCAGGGGCAGAGCTGACCACGGCAGAATACTGGTGCCGCCATGTGACGGCCACGGTGGACTTTCATGGTGGACTGCAACAGATCGCCTCTACCGCAACCGGGACCGCGGCGGGTAATCCGGGCAACGCCATTCTGATTGAGTTGGGCCCCAAACCCATCCTCAGCGCCATTGCCCAGCGCAGCCTTGACCGGGACAGCGTGCGCATTGTTCCACTTATAAAAGCGCCTCTTACAAAAGTGCCACTTATTAACGCACATCCTGTTGCAGCGGAATACGACAGTCTGTTGGACGGCATCGCCCAATGCTACACCAGTGGCCTGGATATTTGCTGGGATCAATGGATGACGCCGCATCCCCGTACCACGCAGACACTGCCCCTGTATCCGTTCCAACGCAAATATTTCTGGTTGAACGCTGGCGGCACGCAGCCGGGCGCGGGCGCGACAACCGATGCCAGCAGCGCGCAGGCATTCCATCCGCTGCTGGGTAAGCGCCAACGTTCCCCTTACCTGAAAAATGGAGAGCTGCACTTTATTGCCTATCCAGGGCTGGATGCGGCCCACTGGGCCTGCACGTTCAAGCAAGCCGAGACCATTCATTTCCACCTCAGCCACTTTCTGGAAATGGCCATCGAAGTAGGCAACGAGGCCTTTGGCACCAGTAAACTGACCGTGCAGGATCTGGAGCTGCACAAACGCATGCACCTCGAGCGCGGCGATCAGCGCAGCATTCATACCATTGCGGAAGCGCGGGCCCACAACGAGTTGCGGGTGCATTTCTACACGGCGGAAGAAGAGGACAGTCAAAGCAGCAACCAGTGGGTACTACTGTGCTCTGCCAGCCTTACCCCCAGCATCAAGGGCCGTTCGCAGGTCGCACGACAGGAGGCCACCGCAACCGCGGAAACCGGGACGGCTTCCAGCCAAATGTCGAGCTTCTTTGCCGACAACAAATCAGCCCGCACCGTTTACTGCACCAATGACAAAAACGTGGTGTGCTCTACCCGGTTGCAGGAGAACCAACTTTCCTGCGCTGTGGATTTCAGTGAGCTGATGGCCAACAGCAGCGCCCGCCTCTGGATCAAACCGGAAGTGGCACAGGGGTTGTATCAGGTGGTGGGTTTCTTCTGCGAATCTCTGCGCCACAACGACGCAGTGCGACCGGGTGTGGAATACACGCCCTACAGTGCTCGCAGTGTCAGCTGGACCGAACACCTGCCTGCCATCGGCAGCGTAGAGATCACCCATGTGGGTTCCTGGTCGGAAGATGCGGAACACACGGAGCTGGACCTGGCCGTTTTCGATGACGACGGTCACTGCACACTGCGCATCGAAGGCCTGCTGATGCGTTCCCGTCTGCGTTCGATACAAACCCTGTCGGAGCGGGTGCGCCAGGTCAGCATGGATGAGCGCGTGAGCATCATCGGCACCCTGGTCGCCGACAGCCTGGCATCCAGCCTGGGTGGGCAGGCCATGGACATTGATCTGAGCCGGTCACTGGCAGAACTGGGTGTGGATTCCATCGCTGTGCTGACCACGCTGTCGCGACTGAAACAGGAACTGGATCTGGACATCAAGGCCGGGGAAATCAATCGGGCGCGCTCCATCGAGGACTTCATCACCATCCTGGCGGCTAAGCTGACGCCCAACACCGCCACCCTGGAAACCGGTACCACCCTGCAAGGCAGTTGCGCGGTAATGCGTCAAGGTCTGCCCGGGGTGCTGCCACTGATATTCATCCACCCGGGTAACGAGGGTGCCCTGCAATACCTGGACCTGGCCAATGCGTTCGGCGAGGACGTCCCCCTCTACGTCATGCTGCCGGAGATGAAAGACGGGCATCAGCCCCGTTCGCTGGGCAGTGTGGTTGAGCACCTGGTCAGCGACATCCGCAGGCAACAGCCCCACGGCCCCTACCTGCTGGCGGGCTGGTCTTTGGGGGCGACCCTGGCCCTGTTGGTGGCAAACCAACTGAGCCAGGCCGGTGAGGAAATCAAATTCGTGAGCGTGATCGACGCGCCCTGCATCCTGGGTTCGGGGATCAGCGCCCAATCACTGCAATACTGCATCGAGCAACTCAGCGTTCACCAGAACATCATGTGCTCCGAGCGTTTGCTGCGTTACAAAGCAGAATTGTTTGACCTGTACGCCCAGGCTCTGAAATCCAAGCCAGGCCAACTGGGGTACGAACTGCGGCATTTTCAGACCGGCCCCACCCACGGCAATCTGGTTGCCAACAGCACGACTGCGGAGTGGAGCCGGTTGACCAACCGCAAGCTGCACTCCAAGACCATCCCCGGTGATCATCTCAGCCTGTTCAAATCCGGCAACGTGGAAACCCTGGCGTCGTTCCTGCGCCAGCTGGTGCGCAATACCAGTGGCACCCGCAACCGTTTTCTGCAGTCCACCCTGGACCGTGCGCTCCTCACGCAATCCCTGTTGCTGGGCGCACCCACACATAACGAGCGTAACCACCCCTGTGGCACGCTGCATCTGGACGAGGAGCATCCCTACTTTTTCGATCACGCGCTGGATCACATTCCCGGGATTCTGATCATGGCGGGGGCCTGGGAACTGATCTGCCGCTCCACCCTGGAATGCGATCCCCTGAATCCGTTACTGTCACGCCAGGTGGGGCAATGCTCCCTGCAGTTCAACCGCTTTGCCGAGAAGCATCTTCCCCTGCACTTTGAAGTGGACACGAAAGGCGGTGATGCCCACAGCGTCGAGCTGGAATGCATTGTCACCCAAAGTGCGCAGCGCATCGGTACGCTTTACCTGACGTTGCAGTACCGACAGCGCAAACCGGCCCTGATGTTACCCGCACAACGGGATATTCTGCGGGGCAGCCATGATCTACTGCACAAGCAGATGGAGTCCAATGTTCTGATCAGTGAGCCGGAGCAATCCGATACCCGCTGGCAGTGTCGACCGCAGATGCCGGAAGCCGGCCATTACCTGAGCCACACCACCCTGGCCTACGGCAGCCTCAATCCGATTTATGTATTGGAAGCCACCCGGCAATTCCTCACGTACCTGTCCCACGAGCAATACGGTGTGGCACTGGGCACCCACGTCAACCTCATCGATATTTCTTTGCTCTTCAAGGATGCCATTGATTTCAACGCCGATGTGCAAATGGTGTTGACACCTCAGGCCGACATCGTGGAACAGGATACGTTTCAAACCATTACCGTACTCTGGCAGCAGAACGGGCGCACCGTCGTCAGCAGCCAGATCACCGCCCAGGTCACCCGCCTGGAAACCTATTCCCAACAACGTGCACGTTAACCAGAAGGCCGTCATCTATGAACAACATCCGCAACCGAATTCCCCTCTACACCATGCTGGCCGCCATTGTGCTGTTTACCCACTTTGCCACCCTCAAACTACAATATTGGAATGGCATGATGTGGTTGCTCGGTGTGGTAGCAGCGTTGGGTTACCTGCTGTGGCTGATGGCCGAGGCCAATGTGTCCATTACCGAACCTGGCAAGGGGGAAACCCAAAAAGACCGTGGCACCTGCGAGCTGTATGTGTTCGGCCGCTTCCTGACGATGTTCAGTGCCATCATTCTGGAAACCCAATGGCAGACACTCAACCTCAGCATGATACTGGGCTTGGTGTTGTTGGCCGGCGGCATTGCCTTTCGTCTCAACGCCATCGAGACCCTGGGCAACTTCTATTCCCATCGGGTGCGCCTGGTGGAGGCGCACAGCGTAGTGGACAGCGGACCTTATCAATGGGTACGTCATCCCGCCTACACTGGTATGCTGGTGGCGCATCTGGGTTTTGTACTGATCTTCTTCAATCTCTATGCGCTGCTGGCTCTGTGCCTGGTGCTGTTGCCTGCGATCGTTAAACGCATCCGGGTGGAGGAAACCGCACTCTATGAATTGCCTGGTTACCCCCACTACGCTGAAAGTCACAAACGCCTGCTGCCCGGGGTCTGGTAATGAACCACTGCAATACACCAATGACCCTCGTGGTGGTGGGTGCCAACGGCTATAGCGGAAGCGCCCTGCTGCGGGCAGCATCCCGCCAGCCCGATCTGTTCCAGATACGGGCACAGGTGCGCACCGCTCGGGCTTGGGTAAAAGGAAGTAATATTGAATACTTCAGCGGCAGCCTGGAGCAGGTAGACCCGGCTCTGTTCCCCAACACGCCGCATATTCTGCTGCACCTTGCCGGCAAGAATCAGGACGCGGACGGCAGCGGCTATGAACAAGTCAATGTAGCGGGCACCCGCGCCCTGCTGGCCCATTGCAATGCGTTCACCCGCGCCGTGCTGTACCACAGTTCACTCTCGGTTCTGGGGCAGGATCCGCAACGGCATGTGTCCAACCGGCAGCCCCCCGCACCGACCACCGCGCTGGCCCGATCCAGAGCGGCGGCAGAAGATCTGGTGTTGGCCCATGCCGGTCAGCAGTCCATCAGCGCCTATTGCCTGCGCCCCCGTTTTATCCTGGGAAAAGACGATGCCTTTGTCATGCCCGGCTTGTTGAAACTGGCACGCAAAGGACTCTTCATCGGCAGCGGCCAACAGCAGTTTTCCATTATTGACGTGGACGACTATGCCAGATTAATCCTGGAATTGTGTCAACATGCGATGACACTGTACGCCCAGGGGCAACCAGAGCAACTGCCCCTGAATGTGGGTTACGAGCAGCCGCTGAGCTTCGCCACCCTGTTTGAAACACTGCAGCCCGAACGCAGAGCAAAACGCCGTATTCACTATCCCGCTGCCGTGGCAAGCGCCTGCAACTGGCTTCCCAATTCGGCACCCGATGCGATCACCCACTGGAAACTCTTGCGTAAACTGCAGGCCCTGGCCACCCAATTGCAACTGATCGGGCTGGATCATTACGGCGACGTCAGCGAAACCCGAAAGCGCATCCACAGCGACCTGCTGTCCCGTGACAGTGCAGACTATTTCCGCACGCTTGCCACTCATTTCAAGGAATCACCATGTCACTGACCATTGATTATCGACAACAGCCCACGCAACAGCAGGTGGGCGGCAAATTCGCGCGGCAGGCGGAGCTGATCACGGCGGGCCTGCCGGTGCCCCGGTTTGTCTGCCTGACCCGGGAGTTTTACACCGCGGTCACCGCGTCTATACAAGCGCAGATATACACCCTGCTCAGTGCCATCGATTTCACAGATCACGCCAGCATCCTGCAGGGCTCCCGGGCGACACAGCAGTTGATAGAGGCTCTGGCGCTGGAGCCTGAACATCAGAACTGTATTCTCGCCGCCTTTGATGCGCACTTCACCATGGACACCCTGGTGTCCGTGCGGGCGTCTACCGTGGGCCATAAATTGGAAGAAAGCGAGGACTCCATCAGCAACCCCTTCGCCGGGATGAGTGAATCCTTTCTCTATGTACGCCGCGACCAGATCCTGCAGCGGGTCAAAGCCTGTTGGGCCTCGGGATTTTCCCCGGAATCCCTGATCTATCGTCATCAGCAGCAGATGGACCTGATGGGATTCAGTGTGGCCGTGGGTATTCAGGAGATGGTATTCGGTGAACGCTCCTTTGTGATGTTCACCGCCGACCCCAAAACCGCTGCCTCCGACCAGATTATTATTGCCGGTTATGGAATCGGTGAAGGCGTGGTGCAGGAAAAAGTCGCAGTGGACCATTACTTCATCAGTGGCAAATCCACCACGATTCAACACACCATTGCCGACAAAACCCATCAGCTGGTATTCGATGAGGACGCAGGCTTCGGTTTGAAGGACATGCCGGTGCCCGACGATCAGCAAACGATTCCCTGCATCACAGACCAGGAAATCCGGCAACTGGTGGAGATCGGCAAACGGGTGGAATCCCTCTATGGTTTACCCCAGGACATCGAAGGCACCTTCACCGCCGATGGTCGCTTTCATCTGCTGCAGACCCGCCCCATTGCCCTGGATTTTGAGCGCCAACGGGTGTGGAGCAATACCAATGTCACTGAAAGCTATCCCGGCATCAGCAGCACCCTGACCTACACTCACGCCAAGTTTTTCTATCGGGTGATCTTTCGCGATCTTTATAAACGGCTCGGCGTGGCAGACCAGGCCATCTGGAATCACTACCAACCGTTGGACAACATGATCGGCTATCTCAACGGCCGCATCTATTACTGCCTGTCCCACTTTTACCAACTGCACAAACTGAGTCCATTGTTCCCCCTGTTTGCCGCCCACTGGGAAAACATGATCGGCCTGCGTTCCTCCTTTCATACCCAGCCACCCCGTTCCCTCACCGCATGGCTGAAGAAAGGCTGGGAGTGGGCCCGTTTTGGTAGAGCCCTGGTATTGACGCTGACGGATTATCTGGGTCACGACCGGGCCATGTATCACTACCACCGCTGGTGGGAACAACGTATCGCACCCCTGCGTGGGCAGTCGTTTTCCGGCACGGACCCGCTAACCCTGGTGAAGCGCTTCCATGACCTGTGGACGGAGGTGGGTCGTCATTGGGGCGTGACCCTCACCACCGATGCCTATCTGATCCCTTTGTATGGCTGGACCGAAGCCCTGTTTAAAAAATGGAGACTGGATGAGGACAAGCCCGGACTGCTGTCGGACCTGCTGTGCGGTGATGAACAGCTGCAGAGCGTGGAAATCATTTTGTCCGCCGTGAACCTGGCAGAACAGGTGCGGGCCGACGCGACACTGCAGGCAACCTTCAACCAGGCCGATGAGCAGGCACTGTGGCAGGCGCTGGACCGCAATGAATTGAATCCAGCCTTCACCCAGGCCGTGCGCCGGCATCTGCACATATACGGTGACCGTGGCCTGCAGGAGTTGAAAGTGGAGCAACCCAGCCTGCGGGATACGCCCTGGGTGTTATTAAAGATGATTCGCCAGTACGCCAACCAGGACGTTACGGTGGCCAGCTACCGCCAACACGAGCAGGCGGTGCGGGCCAGCGCCGATCAAACACTGCAGACTCTGCTGCAGGATCAGCCCTGGAAACTGACATTACTGAACCGTGTGATCCTACCCCGCCTGCGTCGCTTGATTCGCCACCGGGAGAACTCCCGTTACTGCCGCAGTGAGCTGTTCGGCTTCAGCAAGCAGATTTTCAAGGCGCTGGCGGAGTATTTCGTGCAACGGGGCATCCTGCGGGATGCCAATGACATCGTGCATCTGACCCAGGATGAGATCTTCGGTTACATCAACGGCATGGGGGTAACCGAAAACCTGCAGGCACTGGCGGATCTGCGTCGTGCTGAATACGAGCAGTTTGATGGCGCAGAACCGGCGGAACAGATCACCACCCTGGGGGCGGTGCGGGATAACGACCTGTGCCCGCCGCAAGCCATTGCCCCGGATGGTGATACGTTGCAGGGACTGGGCTCCTCCGCTGGCAAAGTGCAGGGCATCGCGCGAGTGGTGCACGACCCCAACACCGTGGACACCACGGGCGACAACATGATCCTGATTGCCCGGGAAACCGATCCCGGTTGGCTGTTCCTGATGCTGGCCTCGAAAGGCATGGTGGTGGAACGGGGCAGCATGCTGTCCCACACCGCCATCACCGGGCGCAAGTTCGGCATTCCCACCATTGTGGCACTGCCCAATGCCACCCAACGGATTCCCGATGGCGCCCTGATCGAGTTGGACGGCTCCTCCGGCGTGGTGACCATTCTGGCGCAGCCCGGCGCGGATAACACAGCCAAAGGCGCCGCCGCATGAAGCAACCGCAACTGTACAACGATGGGCAACAACACAGTTTTTGGCAACGGCTCGTGGCCTTTGCCAATATTATCTACGAGCCCAGGCAGCATTTTCTGTTTGCCGCCCTGTGGTTTCTGTCGATTCAGGGCCTGTTCGTTCTCAACAGCCCGGCGACCACCTGGCATTGGAACATCTCCACCCTGATTTCGGCCGGCAGTTTTTTCGGTGTGCTGTTCGTGTTACGAGCCATTGATGAAGTGAAGGATCTGGAATACGACCGCCAATACAATCCGGAGCGTCCGTTGGTGTCCGGCGTGGTCTCGCTGGCGGACATCCGCCACTATGTGGTAATGGGTACCCTGCTCATCGCCCTGGCCAACGGACTGATCGCCTGGCCACTGGCGCTGTTTGTGGTGCTGAACATCGGCTACGGCCTGCTGTTGATGCTGTTGGAAAAAGCCCTTCCGTTGATGGAGCGCAGCCTGTTCTTCAATCTGCTGTTGACCTATCCGGTCAGCATTGCCCTCAGCGTGTACACCCTGTTGCAGATTCGGTACACCCAACAGGTGGACGTTGTGGTGTGCCTGTTGCCCATTATCCTGTGCTATATCCTGGCGTTCCTGCACTTCGAAATCATCCGCAAGAGCATGTGGGAGCCCCTGGCGGACCCGGGCGAAAAGCTGTACTCCAATGAAATCGGCTGCCGTCAGGCGCTGCTGCTGGGCAGCCTGTGCGGCGTGCTGGCCATTGCGGGCATCATCCTGTTGAACCGACCATGGCATCTTCATGGCGCCGCCGCCATCACCGGTTGGTTGCCGCTGCTGGGCCTGATCTGGATCGGGCTCAGTGTGAGGCTGTTCCTCACCCGGCAAACCCAACGCTTTAATCCCAGGCAATATTCCGTACCCTTTATCGTGTCGTTTTATCTGCTCAACCTGGTGCACGCCAGTGTCGCGAATTCGATCCAGTGGTCATGGACGCTTGCAGGAGGAATGGAGCCTGAATGGATAGGGTTTGAATGGATAAGACCTGAATGGATAGCCGCGATATGAGTCCCGTGAATCACTGCACCGCCTTCCCGGTGCGCCACCCCTGGATTGCCCTGTGCCTGTGCCTGCTTCTGACCGCAGCCTGCGGCATCGGCACCACACAATTTCACAACACGCTGGATTTCCGTTTCTTTTTCAGCGCCGACAATCCGCAACTGCGGGCCTACGAAACCCTGCAATCCACCTATGGATCAGAAGAGTTTGTGTTTGTGGCCATTGCCACCCGCGACGGCACTGACCTGTTCACCGTAACGAACCTTCAGGCCCTGGCGTCACTGACCGATGCGGCCTGGGCCACGCCCTATTCCCTGCGGGTGGATTCACTGACCAACTTTCCCTATTCCCGGGCCAATGCAGAAGAATTTCTGGTGGAGGACCTGTTCGATCCGGAGCAGGGTCTGAGCCCGGCGGATTTGCAAACGCGTAAACAATTCGCCCTGGCTGAGCCTGCCACCCTCAATGCCCTGATTGCAGCAGACAGCACGGTGGCCGGCATGCGCATCCTGATCCAACTGCCGGGCATCGACCGTGCCGTGGAAACCCCCAAAGTGGTGTTCTTCATTCGCGAGCTGGTGCAACGCTTTGAGCAGGAGCATCCCCAATTCAAAACCTACCTGTCCGGCCAGATCGTGGTGGACCAGGCCTTTCCGGAATCCACCGCCGGCGACATGAACTTCGTCTGGCCGGCCTTCTTTATGGTGATGCTGTTGTTGCTGGGCGTGATCTTTCGCAGCGCAGCCTTTGTTGTGTTCACCCTGCTCACCGCCCTGTGCGCCATTGCCACCGGCATGGGCGCCCTGGGTTGGACCGGCATGAAAATCAACGCCGCCGTCACTGTGGCCCCCATCATGATCCTGACCCTGGCCATCGCCGACAGCGTGCATATCCTGACCCGCTATCGGCGCCTGCGCCAACAGGGCCAGCCCAAGGCCGACGCGCTGCACGCCAGTTTGCAACAAAACGCTATACCTGTTCTGCTCACCTCCCTGTTCACCGCGGCAGGCTTCCTCACCCTGCACTTCAACGATTCACCACCCTATCAGGCCCTGGGCTATATCGTCTGCGCCGGGGTTATGGCCGCCTGGCTCTATGCCATGCTGTTGTTGCCGGCCCTGGTGATGCTGCTGCCCCACAAAATAAAGCGATTAACTGAGACCACCACAGTTGCGCCCATGTCGGCCTGGGCAGACTGGGTGGTACGCCATCAAAAGCCGCTATTTTTCGGGGGCGTGGTGGTGATCGTGGCCGGGCTGCTGTGCCTGCCACTGAATCGCATCAACGATGACCCGGTGAAATATTTCGGCAGTCAGCAAACCATGCGCCAGCACATGGAGTTTGTGAACAGTCACATCACCGGTCTGGGGGCGCTGAATTATTCCATTCCGGTAGAAACGGGGGAAACCCTCACCAGCCCCAGCTATCTGCAACGCCTGGACGACTTCAGCCAATGGCTGGCGCAACAACCTCATGTGGTGCACGTGGATTCCATGGCGGACATCATCAAACGCCTGTACCAGTCCTGGAACAGCGATGATTCCGCCTTCTATCGCCTGCCCCAGCAGCAGGACACCATCGCCCAATTGTTGCTGCTGTACGAAATGTCCCTGCCCTTTGGTGGTGACCTCAGCACGCTGCTTTCTCATCAGGAGGGAGAGTCCCGGGTGCGCGTCACCATGGACAATACCGCCGGCGATTACCACATCGAGCTGGATCAACGGGCGCAGGCCTGGCTCCAGCAGCATACCGCGGTGGCCGATCAGGTGGTATCGGCCAGTGCGCCTCTGATGTTCGCCCATATCGGCGAGCGTAGCATGAAGGGCATCCTGCTGGGCCTGATCGGTTCCCTGTTCGTGATGGGGCTGGTGCTGGCCCGCCTGTTCCGTTCCACCCAACTCGGGCTGATCAGCCTCGTCTGCAATGTGGTGCCGGTGGCACTGGCGTTCAGCGTTTGGGGCTTGCTCAACGGCAATATTGACGTGGGGCTCAGCGTCACCCTGGGCATCGCATTCGGGATCGTGGTGGACGACACCATCCACTTCCTCGGTAAATACCGTCACGCCCGTCAGGTGCTGGCGCTGGACAGCGAGGCGGCCGTGCGTTTTGCGTTTGCCCGGGTGGGCCCCGCCATTGTGATCACCTCGCTGATTCTGGTTGCCGGCTTCGCCATGCTGGGGTTTTCCGCCATGAACATCACCGCCAACACGGCCATCCTCACCACCGTCACCATCGTCATCGCGCTGGTGGTGGATCTGCTATTCATTCCCGCAATGTTGCTTCGATTTGATCCGTCGGAGCAGCGTGCGCCCACGGAGACTGCACATGGATAACATCAACACCCTGCCCCCAACCAGCGTCCGCACGTTGCTCACCAGCGCCTTGGAATGGCTGTACTTTCCTGCGCTGGCAATCGGAGCACTGTATGCCACAGTACAGTACCTGCATACCGACCAGGTGGAGACCGCCACCCTCATCATCTCCCTGTCAGTGTTGCTGATCACCCTGTTGTTTGAGCGCGTACACCCACTCAATCCGCAGTGGAATCAAGCCCGGGGCGATCTGGGTCCGGATTTCAGTTCCATCCTTCTGGTGGGCGTGTTACTGGAGGCAGCTCTGAAGCGACTGGGCCCGCTGCTCGCCCTGTACCTGTTCCTGGCGCTGGACCTGCCCCAGGATTACCGCCTGATTCCCGCCAGCACCCCGCTTTGGGCCGAGACCATTCTGGTGTTGCTGATCATCGAATTCGCCAAATACTGGTTCCACCGTCTGGGCCACGAGCACCCCAAGTGGTGGCCATTGCATTCCGTGCACCACAGCGTCAAGCGCATGCATCTGCTCAACGGGTTCCGCATCCACCCGCTCTATCACCTGTGTACCTTTCTGTTGGGCGTGGTGCCCTGCTACCTGCTCGGTGCCAGCCAGGAGGCCCTGATCCTCAACAGTGTGCTGCTGGCCATCGGTGGCTCCATCCAGCATTGCAACATCAAACTGCGTTACGGCTGGCTGAATTACGTTTTCAACACCAACGAACTGCATCGCTGGCATCATTCCAAAAACATCAGTGAAGGCAACCACAATTACGGCGCCGTCCTGATCATCTATGACGTGCTGTTCGGCACCCATTATTACCGCCCACAGGGGGAACCCCAGGAACTGGGCATCAGCGATGAAGAGTGCTATCCCATGAACAATTATTGGAAACAACTGCTGATTCCATTCCGCTGGAAAACCATGCTACAGAACAAGTAATCCGTTTATTCATTTGACGCCGGCCCGGGGCCGGCAGCATCATACCCCTCAAAATCCGCCACCACAGCGGCCAGCTACACTGAGGGATCAGGTCATCCATGGGTTATCCTTGTCATAACAGCGGGCATATCAACAGGCATACCAGCAAGCATCAAAAGGGATATAAAAAGGGGAACAACCACCCGCCCTTTCACCGCTACATGCTTGCGCTGTTATTGCTCGCCATCGGCTTGTGCGCCTGCGATTCATCAGAACAACCTGGCCCTACGCCCACGCCAGCCACAACCACTCCCCAGGCAGCGCCCCAGGCTCATTATGTTGGGGCCGATCACTGCCAGGGTTGTCATGACGACGCCTATCAGGACTGGCGCAACTCCCATCACGACCTGGCCATGCAACCCGTGCACGCAGACACCGTGCTTGGCGACTTCAACAACGCCCGTTTTGATTACAACGGCATGACCACGGAATTCTCCCGCCAGGGTGACACGTTCCTCATCACCACCGATGGTCCACAGGGCAAACCACAGCAATATCCCGTGGCCTACGTATTCGGCGTTTATCCTCTGCAGCAGTACCTGATTGCCCTGCCCCAGGGGAAATTACAGGCCTTTGGCGTAGCCTGGGATGCCCGCCCCAAAGCAGAAGGGGGCCAACGCTGGTTTCACCTGTATCCGGAGGAAGCCGTCGACAGCCAACATTATCTGCATTGGACCAACCAGAGTCAGAACTGGAATTTCATGTGCGCGGAATGCCACTCCACCAACCTGAACAAGCAATACGATGGAGACACCCGCACCTACAACACCACCTGGTCAGACATCGATGTGGCCTGCGAAGCCTGTCATGGGCCCGGCTCCAACCACCTGCTGTGGGCTGACCAGCAACAGCGCAATCAGTACCGGTTCAACCAGCCGCAGGGCCTGACCCATCGTTTTCGCGAACGCCACAACGTGCACTGGCAGATCAACCCCGAATCCGGACAACCCCAACGCAGTCAACCGGCCCAGGCACGCACCGAGATTCAGGTCTGTGCCGCCTGCCACGCCCGCCGGGCGCAACTGTTTGAGGATAACCGCCAGGGGCAGCCGTTGCTGGAGAGTTTTCTGCCCGCAACGCTGGATGCTGGACTCTATCACAGCGACGGTCAGGTGAACGATGAGGTCTACGTTTACGGCTCCTTCCTGCAAAGCAAGATGTACCAGGCCGGGGTGACCTGCAGCGATTGCCACAACCCCCATTCCCTGGACCTCAAGGCCCCCGGCGATGGCGTTTGCCAGCAATGCCACGAGTCGGGCTATGGGCAACCGGAGCACCATCACCACCAGGCCAGTAACGCCCCGCGCTGTGTGGACTGCCATATGCCGGTGAAGAACTTTATGGTGGTGGATGCGCGCCGCGATCACAGCTTCCGCATACCCCGCCCCGACCTGACGGAAAAGCTGGGCACCCCCAACACCTGCAATCACTGCCACAGTGAGCAGAGCGCCCATTGGGCGGCACAACAGATTCAGAGTTGGTATCCCGAACCCAATCCCGGCTACCAGGATTTCGCCGAGACCCTGGCCGCCGCCCGCGCCCACGCCCCCACTGCCAAAATGCCCCTGCAGGCGCTGGCCTCGGACCTGACCCAAACCGCCATCGTCCGCGCCACCGCCGCCCGCCTGCTGGAACCGTATCTGGATGCCGACAGCTTGCAAACCCTGACCCAGGCACTACAGGACCCTGATCCACAGGTGCGCAGTGCCGCCACCCAATCCCTGCGCGCCCTGCCACCGGAGCTGCGCTGGTCTTTGCTGAGTCCGTTACTGCAGGACCCGGTGCGCCTGGTGCGGGTGATGGCCGCAGAAGCCCTGGCGGACATTCCTGCGCCGTCATTAGCCCCCAAGGAAGCCCGCCTGCTGGACAGCGCCGGGGCGGAATACCTGGCGTCGCAACGCTTCAACGGCGACACCCCCGCGGCCCAGGTGAATCTGGGGCTGTTTGCATTGAAGCAGGGGCAACCGCAGCAAGCCCTGCAACACTACCAGGAAGCCATTGCTCTGGACGACACCTGGATTCCCGCCTACATCAACCTGGCGGACCTGTATCGAATGATGCAACAGGATGAGCAGGGCAAAGCGTTACTGGAATCCGCGCTGCAGACATTTCCCACCGCCGAGGACCTGCATTTCAGTCTGGGATTGTTGTTGATCCGGCAACAGCAGCACAAGGCCGCCCTGCCCCACCTGGAACAGGCCGCCACCCTGGCGCCCCACAATGCCCGCTACCAGTATGTGTACGCGGTGGCGCTGCACAGTGCCGGCCAATCCCGGCAAGCCCTGCAGGTCACCCGCGCGGCGTTGGAACGATTACAGGACGCCAATCTGTCGGCACTGGAACAGGAACTGTCGCGGCAGGAATAAGGTAAGTGCCCGGGCCTCAACGCCCGGCCTTAACTGCGATGTTTCTTCAATTGACCGAGCAGGGATTTGGGAATGCTGTTGATGATGAGGCGCTCGTTTTCCGCATCAAACACCACTTCCTCACCCAGCAGGGAGGCGGCAAACTGCAGGCTCATTTCCTTGCTGCGGCCGTTGAAGCGCACGTACTTGCGCAGGCGGTTTTTGTCAGGGATCAATTCCTCCCGGGGCTGCTCCTGCTGTTCCTGCACAAACTGCTGAAAGCGCTCCGGCTCTGCATCATCCAGATAATAGGAAAGCTCTTTGTACACCACCGGCTCACCCTGCTTGTCCTGTTCGATGCAGTAGTCCACCACCTTTTCCCGGTATTCCTTGCTGGCCTCTTCCGGCAGGTTTTGGGCATAGGCTTCCACAATGTTGAGGAACTCGTTGGTGTCCGCGGTGACGTTCACGGTATCGGCAAAACCGATCCATTGGTTGAACAAGCCCAGCAATTCCCGCTCACCCCGATTCTTGGAGATGGTCAGGTATTTTTCCGACAGCTGTTCTGACCAGTGGCTCAGGTTGACCCGGGCACAAAAGCCAATGTGGGATAGATCCGCATACACCGTCTCAGAGATTTCCAGATGACTGTTGATCACCAGACCCACCTGATGCTGCAGATGGGCCACGTACAACCACTCCGCATCGGCATTGTTCTCCTGCCAGAACAGCAGATGACCCTGAAACGGCACCTCCATCTGCTCCAGCAACACCACAAAGTGCTCGGTGAGCTTCTTGCTCAATGAAGAGAACGGCATCTGCTGCTTGAGAAAATCCCGCAGCCAGGCCGGAATGGGGTTTTCCCCCAGGTCCGGATTGAAGTGACCGTAGCGCTTGGCGGTTTTGGTGCTGAAGGCCTGTTTGATTTCGTTGAGCAGCTGGCTGGCGTAATCGTCCAGGGCGATGCCGTCATCCCGGTAGTGAACCTGGGCGGACTGGTCCGGTTGGGCGCGATCAATCTGGTGGGCAATAAAATCGGAAACGGGCATGACAACCTCACTGCAGGGGGATTGCCATTATACGGCGGCGGCGGGCATTTCCAAGATCACTTTACCTTGGACATGCCCCCCTTCCACCAATCGATGGGCCTCCGCCCCCTGTGCCAGCGGAAAGCGTTGGCTGATGTGCAACGTCACATCCCCGCGGTCCACCAGCGCCACCAGTTGCTCCAGTTGCGCCGCGTCGGGTTGCACCGTGTAGCCCCGCACCCGCCGCTGGCGGGCAGCCCCGGCGGCTTCCAGCGTCGCCGCCGTCAGGGTGGGAACCGTCAACAGCAGGCCCTCCGGCGCCAGGCAATCCAGGGCCTGCAGGCCCACATCGCCGCCCATCAGGTCCAGGATCAGATCCCAGGGGCCGGCCGCCTCCAGCACATCAGGTTGGCCGTAGTCCAGGCAATGGTGCGCCCCCAGCTCTCCGAGCAACGCCAGGTTGCCCTTGGACGCCGTGGCCGCCACTTCCGCCCCGGCCCAGCGCCCCAGTTGCACCGCCAGATGGCCCACTCCGCCGGCACCGGCCAGCACCAGCAGCCGTTGGCCTGACGTCAGGGCGCCGTGCTGGAACAAACCCTGCCAGGCGGTCAGACCGGCTAAAGGCAGCCCCGCCGCGTCGGCCAGCGGGATGCGCCGGGGGGCTGCCACCAGCACCCCGGCCTCCACTGCGCAGTATTCGGCACAGGCCCCGCCCCGCAACGGAAAATTCACCATCCCCACTACCGCAGTGCCTGCCGGCCAGTCCGGGTGTTGACTGGCCACCTCTCCGGCCAGGTCATAGCCGGGCACAAAGCGAAACGCAGTGCCCAGCTGGGCCGCCACGAACCCCTTGCCGGCCCGGGTCTTCACATCAATGGGGTTCAATCCGGCGGCAGCCACCCGCACCAGCACCTCGCCCGGAGCAGGCTCGGGCATCGGCAGCGCCCCCAGGGTGAGGGTATCCGCGGCACCAAAGCGGGAGTAGTACAGGGCCTGCATATCAGCGCCGGAACTGCACGTTTTGATCAATGGGCTCCCGGTCAATCCAGGTTTTATTGGCGGCCACCGCGGCATCCTCATAACCGAAGCTGATGCCCAGCAGGATATTGATCTGATCGCCAATGCCGAACGCCTCCCGCACGATGTCCGGGTAATAGCGCATGGTGCCCTGGGGGCAGCAACCCACCCCGTGGGCGGTCATGGACAGCATCAGGGTCTGCATGTACATGCCCACGTCGATGGCCACCGATGCCCCGAACACCTTATCCATGCCGATGAACACCACATGGGGCGCATCGAACATCTGGAAGTTGCGCAGCATGGCCCGGTTGCGGCCCGCCTTGTCACCCCGGTCAATGCCCATATTGCCGTACAGCTCCATGGCACAATCCACCTGACGCTTGCGGTATTCACCGTCGAAGGTATCCGGGTATTCGTAATCGGAATTGAAGGGCACGCCCTGCATCACCTTCTCCACCATCTGATCCCGAATGCGGTCCTTCAGCGCACCGGAGGCCACGTACACTTTCCAGGGCTGAATGTTGCAGTTGGACGGCGCCCGCTGCGCCAGGGTGAAAATGGATTCCAGGGTTTCCTGAGGCACTTCCTTGTCCAGATAGCCGCGCACGGAGCGACGGGACGTGATGGCTTCCGCCAGGCTCATGGTTTCCGGTGATACAGACATAGATTCCCTCAAAACTTCAATATTCATAATGGTTAGGAGGGAGCATGATAGCGCAATTTCAGCTCAGGATGGATGTCAGGAAAGATCACCCAAACGGTAGATTCGGGCTGCATTGTCGTGGAACAGCTTGCGCCGCTCCGCTTCCGGGTAATGGGCTACCAGGGCCGCATAGAACTCGTAGAGTTGCGACAGCGACAGGGACACCTTGTCCATGGGGAAATTGGACGCAAACATGCAACGGTCCACGCCAAAGGCCTGCAGCACAAATTCAAACAGCGGTCCGGCCCCCTGCATCAGCTCATCCAGGGTGGGCGGTGTGGTGCGATGTTCGTAACCCCAGCCCACCACCGGCATGAACAGGCCCGACAGTTTCACCATCACGTTGGGCAGCTCCGCCAGTTCCTGCAGGTGCATCTGCCAGGTGCGCAGGGTGACATCCCGCGCCGCCTCGGTGCGGCCATAGGAGGCGAACTGGCCGCCCACCCCGATGGGGGTTCCCATGTGATCCAAGACAAAGGTAAGGCCGGGAAACTGGCGCGCCAGCACCACCAACTCATCCAGCTGGTGGTGGAAAAACCAGGCATCAAAGCTGAGGTTGTGTTGCTCCAGCAGGGCCAGACCGGCACGCCAATGGGCATCCCGGGACAGGTAGGGGCGCGGACAGAAGCGCATGATCCCGGGGTCGAGGTCAAACGCCAGCATCTGGCGCACCCCCACAAAGCGCGGACTGGCCTGCCGATGGGCTGTGATCACGGCGCCGGCATCGGGGCGTTGCAGCTCCACATGGCCCACGATTCCGCCCAGCGCCACCGGGCTGTTGCGGAACAAGCCTTCGAGCCAGCGGGTCTCGCCCACCAGGCCTTGCCCTTCCCGATCCCGCCACTCGGCCTCCACATGCACCACCTGCTTGATGGGCAGCTGGGCCGCATCCTGGCCATAATCGTGGGGCAGGTAGTCATGGGCCACGTAGTCCGCCCGCCCCACATAACGGCGGTCGGTTTCACTGGCACCAAAGCGGATGGCGGTGTCATAAAGCTTGCGGTTCCAGCCCAGCAGACGCTTGGGCCAGCTCAGAATGCGCGGGGTATTGAGCAGATCCCACTGGTGGATATGGGGGTCAATGATGGGAAAGGGAAATTTCACCCGTGGCGGTCCCCGTTTATGGCTGTTGTTGTTAGGGTGGTTGTTAGGGTTCTGATTATCGTTCAGGATGTCGTTGGCCTGACTGAACCAGCACGGCACAACGCAGCCGGTTTTGCCCAAAGTGCAACATCATATCAAAGCTGTCCCGGGGAATGGGGAGGTAATGCTTGTCGAGCTGCGTGGCCTCTTCTTTTTCATCGATATCCGGATCATTAATATAGACAAAGTCCTCATCCATATCCACCAACAGCACCCAGTGAGGGGCCTTCTTGCGGTCCATGCGATAGGTGCTGATCAGCACCAGCAACATGGCATTCTGATCCAGTAAAGCTTTCATCCGGGACAGGGACAGTACCTCCTGATGGATGGGCACCTTCAGTTCCGCCAGTTTTTCCAGAAAGTCGTGGTGCACCAGCTCCAGCACCTGCTTCTTGCTGTCGTTGCGGACGCCCTCCATAAACAGCGGGCCGTCCTGATTCACGAACACATCCACCTGAAAACCCCGTTTGGCGGCGGCATAGGCCAGACCATGGGGCCCGCAACCGCCATGGCCGGAAGTCATGAAAATGGTGGTGGCCTCGCGCCAGATCTGCAACTCGGTGCGCTGATCGCACACCATGTCTTCGCGCAGATCTTTCATCGCCATCATCAACGATGCCGCCCCGCAGGTGAAATCCGTGGATTGCTCGTAATAGGCCACCCGCTCATTGGGCTCCGACAGGTGCTCTTCCACCCGCTCATGGGGAATGATGCGCTTCTGGAAACGCAGGGCGTCGGCGTGATCTTCATAATAATCCGTATACAGGCCAAACTGGCGATAACCCATGCGCTGGTAGAGGCCGATGGCAGCGGCGTTGTCCCGGCGCACTTCCAGGCGCATGAACATACGCCCCTGCTCCGCCGCTTCCTCTTCTGCCTGTTCCAGCAAGCGCCGCCCCAGGCCCATACCGTGCGCCGCGGGCGACACCGCGATGGAATAAAGCCGCGCCAGACTGGTACCCCGCCGCATGAACACCAGTACATAGCCCAGCAGGGCTTGCTGCTGTTCCGCCACCAGCAACAGGTTATGATCTTGCTGCAACTGATGCCTGAAACTGCGTTTGCTCAGCCGGTCAGAGTCAAAACATTGCAACTCCAGCTCCACCAGCGAATCCAGATCCTGCAACGTGGCCCGCCGCAGGTGCACTCCCGAATCACCCATGCATCAACCCCTGGCTCGCCATCTGAATCACCTGGCGCCCGCGCAGCAGCACCAAGGTCTGCCACTGGGATTCCGCCGGGTAAAACTGTTTCAGTAATTGCAGCCGCACCTCCTCACTGCCGGGCAGGGTGAACGGCTGCTGGCCAGGGCGGCGCAGACGATGATCCGCCCGCAGGCAGCGCAACAGTTCGGCCATGGGATAGGTGCCAAATTCCAGAGTGACGTAGCAACTGCGGGGGCCCATTTCCCGATGGAAGGCGTAATCCACCAGCCCGGTTTTGGGCACAGAGCAGGAGTCCCCGCTTTCCGGCACGGTGACCGAGTCACCATACCAGCGCTGCGCGGTGTGCAAGCCGGCGGAATCCAGCGGGTGATCGCAGATCAACTCGCCATAGCCGTAAGGGCCCAGGCCGGTGTGCAGGTCCACCACCGCCACATCCCGGTTGGCACAATCCAGTGTCGCCAGCACCCGCTCCAGGTTGAGGCGGGCCTGGCAGGGCGCCCGGCCGCCATAGAATAGACCGTCAGCGAATTCATACTGGCCACCGCTCACCGCCAGCTCATATTCATATTGACCGTGCCGTTGCAGATAGTGCAGCAGCGCGTGCTCCCCCTGGGCCAGTTGTTCCACCGACGGCACCGTGGTGTCCGGCACCAGGGCGCTGGCCAGTTCGCGGTAGCCGGCGTTATGCGGCAGGGGCTGGCTGAAATCCACAAAATTGCGGTTCACATCTATGCCCTGCTCGTCCACTCGTCGACACCAGGCAAAGCCCCAGGGATTCACCGCGTGCACCAGCAACACCGCCATGCCCTGGGGCACCGACAGCTGGCCACTGGAGAGACGCCTCACCAGATCCTGCTGAATGGCCGATCCACAGAAGCCCTCGATGCCGTGCACCGCCGACAGCAACACCAACACCCGCGGTGCGTCCGCCGCCCCGATCCACACCTGCTGACTGGCTAAGGATTCACCGGCCGGTCCGCGGCCGTCATAGGGCAAAGTGGTCACTTCCGCCGGCGATCCCAAGGCCGACACCGCACCCAGAAAAGCCTGCTCAGCTTCAGCGTAGGAGTTTGAAAATACGGATAATTCCCGCTGGGACAACAATGGCGACAGCATGACAGCCTCTCGAATCTGTACGAAAACACAGCGTAACCCTGGGCCTGATTTTTTACCAGCAGCCACTTCAAAAATAGTCGTCCAGGTACTTGTAATTCCGGGTGGTTGAATCCAATATTTCCCGCATGGGGCAGGCGCAGACAGTCCGCCACGCCCCACACATTCATTTATTCGTAGCTACCAACTCGGACGCCAACACGGATACCAATACAGCCAACAACACAGATACCAACAGGAAACCATGTCACAACTTCTCGTAGTGGTCGACTCCCTGAAAGATTGGGCACCCTATTTTCCCGCCGAAGACGTTATCACCTTTGATGATTACCTCAGCCTCCAGGAAGACAAAAAGAAAACCCGCACCCGGGTGATCAACCTGTGTCGCAGCTATAAATACCTGTCCAAGGGGTATTACTGCTCCCTGCTGGGTGAGGCGCGGGATCACCATATCATGCCGTCACTGCGGGTCATCAATGATCTCAACCAGAAGTCGCTGTACACCCTGCACCTGGATGATCTGACCGAACTGAAAGACCGCGAACTGCAGGGTTCCGATCCGGAAAAGGAGATCACGTTCATCACCTATTTCGGCTCCACCGCGGAGATGGAATTCAAGAACCTGGCCAAGGATCTGTTTGAAAAACTCCCCTGCCCGATTCTGCAGGTGAGCCTGCGCTTTGACGAACGCTGGCAGATCACCGAGTTGCAGGCGCTGTCGCCCCACAACCTGAAAACCGACGAACAGCAGACTGAGTTCGCCAATGCGCTGGATCGATTCAGCCATAAAATCTGGCGTTCGCCCAAAGCGCGCAAGCAGTACCGCTATGACCTGGCCATTCTCACCAACAAGGATGAGAAGTTACCCCCCAGTGATGCCGGTGCCATCAAGCGCTTCATCAAGGCCGGCAACAAACTGGGCGTGGATGTGGACATCATCGACCGCAAGGATTATGTGCGCCTGGCGGAATACGACGCGCTCTTTATCCGCGAAACCACCGCCATTGACCACCACACCTTTCGCTTTGCAAAAAAAGCGGAATCCGAGGGCATGGTGGTCATTGATGATCCCATGTCCATCCTGCGCTGCTGCAACAAGGTGTACCTGACGGATCTGTTCAACCTCAACAAGGTACCGTCCCCCAAAACATTTATCCTCAGCAAGCAGGACAAAGGCGCGTTGCAAACGGCCATGGAGAGCATTGGTTTCCCCATCGTGCTGAAGATTCCCGATGGCGCCTTTTCCCAAGGCGTGTTCAAGGTCAGCACACCGGAGGAATTCGACGCCAAGATCCAGGCCCTGTTCAAGAAATCCGCCCTGGTGCTGGCCCAGGAATTTCTCTATACGGATTTTGACTGGCGCATCGGCGTCATCAACAACAAGCCCCTGTACGCCTGCCGCTATTACATGGCCAAGGATCACTGGCAGATCTATAACCATTCCGGCAAAGGCGGGCGCTTCACCAGTGGCGGCTTCGACACCATGCCCACCTATGAAGCCCCCAAAGCGGTATTGGACGCAGCCCTGAAAGCCACCAAATTGATCGGCAACGGATTGTACGGTGTGGACATCAAGCAGTCCGGCGACCGGGCCCTGGTGATCGAAGTGAACGACAATCCCAGTATCGATCACGGCGTGGAAGATCTGTTCCTGGGTAACCAGCTCTATGAGCAGATCATGCAGGATTTCGTCACCCGCATTGAGGCCCGCCGCGGCCAGAAGAGCTAGCCCATCACCGGTGCCGGACTGTCGCCAGCCAACAAGCGCAGCGAGAGTCCGGCGCCCGTATTTGACAATCCGACCACTCCCCATGTTTACTGCACTTGTTTACTGCATCCAAACAACACGCAAGGATTCGCTATGAATCACTCGCCCCGGCAGTGGAAATCCATGGGCAAAAGCCTGCGCCTGAACGGGCACTCCCTCTTCGTACTGGACTCTGCCGATGTCGGCAAGCACCCCACTCCGGATAAACCCTGCATCCTGTTGCTGCACGGCTACCCCACTTCAAGCTGGGACTGGGAGCGGCTATGGCCATTGCTGACCGAGGATTTCCGCCTGATTGCCCTGGATTTCCTCGGCTTCGGATTTTCCGACAAGCCCTACCCCTATCACTATCGAATTCAGGAACAGGCGGATATTGTGGAAGCGCTGGTGCAGCAACTGGGGTTGACACAGTTTCATGTGCTGTCCCACGACTACGGCGATACGGTGGCCCAGGAATTACTGGCCCGGCAGAATGAACGGGAACACCCCCAGTGGTTATCGGTCTGCCTGTTGAATGGGGGATTGTTTCCGGAAACCCACCGCGCGCGCCTGATCCAGAAATGGTTGGCCGGACCGCTGGGACCCTTCCTTACGCGACACATGGGCAAGCAATCGATCCACAACACCATGAAGCGGATTTTTGGACCGGAGACGCAACCGGACGCTGAGTTGATTGAGGGCTATTGGGAACTGATCAATTTCAACAACGGTCGCCGCACCCTGCACAAACTGATCGACTATATGAAGCAACGACGTCAGCACCGGGCCCGCTGGGTACAAGCCCTGGCCGACAGCCGCATTCCCATTGGCCTGATCAATGGCGCAGTGGACCCAATATCCGGCGCGCACATGGTGGCCCGCTACAAAGAGGTGGTGGGACCACCATTAATGATCCTGTCCCTGGCCAACATTGGTCACTACCCACAATGGGAAGCACCGGACCAGGTGAACCAGGCCTATCGCCAATTCCTGCAGGCCGCGCTGGACTGACTCCATGCGCAGCCCGACGTTTACCACTCCAGGGCGGCGGCTCCAAAGTCTTTGCTGATGGCCGTTTGCAGCGCGCCCAACAGGTCTTCCCGCACCCGCAGCTTGGTGCCGTGATGGGCCTCCATATTCAACTGCATCAGGGCTTCCGCCTTGACCACTGCAGTGTTCAGCAGATGCTCTGCCGCCACCACCTGATCCAGAAAACCTGCGGCAACGGACGTGTCCGGCGTATACATCTCGGCGTTATTCACGGCGCGATTGAAATGGGCCGGATGCAGTCTGCCCCGGGCCAGTTCCACACCGAACCAGGGCATGGTCAAACCGATGGCCACCTCGTTCAATCCAATCTTGAACTCACCGGACACACCCACACGATGATCCGCCGACAACAACAACAGCCCGCCCATGGCCAGTGCATGCCCACTGCAGGCCACCACTACCGGCATGGGGAATGCCAGCAGTCGGCTGGCCAACTTGGCACCGCCCACCACCAGCCGGGCCATGGCATCGCCGCCCTGCCCCATGACGTTCAAATCAAAACCGGCAGAAAAACGGCCGGGCCGCCCCACCAACACCACGGCTTTTTTATCCTGTTGCGCCTGATCCAAGGCCTCGTGCAGTTCGTCCAGCAATGGCTGCGACACGGCATTGGCCTTGCCGTCATCCCATTGAATGACCTGTACACGGTCTTGTTGTTGGCTGCTGATGACACTCATTCTGTTTCTCCCTTGGCAATGAGTTTTAATAAATAAGACAGCCTGCGGACAGGGGCAATGGCGAAAACGGCCAATCGGATTTTACAGAGGATAGTGTGGAAGGTAGTGAGGAAGGTAACGTACGACGCAGAACAACACCATCCAGGCCATGACCCCGGCGACGATGTCATCCAGCATAATGCCCAAGCCACCGTGCACGTGCTGATCAAAGTAGCGCACCGGCCAGGGTTTCCAGATATCGAACAGACGGAACAGTGCAAACCCCAACAGCGCCCAGTACCAGGTGACGGGGATCATGAACATGGTAATCCAGTAGCCGACAAACTCATCCCAAACGATGGCACCGTGATCATGCACTCCCCAGTCCTTCGAGGTTTTATCACACAAATAAATGCCCACCAGCGCGGCCAGCACCACCACCCCGCCATACCACTCCACACTGAGCAACGCCAGCGGCACATACAGCACCACGGCCGCCAGTGTGCCGAAGGTGCCCGGCGCTTTGGGCGCAGCACCGCTGCCCAGGCCGATGGCCAGAAAATGAATGGGATTGGAAAACGCCGTGCGGGGAACAGAATTCATAAATCGTTTATCAATAATCAAAAATGCTGATAACCGGCTGCCACCACGGGCTGACCCTGCAAGTCGACAATGCCGGTTGTTTCGGTGATGGTGCCAATGGCGGTAATGGGTAACGCCAACACATGGCCCATGGCAATCACTTGATCATGATCAGCGGGCGCCGCGGTGAAACACAGTTCATAATCGTCCCCCGCCCCCACGGCCGCCATGAGATCCATTCCTTGCGCGCTGGGAATGGCATTCAAATCCAGTTGCGCGCCAACCCCGCTGGCCTGCACCAGGTGATGCAAATCCGCCAGTAAACCATCGGACACATCGATGCAAGCATGGGCAACGGTTTTAATAGCCCAACCCAACACAACCCGCGGCTCGGGGCGATGCAGGCGTGACAACAAATGCGGATGATCCAGAGGCTGTGACCACAGCTCATCCTGCTCGTTCTGCGCCAGGCGCAATCCCAACCCCGCCTCACCCACACAGCCGGACACATACACCGTATCCCCCACCTGGGCACCGCTGCGAGTCATGGCTTTGCCCTGCGGCACCAGCCCCATCACCTGAATGCTGATGCTCAGCGGGCCCCGCGTGGTATCACCGCCCACCAACACAATGGGGCTCGGCTCCATGACAGCGGCCATGCCATCGCAGAAGGATTCGATCCATTGCCCGTCGCCGTCCGGCAAGGTGAGACACAGGGAAAACCAGGCCGGTTGCGCCCCCATGGCCGCCAGATCACTCAGGTTCACCGCCAGGGATTTGTAACCGATATCATAGGCACTGGCGGACGCCGGAAAGTGCACGCCCGCCACCAGCGTATCGGAGGACACCGCCAGCTGCATGCCGGCAGGTACATTGAGCAGCGCACAATCATCACCAATCCCCAGGGCCGGCATCAGCTCAGGATGGGACGCAGACAACAACGCCCCGGCGTGGTCGCTGAGGCGTTTGAAGTAGGCGTCAATGAGGGCAAACTCGTTCATACTGCTTAGTCGGCGGGTTTGTCGTTGGCTTTCAATTCCAGCACACGCAGCTTTTGCGCCACTTTATCCAGAATGCCGTTTACGTATTTGTGGCTCTCAGTGGCACCAAAGTATTTGGCCAGCTCAATGCCTTCGTTGATGGCCACTTTGTACGGCACGTCCACCCGCTTACTGAGTTCGTAGGTGCCGATGCGCAGTATGGCCAACTCCACCCGGTCCAGGTCCTTGATCTCACGATCCAGATAGGGTTTGAAATGGCCATCCAGTTCGTTGATGCATTTGGGAATCTCATGCAGCAACTCGTGGAAGTAAGCCACATCGGTTTTGCGCATGTCATTGTCCACGCGGAACTGGGTTTCAATTTCCCCCAGGTTGGTGCCGGTCATCTGCCACTGATACAGAGCCTGCACGGTGAACCGGCGCGCCTTGCGACGCGCGGACGGAGAAGGTTTTTGCGAAGCGGTGTTCATCGACTGCCACAGACCTCAGTTAAAGATTGCGAAGCAGGCTGACCATTTCCAGGGCGCCAATGGCCGCCTCGGCACCCTTGTTGCCGGCCTTGGTACCGGAACGCTCGATGGCCTGCTCAATGGTGTCGGTGGTCAATACCCCGAAGGAGATGGGCACATCGGTGTCCAGCATCACACTGGCCACACCCTTGGTGCATTCACCGGCCACGTAATCAAAATGCGGCGTACCACCGCGGATCACCGCACCCAGGGCCACGATGGCATCGGGCTTGCGCTTATGGGCCACCTGCTTCACCGCCAAAGGCAGCTCGAACGCGCCGGGCACACGGATCACTTCGATGTTCTTTTCTGCCACGCCGTGACGCACCAGGGCATCGATGGCGCCGGTTAACAGGCTTTCCACCACAAAACTGTTGAAGCGGGCCACCACGATGGAGAACTTGGCATCGGTTGCGCGAAAATCACCTTCCACTACGGTTACGTTTGTCATGTTGTTACCTTTTCCCAATCAATTTCGTAATTAAAAACACGTTACTGGGTTACGTCGCTTTCGACGTACTCCACAATTTCCAGATCAAACCCGGACAGGGCGTTGAACCGCATGGGCGAGCTCAACAGGCGCATTTTGCTCAGCCCAAGATCCCGCAGAATCTGCGAACCGGTACCGATGGTGCGATAAATGCCGGTGCCATCGCCGGTGGTGGGGCGGGCCGGGCTGCGACCGGAGAAGAAACCGTCCACCAGGTCTTCGATGTTGTGGCTTTCAAAGGAATCCCCCAACAGCAGCACCACACCCGGTTCAGAATGCGCACCCAAAAAGCTGAGGGATTTGGACAGGTTCCAGCCACTGGACTTTTCCTTTACGGCCATCATCAGATCCCGCAGCGGGTCGGCCACGTGCACCCGCACAAAGGGCGCATCCACTTTGCTCACATCCCCTTTCACCAGCGCCACATGCTTCTGGCCATCGATCAGGTCCCTGAACAACACCAGGTCAAAATCGCCGTATTGCGTGGGCAGGGATTCCCGTCGCACCTGTTCCACCGTACGCTCGTTGACGGTGCGGTAGTGAATCAGGTCTGCGATGGTACCGATTTTCAGGCCGTGTTCCTGGGCGAACTTTTCCAGGTCCGGACGCCGGGCCATGGTGCCATCTTCGTTGATGATTTCCACAATCACAGAAGACGGCTCCAACCCTGCCAGACGTGCCAGATCGCAACCGGCTTCCGTGTGCCCGGCACGCCGCAACACACCACCGGGCTGCGCCATGATGGGGAACACATGGCCCGGCTGCACGATGTCGGAGGGTTTCGCATCCCGTGCCACCGCCGCCTGCACGGTGCGGGCGCGGTCGGCTGCGGAGATGCCGGTGGAAACCCCTTCTGCCGCCTCGATGGACAGGGTGAAGTTGGTGCCGAACTGGGAGCCGTTGGCGCCGGACACCATCAACGGCAGGTTCAACTGCTGGCACCGGTCGCGGGTCATGGTGAGGCACACCAGGCCGCGGGCATGTTTGATCATGAAGTTGATGTCTTCCGGCCGCACCATGGTGGAGGCCATCACCAGATCACCTTCATTTTCACGGTCTTCGTCATCCATCAGGATCACCATCTTGCCGTGACGAATGTCTTCAATCAGCTCTTCAACTGTGTTCAATTGCATATATCAAGCCTTACTTTAAAAAACCGTTTTCCGCCAGAAAGCTCATGGTGATGTCACCACCGGCTTTGGGGTCCGCCGCTTTGTCGCCCAGCAGCATGCGTTCCAGATAGCGGGCAATCACGTCCACTTCCAGGTTCACTTTCACGCCGGGCTGCCATTGCCCAACCGTGGTTTCCTGCACAGTATGGGGCACGATGTTCAAATCGAATATGACACCACTGACCGCATTCACCGTCAGGCTGATCCCATCCACACAGATGGAGCCTTTGTGGGCGATGTACTTGGCCAGCTCGTCCGGTGCTTTCACCTTGAAATGAATGGAGCGGGCGTCTTCGGCACGGGACACAATCTCACCCAGACCGTCCACATGACCGGACACCAGATGCCCGCCCAAACGGGTGGTGGGAGTCAGCGCTTTCTCCAGGTTTGCCGGGGAACCGGTCTTCAACTGGCTGAAGCTGGTATGGTTCAGGGTCTCCAGGGACACGTCGGCCCAGAACCCGTCCCCGGGCAGATCGATCACCGTCAGGCACACACCGTTGACGGCAATGCTGTCCCCCAGTTTCACATCACCCAGGTCCAACTTGCCGGTCTGGATGCGCAGGCGCATATCTCCGCCCTTGGCTTCCATGTTGGCAATCCGGCCCACCGCTTCAATGATCCCCGTAAACATGTCAAGGTCTCCAGCTATAGGTCATACGAATGTCCTGGCCGATCTGGCGCAGGTCCGTTAAGTGTAGTTCCCGGGCGTCACCCATGGACTCAATGCTGAAATCCAGCACCGGCCGGGCGCTGCTGCCCATGAGCTTGGGGGCCATATAACAGACCCACTGATCCACTAACCGGTGCCGGGCAAAGGCTCCTGCCAGCACCGCGCCGGCCTCCACCAGCACTTCGTTCACTTCGCGCCGGGCCAGTGCCTGCAACAGCGCCTGCAGATCCACCCGCCCCTCTGCCTCCGGCAGCGTCATAACCTCCGCTCCAGCGGCCTCAAGGGCCTGTA
This sequence comes from Ketobacter sp., assembly GCF_003671495.1. Taxonomy (GTDB): domain Bacteria; phylum Pseudomonadota; class Gammaproteobacteria; order Pseudomonadales; family Ketobacteraceae; genus Ketobacter. Next base: position 204,351 of record NZ_RCHN01000046.1, on the reverse strand, counting down.
TTTTCTGAGAATCAGGCCGGGCGCAGGCAATCAGGGTGTGGCCGGGCTGGGCCAGAATGCTGGCCGTAACCGGAGTACGCAAGTGGGAATCCACGATCACCCGCAGAGGCTGCTTGGGGGCAAAACCCACAGGCCAGCTCCAACCCGCCAGGTTATCGTCACCGGCCAGGGCCTCGGGCCACAGCTCCGGGCGCACCGTCAACGCAGCGTCGTCGGCAATCACGGTGTCCACGCCGGTGATAATGGCTTCACAGCGAGCCCGCAGGCGTTGCACATCAGCACGGGCGGCGGCTCCTGTTATCCACTGGCTTTCCCCACTGGCCATGGCCGTGCGACCATCCACACTCATGGCGGATTTAACCCAAACCCAGGGCAGGCCGGTGCGCATGCGTTTGTTGAATCCGGGATTGATGCGTTCTGCCTGATCCTGCAGCAAACCGCAGGCAGTCTGAATGCCGGCCGCCTGCAGCCGTTGATGGCCGCGGCCGGACACTTGGGGATTGGGATCTTGCATGGCACTGACGACCCGGGCCACACCGGCCTGAATCAGAGCTTCGGCACAGGGTGGGGTCTTGCCATGATGGCTGCAGGGTTCCAGGGACACATAGGCGCTCGCGCCGCGGGCCGCAGTGCCCGCCTCACGCAGGGCGTTGACTTCGGCATGGCCCTCACCGGCGACCTGATGCCAGCCCCGCCCCACCACTCGGCCGTCCTTCACCACAACGCAGCCCACCCGTGGATTCGGATGAGTGGTATACAGACCACGCCACGCCAGCCGGATTGCCTCGGCCATATGCTGGTGATCGGTACGGGTAAAGAGCGCTGCGGTCATGGAATAGGGCCACTACCTGAAAATTCGGCCGCAGAGTATACCACAGCAACTGGACTATTTAACGCTGTTGATTTTGCCGTTTTTCTGCAGGCGGGCGATCTCATCCGAGAACTGGCTGATGTCCTGGAAGTCCCGGTAGACGGAGGCAAAACGCACATAGGCCACCTGGTCCAGCTCCCGAAGGGCCTCCATGACCTCCTCCCCGATCACCCGTGACGGCAGCTCCCGCTCCCCAGTGGCCCGCAGCTTGTGGCAGATCTTGGTGACCGCGGCCTCCACCTGCTCCACCGCCACCGGACGCTTCTCCAGGGCCCGCTGGATGCCGCTCCTGAGCTTATTTTCGTCAAACGGCTCACGGGTACCGTCGGATTTCACCACTTTCGGCATCAACAGCTCGGCGCTTTCGTAGGTGGTAAAACGCTCATTACAGGCCAGGCATTCCCGGCGGCGGCGCACCTGATTGCCCTCTGCAACGAGGCGGGAATCAATAACCTTGGTGTCATCGGCGTTACAGAATGGGCAATGCATGGAAATTCCTGTGGATGGATCAGTGTAGCCGGGTCAGTAAAGTGGGCGAATCATACCGCAAAATATACCTACATGGGCAAGATATACCTATATGGGAATGGCGGTTTTATCCACCACTTTGCGCATCACAAAACTGGAATGCACGCCGGACACCCCTTCAATACGGGTGAGCTTGCCCAGCAAGAAAGCCTGGAAGTGATCCATATCCCGCACCACCACTTTCAATAGGTAATCCGCGCTTTGCCCGGTGATCAGATAACAGGATTGCACCTCGGGGAAGCCGGCCACCTGCTCTTCAAAGTGGGCAAAACGCTCCGGCGTGTGCTTATCCATCGAGATCTGGATCAGGGCGGTCATTTTCAGGCCCAGCTTGTCCGGATTCAGCAGTGCCACATAGCGATCGATGAGCCCGTCCTCCTCCAGTTGGCGCACCCGGCGCAGGCAGGGGCTGGGGGACAAGCCAATGCGTTCCGCCAAATCCTGGTTGCTGATGCGGCCATCGGCCTGAATCTCTTCCAATATGCGCTGATCGTACTTGTCCATTGCTGACCTTTTCCCCAACAAACAATAATAATTCAATATTAACAGTATATTTGGAATAATATTCTTCTCAAGACCAAAAACAACGCTATTTTCGCAATCTTATTTCCCGCCTGATGCCATAGACTGTGTTGCATCAGGTCGCCGCCCGTATCCACCACCCCAGAGAAGCTCACAAGGCAACTCAGCCGGTAGTGGTTCCCCTGCTTACCCGGCAGGATGTTGGCAAGGCAATTCACCCCAGGCCCGGGCCAGACCTCTTTCATTCGCAATCCCCAGGCACAACCTTGACGGAGTTCCACCATGTCCTTCGACCATCGCAAATACATGCCCTATTTGCCCATCCAGTTGACCGACCGCACCTGGCCCAACCAGGTCATCAGCCAGGCCCCCGCCTGGTGCAGCGTGGACCTGCGGGACGGCAACCAGGCGCTGATCGAGCCCATGACGGTGGAAGAGAAAAAACGCCTGTTTGCCCTGTTGGTAAAGGTGGGCTTCAAGCAGATCGAGGTGGGCTTCCCGGCGGCGTCGCAACCGGATTTCGACTTTGTGCGGGCCATCATCGAGGACGGCATGGTGCCGGACGATGTGGCCATCCAGGTGCTCACCCAGTCCCGTCCGGAATTGATCCAGCGCTCCTTCGAAGCCTTGCAGGGGGCCAAAAAAGCCATTGTGCATCTGTACAATTCCACCTCCCCCGTGCAGCGCAAACAGGTATTCGGTTTGGATAAAGCCGGCATCCTGGACATCGCCGTGCAGGGCGCCCGCCTGATCAAGTCCGCAGCGGAGCAGCACCCGGATACCCAATGGCAGTTTCAGTATTCACCGGAGAGCTACAGCGGCACCGAACCGGATTTCGCAGTCGAGATCTGCAATGCTGTGATCGACGTATGGCAACCCAGCGCGGACAACAAAGTCATCATCAACCTGCCCGCCACCGTGGAGATGACCACCCCCAATGTGTATGCGGACCAGATCGAGCATTTCTGCCGCCATGTGAGCCAGCGCGAAAACGTCATCGTGTCACTGCACACCCATAATGACCGGGGCTGTGGTGTGGCCGCCGCCGAACTGGGCGTGATGGCCGGCGCCGACCGGGTGGAAGGCACCTTATTGGGTAACGGCGAGCGCACCGGCAACATGGACATCGTCACCATGGCCATGAATTTATACAGCCGCGGCGTGGACCCCGAGCTGGATTTGTCCGGCATGGATGAGATCATCTCCGTGGTACAGGACGTCACCAAGATTCAACTGCATCCCCGTCACCCTTACGCCGGGGACCTGGTTTACACGGCCTTTTCCGGCAGCCATCAGGATGCCATCCGCAAGTGCCTGACCCAGCGCCAACCACAGGATTTGTGGGATGTTGCCTACTTGCCTATCGACCCGGCGGACCTGGGCCGCAGTTACGAGGCGGTGGTGCGCATCAACAGTCAGTCCGGCAAAGGCGGCGTGGCCTTTGTGCTGGAAAAAGATCACGGCATCGTGCTGCCCCGCTGGATGCAGATTGCCTTGAGCCGAGTGGTGCAGGGGGACGCGGAGCAGAGCGCCGGAGAGATCCCCTCGCAACGAATCTGGACGTTGTTCCAGCAGCACTTTATGGTGCAAAGCCCCATGGCGGTGAAATCCTATCGTCTGGAGCATATTGAGAACGAACAGATCAACTTTGTGGTGGAGTACAAGGGTGAGCTGATCAGTGTCGACGCCATCGGCAATGGCGCCCTGTCTGCCTTTTGCAACGGTTTGAATCAGCACTTCGGCCTGAACCTGGATGTGCTGGACTATGAAGAGCACAGCCTGCAGCACTCCACCGAGAGCCAGGCCGCCGCCGCTGTGCAGGTACATTGCCTGGGCGGCCGCTATCAGGGTGCCGCCATCCACGAGGACAGCCTGCTGGCGTCCATGAACGCCATCGTGGCTGCGGTCAACAACGCGCTGGCAGAGCAGGCAGTGCAGGTGGCCTGATTCCCCCAGGCTCCCGGCTGCCATGCTGCCCATAGAGTGCTAAGGTTAGGGTAAGCGCATCAAAAAAGCCGGGAGCGACGCCTTGCCCAACCAGACCCTGCAGCAAATTCAGGCCGTTTTACACAGCGGATTCCCCAAGCTGCACTTTCCCGCTGAGCTGGAACAGGCGTATCAACAGCAACACCTGACCCAGGCCATTCTGACCCTGCGCCGCAACATCGCCTATGTGTTCGCCATCTATGCGCTGCTGGGGATCGGCATCTTCGCCCTGATCCCCAACGACACCCTGGGCATTTGGCCTTACCTGCATCTGACGGTGGGCGTTTTCGTGGTGGTCGGGGGTGGCTGTGCGTTCATTTCCCGGCTCGATCCCTGGCACCAATACTATGCCGCCCTCTGCGCCTGTGGTGGCATCACCATGACCATCATCGGCCCCTATTATCTCGACAACGCCATCATCAAGGACATCGCCCAGATTGGCACTCTGTATGTGGTGATCATCGCCTACACCTCCCTGGGTCTGCGTTTCATACCCGCCTGCATCGGCAGCTGGCTGGCGGGGGTGGTGAGCCTGATCTATGCGCTGGTGGCTGACCTGCAACTGGACTGGCTGGTGTTCCATGAAATGTTCACCGGCGCCAACCTGATGGGCATGATCATGGCCTATCTGGCGGAACACCGGAACCGCACCGTGTATCTGCAATCCCGATTACTGGAGCTGGAAAAACAGAACAGCGAGGAAATGGCCCGGGCCATGGAAAAGATGTCACGGGAAGATGGACTCACCGGACTGGCCAACCGACGCTACTTCGATCTGGTGTATGAGCGGGAGTGGCGCCGTGCCCAGCGTTACAGCACGCCGATCGCGGTCATGTTCATCGACATTGACCACTTTAAAAAGTACAACGATTTTTACGGGCACCAGCAGGGCGACATCTGCATCAAAACCATCGCTGACATCATCGGCGCCCAGGCCAAGCGGGCGGCGGAACTGGCGGCCCGCTATGGCGGGGAGGAGTTCGTGGTGATCTATCCGCAAACCAACATCGACGTGCTGAAAAAAATCGGCGAGCGGACCCTGGCCGCCGTGCGCAACGCGCACTTACCGCACCAGGTTTCCGATACTGCAGACATCGTTACGGTGAGCATTGGGCTGGCCTGCTGTGTGCCAACCCAAAGCACGGACATGGAGGCACTGCTGAAATTGGCGGACGAAAATCTTTACCGGTCGAAAGCAAACGGGCGCAATCAATCCACCTTTTCAGCACTGCCCCTGGAGTAAATTACGTTAGGGATAGGTGGCGCCGGGGAACACTTGCATCAGGTAATCCTGCAATGGCATTAACGGCGTCGAATTGGGGTAACCGAATTTATCCACATAGTGCACTGCGATCTGGTAATCCATCTCGGTTGGACTGATGGGGAAGGACTCAATCTGCAATGACACAGCATCAAACTGATCCGCATCCATTGGACCAAACGGCGCGGGAATCGCAAACACACGATTGCCATGCCCCATCCAGTCTGCTTCTATCTTGAAACCATAATTGCCGTACATGGGCGTGATCACGTCGGTGGGATTGCGGTACAGTTTTAACTGCAGATTCTTGCCGCCCACCGTCAGCGACGTCTCATCCGCCAGGGGATTGGGGGTAATATCCATCAAATTACCATGGGCCTGGAAGGTTTCCATGCCGAAGCTGTGGGATGGCTGATCCAGATTGCTGTTCTGTTCCACCACAAACAGCCTGATCTCCATATTGGAGTGATTACTGATGGGCTCCATGGCATGCACTTCCACCAGAACCTGTTTGTACACCCAGGCATCATCGACAATGGCGCGATACACATTGCCATCACGGGAGAAATTCTTCACCACCAGGTCGGTCGCGTGTTGAAAATCCAGGGTCATCTGTTCCAGTTCTATTTCCGGATTGAAGTCTTTTTTTACGGCCTGTACAGAGATTTTATTCAGCTCGTTCAGATTCAGGTTGGGATACAGGGGCTGGTAATAGTGCCCCGGCATAACAATTTCATACTGATAAGTAGAGCCCGCTTGCAGCAGTGGACTGGACAGCGCCAATGACGCCCCGATTAGCGCGCAGCTGATCTTATTCATGATGGCTTCCTTGTGTTGAGTAAAAAATCCCTAAATGTGCGAAGGGAATGAAATACCGCGATTACCGCCCATGAGTGGTTGATCGCCGTAAAATCCGGCTGTACTCAGTGTATGAAAGGAAGAACCGGGCTGCCGGTCAGTAGAGGCATTTTCTTTAAATGGTGCACGCTTTCGGCGCAAGCGAAGTCACAGTCTGGACAATTTATTCCACGGAAAATAAAAAACGGCACATGAGTGCCGCTTTTTATTTTTACTGTCCAGTGCTTACCAGACAATAATATTACCGAGATTACTGGCCGTACACCGGATACTTGGCGCAGACCGCTTTGACCTTTTCACGCACCTGGGCGATCAGCTCTTCATTGTTCAGGTCTTCCAGGATATCGCACATCCAGCCGGCGAGTTCTTTCACTTCCGCCTCCCCAAAGCCACGTCGGGTAACCGCTGGGGTGCCGATGCGCAGGCCGCTGGTCACGAACGGAGAGCGGGGGTCGTTGGGCACCGCATTCTTGTTCACGGTGATGAAGGCTTTGCCCAGGGCGGCATCCGCATCCTTACCGGTGATGTCCTGTTTGATCAGGGACAGCAGGAACAGGTGGTTGTCGGTGCCACCGGACACCACATCATAGCCCCGCTCGATGAACACGTTGGCCATGGCCTGGGCGTTCACCACTACCTGCTTCTGATAGGCCTTGAACTCGTCGCTCATGGCTTCCTTGAAGCACACTGCCTTGGCCGCGATCACGTGCATCAACGGGCCACCCTGACCACCGGGGAATACGGCGGAATTCAGTTTCTTTTCCAGCTCTTCGTTTTTGCGGGCCAGGATGATACCACCACGGGGGCCACCCAGGGTTTTGTGGGTGGTGGAGGTGGTGACGTCTGCGATCTGCACCGGGTTGGGGTATACACCGGCCGCCACCAGACCGGCCACATGAGCCATATCCACCATCAGGTAGGCGCCCACTTCATCGGCAATGTCACGGAACTTCTGCCAGTCCATGGTGCGGGAATAAGCGGAGAAGCCCGCCAGAATCATTTTCGGCTTGTGTTCACGGGCCAGCTCAGCCACCTGGTCATAGTCCACTTCGCCGGTGGCGTGGTTCAGGCCGTATTGCACCGCGTTGTACATTTTGCCGGAGAAATTCACTTTGGCGCCGTGGGTAAGGTGACCACCCTCGGCCAGGCTCATGCCCAGCACAGTATCACCGGGGTTCAGCAGGGCCATGTAGACCGCTGCGTTGGCCTGGGAACCGGAATGGGGCTGCACGTTGGCGTAGTCGGCACCAAACAGTTCCTTGACCCGGTTGATGGCCAGCTCTTCCGCGATATCCACGTACTCACAGCCGCCGTAGTAGCGCTTGTGGGGATACCCTTCCGCATATTTATTGGTCAGAACGGAGCCCTGAGCCTGCATCACGCGGGGACTGGTGTAGTTTTCGGAAGCGATCAACTCGATGTGTTCTTCCTGGCGCTGTTTTTCAGCCTCCATGGCTTCCCACAACTCGGGATCAAAATCGGCAATATTCATATCGGCTGAAAACATGGTCTCTCCCGCATTTCACTGGCTAACTGGATACTAAACTAACAATACTTGGCCTATGGAGCGGCCTAAATGAGGGCGGTATTGTACATAAAACCCCGCCCCTGGGCACATGAAACTCCCGCCGGACATCATCAATTTTCTTCATGTTTTCCAAATCAGATTAGTCTGGCTTGGGCAGATGCTTCACATGCAGGTCCAGCTGCGGGAAGGCGATCTCGATACCCAGCGTCCTGAACCGCTTGTCGATGGCCGTATGCAGTTCGTGAATCAGCACCAGGCGTTTGGAGAAGTTGGCCACAAAGCCACGTAACTCAAAGTCCAGGGAGCTGGCCCCAAAACCCAGGAAGAAGGCCGACGGCGCCGGTTCTTTCAGCACAATGGGGTTGGCCTGGGCAATCTCCAGCAGGGTTTTGGCCACCAGGTCCGTATCGCTGCCGTAGGCCACCCCCACCTTGATCACCACCCGGGTGGTGCTGTCGCTCAGGGTCCAGTTGATGAACTGGTTGGTAACGAAGGTCTTGTTGGGAATGATCAGCTCTTTCTGGTCCCAATCGGTGATGGTGGTGGCGCGCATGCGGATCTGGCTCACGGTACCGCTCAATTCGTTGATGGTGACCGTATCGCCGATGCGGATGGGGCGCTCAAACAGGATGATCAGACCGGAAATGAAATTGGCGAAAATCTCCTGCAGGCCGAACCCCAGCCCCACCCCCAGAGCCGCCACCAACCAGCCCAGCTTGCTCCAGTCCAGGCCAATCATGCCGGAGATGATCATCACCCCGGCGGTTATCACCAGGTAACGGGCGGTGGTGGTGATGGCAAAGCGGATACCGGAATCCACTTTCAGCCGCTGCAGAATCAGCACCTCAATCAGTCCCGGCAGGTTTTTCACACCCACATAACTGATCATCACCGCCAGGGACACCGCCAGCAGCGTTTCCAGGGTGACGGTCTTGGATTCCACACCGGTATCGCTGGCAACGGTGTATGTCCAGAGTTCGATTTCCTGGAAGATCTGAATCGCCTGGAAGAAATCCTGCCAACTGAGATAACAGACCACAGCAAACAGTGAGAATGCCACCACTCTCAGCAGCGCCCGGTTCTGCTCGCTGATGGTGGCCACATCCAGGGACGGCAACTCCAGCTCGGGAACCGCTTCACCGGATTCTCCAGCCGCCTCCTGCTGCTCTTTGGCTTTGCGCTGGGCATCCCGCTTTTCAATCGCGCGGGCGTAGGCCAGCTTGCGCTCCAGCACCGCAAACCAGCGCATCAGCACCTGTTCCAGTATAAAAATGAAGAAACCGTAGGTAATGGTCTGGTACATCAACACCATGATTTCCATGGCACTGAAACTGTAGCCCTGCACCGAGAGCGCCACCAGGGAGGCTGGAATCAGCACACAGACCCAGAACAGCCCCCGATTCCAGCGCTGATACCAGTGTTGGCTTTTGCCACCTTCCTGCTGGGTGATGCCCAGCCGGGGGCTGAACATGCGGGCGCAGAACAACACAAACAACAGCGCCACCAGCAGGAACGCGGCCCGGCCCAGAATCCCGGAGTGGAAGTCATCCCCCTCCCGCCAGACCACAATAAAGATGAAGGCACAGGGTAACTGCAGATACAGCAACGGCAACCAGCGCTGCACCGCCGCAATGGCCGAAGCCCGCCAGCGGAAATGCTGCACCGCCAGGCCATTGGGTTCCACCAGGTGGCGAACGAACTCAATCAGTGACAGCCAGCGGGCCAGAACCAGCAGGGCGGAACCCACCCCCAGGCCAAACAGCGAGGTATCGTTGCTGGCCAATAACGGATACGCCAGTACCACCAGGGCAAAGGGGATTGGCAAGGCCAGCAGAATAGTGCCCAACAGGCTTTCCAGGGTGTAACGGAAACGGTCCTTGGTGACGTTGCCAATCTTCTGGGTGCCGTACTCCAGGCGCTGGATCACCTTGCGTCGCCCGCCCACATAAATCGCCGCGACCACCAGCAGGGCCAACAGTGGGTAGATGGGTTGAATCAGCCACTGATACCAGATCCGGAACGGCTCGGTCCAGGGCTGTTCCATCGCGAACCAGCGGATACTGCCGGGCAACAGCGACACCCAGTTCCAGTCCAGTGGTGTGGCGCTGCGGCGCCAGAACAGTTTCTTGTTGAGCAGCTCGTAGAATTGCCGCCGCTCCTGCAACTGATCACCCTGCAACAGCTCCAGATTGGTGAGGTTCACCACATAGTCGGCGTTGATCTCCACCAGCTTGGTCAGCAAAGTGGCCCGGCTTTCATATATCCGGTTAAGATCCTCTTTCACCTGTTCGACCTGCAGGCCGGACTCCTGCAGCCGCTTTTCAATGGTCTGGCGGCGGGCCGTATCCGTGCGCACCCCATGCAGTTTTTCATCCAGTTTGAACTGTTCCAGCCGGGCCCGGGAAATGTCCTGATGCAGCGTGGTACTGGATTCCTGCTCGCGGATTTTGGCCTGCAATAACTGGCGCTGACGCAACAGATAATCGTCCACATACTGATGGTATGAGGTCAGCTCCAACTGCTGCTTGGCCACCTCAAATCGATAGCGGATATCCTGCAGCTCCTGCTTGCCCGCCACCAACTCGTCGGTAACACGGTTCAGGTCTGCCGTGCGGCTCACCAGCAGATCCTTGAGCCGCTGATTTTCCTTCAGCTCCTCCGCCAGTACCGGGGGCAACTGTTCGTATCCGCCCTGCAGGATGACGCTGGTGTCCTGGTGTTCGCCGGCGGTTTGCAGACGCCGCTCGTCCCGCTCCTTGCGCAACATCTCCAACGCTGATTTCAGCATCTCCATGCGCATGAACAGCAGGTCGCGATTAACCGTATAGAGGTCCAGCAGCTTCTGGTAGCCTTCGAGCCGGTTCTGGGCCAGGGCTTTACGCAGGTTGGCGTTCGTCAGCTGCTGCTTTAACACCCCGGCCTGCAGGGCTTTGACGGATTCATTTTTGAGGCTGCTCTGCTGGTCGCGCAGTTTTTGTTCCAGCTCCTGGGCCTGCTTCTGGGCGGCTTTCACCTCCTCCCGGGCCTGGCTGGGCAGGGCCTGCTGCTCCCCAATCTGAGCCAGCACATAGGACAGGCTTTCCTGTAAGGCTTTAGCCTGGGCATCCAGCAAGGCAATGGCATTCTCCAGGCCATTGTCCGATTTCGGTACCGGGCCCTGGCTGGAGCGCTGCTCCAGCTGCTTGATCTCTTTGCGCAATTGATCCGCCAAGCCGGGGGCCGACTGGATGTCGTTCTTCACCGACTGGATGCTCTGTTCCAGGGAGGAGGTAATGGTCTGCTGCTCCGCCAATTCCTTGCGCAGCAAATCCAACTCTTTGCTCACCGCCTCCACCTGGGAGGTCTCCTCGGCCGGAGCCGACACCCCCACGCCCAGTTGCCCCAGGCCCGGCAGCGCCCACAGCCAGAGCACGAGGCCCAACACTACGCTCAGTCCAAACCCTTTACCCGGTCTCACACAGTCTCCTACCATTGTTGTTTACACTGCCTCATTTGAGGGCATGCCAGCCCCCGCCACGGCTCCGTCGGCGCGGTTTGCATCAGGCTCACAATTGGGGTAGCGTACGCCACAATTCCCACCGACAAATGACTAGTAACTTTCCTGTTATGGCGCAATATATATACACCATGCATCGGGTATCCAAAGTGGTACCCCCGAAACGTGAAATCCTCAAAGATATCTCCCTGTCTTTCTTCCCCGGCGCCAAAATCGGCGTGCTGGGTCTGAACGGAGCCGGCAAGTCCACGCTGCTGCGCATTATGGCAGGAGTGGATAAAGAGTTCGATGGGGAAGCCCGCCCCGCCACCGGCATCAACATCGGTTACCTGCCTCAGGAACCCCAGCTGGACGAGACCAAGGACGTGCGCGGCAACGTGGAAGACGGCATCCGTGAAATCAAGGACGTGATGACCCGCTTTGACGAGATCAGCATGAAGTTCGCCGAGCCCATGTCCGACGATGAAATGAACGCGCTGCTGGAAGAGCAGGCCGAGTTGCAGAACAAGATCGACGCCTGCAACGGCTGGGACATAGAACGCACCCTGGAAATTGCCGCCGACGCCCTGCGCCTGCCCCCCTGGGAAGCCGACGTCAGCAAGTTGTCCGGGGGGGAAAAACGCCGGGTGGCCCTGTGCCGCCTGCTGCTGTCCAGCCCGGACATGCTGCTGCTGGACGAACCCACCAACCACCTGGACGCGGAATCCGTGGCCTGGTTAGAGCGCTTCCTGCACGAATACAAAGGCACCGTGGTGGCCATCACCCACGACCGCTACTTCCTCGATAACGCCGCCGAGTGGATTCTGGAACTGGACCGCGGTCATGGCATCCCCTGGAAAGGCAACTACTCCTCCTGGCTGGAGCAGAAAGACGAGCGTCTGGCCCAGGAAGCCAAGCAGGAGGTTTCGCGCCAGAAAGCCATCAAGGCTGAACTGGAATGGGTACGCTCCAACGCCAAGGGCCGTCAGGCCAAGAGCAAGGCCCGCATGGCCCGCTTTGAAGAACTGTCCAGCCAGGAAGCACAAAAGCGCAACGAAACCCAGGAGCTGTTTATTCCGGTGGCAGAACGGCTGGGGGATGACGTCATCGAATTCCGCAACGTCACCAAGGCCTTCGGTGACCGGGTGCTGTACGACGATCTCAGCTACACCATTCCCAAGGGCGCCATCGTGGGCATCATCGGGCCCAATGGTGCTGGTAAAACCACCATGTTCCGCATGATCGTGGGTGAGCAGCAGCCGGACAAAGGTGAAGTGCATCTGGGTGAAACCGTGGACCTGGCCTACGTGGATCAATCCCGTGATGAGCTGGACGGCAACAAGACCGTTTGGGAAGAGGTGTCCGACGGCCTGGACATCATCAAAGTGGGCTCGTTTGAAATGCCGTCCCGCTCTTATGTGGGGCGTTTCAACTTCAAGGGCTCCGATCAGCAGAAGCGGGTGGGTGAGCTGTCCGGTGGTGAGCGTAACCGCTTACACCTGGCCAAGCTGTTGCGCAAGGGCGGTAACGTGTTGCTGCTGGACGAACCCACCAACGACCTGGATGTGGAAACCCTGCGGGCTCTGGAAGAAGCGCTGCTGACCTATGCCGGCACCGCCATCGTGATTTCCCACGACCGCTGGTTCCTGGACCGGATCGCCACCCACATTCTGGACTTTGAAGGTGAGGAAGGGGTGGAATTCTTCGAAGGCAACTTCACTGAGTATGAAGCCTACAAGAAGAAGAAATATGGCGAGGAGTCGGTGCAACCCAAGCGCCTCAAGTATAAAAAGCTGAGTTAAACGCCCTGCTCGCCCGGTGCTTGCCTGATAAAAAAACTGCCGGAACAGCCGGCAGTTTTTTTATGACCGAAGACGTTACTCGTCGTCGATATCGCTCCAGTCATCGTAATCGTCCAGGTCGTGTTTCAGGCGACGCTGTTCCATTAACGCTTCGATCTTGCGCAGATAATCACCGGAACGTTTACTTTTCGATTCCAGGCGCTGCTCAATTTCGCCGTCAATGTCATCCATCATTTCCTCATCGATATCATCGATGTACTGGGTATCTTCTGATGTGGATGTCGTTCTCATAACCCCATACCTCTACAGCAAATTCTTTTCAGAGATGTGAAACCATGCGTTGGCCGGTCCGTTCGCCGAATATTCCCTTAAACCTATGACACTTTCATCTTTTAATTATTAACGCAGCATCAAAATTTTTTATAGTGAAAATTTGTGGTTTTTAGATGTTTTTCCCATGCTCGGCCGCCGTATTATTCAATAAATAACCAAGTACGTACTCGTTTCACAACGTTACAAAAACGCCACGCTGCCAACTTGAAAAATCAGCAATTTCGGCGTTTTATGAAAGATTGTCTATGCTGTAAAGAGATGAACCATCTTTAACCAGAAGAGCGTAGGGCCATGATCGAAAAACGCCACTTTACACGCATCGCCTTTGATGCCAGCGCACGCCTGACCCGTGGTGATAGCGACTGGCCCGCCAAACTGATGGATATATCCCTGAAGGGAGCACTGCTGGAACAACCCGCGGGCAGCGCCCTGGAAAAAGGTGACCCGGTGTCGCTGTACCTGTTGCTCAGTGATGAGGAAACGGAAATTCGAATGGAGGGCCACGTGGCCCATCTGGAGAACCAGCACGTGGGCATCGCCTGCGATCATATGGACGTGGACAGCGCCTCCCACCTGCGGCGGATTGTGGAGCTGAACACCGGCAATGAAGCCTTACTGGAACGGGAGATCGAAGCCCTGGTGAACTTCGCGGCACACTGAAGACGGTAACTTCAGGTCAGAGCGCGTCCAGGGCCTGTTCCAGACGGGACACTGCCACCACTTCCAAGCCTTCGATGGGCCCCTTGGGCTGATTGCCTTTCGGCACGATGGCGCGGGTGAAGCCATGCTTGGCGGCCTCCCTCAGGCGCTCCTGACCGCTGGGTACGGGGCGGATCTCACCGGATAACCCCACCTCCCCGAACACAATCAAGCGGGTGTCCAGAGCCAGATTGCGCAGACTGGACACCACCGAAATCAACACCGCCAGGTCAGAGCCGGTTTCCAGTACCTTGACCCCACCCACCACGTTGACGAAGACATCCATGCCCATGGTGGCCACCCCGCCGTGCCGATGCAGCACCGCCAGCAACATGGCCAGCCGGTTCTGGTCCAGCCCCACCGCCACCCGCCGCGGATTGCCCAGCTGGCTGTCATCCACCAGGGCCTGCACTTCCACCAGTAACGGGCGACTGCCCTCCCGGGTCACCATCACGATGCTGCCGGGGATCGGCTGCTCGTAGCGGGACAGGAAAATGGCGGAGGGATTGCTTACTTCCCGCAGGCCCTTGTCGGTCATGGCGAACACCCCCAGCTCATTCACGGCGCCGAACCGGTTCTTGACCGCCCGGATCATGCGGAAGCGGTTGTCCTGCTCGCCCTCAAAATACAGCACGCTGTCCACCATATGCTCCAGCACCCGCGGGCCCGCCAGGGCGCCCTCTTTGGTGACATGGCCCACCAGGAACAGCGCCGTGCCCGTCTGTTTGGCAAACCGTACCAGGGCAGCGGCGCACTCACGCACCTGGGATACGCCCCCCGGCGCCGAGCTGAGCCCTTCGGAGTACACGGTCTGAATGGAATCCACCACCATCACCTTGGGCTGCTCCCGGTTGGCGGTGGCCAGGATGTTTTCAATGCTGGTTTCCGACATCAGGCGCAGCTGGTCCATGGGCAGGTCCAGGCGCTTGGCGCGCAGGGCCACCTGCTGCAGGGATTCCTCACCGGTGATGTAGAGCGCAGTCTGGCGGCTGGCCAGATGGGTCATGGTCTGCAGCAAGATGGTGGATTTGCCGATGCCCGGGTCACCGCCGATCAACACCACCGAGCCATCCACCAGGCCGCCACCCAAGACCCGGTCCAATTCCCCGGTCCCCGTGGGGGTGCGGGGTTCCTCCACCAGATTCACCTGCGCCATGGTGGTGACCTGGCGGGCCTCACCGGCCCAACTGGTTTTGCCGCCGCGGTTGGCCGCCATGCCCCGGTCCGGGTTGAACTCCGACAGGGTATTCCAGGCGCCGCAGTCAGCGCATTGCCCGGCCCATTTGGGGAACACGCTGCCACAGTCACTGCACACAAATTGGGTTTTTGCTTTTGCCATTAACTGATCACCCGCAAGCACACCAGCGCACCGAAGTAGTAAGCCGGCACCATCAACAGAACACCCAGCAGCCAGGCCCCTGAATTGGGCTGTAGCTCGGAATCTTCCGACATTTCAAAATAGTCCGGCAGTTTCTGTTTCAGGCGTTTCAGAGAATACAGATCCCAGAACAGCACAAACCCGAACAGCAACAACACGGAGGGGGAATGAAAGGGCACCGCGTCCGGCATCCAATAGGAAAAGACAAACGCCACACTGAGCAGGGTGGACACCAGGCCGCCCACCGGGTGCAACCAGTCCTGCTCAATACGGCGCAACATCAGCACCCCCACCGGCAGGGAGACCACCATCAACGCCACGTAGAGGGTCACCCACAACGGCATCAGAGGGCTCCGGCATCCTGATAATGGCGTTCCACCCGCCCGGTGACCTGGCACAGCAGCTCGTAATTGACCGTGTTCGCCCAGCGCGCCACGTCTTCCACCGGCAACCCCGGCCCCCACAGGGTGACCGGTGTGTTGGGCCCCGCACCAGGCAGCGCAGACACATCCACCGTAATCATGTCCATGGAGACCCGCCCCACCACCGGGCAGCGCTGGCCCTGGATCAAGACCTGAGCCTGGAGCCCAAGATGACGGGGGTATCCGTCCCCATAACCGATGGCCACCACCGCCACGTCTGTAGCCCGGGTGGCCGTCCAGGTGGCGCCATAACCGACGCTTTCCCCGGCGGCGACCATGCTGCGGGATATGATGCGGGATTGCAGGTGCATGGCCGGCAGCAAACCCAGCTCGGCGGCGCTGCGACCGGCAAAAGGCGACGCCCCATACAGCATCAGGCCAGGTCGCACCCATTCATGCTGGAAATCGGCCCGGTCCAGCAGGGCTGCCGAGTTGGCCAGACTGGCCTGGCGGGCCGCCACTGCGGCTTTCAGATGCTGGAAGCGCTCACCCTGTTGCTGATTCAGTGGATGTTCCGGCTCATCAGCACAGGCCAAGTGGCTCATCAACACCACTTCACGCACATTGTCACTGGCCTGCAATTGCTGCCAGAACAGGGCGCAACCGTGCTCTGCCATACCCAGGCGATGCATGCCGGTATCCACTTTGAGCCAGACCGTTACCGGTTGCGGCAGGCGGGCTTCCAGCAACATACTCAGCTGCCAGGGCTGATGCACCACCAGGCTGAGGCCGTACTCTGCTGCCGCCTGCAACTGCTCCGGGTTGAAGACGCCTTCCATCAGCAGCACCGGCCGCTGGAGGTCCGCGCGCTTCAGAGCCATGCCTTCCTCGAAGGTGGCCACGCCCAAGGCATCACTGCTGGGGGCCAATGCCCGTGCCACCGGCAGCAGGCCATGGCCGTAGGCATCGGCCTTCACCACCCCCAGCACCTTGCTGTGGGGCGCATGCCGGCGCACCCGTTCCATATTGTGGCGCATGGCCGCCAGGTCAATGACGGCCCGGGTTCCTCTACCCAAGCTCAGTAATCTCCATAGGAATCCGGCGCCAACTCGTCAAACCGCGAGTATTTGCCGATAAACGCCAGGCGCGCTTTGTCGATGGGGCCGTTACGGTTCTTGCCGACGATGATTTCCGCAATGCCCTTGTCTTCCGAATCTTCGTTGTAGACCTCATCCCGATAGATAAACATGATGATGTCCGCATCCTGCTCGATGGCGCCGGATTCCCGCAGATCGGACATCACCGGACGCTTGTTGGGGCGCTGCTCAAGGCCCCGGTTCAACTGGGATAAAGCTATTACCGGGCAATTCATTTCCTTGGCCAGGCCTTTCAGGGAGCGCGAGATTTCAGAGATCTCGTTGACCCGGCTTTCCGCACCGGGCACCTGCATCAACTGCAGGTAATCCACCAGGATCAGTCCGATTTCACCCTGCTCCCGCGCCACCCGTCGCGCCCGGGCCCGCACTTCAGTGGGGCTGAGGCCGGCGGAGTCGTCAATATAGAGCTTCTGCTCCGCCAGGATGCTGACGGCGGAGCTGAACCGGGGCCAGTCCTCCTCCTCCAGCTTGCCGGTGGTCACCCGGGTCAGGTCGATGCGGCCAAGGGAGGCCAGCATCCGCATCACAATCTGTTCCGAGGGCATTTCCATACTGAACACCAGCACCGGCTTGCCCGCCCGGATCAACGCGTTTTCCACCAGGTTCATGGAGAAGGTGGTTTTACCCATGGCCGGACGGGCCGCCACGATCACCAGCGCCCCGGGGCGCAAGCCGGAGAACGTCACATCCAATTGCTTGAAACCGGTGGGAATGCCGATGATGGCCTCGTCGGATTTGAACAACTCGTCGATCTTGTCGACGGTTTCCTTCAAGACCAGGTTGATGGGCACCGGGCCGCCCTGCTTGGCGCCTTGCTCCGCGATGCTGAACACCTTGCGCTCCGCTTCATCCAGCAGCTCAGTGGCGTTGCGCCCTTCCGGATGAAAGGCCGCGTCGGCGATCTCATTGGACACCGTGATCATCTGCCGCAATACCGAACGCTCCCGCACGATTTCGGCATAGGCTTTGATGTTGCTGGCACTGGGGGTGTTTTTGGCCAGCTGCGCCAGATAGGCCATGCCGCCACAATCCTCAAGGATACCGGCATTGTCCAGCGCCTCACCCAGGGTCACTACATCAAAGGGTTTGGACAACTCCGCCAGCTGGGCGATGGCGCGATAGATCAGGCGATGGTCGCGGCGATAAAAATCCACATCGGAGAGGATCTCAGAGACATCGTCAAAGGCCCGGTTGTCCAGCATCAGGCCACCGATCACGGACTGCTCGGCCTCGATGGAATGGGGTGGCACTTTAATGGAGGCCGACTGTACGTCGTCATCCAGCGTCAACTCAATGGGTGAATCACTCATGGGGCTTTCGGTACTTTTGGTGGAAGTCGGTTTTCGCTCAAGTGTAAGGGGGGCGGCAAGGCAGTGCAAACAGGCTCAGCCCCGGGTGCCAGCGCCCTGGCCCAGAAACAACAAAACTCCGGCACCACAGGCGGGTGCCAGAGTTTCATACAGGCATGACTGATGTCACCAGAGGATCAGCACCACCGTAGCCACAAGGGTTCAGGCAGCGGCCATGACCTTATTCTGGAACAACAGATACCTTGATTGTTGCAGTCACATCGCTGTGCACCTGCAGGTCGATCTCGTAGTCGCCAGTGGAGCGGATAGCACCATTGGGCATCAGCACTTCGGCTTTGGTCACTTCGATACCGGCCGCAGTGATCGCATCTGCAATATCACGGGTGCCCACAGAACCGAACAGCTTGCCTTCGTCACCGGATTTGGCAGACACGGTGACCGCGCCCAGCTCAACCAGTTTGTCGGCACGGGCCTGGGCCGCTGACAATTTGTCCGCTGCGGCTTTTTCCAGCTCAGCACGACGCTCTTCAAAATGCTTTACGTTGGCTTCAGTGGCAGGAACGGCTTTACCCTGAGGGATCAGGAAATTGCGGCCGTAGCCCGCGCGTACCTTAACCTTTTCACCCAGCTCACCCAGGTTACGGTTTTTTTCCAATAAGATGACTTCCATCACTCATACCTCTTTTGAATTCGATTTCTAAAATCAACAAAACTGTCCATTACAGCTGCAGCGACCAACACCATCATGCCCACCCAGGTGGTCAGTATCAGTCCCACGTAAAAGAACACCAACAGCGGCCCGTTGTTCTGCTTCATGCCCAGCACGCCATGTACCAGCGCCAGCCCGGCCATCACCATGGGGATGGCCACACAGGGCAGTATCAGCCGGGCCGGAGGATAGCTCTGACCCAGATACAACAGCAGTGCCAGGACCGCCGCCACCGCCGGCATCAAGCGCAGGCTGTGGAATTCCCGACGAAACCCGCCCGGGTTGTAAAGGCGGGCCTGGAGCCAGCGTGCCACCAGCAGCGCGGCAACCGCGCCTGCGGTGGTGACCCAGACCATCCCCTCCAGCACGATGTGCCGAACATCCATTTGCTCGAACACCGATTGCGCCTCGGGGTTGGCGGCCTTCAACTGCTCCACAAAGTCATCAAATGTGGGCTGAAACAAATCCACCAGATTGCTGATCATGGCGGGCGCCAGGTTCAGTACCAGCACGATATACAGTGCAGAACTGATGCCCAACGCCAACAACGACCAGGCCAGGGAGCGGGTGCCGGCCAGCACCAGGCTTGCCACCAGGGCCGCGCACACTGTGCCCACCTGGGTAATGTCCCCGGCGGTCCAGTGCACCAGCACCGCTACCAGCATGGCGCCCGCGAACGGGATCGCCACGTCGTTTACGTTCTTGCGCAAGGCCACCAACGCCACAATGGCGGCGGAGGCCCAACCGAACCCCGGCAACAAGGCCAGGATCGCAGCTGCGGCGAGCGCCTGAAAGGGCCCGCCCATGACCCACTTTGCCAGTGTCAACATACTACTGGCTCAAGCTCAATTACTTGTGTGAATCGGAATACGGCAACAAAGCCAGAGCACGGGCGCGCTTAACAGCACGGGCCAGCTGACGTTGGTATTTCGCACTGGTGCCGGTGATGCGGCTGGGTACGATTTTGCCGGTTTCAGTGATGTAGTTCTTCAGGGTATCCAGATCTTTGTAATCGATCTCGGTTACGCCTTCAGCGGTAAAACGGCAGAACTTTCTGCGACGATAAAAACGTGCCATGGTTGGCTCCTGTTATTTCTGTTAACCATCAATTAACGCAATTCGATTTGCTGAGCGTGCAACACCAGATGGGTTGCGGAGGTATCCTTGTAGCTGGCCCGGACCAGAAATCCGGTCACCTGCACCCGATCGCTGACAGACAGATGCTCACACTGTGAGGTGATCTCCTGTCCCCGTGCCTCCACCTTGATGCGGCACAGGACTTCGCGCGGGGCTCCCGCCTCTTCCTGACGGGATCGGTGTTCCAGCATAAAACTGTAATGGGGAACACCGGCCGGTGTGTAACGCAAACCGTTGATTTCCGTTACCGTACCACTCAGAACCAGTTGATTGATTTCCACTCAGCGGTTCACGCAGCTCCGATTACTCGTCGGACTCTGCCTCTTCCTCTTCTTCTTCGCTGTCATCACGGTCTTCTACACGCTCATTACGGGGAGCATGGTCGCCACGATCACGATCTTTCTCGTTGGCTTTGGCCAGGATGGACTGCTCAGCAACGGCTTCGTCACGACGAATCACCATATTGCGCAGTACAGCGTCGTTGAATTTAAAGGCACTGGACAGCTCGTCCAGGATTTCCTGGGAGCATTCGATGTTCATCAGAACATAGTGAGCCTTGTGGATTTTGTTAATTGGATAAGCCAGTTGGCGGCGGCCCCAATCTTCCAGTCGGTGGATAACACCACCACCTTCCTGGATCTGGCCTTTATAACGCTCAACCATACCGGGAACCTGTTCACTCTGATCAGGGTGAACCAAAAAAACGATCTCGTAATGTCTCATGACATCTCCTTACGGATTATAGCCTCCCGACTGTTTCCTTCAGGAAACGTAACGGTAAGGCAAGGAGTTAATGCTTACTAACGTGAAAATCCTCACCCACAGGGGGCGAGGGATCGCGAATTCTATAGGAGGTTCGACCGAAAAACAACAGATGCTTTACTAGAGCACCGACCTGAGACGGCCTGATTAGACAGACTGCCGTTGACGCAGGGCCTCGAACAGACACACACCGGCGGCCACCGACACATTGAGGCTCTGCACATCCCCCTGCATGGGGATATAGACCAGTTGATCGCAGTGCTCCCGGGTCAGGCGGCGCAGGCCCGGGCCTTCTGCCCCCATGACGATGGCCAACGGGCCTTTCAGATCCGCCTGATAGAGACTTTTGGCGGTCTCGTCCAGCTCAGTACCCACGATCCAGATGCGACGCTCCTGCAGCTGCTTCATCAGGCGCGCCAGATTGGTGACCTGGGCAAAGGGCATGACTTCCGCCGCCCCCACCGCCACCCGCCGCACCACCGGGGTCAGACCCACGGATTTGTCCTTGGTGGTGATCACCGCGTGCACCCCGGCGGCATCGGCACTGCGCAGCACGGCGCCCAGGTTATGGGGATCGGTCACCGAGTCCAGGATCAACAGAAAGGGCGGCCCCTCAACCCGGTCCAGCAGGTCGAGCAGGCCGTGCTCGTCCAGCGCCGCGGAGAGACGGCAACGAGCGGCCAGACCCTGGTGGTTCGCGTCCTGGAACTGGTGGTCCATGGACTTTTTATTGACGGTCTGGATCGCCAGGCCCAGCTGCCGGGCCTGGCCCAGCACGACTTCCAGGCGTCGATCATCACGACCTTCCTGGGCCTTGATTTCCAGTACCCGGTCGGGGTGTTTGTTCAGCACGGCACTGACGGTATGAATGCCGTACAACCATTCTGCTTTGGACATGGGCTAGCGCTTTTTCCTGGCCTTGGGTTTTGGTTTCGACGGCGAGCGCATCCCGGCTTTGGCGCCGGACTTGGCTTTCGCACCGGATTTGGCTGCTCCCTTGGATTTGGCCTGGTTGCGGGATTTCTTCGCCGCCAGCTTGGCCACTTCGTGACGGGAGGTGCCGCCCCTGGATGAGCCAGCCTTTTGCGCATTACCCTTTGGAGAGCCAGCCTTTGGAGAGCCAGCCTTGGAAGCCTTGCCTTTGGCGGCTTTGCCGGCGGACTTTTTCTCGCTGCTGTCAGCCTTTTTACCCTTTCGGGCCGTGGCTTCCGGTTTGGGGTTGTCCTTGCTCCAGCGCTGCCGCTTACCGCCGGCCAACATTTCAAAATCCAGCTTGCGGTCGTCCAGGTCCACCTTGGCCACGCTCACGGTCACCTCATCCCCGAGGGAGAAGATCAACCCGCTGCGCTCCCCCACCAGGCGATGGCGCACTTCATCAAAGTGGTAGTAGTCACTGTTCAGGGAGCTGACGTGAACCAGGCCTTCCACGTAGATGTCCTTCAGTTCCACGAACAGGCCAAACCCGGTGACACCGGTGATGATGCCTTTGAACACATCACCGATCTTGTCACTCATGTACTCGCACTTGAGCCAGCCGATCACATCCCAGGTGGCTTCGTCCGCCCGGCGCTCGGTCATGGAGCATTGTTCACCCAGCTCCACCATGGCGGCGGTGTCATAGGGCAGAATGTGCTGTTGCGGGATCACTGGGGCACCGGGGGTCTTTTTGGCGTTGGTGCTTTCCTTACCACTGCGCACAAAATAGCGGATGGCACGGTGCACCAACAGATCCGGATAGCGACGAATGGGCGAGGTAAAGTGGGCATAGGCGCCATAGGCCAGGCCAAAGTGACCTTTGTTTTCCGGTGAGTACACCGCCTGATTCATGGAGCGCAGCATCACCGTCTGGATCAGGTCGAAGTCCGGGCGCGCCTTGATGCTGCCCAGCACCTCCTGGTAATCCGACGGTTTGGGATCAGTGCGCGCCATGAACGGGATGCTCAGCTCTTTCAAAAAGGCACGCAGGTTTTCCAGCTTTTCGTTTTTGGGGCCTTCGTGAATGCGGTACAGGGCCGGCAGCTTGTATTTCTGCAGGAACTTGGCAGCACAGACGTTGGCCGCCAGCATGCATTCCTCGATGATCTTATGGGCATCGTTGCGCTGGGTGGGCACGATCTTCTCGATCTTGCGGTCTTCACCGAATTCGATCTTGGTTTCGGTGGTCTCAAAATCGATGGCGCCACGCTCTTCCCGCTGGGCACGGAACGCATGATAAAGCGCGTACAGGTTTTCCAGGTGTGGCACGATCTGGCTGTATTCCTGGCGCAGATCCTGGCCTTCCAGGGAGTCCGGCTCCTGCAGCATGGTGCCCACCTTGTTGTAGGTGAGCCGGGCATGGGAGCAGATCACGGCTTCGTAAAAACAGTAGCGGCTGACGTTGCCGGCGGCGCTGATGCTCATTTCACAGACCATGGCCAGGCGGTCCACATGAGGATTCAGCGAACACAGGCCATTGGACAGGTTCACCGGCAGCATGGGCACCACGTGCTCGGGGAAATACACCGAGTTGCCGCGGTTACGGGCCTCCTGGTCCAATGGGTCCCCCGGGTGCACATAATGGGAGACGTCGGCAATGGCCACATACAGCTTCCAGCCGCCACTGCGTTTTTTCTCACAGAAAACGGCGTCGTCAAAATCCTTGGCGTCCTCACCGTCGATGGTGACGAAGGGGGTTTTGCGCAGGTCGAACCGGTTTTCGTAGTCGCTGTCCACCAGCCCGGAGCCAAAGCGCTCGGCGGCTGCCTCCACCGCCTGGGGCCAGACATGGGGAATGTCGTAGTTGCGGATGGCCACATCGATTTCCATGCCCGGGGCCATGTGGTCACCGATGATTTCAACGATGCGCCCTTCCGGCTGCCCGCGAAAGCTGGGGAACTGGGTGATCTCCACCAGCACGAACTGGCCGTTCTTGGCTTTGAGGGCATCGTCGGCGGGAATCAGGATATCCTGGCTGATACGGCGATTTTCCGGGGCCACAAAGCCGATGTTGCTTTCCTTGAAATAACGACCGACCAAACGCTGGGTTTTGCGTTCCAGCACTTCCACGATGGTGGCCTCACGCCGCCCGCGATGATCGGTGCCGCTCTGGCGGGCCAATACCTTGTCGCCATCAAAACCACATCGCATCTGGCGGGCACTGAGATACAGGTCATCGCTGCCATCGTCGGGTTTTAAAAAGCCGAATCCGTCCCGGTGCCCGATGATAACCCCTTTGATCAGGTCCATCTTCTCGGCAACACCGTAGGCCCCCCGTCGGTTGTAAAGCAACTGACCATCACGCTCCATGGCCCGCAGGCGGCGGCGCACAGCTTCTATGGCTTCGTCGTCGTGGAGTTGAAATTCGGCGCAGATCTGGCGGTGGGTGAGTGGCTTGCCCCGTTCTTCAAGCAACTTCAGGATGAAGTCACGGCTGGGCACGGGGTTGTCGTATTTTTCGGCTTCTTTGTCGCGGTTCGGGTCGTCCGACCAGGACCAGTTTGTCATGCACTTTTCCTATGGTTACGGGTGCTTACGGGCACTTTAGGTACTTACCGGGCTTTTTACAAGGAAAGATCTCCGGATGCCAAAACAAATTTGCGATTTTTCCGAAACAGGGAGTTGACAGGCCCCCGCTTTGACCGTAAATTAGCGGCCCTCTGCCCAGGTGGTGAAATTGGTAGACACGCTAGCTTCAGGTGCTAGTGGCCTTACGGTCGTGGAGGTTCAAGTCCTCTCCTGGGCACCAATTTCAAGCCTTTTCTGTTTCAGGAAAGGCCCACAAAAAAGCCGGAATCCCGCACGGGGTTTCGGCTTTTTTGTGGGCGCGATATTTGGGACTGCACCGTCCATTGCACAAGAACTGGCGTTGGATTCTTGTTTTCGATGATATATGCAATTATATTGCATATATTGTTGCAATAAAAATAACAAGACCCGCAGGTACCTCTCCCATGAAACACCTCCAGAACAAAGTCGCCGTCATCACTGGCGCCGGCAGTGGCATCGGCCGTGCCCTGGCGCTGGCCTTTGCACAGCAGGGTTGCCACCTGGCGCTGGTGGACGTCAACGAACGCGGCCTGCAGGACACCGCCGCGCAACTGCAGCACTTACCCCATTGCCACATCAGCACCCACCGCTGCGACGTGTCGGATCGCAACGCCATGGCAGCACTGCCGCAGCAAATCGAGGCTGAGCACGGCGCCATCCACCTGCTGTTCAATAACGCCGGTGTCACCATCAATAAGACGTTTGAACAACACAGCCTGCAGGACATGGACTTCGTACTGGGTATTGACCTGTGGGGGGTAATCTATGGCTGCCATTATTTTTTGCCCTATCTGAAAAAGCAGAGCGAAGCCCATATCATCAACACCTCCAGCCTGGCGGGCTTTCTCGGGCTGCCGAATCAAAGCAGCTATTGCCTGGCCAAGGCGGCGGTAAAATCCCTGAGTGAAAGCCTGTACAGCGAACTGGCGGTGCACAACATTCACGTCACCAGCATTCATCCCGGTACCATCAGCACCAATATTCTGCGCAGCGCCGCAGAACACTCCGGCACAACCAAAGGCAGTACGTTGCAGCTGGCAGGTTTGATGGAACGTTACGGAATGTCGCCGGAGAAGTTGGCGGGCAAGGTGGTGAAGGCGGTGCTGAACAATCAAATGCGGGTACGGGTGGGCGTGGATGCCTATCTGGGGGACTGGTTTAAACGGCTGCTGCCCCGCGCCATCCACTGGCCGTTGAAATGGGGCTTTGCGCGCAGCCAGACCTGAGCCCTGACGCTGCGCATCCAGGCGGCCAACTCAGGACGCGGCCCCCTTGCCTGACCACAGCGGAGCCAGCAGGCCATGGGCCGCAACCAGCAGCGCACCGCAGAACAATCCAATCACTCCGTTCACCAGGGTGGGCACCACCGCATCCAGCCAGGCCAGGCCGGTGCTGATGGCCTGCATCAGGTGATCCACATCCACCACCGCTTCGGCGCTGTGGGTCAGGATGCCGCCACCCACCAGGAACATGGCAATGGTGCCGACAATGGTCAGCAGCTTCATGATCATGGGCGCCAACCATAACAGGAACTGGCCGACACGGGCCGCCAGGGCTTTACCCTTGGCAAGGTATAACCCCAGATCATCCAGCTTGACGATGGCTGCCACCAAACCGTACACCAGAATGGTCATGGCAAACGCCACGAACGCCAGGGCCACCGCCTGTTTTGCAAAGGGGTAATCGCTCATGGTGCTCAAGGCGATCACGATGATCTCCAGGCTCAGAATGAAATCCGTGCGGATGGCGCCTTTGATCTTTTTTTCCTCCAGCTTGCGCAGGTCGGCTTTGCTGTCGGCGATCAGCGCCTTGGCCTGGGAGTGATCCTTGTCATGGGGGTGCGCCAGTTTGTGCCAAACCTTTTCGGCCCCTTCGTAACACAGGAACAAACCGCCGGCCACCAACAACGGTGTAATCAGCCAGGGCAGGAAGAAACTGAGCGCCAGAATCAAGGGCACGATGATCACTTTATTGATCATGGAACCTTTGGCCACCGCCAGCACCACGGGAATCTCCCGGGCGGCCCGCACGCCGCTGACCTGCTCGGCGTTGACGGCCAGATCATCCCCCAGTACGCCGGCGGTTTTCTGGGTTGCGACTTTGGACATCACTGAAATGTCGTCCAGCAGGGTTGCAATGTCGTCCAGGAGTGCCAGGAGGGAGCCCGATGCCATGAGAGTGTTCCTTATCCACTGATTGATCTGCAAGCGCAGAGTGCTGCTTGGTTGGGGAGTGTTGTACTACATCGGGGCACACAATTAAATACTTGGGTGCTTTTCGAAATTCTGGGGGCCTTACTGGTGTTGTTAAAAACCCAACTCAACGCCAACCATCAGTTCCCGCCCCCGATTCGGCATGGCATCGGTGTGTAACGTAAGGCGGGTGGGTGTACCGTAGTCTTCATCCAGCAGGTTGCGTCCATTGATATACAGGTTCGCATGCTGATTGAGCCTGTACATCCACTTGCTGTTCAACAACCAGTAATCATCCAGCGCTACCTTGTCGGCTCCCACCTGCATGTGCCTCGTACCGGCATAACTGGCATTGACGTTGACGTTCCAACGGCCGCTTTGGTAATTCAGAATAAAGGAGGAGAGCCGATCAGCCTCGCGATAATCCGATGCCGGCAGGTTGCGCAGTGCCGTTGCATTGACCTGCAGCTGCCACTGGGACGACAACTGCACGGCATAGTCTATTTCCATGCCGTAGAAGGCTTCATCCTCAGTGCGGTTCAAGAACGTGGTGGTGCTGTAGATGGAATCTTCGATGACATTGTAGTGACCGTTCACCGTCAGCCTGTGATGGCCCCAGAGGCTGATCCAGATCAGCTCGGAGGTTTTGATGGTTTCCGGCTTCAAATCCGGGTTGCCCACCAGCGTAACGCCCACCAGATACAACTCGTTTGCATTGGGCGCGCGGAAGGCCTCACCATACAATGCCTTAACAGTATGCCGGGGGGACACCGGATACACCAGGCTGACTCGGGGACTGAAGGAATCCCCCACATCGTCGTAGTCGTCGTAGCGCCCGCCCACGACCACCTGTAAACCACTGTCATAATAACGTTGATTCTGTACATAGACCCCGGTGATGGTGCGCTCCACATCCGGATAGAATTCCAGATCCCCCCGCGTCTGCGTGCTGTAAACCGATGACATATCGCTTTCCCTCAACTCCAACCCGAACTCCAGGCTGTTCTGGCTCGCGTATTGCCAGGCATTGCGTGCGATCAACTGCAGGTTCGTCTCCTGCTGGTCGGTGCGGGTGATGCCCAACCCCCGTATTTCGGTGTTGAGCTTGAAGGCGTTTGCGGAATACCCCAGCTCCAGACGGGTGTGCAGGCCGGGCTGCCAGTCCAGGTCCCGCATCAGCTGCAGATAGGCAACATCATGGTAGGAATGGTTCAGATCAGAGGCGGCCCGTTCCACGATGTAGTAATCCTCAGCTTCCTGGCGGGAGATCATCCCCTGGAGACGGTAGTCGCCCGTACGGGCGCTAAACTGGAAGTCAGTGCCCTTTCTGGGATCTTTACCAGTCACCTGCTGCGGTGGGCTTACGTTAATGTTTTCCAGCGTATAGGTTTGTCCATCCTCGGCAAAATGATTGAGGGCCAGATTCAGCTCAGAATCCCCCTGGGCGAAACTGTAGACCCCGTTGAATTGCATGCGACCGTGCTCCCCACCCACAACCTGTGCGGCGTCTTGCCCACGCACGGTTTCGATATTGATCACCCCCAGGAAGGCGTTCGATCCGTAGATGGCCGAACCCGGCCCCCGGATGAACTCCACCTTGGCCACATTGTAGAGCGACAGCATGGGGATGGCTGCGCCGCTGTCTGCTTCTCGGATCATGCGCACACCATCAACCAGAATCAGCACTTCGCGACTTTTCACGCTGGTGCGATGGCCTCGGGCACTGTGGAAGTACTGCATACCGTCAGCCCCCTGACGAAAGGCCTGAAAACCGGGGACAAAATTGATCAGTTCGTAAAGGTAGTCTGCGCCCATTTCACGAATCTGGTCGCGGGTGAACACGGTAACCGAGGCCGGCACCGAGCGTAGGGTTTTACGGGTGAGGGTCGAGCTGGTGATCTCCAGCTCCATGAGTTCCTGCAGGGGCAGCGAGTACAGTTCTTCCGCGTCCAGGCCATGCATGGCAAGAGCCGGGCTGCTCAGAACTGCAACGCACAACAATACCAAACCACCTGAAATCCTGCTTCCAGTCCCGCCTGTTTCCCCAAATCGCATTCTGCCGTTCCCTGGTCTCTCTTCTTAATAAAGCCTAGTTCAATTCCATGTTCGCCTCCATTGAATGAATGGGGCAATCCGACCCGGGCACACATTCACATGATAACCTTCTGTATACATTGAAGATTTTTGGGGTTGAG
This sequence comes from Ketobacter sp., assembly GCF_003671495.1. GTDB lineage: Bacteria > Pseudomonadota > Gammaproteobacteria > Pseudomonadales > Ketobacteraceae > Ketobacter. The sequence continues at coordinate 175,761 of NZ_RCHN01000046.1, read as the reverse complement.
GGGGCGTTGGCGAGGTGGCTTTTGGCTTCAGTCAGCGTCAGGTCGGATACGGTTTCAGGTGTTTACCCAAGCTTCACTCTCTTGCCACAACTGTTGGGCCAGCGAGGCATCACAGGCCAGGCGCGAGGGCGGTACCGACTGGCATTCGTCGTAGTACAAGCCGGTTTCGGTGGCTACCGCCGCGCTGGTGGCACAATGCAAGGTAGTGGCAGCGCCCTGCTCGGGGGACAGCATAAAGGCTTTGATTAATTTATCGAACGGCCAGGGTACAGCACGCCACACATCCGAAGCCACCACCCCGGGGTGCAGGGCATAGGTCGTCACGCCTGTGTCCTGCAGACGTTTTGCCAGTTCCTTGGCAAACAATATATTGGCGAGTTTGGCCACCGCGTATTCCGCCATGGCGGTGCGTGAGCGGGTAGGCTGACGCAGCCCACCGAAATCCAGGGTTTTGGCAGTGCGATGCAGTTTACTGGCCACCACGACGATGCGCGCCGGGGCCGACGCCTTGATGCGCTCCAACAACAACTGCGTCAACAGGAAGTGGCCAACGTGACAAACCCCGAAAATCAACTCAAAGCCGGAGGCCGTCATGCCCCGCTGCCCCGCCAGCCCGGCGTTGCAGATCAACAGGTGCAAAGGCAGGTCTCGGGCCAGAAACGTCTCCGCGCAACGCCGTACGGAATCCAGGTCACCCAAATCCAGGGGCAGAAATTCCGCCTTCGCCTGCCCACCACTGAGTTCATGAATTTCGTCCAGCACCGCCTGGGTCTTCTGCTCTGAGCGGCAGGCCAGGAACACATGAGCCCCCTGCAACGCCAGCTCCCGTGCCGTCACCCGCCCAATGCCCGTATTGGCACCGGTCACCAGCGCCACTTTGCCCTGTAGTTTCATGGTTGAGCCCATTCACTTTCCCTCTTGATATCTTGTTCAGCTGTTGAGTTCAATTCAGGGTTCGCTTTTTTCCGGAGATTAACGGCATTCACCCAAAAGCATATCGATTTTGTCTGCTAAAGCGATGCTTGCGCAATCTCTGGATATAGTTTCAACTAAACGAAATATGGAGCTCAGAGGTCATGGGACTGAGTGGACTGGTTGAAACCCATTGCGAGCAGACAGTATGCGATATAGTAAAGAACATATTCAAGAAACACGAAACCGAATCTATCGGGCTGCGCTAAGCAAGTTCAGATCAGAAGGCTTTCATGGTATCGGAGTGGATGGTATTTCAAAAGCGGCCGGGGTAACCTCTGGCGCGTTCTATAAACACTTTGGCTCCAAAGCCAATGCCTTTCGCGAGGTGATGTCTGAAGGACTCGCTCTTCTTCGAGGCGGCATCGAGCACAGCCAAGCAGAAAATGGCGCGCAATGGTTGAATTCCTTCATCAAATGGTATTTCTCAACACACACGAGAAACGCCACCAATACTGACGAGGACCTCCTGCCCATGCAGGGCGGTTGCGCGCTACCCACCCTTTCGCCGGAAGTTGCACGCACCGATGAAGAAACCCGCGCTGCCTATGAGCAGGAATTGCTCCAGATTGTGAAAGCCATCAGCGCGGGACTGCCCAAGGAAACTACCATGAAGAAGCAGGTTTCCTGGAGCATGTTGGCAACCATGATCGGGGGAGTCACTCTTGCACGGGCAATACAGGACGAAAAAATGGCGGAGGAAATAGCCAAATCCATGGTTTGGGCTAACAAGAAACTGATCCGCTGAATACACCGGGGCTGCACCGACGATATGCAGCCCCGACCAGACACCACATATAGCTATAGCCTGATTTTATTCGTAAAAGGGCGAGTTCATTTCACGACTGGCATCTTCAGTTATATTGGCATCGAATACGCGAGTATAGAACGCAGCGTTCAAGCTCGCCGCTTCCTTTGGAAAATAATCGATAGCAAACTTCCGCGCGTTTTCAATTGTATCAAATGCATATAATCCACCGGGCGTCCCGGTATTGAGTCCACTTAACCAGGTTTTGGATAACAGACCTGGTTGTGCTTTCAACACAGGGTTCAACTGTCGCCATGGTCCACTATCAAAAGGAACAACGTGTAACTGCACCTCCGTATAAACATAGGCGCCGGGCTTTTGCTTGAGGGTGCCACTGTAATAGACGGAATTCATATCGGCACTCGCGTCCTTGGTTACCTGGGCATCAAAAACCCGTGTAGTCTGCGCTACGCCAAAACTCTTCGCTTCCGCCGGGAAGTATCCGGTTACAAACTTTTGCGCGTTTTCAACTGAATCGAAGGCATAAAGCCCACCTCCTGACTGATTTGCCACACCAGCCAACCAGGTCTTGTTGAGAAATCCGGGCTGCTTCTTGATATCCATATTGATCCTGTGCCAGGGAATATCTTCGAAAGGTACGGACATTTGCAATTCAGTGTACACAAATGCCCCAGGTTCCGCCTGAGTGGCTCCTATGTCGTTCGCAAACGCAGACTTTCCGGGCATCAGCGCGAGCACCCATGACAATAATGCGACAATAAAAAGGCGTTTCCAGCACCAGTTTGATGTGTTGTGTCGATCGAATGACTTATCCAGACTATGGCTTAACATCGGCTCCATGATGATCTCCAGTAATGTGATTCCACGATATTAGATAACGCTCACTATCTTTAAAGATATTACCACGCTTCTTATCCTGTCAAGCACTGATTAACCGACGAAGACATTTCGACGGAACTTAGTGAGTTAACCGATCAGTCATATTTTTGTGGTTGGGAAACCCCACGGGCCATCGCACTGCGAATAGATTTATTTGACACCATTCAACATTACTACTGTGTCCGACAGATAAAAGCGGATTCAGGCGTTGGTGAGCAGCAACACGATCAGCAACAAGACGATGACCGTCATGATGGCGGTGTCCAACATGCCAAAGGTATGATCCTCGGTCAGCAGAGAGGAAAGGGTGTAAAAGGTGGGGAACATAAAGCTCAACAGCAGGATAATCGGTACAGAAAAAGACAACGGAAAATCCAGGTGTTGGGGCGCCAGGTAAACCTGACAGAAAAAGATTCCCAACAGGGTGAAAGGCAGCAACAGGAACACCACCTGGGTGATCCCGCCGAAGGCATTGGCCAGCGCAATACCGTATTCCCCCTTGCGGTGGGAGGACCACAGCAGCATGTATTCGCTCATGCCGCCACAGGCCGCTAACAGGAAGGCTGTGACAATGTCCGACAAGCCCAGGTCATGCAGGGCGATTCCTGCAAAGGTAGCAACGCTGTGACCACCCACAAAGGCACCCACCAGGCCACAGGCCGCCACCAGCACGATGAGTTTGCCATTATCGATCCCGGCATATTCATAAGCATCCTGCTGGCGGGACGCCTGCTCCTGTTCTGAACATTGCAGGGCGGCAACCACCTGTTCCTCCTCCTCGGCGTATTCCCGTACCAGCTTGATGAGATACACCACAAAAATCACCAGCATGGCGATGGCCAGTCCCAGCAGGTCAAAGGGCCCCACATAGTTCATGCCGTGGTTGCCCACTTTGGCTACGATCATCCACAAGCCACAAATGATGCCGAGGGCTCCGCCCGCGATCAGGATCTGGTTACCGGCATCCGTAATCGGCTTGGGCATCAAGAACCGCCCCCGCTTGTCCTTGGGCAGGAAGAATGAATAAAAGCTGAAAACCAGGGTGTTGTTGTACAGGGTCATCATCACCATGACGAAAGCAGCCAGTGGGCTTTCCACCACCAGATACGCCACCACCACAATCTCCGGCAGGGTCGCGACAATTTCCCCGAGTGTGGCCGTAAGATAATGACTGACCCGCAGGCGGGAGGCGATCGCAATCGTGGCCTGCAGCAAGGCATGGCAGGAGGCCTGGATGATCACCAGGCCCAGCAACAGGTACAGTCCGCTGAGCAACCATTGGTCCATGACCACCAGCGGATAACGATGCTGCAGCTCCAACACCCCGAACAGCACCATCATCAAGGCAAACCGCGGCAGCCACTTGAAGCGCAGTTCGTGCGGCCAGCCCAGCTCGAAACGCACCAGGCGCTCCGGGTCCAACCCGGCCCGCACCAGGGCCACATGAATATGGCGCGGGTGCGACGCCGGCTCCCCACCCCGTGCCTGCTTGGATTTAAACATCCTCTTCCCTGCCTGGCGGCGTCAGTGCCAACAGATGACGCTCAATGGTGAACACATGCTCATCCTGTTCATCCAACTGCCGCAGGGCCTGCGCCAGTTGCAACAGGTAGTCGCGGTTGTTACCGCTGGGCCCTTCGCAACGGGCAATATGCTGGGCAATCTCCAACTCCGATGCGGCTCCCAGGAACGCCGCGTTATCCCGGTTGGCCACATAAACAACCCCCTGAGCCTGGCTACCGTCCCGAAACTCGATCTCGGTGAGCGTGCGCAAGTAACCGTTCTTCTCCCGAAAATCCAGGTGGGCGAATTCCTCCGGCGTAATCTGATAGGCCATGCCTTCGCACACCGCCCCCGGGGCTTCCACCAGGGTCACCACCCGCCCCGGCTGCTGCGGCGTGCCACGGTGATCGTGGGAACCCTGCCAGAAGCGTCGCGCCCAATGATGGATGCGGGCAGGCTTCCGTTCCAGATAAGGAAAATCCGCTTTGTAGATCAACGACCCGTAACCGAACAACCACAGCGACGTGTGGTCATCAAAGTGATTCATGGTCTGGTTCAGTGCAATGGTATTGGCGGACATACAGGCTTGGTTCTCTGGATCAGAGTGCTGGCTTGACAGAGTAACGGAAAGCTCTTATTACAGGGAGCTCATTGTAGAAAATAGCAGTAACCGCCATGAACTTCGACCTGAATCAATTGATCACCCATCTGAAAGTGGAAAAGATCGGTGAATTACACTTCCGCGGCCGTAATCTGCCTGGCAAACGCCGGGCCGTGTTCGGCGGCCAGGTGGTGGCCCAGGCCCTGAGTGCCGCCATCCAGACCGCCCCCGCAGATCGTCTACCCCACTCCCTGCACTGCCACTTTTTGCGCCCGGGCAACATTGCGCTGCCCATTGAGTTTGACGTAACAGTGATTCGCGATGGTGGCAGTTTTTCACTGCGTCAGGTGAGCGCATTGCAGGATGGCAAAACCATTTTTCTGGCCACTGTATCGTTCCAGGTTCCAGAGCACGGCCTTCAGCATCAGCTGCCGGCACCCGAGATGGAACCGCGGGAAACCATGATCAGCGAATGGGAGTTTTGGCAACAGGTCCAGCAGGAGCGGCCGGAGCTGACCTACCTGCGACCGGACAATTTCACCGCTCTGGACATCCTCAGCCACTTTCGACCTGGGGTGGACGCCCCGGCCCCGCAGCAAGATCCGCAACAGAGTTTCTGGTTCAAAGCCAACGGCCAACTGCAAACCCAGGCCGACCACTTGCTGGTGGTGGCCTTCCAATCGGATCTGTTGTTTTTAAACACCGCATTGCACGCTCACCCCTACACCCTGATTGACCCCGAGGTGCAGGCCGCCAGCTTGGACCACTGCCTGTGGTTCTACGATCATATCGACGCCACCGACTGGCTCTACTACCACATGCGCAGCCCCCTCAGTGGCGGCGGGCGTGGTTTGAACCATGGGTATTTCTACACCGAATCCGGCAAGCTGGTGGCGAGCACCGCGCAGGAAGGCTTGATGCGGGTGCGTCGCTGACAGTGCAGTTAACGCTGCACCGATTCCATCCCCGGACTTATTGCAGATTTCGGGTCAGCAGATCCAGGGTTTTCCGGGCCGGTGCCTGACTCCAGGGATGGTTGGCAAAAAAACGGATCATTCCGGGGCCGGCTTTGTAATAGGTTTTCACCAACAACCGACCAGAGGCGGACTGTTTCAGCCGTTGATCCCGAAACCGGCGCAGAGCGTCTGTCCGCTGCTCCAGATCGGTGCCCTTGGATAAAGCCACCCAAGGGCACAACTCTTTCAGGATCTGGTCGTAGTCGATATAGGAAGGCTGAATCATGGCGCATTCTTCCAGGCTCAGACCATGGTCTTGAGCCCACAGCGCCACATCAGGCACAGCTATATCCGGCAGGTAATCGTATTGGTGCAGCGCGTTGATCTGCTCCGGCAGCGCCGGACCCTCCGTGTGCCGGATCAACTCACCCACTGCGCAATGCACACCCCGATGATCGATAAACCGCGGTTGCCGCAAGGCGCCCACCGGGCTGTCGTGCTGTGGGAACTCCCCGGCCAGAGCGTACTCCCGCAAAACCCGGATCAGGTGCTGGCGGTTCAGTCGCTGGCGGGTGCTGAGGTGCCCGGTGGCTACCGCAGCAAGGTAGTCACACACAAACAGCAGATGAGTCTGGATGTGTTGCTGCTCATCCAGGTCCTGCAGCGACCGACCGCTGCACTCAACACTGTAATCCCCGATGACCGAATTTACTTGCAGAGGGTTCGCCTGTAGAGGGTTCACCTGAAATGTGGAATAGCTTGAAGATGGGTACATATTCACTCCTTGAATCGTATTGCGGATTTTTAAGATCAACGCACTCGCGATGCCTCAATCAATACATCGATCAATGCATCAATGAAATGCTACGCCCCATCCATTCTATGAACTGTAGCCGGAGAAGGCCACGCTCACCGGACGACCGGTCAACTCCCGGCCCGAGTCCCCAGACAACCCGGACCGGGAACCGAACCTTCAGCGAAGCGCCTCCGCCTCTTCCACCACAGGTCGATCTTCACGGGTTCCACGCATGGGGTTCCCCTGGGGCGGGCGACGGCCATCGTCATGGGCCAGAATGACGTGATCCGCGTGCACTTCCAGCAAAATCCCCACAAAGGGCATTTCCGACAGACTCCCGGTCACGCGATAGCTGATCATATCGCCGGGCTTGAACGTGCTGGCATCAAAATTAAACTCGAACGGGCATTTCTCTTCCCCTGGCTTCACCATCTCTTTCATCTTTCTAACCTTATCAATCCGAATACCGCGAACCGGCGTTCGGACAATGTAAATAAGATTGGAAATGCAGTAAATAAAATCGTCGAAAAGAAAGGAAAACTCCGAGAAAACAGCGGCATCCTTCAAAATACTGAACAACGCAACAGCGGCAAGATCCGGCGCTTGAGTTGGCGCCCATGGTTACCTTATGCAGCGACTGGAGAACGTTTCTGGACTGATCGAGATAATCTTTGATCATGTGTATTTCAATCACCTGACTGCGTTAAAAACACTCCATTAAAAAATCCAATCACCAGTTTTAAAATTATAAATTGTACGCGCTCGATGCATCCCTCCTAAGATGGGCTCGGGAAGTATTCCTTACGTAGTTGCAATATTAAGCACAACTACTGCAGTAGCCGCTCGTTGCTTCCTGAGAGTACTGAATCAATACTAAAAATCTCCGAGGATATAACCACATGAGACAGCTACCCACCGTGAGCAAAGCTCTTACGTTCGCTGCCCTTTGCACCTTCAGTTCCACTTCCGCGTTCGCCGCTACTGCAGAACAGCCGGACAACAGCTACTGGTGGCCCAACCGTCTGAGCCTGGAACCGTTGCGGGATTCCAGCGCCTCCGCCGACCCCATGGGCGCCGATTTCAACTACGCCGATGCGTTTAAAGATCTGGACCTGGAAGCGCTGAAGAAAGATCTTTCCGCCTTGATGAAAACCTCCCAGCCCTGGTGGCCGGCCGACTACGGCCATTACGGACCCTTTTTCATCCGGATGTCCTGGCACGCAGCCGGCACCTATCGTTCCATTGACGGTCGCGGTGGCGCCGACGGCGGCATGCAGCGCTTTGCGCCACTCAATGCCTGGCCCGATAACGCCAACCTCGATAAAGCCCGCCGCCTGTTACAACCCATTAAACTGAAGTACGGTAATGCACTCTCCTGGGCGGACCTGCTGGTACTGGCCGGCACGGTGGCAATGGAAGACATGGGCTTCAAAATTGCGGGCTTCGCGTTCGGGCGGGCCGACGAATGGGAACCGGAAGAAGTGAACTGGGGCCCGGAAGGACAGTGGCTGACCGATCAGCGGCGCGATAAAGATGGCATGCTGAAAGGCCCGTTTGGCGCTACCGAAATGGGCCTGATCTACGTCAATCCGGAAGGCCCCCACGGCAACCCGGATCCGCTGGCCGCCGCCAAAGACATCCGCCAGGCTTTCGGCCGCATGGGTATGAACGACGAAGAAACGGCCGCCTTGATCGCCGGTGGTCACACCTTCGGTAAAGCCCACGGTGCACACAAACCCGCTGACTGTGTCGGTGCCGATCCTGAAGCCGCCACCCTCAAGGAACAAGGCCTGGGATGGAGCAACAAGTGCGGCAAAGGCCATGGCGTGGACACCGTGACCAGCGGCCTGGAAGGCGCCTGGACCATCAGCCCCGCCGAGTGGACCCATAACTTTCTGCAAAACCTGTACGGCTTCGAGTGGGAACTGACCACCAGCCCTGCCGGCGCCAAACAGTGGACTCCCAAAGATGGGAAAGGCAAAGGCATGGTGCCGGACGCCCACGATCCCAAGCTGCGACATGCCCCCATCATGCTGACCACTGACCTGGCCCTGAAGGAAGACCCCAGCTATCGAAAAATCACGGAGCGATGGTTGAAAAACCCGGCGGAATTCGAAGACACCTATGCCCGCGCCTGGTTCAAACTGACGCACCGGGATATGGGCCCAACGTCACGTTACCTGGGTAACTGGCTGCCGAAAGACGAATACATTTGGCAGGACCCGGTACCAAAAGCCACAGCCCAAACCGTCAGCGCTGCCGACATTGCCAAACTGAAAGCCGCGATCCTGGATTCCGGTTTGAGCGTATCGCAACTGGTGCGCACAGCCTGGGCATCGGCCTCCACCTTCCGCGAAACCGACATGCGCGGTGGCGCCAACGGTGCACGCATCCGCCTGGCACCACAAAAGGACTGGGCGGTAAACCAGCCCAAGGAACTGAAGAAAGTGTTGGGCAAGCTGGAGAAGATCCAAAAGGATTTCAATAAGAAAAACGCCAAGACGCCGGTGTCCCTGGCAGACCTGATCGTGCTGGGTGGCGCCGCCGCCATCGAGAAAGCCGCGGCGGATGCCGGCTACACCGTGTCGGTGCCGTTCGTTCCCGGCCGCACCGATGCTACGCAGGCCATGACCGACGTGGAATCCTTTGCCTATCTGGAGCCCAAAGCCGACGGTTTCCGCAACTACCTGCAGCCGGGCTATCCGCGCCCACCGGCAGAAGCGTTGGTGGAGAAAGCCGCCCTGCTGGACCTGAGTGTACCGGAAATGACGGCGTTGGTCGGCGGCATGCGGGTACTGGGTGCCAATGCCGATGGCAGCAAGCACGGCGTGTTCACCAGCAAGCCCGGTCAATTGAGCAACGATTTCTTTGTGAACCTGGTGGATATGTCCACGGTGTGGAAAAAGTCGAAGCAGGAAGGGCTCTATGAAGGCAGCGACCGCAAAACCGGCAAGGTGAAGTGGACCGCTACCCCGGTGGACCTGATTTTCGGTTCCAACTCCGAGCTGCGAGCCATTGCGGAATTTTATGCCTCGGCCGATTCCAGACAAAAGTTTGTGGATGACTTCGTACTGGCGTGGGCCAAAGTCATGCAGGCAGATCGCTTTGATATCCGATAGACACTAATCATCCAAACCAAACCGGCGCCGCCCACTGGATGGCGCCGGATCTTTGCGCCTCACAACGACACGCTAAATTCCTGCCTCGTATTCGATGATCTGATCCCGCCCCTGATGTTTGGCCCGGTAAAGGGCATCGTCGGCTTTATTAAGTAACATGTCTATGTCTTCTTCCTGCCCCAGATAAGCCACACCAATGCTGGCGGTCATACGCAATTCACCGGCGCTGGTGTTGATGCCAATGTTGCCAATCGCCTCGCGCAGGCGCTGTGCCGTTCTACGGGTACCGTCCCGGTCTTCATTCAGGACCAGCGCAAACTCCTCACCCCCCAGTCGCCCCCAGACATCGCTGTCCCGAAGATTCGCCACCACCGTATCGCTGAACAGGCGCAGGGCTTCGTCCCCCAGTCGGTGGCCAAAGGTGTCGTTGATGGATTTGAAAAAATCGATATCGAACATCAACAGACTCATGGGTTGCTGCTTGCGCAACGCCAGATGTAACCGCTTACCGGCCTCGATAAAAAAACTGCGACGGTTGTAAACGCCGGTCAGCGGATCGGTGCGGGCTTCGTGCTCTGCTTCCAGCTTGGCCATTTCCAGTTCCCGGGTTCGTAACCGCACCTGTTCCTCCAGTGCCTTTCTGGATTCCTCAAGATGGTTGCGATAGCGCTTCTTCACTGCGTTTTTCTGCAGGCGTAAGCGGCGCACCCTGATCCCCATGGCCGCCATGATACCCAGCATTTCAACAAAGGAGGCAAACGCCGGCCAGTAATAATTCAAGGTGCTGTGGGGCACGACGCCCAGATCACGCAACGCCTGCACCACCAAACCGAACACCAGCAGACTCCAGGCCAGGGCAAACACACCCGCATCCGCCGACCCTTGCCGCCAACGCACCACTCCCGCCACCGACATCATGGGATACAGCAGCAAGGCAACTGTAATGGACAACACCGCCAGCTTGTTGAAATTGAAGATGGCGCACACCAGCAGAAACACTGCATTGCCCAGCATGAACAGCAGAACGTAATCCACCAGCGGTGCGTATCTCCGGGTCTGCAGAAACTCACGGGCAAAGACGATGCCAAAGAACACCCCCAGCGCACCACTGATGGACAGGTAGTTCCAATGAAAATGATCCTTCAGAAGGAACTGGTGGGTGTAGCCCAGAATCGTGCACCAACTGACGATCTTCGACAGCGCATAAACGGAATAGAGCAGAAAGGTCTTGTCCCGGGTGGCGACGGCCTCCACCAGTGACATGATCGACATGATGAAAATCCCGCCGAACAGAAACATGATCACGCTGGTTTCGCGGGTGTAGTTCTCACGCAGGCGTTCAGGGGTCCAGATACGCAGACTGGGAAAAACAAATCCCGCCTGATGGGAACTGAACTTCACCATGAACTCAACGCTCTGCCCCGCCGGGATAACAACCGGCACCACAAAACGATTGTGAGGCACCGGGCGCAGATCAAACGGGTCGGACAGCGACAGGTTGGCGATGGCCTGGTATTGCTCCCCGCCAGCACCCGGCCGGACGAACGTCTCGAGGGCAACCAACTGATGATCCACATACTCCAGTTCCAGAGTCAGCGGCTGCTCCGTCACGTTGTGCAACAGGAAATGACTCCAGAATGCACCGGGTTTCAGGCCGGTGGAACCGGCCGTCTGCAACGGCGCAAACGCGCCCTGCTGATAACGGCGCTCCACCTCTGCCACGTTATGATTGTTCTCCACATCGTGCCAGATTTCGGCTTGCCCGGTGGTCTGCCGACCGTCCTCCCCGCCATCCACCTTGATGACGTTAAGCGCAAACGCAAACTGGGGTACCGCCCACAGCACGACCAGCAACAATTTCCAATTCATGACAAGGCCCCAAAGGCAATCAAACAGGGCAACCAACACCGTATCCTGCCCGCTTAACTATAGATCAAATACATCACTGCTACGGCATCCTGCGACGGCTACAGCGTGGCCTGTTCGGCCCCTGTTCAAAAATAGCACAAACCTGACCCAAACCGTGCAACCGGTGGCCACTGCGCTGGTAGACAACGCTGTGCTTCGGCGCTATTGTCATGCCACTCACACGGAACCGGAGCCATCACCATGAATACAACCAAATTACCTGCCCTGCTCGCCCTTGCCGCCACCTTTTCCTTCGCGAACATTGCCGTTGCCGGCTCTGACAGCGGCTTTTACCTGGGTGCCGCCCTGGGCACAGCCGAGGTGGATTTCTCCGACGGCGAAGGGGACGACAAAATCGAATTCGATGACTCAGACACCGGCTACAAGGTCTTCGGTGGCTACAACCTGGGTCTGTTGCCATTCCTGGACCTGGCGTTGGAAGCAGGCTATATGGGCCTGGGCTCCGTCAAGGGAGACATCGGCAGCTTCACCGGCAATGAGCTGGAAGCCTATGGCTGGACCGCCTACGGTCTGGGCGGCTTTAACCTGGGCCCGGTAGGTTTGTTTGCCAAGGTGGGGTATTTCGCCTGGGATTCCGATATCGACACCGCCTTTGGCGACGATTCCGAGTCCGGCACCGACCCCGCGTTCGGCTTGGGCGCCAAGTTCCAGCTGGGCTCCATCGCGCTGCGGGCCGAATATGAAATGTTTGATCTGGACGAAGTGGACATCGACTACTTCTCCGTAGGGGCGTCCTACACCTTCTGATCCCGCTGCTGTCCTGGGCAAGGCGGTCACCGCACCGCCGATTCCGCCCGAGTCAGGTCCAGCCGCAGCCGCTCCCCCAGCGGGGGCAGCGGCGACCGGCGGAAAGCCTCCCCGTCCCAGTAAAGGATCACCACATCCTGTGCACCCCGTGCACCCCGGGAGTGAAACCGCATGTCCAGCGCGGCAGGTGATCCGGCCTCATCCAGGGCCACCACGGTCATGGTCATGGCACGGGTGTTCACCTCCTGGCCCAACTGCAGAGGCTCCCGCTGCAGATCCCGCACAGTTTGCTCAAATTCATCGATCATACCCAGGCTGGATTCTATACGGATGCTGTCCTCCGCCACCCGCGTAATGGTGAACTCAGCGTGACGGGATGAAATGAACCAGGCGTTCGCTGGCACCGTCAAGCGGTGGGCAAAGCGCATGGGCGTCGTGGCCAGAGCAATGGGCATGCTCATCCCGAATAACAGGACTTGTTCCTGCTCGGACTGCACCGGCATACGCTTGGTCATGGGCAGGGACATCAATTGGTTCCAGATCACCGGGCTGTAACTCAGCAGCGGCATCAACAAGGGTGCCAACATTAAATGCAGTACGAACAGCACATAGGCCCCTGTCCGTTGCAAACGGGAACCGAGCTCACCTTGGGCCAACGCATTAAACAACATCCCCGACAGGGCCGACGCGCCGATGCCCACCATCAGCAGGTTGCGATCCGCCGGCACCGTGGCGCTGATGGGCACGGCGGCAAAGACACAGCCCAACGCCCAGAACCTGGCCTGCGCCGAATTCCGCAACAACGGCCACAGAACCAGCGCCACCAACGCCAGAAAAATCATACCCACCAGGGCGAACAGAGTCATGGATTCAGGGTTGAAGCCAAACACGTCCGCCGGTACCAGACCAAACTGGGCAAACAGCAGCACGGGTATACGCTCCCCCAGGTTACTGAGAAAACTGAGGGGAGACTCCACCGGATCAATGTAATTGGCATCGGAGTTGTTCGCGCCAAAATTTCCCAGCTTATAGGTCACCCACCAGGCCACACTGATAACAACATAAGGCCACAGTGCCAGTAACGCCCGCCGCGGCCCGCTCCGGTCCACCATCAGTGCATATGCACCCAGATAGGCACAGGTGGAAATGCCGATCTCGCCACTGAACAGGCTGCACAACAGCCACAACAGACTGAGCGCCAGCGCGTATACAACACCGCTTTCGCGCCAACGGATATATTCCAGCACACACAACACTCCGAATAACGCCGCCATCAGCGCATTGCGATTGGCGATCCAGCTCAGGGTCAGGCCGTGGGTGCTGTCCCACAGGTACACCGCCAGTGCCGCCACGCAGGCCGTCAGCGACATGCCGCTGCGTCGCAACAGATGATACAGCGCCCACCCCAGGCCCAGATACCAGAGCAGACTGTGCACGTGCATCAACCGCGCTGAATCCCGCCATAAACGATGATCAAGCCAGTGACTCAGCTCCGCCAGCGGCCGCCAGAACTGATAGCGGAAACCTTCGTATGTCCACCAGGGAATCACCCCCTGATCGATGAGCACACGGGTCCGCTCCGGCGTGGCATCCACCCAGGAAAACAGTCCGAACAGTGACCAGTCGTTGGCACGGGGAATCTGGATATCCGGGTGCAATAACGCATAATGAATGTAATCATCCCCCAGCCAGCCTGACCCCAACGCAGGCAACGTCAGCACCAGCGTAATCAGGAATACCCGGCCCGGGCTCTGACCCAGTTTGTGCAAATACAACATGATATAAACAGTCCTTACCTGAGCCGATCACGGCAAATTGCAACAGGCATATGCTTGAATCCCTGCGTCAGGCAAGCAATGTGGAATGACCCGCTAACTGGAATAGTCATCGTCATCCGCTTCAACTTATTCATGCCACCCCCCTGGCGTGCATGCATTCTTGGCATTTTTGTGCCCCTGATGGTAGCACTATCGTCCATCGCTGACAGGCTCCCTTCACCGGGAGATGGGTTGCAAATCTTAAAAAAGCGTAAGTATCGTAACGTATTGTAATTGCAATGGGTGTTTCCTATTCTAGGGAACATCCGCAGCAGCATCACACGCCGCACAGAACGCACCACGGAGAAAGGTAAACTTGCATGACCAAACAGAAAGCGACCAACGTCCATTGGCACCACGGTGAAATTTCCCGGGCCGACCGCGCCCGCCTGATCAAACAGCGGGGCGCTACCCTCTGGTTCACTGGCCTGTCCGGCAGCGGCAAGAGTACAGTGGCCGTTGCACTGGAGCAGCGACTGTATGAGATGGGGCACCTCAGTTACCGCCTGGACGGTGACAACATCCGCTTGGGCATCAACAAGAACCTGGGCTTCAGCGCCGAGGACCGGGCCGAGAACATCCGCCGAATCGGCGAGATCGCCAAACTGTTCGCCGACACCGGAGTCATCACCCTGTCCAGCTTCATCAGCCCCTACCGGGAGGATCGTGACCGGGTACGGGAAATTCACGGGGCCGCCGAGCTGACCTTTATCGAGGTGTTCGTGGACTGCCCACTGGCAGAAGCGGAAAAGCGCGATCCAAAAGGGCTGTACAAAAAAGCCCGCGCCGGGGAAATCAAAAACTTTACCGGGATTGACGACCCCTACGAGGCACCGCTGAACCCGGAAATTCATCTGCAAACCGCTGATATGACGCTGGAAGAGGAAGTGGAGACCGTCATCGGCTACCTGCAGCAAAACGGTTATCTGGGCGAGCAATAGCAAACCCCGCTGCCGTTGCCGGACTGACGCGCGCTTAGCATTCGCCTTCAGCCCGGTATCCCGCTAAAATTGCCGGTCATTCCAACACGACAAAGAAGAATTCCCATGGGTCGAGCATACCAGAACCGCAAAGTATCAATGGCCAAGACGGCCGCCGTCAAAACCAAAGTCTATTCCAAATACGGCCGCGAAATTTATGTGGCTGCCAAAAGCGGTGGCCCGGACCCCAGCGCCAATCTGGCCCTGCGCAGCCTGATCGACCGCGCCAAAAAGGATCAGGTGCCCAGCCACGTGATCGAAAAAGCCATCGAAAAAGCCACCGGTGGTACCGGCGAGGATTTTCAGGCGGCCCTGTACGAAGGCATCGGCCCCGGCGGATGCATGGTGCTGATCAGCGCACTCACCGACAACGGTAACCGCACCTTCGGCGAAATTCGCGGTGTGTTTTCCAAGTGCAAGGCCAAGCTGGGCAGCCAGGGCTCGGTGTCCCACATGTTCGATCACCGGGCCATGTTCGTGTTCCCCGGTGAAGACGAAGAGCCGGTGCTGGAAGCCCTGCTCAACGCCGATGTGGACGTGAGCGACATTGAGCAGGATGACAATATGATTACCGTGCTGGTGCCGCCCACCGAGTTTTTCAAGACCAAGACCGCCATCCTCGAATGGGCGCCGGAAACGGAATTTGAGATGGAGGAAATCACCTATCTGCCTCAGACCGCACACCCCATGGCGGCTGAGGACGTGGAGCAGTTTGAGCGCTTCGCCAGCTTGCTGAACGACCTGGAAGACGTGCAGGAAATCTATCACAACGCGGAATTCCCGGGCTGACCTGGTGGCCAGAGCAGGCATGATGACGCCCCTGCGCCTGGTGATCCTGCTGGGGTTGTTGCTGAGCCCCCTGGCCGGGCTCAGTGCCCAGGAAGCAGCGCCCACCATCCGCGATGTGTTGGAAGCCGGCTCCCGCTCGGAAGAGGTGATGGAGCAGTTCAAGGATGAAGGCAACAGCATCCGGGAGGGGGAAACACCCCTCTCCACGGTGCTGGCCCTGCATGAAGCCAGCCAAAACCGCGACTGGGAAAAGGCCGCACAGTTTCTGGATACCCGCTTCCTGCCAGAGGAAATGGCCGCTCAGGACCCCGGGGAATTGATCCGCAAACTCAACATCATCTGGAGCCAGAACCGGATCATCGATTTCTCCGCCGTCAGCAATACCCGGGAAGGACATCAGGATGATGGCCTGCCCAGTTACCGGGATCTGCTGGGCACCATTCCCCTCAACAACAACGAATCCATCCCGATTTATCTGCAGCGGGTGCCGGACAGCCAGGGCGGCCGCATCTGGAAAATTTCCAACGCCACTACCCGTTATATTCCCGACCTGTGGGCGGTCTACGGCTACAACCCGCTGCTGATCAAACTGGAAGAGCACCTGCCGGACTTCAACTTCCTGTATCTGCAAAACTGGCAGGTGATCGGGTTACTGGTGATCATGGCCGGCGCTGCAGCGCTGGCGTTCGGGTTACGCTGGCTGTTGCTGTGGGCCATTCAATTCTCCGACCGCTATCGCGACACCATGCATCGCCTGGTGGCGGTACCCATGCCCTGGTTCGTGTTCTTCAAACTGACCCAACTGGGCGTAGGCGAGCTGGGGCTGTCGGTCAAAGCACGCATTTACCTGAACGAAGCAGCCCTGGGCTACATTGCCACCGTTTTCCTGTTGCTGGCCGCCATCGAATTTTTCACCGCCCTGTTTCTGAGTCGCACTGCCCACCAGCGTTACTGGTCCGGCATCATCCGCCCCATCCGCACCATTCTGAAAATCATCGCCATCATTGTGGTGCTGGTGCTCTGGCTTACAGAAAGCGGATACGACATCAATACGATACTGGCAGGCCTGGGCATCGGCTCCCTGGCGTTGGCCCTGGCGGCGCAAAAAACCCTGGAAAACATGATCGGCGCCATCACCCTTTACATTGCCCAACCCATCAAGCCCGGTGATTTCTGCAAGGTGGGTGACATCACCGGCATCATCGAGGAAATCGGCCTGCGCTCAACCCGCATTCGTCGCCTGGACCGTTCCGTGGCCCATGTGCCCAACTCCAGCCTGGTGTCCATCAGTCTGGAAAATATCAGTGAGAACGATCGCCGCCGCTATTCCCGCACATTATTTCTGGCACTGGATTCCACACCGGACCAATTGCGCCTGGTGCTGCAAAAACTCAGGGAACTGCTGGCCAGTCACCCGCGCCTGCTGGACATCGCAGCACGGGCCCGCTTTGAAACTATCGAACGGGATGCGTATATCATTAGCATTAACGGATACGTTGACAGTGCCGACTACGAAGTGTACCTGGCGGTGGCGGAGGATCTGAACCTGCGCATTCTGGAGATGCTACGGGACTGCGCGGTGCAACTGGCGGTACCCCAACAGCGACTGCTGATCCGGCAGGAAGCCGACACCGACGCGACTGCAGAAGCGGACGCTGCGGCGCGGATCAGTGAACTGGAACAGCAAAACCGGCTGGCATTCCCGGATTTGACCGAAGCCGAAAAGGAAAGTCTGAAAGGAGAGCTGCGCTATCCGGCGCGGGGACATTCTCAAAGCTGAGTGGGCTCCTCTGCGCTCACCACCCGCAGTTCCGGCACAAAGCGAAACCCCAGCTTGGGCACCGTCTTGATCACCTTTTGTTGCGCGGCGCTGTCCCCCAACGCGCGCCGGCATTGCGCGACCACTTGGGCCAGTGATTCATCGGATACGGCGCGCCCTTCCCACAACACATCGAACAGCCTGTCCCGACTCACCACGGCGTTACCCGCATGGATCAGCAGACACAAAAAGTGCAGCGTTTTTGGCGCCAGCGGCACATCCACCCCTTGCCGCAGCAGACGGGCCTGATCCGGCACCAGCTGAAAATTCAAAAAGTGGTATTCCTTACCTTTAGCTAGATGCATCCTTGTTGTAATCCTCGGCGAACACCCTGTCCGGTAACCGCCAGTATGCCTCAGGCTGCTTATGGCTGAAGTTAAGGATCAACGTTGGCGCTGTTAAAAATTGACATTACGTCTGCGTAATTCCACGGAATTCAAACAAACCTCAAACAATCATCAGGCAAACTTCAACTTTTCTTCAGGTGCAGGCGGTGGCGCTTGGCTAGGGTAGGCAACGAATCCGGCAGGAAGTCGGATGCAGAACCCAATACCACTCAGGAGCCAACATCATGAAATACGCAACCGCCACCCTGGTCATCGCCACCGCGCTGGCCACCTCAATCAGCCAAGCCGCCAGCGTCGAGGAGATCCGGGAATTCAGTCCGCAACCCGGCCTGGAATACAAAGCCACTCTGAATGATCTGGTGGCTAACCCGACACTGGAGGAGCCGGATGTAATCCGTTTCACGTCCCGCGGCCACTACTACAAACAGGCGCTTACCAGCACCAAGCCAAGGGTGATCAGTTCGGAAAAATTTGTCACCCTGCCCGGCAGCAAAAGCCGGGTGGTGATTCCTGCGGGCAAAGATGCCCTGGTGAACCTGTCGTTCAGTGCCGAGTCCCGTTGCAACGAACCGGGTAGCGCGGCACCGGACTGGTGTGAAGTACGCATTCTGGTGGACGGCGTGGAAGCTTCCCCTCAGGCCTCCAGCTTCGCCCCGGACACCTACGCCTTCGACAGCACGGACGGCGGCACAGAGTCGGATGCCTCCTGGGAATCCCATGCCATGGATCGCCACCACTGTGTCTTCAACAGCGACAGCAAAACCAGCAAAGCCGTGCCGGTGGAAGTGCAGTGGAAAGTCACCAACTTCGATGGCGGACCCGCCCCACAATTCTGGCTGGATGACTGGAGCTTCACCATCCAGTTGGCAGACGGCTGCCGGCAGGAGCGTTTGAAAGTGGAAGAGTAACGGTTGCCACCGCTACCCTGCGGGTCGTCCTTTGGGGGATTGCCCGCTGGGTCACAAATCTGAAGTAATTACCTGATAGCGTTCTGCTCCATTGGTCAGCATCCAACCAAGTAGGAGAGAGAACATGCGTAACGACCTGCAATACGACAATGATAATGGTATCAGTAACACCAGCGGCAACCGCCCGTTTGAAGACGTGCTGCAATCCAGCCTGGACCGTCGCCAGGTGTTGAAAGGTGGCATGGGCCTGGCGGCGGCTTCGTTTGTCGCCGCACCAAGCCTGGCCAGCGCAGGCCACAAACACTGGCCCGGTCGCAAACCCCTGATCGATTTCACCCCAGTGGCCGTGGCGGACGGCAATGGACCCATGCCCGCCATCTCGCCGGATTACGAATACGAAGTCCTGATTCCCTGGGGAGAACCCCTGGAGCCCAGCGGCCCTGCGTTCAGCTGGCCGCCCAAGCCGGCAGACCAGGCCAAGCAGATCGGTATTGGCCACGATGGCATGGCGTTCTTCCCTATCGATCAGAAAGAATGTGAGAAATTCTCGGACAAGTTCAAGCGCGGCAACCGCGGCCGTCGCGGCAACGAGCACGGCATGCTGGCCATCAACCACGAGTTCGGCGGCAATCACCACGTGCTGGGTAAAGCAGCACCGGAAAGCCTGGACGACGTTCGAACCTCGCAACATGCCCACGGCGTATCCGTGGTTGAGATTAAAAAACGCGGCCGCACCTGGCGCCCGGTGGAAAGTAAGAATGCCCGTCGCATTCACGTCAACACCCCGGTCACGTTCAGTGGCCCGGTGGCAGGCCATGCCCTGCTGCAAACCCCTGCTGGCAATATTCCCCTGGGCACCGTCAACAACTGCTCAGCCGGCCCGACACCCTGGGGCACGTACCTGACCTGCGAAGAAAACTTCAACGGCTATTTTGGTGCCACCAACCGCGAGCAAACCTGGTCTCCCACAGAATCCCACAGCCGTTACGGTTTCAGCGCCGGTGGTTTCGGTTACGGCTGGGAGCAGTTCGACGCCCGCTTCGACCTGTCCAACCCGGACTACAAAAATGAAGAAAACCGCTTCGGCTGGGTGGTGGAAATCGATCCGTTCGACGCCACCCAGATGCCGGTGAAGCGCACCGCGCTGGGCCGCGTCAAACACGAAGGCGCCACCACCGTCATCGGTCAGGACGGCCGGGCGGTCGTGTACATGGGCGACGATGAGCGCTTTGATTACATCTACAAGTTTGTCTCTGCCGGACACTACGAGGAAATGCTGGCCGCGGGCATCAGCCCACTGGACGAAGGCACCCTGTACGTGGCCCGCTTCGATGAAGACGGTTCCGGCGTCTGGTTGCCGTTGACCCTGGACAACGCCGATCTGGCCGCCCGTTTTGCCGACATGGGTGAGTTGCTGGTGAATACCCGCATCGCGGCTGACATCGTGGGCGCGACCCCCATGGACCGTCCGGAATGGACCACCGTCGCCCCCAACGGCGACGTCTACTGCACCCTCACCAACAACAGCCGCCGCACTACCGCCGACGCAGCCAACCCCCTGGCGCCCAACCCCGACGGCCACATCATTCGCTGGCACGACGCCGATGAGCACACCGGCACCACCTTCAGCTGGGATATCTTCCTGATCGCGGAAACCACTCATGGCACAGATGAATCCTTTGCCTCGCCCGATGGTCTGTGGGCCGACCCCGACGGTCGCCTGTTCATCCAGACCGATGGCGGACAGAAAGACGGCCTGAACAACCAAATGCTCGTAGCCGACACCACCACCGGCAAACTGAGCCGCCTGTTCACTGGCGTCAGCGGCGACGAGATCACCGGCATCACCGTAACACCGGATCGTCGCACCATGTTTGTGAACACCCAGCACCCGGGGGACGGCGACCCAGCCCTCTCCAACTTCCCGGCGCCCTTTGACGGTGTCACCATTCCTCGCGACTGCACCATCGTCATCACCAAGAAAGACGGTGGCATCATCGGTTCGTAAGCCGATTCACTTCTATCCTGATTGCAACATCAGAGGAGCAAGCGGACCCCATGGCCGTTTGCTCCTTTTTTCATTCAGCAGGCCTGTTCTCCGATCAGTCACGCCGGTTCCGTCGCGATGAATCAGCGCCCACCGCCCAATTGATTCAGTGGCAGTTTCAGATAACGGACACCATTGTCTTCCGCTGGCGGCAGTTGCCCGGCCCGGATATTCACCTGCAACGACGGCAGGATCAGCATCGGCGCGGCCAGCGTCGCATCTTTCTGCTCGCGGGCAGCCACGAACTGTTCTTCTGTTATCCCATCCCGGATCATCAGGTTCTGCTGTCGCTGTTCTGCCACCGTGGTTTGCCATCGAGGTTCCCGACCGCCAGGCTGATAATCGTGGCACATGAACAACCGGGTAGCGTCCGGCAGGGCCAGAATGCGCTGAATGGACTGATACAATGCCCGGGCATCGCCACCCGGGAAATCCGTACGCGCCGTACCATAGTCCGGCATGAACAAGGTGTCCCCCACAAACACCGCATCCCCAATCCGGTAGCTGACACAGGCCGGGGTATGCCCGGGGGTGCACAGCACTTCCACCGACAGCGCACCGATACGGAAGGTCTCACCGGCCCGGAACAGGTAATCAAACTGCGAACCATCGGGCACGAAATCCGGACCCAGATTAAACAATTTGGCGAAATGGGACTGGACCCCGGTGATCCCCTCACCGATGGCAATCCGCCCTTCCCCCAGTTGCTGTTTAATCCAATGGGCAGCCGACAAATGATCGGCATGGGCGTGGGTTTCCAGAATCCACTCCACTCTGAGGTGCTGTGTGCGTACGTAATCAATGATGGCCTGGGCCGAGTGGGTGGCGATACGGGCGGCTTTGGCATCAAAATCCAGCACCGGATCAATGATGGCACAAGGGCTGCCTGCGCCCCCATGCACCACATAGCTGATGGTGGAGGTGGTGGGGTCAAAAAAAGCGTTGATTTCTGCGTTCGCCATGGTGTCACCTGCCCTATTAACTGCCAAAATTGAAATGTTTGAAGAATCCATATATATTAGAATAATCTAAATTAGAACTGACCGATATGCAAATCAGCAATTTAGAAGAACTCAGGACGCACGCCCAGGCGGCGGCCGACCTGATGCAGGCCCTGTCCAACCCGAACCGGCTGATGATCATGTGCACCCTGTCCCAGGGTGAGTGCTGCGTGCGGGAGCTCAATGAGCAACTGGACCTCTCCCAGTCGGCACTGTCGCAGCATCTGGCGGTACTGCGCAATCAGGGACTGGTGCAAACCCGCCGCCAGGCCCAGACCATTTTCTATTCCGTCGCAGAGGGCCCCGCCATGGACATTGTCGCCCTGCTGCATCAACACTTTTGCGGAAATGCCTAAGGAGTCCACATGCTGAACGACCACCCTCTTAATGTTCCCAATCTCTGCACCCCACAACCGGACCTGCTGGCCTGTGGCATGCCCAGCGAACAGGATCTGCAGGATGCTGCCAAGAAAGGGATCAAAACCGTAATCAACCTGTGCCCGCAGGAAGAAACCCCGGCCAGCGAGTCGGATCAGGTGGCCGCCCTGGGCATGCACTATGTGAACATTCCCATTCGGGGTGCCCAGGATCTCACCCGGGACGCCGCCCGCCAATTGGCCGCACTGATGGAAGACTGCAACAACCACCCCTTGCTGGTGCACTGCCGTAGCGCCAACCGGGTAGGCGCACTGGTGGCCTTGAAAGAGTACTGGTATTCCGGAAAAAGTGCCGACGAAGCGTTGGCCATGGGCCGCAAAGCCGGACTCACCAAGCTGGAGCCCGGTGTCGTGGAGCTGATGCGCCGCGACCCCGCCTGACCCATGCTGGCGGCCGTTCTGGGATTGCTGGTAGGCCTCATCCTGGGGCTGACCGGCGCCGGAGGCTCGGTGATCGCGGTACCGCTGTTGATCTGGGGGTTGGGTTGGACGCTGCCGCAGGCGGCTCCCACTGCGCTGCTGGCCGTGAGTGCAGCAGCCATCCTCGGCACCCTGAGTGCCTGGCCTCAGGGCATCGTGCGCTACCGTGCCGCCATGGTTATGGCCTGCGCCGGACTGCTGACGGCTCCACTGGGTCTGCTGGCCGGCCAGAGCCTGCCCTTACCCTGGCTCAGCGCAGCCTTTGCCCTGGTGCTGGTGTACGTCAGCCTGCGTATGCTCCGGCAGGCCCGGTCCGCTCCGGAGGAATCCCGCATTGTAAGGGCCGGCCTCAAAGCCGAGCCGGAAAACCCCTCGGAACCGGTGTGCCGGATGAACCCCAACACCGGACGCCTGAGCTGGACCCGCCCCTGCGCCCTGGCCATCTCCAGTGGAGGTCTGGTCACCGGATTCCTGTCCGGGCTGCTGGGGGTCGGCGGCGGATTCGTGATCGTGCCCATTTTGCGGGCCGTCACCGACCTCAGTTTCCATTCAGCGGTCGCCACCTCACTCATGGCCATTGCGCTCACCAGTGCCGGCACCGTGGTGATTTCCATTGCCCAGGGTCAGACCCTGGACCTGATGATCGCAACCCCGTTTGTCGGCGGCGCACTGGCCGGGATGCTGCTGGGACGGCAAACCGCCGCTCGCCTGGCCGGACCAAAATTACAGATGGGGTTTGCCAGTGTGATGCTGTTGATTGCCGGCGGCATGTTCTGGGGCATCCTGGCCTGAGCAACGCATTTCGCCCCACCCGGACCTTCCCCCGGAATCAGGGCGACATAAAAAAACCAGGCGCAAGCGCGCCTGGTATCAACAACACAAGAGTCTTCAATACGGAATCAGGACACCAGCAACGGTTGCCCGTAGAGCAGGCGGTTGGTGAACTGGGTCACCAGGCCGGCCTTCTCCCCTTCCAGGCGCCGACAGGCTTCCAGATACGGCGGCATATATTTCACTGAACCGGGCGCCACATTGAACAGCGTGCGCGCCAGCTTCACATCAAAATCGAATTGTTTTTGCAACGCAGGGGTAACGGTGGGAAAGCCAAAATCCCGTCGCAGGCGCTCCGGCAACAGCACCGCGGTGTGTACCTTGTGGCGATCCAGGAACGGCTTCAAATAGGCTTTCATTGAGAAGATATATTCCACCAGCTGTTGTCCCACTTCACCCACTGCCAGCTCATCGGAATTCACCACGTCTTCATAATACTGCAGGAAATCCACCCAGGTTTCCGGCATCGCGGACTCCGGAATGCCGAACAGAAACGCGAACAGCTTGGATTCACGGTAGTACTGTTCTTTTTCCGCCGCTGTGAACGGTTGATGAAACAATTCATACACCCGCAGACCGGTGATCCAGAGTGTGGCATGAACCCACAACATGGCACCAATCTGGTTGGCAAAATAGGCGCTGCCTTTCTTGCTCTGACCGGCGCTCTCGCTCACCTGGCCGGTGATCTTGGCGTGGATGTTGTGGACCTTGATCGCGGAATCCAACACCTGATCCAGACTGCCGAACACCATGGTATGCACGTTCAGGAACGTGCGTCGCAGACGTCCCAGGGGGTCGGTCTGGGTTTGGGAATGCTGGTCGATGGCCTGCGCCACCCAGGGATGCGCCAGTTGCAGCAGGTTGGCGCAACCTGCCCCCATCATGATGGAGGTGTGACGATTCACCCGCCAGGACATGGAACCCGGCCCATACAGGCCCACCGTGGGGTCCAGCACTTTCTCACTCATTTCTTCCAGGCGGGCCTGCAGATCCGCCTTGGTAATCGCCTTACGCTTCAGCGACGCTTTCTTATCTTCCTGTTTTTCTTGGATTTCTGTGGGTTTTTGTGCGGTCATGAATGCTCTCCTACTGCAAATACAAGAGCCATACTATGCCTGCCGCGCCCCCGGCACATTGATACATATCATGATTATTGTCCCAACGCAGCGGGGTACGATCCCCCGCCTGGTACAGCGGTTTTCACCCATAGAGCCCTGTTACGTCAAAAAAAAGCCCCGCGGTGCGGGGCTTTATGCTTACTGGCCGTTGAAGGGATTCCGCAGAATCATGGTTTCATTACGATCCGGGCCGGTGGAAATGATGTCAATGGGAGCGCCCACCGCTTCTTCGAGTTTTTTCACATAAGCCACTGCCGCCGCCGGCAATTCTTCCACACTCTTGGCGCCGAATGTGGATTCCTTCCAACCGGGCATTTCCTCATAGATGGGCTGAATACCATCGTAATCCGCAGCATCCACCGGGAAGGCGTCAATCTTGTTGCCAGCAGCATCCTGGTAGCCCACACAAATGCGAATGGTGTCCAGGCCATCCAGCACATCGAGCTTTGTCAGGCACAAACCGGTGACCGAGTTGATCTGCATGGCTCGGCGCAGGGCCACCGCATCGAACCAGCCACAGCGGCGGGTACGGCCGGTAGTAGTGCCAAATTCATGCCCCTTTTCACGCAGGTGGTCACCCACCTCGTCAAACAATTCCGTGGGGAACGGGCCGGAACCCACGCGGGTAGTGTAGGCCTTGGTGATCCCCATCACGTAATCCAGGTACAGGGGGCCAAACCCGGAACCGGTGGCGGTGCCGCCGGCGCTGGTATTGGAGGAGGTCACGAACGGATAGGTGCCGTGGTCGATGTCCAGCAGCGTGCCCTGGGCGCCTTCGAACAGAATGTTGTCCCCGGCCAACCGGTGCTGGTGCAGAATCTCGGTGACGTCCGCCACCATGGGCTTCAACTGCTCACCCATCTCCAGGGTTTCATCCAGCAGTTTCTGGAAGTCCAGTGTTTCGGACTTGTAATAGTGCTTCAGGGTGAAGTTATGGTAATCCAGCACTTCACCCAGCTTGGAGGCAAAACGCTCCCGATGGAACACATCCCCGAGACGCAGGCCCCGTCGGGCCACCTTGTCTTCGTAGGCCGGGCCGATACCACGGCCAGTGGTACCGATGGCGGCTTTGCCACGGGCCACTTCCCGGGCCTTGTCCAGAGCCACGTGATACGGCAGGATCAGCGGGCAGGCTGGGCTCAGCCGCAGCCGGTCACGCACCGGCACACCGCGTTCTTCCAGCATGCTCATCTCTTTCAGCAAGGCGTCCGGTGCCAACACCACGCCATTACCAATCAGGCATTTCACATTGTCCCGCAGAATGCCCGAGGGAATCAGGTGCAACGCCGTTTTCACGCCGTCAATCACCAGCGTATGACCGGCATTGTGACCGCCCTGAAAACGCACCACACAGGCCACGCGGTCCGTTAACAGATCAACGATTTTACCTTTGCCTTCGTCACCCCACTGGGTGCCCAGAATAACGACACTTTTGCCCATTGCTATTGTCTCTACACGAACAGATTAAGAATCGGAAACGACTTCTGTGACCCAGCCGGATTGCCCACGGGTCAGTTGCTGATGACACCCCAGGGACTGCGGTGTTTGCGCTGCATCCAGCGCCTGAATCACAATTTCACCCGCCGCCCGCCGTTGCTGGATGGCATCCAGCAGGTCCGCTGTCGGGGGATAAGGCGCAAAAATACGGGACGCGGCTGCCACCGGTGCCACCCGCCGCACCAACGCCGCCAGGTCCGTACTGAAACCCGTGGCCGCACGAGCCCGGCCGAACACCTCACCAATGTGATCGTAACGCCCCCCATTGGCAATGGCCTGACCCAGTCCGGGCACATAGGCGCTGAAGACGGGTCCAGTATGATAATGATACCCCCGCAACTCCCCCAGGTCGAAATAGAGGGTGACATGGGGATGGCTGGCTTCCAGTTGATCGGCAATCTGCTCCAGATCCTCCAGGGCGGCCTGTACTGCAGCTGGCCCCTTGGCCAAGCTGGTTTTGGCGGCAGCCAGGGTAGCACGATCCCCCGCCAGAGAGGCCAGGGCGCGCAACATGCTGCGCAGATCGGCATCCGCCACCCGCTGCTGCAGGAAGGCTTCCAGCTCGGGAACCGCCTTACGCTGGTAAATTTCGAACAATTGCCACTCAGCGTCACCACTGAGACCGGCTTCCGCCGCCAGGGCGCGATAGATGGCCACGTGCCCCAGATCCAGGTGCACCTCGGTGCAGCCACCCCGACGCAGGGTCTCCAACATGAGGCCGATCACTTCAATATCACTGGCGATCCCGCCATGGCCGTATATCTCGGCCCCGATCTGGATCAGGCTACGGCTGGCAGTGAGGCTTTCCGGTTTGGCATGGAGCACATGACCAGCGTAACACAGGCGGGTCACCCCTTCCCGTTGCAGGGTATGGGCATCGATGCGGGCCACCTGTGTGGTCATATCGGCCCGCACACCCATCAGGCGGCCGGTGAGCTGATCGGTCAGTTTGAAAGTCTGCAGGGCCAGATCATTGCCGGCCCCGGTCAACAGGGATTCGATGTATTCCACCAGAGGCGGGAACACCTGCTCATAGCCCCAACTTTTATACAGATCCAACAGATCCCGACGCAACTGTTCCAGTTTCGCCGCCTGAGGAGGCAGGATTTCATCAATCCCGTCCGGGAGCAACCATCGATCTGCTGTGGCCATAGTGGGTTCGTCGTATTCCTCTGGATAGTGATAGCGCGGAAATCTTACGGCGCGGATGTATCGGGCGGGCTACTGTATCCGTCTGCCGGATTTAGCCCACAAAAAAACCGGGGGTTGGCCCCGGTTTCCTTATGATAACACGCATAGGAGGGCCGAGTTAAACCTTTCGGCCCCTTTTTGCCTATTGCTGTTTCAGATACTGGAAGAACTCGCTGTCCGGCTTCACCAGAATCAGATCGTCTTTGCTGCTGAAGACGTCCCGATAGGCATCCATACTGCGGTAAAAGGCAAAGAAATCAGGATCTTTCTTGTAGGCCGTGGCGTAGATGGAAGCCGCCAGGGCATCCCCCTCACCGCGCAGCTCTTCTGCCTGACGATAAGCGCTGGCCAGAATCTCGGTGCGCTCACGGTCGGCCGCGGCCCGAATACCTTCTGCCAGCTCGTTACCACGGGCCCGGTGGCTGCGGGCTTCCCGCTCCCGTTCGGCCCGCATCCGGTCATAGACCGAGGCGCTGGCACTGGAAGGCAGTTCGATGCGCTTGACGCGGATTTCCACCACGTCGATACCGAGGGCCTCCTGGGCTTTGCTGTCGATGGCGTCCGTCAGGTCCACCACCAGCTCTTCCCGTTCACCGGCCACCACTTCATAGACCGTACGCTCACCAAACTGGTTACGCAGACCTTCGTTCACCCGGGGGCCCAGCAACAGCCGCACCCGTGATTCCTGACCGCCACCGGTGGCGATATAAAACTGCTTGACGTTCTGGATACGCCACATCACGAACGAATCCACGATCAGGCGCTTTTTCTCCTGGGTCAGGTACTCTTCCTGGCGCATTTCCAGCACCCGTACCCGACCATCAAACAGGCGCGGTTCGTGTACCAGGGGGATCTTGAACTGCAGACCCGGCTGCAGGTCTTCCTTCACCACCTCACCGAATTTCAGCAGCACACCGCGCTCGCTTTCCTTGACGGTGAACATGGCACTGCTCACCGCCAGGGCCAGCACCGCCAGCAACAATAAAACCGACATACTCTTGTTATTCATCAGCGGCTCTCCCATCGGCTTTCACGGGCCTGGCGAATGCGTTCCAGCCCCCGTACAGCATCCGAGGTTTTCTGGGTGGTGGTTTTGCTTTGCTGGGAAGTGTTCGCCTCCACCACAACCGGGTCCATCACCTTGCGCTGTTGCATCAGTTTATCCAAAGGCAGATACATCAGATTGTTTCCGCCTTCCACGTCCACCATCACCTTGGAGGTTCTGCCCAACACGCTCTCC
Source organism: Ketobacter sp. (assembly GCF_003671495.1). GTDB lineage: Bacteria > Pseudomonadota > Gammaproteobacteria > Pseudomonadales > Ketobacteraceae > Ketobacter. The sequence goes on along the minus strand of NZ_RCHN01000046.1, from coordinate 147,048 downwards.
ATGGTTTCGATGTACATACGGCGACGGGTAACTTCCGGCGCCAGGCGATACTCCGCGTACAGGCGATCAAAGCGGTTGGCTTGACCTTTGGCCCGCTCCACCACCTCAGCCTTGTAGGCGTTGGCCTCTTCAATCATACGCTGGGCTTCACCGCGGGCTTCCGGCACGATCTGGTTGGCGTAGGCTTCCGCCTCGTTCTTGACCCGCTCTTCGTCTTCCCGGGCCTTGATAACGTCATCGAAGGCTGCCTTTACGTCTTTCGGAGGATGGGCATCCTCAATGTTGAGCTTGTCCACCGTGAGTCCGGTTTTATAGGCATCCAGGTATTCCTGCAGGCGCTGATGCACCTCCACGGCGATGGCTTCACGGCCGTCGGTGAGCACCCGGTCCATCTCACTGCCACCCACCACATGACGCAGGGCGGATTCCACTGAGTTGCGCAGGGTGTCGATGGGAGCGCTGGATTCCAGGAAATAGTGCCGGGAATCGGTGACCACGTACTGAACCTGCAGGTCGATGTCGACAATGTTCTGGTCTTCGGTGAGCATGGTGGCCCGCACCGGCATGGTTTCACGCTGGTTGACGTCCACTTTCATGATGGTGTCGATGCCCCAGGGGTTCCAGTGCAAACCGGCGTTTACAGTTTCGTGATACTTGCCGAAGCGCAATACCAGTGCCTCTTCCGCCTGCTCCACCCGATACAGTCCGGCTACGAACCACACCACGAGAATCACGCCAAGGATCAACGACAGCAGCCCGAAACCGCCTCCGTCATTGCCCTTGCCACCGCCCAGCATACCGCCAAACCGGTCCTGCAGCTTTTTGATCACATCGTCCAGATCCTGCTGGCCGCGACCGTCTCGGCCCCGCCATGGATCCTGATTTCGCCCGCCGCCGGGCTCGTTCCAAGCCATATATTGCTCCGCCTTATTCAGTGCTCGGGAAATGTTATTGCATCTCAAAACGTTATAACAGGCTTATTATTCCGAATGGTCTCAATTTAGCAACCCTGTCCCGTTTTCAGCCAGGGTGCCACGATCCAAGTCAAAGCGCTTGATCATTTGCTCCCAGGCCTTCTCCGGCATCCGGATTTCCAGCAGGATATTGCCCTGCTCATCGGCGCTTTCACCCTGCACGGCCTTCAAACCGTAGCAGTGGGCTCGCACCGCGGACAGCCGCGGCGCCAACCGCAGCACACCAGCCACCATGCGCCTGCCCAGGCGCTCATTCAATACCTGCTGCAACAACTCCAGACCGGCGCCGGTCCGGGCGGACAACCACACCGCTACCGGTACGCCCTCGTCATTTCGATCCACCCGCGGGGCCACCTCCCCCATCAGGTCGATTTTGTTATAGACCATGAGAAACGGAACTTGATCCGCGCCGATCTCATGCAGCACTTCATTCACCTGGAAGATATTGTCTTCCCGCTCGGGGGAACAGGCGTCCACCACATGCAGCAGGAAATCCGATTCCCGGCTCTCCTCCAGGGTGGCACGGAACGCCTCCACCAGCTTATGGGGCAGGTGTCGGATAAAGCCGACCGTATCCGCCAGAATCACCGGCCCCAGGTCCGGCACCTCGATACGACGCAGAGTGGGGTCCAGGGTGGCAAACAGCTGGTCGGCTGCGTACACCTCAGAGGCCGTCAGATGATTGAACAGAGTGGATTTACCCGCGTTGGTATAGCCCACCAGGGACACGGTGGGCACTTCAGCCCGCTTACGGGCGCGCCGCCCCTGGTCCCGCTGGCGGCGGACCTTCTGCAGGCGTTGTTGAATGTACTTGACCCGCGCCCGCAATAGTCGGCGGTCGGTTTCCAGCTGGGTTTCGCCGGGGCCCCGCAAACCAATCCCGCCCTTCTGGCGTTCAAGGTGGGTCCAGCCACGGATCAGGCGGGTTGAAAGATGCTCCAGCTGGGCCAGCTCCACCTGCAGTTTACCTTCGTGGGTGCGGGCCCGTTGGGCGAAAATATCCAGAATCAGTCCGGTGCGATCCAGAACACGGCATTTCAGTTCCCGTTCCAGGTTGCGCTCCTGGGAGGGGCTCAGGCTGTGATTGAAAATGACCAGGTCCGCCTCGAACTCCGAGACCAGTCCTGCCAGCTCTTCTACCTTGCCTTTGCCGATGAACAAACGGGAATTGGGGGCCGGGCGGGAACCGCGCAGCACCCCCAAACGCCGGGCGCCGGCGGAATCCACCAACATTTCGAATTCCTGCAGGTCCTCACAATCGACTTCCTGGGGAAATTCAATGTGCACAAGTATCGCCCGTTCACCACTTTGGGGACGGTCAAAGAGTGATTCCATCAATGATGAACTTTATCGCTTTCAGCAGGCACAATCACCCCTGTCCACGGTGCCACCACCGGGCCACTGGATGTACAGGCTGACGGTCTAATGTCAGTGATCTGCGTTTCCGGCGTTCTCATTGCCAGCTCGCTCTCCACCGCCATGGGCGCGTGGGTTACGGGCAGGAACAACTGTGGAAATGGCATGCTTGTATACCATCTGGTTGACGGTATTTCGCAACAAAACCACGTATTGGTCGAAAGATTCAATCTGGCCCTGCAGCTTAATGCCGTTGACCAAAAAGATAGATACTGGGATTCGTTCCTTGCGCAGTGCGTTCAGAAAAGGGTCTTGTAAAGAGTGCCCTTTAGACATAAATGTCTCCTTGTATGGGCCCAAACTCGGGCTAAAAGATCAAAAATAAAACACGATTTCGTCTTAACGAGAGATCGTCGGCTAAGATAGCATGTCGTCCGCAGGCAAAATTTTCAAGACCTTTTCCAATAAATTTGGATCAAGACTATCCAACCAATGCAGATCCTTCCAGCTGCGCAGCCATGTTATCTGGCGCTTTGCGAGCTGCCGGGTGGCGATGATCCCGCGCTCCACCATTTCAGCGTAGCTCAATTTGCCGTCCAGACAATCCCAGGCCTGACGATACCCTACCGCCCGCATGGACGGCATATCGGGGCTCAGGTCGCCCCGTTCATAGAGCGACTTCACCTCATCATAGAAGCCTTCGTTTAACATCTGATGAAAGCGTTCAGCAATGCGCTGGTGCAGCACTTTCCTGTCCGCCGGACACACCGCCAGATTAATCGGCCTGTAAGGAAACGCCGCCGCCATGCCACCCCAACCGCCACCCCCCCCGGCTTGTTGCCGTCGGTGCCACTCGCTGAGGGGAACCCCGGTGCTGCGAAACACTTCCAGGGCGCGCTGCAGGCGCTGGGCGTCATTGGGATTCAGACGCGCTGCCGCCGCCGGGTCCACCCGGGCCAACTCAGCATGCAGGGCGGGCCAGCCCTGTTGCGCCGCTTGTGCCAGCAGCTGTTGCCGCACGGCCGTATCCGCCGGGGGCAATTCCGCGATGCCTTCCAGCAACACCTTGAAATACAGCATGGTGCCGCCCACCAGCAGCGGGATTCGACCCCGGGCACTGATCTCTGCCATCTCCCGCAGGGCATCGGTACGAAAGTCTGCCGCGGAGTAGCTCTCTGCCGGGTCCAGAAAGTCGATCAGGCGATGGGGTGCCCGCCGCAACGTTTCAGGGTCTGGCTTGGCGGAGCCGATGTCCATGCCCTTGTAGATCAACGCGGAGTCGACACTGATGATGTCCATGGGGTAACGCTGCACCAGCTCCACCGCCAAGGCAGTTTTGCCGGATGCAGTTGGCCCCATCAGGAAGATGCACCAGGGTTTTTCCTCTGGCTGTTGCGCGGACACGGTCAACGCCCCCGCAGGAACAGTTTGTCCAGATCCGCCAGGGACATCTGGGTCCAGGTGGGGCGACCGTGATTGCACTGCCCGCTGCGTTCAGTGATCTCCATATCCCGCAACAGGGCGTTCATTTCAGGCAGGGTCAGTTTGCGGTTGGCGCGGACCGAGCCATGACAGGCCATGGTGGCCAGCAACTCGTTGATGGAGTGCTCAATCCGGTCGGAGCTGCCATGGGTGATGATATCGGAGAGCAGGTCACGCACCAGGGTTTCCACATCAGCATGCCGCAGCAGAATCGGAATTTCCCGCACCAACAGCGTCTCCGGCCCCATGCGCTGAATCACAAAGCCCAGTTTTTCCAGGGCGGTTTTGTGTTCCTCGGCGAAATCCGCCTCCCGGCTGCTGACCGCCATACTGAGCGGCACCAGCAAGGGTTGGGAACGGACTTTCTCCTCCTGCCAGCTGGTCTTCAAGCGTTCGTAGGTGATGCGTTCGTGGGCCGCATGCATGTCCACCACCACCAGCCCTTGCTGATTCTGCGCCAGAATGTAGATCCCGTGCAGTTGGGCCACGGCATACCCCAAGGGTGGCGCCTGCTCCGGATTCTCCTCCGGCAGCGTCGCTGGATTCGCTGGTGGGCTTGCAGATGGGTGGAAACCGGCATACGCCTGCATGGTTTCCGCCACCATGGACGGGCGCGGCGACACCCCGGAGCCACGGAGGTCGGCGTTGTGCAGATGCAGGCGGCCCTGTTCGCGGAATTCCCCTGCCTGAACTCCGGTCAGTGGTGCCGACGGCGCCGCTGCCAAACCCGGCCGGGTAATGGAATGGTAACCACTGGCGTCTGTTGGCTGCGGCCGGTCCCCCGGAGTCAGCTCTGCGATGGCCCGGTGCAGGGTACGGAATAAGAAGTCATGCACCTGGCGACTCTCGCGAAAGCGGACTTCGTGCTTGGTGGGGTGTACGTTCACGTCCACCCCTTTGGGGTCCAGCTCCAGATACAGCACAAACGCGGCATGGCGACCGTGGTACATCACATCCTGGTAGGCCTGACGCACCGCGTGATTGACCACTTTGTCCCGCACGCTGCGGCCATTGACGAAGAAATACTGCAGGTCGGCCTGGCTGCGGGAAAACGTGGGCAGGCCCAGCCATCCCCACAAGCGCATGGCGCCCAGCTCCGTGTCCACCCGCACCGCATTCTCGATAAAACTGGGGCCGCACAGACTGGCCACCCGGCGATCCTGCTCCGCTTCGGTGGTGGCCGGCTTGAGGGCATGCACAGAACGCTGGTTGTGCCGCAAACTGAAACCCACCTCAAAGTGACTGAGGGCGAGTCGCTTGAGAACTTCTTCCAGATGACTGAATTCGGTTTTTTCGGTACGCAGAAACTTACGGCGGGCCGGCGTGTTGAAAAACAGGTCCCGCACTTCCACCGTGGTGCCCTGTGGATGGGCCGCCGGCAGAATCACCGCCTCCATATCGCGGCCTTCCGCCTGCACCGACCAGCCGGCCCCACTGTCATCGGGGCTGGAAGTCAGACTCAAGCGGGAGACGGAACTGATACTGGCCAGAGCCTCTCCCCGAAACCCCAGGGTGGCCACCCCTTCCAGGTCATCCAGGTCGTGGATTTTGCTGGTGGCATGGCGGGCGATGGTGAGCGGCAGGTCCTCTTTCTCCACGCCGCTGCCGTTATCCCGCACCCGGATCAGCTTGACACCGCCTTGCTCCACCTCCACGTCCAGGCGCCGGGAGCCGGCATCCAGGCTGTTTTCCAGCAGTTCCTTCACCACCGAGGCGGGGCGTTCCACCACTTCGCCGGCGGCGATCTGGTTGGAGAGCCGGGTTGAGAGACGATTGATTTTAGCCAACGGAAAACCTTACCTCTGATCCTGTCACGAATGGGGCACTATGATAACGTACTTTGCAGGACCCGCCGAGGCCGGGAGCGGATTCGGCCAGGGCGGACAGGTGGCATATCGGCTCAGGAGTGGGGAATGCGCAGCACCTGGCCTTCGCGGATCAGGTCGGTGGTGGTGAGCTGGTTGTACTGCATCAGCGCCGCCAGATCCACCCGGTAGCGCTGGGCTATCTCCGACAGGGTTTCACCCCGGGCGATGCGATGCTGCTGAGCATCCCGCTGTTGTTTGCGGGCGGCAAAGTAGGTGCCCGGCGGAGGATGCTGGTCAAAGTAGGCAATGATGCCGCGGCCAATCGCCCGGGACAGCTTCACCTGGTGATCCTGGGATTTGAGGTTACGCTCTTCTGTGGGATTGGAGATGAATCCGGTTTCCACCAGGATGGAGGGAATGTCCGGGGATTTCAGCACGGCAAAACCCGCCTGTTCCAGCTGCTTCTTGTGCAGGTGGGTGACGCCGCCCATTTCCCGCAACACCATGGACCCCACTTTAATGCTGTGTTCCATGCTGCCTTCCATAGCCAGGTCGTAAATCACTGAGGTCACCATTTCATCGGCGTTATTGATCTGCACGCCGCCAATGGCATCGGACTGGTTCTCTTTTTCCGCCAGCACCCGTGCCAGGGTACTGGTGGCGCCCCGTCGGGAGAGCGCAAACACAGAGGCCCCCCGGGCACGATGATTGTCAAAGGCGTCTGCATGGACGGACACGAAGAGGTCGGCGTTGTACTTGCGGCGGGCCATCTCGCGCCGGGTGGCCAGGGGCACGAAGTAATCGCCGGTGCGGATGAGCACCGGCTTGATACCTTGCTCCACCTTCAACACATTGTAGATACGGCGGGAAATCTGCAGCACGATGTCTTTCTCCCGGGTGCCGCTGGGGCCGATGGCGCCTGGGTCTTCTCCGCCGTGGCCGGCATCAATGGCCACCACAATATCGCGGCCACTGCCCATGGTACTGTAGGATTTTGCAGTGCTGTAGGATTTCGGCTGGCTGACCGGCGCGGCCGCCGGCGCCTGGGGCCTGGCCGCGGTGCCCGCTTTGGCGCCCACCTGTTCCAGGTCAATCACCAGGCGGTGACCGTACTGGTCGCTGGGTTTCAACAAAAAACTTTTGGGGTTGAGACGACGATCCAGATCCAGCACCACCCGCAAATCACCGTTGGCCTGGGCCGCACTGCGCACATTCACCAGCGGACCGCCTTTGAAATCCACCAGATCCAGGGCCCGTGTTTTTTCTGCGTTGGGAATATCGATCACCACCCGATCCGGTGCATTCAGGGTGAACAATTGGTGGGTGACCGGGCCGGTGAGATCGAACACCACCCGGGTGTTATCGGGGGCATTCCACACCCGGACACTGCTGATTTGTTCCGCCGCCGGCAGCAACGGCGCAACAATGAGGGCCGCCAGCAACAGGCTCAGGCGGGCCAGAGTGGCCCCAATCCAGCTTGTTTGTAACTGCATCTTCACTGACTTTTTCAAAGCCTTTCCTAACCTCATGAACACAAACCACTTTCCCCATCTGACTTTTTAGGCTTTTTTTGCCGTTTGGTCAAATATTCGTTAATGCCCCTAACATTGTTTGGCCACTCTCAGAGCAGGCCGACAGAGTCGCCGAGCGCCCTCGCCCCACCTTCTCCAGGGTCAGAATCAGGTCCGGCGGGGGTATCCGGTCAGCACCGCGATCCGGCCACTCGATCAGACACACCGTGCCCGGATCGAAGTAATCCCGGATACCGATAAACTCCAGCTCCTCGGGGTCGGCAAGCCGATACAGGTCGAAGTGGAACAGGCGCAGGTCGCCCAACTCATAGGGTTCAACCAGGGTATAGGTAGGACTCTTAACCGCGCCTGAATGCCCCAGGGCCTGGATGATGCCGCGACTGAGGGTGGTTTTGCCGGCCCCCAGATCCCCCTGTAAATAGAGCACACCGCCGCCGGCCAGCGCAGCCGCCAGTTGCTGTCCCAGTTGCAGGGTGTGGGATTCATCCGGGAGGGGAAAACGTGATTGCATGGACCACCTGTTCGCTATCGAGGATTTACCAGGCGGCGAATATAGGGCATAAGGTCTGTGGCCAGCAAGCCCCGCTGACCGGCCTGCTCCACCGCCCGGTCCCCAGCGGCGGCGTGGATCTGGACACCGGCAGCGGCAGCCTGCTCCAGGCTCAGCCCCTGCGCCAGCAGTCCGCCGATGACGCCGCTCAACACATCCCCCATGCCGCCGGTGGCCATACCGGGATTGCCGGAGCGGCACACCCAGAGCGCGGTGTTCTCTTCGCCCGATTCTGCCCCCGGTGCGGCCGCCACCAGACTGCCGGCGCCTTTCAGTACCACCGCCCCGCCGAATTGCTGCTGCAGGCGCTGTACCGTGGCAAAACGGTCCCGGGCCACCTCTTCTGTACTGATGCCCAACAGTCGGGCGGCTTCACCGGGGTGTGGGGTCAGCACCCAATTGCCACGCCGGGCCAGCTGCGAATCCTGCTGCCAGCCTGCCAACAGGTTGAGCCCGTCCGCATCCAGCACCATGGGCAGGTCGGTGGCCAGGGCCTGCTTCAGCAACGACTGCCCCCAGGCGTGCTGGCCGATGCCCGGCCCCACCACCAACACGTCCGCCTTTTCCAGTGACGACCGGATATCCGGGCTATCCGCTCCCGCCCCCAGCACCATGCACTCCGGGCGCCGCCCCAGTATCGCGCTGATGTGTTCCGGGCGGGTCACGACCGAAATCAGACCGGCACCGGCCCGCGCGGCGGCCTCGGCGGCCATGACAGCCGCGCCACCCATACCCAGGTCCCCGCCGATCACCAGCACATGGCCATGGTTACCTTTGTGGGAAAGGCGGGAACGGGGCGGCAGCCAACGGCGAATTTGCGCGGCACCGATCAGGGCCGACGAGGGCGACAACGCACTCTGCACCTGGGCCGGCACGTCCAGCGAGGCAAAATACAATTCCCCCACAAAATCCGGCGCCTGCCCGCTAAGCAGACCCTGCTTGAGGCCGATAAAGCTGATGCTGCAATCGGCCACGACCGCGCACCCCAACACCCGGCCGGTATCGGCACAGAGGCCGGATGGAATGTCCACCGCCAGTACCGGGCAGCCACTGCGGTTGATGGCGTCGATGGCGGCCTGATAGTCCCCCCTCACGTCCCCGTTCAGACCGGTGCCCAGCAGGGCGTCCACCATCACATCGGCGTGATAACCCCCTGCAGTGCCGGCATCATCACCCCCTTGCGGGTTAAAGGTTTCGAAGGAGGCCCCCTCCGCTTCCGCCCGTTGCCAGGCGGTAAGGGCATCGCCCTGAATCCGGTCGCTGGCGCCCACCTGCACCACATGGGCCTCGAAGCCAGCCTGCTCCGCCAGGGCGGCAATCACGTAACCGTCGCCACCGTTGTTGCCCACGCCGCAGAAGACACACAGGCGCCGGGCCTGGGGCCAGCGATCCCGCAACAGGTCAAAGGCTGCCTGCCCGGCCCGGCTCATCAGGTCGAACCCGGGTATGCCGTGCTCCTCAATGGCGATCCGGTCCAGCTCGCGCACCTGAGCCGCACGGTACAGGGCCGAGGGTAATTCGCTGGTATACTGCTTGCTGCTGTCGCTGGTCATGGGGGCGCTCCTTGTCTTTATCGAGCTCTCTTATACCATATGCGACCCGGATTGCTTATGACGCGGATTTCACCATTGGACTTGCAGGCTCTAGCACAGCAGATTAAAGACTGGGGGCAGGCGTTGGGCTTCCAACAGATTGCCATCGCCGACGTGCACCTGGGGGAACATGAAGCCCACCTGCAACGCTGGCTGGCGGCCGGCTTTCAGGGTGAAATGGACTACATGGCCCGCCACGGTCACAAGCGCAGCCGCCCGGCAGAACTGCAACCGGGCACGGTGCGGGTGATCACCGCGCGCATGGATTACCTGCCGCCGGACACCGCCATTGTGGACGTGCTGCAGGACGCCTCCAAGGCGTTTATCTCCCGCTACACCCTGGGCCGCGACTATCACAAACTGATCCGCAAGCGCCTGACCCAACTGGGGAGGCAGATCGAAGAACAGATCGGCCCATTCGGCTACCGGGCCTTTGTGGACAGTGCTCCGGTGCTGGAGAAAGCCCTGGCGGAAAAGTCCGGCCTGGGCTGGATTGGCAAGCACACCCTGTTACTGGACCGTAGCGCCGGGTCCTGGTTCTTTCTGGGGGAGATTTTCGTGGACATTCCGCTGCCGGTGGACCCGCCGGTGCGGGGTCACTGCGGCACCTGCAACGCCTGTATGGAGGTGTGCCCCACCCAGGCCATTGTGGCACCCTATCAGCTGGATGCCCGCAAATGCATCTCCTATCTCACCATCGAGCTGCACGGCCCCATTCCGGAACCGTTGCGGGCACCCATGGGCAACCGGGTGTTCGGTTGCGACGACTGCCAGCTGGTGTGCCCCTGGAACCGGTTTGCCCGCTACACCCAGGAAGCGGATTTCCTGCCCCGGCATCAGCTGCAGGATCGCTCCCTGGTGGAGTTGTTTCTGTGGGATGAGGCCACCTATCTGCAAAAAACCGAAGGCTCCGCCATTCGCCGGATCGGCTACCCACGCTGGTTGCGCAATCTGGCGGTGGGGTTGGGCAATGCCCCCAGCTCAGAGGCGGTGATCAAGGCGCTGTGGAGCCGGGCCCAACACCCCTCGGAATTGGTGCGGGAGCATGTGCACTGGGCGCTGGCCCGCCATGGGCAGGTGCCCGAAAGTGCAGCGCCAGACCCGAATGATCAGGGATGAAGGTTCAGACGCGCATTCATCAAGTGCGAATAAAAGTCTGCCGGTAATGTTTCAACTCCGCGATGGATTCGCGTATGTCGTCCAAGGCCAGGTGGGTGGCGGATTTTTTGAAACCCTGCATGGCATCGGGATTCCAACGTCGGGCCAGTTCCTTGAGGGTGCTTACATCCAGGTTTCGATAGTGGAAGAAGGCTTCCAGTTTGGGCATGTAACGATACAGAAAGCGGCGGTCCTGGCAGATGCTGTTGCCGCACATGGGGGACGCGCCCGCATCCACCCACTGACTCAGGAAATCCATGGTGGCCTGCTCCGCTGCAGCCTCATTCACCGTGCTCTGTCGCACCCGGTCGGTCAGTCCGGATTTGCCGTGCTGATTGGTACACCACTCATCCATACGCGCCAGAGTGGCATCCGTTTGATGCACCGCGAACACCGGGCCTTCCGCCAGAATATTGAGTTCCGCATCGGTGACGATGGTGGCGATCTCAATAATCACATCGGCGTCCGGATCCAGCCCGGTCATCTCCAGATCCAGCCAGATCAGATTGTTCTTTCGGTCGGTAGTCATGCAAAGTCCTTGGGTCGATTCTGCCTTCTGGCACACGGGTTAATAACGTAGAATAGCGCAAGAACCGGATTTTGACCGTAAAGGCCTTCATGAGCAAACGCAAACTCACCCGCCGCCAGTCCTGGCGCATCCAGAAAATTCAGGACGAAAAAGCCGCCCGCATGGCCAAAAAAGCCGGCACGGTGGGCGACTCCGACGAGTTGGGGGACGAAGAGGAAGGTCTGGTGGTCAGCCACTTCGGCACCTTGGTGGAAGTGGAACCGGGGTCGAACCCGGAGCACACGACACAGTGCCACTTTCGCGCCAACGTCGGCGCCATTGTGGCCGGGGACCGGGTGGTGATGCGCCAGGGTAAGTCCGGTTATGGGGTGATTGAAACCGTGCTGCCCCGCAGCTCTCTGCTGTCGCGCCCGGACCCCCGCGGTAACCTGAAACCGGTGGCCGCCAACATCGACTTTATGGTGCTGGTGATTACTCCGGAACCGGCGCCTTCCAGCGTCCTGATCGACCGCTATCTGGTGGCGGCGGAACTGCAGCAACTCAACATCAAGATCCTGCTCAACAAAACCGATCTGATCACCGACATGAACGAGGTGATGCTGGACCAACTGCTGACCATCTATCGGGACATCGGTTATGAAGTGTGGGAGTGTTCGGCCAAAACCCTGCATGGACTGGAGGAACTGAAACAGCAACTGGATCAGCACACTTCGGTGTTTGTGGGCCAGTCCGGAGTGGGTAAATCCTCCCTGGTGAACGGCTTGCTACCGGGGGTGAACGCCAAGGTGGGGGAGTTGTCGGAAAATTCCAAACTGGGCCGCCACACCACCACCAATGCGCGGCTGTTTCATTTTCCCAGCGGGGGGGATCTGATCGATTCGCCGGGGATTCGGGAATTCGGTCTGTGGCACCTGGAACCGGACAGTGTGATCGACGGCTTCCACGATTTTGCGCCCTGGCGTTTTGAGTGCAAGTTCCGCGACTGCAAACACCAGCAGGAACCCGGCTGTGCCCTGCAGGCTGCCGTGGCGCGGGGCGACGTCCACCCCCAACGCTTCGACAACTACTTCGCCATTCGCCAGGCGTTACTGGAAGCCTGACGGCGTTCGTTTCAGTTCGACTCGGGGTTCCGCTTCAACCCAGTTGATAGAGACCACTGGCTTGCTTCCAATGACTGCTGCGGGCCCGGGCACAGATGTGCTCCACCACATGGCAGGCATCCTGATCCACGCCGGAAAAGCGCCCCGACCCCCAGGTATAAAGCCAGGGCAAGCCGATAAAATAGAGACCGGGAAACGCCGTCACACCGCGGACATGGGTGGGATAACCTTTGCCGTCGAAGACCGGCACCTCCAGCCAGTGATAATCCGGCCGGAAACCGATACACCAGATCACATCGGTAATGCCCGCCGTCGCTAAATCCAGGGATTCACGCTCGGTCGGCGGCTGCCACAGCGGCTGGTAACGTTGCCCCGGCGGCGCCTCGATCCGGTGTTTTTCGATGTACTGGTCAATGCGTTCATTGATGCTGTTGTAGGTGGCATCGGCACTGTCGAGCGCGGCTTTGAGAGTCGGCGTAAACTGCAATTGCCGGGCATCCCCATCCCGCAGCTTGCCGTACAGCTCCATGCCCTCCAGGGCGAACCGCCGCAAATCAATATCACGCCCGCCGTCGCGCCCGGTGACATAGTGATTGGTGTTGTCCCGCACCCCTTCTTTTAAGGGATGTTCATGCACCGGCATCTCGTAATACTTCATGTCCGTAAGCCAATCCACCACATCCCGACCCCGATAAAAGCGGGCACAACGGGGTGCCTCGCCCACGGCCAGGTGAACCTGTTTGCCGGCCAGGTGCAGGTCTTCCGCAATCTGTGCCCCGGATTGACCGGAGCCCACCACCAGCACCGCGCCCGACTGCAGCTGGCCGGGATTCTTGTACTGCTCGGAATGCATTTGCTGGATGTCCGCTGGCAGGCGCTCCGCCAGACGCGGGATGATGGGCTGCTGATAGCTGCCGGCGGCCACCACCACCTGATCCGCCACAAAATCCCCGTTGGAGGTATGCACCTGGTAGCGGCTGCCATCGTGGCTGACCTTGAGCACCTCGGTATGCTCCAGCACCGGCGCCGCCACTTTTTCTGCAAAACGATCCAGATAGGCGATGATCTGTTCCCGGTTCATAAAACCGTGGGGATCATCACCGTCATAGGGATGCTCCGGCAGCAGACACTGCCAGTTCGGCGTAACCAGGGTGAAGCTGTCCCAGCGCTTGTCTTTCCAGGCGTTCATGATCCGCCCTTTTTCCAACACCAAATGGGAAAGCCCGTATTTCTGACAATAGTGACTGATGGCAAGCCCAGCCTGACCGCCGCCAACAATGATCACGGAATAATGTTGCATGTTCGCTCCAGTTTACTGATGGATGTGCAAAACGGTGACGCGATCCGACGCCTCGAAGCGCGCCGCGGTCTGACGGATCTGTTGCAGTTGGTCGGCCGCACTGGAACAGTAGTAGCCAAACTTCTGTTTGACCCGTTCACTGGCTTCGCCCAGGGCGGACTCACTGATGCGAATAAAGTCGGTGAGTGAATAGTCCGTCTCCGGCCGGAAGTAGTCCGCCACAATACTGGACGGCGAATAGCAGCTTTGCTCTTTGCCGTCGGGCCAGCGCACGCGAAAATAGGTTTCAGGCATGATGTTGTCCTCTTTAATCACCTCTGGTTACATCGGGGCTTCTCATGTCATTGCCTCGCATACCGGTCAGCGGCGTTGCACGCAGATCCCAGAACAGGTCGCTCTGCTGATGCCAGGAAACCGTGCACAGACCGGAATCATTGATACGGCCAATGGCCGCAGCGTGAATGGAACGTTGCGTGAACAGCGACAGCAGCGTGCCCAGGTGCGCGTCATCACAAGTCAGCAGAAAACCAAAACTAGGGAAGGTCTGCAGCCATTGCGGCCAACTGACCGCCTCGGGTTTCGGCACCTGCTCCAACTGAATGTGCGCGCCCACGTTGGAACTTTCCAGCAACATGACGCAGGTGCCCAGCAGGCCGGCCTGGCTGATGTCTTTGGCGGCCGTGGCCAGTTGCGATTCGGCAATCTGCGGTAACAGCTCGATGTCCTGGCGCAGGCGTTCAGCCGGCGCCCGGGTAGAGGCATTCCAATTGTTGAAGGGGGGCTGGTATTGCCCGCGCAAGTCCACCGCCATCACCAGATGCTGGCCGGGGCGGGCGCTGAAACTGCTGAGCACCCGTTGCGCCCGCCCCAGAATGGATACGGACAGCCGCAACTCCGCACACTGCAGGTTGGTATGGCCGCCCACGATGGGCACACCATAGGCGCGCGAGGCCGCACACATCCCCTGCAACAAGCGCTCGGTTTGCGGATCGGCGCCCCCCCAGAGGGCATTGACCACCGCCACCGGACGCCCGCCCATGGCGGCAATATCACTGACGTTCACCAGCACGCCGCACCAACCGGCAAACCACGGGTCCGCCGCCACGAACTGATCCATGAAACCTTCACCGGCCAACAGATCGAAGTGTTCACCATTGGGAATCACCGCCGCATCGTCCCCGTTGGGATAATCCAGCGCGGGAGATTCCAGCAACTGCCGCTGCACCCGCTGGATATCCCGTTTGTGCAACAGGCCGCTGCCGTCACGAACCGTCCGCAACAGACTTTCCAGGTTCAGATCAGACATGGGCTTGCCGTTGGGAATCCGTGGCGGCCAGGGTGTGCAGCAGGCAGGGCGCCATGTCCTGGGGCACGGTGGCCACGCTGCCCTTCACCACGAAGCCACTCTCCGGCTGATGCACAATGGGATACCGGGACAGCTCTGCCTCCATCATCACATGGGGACGATTGCGCACCGGCAATTCATATTGACTGTTCCAGTTCAACCGTTGAAAGAGTACTTCATTCTGCTTTTGCACCTGGGCCAGAAACCGTTGGCAACCCAGACCGCGGGCACTGCCCACCGCCAGCCGGATCAGGGCTGCGCCGATGCCGGAGCGACCCCGCGTGCCCGTGTCCACCGCCAGGCGCGAACCCCACCAGACCGTGGGCTCGGCAGGGTGAATGCGCACGGTGCCCACCACTTTGTCGGGCCAACCACCATGATTGGCAATGGCCACCAGACAACGGGTATGCGGATCGGCATCCAACGCGTCCAGGTCGTGTTGTTCAAACAAACCCTGCTCGGTGCAGAACACCTGCCGCCGCAACGCCAGGGCCTGGTTTTTTTCCCACTCAAGAGTGGCCCATTTAATGGTGAAATCGGAATAGCGGGCTTCAAACAGAGTCATGCTGCTCACCCTGGCCTGCGCGTTCAAAACTTTTCAGTGAAGAGCAGGCACCGCATCGGGCGCAACCGGCGCTGACTTTTTCGGAGGTCAAATCCGAATGCCGCAGCTTTTCACCCAAGGGTTGCAGAATGGAATGCATAAAGTCGGCGTCCGGCGCCGGATGATGTTCCAGTTGCGTACCGGCGATGGGCACGAAGGGCACCACAAACGGATACACGCCCAAGCCGATCAGTTCATCACACAGTGCGAGAATATCCGCGGCCGTATCACCCAAGCCCGCCAGGATGTAGGTGCTTACCTGGCCGCGGCCAAACAGGGGTACGGCATAGGCAAACGCTGCCATGTACTCAGACACCGGGATATTGGCTTTACTGGGCATGATGCGGCGGCGCACATCCGGATGCACCACTTCCAGATGCAATCCCAGCGCATCGGCGCCGGCTTCACGCAACCGCTGCAACCAGATCAGATCCTTGGGCGGTTCACATTGCACCTGGATCGGCAAATCCACTGCAGCTTTAACGGCCCGCACACTGTCACAGAGTACACGGGCACCACGATCATGGGTGGCCGGCGTGCCGGTGGTCATCACCATGTGTTTGACACCGTCGAGCGCCACGGCGGCCGCGGCCACTTCCGCCAGTTGTTGCGGCGTTTTATGGGCAATGGTTTTGCCACTGGCCAGAGACTGCCCGATGGAACAAAACTGGCAGGCACTGTCCGGCTGATCGTAGCGGATGCAATTCTGCAACACGGTGGTGGCCAACACATCGCGGCTGTGCAGGGTCGCGATATGAGAATAGGGAATTCCGTCTGCAGTGGAGTGTTCATAAAAACGCGGGCGTTGCGCAAAACTGATGTCCGCAACCGGTATGCCTTTGCTCAAAAGACGCGATCGCCCACCGCTCTGCGCCTGCACACTGAACGGCGACTGACGCGCACTGTGGGTATGCACCGGTACCATGATGGTTTGCCCATCCACTACCATCGCCTGATGATCACTGGGGCCAGCACCGCCTTTTCGGGTGAGCGGCAACGTGGCCGGGTCCAGCACCTGGACACCATGGGTTTGCAGATCCGTAAGCAATTGCTGCTTAGAGGCGGTCATAGGCTGCGTCCTCCGCTGTGGGGCTGTGGCCTGGTTTCTCGGTCTGATTATGAGACTGATTCTGGGTCTGATTCTGAGTTTGTGTATGGCTCTGGTATTGGCTCTGCGGCAAGCAGTGTCGGCCCGGCTCATCATTGATTAACAGCGACAACAGTTCCGGTCGGGAGTAATGGCCCACGGAATCCATCATGCGCTTGCGTTTGGTGATCAGGCGCATGTCCAGATCCGCGATCACCAATCCTTCCCCTTCGGTAATGGGGTCAGCCAGGTGCACCCCTTCCGGCGAAATAATGGCGGTGTTGCAGCCGTGGCGCAGGGCCTTATGCAGGGATTCGTCGTCGGTGATGGACGCAATCTGGGCCTCCGTAAGCCAGCCGGTGGCGTTCACCACAAAACACCCGGATTCCAGAGCATGATGGCGAATGGTGGCCTCGATCTGATCGCCGAATATGGGCCCCACCAACGACCCCGGAAACTGGCTGCAGTGAATTTCCTCGTGCTGGGTCATGAGGGCATAGCGGGCCAGCGGATTGTAATGTTCCCAGCAGGCGAGCGCGCCGACACGCCCCACCCGGGTGGGCACCACTTTCAAGCCGGAAGCGTCGCCCTGGCCCCAGATCATGCGCTCATGGTAGGTGGGCGTGATCTTGCGCCGTTTGAGGGACAGGGTTCCATCCCCGTCGAACACCAGCTGCGTGTTGTAGAGTGAGCCATGGTCCCGCTCATTGACGCCCACCACCACCACCATCCCCAGCGCCGCAGCACGTTCGGCCAACGCCTCACACACCGGGCCGGGAACCGTGACTGCGTTGTCATACAAACGCAGATGTTCAGCCCCGCATTTCACCGGCGGATACACAAAGGAGAAGTAAGGGTAATAGGGCAGGAAGGTTTCCGGAAACACCAACAGTTCCACCCCTTTCCCGGCAGCCTCATCCATCCAATCCAACACCTTGCGCAGGGTGCCGTCACCGTTCTCCAGATCAGGCGCCAATTGCGCTGCAGCGGCTCGTATCACGCGGGACTGAGTCATGGGCAACCCCTATACGGTCCAGGTATCCACAATCACCGCGTTGTCGCGCACATGCAGTAATTTCAGATCCAGTACATCCAGCGGATTAATCGGACGAATGCCTTCGATCAGCGAAGGTTCTCCGTGCCCGTACAAAGCTTGTAAGGCGAAACGGCAGGCATACACCTTGCCCCCTTCCGACATGAATTTTTTCAGCTGGTTATTGAAGTTCTGATGGCCGGGGAAGGCTTCATCCCCCAGAGTGGGAAAACCCCGCTGCACCCCCAGGGTGACCCCCGGCCCATACAGCAGAATGGATGTTTCAAATCCCTTGCGCTGCAACCGGGTGGCCTGCAGCATATTGACGAACCCGATGGAACCTTCGAAGGCCACCGTGTGGAAAGTTACCAGGGCTTTCTGGCCCGGTTCCGCCTGGACGTCTTCAAATACTTTCTCCTCATAGTCAACAAAGAAATCACCATCTTTATGCATGGGCGTTTCGACGGTTGGCATAGTGCAGTTCCTCTTATCAACGTGTTATCAGTGTGGGTAGCCATTGAAAATGCGTGTTGGTACCACCGGATAAGAGCAACCCCTGTGCCACTCAAGTACGGCACCCATGCAATCAAGATCCAATCAACGGCTGATGACAAAACCCGCACGCAAGTAAAAATTTTATTCCGCACGTTTACCATGGAATAAATTGATTGTGCTGACGCACTAAAGCGGCACACACCTGCAGGCAGCATGCTTCGTAACGTTGCACCAAACGAACGACAATTGATTGCTTTTACATGCAATCAAAGGGTTGCGCTGGCCTCGGATTTGATTGGAACGATATCTGCAATCAATCGGCTACCGAGCTATTGAAATGACGGCCGTGAACCATGGAAAAATATCGTCACTGGCAACAGGCACTGCACGCCGGGGAAAAGAAACCCGCCTATGTCCTGATTGCAGATTTAATCGAAGCGGATATTGAAAAAGGCTTTCTGCAGGCCCGGGATCGGTTGCCGCCACTGCGGGATCTGGCCGCGCTGCTGTCACTGAACTACACCACGGTGACCCGGGCCTATAAAGAAGCGGCCAATCGCGGCCTGATTGATTCCCATCCCGGCTCCGGTTCCTACGTCAAAGGACGCACCACCTCGCTGCCACCCCGCAATGGCAGCAATGTGGAAATGACCATGAACATGCCACCGGAGTTGGAGGATCACGCACTGCAACAGCTGGTGCGCGAGGATATCCTGCAGGTGACCCAGACTGCGCAGCTCAACCATCTTTTGCGCTATCAGGATTTCGGCGGCACCAATCAGGACAAGGAAGCCGGTGTCTGGCTGTTGCGGGAACTGGTGCAGCCACTGCACACCGATCGTATTCTGGTGTGCCCCGGCATCCACAGCACACTGGTGGCACTGCTGTCGCTGCTGTGCGGGCGCAAAGGCACGCTCTGCGTGGGCCATCTGGTGTACCCCGGGTTGAAGGCCATCGCCGCACAATTGGGGGTGGCGCTGGTGGCCACACCCTGTGATCAGGATGGCCCCCTGGTGAAAGCCATTGAAGCCCTGTGCAAAGCCGAGCAGATCTCCGCCCTGTACCTTAACCCCACGCTGCAAAACCCCACCACCCACACCATGGGACAACGCCGGCGGGAAGCCATCGCCGACCTGGCCCTGCGCTACAATCTGCCCATCATCGAGGACGATGCCTATGGTCTGGTACCCGCCACGCCAGTGCCCGCCATCGCCAACCTGGCACCGGAGCTCACTTACTACATCAATGGACTCTCCAAATGTTTTGGCGCCGGCTGCCGCAGCGCTTATCTGGTGGCCCCCAGCCCGGTGCAGACGCAACGGATAGCCGGCGCCTTGCGAGCGCTCTCGGTGATGGCCAGCCCCATCACCACCAGTCTGGCTACCCGCTGGATTCAGAACGGCACCCTGGACAAAGTGCGCCAGCACCAACGGCAGTTGTCCCGCCGCCGCCAACAGCTGGCCCGGCAGCAGCTGGGTCACCTGCACCCGATTGCTCATGCGGATGGTTTTCATCTGTGGCTGCCGTTGCCAAGGCACCTGAGCGTGAATCCCTCTGATGTGGCGGTGTTCCTGCGCAACCACGGGATCAGCGCCGTGTCCAGTGCCGCCTTTTGCACCGACAATAATCCTCCCGACGCCATTCGCATGTGCCTGGGGGGGCCGGTGGGTTTTGGGGAATTGGGGCAACGTCTTAACCTGTTGCAGGATGTGCTGCAGGAAAACAGCAATTTTGCGTTGATCTAGCAACGCCTGAACCAGCAGCCCCTAGAACACTTCGTCCTGTGCTGCATTCGCCGGTTGGCGCACGGTTTCGTCCCGCTGCTTGCGGGTCATGGTTTTACGCAAGCGCTCAAAGGCCTTGAATTCATCCTCCTCAGCGGGTTCGGCCTGCGTGGGTGCCGGCGCCGGGAATTCCTCATCCAGCGGCAGCGGCTTGCCCTCCTGCTGTTGCTTGAGTTTGGCTTCCGAGCGCTCACTCATCACCAGGATACTGATGCGGCGGTTGACGGGATTTTTGGGATCATTCCGATCGTAAAGCATGGACGACGCCAAGCCCACCACCTGCGCCATCTGCTGCTCCCGTACCCCGTTCTTCAACAGCGCCCGGCGGGCGGCATTGGCCCGATCCGCCGACAGTTCCCAGTTGGAATAGTCACTGCGTTCGGTGAACGCTTCTGCATCAGTGTGCCCGGTGATACTGAGGCCATTGGGCACGCTGGAAATGGTGCCGGCCAGGGCGTTGAGAATTTCATTCATGTAGGGTTTGATTTCATCGCTGCCACTGTCGAACATGGGGCGGGACTTGGCGTCCACGATCTGGATCTGCAAGCCGTCCCTGGTGACGTCCATGATGATCTGGTCACGATATTTGCGCAGGCTGGGATCCTGTTCGATGCGGGTTTCCAGGGTTCTCTTCAGCTCCTGGAATTTGCGGCTTTCGATTTGCGCCGCCAGATCCTGCACCGTGTCTTCGGTGAGCACGATGCCCTTGTCCTGAATCCTGGTATCGGGGTTTTCCACATTGGACTCGCCGGAATACTGGTCGTCCTTCAGCCCCCCGCCCAGGTCGATCACATAGGGGGAGCCACCCTCAGTGAACGCCGTGGGATCAGAGAAATAGCCGGAAATAGCGGCTTTCTCTTGCTCGGTGGTGGCCTCCAGCAGCCACAGCACCAGGAAGAACGCCATCATGGCCGTGGCAAAATCCGCAAACGCCACCTTCCAGGCCCCGCCATGATGACCGCGCTGGATTTTTTTGATGCGCCGGACGATGACCGGCCTGTCGCCGCTCTCGAATTCCATCAGCGGCCCCGCAGGTGATCCTCAAGAGCATTGAAGGAGGGCCGCTCACTGGAATAAATGGTCTTGCGCCCGAACTCCACCGCCAGCTGGGGCGGGATGCCGTTCACCATGGCCAGAATGGCGGTCTTGATGCACTCCAGAGCCTTGATCCGCTCTTTGGCCTCCTGCTCCAGAGCGTTGCTCAAGGGGCCCACAAAACCGTACGCCAGCAGAATCCCCAGGAAGGTACCCACCAGCGCCGCGGCCACATGCAGACCCAGCTCGCCCGGCGGACCACCCAGGGATTTCATGGTAATCACAATGCCCATAACCGCCGCCACAATACCGAACCCGGGCAACGCATCCGCCACCCGGGACAGAGCGTGGGCAGGGTGCTCTGCCTCCTGGAAGCTGGTTTCGATGTCCTGGTCCATAAGCGTTTCCAGCTCGAAAGCCGACAGATTGCCCGAGGAGATAATACGCAGGTAATCGCAGATGAATTCCAGTAACAGGGGCTCATGGGTGATCCGTGGGTAACGCTCAAAGATATCGCTGTCGGCCGGGTCCTCCACGTCCTCCTCGATGGACATCAGACCGTTGCGGCGAGCCTTGTTGAACAGCTCATACAGCAGGGACAGCAGATCCATATACAGGGCCTGTCCATAGCGGCGCCCCAGCAGGGAGTGATACACCGCCTTGAACACCTCTTTCACCACATGCAGCGGGTTGGCCACAATAAAGGCCCCGAGGGCAGAGCCACCGATGATCAGCAACTCGAAGGGTTGCCACAGCGTCAGCAGTTCACCGTGGGACAGCACATAGCCCCCCAGCACACTGGCGATCACAATCACGAATCCGACAAACTTAATCATATGACCTGTAAAGCATTTCAGCGTCTATAGTTATGAGTTAAGGACAGCTTGGCGGATTTCACAACCAACGGGATACATCACGGGCTATGTCGAGTGTTTTTCAACCCAAAGGACTCGAGAACTGGGTCACTATACTGGATGATCACCTGCTGCCGGTGCTGCCCGCCAGCGCCCGCCAGGCCAGCCGCCTGCTGAAGAGTCCGGATGCCTCCCTCTATGAGCTGGGCAACGTGATCGCCCGGGACCCGGTGATGCGGGTGCATGTGGTACGGGAATGCAATCGCCAGTTCGGGGAACGGGCGGCAGGGGTACTCACCAACCCCCATCACTGCGCCTCTATGTTGGGCCTGGACAAACTCAACATCCTCATGCGCCAGTTCAAGGCCACCAAGGGGGATGCCCGCGACCCACGGGATTACCACTACTTCCAGGCCATCAGCACCAGCCTGCATGCCGCCGAGCAGGCCGCAGCCTGGGCCCAGTTCCGCAACCAGGCCGGCGCCGACAGCATGTTCCTCGGCGCCCTGCTGTACGGAGTACCCAACTGGTGCCTGTGGCGCTTTGCCCATCGCGAGATGAACATCATCCAAGTGCTGTTTCGGCGTGAACAGATTCCCCTGCAGGAAGCGGAGCGCGCGGTACTGGGTTGTACCCGCGAGGCCATTGCCTTGGAACTGGCCCGCCGCTGGCACATTCCGGAGAATATTCGCGAAGCCCTGTCCAGCGCGCACCTGCCCTCCCCCCGTTTTTTGCTGCGTTGCGCCCGTCGACATCAGCAGGACCCCCACTACCGCATCCCCAACCGCACCGAATCCGGGCAGTTGGTGAACAGTAACGCCCTGCCCCTGGCTCTTAGCCACCAGCTGGCACAGGAAGCGGCCCGGGACTGGTATTCCCCCCACACCCGGCGCCTGCTGGATATCATTGCCGCCTATCTGGAACGGCCCATCCCGGAGCTGGAAAGCCTGGTCAAGCATACCGCGGTGGAAAGCTCCCGGCGCTGGGTTTTGCCAGGCACTCTGGCCCCGGCCGCCAACCTGATCTGGCCCTCGCGGCCGCGCCGCCGCCGCCACCTGAAGCCAGGGCAATTGCCTGCTGCGGTGGCCAGTCTGTATGCCGCCGGGCACGACGACGGGCACCGCCAGACCGAGAACAACCAACCCGAGGACAAACGCCAAACTGCCCCCCACAAAACGCAGCCCAAGCCACAGGCCAAGCCCATCGGTATCCGCAGCGAGCACCTGCCGGAGGATCTGGATCGCCAGGCGATCCTGGGGGCACCACCCCCCGCTGCGGCGCCAAAACCCGGTGCCGCCCCCAGCCTCAGCGGGTTTCTGTCACTGGAAAAGAAACAGGCCT
Organism: Ketobacter sp.; assembly: GCF_003671495.1. Lineage (GTDB taxonomy): Bacteria > Pseudomonadota > Gammaproteobacteria > Pseudomonadales > Ketobacteraceae > Ketobacter. The sequence goes on along the minus strand of NZ_RCHN01000046.1, from coordinate 124,089 downwards.
TCGAGACCCTGATGCACCGCCTGCTCCAAGAACCGGAGTATTTCTCAACGGAGTTTGAATCCATCCACAGCGTGGTGGACGTGCTGGCCGACTGTACTCCCCTGCAGCGGGTGCTGGTGATGCTTTACCCGCGGGCTCAAAACACGGTGCAGGCCTACTACGCCCGCGGTTGTGACCAGCACCCAACCCTGGCGAAATACCGGATCAGCCTGCAACACAACAACCTGTTCAGCCAGCTGTTAAAACAGCCGGCGGCCACCTGGATCAGCCCGGAGCGCCCCAGCAAAGTGGCGGGCCTGGTGCCTGGCACCTTTAAGCAGGCCGCCCAGAGCGATCACTTCTTTATGATGTCGGTGTTCAATCATCGGGGCGCCTTCGGCCTGTTTTACGCCGATCGGGGCCCGGGGGACCGCATAGGCCTGTCGGAAGCGGAGTACAAGATTTTCCGCCTGGCCTGCAGCACCTGCAGCAAACACCTCATTGCCCGGGGCAAGCGGGCGGCCGCCAAACCCGCCAACCGGTAATCCCCCGTGACAACAGTGTTACAATGGACTGAATATTCGCGAAGGACCCTGGCTGTATGTCACCAATCTCACTGCCCCTGCTGATCGAACCGGACGACCTGGAACCCTGCCTGGGCCACCCCAATCTGTTGCTGGTGGACCTGTGCCGCCCGGAGCAATACGCCGCGGCCCACATTCCCGGGGCGATCTACCTGCCCTTTACCCAACTGATGAGCGGACACATGCCCGGACCGGGCAAACTGCCGTCCACAAACGCCCTGTCCCAGCTGTTTTCCGCCCTGGGGCTGACGCCGGACACCCATGTGGTGGCCTACGATGATGAGGGCGGCGGCTGGGCCGGTCGCCTGATCTGGACCCTGGACATGCTGGGCCACCCGCACTACTCCTATTTGAACGGCGGCCTGCATGCCTGGGCCCAGGCGCAGAAGCCCCTGGAGGAAGGGGTAAATGTGCCCATCCCCAGTACCTATCAGGTCCAGCTCCACAACGGCCCCAGCATCACCAAGGACGAGATTCTGCAGCGGCTGGAACTGCCCAACTTTGTGGTGTGGGACGCCCGCTCGCCGGAGGAATACCTGGGCCTGCGCCAGGGGGCGGCGAAAAATGGCCACATTCCCGGCGCCGTCAACTACGAATGGGTACGCGCCATGGATCGTCACAATGGCCTGCGCATCCGCGACCACAACGCCATTCGGCAGGAGCTGGCGGCCCTGGGCATCACAGCAGACAAGCACATCGTCACCCACTGCCAGAGCCATCACCGCTCCGGCTTTACCTATCTGCTGGGCAAAATACTGGGCTTTGAACAGATCCAGGCCTATCCCGGCTCCTGGTCGGAATGGGGCAATGATCCGGACACCCCCGTTGAAACCGGGGCCCCGGAAGGCCCATAATCGCGCCTGAACTTTTACTGCCGCTCGGCACCACTGCCCATTAGAGAGCCCAAGATGACTGATTCCGCACTGGATCGACTAAAAGTGCTGCCCCAGTACTGCGTACCCCAACACCTGCTATCCCGGGCCGTTGGCCTGCTGGCGGAATCCCGCTGGCCCCTGATCAAAAACGCGTTCATCAACTTTTTCGTACAACGCTACGACATCGACATGAGCCTGGCCGCTGAGGAAAACCCGGAGGCCTACGCCACCTTCAATGATTTTTTCACCCGCGCCCTGAAAGACGGCGTACGCCCCATCGCCGACAGCGGTGTGGTCTGCCCGGCGGATGGTGCGGTCAGCCAGATCGGCCCCATCGAAGAGGACCGCATCTTCCAGGCCAAGGGCCACCATTACACCCTGACCCAGTTATTGGGTGGGGATGAAGCCAAAGCCGCCCCGTTCCGCAACGGCCAGTTCGCCACCATTTATCTGTCGCCGCGGGATTATCACCGGGTGCACATGCCTTTTGGTGGCAAACTCACCGACATGACCTACGTGCCCGGCAAGCTGTTTTCCGTCAACACCGTCACCGCCGGCCAGGTGCCCTCCCTGTTCGCCCGCAATGAACGGGTGGTGGCCTTCTTTGACACCGAGATCGGCCCCATGGCGGTGGTCTTGGTGGGGGCCATGATTGTGGCCAGCATCGAAACCGTGTGGGAAGGCATGGTGACCCCACCCCTGCGCCGGCTCAAGCATTTTGATTACGCACCCCACGACGGCCGCATGGAGCTGGCCCGGGGCGCGGAGATGGGCCGCTTCAAGCTCGGCTCCACCGCCATCGTGCTGTTTGGCCCCGACCGGGTGCAATGGAACGACCACCTGCAGGCAGGCAGCCGGGTCTGTATGGGCGAGTCTTTGGGAACCCTGTTGTAGACGCTGAACAGCCGGCGAACCTACTCCATCGCCTCCACAAAAGGTTCTTCGGTCAGGTTGAGGAGAATTTCTTTCTTGTAGGTGGTGATGATGATGCGGTGAGTGTCCAGGCGCTGGATGCTCACTACGTCATCGATGGAGTCGTCTTCGGGCTCATTCAGCAGATTGCTCTCATTGAATGACACAATGCCCGGGAACACGATGCGCTGCGCCAGATTCTGTGTTTCCGGATCGTCCATCAGCTCGATGAACAGCAGACGCACGTCGATGTCGTACACCAGGTTGCCGATATAGGGGGAACAGTCCCCGATCAGTTTTTCCGTTAATTCCATGAAGGACTCGCCCCTGCGCGATTGGTCAAAAGTCGGAAGCGCTATTGTATGCGTCAGGGGCCGACAAACAAAGCATCAGGCCACATTGGTCACCAGGCGATACTCTTCCACCAGGCGATCAAAGCCTTCAAACAAGGTAGTCGACAGTTTCAATACCATATTGAAGCGGTTGTTCTGGGCCAGCAAGGTGCTCTCCAGGCCATTCAGTTCATGGGTCACCGGCAGGCTGCCCTTCACATGATCGGTCAACTCCTGCAACGGGGTGATAATGGGGTCAATGTAGTTTTCCACCTCCCGCCGCAACTGGAACTCCAGCTGGATTAACGCATCCATGGGCAGATCCAGCTCCGCCAACGCCTCGTCCACCGCTTCGGTCAGGGAGCTTTCCCGGTCATAGCGGGATTCCACCTGCCCCAGCGCCGAGCCCAGCTTCTTCAGCACCACCATGGCGGGTACCAGGTCATCTATGGCGCTGTTCAGGGCAACCGCCATGCGCATGAGCGGCTCCAGGCGGGCACTGAGCTCCATCAGGCGATTCATTTTACCCATCAGGATGGACATCTGGTTGGCAATATCCGAGGTTTCACTTTCCATCACCTTGAGGCGGGGCACGTACAGCGCCAGCTGCTCCTCCACCGCCCCCGGCAGACCGGAGGTGAGTTCATGGTCAGAGAGGCGGGCCATGGTTTTCTTCAGCTGGGTGAGGCGGCGATCCAAAAGCTCCAGATCCCGGGCCATGGCCTCCACCACCGGCGAAGTGCTCACGGTGAACACAAACAGCGGGTTCAGGTAGCCGTTGAGGCGCGCCATCAGGTTGTGGCAACGGTCAATGGCGGGCTTCAGGCTGCGGGCGGTATCGTGCAAATGGGCCGCCGGCCGCAATACCAGGGTCATGGAGCGCTGGGCCAACTGCTCCGCCAGGGCGCTCTCATGAATGGCTATGTCGTTCACTTCCTGCATGGCCTTGGTGGACTTCGCCAGGCTGCGCAGGGTACTGCGTAGCGATGCCAGGCCACTGGGTGCTGCCAGGGCAAAGCGATCCGGCTCCGCCTGCAGAATATTGTTGATGTTGGCGACAAAGGTGTGCAGGTTGCGCACATCCCGCGCCAGGGGGTACAAAATCGACTTGATGGTTCGGGCTTCATCCATAGCCACTTCCCTCTTATTGTCCCTCTATTGGGATAGGTCATACCTCTCCTGCATCCGATCGCCAATGGGTCAACCGGCCAGGATCAAGTCACAGTATAGACACTTCCCCCTTGATAAACCCCTAAGGCGGTTTGTTTTATACGGGAATTTGTCACAAGTGCAGAATCGCCGAGTATTTATTCACCTAGGGGGATTCTGTTTGGGCAATAAATACTCGGCAGAGGGCTGGCAGCGCCATTATTCGTCGCTGGAGAAGTCGTAGTTCATTTGCTCGGTGGGTGCCTGCAGGTAATAACCCTGAATATAATTCACTCCGATCTGCCACAGGGTGGAGAGAATCGCCGCGCTTTCCACGAAGGGGGCAATGGTCAGTTTGCCTTGGGCATGAGCCGCCGCCACCATTTCCTTCAGCGCCTCTTTACTCTCGTCGCTGCCAATGTCTTTCATGAAGGAACCATCCACCTTCAGATAATCCACTTCCAGATGCTTGAGGGTATTGAACGGATTAAGCGAACAACCGAAGCGGGAAATGGAAATCTTGCAATGCAGCTCTTTCAGCCCGCGGGTGAACTCTTTGGCCTGCTTCAGATAGGTGGTGGCATCGCTTTCAGAAAACTGGAACACGATGGCATCACTGGGCATGCGCGCCGCTTTCAAGGCCACACTCAACCAGGGCAACAGGGTCTGGTCCTTGAGGGATTCGCCGGTGATGTTGATGATCAGTTTGGTGTCATGACCGTCTGCACGGTGATCAGACAGCAGCTTGATGGACTGCAGAATCACCCAGCGGTCGATCTTTTCACTCAACTCCTGCTGGGATGCTGCCCCCAGGAAGTCGTTGGGGGACACTTCCTTGCCGTCCTCGTCCACCATGCGCAGGAAGGCTTCGTACAGCTCGCCACTGCCGCCCCGCAGATCGATGACTGGCTGGAATAACAGTTTGAACAGCCCTTTGTCGATGGCATCCTGCACCACCGCACCGGTGTCACTGGGATCGATTTTCTTGATGGAGGCGGGGTCGAATACCGACACACCGTTGCCCAGGGGGTTTTCCTCCCGCACCTGCTCGCTGGCCTGGTGGGCCCGGGTCATGATCTCCTCGGCATCATCGGTGTTTTCACTGATCAGGGTGATGCCGATGCTGGCGGTCACCTGCACCGTGCGCTCCTGCACTTCCGACAGGTGATCCTCAACCGCAGCGCGAATGGCTTCACCGATAGCACGCCCTTCTTCCAGGGATTTTTCCTTGATCAGCGCCGTAAAAATTTCATCGCCAAAGCGCGCCAGGATGGTGCCTTCCGGCAGCGTTTCACGAATCAGGGTGGCAATGTCCGCCAGCACCATATCTGCACCGGCGATGCCGATGTCCGACTGCACAGAGGCGAAGTTATCCAATTGAATGTAAGCCAGGGCGGCGGTCTTGCTCTGGGTGACCGCCCACTGCATGACCTTGTCCAGTTCCTGGGTAAAGTGGGAACGGTTGTACAAACCGGTGAGCAGGTCCTGGCTGCTGATTTCCTTCAGTTTCTCCTGCAGTTCGGCATCGGCCTGGTTGGTGCGGATCAGAATCTGGGTACAGGGCTCACCATCGTAGGTGGCGTTGGAGAAAATCATCCGTGCCTGGATCTCGGTACCGTCGGTACATAGGCCATGACACAGAAATTCGTTGGAATCGCTTTCCCCGGCACTGTAGGCCCGCAGGAACTGCTTGAATTCCTCATGATCCTTGGGCGCCACCATATCCATGATCGGCATGCCCTCCAGATCCTCCGCATCATCGTAGCCAAACAGTTCCAGATAGGAGTCATTGGCGTAGGTGTGCATGCCGTCGGTGACATAGGTGATGGCATCGCGGGAACTGTCCAGCAATACCGCGCAGCGTTTTTCCGCTTCTTTCAGATGCAACTCGGCACTGCGACGGGCGCGCCGCTCCAGCAGGTTACGCAGCTCCCGCTGGATCACCAGAATCAAACGATCCTGGTCGTCCTTCACCACCACATCCTCGTAGCCTTCCCGCAAGCCTTCCACCACTTCCTCGGGATCGTATTCATCCACCAGCAGGATGGCTGGGATGTCCTTTGACTGTTTCTTGACTTCCTTCAGGCATTCCATGGCGAACATGTCGTTGGCCTCCGGGCGCAACAACATCAGGTCCCATTGACCGGCACCCAGGGCCTGCACCAGACCATCCGCATGCTCGATCATCTGACCGCGGGTGGCACGACCGGAATTGCGGATCAGGTTCATCAGCTGTTCCGCATCATCCGGCGATTCATGCAGGATCAGTAATTTTATGGTCTCTGCTTTCTTAGTCATGCAATCATTAATTCAAATGGGCCCCAAGGGGCAAAGATTTGCTGGAAACTCCGAAACAGGGTGGGTTTGAGCACCCCGTGATCAAGCCCCCGTCAGAGGCTTGACCAGATGGAATCAAAATCGTCGTCTTGAGTTTTTTTACTGCTTTCTTCCGCCTGCGGCTTGGCGCGCTCTTCAAGCAACTCCTCGCGACCGGCTGCAGGCACCAGCATTTTAAACTGAAACTGACTGAAACTTGCAGTGGAAGTTACCTGTTTGATCAACTGGCCTTTGGATACCAGGCCATTTTCATTGATGTTGACTTTATAGCCTACGTGGAAAGCAATGTTGGGGGTGATCAGGGTGGCCGGCTGACCAATGGCGCGCAACTCCGGCAACATCAGCGTGCGCATAAACTCGGTGGTGCCGCCTTTCTTGTGTACCACCTGGGTACCACAGGCTTCCGCCTTGGGCGCGATCAATTCCACCCCCATCCGCACCCCTTCGTCTTTGAACTGTTTTACCCAACGGATGACGCCGATGCTCCAGTGATTCTTGTCCTCTTCCAGAATGCCGATGATTTCACCGGTTTTCACCTGGGGCGGTACATCCTGATGCCAGCTCAAACAAAAACCACCGGGGCTGGTGTTGACTACTTCGCAACTGTATTGCGGATACTTGTCCTTCTCGGCGGCGTGGCGTTGTTCCGCATAGGCGTCAATTTCGCTGTCGAGCCCGTCTTCCTTCAACTTGAGCTTGGAAGAATCCACGTTCAGGCCCCAAACGTCGTTGGTCTCGTACACATCGCGCCGCCGCTTGCCCGGCCCGTGCTGCAGAAACGGGTTGTTGAGCTCCGGGTCCAGCGCGCTGCTGGCACCACTCACCATGCGGTTAAAGTCCGCTTTGCCGGACACAAAATAATGGGTAGCACTGAGGCCGATGCAAAGCTGCAGATCGCTGTGCTCTTCAATCCGGGTGAAGGCCCGCTCCGCCAGCACACCCCAGGCCTGGATCAGAATCCGGGTCAGTTCCGCCGGGAACTTGTCCGGAACGTAGAAGCTGGATACCGGATGGGTCTGCCCCTGGGGTAACTGCAGCAGTACCCGCAGGTGGTCGGATATCACTGACGCATCAAAGTAACGAATGTTGTGCGGCAGGGTGGTACGCCGCATTAACGACTGGTATATCGGTGGGAAATCCGTCATCACATCGATTACAAATAACCCACTGGCGGATTTGGCATCGGTGACCGACGCAAACCGTGCCCAGTAGCGCGCCGCCTCATACACCTGCTGGATCTGGTTCTGGCGCAACTGATTGGGCTTGGCGGTGGACAACAGCAATACCCGCATATAAAGGTCGTAGACGCTGGACTCCCAGTTGTCCTCCTCCGGGTCATCCACCGCCTGCTCCAGCATGCCGAAACGCTGGGCAATCAGGTACAGCAAATGCAGCTCACGCCAGTAATTGGCGGGCGCAGGATAGTAAAGCTGGAAACTGCGCAGCAACACCTGGCCCTGCTCGGCAATGGCGCGGTGAATGGCTTTCTGGCACAGTTTCTTGGCGTCCTTATCCATGTTCTTGACCCGGGGCAGCAACTGCATGGTCACAGCCTTGTACCCGGTGGCCAGATGATTCTGCAGGGCCTGCGCCAGGGCCGCGATCTTGGCCTCTTTCGGTGGCAACACCACGGCTTTGTTCAGAAAATGCTTTTCCAGGCTCTGGCAGATGAAATGAATAGGGCCCCGCATGATCTCCATCAGCTGGAAACGGGTATCGGAATCGGTCTTCAGGCGATTCAGTTCCTGAATGGCAGAATAGAGCCGTTTGGCACTCTCACCCACGTTCATCTTCGGCAACCCGTCCACCCAGGCTTTCACCTTCTTGGGTTGGGGCGCACTGAAGGACAGCACCTCCAGATCGTGTGGGGGCAGCTTCAAGCTCAAATGCTCAGCTGAATTAGACATTCATGGTTCCCGTTTCTGCACTGCAATTCTGTCCGCGACGAACTTCGTTTAATGGTGGCCTCAGACCTGTGGGGAGAATCCCTTACTAGTAAGTATAGGCAGACTTTGCACAGGATGCGCAAACAATGATTGTGACGGGCTCTTCAGGATAAATGCAAATCTATCAGGGTCTTGCCGGGCTTTCCTGAAATCTCCCTCACTAAGCGGGGTATCAGGAAGCCGGGCAGGCGCCGGTGGAGCTGGACCATCAGGCTGCGGGCTTCCGCTTCCGGCACATCAAAATGATGGGCGCCGGCCACCGGGTCCAGCAAATGCAGGTAATACGGCAGGATGCCGCCCTGGAACAGGCGCTCACTCAATGCCACCAGCACATCGGCCTGATCATTCACCCCCCGCAGCAGTACCGCCTGGTTCAACAGGTGTACCCCCGCCTGGCGCAGCGCCCCCATGGCCGTATCAAACACCGCATCCAGCTCCCGGGGGTGATTGCTGTGGGTCACCAGCACCACATCCAGCCGCGTCTGGGCGAGGGCATCCAGCAGCCCGGCATCGATGCGCTGGGGAATCACCACCGGCACCCTGGAGTGGATGCGAAGACGCTGCACCGAAGGAATATTTTCCAATAGATTCAATAGACTGGAGATTCTGGCATTGCTCACCACCAAGGGGTCGCCACCGCTGAGGATGACCTCATTCACCTCCGGGTGGGCCTGCAGGTAGGCCCCCACCGGGTCAAACTCGTGGCTGGAAAGGCGGTTGTCTGCGTAAGGAAAATGGCGGCGAAAGCAATATCGGCAATTCACCGCGCAGGCGCCGCTCAGCACCAGCAGCACCCGGCTCTGGTATTTGTGCAGCAGGCCGATCTGGGGATTGGCCTGGCGTTCGCCCAAAGGATCGGCCACAAAACCGGGCACCGTCTCCGACTCCGCCGCCACCGGCAGCACCTGCAACAGCAACGGGTCGTCCAGGCGACCCGGCTGGATTTTATCCAGATAGGGCTCCGGCACCCGCACCGGGAACGCCTGGTGCCCGCGCAATCCCGCCGGGAGGGTCTCCAGGGGCAGTTCCAGGCGCTTCCAGAGGGCTTCGGGGCTGCGAATACTGCCGGATAGCAGAATTTGCCAGTCTTCAGTATGCCAAGTTGGGGCAGTTCGAGTTATCATTAGCGCCTTTCCCGTTACGGGTACTGCAATTTTCAAGAAAACAGGTATTGATCAATGGCCAACTATTCTACCAACGAATTCCGCTTGGGTCTTAAAGTGATGTTGGATGGGGACCCGTGCTCCATCGTCGAAAACGAAGTGGTAAAACCCGGCAAGGGCCAGGCCTTCAACCGCGTCAAACTGCGCAACCTCAAAACCGGCAAAACCTGGGAGCGCACCTTCAAATCCGGCGACTCGGTAGAAGGCGCCGACATTATGGACGTGGACCTGCAATACCTCTACAACGATGGCGAATTCTGGCACTTCATGGACCAGCAGACCTTTGAGCAGCAGGCTGCCGACGCCAATGCTGTGGGCGACGCCGCCAAGTGGCTGAAGGAAGAGGACGTGTGCATTGTCACCCTGTGGAATGGGGCTCCTTTGGCCGTAACTGCGCCGAACTTCGTTGAATTGGAGATCATTGAGACAGATCCTGGCCTGAAAGGGGACACCGCCAACGGTGGCTCCAAGCCCGCAACCCTGACCACCGGCGCCGTGGTGCGTGTGCCCCTGTTTGTGAATCAGGGCGACGTCATCAAAGTGGATACCCGCACCGGCGAGTACGTTTCCCGCGCCTGATCCATCACGCTGCCCGGCATCACCCGGGCAGCACCATTTCCCAAGCAGTTGAATCATGACCTGGCAACCCAGCGCCCCCATCCCCCACCTGACCGCCCGCGCCAAACTGAACCGCCTGATCCGGGATTTTTTTGCCCGCCGCGACGTCATGGAAGTGGAAACCCCGCTGCTGTGTTCCAGCACGGCCACCGACCCGCACCTGCAGAGCTGGACCGCGGAGGCGGATGGCCGCACCTATTACCTGCAGACCTCGCCCGAGTTCTGCATGAAACGCCTGCTGGCCGCCGGCTGTGGGCCCATCTACCAGATCGGCAAAGCCTTCCGGCGGGAGGAACACAGCCGCTGGCATAATCCGGAATTCACCATGCTGGAATGGTACCGACCGGACTGGCAGCTCAATGAACTGATGGCCGAGGTGGAAGCCCTGGTGCTGAACGCCGCCTCGGCCTTCGGCCAGAACTGGTCACCGTTCCCCCGCCTGACCTATCAGCAGGCGTTCGAAGACTGCCTGGGTCTGAACCCCCACCAGGCCAGTGCTGCCACCTTGCTGCAACTGGCCAATCATCGCATAAACGGGGATTTCTCCGGGTTGGACCGGGACGGCCTGCTGGATTTGCTGACCAGCCACCTGGTGGAACCCGCGCTGCCCAAAAGCGGGGTGTTCCTCACCGAGTTTCCCGCCAGCAAAGCCAGCCTGGCCCAAACCGGCAGCGCCGCTGACGGCACCCCGGTGGCCCTGCGCACGGAGCTCTACCTGGGCGGATTGGAAATCGCCAACGGCTACCAGGAGCTGGTGGATGCCGCCGAGCAATCCCTGCGTTTCAAGGCGGACATCCAGACCCGGCAGACGCTGCAGCTGGCCCCGGTACCCTACCCGTCCCACCTGGTGTCTGCCCTCCAGCACGGCTTTCCGGAAAGCGCCGGGGTGGCACTGGGACTGGACCGACTGTTGATGGTGTTGCTGAACTGTGAACAGATTCAGGATATTCTGGGTTTTCCCATTGATCGTGCCTGAATGGTGGCGGATACGATTGTGACAGAAGCGGTAGCCCGAGATGGACCACTTTGATTGCTGTGTCATTGGTGCCGGAGTGGTGGGGCTGGCCATTGGCCGCGCCCTGACCCAGGCGGGAAAATCCACCCTGGTGCTGGAGCAGGCCACCTGCGTCGGCTCTGGCATCAGCAGCCGTAACAGCGAAGTCATCCACGCCGGCCTGTATTATCCCCGCGACAGCCTGAAAGCCCGCCTCTGCGTCCAGGGGAAGGCCCAATTGTACGCGTACTGTGCCCAACGAGGGATCGCCCACCGCCGACTGGGCAAACTGGTGGTCGCCACCAGTACCCGACAGGAGGATGCCCTATCCGACCTGCAGGCCAGGGCAGAAACCAATGGCGTGACCGACCTGGCCTGGATAAGCGCCAAACGCCTACGCGTTCTGGAACCCAACCTGCGCGCCAAACACGCCCTGATGTCACCTTCCACCGGGATCATTGACAGCCACGGCCTGATGCAGGCCCTGACCCAGGATCTGGAAGCCGGACCCGGCCTGTTGAGCCTGCAGACCGAATTACTGGCCGCCACCCGCCACGGCAACGGCTACCAACTCGAGCTGAACAGCGTCGGGGAGCGCTACCGCTGCCGCTGCGATGTACTGATCAACGCCGCCGGGCTCAGCGCCCAGACGGTGGCCACCCGCATTGAGGACGGCTCGCCCCAGCCCCTTCCCCAACTGCACCTCTGTCGCGGCAACTACTTCGCCTACCCGGGCCGGGCTCCGTTTTCCCACCTGATTTACCCCCTGCCGGAAGCTGACGGCAGCGGCCTGGGCATCCACGCGACCCTCGACCTGTCAGGGCAGGTGCGCTTTGGTCCAGACGTTGAGTATCTGTCCGAAGAGGATTACCGGGTGGATGAGACCAAACGGAGCCACTTTGTGAACGCCATTCAGCGCTATTTTCCCGGGTTGGACCCGGGGCGGCTGACGCCTGCCTATTGCGGCATTCGCCCCAAACTGCAGGGGCCAGGGCAGCCGCCCGCAGACTTCCATATCCAGCATGGGCCCCAGGGGCTGATCCATTTATTCGGCATAGAGTCACCGGGCCTGACGGCATCGCTGGCGATTGCGGAGCACGTCACCGGACTGGTGTCATAAAAAAAGCGGGCCGCAGCCCGCTTTTCAGTTCTGATGGGATTCCAGCTTAGTTGATGGTCACGCTGACCGGGCTGGACAGTGCGCTTTTCAGGCCATAAGTGTCCACGGTTGCCAGACTGAAGTAATACGTGCCCTGAGCCAGGCCGGTGGCAGTGTAATCCAGATTGTCACCGTCCACAGAGTCGATGAAGTACATGGTGCCGGTAGCACTGTCGGAGTAGTAGATCTCATAGGACTGGATTTCGGATGCCGCCAAACGACTGTTGTCTTCACGTGACTGGGGGGGATTCCAGGTAATCAGGGCCTGACCCAAGCTGGCGGAGACGCTCAGAGTGGCCGCATTCGAAGTGGCTGAGCCGCTGCCATTGCTCACCACCACATAGTACTCACCGGCGTCCGCAACCGTGACAGCATCCAGCAGTAAGGTCGCTGCGGTGGCCCCGGAAATGGCGCTGCCGTCGAAATACCACTGGTAGCTCAGTGAACCGCTGCCGGAAGCCGCTACAGAGAGCGTCACGTCAACCCCTTCGTTTACCATCTGGTTACTGGGCTGGGAATTGATGCTCAAGCTCTGGCTCGCAGTCACCGTCAGGGTGAACGATCGGCACTGGGCGCTGCTGACGCCGTCGGAAATATAGCAGAGGTACTTGCCGGCAGTGGACGCGGTCAGACTGGTGCTGGAAGAGCTCTGCACAATCTGCCCGTTGCGTGACCAGGTCACTGTGATCGGGTTTTCGTGCTCCACCATCACCACAAAGGTATGGGACTCGCCCTCTGCGATGCTGGCATCGCCGGGCTGTGAAATCAGATTCAGAATGGACGTTTCAGGTTCATCAACCGGATCATCCTGGCCACCGTTACCGGTCTCAGTTTCATCGTTATTACCGCCTTCCACATCATTGGAAGCCTGGGCATTGGTTTGGGATGTGTCACTACCAGCCCCACAGCCCGCCAGAACCAGGGTCAGTGCCATCAGCAAACTGGCCAGTACCTTGCTCCCAGACAGATTATTGGAAAAAGTAAAAGCTGACATGAATACACTACCTATGTTGTGAAACGGGGCTAATGAACTTACAAGGGTTAGACTAGTTCAACGCCCTGATAAACCGTGTGGGCCAGTTCACAACAGGAAAATCACCCCCAAGGCAATCCATAAAACTGCGCAGAATGTCACACAAATTAAGTCTAAGAGGCACGCTTCCAACCATTGATTGATCAGCTATCGCCCAGCAAACATAATCAGCAAACACAAGAAGACTTGATGCAACCCCCGCAATTTATCGCCTTGAACGTCACCCCCGCATACGCAAACTGCAAAAACCTCAATCGTTCATTTTTTAACCCGACCGCGTCAGATCAAATCGTCCTTGATCACAAAGCACTCAGCTCGCTGATTTTACACAAAAAAACCGTCACTTTCTCTCAAAGTTTGTGATCACTTTCAACATTTGGCCCGTTCCTTTCTGGGAACATTGCCCGGCTAATAAGAATTCAAGAATCCTTTGCCTGCTTTATAGACCGATTAAGAGCGATGATGACTTTTTCCAGAAAGGTGATACTGGCGTTTTCACTTGCGACCACCTTGCTGCTGCTGGGGGGCTGTAAAGACCTGGGCGAGCAGAGTGCCAGTGACGATGGGCGGGACCCCGTGCCGGCAACGGATTCCGGCGAGAAGGAGCCAACCTTCTACCCCATCCAGATTAACTCCGCCCCCATCGGCCTCACCGGATATGAGGGCCAGTCCGCCACTTTCACTGTGACGGCCAGTAGCGAAGCCACCCTGACCTATCAATGGTCTCACAACGGCACTCCAATCGACGGTGCGACCCAGGCAACCCTGAGCTTCATCATTGCCGGAGCGGAAGACGCCGGCCGTTATGAGGTCGTCGTGAGCAACAGCAGCACCGCAGCCAAAGCGTCGGCACTGTTGACCATCCAGAATCTTCCCGAGATCACCCGGGAGCCTCGTGATGTGGATATTTACCCGGGGGAAACCGCCGTTTTCAGCGTCCAGGCCAGTGGCGATGAACTGGTCTACGAGTGGCAGGCCCGTGGCTTTGCCGGCTGGTCCACCCTGGAAGAAACCAGCAACACACTGGTGGTGGAAAACGTGGGCTCCAGCACCAAAAAGCAGTATCGGGTCAAAGTGGGCAATCACGGCGGCCAGAAAACCTCACGCACCACCCGCATCAATCTGAAGAATGCCCCCAGCATCACCTCCCATCCTGTTGACGTTCAAGTGGCGGGGGGCGCCAATGCGGGATTCTCGGTAGCCGCCACCGGCTATGGCAGCCTGACCTATCAGTGGCACAAAGCCGGTGTCCCCCTCAACGCCAGCAGCAAATACCAGGGCGTCACCTCAGCCAACCTCACCATCACCAACGTCAGCAGCAGTGACGCCAGCCTCTACCACGTAATCGTGCGCAACAGTGATGGCCTGAGCACCCGCTCCAACGCAGCGGAACTGTCCATCGTTGGACCCGCAACCATAACCCTGAACCCCAGCGATACCACCCTCTATACCGGTCAGTCGGGCGCGCTACGGGTGGCTGCCAGTGGCGACAAACCCATTGCCTATCAGTGGCAAAAACTCAACGGCAGCAGCTGGCAGAACATCGCTGGCGCCACCGCCTCACAATTAAAATTTGATGCCGTCAGCACCTCCGTGGCAGGACAGTACCGCTGCCGGGTTAGCAATTCTGCCGCCAGCGATATCAGTGCGAGCGCCACCGTCAAAGTATTGCAAAGCGTGGCCATTACCCGCTCCCCTGCCAGCAAGAGCGTCCCGGCAGGTGAGAGCGTCGCCTTCACCGTACAGGCCAGTGGCGACGGGTTACGCTACGAGTGGCGCAAAAACGGCCAGGTCATTCCTGGCAGCAGCCCCACCTTGAGCTTTGCGTCCGTGCGTGAGCTGGATGAAGCCAGTTACAGCTGCCGGGTATTCAATGATGGCAGCAGCGCCAACTGTGCCAGCTTTAATCTGGATGTGTTGTCTGCGGTGAAAATTGTCACCCAGCCCGTGTCGGTAACCACCTACGAAGGTGGTAGCGCCTCCCTCAGCGTTGTTGCCAGTGGAGACCCTGAACCCACCGTGGAGTGGTACCGCAACAGCACCCTGGTAGGCAGGGGCAACACCCTGACCCTGAACTACATTACACCCGAGCAGGCGGGTGATTACCGTTGCCTGGTCAAGAACAGCAGCGGCGCCGTGTACTGCAATACGGCCACCATCACTGTCAACCAGTCCGTCGCCATCACCGCCCAGCCCTCCAGCACCGCAGCCGATGAAGGCAGCAGCCTCACCCTCAAGGTTGAGGCAACCGGGTCAAACCTGACCTACGGCTGGTGGAAAGACGGTTCCAGCCTCAGCACCAACAGTGCCACCCTGAACCTCACCCGCCTCACTCCGCAAGACGCCGGCACCTATACCTGTCGGGTGTGGAACGACCACAGCAGAGCCCGTTGTTCAGATTTCTCGGTTTCCATCAACGGTAAAGTCACGATTACTCGCCAGCCGGTGGCTGCGTCCGGTTATGAGGATGACGGCCTCACCCTCAGCGTAGAGCATTCCGGTTCCGCCGATACACAGGTGCAGTGGTTCCACAACGGAGCCTTGTTGCCCACCTCAGGGAAAACGCTGACCCTGGCCCCGTTGCGAATGAACATGGCCGGTGACTACCGATGCGTGGTGCAGAATGCCGTGAACTCGGTCAGCTGCAACACTGTCACCGTCGCGGTGATGGAGAAAGTGAGAATCACCAAGCAACTCTCCAACCAGATTCTGCCCGCCGGCAAAGATATCCTGCTGGATATCCAGGCTACCGGCGCCCTGCCCATTACCTACCGCTGCTTTAAAAACGGTGCCTTGCTGGTTACCACACAAAATCCGGCAGACCTCATCATCCCGGGCAGCACGGCAAGCGACTCCGGCCAGTATCACTGCCAACTGAGCAACGCCGGCTCTGCGGCCACCTCCACAACAGCAGAAGTCACGATTCTGACAGACGAGAAAGGATCGATCATGCTGAGCTGGAACCCACCGCAAAAGCGTGCGGACGGGAGCCGACTGGAGGCGGGTGAAATTCAAGGCTACAGCATCTATATGGCCACCGAGGTGGATGGTGGTTATGACCAGGTGAAACACACCAACAAGACCAGCGCGGAGATTACCAACCTGGCCGTGGACACCTACTACATCAGGATCACAACCGTGGACTCTATGGGGCTGGAAAGCGCCATGTCAGCACCGATCCCCATCACTCTCAACTGACCGTGATCGGTTTGCACCCTGCCCGCTGGCGGCACCAGGGTGCAAACCGGGACACATCAACTGCGCTTCAGCAGCTCTTCACTGTCCCGATCCCGAACCCCTAACAGATAAAGAATACCGTCCAGGCCCAGCTCGGAAATAGCGTGTTCCGCACTCTCCTTCACCACGGGTTTGGCGCGGAATGCAATGCCCAGGCCGGCCACGCTCAGCATGGGCAGGTCGTTGGCGCCATCCCCTACGGCGATGACCTGTTGCAGGTTCAGGTTCTCCTGGGCGGCAAGCTGCCGCAACAACTCGGCTTTGCGCTGGCCATCCACCACCCGGCCTTTCACTTCACCGGTCACCTTGCCATCCTTGATCTCCAGCTCATTGGCATAGACGTAGTCGATTCCCAGCTTTTGCTTGAGGAATTGACCGAAGTAGGTAAAGCCACCCGACAGAATCGCGGTTTTATAACCCAGGGCCTTCAGGGCCCGGATCAGGTCTTCAGCCCCTTCGGTGATGGGCAGGTTGTGGGCGATGCCTTCCAGCACCGACTCATCCAGCCCTTTCAACAAGCCCACCCGGCGCTGGAAGCTTTGGGTGAAATCCAGCTCCCCCCGCATGGCCTGCTCGGTGATGGCGGACACCGCCTCCCCCACGCCAGCAGCCTTCGCCAGCTCGTCAATGACTTCCGCTTCGATCAGGGTGGAATCCATGTCGAAGCACACCAGACGCCGGTTACGGCGGTAGGCATTGTCCTTCTGGAAGGCGATGTCCACGCCCAGATCCCCGGCCGCGGCCAGGAACTGGGCCCGCATCTGGCCGATGTCACTGGGGGCACCCCGCACCGACAGCTCAACACAGGCTTTCTGGTCCGGGCTTTGTGGCCCCAGGGAGATGCGGCCAGACAGGCGATTGATGTGATCGATGTTCAGGCCATGCCCGGCCACAATACTGGTGACGGCAGCAATGTGTTTGGCGGTGATCTTGCGGGCCAGGATGGTCACGATAAAGCGATCCTTACCCTGCCCCTGCACCCAGCCTTCGTAGTCCGCTTCGGCAATGGGCTCAAAGCGTACCCCCATGCCCATGGAATGACAGGCGAACAGCACGTCCTTCAGCACCGGGGAAGACTCCGAGCCGGCCGGCACTTCCGCCACCATGCCCAGGGTCAGGGTGTCGTGGATCACCGCCTGGCCGATGTCCAGTACATTCACGTCGTAGCGGGCCAGCAGGTCCGTTATGGTAGAGGTGACCCCGGGCTTGTCCGGCCCGGAGATATTGATCAACAGTATTTCGCGCACTCCCAATCCTTTCCGTTTCATGGTCGCAGATTGGCGCCTATTCTACACGTAACCATGAACATTAGAAAAAACGGGTTGCGTTGCAAAAAAGTAACGTTCGTGGCGTAATCCCCCCTTCAAGGAATTGATTCGGATCAGGTTATGTCAAGGCATCTACCACTCATCATCACTGCCATATTTTGCCTGGGTTTTGTGGCCCTGCATCTGGCCATTACCCCCCAGCTGATGCAGGCGCCTGCCGGCCTGTTGGGCGACGGCATGGAGGTCACAGCGGATGACAAACCGGACTTCGCCGCCATCAAACCGGTGAGCAAGCGCAAGAAAGCGTTCTTCGCGTTTCTTGACGACTACATCCACGCCCGCAACCAGGAGATTCTGGCACTGCGCGAGCGCATCGAAAAACGCACGCTTGAAGCGGAAGAATGGCAACAGCTGGCCAAGCGCTATCGGGTGCGCAGCGACGACCCCGAGGAAATCCGCACCCAGCTGCTGCTGAAGGTGGATACCCTGCCGCCCTCCCTGGTGAAAGCCCAGGCGGCCATGGAAAGCGCCTGGGGCACCTCTCGTTTTGCGGTGGAAGGCAATAATTACTTCGGCCAGTGGTGCTTCCGGGAAGGGTGTGGGCTGGTGCCGGAATCCCGCGGCGAAGACAAGGATCACGAGGTCCGCCTGTTCACTTCACCCCAGGCTTCGGTGAACAGTTACATGCACAACCTCAACAGTCACCGCGCCTATCGCCATCTGCGCCAGGCGCGGGCGGAGCAGCGCCAACAGGCCGAGGCGCTCAAGGGCTGTTATCTGGCCCGGGGCCTGGTGAGCTACTCCGAGAAAGGCCAGCAGTATGTGGAAACCATCAAACAGCTGATCCGCGTGAACAAGCTGGAGCCGGACCCCCATGGCTACTGCACCCCGGTCATGGTGGCAGACGAAAAAGCCGATACCGCACCCGGGGACGAAGCGGCCACACAGGCACATGAAGAAGCGAACGAAATCGCCGTGGATGACAGCCAGAGCCAGCTCATCCCTACCCCGGAACCCAACACTCCCCCTTCCAGCTGAATCGCACCGGAGCCTTTATGGATTACCAAGCCCTGAGCCCCACCCTGAAAGTCCTGCTCGGGTTCGCCTGCTTTGTGGTGGTGGTGGCCGGCATGAAAGCCGCCTCCGAGATTCTGGTACCGTTCTTACTGTCCGCCTTCATCGCCATTCTCTGCGCCCCGCTGGTGATGTGGCTGGAATCACGACGCATTCCCACCAGCCTGGCGGTGATTGCGGTGGTGCTGCTGGTGGTGCTGACCATCGGCGGATTCTCCATGTTAGTGGCCACCTCCATCAATGATTTTGCCCGCCAGATTCCCGCCTACCAGGCCAGCCTGAGGGAGGAGACCACCGCGGTGACCCAGTGGCTGGCCGGGCACGGCATTGAACTGTCCCAGAAGATGGCGAAGGAACAGATCAACCCCGGCAAGGTCATGGAGATGGTGCGCACGGTGGTGACCGGCTTCGGCAACGTGCTGACCGACTTTTTCCTGATTTTCCTGACGGTGTTGTTCATCCTGTTTGAGGTCTCCAGTTTTCCCGCCAAGTTTCGGCGGGCCATGGGGGACCAACACCGGTCACTGACGGCATTCGAGCAATTCAACCAGTCGGTAAAGGGTTACCTGATCATCAAGACCCTGGTCAGCCTGGGTACCGGCCTCTTCATCGGCGTCTGGCTCGGGGTGCAGGGAGTGGATTATGTGGTGCTGTGGGCGCTGCTGGCGTTCCTGCTGAATTTCATACCCAATATCGGCTCCATCATCGCTGCGGTTCCGGCGGTGCTGCTGTCCTTCGTTCAGTTGGGGCTGGGGGCCGCGGGCATCAGCGCGCTGGGTTTTCTGATTGTGAACGTGGTGATGGGCAATATCGTGGAGCCCCGCTACATGGGCCAGGGGCTGGGGCTGTCCACTCTGGTGGTGTTCCTCTCCCTGCTGTTCTGGGGCTGGGTGTTGGGGCCGGTGGGCATGCTGCTCTCCATCCCCCTCACCATGATCGTGAAACTGGCCCTGGAATCCAACGAGGAGAGCCACTGGCTGGCGGTGTTGCTGGGCAATAAGTAGTGGTACTATGCGCGGCCGGGCATTTGAAGAGAGTAATGTCATGTCAAGCAAAGACAAACAGAAGGTAATCGGAGAAGAACTGGACGCCAACAAGGTGGCCCGTTTTCTGGAAATGCAGCCCGTTGGCGACGAGAACGCCGACTTTCACGTTCTGACCAAAGCCTATCGCGGTTTGCCGGTGGAGTACTTTGACCAGTTCCTGGCGATGTTTGTGGCCCAGGGCCGGGATGTGAATGCCACTGACCGGCAGGGGCGCACCCTGGCGCAGATTGCCGCCCAGCACAGCCAGCAACCGGGCTATGTGGAAGTCCTGAAAAAACACGGCGCGCAGTAATCCGGCCTGCCAATGGGGCTGCTGCGCTCACTGCAACTGCTGATCGCGGTACTGCTGCCGGCCCTGTGCGCCATTCTGCGGGGCACCCTGCTGCGCCTGCTGGGGCGCCCCCAGCAACAGGTTGTGCTCACCATGGCCCGCACTGTGGGTCAACTGGGCCCCACCCTGGCCGGCACCCCGGTGGTCTGCCACCAGCGTGAACGCCTGGGGCTCAGCCCCGCCGTCATCCTGTTCAATCACCAAAGCGGGCTGGACCCGGTGATCGTGGCATCGTTGCTGCAACACCCCGTGGTCGGGATCGCCAAAGAGGAACTGGGACGCAATCCGCTGTTGGGACCTCTGCTGCGATTGAGTGGAAACCTGTTCATCAAACGGGGTGAAGGCTGGAAGGAACAATTGCTGCCCCAGGCACAACAGGCGGTGAAGCAGGGGTTCTCCATTGTCATCGCCCCGGAAGGCACCCGCTCACGCCAGGAGCAGACGGGGCACTTCCGCCTGGGGGCCTTCGCCATCGCCCGTCACTGCGGTCTGCCCGTGATTCCCATTGTCATCCATAACAGTGGCAGCCGCCTCCCACCCCGCAGTACCCGCCTGCGGCCAGGACCGGTTTATGTTAGCGTACTGGAACCGGGCCACATCCCTGCAGAGATGGATCTGCAGCAGGCCGCCACCGAGATGAAACAACGCTATGACCGCTGCCTGGCCCAGGGCCATCCTGCTGCTCCTCAGCCTCTGCACTGATTTCGCCGCAGCCGAGCCCTGGCAAGCGCTGACCAGCCCCGATCCGGCGGTGCGATTATGGGTAATGAAAAGCGTGACAAAGGAGGTGGCAACGCAGACTCCACCCCATGACCCACGCCCCCATGACCCAAGCCCCTACGACATTGTGCGCGCAGAAACCGAAATCAACGCCCCCATATTGCCGCTGCTGGCGTTACTGCAGGATGCCGGTCGACAACGGGAGTGGTTGCCCTTCACCCAGGACGTGCGGGTAGTGGCGCAGCCCGCCCCGCACCAGACGCTGGTGCAGTTCCGCACCGTTACCCGCTGGCCCTTCCGGCCCCGGGATGCCATTACCCTGTTCGATGTGATGCAACTTTCCGCCGCCGAGCTGCGTATAGAAATGGAGAACCAGCCGGACGCCCTGCCGGAAGAGCCTGGCTACCTGCGCATCCGCCAGGCGGAAGGCCACTGGCTGCTAAGCGCCCTGGACCACTGCCGAACCCGGGTACGCTACCAGTCCGGCAGTCGCTGGGGCGGTGTAATCCCCCAATGGCTGGTGAACAACAGCAACCGGGATCTGGCGGTGGAAGCCTTACTGAACCTGAGCCAGTGGGCGCAACACCATCATCGGGAATACGAGGGAAACAATGATCTTTATCCGCAAATTACCGCACATCGCCATTGTCGTTAGCCAGTTGCTGCTGTTCGGTTGCAGCCTGACACCAGGCCCAGAGGGTACAGCCGCAGAGAGTGAAGCAGCAGGCGCTCAACAGCCACTGCAGCAATGTCAGGCTCAACTGGCGCAGTTGCAGCGCAGCATTCAGCGCCACGGGGTTGGGGATGCCCAGTATCACCCGGTGTCGGGGTTTCCCACCTATCGCAGCAATCGCTTCTGGTCCAGTTTCCAGGCAGCAGAGCTGACCACGGAACAACAGACAGAGTGGCGCCGGACACTGCATCAACTGGGGATGTCCAGCCTGGCTCTGGAGTGGCGCAACCTGCCGCGGGAGACACCATCATCCCAGATGGCGTTTACCGAGTTTGAGACGGACTGCGATCGGGTATTGTTTGAGAGCAGCCTGCAGAAGCCGCTCACCGAACAGGCCCTGCAGGTGCCGGACAGCTACAACGACGTGTTGCGGTTCTTCGGCTTTTACGCCCTGATCAAGCAGGCGGCGGCCGGCTCCATCGCCGAGTACCAGCAGGAAATGCAGGCACGCATCCTGGCACCGGTGGATGACACACGTCCTGCCAATATCTATGCTGCCCCGGAGCCCGCCAGCATTCCAGTGCGCCAATGGCTGGCCAGGGCCTATGAGGCCAATGCATTGCATGTTCCGCAATTACCGGCGGAGCAGATACAACAGGTGCTGGAGTACTTCGCTCCCCGCTATCGCATTGAGGTTGAAACATCAGCGGATTTGCCCGGGGCTGCCACCTGGAGCGGTGACCACGGGGGCCTATCCCGCCACATCGACCCTGGCCAGCCCACTCTGTACACCTACCCCAGCTATGTGCGTTATGGCTCAGACATCCTGCTGCAACTGAACTACACCCTCTGGTTCAGTGAGCGCCCCAAGCCCACCACCGACGACTGGTATGGCGGTAAGCTGGACGGACTGGTGTGGCGGGTGACCCTGCTGCCGGATGGCAAGGTATTGATGTACGACAGCATCCATCCCTGCGGCTGCTATCACTCGGTGCACGTGCCGGCGGACTCTCCACTGGCCGCCACCATTGATGGCCTGGATCAATCCCACAGCCTGGAACCGATCCTGTTCTTTGTGAATCCGCTCCCCGCCACCGAGCCTGCGGTTGAACTGACCCTGGAGGCCGGCACCCACTACCTGACCCGGGTCAGTCACTGGAACGGGCAGCCACAGGAGCAAAGCCGCCTCTATCAGTTGGTCGACTATGAGGAACTGCGTTCGCTGCCGGTGCCCGGCGACGGCCCCCGCCATCGGAGCTGGTTCGACCCCCACGGCCGGATTGATGCGTCTGCCCGGCGCGAACGGTTTTTCCTGTGGCCCCTGGGCGTGGAAAGTGCCGGGGCCATGCGCCAGCAGGGCCATCACGCGGTAGCCTTCGTCGGTAAACGTCACTTTGATGAGCCCCGGTTGGAGCGGTTACTGAATCTGCCTGTGCCGGATCAAACAACCGCAGACTGAACGTCTCAGCGCTCAGCGAAGCGCTCTTTGATCACCAGAATGTCCGGCAGGCTGGCGCGGAAGATTTTCACAAGATCGGGATCGAAGTGCCGGCCGCTTTGCTCTTCTACGTATTCCAGTGCCGCCTCTACGGTCCAGGCTTTTTTGTAGGGGCGCTCACTGGTGAGGGCATCGAACACATCCGCCAGCGCCACGATCCTGGCTTCGATGGGAATCGCCTCCCCTTGCAGGCCAAAGGGATAGCCGGAGCCATCCCACTTTTCATGATGATGCAGCGCCACACTTCGCGCCAGCTGCAACAGCGGCACATCCGATTCCCCCAATATTTCAGCACCGATTTCAGGGTGCTGCTTCATGACGGCAAACTCCTCTTCCGTGAGCTTGCCCGGTTTCAACATAATGCTGTCGGCGATGCCGATCTTACCGATGTCGTGCATGGGGGCAGCGTTCAGCAGGTCCTCCGCTGCGGCTTCGGAATAACCGGATGCCAGCGCCAGAATGCGGGAATAGTGGCTCATGCGCATCACATGCAAGCCGGTCTCATTGTCTTTGTACTCCGCAGCCCGCCCCAGCTTCTGAATGATCTGCAGCCGGGTGGTTTTCAACTCCTCCGCTTGCACCAGGGACAGGTGGGTTCGCACCCGGGCCTTGACGATGGCCGGGCTCAGGGGCTTGGTGATGTAATCCACGCCACCACAATCAAAGCCGGTGGCTTCATCCACCTCGTCCTTGAGGGCGGTGACAAAGATGACAGGCACGCCGCCCTGATTCGGCAGCGCCCGAATTGCACTGCAGGCTTCGAACCCGGTCATCCCGGGCATCATCACGTCCATCAGAACCAGGTTCGGCCGTTCCGCCTGCACCAGGGCAATGGCTTCTTCGCCACACTTGGCGAACACCAGGTCATAGTCCTCCTGCAACATCAATTTGAGGATTCGAAGATTGGTAGGCTCATCGTCAACAATAAGCAGCTTCTGTTTGGTATCGGCGCCAGTAATCATGATGATGGAATACCCTGATTAACCCGTTGATGAAGTTGTTGCAGCGTTGCGAGCGCCGCTGCGAACTCGAAGTTGTTGAACGCATCCTCCAGTTGCTGCAGCGTATCCACGCCCAGCAGCGGCGCCTGCCCCAGCAACAGGGACAGCGCCGCGTCATCACAGGCATTGCGTTCAGAGGCCTGTATAAGCTTGTCCACGGCCACCTGCAGCTCCGCCATATTGACTTCGCGCTCGGCGGTGGCCGCACTGGCCGGCCGGTTATGTTGCAGACGTTCCAGCTCCGCCCGCAGTTGCCGCGACAATGTTGAGATCGAGGACAGGCTGTTACAACATTCCTGGAAGCGCTTGCCCTTGGCTGCCTTCTCCAGTTGCGAGAACACCGGCGCCAGGGTGGCAATGGCCAGATTGCCACTCACCCCCAATAATCCGTGGGCCGCCTGGGCGAGAGTGGCATAATCCGCTCGGTCCAGAGTGTGATGCAGATCCACGGCATCCTGCTCCAGGCGGCGACAGAACTTGGCCAGTTCATCCAGATAGGCCGCGCGGCTGCCCCAGAGCGCGATACCTTTGTCGACATCCAGCATGGAACTTTCAGACTCGGCAGGCTCTTCTTCCAGCTCACGCCAGGACACGGGAATCTGCAATACCCTGACCATTTCTTCACACAGTTTGTTGAATTCCACCGGCTTGGTGCAGAAGCCATCCATCCCCGCTGACACCGCCGCCTTGCGATCGGACTCCATAACGCTGGCGGTCATGGCGATCACCGGAATCCGGTTTAGTTTGTGAGTCTCGCGCCATTCCCGGATGTACTTGCTGGCCGTCAGACCATCCAGGTTGGGCATCTGCACATCCATCAGGATCACATCGAACTCATTGTATTTGGCGGCTCGCACCGCTTCACTGCCATCGGCCACACAGGTTACCCGGTGCCCCTCCCGCTCCAGCAGTATCCGCATCAAATCCCGGTTCTGTTCCATATCGTCCGCCACCAGCACACTCAGCGGCGGCAGTTCCAGTACCTGTCCCTTTTGCTGTTCCGGCGGCGCACTGGCCACCGCCAGCGGCAATTCAAACTGGAAACAACTGCCTTCGCCGATGCGGCTTTCCGCTTCCAGTTTGCCACCCATCAATTCCACCAACTGGCGACTGATGGTGGTGCCCAGTCCGGTGCCACCGAAGCGCCGGTTCATGGATGAGTCCGCCTGGGTGAAAGGCTCAAAAATGGATTGCAGACGGTCCGCCTCGATCCCGATACCGGTATCCGAAATGCGGAATCGAACCGCGCCTTTCGCCGCCGGCTCCACATCCAGAGTCACGCGGCCCTGTTCGGTAAATTTGATGGCGTTGCCCACCAGATTGGTGAGCACCTGACGGATGCGGTCACTGGCGCCGCTGTAATAGGGTTCCAGCTCGGGGCTCAGGTTCACCTCCAGTTGCAGGCCTTTTTTGCGGGCCTGAATCCACAAGGTGGAGGTCACCGAGTCCACCAGGTCACGCAGGGAGAAGTCCAGCAACTCCAGGGTCACCTTGCCTTTTTCCAGTTTGGCCACGTCCAGGATATCGTTCAGCAGATGCAACAGGGAGCGGGCGGAATTGCTGAGCGTGGACAAATACTCCGTCTGTTCGCGGGTCAACTGCGTGGACAACAGAATGTCGCTGAAACCGATGATCGCATTCATGGGGGTGCGAATCTCATGGCTCATATTGGCCAGGAAGGCACTGCGGCTCATGGCAGCCTGCTCCGCGTTGACCTTGGCGCTCACCAACTCCATATCGAGTTGCTTGCGTTTGGTCACATCCATGATGAAGCCATCCACAAACTGCACGTTGCCCTGCTCGTCCAGCACACATTCGCCATTGTCCTGCAGCCAGCGTACGCTGCCATCCCGATGAGTGATCCGGTATTCGGTTTCGAACGCGCGCGGGTTTTTCTGCAGGTCATGGGCATAGACCCGGTCCTGCTCCAGAATCAGATCGGCAAAATTACGCTTGGGATGCGGCAGCATAAAATCCGTTGCGGGGTAGCCGGTAATGGATTCCACCGCATCGCTGATGAACACCATATCCCAACGGTTGTTGCACTGGCAGCGATAGGCGGCGCCGGGAATATTGCCAATCAGGGAACGGAAGCGGGCTTCATTGGCCTTCAACTCCGATTCCATTTTCACCTGCTCCCGCAGATCCGTGAGAAACCCCACAAACAGATTTTCGTTGGCAGTCTGCACATGCCCGATGGCCAAACGCACCGGAATCAGCTCACCGCCTTTGTGCTGCGCTTCCACCTGCCGGCCCTGGCCGATGATGCGGGCAATCCGGGTTTCCATATATTGCTGCAGATAGCCGTCGTGGGCGCTGCGAATGGGCTCCGGCATCAACATCTTGATGTTCTGGCCAAGCAATTCATCACTGCGCCAACCCAGGATGCGTTCCGTGGCATCGTTCACCGCCAGGATGATGCCACGGTGATTGATGGTGATGATGCCGTCCACCGCCGTTTGCAGGATGCCCCGGATGCGTTTTTCATTGGCCCGCGCTTCCAATGACAAGCGCTTGTAACTGAGCAGCAGATCCACCGCCACCACCAGGCAGGCGATCACCACGGTGGTCACCGATACGCCGGTGGCCAACAACAGGGAAACGGGCGAGGTATCCGGGTCCAGCTCAAAACCGGGGGGTGGCACAAAGCGGGCCGCCGCCATACCCACATAGTGCATGGCCGAGATGGCGACTCCCATGCCGATACCGCCCACCACGTCGCCGAGGAAACGGGAATCCCGAAACCGGGGCAGGCGGCCGATGCCGGTACGCAACCACAACGCCAGCACGGATAAGGCCACCGCCACCACGATGGAGAGGGCAAACATGCCCATGTCGTAGCGCAGCGCCGGTGCCATCACCATGCCCGCCATGCCCGTGTAATGCATGGTGCCGATACCGGAACCCATCAGCACCCCGCCCCCCAGCAGTTCCCGCAAACTGATATTGGGCTTGCTGTTGAGTTTCAAGGCCACTCCGGAGGCAGCAATGCTAGGCACCACAGACACCAGGGTCAGGCTAAGCTCGTATTCCACCGGGGTACAAAGGTCGAAGGCCAGCATGCCAATGAAGTGCATGGCCCACACCCCGCCTCCCATGGCCACACTGCCGGTGAACAGGGTAATGCCGCGGGAGCGGGCCAGTTTGGATTGGCGAGCCTGACTGGCCATGTGCAGCGCCATGGCCGAGGTAAAGGCGGCGATGAGAACGGACAGCACCACCAGGCCAGGATCAAAACGGCCATAGATCAGGAGCGAATCGTCCGGATAGGAAAAAAAGGAGAGCAGAGAACTCATATCGGTATAAAACAACAGCCAGCAATATGAGTTAGTCTAGTAAAACAGTCGGGTAATGCTACCTTATCTGCCTAGCAGACTAAGGCAGCAGCTCAAACCACCTCAATGGCATCCACTTTCTGGAATCCTCGGGGCAGTTTGTTGCCGCGACGGCCCCGTTCACCCAGGTAGTGCTCCAGATCCGCGAATTTGAGTCCGATATGACGTTTGCCGGCAAAAATCTTAAGCTGGTTATCGGCACCCAACACCACCATATCCACCACAAATTCCTCCCGGTTTTCCACCCGGGCGCCGGGAATACTGATGATTTTGTTGCCCTTACCCTTGGCCAGCTCCGGCAATTCCGCCACCGGGAACATCAGCATGCGACCTTCGCTGGTGACGGCCACCACGTATTGATGATCCGGATCAGTGACCGGTTTGGGTTGCAGCACCCGACTGCCCTTGGGCAGATTGATGAAGGCCTTCCCGTTTTTATTGCGGGTCTGGGCGTCTTCCAGTTTGCCGATAAAGCCATACCCGGCGTCACTGGCCACCAGCACTTTCTGGCTATCCGGCCCCATCAGAACCGCATCAATAGTGGCCCCTGACGGTGGCGACAGGCGGGCAGAAAGCGGCTCACCCTGGCCCCGGGCCGATGGCAGGGTATGAGCGGGCAAGGCGTAACTGCGCCCGGTGCTGTCGATAAAAATCGCGTTTTGGTTGGACTTGCCCAGGGCCGAGGCCTTGTACTCATCCCCAGCCTTGTAACTGAGCCCCTCTGCATCCACCTCGTGGCCCTTGGCCGCCCGCACCCAGCCTTTCTTGGACAGCACCACCGTCACCGGATCGGCGGAGACCAGCTCGGTCTCATCCATGGCTTTGGCCTCACCCCGCATCACAATAGGGGAGCGCCGCTCATCGCCGTATTTATCCATGTCTTCCCGGATTTCCTTAACGATGAGTTTCTTCAGCTTAGCGTTGGAGTTGAGGATGGATTCCAGCGTTTCACGCTCTTTCTCCAGCTCTTCCTGCTCGCCGCGGATTTTGAATTCTTCCAGTTTGGCCAGGTTACGCAGGCGGATGTTGAGGATGGCTTCGGCCTGAATATCAGAAATGCCGAACCGTTCCATCATCACCGGCTTGGGTTCATCCTCAGTACGGATGATGTGGATCACCTCATCAATGTTCAGGTAGGCAATCAACAAGCCTTCCAAAATGTGCAGACGCTCCAGCACTTTGTCCAGGCGATACTGCAGGCGGCGGCGCACCGTGGTGATCCGAAACTCCAGCCACTCCGACAACAAGTCATGCAGCCCTTTCACCCCGGGGCGACCATCGTTGCCGATCACATTCATATTGACCCGGTAAGTGCGCTCCAGATCGGTGGTGGCGAACAGGTGATTCATCAACTGCTCCACATCGATCCGGTTGGAACGGGGCGTGATCACCAGGCGGGTGGGATTCTCATGGTCGGACTCGTCCCGCAGATCGCTCACCATGGGCAGCTTTTTCTTGTTCATCTGGTCGGCGATCTGTTCCAGGATTTTGTTGCCGGATACCTGGTGCGGCAACGCGGTCACGATCACATCACCGTCTTCCATCTGGTAGCGGGCCCGCATGCGCAGGGAGCCGCGACCGGTCACATACATCTTGATGATGTCGTTACGGGGCGTGATGATTTCGGCGTTGGTGGGAAAATCCGGCCCCTGCACAATGTCGCACAGGTCGTCCACGGAACAGCCCGGGTCTTCCAGCAGCTTGATGCAGGCCTCACCCACTTCCCGCAGGTTATGGGGCGGGATGTCGGTGGACATCCCCACCGCGATGCCCATGGCACCGTTCAGCAGGACATTGGGCAAGCGGGCGGGCAACACCACCGGCTCGTCCAGGGAGCCATCAAAGTTGGGCTGCCACTCTACCGTGCCCTGGCCCAGCTCACCCAGCAACACATCCGCATAGGGCGCCAGGCGGGATTCGGTATAGCGCATGGCGGCGAAGGATTTCGGGTCATCCGGCGACCCCCAGTTGCCCTGCCCGTCCACCAACGGGTAGCGGTAGGAGAACGGCTGCGCCATCAGTACCATGGCTTCATAGCAGGCGCTGTCCCCATGGGGATGGTATTTACCCAGCACATCCCCCACCGTACGGGCGGACTTTTTGTGTTTGGAACTGGCCTTCAGACCCAGCTCCGACATGGCGTAAATGATGCGCCGCTGCACCGGCTTGAGGCCGTCCCCCAGGCTGGGCAGGGCCCGGTCCAGAATGACGTACATGGAATAATCGAGGTAAGCGCGTTCGGTGTATTCTTTGAGAGGAAGGCGTTCAACGCCTTCAAAATCCATTGGCTGGGTCATAGTATTCTGGTTTTTTCGTTTCTGGGGCTGGTCGATCGAAGACAGATTGCCTTCATTCTAATAGAAGAGACCGAAAAAACCAGAATTGATTCAGTGGCTTAAATATTGTCAGATCCGTGAACAATCCCGGTACAGGGGCTCGTTCTTTTGCAACACCATGGCGTCCGGGCCCTTGGACCAGAAGATCAGGTCCTGCTCCCCTTCGTAGCGCTCGCCGGAACCGGTAGGCACCCGTTTCAACAGGGTGGCCCGCTGTGATTGGGCATCCACCAACATGATCTCACCCTGCCCCAGCGTCTGTTGTTGACCGCCGCTGCTGTAGGTCGAGCGATAGACCGTAAAGCGTTTGTCGCCCACGCAGCGGAATTGCTCACCGCCACTGGACTGTGCTGCCACATCCAGGCATTCCGGCTTCTTGTACTCCATGCAGGCCATGCGGGTGCAGGCGGCCACCTCGGCCCCCGCTGCCCGGGTGCACTTATTGCAGCCGTCAAAGAAGTGGGTGCACGTGGCGGGAATCATGGTGTGCCAGCTGTCCTGGGTGTAGGTGGTGGGTGTGATGTGCTGCGTGTGGTCCGCCGCCGGCGGGGTAGCAGCACAGGCCACCATCAGACTCACAAAAAATAACAACGACAATCGTTTGATCCATTCCATGACAGGCTTCCTGTATCCGGGAAAAGTTAAGTAACACGCTCAAGCAGAAACCCCGTTGAGCGACGATGATCATAAAGAGTAAAGATTGCCGTTACTGTGCCACAATACCTTACCGAATTCGATTATTCCCCGCCAGGCTTGTGAACCTGCTGGTGGCCTTGCTGGTGCACATCCCGGTAACACAGCATGTCCAGCAGTCGTTCCTCCCGGGATCCTGTGAAACCGCAGTGACCGTTCCAGTGTTGCGGGTTTTCGTAGGTTCCAAACAGCATATCCCACCACACGATATCGCCGTAGTTGTGCTTGTGGCGCCCGGCCTGGTGATGAATGCGGTGCATTTCCGGCCGCTGGAATACATACCCGATCCAGCGTGGGGTGCGAACGTTGGTGTGGTAAAAGAACTCGCCCAACGCTGTGCAGGCGGTGTACACCAAACCGGCCTCCAAGGATAACCCCAACAGCGTATACACCAGCAGACTGCCGATCACCGAATTCACGATCATCTCGCCGGGGTGTTTATAGAACGAGGTGATCACTTCCAGCCGTTGCGGACTGTGATGGATCTGATGAAAGGCGCGCCATAGAAAGTCCGATTCGTGGCGCCAGCGATGCCACCAGTAAAAGACAAAGGTGGTAATAAAGTACGCCACCAGGCCACCCGCCACCGGCGACAGAAACTCACTGAGGTGTAACAGCGATTGTGCGGACAGCCACTGCTCCCAGGTGATGCCCGCCAGCAAGACCACCCCGATCTGTATCAGGTTGATCAGCAACACCCGCCACGGCCAGGATTTTACCCGGGGCAATGGCCAACCCGGAATCAATCGCTCCAGGATAAAACAGAACAAAAAAACCGCCATCAGCTGCAGTAACATAACGTGTCCTTGTAGAAAACGTGAAGGTTTAACTGGCGTGAAAAAAGGGGCGACTCACGCCGCCCCTCTGGCATCGGCACGGACGCATCCGTTGCCGACCCGTCAGGCTGCCCGCTGCTTTCGGAGCCGCTCCAACACTTTGTCGGCGTCGTGCTCACCGCTGGCGATACCCGCCTGCCTGAGCCGATCACCCAGTTGTTCTCCGTTCAGCTCCGCGTCGATTTCCCGCAGGGCGTCATCCATTTCCGAGGCCCGGGTCTGTTGCCGTTTGATCTTGTCCAGGGAGGACGACATCTCCTGCAGGGACGCCGACAGACCACTGGAGTAACCGTTCAGATTCCCCAACGCTTTGTGGGCGGTGCGGTTGGCCTTGGCCAGGGTCAGCTCGCGCTGGTATTTCTGGATACCGTTGGCGGCAATGCGCAGTTGTCGTTTCAGATGGAGCGCCTGCTTCTCCAGATAGGCCACCTGCTTGCGTTGCTGTTGCAGCAATTGTTCATCTTCCGCAATCAGTTCCGCCAGGTCGCGGGCCAATGCTTCCTCCTGCTTGTCCAGGGCTTCACAGGTCTGGCGCTCTTTGTTGCTGATGTTTTCCTCCAGGGCCTGATTGTGGCGTTGCAGTTGTTTTTGCTCTGCCATCACCGTGGCCAGTTGCAACTTGGCCTGCTGGATGGCTTTTTCCGCGTCGCGAATCTCCTGCTCAAAAATGCGGATGCTGTTGGCGTCCACCAGGTGATGCAGGGGCTCCTCGGCGGAGGCACGAAACAGGGTATTCAGTTTGGTCCAGACACTCATGATGATTACTCCGCGTACTCTTTGATCAGTTGTTTGGTTTTGGCTTCGGAAATCTTGTTGATCAGCCGTTGGTTCTCATGTTCGTCCCGCAGGGTTTTGGACAGGGTGATGCTGGTGCTCACCAGGAACAGGGCGCACAACCCCATGTATCCTTTCACCAGAAAGTCCGTGGGAATGAACAGAATGCCCGCCGCGGTGGCGGCCAGGGCCACACAAAAAGACGCTTTTACAAAGAACAGCCAGCCCTTTGAGTTGTCACTGATATTGTCGATCATTGGGGTCATCTCCGTGGTTGAAAGCAGCAGGGTCAGTGTGGCCCCCGGGCTCAAAACAGACAACCTCCCTGTAATTTGTAGCGACAACCTGACCCATTGGTATCAAATATCAATACCAGACACGCTCATACCAGACGTTCCGGCCGGGCAACCCATTCCACCGAAGCACGGGGGGCTGCGACCGGATCTTTTTACCCTACGGGTATTAGGGTTATACTGTGGTGGCACATAACTCCCCTCCCCTAAGGAACTCCACCATGAAAGGCAAGCAAACCGTCATCGACGCACTCAATGGACTCCTGGCCAGCGAGCTGGCCGCCATGGACCAGTATTTCATCCACTCCCGCATGTATCAGGACTGGGGGCTGCACAAGCTTTATGAGCGTATTGACCATGAGTTCGATGATGAAAAGCGGCACGCAGCGGCGCTGATTGAACGCATGCTGTTTCTGGGCGGCACACCGGACATGACCCAGCGCAAGGGCTTCATGGTGGGTGCAGACGTGGTGTCCATGCTGGAAAGCGACTTGCGGGTGGAATACGAAGTGGACAACGAATTGAAAACCGTTATCGCCCTGTGTGAAAAAGAGCAGGATTACGTGACCCGGGACATGCTGCAGGCGCTGTTGAAGGACACTGAAGAGGATCACGCCTACTGGCTGGAAATCCAGTTGGGCCTGATCCAGAAAGTGGGTATGGAAAACTATCTGCAGTCGCAGATGGAGTCAGGTTCCCCCTAGGTCGGATGGTTGAGTTCCAGCAGGGTTTTGTTGCCGTCGAACCGCTCGAACAGTGCCCTGTGGGCAGCTCGCGAAAACGTATCGCTGCGCTCAGGGTACTGGGCAATCCACTGAATCAGCATCTCCAGATTGGCATCCTGGGCCGCCTTGGACTCATACTTGTGCGGCTCCCAGGGTCGCTTTCTGGCATTCTCGATACACATTGCCACCGGTAGATCCAGAAAGATCAGCTCATTGCATCGGCCCAACAACATCTCCAGCAAGTCCGCGTAACACCCCTCGATCACCCAGCCAGCATGCTCCGCCACAAAGCGCTCGATCAAGGCACCGGATTCCGCCAGGGGCATGCGCGCGGGCGGCAGCCCCGGCTTCCAGGCGATCACATCCAGATCCAGGTGCGCCAAGTCATACTGCGCGCACAGCTTCTGCGCCAGGGTGGACTTGCCGGAACCGGAGTTGCCAAAGATCAGAATGTTTTTCGAGTTCATCAAAGAAAGATTCCCCGGCCTGATTCAGCCGCTGTGATTGGATCGTCATGTTGCAATGCTCCTGGAACCGATGCTCCTGGAACCGCTGACCCTGAGACAACGGATCCGGGAGCGCATGGCCAGCACGATACCCACCAGTAACCAGGTCAGCATCTCCCAGGGCCCAGCCGCCGCCCCACCATAGCCCTCACCATACACCACTTTCACCTGTTGCGGGTCGCGTTTGACCCTGTCCTTGAACTGACTCAGCTGCGTATCCAGTTGGGCAATCATGTTGGCGGCGGCCTCATCGAATCCCTGCAGACTGTCGTGACGCAATTCCGCGCTTAAATCCACCGGGGTCGCCCGGCCCTGAACCTGGCTGGTACCCGGCGCACGGAACAGCATTTTGCGGCTGGCTATGTCGTACACCACTGTATCCATCATGGTGCTGGTAGCGTTTTTTTCGCCGGCCACCACATAGGCACCCACCAACGTCAGATAACTGAAAGAGAGCCGGCCGCTGTCGGTAAATTGCACCTGGTCGTAGGATACCAGCGCCACCACATCAAGGTCGTAGATGGCCTGGATCTGATCCAGGTTGGTAAAGCTGCCACCCGGGGTGAGATATTCGGACGGAATCACCTCGATGTCACGGACGAAAGCATACTGCCTGAAATGCTCGGCTACCCGCTCCAACAATTGCGCTTTATAGGCAGCGGTCAGCACACCAAAGCCAAAATCCCCGCCCCACAGGCTGCGTCCGCGGTGGACGCTGGACTGCTCGGGAACAAACGCGACGCCCACGCGCAGTGGCAGAGTGAGTGATGGCACCGTATTCGATCGCCGCGCGCCGCCTGCGCCGTCGGACGGGTACAGGTAATCCACCACGCTGCTGTTGGTCCTGACCTGTTGGCCAGCACAACCGCCTGCCAACAGCAGTACACTCAACATTCCCGTGCACAAGATTCTCCTCCAGATTCGTTTTTGATTTTGCATGTGAGGCTCTCCCCTTCGGCCTGTGTTGATGGGGAGAGTCTTATTTCTAAGACAGATTTAGGCTACTGCGGGATGCAAAGTGTCAGTGGGCAGTACCGTTGGCCGCAAGGGATAACACCCAACGCTCGCTATGCCACCAGACTCACCAACAGGATCACCAGCAATAAAAACCCCAGCATGATCATCGACGCGGTGTGGAAACTCAGAGGCCGGGATTCGGTGGCAGAATTGCCCTGCTGAACACTGGCATCGTATTGCGAAACCCGTTGCCGGGCGGCGGCGACGTCAGCATCATTCACCCGCACCACCGCAAAATCCGCCATGCCCAGTTCCCCGATTCCCCCCTGCAGATAGTGCCCGCCCACAAAGGCCTCAATACCATCCGCCTGCAGCATCCCCGCCACAATGTGAGCTTCAGCAATATCCCGGGAGCGATACACAATCTGCATAGGGCGATCTCACCGAAAGGGACTGGAGTGGAACAGCGCCTGATTGACCCGGGGCTCCAGGCGAAAGCGGAACCAGCGACCCGGCACCGCGATTTCCGGGTTGTACCAGCGCAGGGTATAACGGGACATGCCCGCATCGGAGGCGCCGTTGTGAATCACCTGCAGATCCAGCCCCTGATCATCCAGCAAGGTGCTGAAGTGTTCGCCGTCGTCACTCACCTCCACCGCCAGCAGGGGCTGGTGCAACTGCAGCTGGCCGGGATTCACGTCCAGCACCTGCCACTCCCAATAGGGTTCCTGGTTCCTGGTCGCCGCCACAAACACCGCTGGCTGCAGTTGCACCCGCTTGCCGGTAGGGGTGACCGACTCGGGAAAATAACGGGCGCTGGCCAGATTGAATTGCCACTGCTCCGGCAGATCCGCGTACCCCGGTTGCTGCAACATCATGGCCACCAGCTCGCGGGATTCCCGCGCCAGAAACGGTGTGGTGTTGGGGCCGTAGATGGTGTGCCCCCCCTCATACCATTGTGCGCTGTATTCCTCTGGCGTGGTGCTGTAACCAAAAAAGCCGTTGGTGTGGCTGCTGATCACCACCTGGCGGATACCGCTGCCATACTGGCTTACCGCCTGCTGCACGGCGTCCGCCATGCGGTTGCCGGCCTCGAAAGTCACTTCGAACGGTAGCCCCACCAGGATCAGCTCATTGATGCGAAAACTGCTGATGGAAATCCGGTGGGGGTAGCGCCAGGGTGCCAGGCCCCAGGCCTGTAACCGGGACAGCATCCAGCGCTTGGCACCATGGCAATCACCGGCACCGTCGTCCGGCCAGCCCCGCTGGAACGGCGGCAGGTAACTGATGGGGAAGACCTCGTCATCCTTCGCGGCCCCCACCACGGCGGTGCCGGCAATGGCCCGCTCACACAGCAGCCCGCGATCCTCCGCCGCCAGGTTCAACACATCCAGTTCGCGCTGGGCGGAGCTGATGATCACCTGGTCCGTGAGCTGATCGTCCAAAGACTGAAACAACTGCCAGGCCTGCTGCGCCAGCTCAAGACCAATGCGGCGGGTTTCAATATCCCCCCGCAGGCCCAGCCGATAGTTCGGGTTGTTGTCGCCGTGATTGGCCTCGAACGGCCCGTGGGCCACCGGCCAGGGCGGCTGATAGTGGTGCCGGATATGGTCTTCCAGCTGGCGCTCAAAGAAAGCCCAGACATCGCCGTGATAGGGGTGCGTAAATGGGGGAATGGCGGTGCCGTGAATGGCAAAGGTGGAAAACGCCCCCAGGGGCCGGTAATTGCCCTGCTCCGTGAGCCCGTCCAGGCGCACCAGGGTGATGCGGGGATTAACCGCCCGCAGCGCCGCCGCCTCGGTTTGCTGTTTGTCGCTGACGTTCTCATTGCGTACGTAGGCCCCCATGGCACGGTTGCGGGTGACGCCGTATAACTCCGTCTGCCCGATGGCCAGTTTGGCCGGGCGCCGCTGCTCATAGGCTTCCACCACCGCCTCTGACAACTGCTGCACCAGAAACCCGAACACGTCCGGATCAAAGCCCGGCCGGTTGGAGCCAAAGGCATTGTAAAAATCACTGGAAAAATACTGGCCTGGGCCACTGTGGGTATGGGTAACGTGCAGGCTCAGGTTGTGCACGGCCACATCGGTGCGTTCCGCCACCCGCTCCGCCACTTTGCGCTGCAGAACCAGGGAGCTGGCCGGCAGATCCGCCTGCAGCACCAAAAGGGGTTCACCACCGGGGGGTTTCAGATAAAAAGCCCGTGCCTTGAGCCGGTTCCGAAACCCGTCCGCATCCCGCGCCCAGGCGGAATAGCCCATTTTGGGAATGCCGATGGGCGTGGTAATGTCGCGCACCCCCACCCCTGCCAGCAACTGTTCATTGGACTCCGAAAGCAGCGGCGTTTTGCGCTGGACCTGAATCGCCTCCACCGGGTAGGTCAAAAAAGGCCACACCGCGTGCAGGGCGCCGCCCATGGCCAGCAGTACCAGCAGCAACACCCCCCACAGGATTCGCTTTATTGTTTTTTTCATTCCGTTTCCTAATCAGTCCTCAATCCTAAAATCACTTTAACCCACCTTGCTTCACCGACAGAGTGACGGCAACTCCCACGGAGCAAAACATGCACGATCGTACCAAATTTAGCAAATCCGCCACAACTCTGACCGGGGACATGGACTAATCATGCTAACTGATTCATCTTTAAGGGAAAGCAGACTGGAAGAGAGCACATGGGCATCGAGATCCGGCAAGATCAGTTTACTGCGGAAGATTATGACCGTTTTAACGAGAAAATCCGCGATAACCTGCACGCCCTGCAACAACTGCTGGAACAACCGGGGTTTGGGGTGGGGGCCGATAGCCTGGGAGCCGAGCTGGAATTCTATCTGGTGGCACAGGATGGCCAGCCTGTGCCCTGCAACGAAGCCATTCTGAAGGCCGCCGCCAATCCACAGCTGACCCCGGAGCTGAACCGTTTTAACCTGGAATACAACCTGCGCCCCCACAGCTTCGCCGGCGCCCCCTTCGCGGCCTTCGAACAGGAGTTGCAGCAGGCCATCCGCGACACCAACACCTGTGCCGCCCGCTATGGCGCTGAGCTACTTCCCATCGGCATTCTGCCTACAGCACAACTGAGCCAGTTCGGTTCCCACATGATGACGGATCAACCTCGCTACCGCGCCATGGACAATGCCCTGCGCCGCTTGCGGGGTGCGCCGTTTGAAGTGCATATTGATGGCACGCCGCCGCTGGACCTGACCTGGGATGACGTCACCCTGGAAGGGGCCAACACCTCATTCCAACTGCACTGGCGGCTGAATCCGGAGCAATTCGCCGACAGTTTCAACGCGGTGCAGCTGGTCACCCCCATTGCCCTGGCCCTGGCCGCCAATTCCCCGCTACTGTTCGGCCATGAACTGTGGCAGGAAACCCGCATTGCCCTGTTCAAGCAATCCATCGACTGCCGGGATGAAAACCACGCCCAACGCAAGTATCCCCCCCGGGTGTACTTCGGCAATGGCTGGCTGCGGCAGGGTGCGCTGGAGCTGTTCGCCTCCACCGTGGCCCTGTTTCCGCCCATCATGCCCGTGCTGCATGCCGAAGATCCGCTGCAGGCCCTGGCCCAGGGAAAACGCCCGCAACTGCATGAGCTGAAACTGCATCAGGGCAGCACCTGGCCCTGGAACCGGGCTATCTATGACCATCACGACGGCGGTCACGTGCGCATGGAAATGCGCGCCCTGCCCGCCGGCCCCAGCCTGCAGGATATGAGTGCCAGTGGCGCCTTCCTGCTGGGCAGCGCCCTGGCCCTGCGGGATTCCATGGCCGACCGCACCAGTCTGTTACCCTTTAAATTCGCCGAGCACAATTTCTACCGGGCCGCCCAGCACGGTCTGGACGCTGTATTGTTGTGGCCCTCATCCAGCCAGATTAAAGTGGTGGAATACGAGGTTCTGGAACTGGCCCGTCGCCTGGTGCCCATGGCGGAAGATGCCCTGCAGATGGCAGGCATGGAGCATGGCGAGGCCAAACGCCTGATGGACAATATCCGTGACCGCCTCCAGGCCCGCACCAACGGCGCCCAATGGCAACTCAACATGCTGCACCGGTTGCAGGCCAGCGGACTGGACGCAGCAAGCGCACGCCAGCAGATGTTGCAACGCTACCGCCAGAATTTCTATTCTCAACAACCCGTCAGCCAATGGAGTGAAGCACTATGAGTTTGGGCAGTCCCCTGATCCGCTACTGGTATCATCCGTCACCGCAGATGGTGGGGGAATCCGTGGAAGCGTTTCTGCGGGAAATGGCCGGCCCCACTTTGATTCACATACCGGGGCGGGACCGCAGCCGCGCGCGGGCCATCTGCACCCTGCTGCACGGCAACGAGCCCTCCGGCACCCGCGCCCTGTTCCGTTTCCTGCAAGAGGGCATTGAACCGGCGGTGGATCTGCTGTGCTTTTTTGGCTCAGTGCAAACCGCCCTGCAGGAACCCCTGTTCTTTTACCGCCACCTGCCCCAGGAGCGGGACCTCAATCGCTGCTTCAGGGAACCCTTTGACGATCCCCAGGGGCGCCTGGCCAAAGCCATCCTGGACATTCTGCAGGAGCTGAACCCGGAAGCCCTGATCGACATCCACAACACCTCCGGCATGGGGCCCTGCTTTGCGGTGTCCATGAAACAGGACCCGGCCCACGACGCCCTCACCAGCCTGTTCACCGAGCGCATGCTGGTGACCGGGCTGAAGCTGGGAGCTCTGTTTGAATACAGTGAACGCAATGTACCCACGGTCACCATCGAATGCGGCGGGGCCCAGGACCCCCGCGCCGACCAGATCGCGTATGAAGGCATCCTGCGCTACGCCACCCGGGAAGACGTGCTGACCCCGGTGGACGCGGACTGGGATCTGGAAATCCTGCGGGAGCCGGTGCGTCTGGAATTACGGGAGGATGCCAGCATTACCTACAGCGAGGCGGAAGACGTCTATGCCGACATCACCCTGCCGCCGGATGTGGAGCACCACAACTTCGGCCGCATCAACCCCGATGTGGCCCTGGGCTGGGTCAAACCGGAAAGCTGGGATAAGTTGATCGTCCATACCCCGGCCGGAGTGGACGTGAAAGACAAAGTGCTGAAACTGGAGGGCAACCGGCTCTATCCGGCCCAGGCGTTGAAGCTGTTTATGATCACCACCAACGCCACCATCGCCAAAAGCGACTGCCTGTTTTACGCCGTCACCGACAACGGCAGCCACCTGGCCTAGGAGGTCGGCTGTATTGACTAATCGAGGGGCCGGTCCAGGATCGAGGCCATCTGCGGTGCCGGCGGTGCATCCAATCCGGCAGACGGAGCCTTGAACAGCCAGCTGGCCAACAGCACCAACACCACCACCGCGGCCACCGGCCAGACACTCACCGCCCCCTTGGGCACCACTGGCTTGAGGGAAGCCCGCCCACTGCGCACCGGGGACGGCCGTTGGGAGCGCACCACCGGAGTCCGGCTCACCGGCTTGGGCCGGGCGTCCACGTTCATCTGCAGGGTGCCGGCACGCTCCGCCAGCCCCTCCAGGGGCACCGGCCGGATCACGCAATCAACCCCCAATTCCCGCAGAATGGACTGCAGACTGAAGGCATCTTTGTGGGGCAGCAGCTTTTTCGACAGGGCCCCCTGATTCAGCAACAGTTTGTCCACCTGTTGCGGCTCCATCTTCAATTGACTGGCCAGTGCATCACGCACACTGGTATCGCTGAAGCCTTTCAGCACACCCTGTATGGAAACTTTGAACTTTGGCGCCGACACCGCATTTCCCCCGAAATGATCACTGGTCTCAATGGGCAAAATGCTAAAAAGAAACGCGTCAGGAAACTGTGTACTGCTTCCAACTTTGATAAGAAACGGTGGCTGGGATAACGAAAACGCGGGGTCCCGCAGGCCGCTCACCCCAACTTGGTATACGCCACCCACCCCCATGTTTCCACTTGATTATTAATCAACCAGCTCCGCGTCCTCCAACCGCAAACAACCCAGGGCCAGGGCAAAATTATCCAGGGCCGCTTTCAGCTCCCGGTTCACGTTCAACAGCGTGGAGGTCTCCTGCTCGTCGGCACCGTCATGCAGACCCTGTACGAACAGGGTCTGCTCGGTGTCACGATGGCTTTGCCGAACCTGCTCCTGCAACCGGCCCAACTCCGTGCGCAGATGTGCGGGCTGGTAGTGAGCCTCCAACAGGGTGCCCAATTCCGTCAGGCGCTGCTTCTGCAGCCCCACTTGAGCCTGATAAAACGCCGTCAGGGTGTGCTTTTCAGAATGCCGCAGGAAGGCCAGATTCTGACGAATATCCTTGCCGGACTTGGCCGCATACACCCCGTGACGGGCGGCGTTCAGGTAACGGTGCACCTGCTTCACCTGGTCCGGCGCCACCACACCGGTCTGTACTGCACCGCAGAACTCCAGTATTTCCCCCTCCAGGCGCTTGATCTCATCGTAACTCTCCTCAAAACGCTGCCCGGAGGGAAACGCCTGCTGCAGCCGCTGCTGCATGGCCAGGGTCAGCCGCAGGCTCTCCGGTTCCAGCTTCAGGTTGCGCAAGGTCAGTGCCATCACTTTCACCAGCAGGCACTCCACCTCCCGTGCCACCGCCTCCAGGGATTCCTGCACCAGGGTAGGCGCCACGTTCTGGATATAGGTTCGCACGTCGTCATCCGAGCTCAGAAAACGCCGCTCCAGAAAACGGGAGAACGGTTTCACCCATGGCAACAGCAGCACAATGCCCACCAGGTTAAAGCCACTGTGGAAAGCCACCAGCTGATAGAGCGGATCCTCTACACCGCTGGCATCCACCAGGGACAGCAACAGTGGCAGGCCGAGGAACGCCAGTGTGGCCGTGACCACATTGATGAGCACATGGGCCAGGGCCAGTTGTTTTTTCACTGCCGAGGCCTTGATGCCCCCCAGGGCCAGGGTGCTGGTGGTCCCCAGATCGGCACCAATCACCAATGCCGCCGCCGACGGCAGGTCCACGATACCGGTATGCAGGGCACTCAGGGTGATCATCATGGTGGCCGAGCTGGACTGGATCAGGGCGGTGAACGCCACCCCCACCAGCAGATAGACGATGGCCGGATAGCCCTGCAATACCGACACATCGAAACGGGTCGCCACCTGCTCCATGCTGCTTTTCATGGCATCCAGCCCGAACAGCAACAGGCCGAGGCCGAACAGCATCCGCCCCCAGGCCAGCCAATGCTCCCGCCGCGCCAACAGCACACACCAGAGGGCCCCGCCCCCCATGGCCGGCAGGGCCAGGGCGGCCAGGTTCAGCTTGAAGCCCAGGGTGGCCACAATCCAGCCGGTGAAAGTGGTGCCCAGGTTGGCGCCCAACACCACGCCCACCGCATTGGCAAGCGGGATGATACCGGCCCCCACCAGGGCCATCATCAACAGCCCCACCATGGAGCTGCTCTGCACCAGCATGGTGGTCAGGGTACCCCCCAGCACCGAAGTCACCGGGTTGCCGGTGGAGCGCCGCAGAAAACGCCGGAACGAGCCACTGCTTAACACCCCAAGCGCCTCTTCCAACTGGCTCATGCCATAGAGGAACAGCCCCAGGCCTGCCACGAACGATAATAAGCTCATCCAGATCGACATATAATCCGCTTCGAATCCTGTTCAGGCTGAGTTAAGGTTAGCCCCGGCATCCTGTTCTGGTATGCAGGCAAACGCCGGCCGGAATTCAATTGTACAAGAGGCACTCGTGGAAGAATATCAGGCACTTATCAGCACTCTCGCCCTCACCATGGGGGTTTCCTGGGCCAGCGGCGTCAACCTCTACGCCGCGCTCCTGGTGCTGGGCATCGGTGGCGCCACCGGCAACATTGATCTGCCACCGGACCTGCAATCCCTGCAGGACCCGCTGGTGATCATGGCGGCGGGTGCCATGTATGCAGTGGAGTTCTTTGCCGATAAAACGCCCGGGGTGGATTCCGGCTGGGATACCCTGCACACCTTTGTGCGGATTCCTGCCGGGGCCATGCTGGCAGCCGGAGCAGTGGGGGACGTCACCCCCACCCTGGAAATCGCCGCCGGCATCCTCGGCGGCGGTATGGCTGCCACCTCCCATGCCACCAAAGCCGGCACCCGGCTGTTGATCAACACCTCCCCGGAACCCGTCACCAACTGGATCGCCTCCTTCAGCGAGGACTTTCTGGTGCTGGCCGGATTGTGGGCCGCCCTCAATCACCCCATAGCGTTCCTGATTTTCCTGCTGGTGTTCATTGCCCTGGTGATCTGGCTGTTACCGAAGATTTTCCGCGCCCTGCGCTTGATGTTCCGCAAAATCGGCCAGTGGCTGGGCCTGGTGGAGAAAGACGCCCCCGGCGAACCCCAGCAGCACTATCTGAGCCGCCTGGCACAACTGAAACAGCTACTGGACCAGGGCGCACTGACCCAGGAGGAATTCGAAACGGAGAAAGCCCTGCTGTTGACACAACGTAACCAGGGCAACGCCTAGCCAGATCAGGAACGTCGTCGGGACTGATCCCCCCGGGCCACCCAGGTGTCATAGAACTGGTCCGCCGGGATCGGCCGGTCAAAATAATACCCCTGGTACTGGTAGCAGCCTTTTTCCTTGAGGAAGTTGAGCTGATACTCCTCCTCCACCCCCTCGGCAATGACATCCAGTTCCATCAATCGCGCCATGGCGATGATGGTCTCAACGATGACCCGGTCGTTCTGGTCACTGCGGATGTCCCGCACAAAGGCCTGGTCGATCTTCAGTTTGTGCAGGGGCAGCTCCCGCAAGTACGACAGCGAGGAATAACCGGTGCCAAAGTCATCCAGCGCAATGTGGAAGCCCATTTTGTGGAGCAGGCGCATTTTTTCCACCACCTGGTCCAGGTGATGCAACAGCATGCTCTCGGTGATCTCCAGCTCCAGTTCCGAAGGGCTGATGTCGGCCTCCCGGGCAAAGGCTTCCACCTTCATGGCAAAGTCATCCTGGGAAAACTGGCGGGCGCTGATGTTGATGGCCAGGCGATCAAAACTGTCCGGTAACCCCCGTTCCCGCCACTCCCGCATCTGCTGACAGGCCTTACGCAGCACCCAGTCCC
The DNA here is from genome assembly GCF_003671495.1 of Ketobacter sp. Classification (GTDB taxonomy): domain Bacteria; phylum Pseudomonadota; class Gammaproteobacteria; order Pseudomonadales; family Ketobacteraceae; genus Ketobacter. The sequence continues at coordinate 80,658 of NZ_RCHN01000046.1, read as the reverse complement.
CCAGGGGAATAATCTGCCCGGATTCCTCCGCCGCACGGATAAACAGATCCGGGCGCACAAAGCCCAGGTGCGGCTCCTCCCAGCGCAACAACACTTCGGCACCGATCAACTCGCTGCGATCGTTAAACTGGGGCTGAAAATAGAGGATGAACTGTTCTTCCTCCAGGGCACCCGGCAACAGCATCTGCAACTTCAGGTTCTGCTCAATCTGCTGGTGCATTTCCTTGCTGAACAGGCGCACTGTGTTGCGGCCTTCCTCTTTGGCCCGGTACATGGCGGCATCCGCCTGCTTCATGATGTCATGAATGGTTTCCTGATCCAGGGGGTACAGCGCAATCCCGATGCTGCAACCGATATTGAGTTTATTGCCGGATACATCAAAGGCATCCGCCAATACCGACTGGATCTTCAAGGCCACATTGCGCGCCAGGGAGGCCGCCATGGTGGCGTCGTCGCTGAGTTCCGGCAGCAGCACCACAAATTCATCCCCACCCAGGCGGGCCAGGGTGTCCTCCTCCCGTATCACCTGCCGCAGCCGGTCGGCGATGGCAATCAGCAGGCCGTCCCCAATGGGATGCCCCAGGGAGTCGTTGACGTTTTTAAAATGATCCAGATCCACAAACAGCAAGGCACCACAATGATTGTGCCGCAGCGCCCTGGCCTGCTCCTGGGCCAGCTTGTCATTGAGCATGCGCCGATTGGGCAGGCTGGTGAGCTCGTCATAGAGCACCTGCTGCCGAATCCGTTGCTCCGCCCGTTTGCGCTCGGTGATATCCATGATGCCGGCAATACGGCCGGCATATTCACCCCGGCTGTCAAAAATGATCGCCGTCTTCATGGTGACGTGAATGCGGCGTCCGGTGCGGGAAACGAAATCATAATCCTGATACATTTCTGATATGGGAGAGCGACTGCGCAGCGCCTCCTCCAGCCGGGGGCGGGTACCCGGCTCCGCAAACTCCAGGATGTTGCGGCCGATGATGTACTCCTTGTCGAAGCCCAGTATGGCGGCCATGGAATCGTTGACTAGCGTGGTGAACCCATCCGCATCCAGCACCCAGATGCCTTCCTGAGCCATATCAAACAGCATGCGGTATTTTTCTTCGCTGCCGCGCAACGCGTCTTCGGTGCGACGCTGCACGGTAATATCACTGTGGGTGGCGATGAAGCGCAACGCCTTGCCGCTGGCATCATATTCCACCACCTTGCCCCGCATCAGAATGAAACGTGGATCGCCCATCGGGTGTTGTACGCAATACTCAATGCGACACAGGTCCGACAGCCCCTGGATGTGGCGTTGAATTTTCCGCTCCACAAAAGGCCAGTCGTCCGGGTCCACCAATTGTTTCCAGTCGTCCCAGGTAACGTCCCGCCCCTGGCTCAAGCCCATCATTTTTTTGAACTGCGGTGAAAAATACGTTCTGCCGGTGAGCAGATTCCAGTCCTGTACACCATCCCCTGCGCCTTCCAGAGCGAACACCCAACGCTGCTCACTGCTCTTCACCTTCTGCAAGCTGTTGTGCAGATTGCTGTTCATGCGATTCAACGCCGAGGCCAGTTCCCCCAACTCTTGAAAGCCCTTGTGCCGGAACACTTCCATCTCCTCGCCAGAAGCCACCCGGTCGGCTTTGCGGGTAAGACTCTGCAACGGGCGCAACACGATTTTACGCAACACAATCAGCAACGCCGCCAGCACCACCGCCATGATGCCCCACAGGATTGCCAGGTTCTGCCACACCGATTGGCGGATCAGGGTGTAAGGGCGACTCAGGCTCCACTCCACGTACAGCACACCGATGTTCTCCGGTCGCCTGCCCGCTCCGTTGGCATCCATCACCAGGGGGTAATAGGCGATCAGCAGATCCCGCGGGGCGTTACTGATGAGCACCGGGTTGCGGTTCTCCACCACCCGCTGGAACAAGGCCTGATCGAACTGCGGCAACTGGGTGGCCGCCGGTTGTTCCAACACCACAAAGCTACTGGAGAATTTCACCACGCCACTCTGATCGACCACCGCCGACAAGCGCACGTCGTCCAGCAGATTCAACGCCATCACTTCGCGTTCCACGCTGGCCGGATCCCGATGCCGAAACTCCTTCTCAAAGCGCGCCTGGGACACCATCAGGATGGTCTTCATATTGATTCTGGCTTCGTTGAAGGCATGTCGCTTCAGCACCAGATACTGGTTGTACGCAAACAGCGCCGACAGCAGCGCAAAGCTGACTGCAATCACCAGCACAACCAGGGAAGTAAGAGAAAGCTTCGCGGGCTTCAACCTGAAACCTCCAGCAGCCAGGCCGGCGGATTCTGCGCTTCCGGCTCCCCTTCCACCAGATCGTGGAGGTGCATCACCTCCAACACCCGGCCGAAGGTCTTCTGATAGGGGCTGGGTTGGCCGGAAAACCAGGCGCGGTTATCCTCCAGGGTGGGCAGATACAAGCCGCGAAATGCATGCCGCAGCTGGGCCTTGTCCAGGCGCAGGCGTTTGCTGAAAAATGCCTCCGATTCACTGTGGTGACTGTCCATATAGCGGCGGGCCTCCAGATAGCCGGTCACCAGCTTTTTGAACTGGCGCTCACGGCGTTCCACCACAGGGCGACGGGCCACCAGCACGTCCACCACCAGCTCCGGGGCCTGCCGGGTATCAAACAGTACCTTGCCCCCCAGCGCCAGAAGTCGGGTCAACCGGGGCTCAAAGGTGACCACCGCATCCACGTGCCGTTCCCGCAGCACTCTCTCATGCTCGTCCGCACTGACGTTCACCACCTCAATGGCACTGAAATCGATCCCCTGCTGGTGCAGGGCCTCGGTCAACACGATGGCCCCCAACGCGGTATTTTCCACCCCCACTGACATACCGGAGAGGGAGGTCACGTCGGACGCCAGGGTCACGATGGCGTCCCCGCCACGGGAGTAGTCCAGCACCAGGATAGGCTCCAGGTCCATGCCTTTTGCCATCAGACTGATGGCCTCATCCAGGGTCAGAGCCGCGGCGTCCAGATTGCCGTGGGCCAGAGCCCGCATCACTTCTGTCGCAGAAGACAGTTGAATCACCTCCACTTCCCCATCGAATGCCCCCAGATACTGGGCCAGATAGAGTGGCTCATAGCCTGGCCACAGGTTGGTAGCCACTTTCAGCGGGCGTCCGTCGTCCAGGGTGCAGCCTGGGGCCAGCACCAGCAACAGCGAGGTGACGATCAGTTTCAGCAACTTCATGGATTCAGGGTATTTCCCGCGCGTTTTTCGTTATTTCACTATAGCAATGAAGCTTTTACCCTGCAGGATAGTTGGCAGACTAACGTCGTTGGTTTAGCGAAAGAAGATTTCGAAGGATACGGTGAGGGAGGCGACGCCGGTGAAATCCTCCTCGCGGGGAAACGCCAGCTCCGGCACCACGTTCATATATAACCAGTCTTTATAGAGGTCCCGGCGGTAATCGGCGCTGATGTAATAAGTATCAATTTGGGAGTGGCTGTAGCTGTTGCCGAAAATACCCAGGTGGTAGCCGATGGCGTCGCGGGGCCCCAGATCCTGGAACAAGCTGAATTTTTGCCCGAATTCCAGGGTGTCCTTTTCATCCCGCCAATCCAGATAGGTGCCCGCGCGAAACAGGAACTGTTGCGCCACGATGCGCTCAAAAATGAAATCCGTGCCCGCATGCACCCCACTTGAGTTAAACCATTCGAGAATGCTCTGGAACCTGAACTCCCAGAAATCTCCGATGGAAAACAACCGCTTACCCGAACTTCGCACAAACGGGTCCGGGGGCAGCTTGACCTTCACCCCGGCGCTGAGTTTGGTTTCCCAGTTGCCACTTTCATCGCCTAAGGTACGCAACAGGCCGGCAAACAGCGACCGCTCCTCCGGTGGGCGTGCGGTTTCACTGGAACGCTCCCGCTCTTCCAGCGTTTGCTCGTTATCCTCCTGATAAGCCAGTACCAGCCGGTAGCGTTGTTTGGTGCCGGGCAGATCCAACCGGAATTTGTAGTCCAACTCCGGCTCCAGGTGACCACCTTCAATCCATTTCTGCGACAGGCGCAAGCGCAGATAGGTATCGTTTTCCGTATCCCAGGAGTGGTCACCGGCAAAATACGCATCCATCCGCTCCCCCATCAGGGAGACAGCAGAGGAAATCGTGCGGCGGGAATCCAACAGGTAGGTCACCCCCTGATCCACGTAGCCGGGGCGAGCCCGAGGCACATAAATATCCTCCAACCGCGGGTAACTGAGAAACGGGTCCGCGCCTTCGGCCGGGGTTCGGCTGCTCTGCAGGTCCGGCAGCCTGGCTGGCACATGCTGAGGCGGTTCTGCGTCCAGACGGGGCAATCCCGGGGGCGGGGAAGGGGAAGGCGCGAGGGCGATGGCAGGCAGTGTGGGGTCGGGGAGCAACAACCCGGGGCGGGATTCTTCAGCGGCCCGGGCCACGCCGGCGCAGGCCAAAGCCACTATCCCCAACAGGGTAACCCTCGGTATGCGCACAGACTTATTGCAACCCAGCCACCGGGTTCACTGCCGTGGAACGCAAGCACATATCAATCATCCAACGGTCTGGGCTTCTCTATTCCGTATCCCTGCGCATAATCCACACCCAGCTTCCGTAAGCATTCCACGATCGCCTGGTCCTCCACAAACTCGGCCACGGTTTTCAAACCGGCGGAGTGGGCAATGGAGTTGCAGGCACTGACGATGGCCAGGTCCATGGCATCGTTTACGATATTACGAACAAACCCTCCGTCAATTTTGAGCACGTCAATGGGGATCGCCTTCAGGTAGGCAAACGAACTCATGCCCACACCGAAATCGTCCAGCGCAAACAGGAACCCCAGATCACGAATTTCGGCGATGAACACTGATACCGTCTCAATATTGGAAATCGCCGTGGTCTCGGTGATCTCAAAGCAAATGCTGTGGGGCGGAATGCCGTAGAAATCCTTGCGCTCCCGCACAAAGTCAAAGAAGGTTTCATCATTCAGCGACGAGCCGGAAAGGTTAATAAAATACAGGCCACCCGGCAGGGAGGTGCCTTTGCTGACGCAGCGCTTCACATAGGCAAAGGCATGATTCACCACCCAGCGATCGATCAGGGTCATCAGGTTGAAACGTTCCGCCGCCGGAATAAAAAGCCCGGGGGGGACGATGCGCTCGCCATCTTTCATCCGCACCAGAAACTCACAGTGGCTGGCGGATTCGGACAGCCCCACGATCGCCTGTTTATAGAGCACAAACTCATCCCGATCCAGTGCCTGACGAATACGGGAGGCCCAATGCATCTGATCCCGGCGCTGAGTCAGGTCCTGGTCATTCAGGTCATAGATCTGGATATAACTGCGGCCTTTATCCTTCGCCGCATAACAGGCCATGTCCGCACTGGCCAGCAGCTCCTCAATGGTAGAGCTGGCACGGTTGATCTGCACCAGACCAATACAGGAGGACACCCGGAACTCCTGGCCATCCCAAAGGAAACGGTGTTGCTTGATGGCTTCGTGAATGCGACCGGCCATGGCCGTGGCTTCATTCAGGGTGCAATCCAGCAACAGGATCCCGAATTCATCACCGCCCATGCGGGAGATGTAGTCTTTCTCCCCCAGAATCACCTTAACCACATTGCCGATCTGTTTCAGCAATTCATCACCGGCCACATGGCCGCAGGTGTCGTTGATGATCTTGAACTGGTCCAGGTCCACATAGATGAGGGCGTGTTCCACCCCCTGCTCGAAGGCGCTTTCCAGGGCATGGCCCAGGTGCACCTTGAATTGTTCCCGGTTGATCAGGTCAGTCAATACATCGTGATTGGCCAGATAAGCGGCCTTGCGCTCCACGGCCCGATGGGCAGAGCGCTGCTCCGATTCCCGCAATTCACGCTCCACCACAGGGACCAGGCGCGCCAGATTATCTTTCATGATGTAATCCTGCGCCCCCGACTTCATGGAATCCACCGCCACGTCATCACTGATGGCACCGGACACCACAATCACCGGTGTTTCCGGCTGCATGGCTTTGGTGATTTTCAACGCCTCGGAGGAACCGAAGGCAGGCATGTTGTGGTCGGTGACCACCAGATCCCATAACTGACGATTGAGCGAGGATTTTAATCCAACGGCGCTTTCGACCCGTTCAAACTCACACCGCAGGCCACCTTTGCGTAACTCACGCACCAGCAGCAGCGCATCGTCTTCGGAATCATCTACGATTAAAACTTTGAGGAAGCGTTCCAAGCCCATCCCCCTGGATGATATTTTCTTATTAGTATAGAGCGGGAACGCAGTTTACACCCAACCAGTACTGGCCTAATAACTTAACCTGCGACACAAATTCGTCGAAATCCACTGGTTTGTTAATGTAACTGTTCACACCAATATCGTAGCCGGCCTGCATATCCTGCACTTCATCGGAGGACGTCAGCAGAACCACCGGCAAGCCTTTGGTGCGTTTGTCTTCCCTGATTTTACGCAACACTTCCAGACCATCGAGTTTGGGCAGTTTCAGATCCAGAAATACCACCTTCGGCAAGACCCGGACGTCACGCCCCTGGAACTTGCCTTCACCAAAGATGTAATCCAGTGCTTCCTGACCATCACGGGTGACAACCACCGTATTGGGCACATTGCTCTTTTTAAGCGCACGCAACGCCAACAACTCATCATCAGGGTTGTCTTCTACTAGCAATATAGTCATATCACTCATCTTGGTCTATTCCGAAAGATCCTATCAGAAGGCTGACAGACCACTTCAACATAAAGACTGTGGGTATTTAAGTCAATGTTTTTACTTTTATCCCGAGGCTATCCGAGATTGGATCAGCCGTCTGCGGCAACGGTCACGAGGACACTGTAAAATAGAAGATTGCCCCCCGATTGACTTCACTTTCAGCCCAGATATCCCCCCCATGACGCTGAATCACGCGGGCCACCGTGGCCAACCCCACGCCGGTGCCTTCGAACTCATCCTTGCTGTGCAGACGCTGGAATACACCGAACAATTTGTCCGCATAGCGCATGTCAAACCCGGCCCCATTATCCCGGATGAAATAGATCCCCTCCTTGCAACCGATACTGACCTCCGGTGCCGGCACATGCTGGGTGTATTTGAAGGCGTTATCCACCAGGTTAGTGACCACGATGCGCATCAGGCGCGAATCGCAACGCATGCTCATGCCCGGCTGTACCGTCACCCTGACCTGGTGGGACGGTTCGCGGTCCTGGATATCCTGCACCACCTCCTCGCACATGAGGCTGAAGTCCACGGTGCGGGTCACGATTTCCTGGCGGGTTACACGGGATAGCCAGAGCATGCTGTCGATCAGCGTGCCCATGCGCTGGCTTGCCATCCGCACCCGCTCCAGGTAGCCCAGGGCCGGGCTGTCCAGCTGATCGGCGTAGTCTTCCAGCAAGGCCTGGCTGAAGCCGTCGATGGCCCGCAGCGGAGAGCGCAGATCATGGGATACAGAGTAACTGAACGCCTCCAGCTCCTGATTGGCCGCCTTCAGTTCGGCAGTGCGCTCCTCCACCTTGGATTCCAGTTCAACCTTATGGGACCGCAGCTCCTGATCCCGCTGCTGGATCGCCTCCAGCATTTCATTGAAGGCATCCACCATCTGGCCGATTTCATCATCGCTGGTTTTGGTAGCCCGCAGACTGAAATCCCGGTCGTTGGCGATACTGGTGGCGGTCTTCGCCAGCTCGGATATCGGCGTGGTCACCGCCTTCTGCAGCACCATGGCCACCAGCAGGGACACTGCGGAAATGATGCCCAGCGCGGTCAGCATCATGTAGAAATAGCGCTGGATCTGGCTGTTCACATAATCCATGTTGGCGCTGATGAAGATGGTACCGATGCGCTCGGACTCGGAAAACACATCTTCGATGTGATGATACTTGCCCTGGACAAAACCGCTGGCGTCCGCATGGGGATTATCCGGGCAGGGGGTCGCCCTGACCGAGCCCGGGAAGGAACGCGCCTGCAGGCTCAGGTTGCCATCGTAAATGCACACCACATCGATGGTGTAATCAAAATCCAGGCTGTTGGCACTTTCCTGCAGGGTATTCAGATCCTCAAATTCCAGCGCCGCCGCCACCTGGGAATAGGACACCTTGGTAATCACCGTGATCTCATGCACCAGCTGTTCCCGACTCTGCATGCGCTCATATCCCATGAAGAACACACCCATCAGCACCACACCGGCAAAGATGGTCAGCAGCATCACCATGGTCAGTTTTTGTTTGATGGAGAAGGCTCTCAGAATACTCGACACGATTACTCCACCCTTCTCGCCAGCTGCAGCAGACGGGAGCTGATCTGCAGTTGCACATCCCGGGCGCGGCCCAGGTTGATGTCAAACCGAATCCGGCGGCCTTCCGTCACCAGTCCGATCATGCCTCCGGCATCCACAAAGCCGGGTTCATCGCTGATGGTCAGAATCGGTAGAGTCCCGGTCTGGGGCAGGAATTTGCGGACACTGGCGCCGGAGGTATAGACCACCTGACAGCTGTCGACGGGATCGGAGAGTTTGAGCTGCTTGATCTCCAGTTTGAAACTGCGCACATCGCGGCCGGCCAACTGGTTCAGCTCATCAAAATAGGCATCGGCCCCCAACACGCACACATGCAGGGCTCCCCCGGCCTGTTCAATATATTGAGGCCAGGTGACATATTTGGTGAAGTTGTAGATGAATGCCGCCTTGAGTCGTGCCTCCTCCTCTGCAAAACCCGGGATGGAGCTCATCAACCCTATCCCTAGCACGACCCCCCAAAGCAGCCTTCGACCTGCCTTAACAGGGCTTACAATCCCCTTCAAGTACCATCCCTTATTCGATTCCTTGTTCGGATATTCAGAGTATAGTGTGCAAGCGCATGAATCGCTTTGCTTTTTTTTACAGCCACAACACTTTTGAGCAGCCGTTCAAACAGTTAGGTGGAGGGTTCTAATTTTCACGGTTAAGGTTAGCACCCAATTCCTGCCATTCCCGCGTAAATGAGGCAATCCGAACATGAATCTAGAACCCCTTGCCAACTTCGGCCTGAAGCAACTGGACACCGCTGGCTACTATCTGAGCCGCTACGGCATCACCGACCAGGTGAATCGGCATAACCTGATCGCCATTGCCATGACGGAAAAGGAAAGACTGCTGGGGGAAGTGTCTCGCTTTGAGCTGCGCTACAAAATGCAGAAACGCCGCCTGGAGCAGTTGCGCAAAGAGCTGGACGGTCAGCTGGACGAACTTATTGCCCGCACGCCCAAGGCCGTGGCTGAGCGTTTGTATGTCGCAAAAAACAAAGTAAATTCGTATATTTAAGCGCCAATACAGCCGCTGTTACAACCGCCTGATCTAATCGGGCAACCCTAAAGACTTTATCGTCACATAGGCGTGTACTGCATGCCTCGTTGGTTTAGATTGTTAAGTCCAATAACTATAAAACCGATGAGGGACTATTGTATGTATATCGATGATGTTGTGATCGCGGCCCTGCTCACCGTGGCAGGCACCATAGCGGTGGGCGGCTATGTCATTTATTACTGGCAGCACGACCTGAAGATGAAGCGCCAGGGCAAATCCAAAGCCCACTGACGGTGCTACCCTTCTAACAACCCACCTGTTTGACAAACTCCCTTTCGACAAGGCCACCCTGAAGCAAGGTGGCCTTGTTCGTTATCACTCCGCAAACCCGATCCGCTGCAGAAAGCGCGCTACGTCTTTCAGGTATTTGCCCTGGTCCAGATGCAGAATGTGGTTTCCCGGAAACCAGTGGATATCAGGCCGATCCCAGTGATCCCATAACAAGCGGGCGTGCTTCGGTGGCGCAAAGCGATCACCGGCGCCACCGATGATCATGAGGCGCTCCCGGGGGATCACCGGCTCATAGGTGAGAGGACAATGCACCGCCATGATGTGGCGGGCATCCTTGATCGACACACCGCTCAGCCGCAACCCGGTCTTGATCACCGCACTGGCGGGGAACCATTGCAGCATCAGGTCAAACAATGACACCACCGGCACATTGGGAATACTGAACTGGAGCCGGTCCTCCACTGCCGCCAGCAACGCGCTGGTATACCCCCCCAGACTGATACCGGTCACGCCGAAGCGTGGTACGCCCAGGGACTCCAGGTGGTCCAGGAACAGGCGGAAGTCATAAATCGAATGGGCAATGGTCTCATTGATGTGCGACAGACCGTGGGCGAAATAGCCGTGACCACTGAACGGGGACCACAGGCCCTGGCGATCCCCATGAAACGGCAGGGTATAGAGCAGGATGTCGTAGCCCAGCTTGTAAAACCAGGGCAAGCCCAGGAACAGGCTGTTGACCCAGTAAGGGTCCGCCATAAAGCCATGCACCACGCAGATGGTGGGGCGGGGCCCCCGATTGTGAGTCCAGTACTGTGCCACTGCCTGCCGATTGCGCCGGTTTTTCAGGTAACGCTGCCGCAGGCGGGGGTTCAGCGGCTCAAAGGGGCTCTGGAACACCAACTCCCGGCATTGGCCATCCGGCGGTCGAAAATGCACCCAGCCGGGTTTGCGCTCCCGCACCGCCACCTGCTGTTGCGGTCGGTGGAAAAACCGTTCAGCCCGGTGGCTGGAGGCCAGTTCACGATAAAACGCTCCGTCTTCAATGTCCCGCAGCAGGCGCAGGGGATTGGAGGATAACGGCAGCGCCAGCACCGACACCAGGGAGGCCACCGCCGTGCGCACCGCCAGGTCCATGCCCGCCGTACCATCCACCACCAATTGGGTGGGTAAATCCAGCTCAAAGTCATCCGGGAACTTGTGAAAGCTGGACTCCAGGTTATCCCACCAGGGCTGCTCGGGCATGATCCTCCGCGAATGGCCGTAAGTTTCGTTGGCCACCCGGGAAACCGTTTGATAGGCAGATGACATAGCACACTCCTCGCGACCCTGATATCTGAACAATCTTCAAAAAGTATAGATGGCTCAGTGGGTTGTGCCGGGGTTTGTGCCGGGTTCGGTGCGCGTACCTGTGCCGCTCAATCAGAGCCGGTCAATGGCCTTTTGAATGCGCTGAATACGCTCCTTGTTGGAAGGGTGGGAGCTCAGGAAGCTGCTGTCTGAACCGTATTTGGCCTGCAAGGTGGCGATCGCCCGCTTCATCGCATAGGGGTCTTTGCCCAGGCTGTGCAGCATCTTCACGGCAAACTCATCGGACTCCAGCTCATCCTGCTGGGAGAACTGGGCATTCACTGCCACATAAGCCAACTGCCCCAGTTGCCCCTGGGTGAGTTCCCCCACCATGCCACCCACCGACACGGCCGCCTGCATGGCGGAATCCGTCAGGATCTTCTGCTGCATCTGGGCATAGCTGTGCTTGTGATAAACATGGCCGATTTCATGGCCAATGACGGCCAGCACCTGGTCATCCGGCATGGCGTCCATCAACCCGGAATAAACCCGCACGGTGCCGTCGGCCATGGCAAACGCGTTGACCTCCGGGGCCAGATACACCTTGAAGTCGAACTTCAGCCCCTTGTAGTTCTGCAACCCGGAGGTGATTCCGGCCAGGCGCTGGGCATAGGCACTGCTGGCAGGCGCCACCTGATTCTTGCCATCCATTTCCTTGGCCGCCAGGCTGGCAGTGTGCTTGACGCTCTCTTCATTCAGGGTGACCGCCTGGGCAACACCCATGCCCACCGCCATGGCCTTGTTGGTGTCGAAGCCGCCTTCGGTGGTACAACCGGCCACCGTCAACAGGGCCGCCAGGGTCACAATAGGGGTGATTCGTTTCATAGGGGTTCTCTGTCAGAGTTCGGAGGAAAGCAGATAGTCTAAGAAGAAGTCCATACAATGCAAGCACTTACCCAATGCAAACTCTTACCCAGTGCAAACGCTCACAGGGGAGAGTGCGTGTCCCGTGCGGTCAGGCGGGAGAGGATGGTCTGAACGTTATGATGCACGCCGGCACCCAGCCCCACCATATCCGTAAGCGAGATATTGTTGAGGATCTGGGCGATCAGCTCATTGATGGTGGGCATGTGATAGGCCACTTCGCAACCGGATGACAGCTCGCAACCGCCATCATCGTCACAGCACTCGGTGATGGCCAGGGGGCCTTCCACCGCAGACACCACCTGGGCAATGCTGATCATCTGGGGCAGACGCGCCAGCTGGTAGCCGCCTTTGGCACCCCGCTCGGAACGCACCAACCCGGCCGCCACCAATTGGCGCATCAGTTTACGCACGGTGGGCAGACCCAGGCGAGTGGCTTCCGCCAACTCCTCCATACGCAATTGCTGGGCCGGCGACTTGGCCAGCCGGTTCATGATCACCAAGGCGTAATCTGTCATTTTGCTGATGCGTAACATACAATGCGCGCCCGACGGGGGCTCCGGCAGTGAGGCTTCACGAAAGAATACCAAATTGGTATTGATTTTCAAGGCCGAGTATTTTAGTCTGCTTTCCCGTAGAGAGATCCATTTAGACAGACTTGAAATCACCGACTGCCCGTTCGGGTCGGACCATCGTGACCTGCCCGGAAGCATCTGTACCTCGTGGCCCACCTGCCCACGCAGCATGCTGTGCCCGGTACACCCAGTTACAAGCGGAGACACGCCATGAGCGACGAAATCGAATCGTTAATCCGTCGTGAGTACGAAGCCGGATTCGTCACCAACATCGAATCCGAAACCCTGCCCCCCGGCCTCAATGAGGACGTGATCCGCATTATTTCCGCCAAAAAGAATGAACCGGAGTGGATGCTGCAGTGGCGCCTGGAAGCCTACCGCAAATGGTGTGACATGGAGGCTCCTCAATGGGCTCACCTGCAGCACCCACCGGTGGACTTCAACGCCATCAGCTACTATTCCTCCCCCAAGTCCAAGGACGATGCGCCGAAAAGTCTGGACGAAGTGGACCCGGAAATCCTGGAAACCTTCGAGAAACTGGGCATCCCCCTGCACGAGCGGGCCAAGCTGGCTGGCGTGGCCGTGGACGCCGTATTCGACAGTGTGTCCATCGGCACCACCTATAAAGATGAGCTGGCCAAAGCGGGCGTCATTTTCTGCTCCATCTCTGAGGCAATCAAAGATTATCCGGACCTGATCCAGAAATACCTGGGCAGCGTGGTGCCGCAACAAGACAACTTTTACGCGGCGCTGAACTCTGCGGTGTTCAGTGATGGCTCCTTTGTCTACATCCCCAAGAACACCCGCTGCCCCATGGAGCTGTCCACTTACTTCCGCATCAACGAGCTGAACACCGGGCAGTTCGAGCGTACCTTGATTGTGGCGGATGAAGGCAGCTATGTCTCCTACCTGGAAGGCTGCACCGCCCCCATGCGGGATGAAAACCAGTTGCACGCCGCTGTGGTGGAGCTGGTGGCCCTGGGCGACGCCGAAATCAAATACTCCACGGTGCAGAACTGGTACCCCGGGGACGAAAACGGCAAAGGTGGCATCTATAACTTTGTCACCAAGCGCGGCGTGTGCGATGGCGCCAACAGTAAAATCTCCTGGACCCAGGTGGAAACCGGTTCCGCCATCACCTGGAAATACCCCAGTGTGATTCTGCGCGGCGACAACAGCATCGGTGAATTCTATTCGGTGGCGCTCACCAACGGTTACCAGCAGGCGGACACCGGCACCAAGATGATTCACCTGGGCAAGAACACCAAGAGCACCATTGTGTCGAAAGGTATTTCTGCCGGTCGCAGCCAGAATGCCTACCGCGGCCTGGTGCGCATCTCCCCACGGGCGGAAGGGGCACGTAACTACACCCAATGCGATTCGTTACTGATCGGGGATCAGTGTGGCGCCCACACCTTCCCCTATATTGAGAACAAAAACCCCGATGCCATTCTGGAGCACGAGGCCACCACCTCCAAGGTGAGCGACGACCAGTTGTTCCTCTGCCGCCAGCGCGGCATCGACGAAGAGAAAGCCGTGTCCATGATCGTGAACGGTTTCTGTAAAGAAGTATTCAAAGAGTTGCCAATGGAATTTGCGGTGGAAGCCGGCAAGCTGTTGGAAGTGAGTTTGGAAGGGGCAGTAGGTTAATCATGAGTAAAACACCCTTGTTGGAAGTCAAAGACCTGGTGGCGGAAGTGGATGGCAAGACCATCCTCAACGGTATTTCCCTGACGGTGAATCCCGGCGAAGTGCACGCCATCATGGGCCCCAACGGTTCCGGTAAAAGCACCCTGGCCAACGTGTTGGCGGGGCGTGACGACTACGAAGTGGTGAGCGGCAGCGTCCGCTTCAAAGGCCAGGACCTGTTTGAACTGGAACCGGAAGAACGGGCCCGGGAAGGAGTGTTTCTGGCCTTTCAGTATCCGGTGGAGATTCCCGGCGTCAGCAACATGCAGTTTTTGAAAGCCTCGGTGGACGCCGTGCGTAAACATCGCGGCCAGGAGGAGCTGGATGCGCCCTCCTTCATGAAACTGGCACGGGAACACTGCAAGGAATTGAAGCTGAAACCGGAATTTTTGAAGCGCGGCGTGAATGAAGGCTTCTCCGGTGGCGAAAAGAAACGTAACGAGATTCTGCAGATGGCCCTGTTGGAGCCGAGTCTGGCCCTGCTGGACGAAACCGATTCCGGGCTGGACATCGACGCCCTGCAAGTGGCAGCCGAAGGGGTCAACGCCCTGCGCAACCCGGAGCGCAGCTTCATTGTAGTGACCCACTACCAGCGCCTTTTGAACTATATCGTGCCGGACTATGTGCACGTGCTGGCCGGGGGCAAGATCGTCAAATCCGGTGGTCGCGAACTGGCATTGGAGCTGGAAGAAAAAGGGTATAGCTGGATTCAATAACGGCAGTTGATGATGATGACACCCCACGATTTGAAACAACAGGCGCAACAGCAGCTGGCACAACAGGCCTCGCTGGACTGGCTCAGCCTGCCGCAGAAAGCGCAGGCCACGTTCGCCGCACTGGACATGCCCACCCGCAAGACGGAAGCCTGGAAGTACACCCCGCTGACCGCGCTCCTGAACACCCCCTACTTCGCCCATACCGCCGCCGGCCAGGTGGACGAATCAGCGGCGGCCGATCGCCTGGGGCAACTGGGGGACGTCAGCCGCCTGGTGTTTGTGAATGGCCACCTGCACCCGGGGCTGTCCAGTTACAGCGATCTGGAAAATCAAGGCATTGTGACCCTGTTCAGCAACGCCAACGACGCGCAACGGGAATTGATCAATGCCGAGCTGGGTACCGCGTTTGAGCCGCAACAGCATGTCTTCGCCACGCTCAACTACAGCTGCATTGAAGACGGCGTACTGATCCAGGCACCTACCGATTTCAAAGTGCAGCAGCCCATTCAGCTGGTGTACCTGAGCAGCGGCGAAGCGCAACCCGCCCTGGCCCAAAGCCGGGTCCTGGTGTACGGCGCGGCCGGCTCCAGCCTGGAACTGATCGAACAGTACGACAGCCTGGGTGAAACCAACGTCTTCCACAACCAGATGACCGAAATCAGCCTGCAACCGAATGCACGCCTGACCCATCTGCGCCTGCAGGTGGAACACGAAAGCCTGAGCCAGGTGAACGGTCTGCACGTTAAACTGGCCGCTGGCAGTCATTACGAGCAGCATGCGTTGGCCTTCGGCAGTGCCCTGAAGCGCAACGACATCAATATAAATTTCAACGGCAGCAACGCCTACTGCCGTCTGAATGGCGTATTCCTCAGCAAACACAAACAACACATCGACAATCACTTGAACCTGGAGCATGGGGTCCCCCATTGCAACAGCGACACGGTGTACAAAGGTTTCATAACCGACAGCAGCCGCGCCGTGTTTAATGGTCGCATCCATATTCACAAGCATGCGCAGAAAACCGAAGCACACCTCAACAACAAAAACCTGCTGTTGTCGAAACAGGCAGAGCTGGATACCAAACCGGAACTGGAGATCTACGCCGACGACGTGAAGTGTTCCCACGGCGCCAGCATCGGTAAACTGGATGACAAATCCCTGTTTTATTTTCAGTCCCGCGGCATTGATCGCGCCACGGCGGAAGCCATGCTGTGCCTGGGCTTTGTCAACGAAATGGTGGAGCAATTCCCCAACACGGCGGTGATTGAACTGGCCCGCCAGCGATTGGCGGAGTTCTTCAACGATGTGGACCAGTTGAACCATCTGTGGACCCTGGAGTAAGCGCTATGCGCCCGTTTGACATTGAAGCCATTCGCGCCGACTTTCCCATCCTGCAACAGCAGGTAAAGGGTAAGCCGTTAGTGTATCTGGACAATGCCGCCACCACCCAAAAACCCCAGGCAGTGATGGATGCGTTGCAGCGTTATTACAGTACTATCAACTCCAACGTGCATCGCGGCGCACACACCCTGAGCGATCTGGCCACACGGGAATTCGAAGCTGCCCGCGAAACGGTGCAGCGCTTTATCAATGCGCCATCCAGCAACGAAATCATCTGGACCCGAGGCACCACCGAGAGCATTAACCTGGTGGCCCACAGCTACGGCCGCGCGTTCCTGAAGCCCGGCGATGACATCCTGATTTCCGCCATGGAACACCATTCCAACATTGTGCCCTGGCAGCTGGTGGCCCAGCAGACCGGCGCCAACCTGAAAGTGATTCCCGTCACAGCGAACGCCGAGCTGGATATGGACGCCTTTGACGCCCTGCTGTCGGCAAACACCAAGCTGGTGTCTGTGGTCCATGTTTCCAATGCGCTGGGCACCATCAACCCGGTGCAGACCATTGTGGAAAAAGCCCACAACGTCGGCGCGCTGGTGCTGCTGGACGGTGCCCAGGCCACGCCCCACTGGAGTGTGGATGTGCAGGAGCTGGGTTGTGATTTTTACGCATTCTCCGGCCATAAGGTGTATGGACCAACCGGCATCGGTGTACTCTGGGGCAAGGCCGAACTGCTGGAGAAAATGCAGCCTTACCAGGCAGGCGGCGAGATGATCGAAAAGGTGTCTTTCGACGGCACCACCTTCAACGCCCTGCCCTATAAGTTTGAAGCCGGCACCCCCAACATCGGTGGCGCCATCGGGCTGGCGGCGGCCATCGACTACCTGAACCAGTTCGATCGACAACAACTGGCAAACCACGAACAGGCCCTGCTGGACGCCACCCTGGAACGGGCAGCCGCGGACCCCGCTATCAACCTGATCGGTCGCGCCACCCATAAAGCCGGGGTGTTTTCGTTCCTGCTGGAAGGCGCCCACCCGCACGACCTGGGCACCCTGCTGGATCAACAGGGCGTAGCCGTGCGCACCGGTCACCATTGTGCCATGCCCATCATGGATCAGTTCGCCATTCCGGGCACCGTGCGGGCATCCTTTGCGTTCTACAACACTCTGGATGAGGTGGATCGCTTTTTTGCCGCGCTGGAAAAATCGAAAACTTTTTTGTTATGAACACCTTTACAGGAACCTATGCAGGCCCTGCAGGAATAGAGTGAGAGCAACATGAGCGTTCAAACATTTATTCCCGAACAATCCATCACCCTGACACCGTCTGCCATTCAACATATGGCAGCTGAAGTGGCCAGGAAAGACGGCGTCAATGCCGTGCGCATCTCGGTGAAACCCAGCGGCTGTTCCGGTTACATGTATGAAATGGAACTGGTAGCAGCGCCCGAGCCCAACGACATCACCATTCAGGCGTCGGACCAGTTGACCCTGTATGTGGATCAGGACAGCCTGCCGGTGCTCAAAGGCACCGAGCTGGACTACGTCAAACAGGGATTGAATGCCATCCTGCAGTTCCGCAACCCTAATGCCACCTCGGAGTGCGGTTGCGGCGAAAGCTTCTCGGTGACCAAATGATGATGCAGTCCAGCGCCGAACAACGGATGGTGCCGGTGTTGCGGGATTGCCCGGCACGGGCAGTGCCTTCCGGCACCCCCATCACGCTGCCGAAAAATGCCTTTGTCACCATCACCCAGGCCCGCGGCGGCAACTACACCATCAGTTTCAAAGGCAACCTGGCCCGGGTGGACGGCACCGACGCCGATGCCCTGGGACTGGAAGTGGAAGAACTGGACTTTGGTGAGGTGGACGACGGCGCCCCGCTGTCGGAGCATGTGTGGGCCACTCTGCGCACCATTTACGACCCGGAAATACCGGTGAACATTGTGGACCTGGGCCTGGTCTACGACGTGCAGATCAGCGAGCGTTCCCCCGATCACGATGTGGTGACCGTCACCATGACCCTGACCTCCCCCACCTGCGGTATGGGCCAGGTGCTCGCGGATGACGTGCGCTACCGGCTGAAGAAAGTGCCCAATGTGGACGAAGTGGATGTGGCCATTGTGTTCGATCCACCCTGGTCGCGGGATAAAATATCCGAAGAAGCGCAGCTGGAGCTGGGCATTTTTTAATTTCCAAGGCAACGATTTCAAGGCAACGGCATGAGCGACAACCCTTTCGGCAAGACCATCACCAGTGACGATATTCTGGAGGATCTGGCGTTCTTCGATGATTGGGAAGACCGCTACCGTTACATTATTGACTTAGGCAAAAAGTTGCCAGCCATGCCGGAGGAACAGAAAACCGACGCCAACTTTGTCCATGGTTGCCAGAGCCAGGTCTGGATCAGCGCCCACCACAATGCGGAGGACAACACGCTCAGCTTTCTGGTAGACAGCGACGCCCACATCGTACGGGGGCTGGCGGCCATGGTGATGGCGGCATTCAATCAGCGGACGCCCCAGGCCATCCTGGCATTCGATGTGGACGATTACTTCGGCAAGACCCAGCTGATCCAGCATTTGAGCCCGACCCGAGGCAACGGTCTGAAATCCATGGTCGGAAAAATACGGGCGGCCGCCCAGGCCCGAGCATAGCAGCGCACCCTCACAGCGCCCTATCGTTTTCGTGAATGCCCTATCGTTTTCGTGAAAGAATTACTTTTCTGAGCCCGCCACCGGCCTCATAATCCTGACTGCATTGCCAACCATTACCCCCCTCACGGTAAGGATACATTCCATGCGTCAAACACTGAGCGCCATCGTTTTTCTGTTTATTGCCAGCCTGGCCCAGGCCCAGGATCTCACCGATGCTGAAATCCAGAAATGGGTGAAAGCCTATCAGGCCATCATCAACTGGGCGGAAAGCGCCAACATTGAAGAAGAGCTGGACAACAAAGCCGAGCCCAATGAGTACTCCCGTATTTTCAGCCAGATGATGGAGCACTCCAAAAAGAGCAAGTACTATGACACGCTGGTGGATGTGCTGGACGACAACGGCTATTCCGACCCCACGAAATGGTCTGACACCGGCGATCGCATCATGCTGGCTTACGTCGCCAACGAAATGGACGGCCAGGAAGCGGAAATGAAACAGCAACTGCAACAAATGCAGGCCATGATGAACAGTGGCATGGTACCGCCGGAACAGAAGGCCATGATGGAGCAAATGCTGGCGGAAAGCGGCAAAGCCATGCAAGCCGCATCCGCAGCGCCGGAGGCCGATAAAAAGGCGGTGAAGCGTAACCAGGCGTTGCTCAACAGTATCATGGACCCCGGGGAGTAAACCCTGGAATTTTGACAAGGTTTTCTTAAACTTAGTGAGAGCGTCAGGAACCTGACGCTCTCACCGCCCACCCCGATTTCCCGTCTTTTCTGCCCCCTGTCAGCTGCCAAGTTTGAACTATACTGAAGCTTGGGCTCCGTTTCGGCACAGGCTTTAATTCCCGGCATGCTGGCCACGCGGTTGCCACACACACAGACCACGTACCATCACCTAGCACTGCGGATAAAGAATTTTGTTTGCAATTCAAAGCCATAACCTGATTAGGACGCTGCTCGTTCTCTGCCTGGTCTGCTGCAGCAGTGTCGCGTTGGCTTTGGAGACCATCACCCTCGGGCAACAGACGGAAGAAATCCATCTGACCCGTCAGCATATCGAAATGTTCGAAGACCAGGGCGATCGGCTGACCATTAACGAAATTACAACAAATCGCAGCACGCTGTTGTTCTCGCCCTCAAATCAGGACGTGATCAATCTCGGCCACACCGACAGCTCCATCTGGGTACACTTCCAGGTCGCATTGGAAGCGGGTATCGACAGTGATCAAACCTGGATTCTGGAGTCCGAATTCCCGCTGCTGCAACGCTTTGATATTTTTGTGACCCATGGTGGAGAACTGCTCCAACAATACGGCATCGGCTATTCCATTCCCATGTCGGAGCGTCGCTTGCCACACCGGTTCTTTGCCCAGCCGCTCACCTTCGAACCCGGGCAGGTGTATGATGTATTCATCAATACCAAGCGGGCCGGTGGCAACGTCCAGTTGCCATTGAAGTTGTCCCAGCCTTTACGATTTGTCTATCGCGAACTGGTCCACAACCATGTTTTCGGTTTGTTCTTCGGCGTACTGATCGCGATGATGGCCTACAACCTGTTCCTGTTTTTCTCGGTGGGTAATCGGGCCTATTTTTATTACATCACCTACATCGGGTTTTCTTTCCTCACGTTCCAGACCTTTACCGGCTTCGGCTTTTTGCTGGTGTGGTACAACGCGCCGGGCGTCAACGAATACATTACCCAGATTGCTGCCTGCATGGCCGCCGTCAGTGGACTGATGTTCGTCAAACACTTCATTAAAACCGAGCAGTACGGTCGCGCCATCAACAGTGGCCTGAACCTGCTCGCCTTGATTGGGCTGGGCCTGGCCCTGCTGCGTCTCGGCACCGATTATTTTCTCAGTGCCCAGGTCTCCACCTACATCACGGTGATCAGCATCATCGTGCCCGGACTGGTGTTTTACTGCTGGTGGAAGGGCTCCCGCCCGGCGGCCTTTTTCCTCATTGCCTGGGCCCTGCTGATTGTGGGTATTGTCATGTTCACCCTGGTGTTGTTGGGTCTGCTGCCTTCCAATGCCTTCACCAACAACGCCGTGCTGGCGGGATCGGCTGCCGAGATGCTGCTGCTGTCACTGGGTTTGGCAGACCGCATCAATTACGAACGCAAAGCCAAGTACTCCGCACTGCAGGAGCAGCACAAAGCGGTGGTGCGCCTGAAAGAGGCCGAAGATCGCCTGATTCACCGGGCCCTGCACAGTCGCACCACCGGGCTCCCTAACCGCACCCTGTTGCGCAGTACCCTGGATCTGTTGCTGCAGGAGGAGAGCAAGCCCGGCTTCTCGGTGGTATTGCTGAGCATCAACAACTTCCACGAATTCAACAAAACCCTGGGACACAGCAACGGCGATGCCATTCTGGCCATCCTTACCGAACGCCTGAATTCCCTGAGCCAACACATCAACCACATCGTCCCCATTGAGGACAGCGAGACCCGCCTGCATTACGTGGCCAATGTGGAGGGCGTCAGCTTCGCGCTGCTGGTGCGGGAGCTGGACCCCAACCTGATGCACAAGGTGGTGTGGAACCTGCTGCGCGACATGGAAAAACCGTTCGAGTATCAGGGCCTGACCCTGGATGTGGATGCCACCGCCGGCATTGCCTTTCACCCGGCCCACGGCAACAGCAGTGAAAACCTGCTGCGTAACGCCCACATTGCCCTGGAAGCCGCCGGCAGCACCAATGAAAAATTTGCGGTCTATTCGCCGGAGATCGACCCCTATAACCAGCGGCGTATTTCCCTCTTGGGTGAACTGCGCAACGCCATTGAGCAGGATGGTCTGCAACTGTATTTCCAACCCCAGATTGCCTTGGATACGCTGCAGGTTTCCGGCGCAGAGGTGCTGATCCGCTGGATTCATCCGGAATACGGCTTTATTCCGCCAGATGAATTCATTCCCCTGGCAGAGCGCACCGGCGTGATCCAACCCCTCACCTACTGGATCTGCCGCAAAGCCTTTGAGTTCAAACAGGCACTGTCTGCCCAGGGCTTCGACATCAGCCTGTCCATCAACATCTCCGCACGTAACCTGCAGGACCCACACTTCAAGGATCAGGTCTGCCAGATTGCTCAAGAGACCAACATCAGCCTGGAAAAAGTCATCATGGAACTCACCGAGACCGCGGTGATGCACAACCCGGACGATGCACTGCGGGTAATGGGTGAACTGAGCGCCGCAGGAATTCGCCTCTCCATTGATGATTTCGGGACCGGTTACTCCTCACTGTCGTACCTGAAAAAGCTGCCGGTGAACGAGATCAAAATCGACCGCAGCTTTGTGATGGAGATGGCCAAGAACAACGACGACCAGGTCATTGTGCACACCACCCTTACCATGGGCCACAACCTGAGCCTGGACGTGGTGGCCGAGGGCATTGAAGATGCCGCCACCCTGGACAAACTGAAAGAGATGGGATGCGACCTGGCCCAGGGTTACCACATCGCACGTCCCATGCCGGCAGCGGATTTCTTCACCTGGCTGGCCAACTATCAGACGGAGCCCAAACCGGCGCTCAACATCAAGGGGCTGTGATCACACCAGGTCGTCGGTGCGGGCGGCCAGGATGAAATCGTTGCGGTGCAGGCCACCCAGGCTGTGGGTCCACCAGCTTACCGTCACCTGACCCCATTCCGTCAGCAGGGCCGGATGGTGGTCGAATTGTTCAGCCAGCGCCCCTACCCGGTTGGTGAATGCCAACGCCTGGGCAAAATCCGCAAAGCGGAACACCCGCTGCAGTTTCGGCATCCCGTTTTCCACCACCTGCTGCCACTGGGGCAGCTGCGCCATCCACTCCCTGGCCTCTGCCGCCGTCGCCGGGCGCGCCCCTGGCCCGCAGGCCTCACAGACTTCGGTTTTCAAATCCATAACATTTCCTCACCTGATCGAACACATGCTTACCGGGCCCAGCGGCCATCTATACTGATTATGAACCCATTAAAACGGCTGTTGGCCATTCTGACATAGACAGTCTTAAAAGCTGCCAATGGCGGCACCCGGCCCTTGGTGCACACTTGCGCACCTGACACCACCTTTGGTTAGGAACCCACACAGGATACAGTGCGATGCCTCAGTATAAAGCGCCCTTACGTGATATGAACTTCGTGATGAACGATGTTCTGAATTACCCAAAGCATTACAGCAAACTGCCCTGCGCCGAAAACGCCACTCCGGACATGGTGGACGCCATTCTGAACGAATGCGCCAAATTCTGTGAGCAGGTGTTGTCCCCCCTTAACCAAAGCGGCGATGAGGAAGGCTGCCACTTCGAGGACGGTAAAGTCACCACCCCCAAAGGCTTCAAGGAAGCCTATGAGCAGTATTGCCAGGGCGGTTGGCAGGGCCTGTCCCACCCGGAAGAGTTTGGCGGCCAGGGCATGCCCCTGTCCCTCAGCATTATGAAGTCCGAAATGATCGGCACCAGCAACTGGTCCTGGGGCATGTACCCCGGCCTGAGCCTGGGTGCCATGAACACCATCTACCTGCACGGCACGGAAGAACAGAAACACCATTTCCTGCCCAAGATGTGTGAGGGCACCTGGACCGGCACCATGTGCCTGACCGAACCGCACTGCGGTACCGACCTGGGCCAGCTGAAAACCAAAGCCGCGCCCAACGCCGACGGCAGCTACGCCATCACCGGCACCAAGATCTTTATTTCCTCCGGCGATCACGACATGGCGGAGAACATCATCCATATCGTGCTGGCGCGCCTGCCAGACGCTCCGGAAGGCACCAAGGGCATCTCGCTTTTCATCGTGCCCAAAATGAAATGCGACCCGGCCGGCAACCTGGGTGAGTTCAACAACGTGGTGTGTGGTTCCATCGAGCATAAAATGGGGATTCGCGCCTCTGCCACCTGCGTGCTCAACTTCGAAGGCGCAGAAGGCTATCTGATCGGCCCTGCCAACAAAGGCCTGGAGTGCATGTTCACCTTCATGAACTCGGCCCGGGTGGGCACCTCCCTGCAGGGTCTCGGCGCGGCGGAGCTGTCCTACCAGGGCGCCCTGCCCTATGCCAAGGACCGCCTCTCCATGCGCGCCCTGAGCGGCAAAAAACATCCGGACAAAGTGGCCGACCCGATCATCTGCCACGCCGATGTACGCCGCATGCTGCTGACCCAGAAAGCCTTCGCCGAAGGTGGTCGCGCCATGGTGTACTACGCCGCCAAATACGCCGACTTCATGTTGTTTGGCGAAACCGAAGAAGCCCGTGCCGAAGCCGACGATCAATTGGGCTTTCTGACACCCATCCTCAAAGCCTTCCTCACGGAGACCGGCTGTGAAGCGGCCAACCTGGGTATGCAGGTATACGGCGGCCACGGTTACATCAAGGAATGGGGCATGGAGCAGATTGTCCGGGATACCCGCATTGCCACCTTGTACGAAGGTACCACCGGAATTCAGGCACTTGACTTACTGGGTCGCAAAGTGCTGTTGGGAAAAATGAAAACCCTGAAGACCTTCACTCTGGAAGTGTTGAAATTCTGCAAGGATAACGGGCTCATCTCCAACAATCCGCACAAGAAAGAGATGAATCGGTTCATCTGGCCCCTGTTCAAGTACACCACCAACTGGCAGCAGTACAGCGTGCGGCTGGCCATGCGTGCGCGCAAGAATTTCGATGCCGTGGGCGCCGCCTCGGTGGATTACCTGATGTATTCCGGCTACGTCAGCATGGCGTTCATGTGGGCGATGATGGCCCAGGCCGCTTACGAAAAACTGGCGGCCGGTACCGATAACCCCGAGTTTTATAAAGCCAAAATCCAGACGGCGGAATTCTATTTCGAGCGATTGTTGCCGCGGGCCAAGGCTCATGCCGAGTGCATGATGGCGTCGCCCAAGTCCCTGATGAAAATGAAAGAGGAGAATTTCTCTTTCCTGGATTGATTTTCAACCCACCTCGCACTGGGTTACCTATGGCCCTCCCCACGGAGGGCCTTTTTTTATCCATTTGTGTTAATTTTTGTAACCACCCTGCGCAGCAAACCGCGCAAATCCTCTACACTCTTCTGGTGCGATTTAAATAATTTTGCGACCAAACTCCAACGCAGTCACACAACCGCTTGTAACTGGGTTCCAATAATTCGATTTAACAGCTTTCTGCGCACAATGGGCCACATATTACAATTAAGGACCACTGTAGCATGGCGTATAATGAATTCTTCCAGTCAAGACATCCCGCATTGATTCACGGCCAAACACCTTGGGCCGGCGGCTGTATGATCGTTACAACAATAACTACAACTCGACGACAATAACGACAACTCGACGACAATAACGACAAGAAAGAATAGGGTGCGAGCATGACGTCCGACAACGCGCTGTCTCAATTTGCCGACCTCAGTCCGGAACAACGGCAGCTGTTATTTGAAAAGATTCGCCAGAAAAAGCTGAACAGCGCCCGGCGTCCCATCACTCAGGACGACACCGCACGGCACAATCCGCTGCAGTTGTCTCCCCACCAGACCGAGCTGTTCCGACGACTTCACGCCACGCCCTCTAACCGGGTCATTGAAATCCGCTTTAACGGCGCTCTGTGCTTGAGTGCACTGCAGCCGGTACTGCTTGAGCTGCAACAACTGTACCCCATCCTGGCCGCCCGCCTCGACAGCAACGAAAATCAGTTCAAGCCGGGGGATGGCCCACTGGTGGAATCGATCCAGCTCAACCAACTGAATCCAGCCGACGCCCGGGCCCAGCTGGAAGAGATCCGCAATCAGCAGCAACGCCGCCACTGCGAACAGCAGGCACTGGCTCTGACCCTGGTACAACAGGAACAGGCCCCATCCCACCTGCTGCTGAGCTGCCACCCTTTGCTGTTGGACAGTTACTCCCTGTTGCGACTGGGCCATCACCTGCTGGCCGCCGTGTTCACCGAAGTGGACGCCATGGAGCTGCCCACCCAGTGCAACCAAAGCGCGTTTGCCCATTGGTCCAGCGAGGTGTTGAACAAACCCTTTCTGACCAAAGAATGGGCCCGCCTGGCCCCCAAGTCCCTGACGGAATCCAGTACCACGGCCTTGTGTGCCAGCAGCCAGCTGCATCTGGAACAACTGGATGCCGAGTTCATCCACCAGCACCTGCCGGCCGGGCAAAGCGCCAAACAATGGTTGTGTGACGCCATCAACCAGTGCCTGTACTCCTGGCTCTCCCATCAGGGCATCACCTACTGGTTCAGCGATCCCAACCTGAAAGACAGCGAGTTCGAAAACCTGCTGGGCTATTTCCCCTATTACGTTCCCATGCAGGCCCAGAAGCGGGAAGGCCTGGCCTTTAATGCCAGTACAGAACTGGCGAAACTGCACACCCGTTTTTCACCGGTTTCAGAACAACTGGCCCATCACCTGTGCCACGCCGGCAGCCCGGTGCCCATGGTGCACTACCATTGGTTCGACGTGGACAACAGCGATCAGATCAACCTGCAGGGGGTCACCCAGCTCAACAGCGGCGTGATGCTGGCGCCCTTTGAGATCCATGTGATTGAGCAGGCCAGCCAGGTGGACCTCAGCATTCACTATGACCCGGACAAACTGGGCAGTGATCAGATTCAGTTTCTGGTGAAAGACCTGCTGGCATTGCTGAAACAGGACCAGCACAACGACCCGGGTAACCGCCCCAGCCTGCCAGACCAGCTCCGCCATATCTGGCGGGACCTGCTGCAGGTGACGGAGATTCCCCCGGCGGCCAGTTTTTTTGAACTGGGCGGGCACAGCCTGCAGGTCACCGAGATGAAATTCCGCATCAAGCAGCAGCTGAAACTGGATATTCCGATTTCGGTGCTGTATGAACTGCCCACCATCGAGAAATTAAGCAGTTTTATCCTGGCCACCCATGGTAACAGCCTGGGCTGGACACCGGATTCCCAGCATGGGGATCAGGAGGAAGAGGAAGGAACGCTTTAATTAAGATCAAGGCAGCGCGCTGGCGGACTAGTCCGGTGTGGGCACGGCATCCGGAGCCGGCGGTGCGGGTTCCGGGCTCATCTGCATGAACGTGGCAAAGCGGGACCAGAACGTCATATCAAAACGGCCGAAGTCCGGCTGCTCACAGCCCAGCCCCCGGGCCACGTGAAAGACATACACCATCATCATCTCGGCATTGTGCTCAAAACGCACATCCCCCAGGGGGGTGTTGTCCATCAGGTCGATGGTGGAGATGCCGGAAATGGTGGCCATAAAACAATGCACGATCTGGAAACGCAGGTGGTGAGGATTCTTATTGGGCTGCAGCTGCACCATCAACTGCAGGATGCGCCCCACCGGTTCCTCCAGGTAACGATTATAAAGCACCTTGAGTTCAGCATTGGCTTCCAGCATTAAGCGGGCACTGAGCTTGACCGCGTAACGCCCGTATTCCGGGGTGCAGTTCAACACCCAGAACGGCAACTGAATGGCCATGGCCACGTCTTCTGCCGTCAGGTTGCCTTCCGCAGCGCGCTCTTCCAACGCCTCCGTCACCTGGTCGAAGATCGGGCGCAGCTGGGCGTTGAGCTTATCCATCACCGCTTCGATGATGCCCATTTTGCTGCCAAAGTGATAATGCACCGCCGAGGAATTGCGGGTGCCCGCCGCCGTGTTGATATTGCGCATGGAAACGCCGCTGAAACCCTGTTCAGCAAACATCTTGATGGCCACCAGGATCAGTTTTTCGCGGGTATCCGCTCTGTTTTCTGCCCGTTTATCTGCGATCACGCGACTTCATCCTTCTTTTTATTGGTGCTCGTTATTGCTGCTCGGCAAGGTAAGTGCTTGACGTCAATACACAAAGTATAGTCTTTCACAACATTGAATGGTAAACCCCCGTACCCCATGCGGCGTTCCAAACGGCATGTGGTGACCGCATTATACAACCCCAACGCCCCTCTGCCAGTCCCCACACCAGGGTTAACAAAGGGCGTAGCAAGGGAGTGGCAAGCCTAGGCGGTCAGGGCCCAACCCGGTATGATGCCGACGATGAAACTGAATCCCGAACAAACTGCGGCGGCCCACTATCAAGGCCAGGCCCGGCACCTGTTGGTGCTGGCCGGGGCCGGCACCGG
The DNA here is from genome assembly GCF_003671495.1 of Ketobacter sp. Classification (GTDB taxonomy): domain Bacteria; phylum Pseudomonadota; class Gammaproteobacteria; order Pseudomonadales; family Ketobacteraceae; genus Ketobacter. Next base: position 52,846 of record NZ_RCHN01000046.1, on the reverse strand, counting down.
CAAGACCCGCACCATCATTGCCCGTATCCTGTTTCTGATTCAACAGGGGGTTCCGGCAGAACGCCTGTTGATGCTGACCTTCACCCGCCGGGCGGCCAAGGAGATGCTGCTGCGCCTGCACAATGAGGTGGGCAAGGTGGCCGACAGCGTCACCGCCGGCACCTTCCACCATTTTTGCCTGCAGGTGATGCGTCGGGTGCCCAAGGCGTTCGGGGTGGAGGAGCGCACCGTCATCGACCGGGATGATGCCCAGAGCCTGCTGCAGATGATCCGGGGGGAACGGCTGAAAAAAGGGGAAAAGCGCGATTTTCCCAAGGCCGCCAGCATCCTCAACTATGTGTCCTACGCCAAGAACTGCTGTCTGGAGCTGGAGCAATACCTGACCCAGTTCACGGAGCTGGACGATCACACCATGGGCCGCCTGGTGGAGATTGCCGCGGAGTACGAGCGCCGCAAGACTGAACGCCGCTATCTGGATTACGACGATATCCTGCATTTATTTGTGCAGGGTCTGGAAGGCAACCCCAAGCTGCGGGCACGGATCGCCGGCCTCTACCAACATGTGCTGGTGGACGAAATGCAGGACACCAACCCCCTGCAATGGCGGATTCTGCAGGCCTTGTCCGACCAGGCCAGCCTGTTCTGTGTGGGGGACGATGCCCAGTCCATCTACGCATTCCGCGGTGCAGATTTCCGCAATGTGCATGAATTCGACAGCCGGCTGTCATCAGCCGCCATCCTCAAACTGCGGGAAAACTATCGCAGCACCCAGGAGATCCTGGACCTGGCCAACTGGCTGCTGGCCCAGTCCAGCATCCATTACGACAAGGATCTGCACGCCCACCGCGGCCGTGGCCTGGGGCCAATCCTGCTGGATTTTGAAAGCAAGTTCGATGAAGCCGCCTGGATCGCCAGCGACCTGCAGGAACGCCATGAAGCCGGCACCTCCTGGGGTGAGCACATGGTGCTGGTGCGCTCGGCCTGGTCGGCCAAAACCCTGGAAGGGGCACTGATCGAGCGCAATATCCCCTACCGCTTTGTGGGCGGCACCAGCCTGCTGGAAGCGGCCCATGTGAAGGATCTGCTGTCCCTGTGTCGGGCCGCCATCAGCGCCTACGATGAGCTGGCCTGGATTCGTTACCTGAAGTGCTGGCCCAAAATCGGCGATGCCACGGCCGCCAAAATTGTGCAGCAGCTGATTGCGCTGGACCCGGCGGACAACCCCCTGCAGGTGCTGGAAACTGCCCTCGCCAAGCGCACCGACATCCGCCAGGGCATTGCCCTGATCCAGCAGTATCGCTCGGAACCCAGCACCGCCCTCAAACTGGGCGCAGAACACCTGGGCAACACCCTTTCCCAGCGCTACGACCGCTGGGAAAGCCGCCTGGGGGATCTGCGTCTGTTATCGGAGCTGGCCCTGCGCTACAAGGACCTGCTGGGGTTCGTGGAGGCCTACACCCTGGACCCGGTATCCAATACCGAAGCGGAGAAAGCGGACCAGGAAGACTGCGTGACCCTCATCACCGTACACAGCGCCAAGGGTACCGAAGCGCCGGTATGCTACTGCCTGGGGGTGCAGCCGGGCATGTATCCCCACCTGCGCAGCCTGGGGGACAGGGAGGCGGAAGAAGAGGAGCGCCGCATTCTCTATGTGGCCCTGACCCGGGCCCAAAATGAGTTGGTGATTACCCGGGCCGGTGACAGCAGCCAGACCGTGTTCCACGGCGGCTCGTTTGTGCACGGAGCCAGCAGCAGTTATTTTCTGGAGTACCTGCCCTCGAACCTGGTGGAATATCAGCATTTTGGCTACCACCAGGGGCACGGCGGCGGTTCGGTACTGGATGAACTGCTGGACTTTGAGTAGTAACAGGCAGAAAAAAGGCCTCCGCAGAGGCCTCTTCCCGATTCCGCAACCGCGCTGCGCTTAGGGCAGGGACGGTACCCGCACGAAATGCACGCTGTGGTTCTCCACCACCCGCTGGTTGTCATCGTTCACTTCGTTGACCGAGCCCAGGCGTACGAACAGGCTGCCGTCTTCCGAGGATTGGAAACTGTCTTCCTCTTCACCTTCCCACACAATGGTCACGATACCGGTGCTTTCGTTCACTGACCAGGTGGTGGTGCCGGAGGTATCCTCCCAGCTGTCCGAGTTGGTATCCATGTTATTGGTTTGCACACCACCGGGATCATTCATGGGATCTTCATCATAGAGGAAGGTGGAGCCCTCAGCCTCGGATTCCGCAGCCGCCAGTTCCGTGATGGTGCCATCGCCATTAAAGATGATGGTGGAGCCGCCGCCCCCCATGAGGAAGCGAATGTAGTTGGTCATGCTGCCATCGCCTTTATCCGCGCCGAAATAGGCATGGTAGGTCCAGCTCAGTTTGTAGGTGGAGCCGGCGATGCGCTCCTGATAGGTGGTGGATTCATGCTCCGCCTCCAATGCTTCAATGCGCGCCAGCAGTGCGGCAATGGCGGCTTCGTTGGTGTTGACGCCATTGGCCACCGCGGTGAAATTGGCGTTCACACTGGCGGCGGTGGCCGCCTGTCCGGCACTGAACGAGGTCACACTGACTTCCGCCATGGCAGAAGAGGCTCCGGCAATGGCCAGACTTAAAAGAGATGCGCTAAACACGGTTTTCAGTTTCATGGATTCTATCCTCAAAAATTCAATTCTGTTCGTATTCATTCAATGGCTGGCGGTCATTGCCAGGTGCTGCCGTCGTCCCAGTTAAACTGGTCCCAGACGGCGCCAGTGGGGGTTTCATCCTCTTCGCAGGCGTCACCCACACCATCGTCATCGGTATCGGTCTGTTCCGGATTGCTCACGGTGGGGCAGTTATCGGCATTGTCACCAATCTGGTCCCCGTCACTGTCCGCGGTTTCGCCCGGGTCATCGGGGAAGGCGTCGGCGTTGTCGCCAATCTGGTCACCATCAGAGTCCGCCCACTCAGTGGGATCGTTGGGGAACACGTCGCCGTTATCACCCACGTTATCGCCGTCGCTGTCGGTGGTTTCATCAGGATCGGTGGGGAAGGCATCGGCGTTATCGCCCACCTGGTCACCGTCCGAGTCCAACCATTCGCTGGGATCGTTGGGGAACACATCGGCGTTATCACCCACGTTGTCACCGTCGCTGTCGGTGGTTTCAGTGGGGTCAGTGGGGAAGGCATCGGCGTTATCGCCCACCTGGTCACCGTCCGAGTCCGCCCACTCTTCAGGATCGTTGGGGAACACGTCAGCGTTGTCACCCACGTTGTCACCGTCACTGTCGGTGGTTTCGGAATCGTCCATGGGGAAGGCGTCATTCAGGTCATCCACGCCATCGCCGTCGGAATCCGGAGTGGGGTCCACCGCCGCCGGGGTGGTTTCGGCGTCTTCAATGTCCGTGGTGCTGGTGGTTACGCCGGTGCTTTGCTTCTCGGCGATCAGCACGTCGCTGACCTCCGTCAGGGGGGTGCTGGTACCGGGGATGGTGAGGGTGGCCGGGTCCACCGTGACCGATGCGCCCACATCGGGTACATCCGCCATGGCCGCCAGGGCGCCATCGTCATCCTGGCCATCCAGGGTGCCGTCGGACAGGTCTGACGCCAGGGCCGCGAACATCTCATCGGTGGTGGCGGTGCTGGAGGCGTTGGCCGCCACCGCATCGTCTTTCAGCTTCTGGGCAATGGCGGCCACCCCTTCCAGGGCGGTGCGATAGTTCAACACCGCACTCTGACTGGCGGCGTCGGTGGTTGCGTCGGTGATCAGGGGCGACTGGCTCAGCAGGTCCAGTGTATCCACCAGGCCAAAACCCAGGCTGGATTTCACCTGGGACTGGGCGACCGGCAGTGCCGCCAGGAACTCGGCTTCGCCGAGGCTGCCGTCGTCATCGCCGCTGTAACCCAGGGTATCCTTGTCGCCGTTCTTACGGGCCAGATCCACCACCAGAGTAGTAAGGGGTGTCGCATAAGCATTCCCGCTCATCAGGTCCGCCGCGTCCCGCACGGTCACCATGCGGGTGATCACCGGCGCCACGCCGGTGGTGAGGTCCACCGTGTCGGCATCCGCCACAATCTCCAGCAGCACCGGGCCGGTGGTACTGGATGCAATGGCCAGGCCGGTTATGGCCGCCTGCTCGTTGGTGGAACCGGAATCCAGCAGGCTGCCTTTGAGGTCGGCGGCGCTGGTATCCAGGGCATAGGCCCGGACCGTGGCATTCACCAGCGGCCCCTTGACGGCACTGCCGGAAACAGAAGTTGTGGGGGTGGGCGTCGGTGAGGAGGAGGAACTGGAACCTCCCCCACCACCGCCACCACATCCGGTCATCGCCACAGCGACGGCCAGACACAGCGGTTTCAGCTTCATTCAAACACTCCTAAGAAAAACCAAGTGGATCGACAAATGGGCACCCGCAGCGGTGTGCTGAACTAAAGCTAGCAGTGGAGGGGCATTTCAGAATCACCCAATCGGGTGAAAATGACTGACCGGTTCAAAATCGGGGGTCTGGATCGGGGGCAGGATCGGGCTGAGTATCCGTGCCCAGTGGCACCAGCAGCGCCGGGTGGGTCATCAGGGTCACCACCAGCTCGGTCTGGGTGCGGACCCCGACTTTGCGGAAAATACGCCGCAACTGGGTGCGCAAAGTTTCCTTGGACTTGTTGTGCAACTGGGCCAGTTCCGCCAGGGTCTGCCCCTGCACGAGGGCATCACACAGGCCCTGCTCCGCTGCCGTCAGGCCGAAGATCGGTCGCAGGGGTGACAGGTCCATCCCCATCGGCTCATCCTCGGCATAAATGAACACCAGGGCCGCAGCGGAAGTCACCGCCTGGTTACCGCGGTCCCGCAGGGGCAGGAACACCAGGGTGAACGGTGGGTGCGGGGGGCGCTCGATGCGCAGGATCTCGGGCTCCAGCTCGTATTGGCCCAGGGCCAGCTTGACCGCCGCCATCACCTGGAACCCCACCCGGCTGTTCTCCTGGGGGTCCCCCAGATCGAAGCGGCCATCCTGGATCCGGATGCCACCCTGCTGCTGCAGAAACTGCCTGGCGGCAGGATTCAGGTGCGTCATCTCGAACTTCTCATCGAACAGCAGGGCCGCAGGCCGCAACAACGACAGCCAGCGGTCGATGCTGTGCTGCTGGTCACGGGCGTCCACCAACCCCCGATGCAGTTCCAGGCCCCGCTGCAGGTGCGGCAGCAGGCGCTCCAGCACCGCCAGTTCCGGTTCCAGAAACGGTCCCTGCTCGTCGCGCCGATGCAGCACCACAAAGCCCACCCAATCTCCGTCTCTCAAGAGCAGGCCCATGGCCACATCGCGAATGCCCTGCGGATTGGCCCAGGTCTGGTAGACCTCACTCCGGGCCTGATAGTCCGCGGCATCCGGCAGATGGGCTTCGATGCTGTAGAAGCGCCCCGCCGGGGACTGCATCACATGTTGTAACAGGCGATCCTTATGGGCCAGATCGCCGGCCACATACACCGCCAGATACAGGGGCTCGATATTCCACGGCCACCCGCCCTTGATTTCCCGGGTCTGCAGGTTGCTGATCCCGATGCTGCCGGAGCGCAGCGCCATTACGTCCGCCAGCTGAGCCATAAAGTCCTGAAAGAACTGGGCCGTACCCACCCCGGCATAGAACCGGGTGATCAAGTCGCCCTCCTCCGCATCGAACCGTTTGAGGCGCTCGGCCAAGGCCGCCATGTCAGCGCCGCCCAACCCAGTACGCGGGATTGAAAAACAGACGGCGGGCCAACTGGGCGGTGGTCTGCACCCCGGTTTTGCGATAGATGGAGCGTAGCTGGGACTTGATGGTGTTGATGGAGCGGTTTTGCAGGCGGGCGATGTCGGAGGGTTCCTGCCCCGCCAGCACCCATTGGCATACTGCCGTCTCCGCCGCACTGAGGCCAAAGATTGAATCCAGGATCGTTGCATTCAACTGGGGATGGCGACGGCTGTCCTGCAGACTGTAGATGCGCACCGGGTGGGCACCCCACGGCTCTTCAAACAGGAAGCGGGCCGCCAGCTCCACCCCGTCACAGCTCAACCGCTGGCGGCTGGAATCGAATTTCAACCCGGACCAATCGGCCGCTGCCAGCCAGGTGTCGGCCTGCGCCGGGGCGGCCTCGGCCTGCAAGCGCTGCAGCAGGCGGCAGGTGGTGACGTTGGCGCGTTCCACCTGGTTGCGCTGGTTCAGTACCACCAGGGGCAACGGCACCAGTTGCAGTAAACGATGGGTGACCTCAAGCCGGTGCAAGGGCTGCCTCAGCTTGCCCAGCAAGGCATTGACCTGGGCCAGCTGTGGCAACGTGTACAGCATAACTTCGGAGAAGCGGGGGCCATAGTCGCGGGGGCACAGTGGTTCCTGATATTGCCGCAGCAGTAGCACCACCTCACAACGGGTGCTGGCATGGGCCAGCAAAAGCCGGGCCGGGGCACCGCTTAACGTATACAGCGACAGGCAACCGTCCTTGTGAAAATGCTGATAGGGTGCCTGCCGGTCCACAGCAGACGGCCAGAGTCCGCCTGCGGGCAACGCGGAATCGGAACGACACCACTCGGATACCGCGTCCGTCTCCTTACAGGTGATGCGAATCAGCTCCACCACGCCGGCCAGCAGCTCTCCTAATCCCGTTATGGATTGCTCGAGCCGGGCCCGGTCGTGCAGACCGGCATAGAGCTGATTCACCCAGTGACGGGCCGCCGAGAGGGAAGCAGTAGGCCGCCGCTGCGAGTGGTCTTGCAACAACATCAGTTCGAAATCACTTTTAATCGGATTTGCTGGATAGGGTTTGCTGCAGTATAGGTGACTGCGAGCTCATTTTCTAACCGCAGGTCCTGCAACCCACACCCTACCGGCTGACGCGATCCCCATAAAAGCCGCATCCATATCCACAAAAAAAGGAAGCCTTTGGCTTCCTTTCCGGTGGGCACCCGGTGCTAGAACCGAACCCGTTTTTTATACTCGTATTCGTATTCATAGCCGCTGCGGCTGTAGCCGCGGTCATGGTCCTTGCGTTTGTGACCGTGGCGCTTACCCGGATGATCGCAACGGTCATGGCGATGTCGATCACCCCGGTAGCTGGGGGGATTGTGGATCACGTAATGCTCCACCCGTTGCGGTTCCCGCCGATAGCCATGGTGATGATCGTCATAGCGGGACCGTTCCCGGTATTCCCAATCCCGACGGTCGTGTTCACGATGATGCTTCACCGCCACCGCGGCCACCGTACCCACAGCCAGCCCCACCAGCACCGCCGCTTCATCATCATTCAAAGCGTAAGCCTGATTGGCGCTGAACGTGGTGGCCGCCACCAACACCGCAGCCGCCGGGAGAATGCTCTTTTTGTACCACATAAGGAAATCTCCTTTTGTTGAATGTCCCACCATCCTAGGCCCCAGAAACTGAATCAGACCTGAACCGTACACGTCGCCCTATTCAGGATGAATTCAGCTGCGGCGGGCTGTAATGAGGAGCAAATGGAGGAGCCCCGTCATGTATAAAATTGCCTTGATCATCGTCACATTCCTGCTGGTGGTACTGGCCAGCGCGCCCCAGGCACAGGCCATGCCCCAGGCTGCCACCCCCCCGGACCCGAACAGCAAGTTCCGCGGCAAGATCATCAGCAACCCCGCCAAACCCGCCGCCGATTTCACGGCCCACGCGTTGGCAGCACCCACCGCGCTCAACTCCGCCACCACAACCGCCAGCGTCTCGGTGTACGACGTCTGGTTCGACCTGCAGGGCGATCACGATGGTGACGGTTATTATCATCAGTTTGATGTGAACTTTGATATCGACACGCTGCGCAGCAGCCAACGGATTTTTGTGGTGGGTGAACTGCAAGGGGAACTGCATGGGGAGCACCAGCAGACCCTGTTCCAGACCGAGGTGTACACGATTTACGGCACCAGCGGGAACGATACCTACCAGGCACGGGTGCTGCTTACAGACGGCTATCCCAGTGATCAATACGCATTGAGCCTGAGCATTCACGACGCAGACACCGGTGCCGAACTGCTGCATTACAGCAGCGCCGACAACCCGCAACTGGCGGACCTGTACCTGGAAGACAGCAGCCGGGAAAGCGCCGCCCTGCACAGTATCAGCATTTATGAACTGGCGTTTGACTTGAGCGGTGATCAGGATCGGGACGGCTATTTCACCGACATAACGGTAGAAGTGGATGCCGACGCACCGGGGCAGAGTCGATGGGTGTATGCCCGCATCAGTTTGATTGATCCCCATGATTATTGGCGTGAAATCCATACCAGCCAGGACTTCCGACTGCAGGATTACAGCAGCCAGGATCGTTACATGAGCCGCCTGTCCCTGGACTACGGTTTCGATCCGGCCCGCTACCAATTGGCGGTGCAACTGTACGACGCCGACAGCGGCAACCTGCTGATCACCACCACATCACCGCTTGCCACACCACTGCATATGGAAAGTCAGGATTGGGACAACGATGCCTACCGCGTTGTGGTGGAGGAAGAATATTATGCTACGGCCAGCGGCGGCAGCGTCGGCCTGTTCTTTCTGCTGATGTTGGGATTATTATTGCTGGCGGGACGCTGGCGGAAAAGCAGCAAGTAAGGTTTGCAGGTGCCACAGTGTTTCAGACTGCTTGCTGAAACCTGTGGCGTTCCCCGGTCTTTTAAAGGTCGGCACGACCGATAAAATCGTCAGCGTCTGCGGGCATTACACCGTCAGCACGCACCAGCCCGGGCACAAACAGAAGTAAAACAGACAACAACGCGATGGTGAACGCGGCGGAACCCAACCAATCCAGAAATCTTACGTTGTTCATAACACCCTCCTAGTCTTTGCACCCCGACTTCCCAATCAGTGTGTGAATTGATACTGATCAGTGTAATGAGGGATTGTGAACCTGCAAACGAAAAGCCGCGTGGCAGTTTTCCACAAAAGCTGATGTGAACTTTACCTTTATCGCGCAAGCCCCATGATCCCACGGGGGTTTTTCCCGGCACCCAAATTCCCCATATTCAGGAATCTGAAAGATCATGTAACGAATCAGTCTAAATGACGTACAATAAACGCTCTTGTACCCAGCCAGCCTAGACGAAGTAGCGGGTTTCCTGACACACTAAGGCGCAATCAGTCGCTGCTTTCTGTCATCAAATATTCATGAGACTTGACAAATATCTAAGCAATTATTCCGGTTTGTCCCGCAAGGAGGCCAAGCAGGCCATAAAGCTCGGTGACGTGCTGGTGGATCAGGTGCCGGCGGCAGGCCCAGAGCAAACGGTGAGTGAACACCAGGATATTCGCCTGGGGGGCATGCGCATCGCGCCCCGTGGGCCACGTTATTTTATGCTGAACAAGCCGGTCGGTTGTGTCTGTGCCAACAGCGATCCGCAACACCCAACCGTGATCGCGCTGTTCGCAGAGGAAGAAGATGTTTCCGAGCTGCATGTGGCGGGACGGCTGGATCTGGATACCACCGGTCTGGTACTGGTGACCGACGACGGACACTGGAGCCACCGCGTGACGTCACCCAAACATAAAATGCCGAAACGGTATCAGGTCACCCTGCAGGACCCCATTGCCGACGACGCCGCAGCCCGTTTTGCAGAGGGCATACTGCTGCGCAACGAACACAAGCGCACCCGCCCCGCCAGCCTGCAGGTGAACGCACCGCAGCAGGTTGAACTGACCATCTATGAAGGCAAGTATCATCAAGTGAAGCGCATGTTCGCTGCCATCGGCAATCATGTGGTGGCCCTGCATCGGGCCGCCATCGGCCCCGTGGTGTTGGACCCGCAACTGCAACCGGGGGAATACCGCCCCCTGCATCAGGAAGAGATCGAACGTTTGTCATGATGGACCCCGCCCTGGAACGACTGTGTGACGCTCTGCCGGACTATTCCGGCCGCCTCCTGCTGGTGGCCGATGAGCATCTGGACAGCAAGCTGCTGCTGTCCCTCAAAACCATCGAAAACCTGAGCCTGCTCACCAACCGCTATGACGTGTACCAGGCGGCGATGGACAGTAACCTGTCCTGCCAGTACAACGATATGGACCTGCGCCAGCTGGGCGGTCGCTTTGACCTGATTGCCTATCGGGTTTCGAAGGAAAAGGCCATCGTTCACCACATTATCAATCAGGTACCAGAACACCTGAATGCGAACGGCAGGTTCCTGCTCTGCGGCTACAAAAACGAGGGCATCAAAACCTACATCAGCAAGGCCGAGCATTACCTGGGCAGTAAGGCCGAGGTCAGCAAGGGAGAACGTCAGCTGAAACTGGCGGAATTATCCTGCCAGACCCTGGGGGAGGCCCTGGATGATCGCAATTACCTGGCAACTGTGAGCATCGGTGAACGCCGCAACCTGGAGCTGTTCAGCAAGCCCGGCCAGTTCGGCTGGAATAAAATCGACAAGGGCAGCGAACTGCTGATCGACGCCTTTGCCGAACACGTGCAGCAAACCCAAGCGCCGGGCTCCGTGCTGGACCTGGGCTGCGGATACGGCTACCTGGGTATCATGGCCTGGGCACTGGGCGCCAAACAGGTGGTGGCCACCGACAACAACGCCGCGGCCATTCAGAGTTGCCAGGACAACTTCACCCGTCACGGCATCAACGGAGAGGTCATTGCCGACGACTGCGCCGCCGGCATTCATCATCAGTACGATGTGGTGCTGTGCAACCCGCCTTTTCACAAAGGCTTCGACACGGAACGGGACCTGACGGAAAAATTCATCCGCAGCGCCCGCCACCATCTGAAAAACGATGGCGTGGCCTTTGTGGTGGTGAATCAGTTTATTGCCGTGGAAACCATTGCTCCGGCCTATTTTAAAAGCGTCGAGAACCTGCACCGGGACAAAAGCTTCAAAGTCTTCAAGCTATCTTCTTGACGGCATAACGCAGGCGACACCCGGCGCGCTCCGGATTCAGGCCCGGGGTTTGGACCAGTGCCTGGCGCAGCATGCGGGTTTCCGTAGGTTTGCGTAAAAAGCCCACCACCGCGTTGTGACAGGTGGGTGTGGCAAACTGATACACCGACTGGAATCCTTCCCGCACGAACTCTGCCGAGAAATAAGCACTATTGCGCCACTCCCGGTAGTTGACGAAATTCATCACCAGCGCGCCCTCCTCACTCAAGTGTTCCATCAACACATCAAACCAACTGGCGTCGGCGGCAATGGCCCGCTGCGGTTCCCCCTGCGCCTCAAAATACAGGTCGTCGATGATCAGGTCGAAGGGCTCCCCCTGATACTCGATCAGCCAGTCAACGGCGTTGGCCTGCACCAGTTCCAGGTTGGGGTAGTTCAGGTCGAAGTAACGTTGGGCCAGTTGGATATGCAAAGGGCTCAACTCCACCCCCACCACCTGGTCGGGCTGCACAAAACGGTTCAACATGTGAATCACGGCACCACCGCCCACCCCCAGCACCAGCACCCGCTGGATGTCCGCCGGGGCATAGAATTGACTGGGCAGGAACAGCAGATCCCAGACACTGCCGGTGACCGGGTGCCGCGGGTTGTACTGACTGTGGAACACGCCGTCGGTATAGAGACGTCGGGTACGCCCGGCACTGCGCACCTGGTAGTGACGCCCCTGGTGTTTGCGTTCAAATTCAATGGCCATGAAAACTGCGGTCCGGATACAGGTGAATAAGGGGTCAAAACCGCCATTGTAGCGTTTCCTGCTTTTCCGCACAGAAGATTTACATGCTATTCTTGCCATTCTTTTTACCCGTTGATCTACAGAGAGTAAGGTGTATCCCCATGCCGATTCCAAGCAGTTTTGAAGGCAGATTGAAGTTACCGGTGGTTGCCGCCCCCATGTTCCTGGTGTCCGGCCCCAAAATGTTGATTGAGAACTGCAAGAACGGGGTGGTGGGCACCCTGCCAGCCCTTAATCAGCGTACCAGCGAAGGCTTCGAGGAGTGGCTCATTCAGATCAAACAGGAACTGGCAGCCTTTGAAGCGGAGACCGGTAAAAAAGCCGCCCCCTTCGGTGTGAACCTGATCGTTCACCACACCAATCCCCGGGTGCAGGCGGACCTGGAACTCTGCGTGAAGCACGAAGTGCCCCTTATCATCACCTCCCTGGGCGCCGTGAAGGATCTGGTGGACGCCGTCCACGGCTACGGTGGTGTGGTGTTCCATGACGTCACCAATCGCCGCCATGCGGAAAGTGCGGCCAAGGCCGGTGTGGACGGGCTGATCGCGGTCTGTGGCGGCGCCGGCGGCCATGCGGGCACCACCAACCCCTTCGCCCTGGTGCAGGAAATCCGCAGTTTTTTCGATAAGACACTGCTGCTGGCCGGTTGCATCAACAGTGGCTCGGACGTGGCCGCCGCGCTGCAGATGGGCGCTGACCTGGCGTACATGGGCACCCGCTTCATCAATACCACCGAAAGCGAGGCGGTGCCGGACTACAAGCAGATGATTGTGGATTGCGGCAGCAAGGACATCATCCACACCCCCGCCGTATCCGGCATTCCCGCCAGCTTCATGCGCCCCAGCATGGAAGCCAACGGCTATGACATGGATAAACTGGGCCAACCCGGTGACGTGGATTACGGCACCAAATTAAAGCCGGTGAGTGACGAAGCCAAGGCCTGGAAAACGGTCTGGTCCGCCGGGCAGGGCTGTGCTGGAATCAACGATGTACTGCCAGTGGCAGAGATGATCGAGCGCATGCATGGGGAGTTCACCCACGCCATCCAGGCCCAGGCGAAGCTGCTGGATACCTACCGATAAAACTGAATCATCACCCATAGAAAAAGGGATGCACTGCATCCCTTTTTTATTTTATGCGCGCAATTTGGTAGTGGTCATGCCGCGTCTGCCGAGGGTTCCTGCAACGCTTCAATGTGGTTCATTTCCTCCCGGAAGCGCTCTTTCAAATCGCGCCGCTCATCGGTCTCCCAAGGGTGAAAGTCGGGCCGGAAATATTGCAGCAGGAACGGGGCCAGCGCCCGCATGATACCGTCCTTACCCCAGATCAATGCCCGCATGGCACGCCGGTGCTTGGCATCCCACAGACCATCCTGTTGCAACAGGTATTGCATGCGATTACGCAGACGTAACAGCAGATCCACGGTCACAAACACCATGGCGGAAGCGCGCTTCCAATAGCCGCCCTGGGCCTGCTCATACAGGTCATAGCACACGGCCTTGTGTTCCACCTCTTCCAGGGCGTGATAGATCAACAACTCCCGAAACGGGGACTGGGCCTTCTCCACCAGATCCGGGCGGTGATAAATGAACAAATGGGCCAGGGAAGCAGTGAAATGCTCCGAGGCCGCGGTCATGGCCAGTCGGGTAATGGGTGCCAGGTTCTTGCGGGACCAGGCGTTATCCCGTTTGAGTTTTTCATCAAACATCTTCATGGCAGGGTAGCCCAGCTCGATCAAGGCAGCGGACCAGTTATCGTGTTCGCGCCCGTGCATGGCTTCCTGGCGGATAAAGAGCTGGATCTGTTCCAGCAACGCCGGCGGGATATTGCCTTTCCCCAGTTCATCCCGCACATCCCGGGCGGAGTCCATGAAAAACCGTTCCCCTTCCGGGAACAAGGCCTGCAATGCGTTGAAAAAATGCGTTTTGACCGGATCGTTATCGTGCCAATAGCGGTGCTTCTGCATGGCCTCCAGATAGTCGAAACGAACACTGCGGGCCAGCAGTTTCAAAGATGACGGAGTCTGTGCACGACGCTTACTGCCTAACATGGTTATGCTGCCTCTTGTTATTGTTCAGGCCATAATTCAGGTGATAGCTCACCTTAAGATTAGTTCACTGAAGCCACTCCGGTTAGGTGAAAGCATGACGTTGTTCTGTGGCGGGGCGCCATGTTGAAGGCCCAGACCCGCTGTTATGCGCTGCGGGCCTGGTTTTGCGGAGTTGATATTACCGGGTATACAGATCCTGGTACTGACTGCGTAACTCCCGTTTCAGCAGCTTGCCGGTGGGGGTATGGGGCAGCTCATCCACGAACAACACTTCATCCGGCATCCACCATTTCACGATCTTGTCGGCCAGGTATTCCAGCATGGCCTCCTTGGTTAAGGTGGCGCCCGGATTCAGCACCACCAGCAATAAGGGTCGCTCATCCCACTTGGGGTGAGGCACGCCCACCACCGCACACTCCGCCACCGCCGCGTGGCCGATGGCAATGTTTTCCACGTCGATGGAGCTGATCCACTCGCCGCCGGACTTGATCACATCCTTGGCCCGGTCCACGATGTTCATGTAACCCTGTTCGTCAATGGTGGCGACGTCGCCGGTATCGAACCAGCCGTCTTCCCAGTCGGACTGGTCCTCATGCTTGTAGTAGCTGCTGGCGACCCAGGGGCCGCGCACCTGCAACCGGCCAAAGGCTTTGCCGTCCTGGGGCAGTTCGTTGCCATCGGCATCCACGATGCGGATTTCAATGCCGAAAATGGGGCGCCCCTGCTTGGTCTGCAGCTGGTAGCGTTCTTCCTGGGACAGGCTGGCCATGTATCGATTCATGCTGTTCACGGTGCCCATTGGTGACAGCTCCGTCATTCCCCAGGCGTGAATCACAAAGGCGTCGTGTTTTTCCTGGAACGCCTTGATCATGGACATAGGCGCGGCAGAACCGCCAATCACCACTTCCTGCACCGACGCTAACGTCAGCTGTTGCTGATCACAGTATTGCAGCAAGCCCAGCCATACGGTGGGCACACCCAACAGCAGCGACACGTCTTCACCGTGAATCAACTCATACAGTGACGCGCCATCCATGCCGGCACCGGGCAATACCAGTTTGGCACCGCCGGCAGTGGCACCATAGGGCACACCCCAGGCGTTCACATGGAACATGGGCACCACCGGCAACACCGCGGACTGATTACAGACGCCCAGGGCATCGTTGCTCACCGACGCCAGCGCATGGATCACGGTGGAGCGGTGACTGTAGAGCACACCCTTGGGATTGCCCGTGGTACCGGAGGTGTAACACAGGGTCGCGGCCATGTTCTCATCGAACGCAGGCCACTCATAGTCTTCACTGGCGGCCTCCAGCAGCTCCTCGTAGCACAACAGATCCAGCTTGGACTCGGGCATTTTATCCTTGTCCACCATCAACACGATGTGCTTCAGCCGCGGCAACTGATCGCGGATGGCTTCAATCAGCGGTACAAACTGGATGTCCAGGAACAACACCTCGTCTTCCGCATGGTTGAGAATATAGATAATCTGTTCCGGAAACAGGCGCGGGTTCACCGTATGCAGTACGGCACCGCTGCCGGACACGGCAAAATACAACTCGTAATGGCGATGGCTGTTCCAGGCCAGGGTGGCCACCCGATCCTGTTGTTGCACGCCCAGCGTGACCAGGGCATTGGCAGCTCGCCGGGCCCGTTTGCCGGCGTCTTTGTAGGTGTATCGGAAAATTCCGCCCTCCGGTTTACGGCTGACGATCTCACAGTGCTGATGCACTTTTTCTGCGTGACGCAGAATGGATGAAATGGAAAGTTGTGAATCCATCATCAATCCGTGCATGGTGTTCTCCTCGCGTTTGGGTTTCCAGTCAGTGGTTAACGTGCTTTTCTTGCTTTTTTGTAACGGCTTTAGCCAATGTAAAAAACCCGGGCTGAGCCCGGGCGTTTTGGCGGTATGGGGTTAACGTCCGGCCCACTTGAAGGAAGTGGTCACCAGACGCTGGTACACCACCGGCAACGTCCGTTGCATCAGGTCCAGCACCCGGGCATCCGGCCCGATCAGCACCCGGCGTTTGTTCGCCTTGACCCCCGCCAGAATCACGGCGGCGGCTTTCTGGGAAGTGGTCATGAACAGGGCCTCGAACTGATCCCGCATGTTCTCTGCACTGGCGCCACCGGTGAGCTTTTCCATACTGTTGCTCATACGGGCGTTGCGGGCAATGTTGGTTTTGATGCCGCCGGGATGAACACAGGTGCAGGACACCTTGCCACCTTCGATATCCAGCTCCTGGCGCAGGGATTCAGTAAAGCCCCGCACCGCGAACTTGGACATGTTATACCCGCTCTGGGTGGGCTGGGCAAACAGGCCGAAGACGCTGGAAATGTTAATGATATGCCCTTCTTCGCCCGCCTGCTTGATATACGGCAAAAAGGCTTTGGTGCCGTAGACCACGCCCCACATGTTGATGCCGACAATCCACTCATAGTCCGCATAATCGGTGTCTTCCACGGTGCCACCCAGGGCCACGCCGGCATTGTTGAATACCATATTCACTTTGCCGTGATCCTGCACCACCTGGTCCGCCCAGGCGTGAACCGCCGCACGATCCGCCACATTCACCTTGGCAGTCGTCACTTTAACACCCAGCGCGGAGGCTTGCTTGGCTGTTTCTGCCAATCCCTTGTCATCCACGTCGCTCAGGGCCAAATCACATTGCGCCCTGGCCAGTTCCAGGGCCAATGCCTGCCCGATGCCGGAAGCGGCTCCGGTGATGGCCGCTACTTTGTTCTTGAATGTTTTCATGTTGATGCCCTTTTTTATAAGTGCTTAATTAGCGTGCCCTATTGAGCGGTTGCGGTGCCGGCGCTGGGTACGGATGCAGCGGATGCTTCCCGGGCGCCATTGAACAGATAGGCCCCGGCATCGAAGCGTCGCGTTTGCTGGCGGAACTGCCAGGTGAACCCGGGCCACAGGGTGACGTTTTTACCGCTGACCGGATGCAGGTACCAGCTTTGGCAACCCCCACTGTTCCAAACCGAGCCCTGCAGTTTATTCTGGATACGGTGGTTGTACGCCGCCTGGGCCGAGGGTGCCACATCGATCTGGCGAATGCGTTTTTTATCCATGTACTGCATCGCGCTCATCACGTAGTTCACCTGGGATTCGATCATATACACCATCGAGTTATGACCCAGCCCGGTGTTAGGCCCCATCAGCATAAAAAAGTTGGGGAAGCCGGACACGGTGGTGCCCTTGTACGCCTCCGGCCCCTGTGGCCAGGTGTCCACAATATCCACCCCGTCACGACCAAAGAACAGGCCCGCCGGAATGGGATCAGTGGCCCTGAAACCGGTGCCGTAAATGATGGCATCCACTGTGCGCTCTGCCCCGTCCACAGTGATGATGCTGTTGGCGGTGACTTCGCGAATGCCGGTGGTGATCACGTCCACATTGGGCTGATCCAGGGCCGGGTAATAGTTATCGGACATGAGGATGCGCTTGCAGCCGATGGTGTAATCCGGCGTGACTTTTTTGCGCAGCTCCGGATCGCGGATCTGGTTGCGGATGTGATTCAGCGCCCAGCGTTTGGCGATGGCCATCAGGCGCGGGTTGACCAGCATGCCCAACACCCGGCTTTCCAGGGTCCAGTAAATTTTTTCGCGCAAGGCCTGTTGGGCTTTGGGGAAACGTTTGAACAGGGCTTTTTCAGCAAAGTTCATGGCCCGGTCCGGCTTGCTCAGAATCCAGGGTGGCGTGCGTTGATACAGATCCAGTTGCGCCGCCTGCTTTTGCACTTCCGGTACAAACTGAATGGCGGAGGCGCCGGTGCCGATCACCGCCACCCGTTTGCCCTTCAGGTCATAACCATGATCCCAATCCTGGGAGTGGAAGGCCTTGCCTTCGAACTTGTCGAGGCCGGGAATTTTCGGATAGGCCGGCACCGACAAGCCGCCGGCACCGGCCACCAGTATATCGGCACTGTAGTGTTTGCCCTGCTGGTCAGTCACCTGCCAGCACTGCTGTTTCTCATCCCAACGGGCCGACTCAACGGCGTTATTCAGTTTGACGTGGGGCATCACACCATAGTGATCGGCACAGTATTCCAGGTACTTCTTGATCTCCGGCTGGGGCGCAAACATACGGCTCCAGTTGGGGTTGGGCGCAAACGAGAACGAATACAAATGGGAGGGCACATCGCAGGCGCAGCCAGGGTAGTGATTGACGCGCCAGGTGCCGCCCACTCCGGCTTCTTTTTCGAACACAATGAAATCGTTTTCGCCCTGTTGCTTGAGACGAATGGCCATGCCGAGGCCAGAGAAACCGGTGCCGATGATCGCTACTTTATAGTGTTGTTTTGACTGCTTGCTCATGCTGTAGTCCTGGTGATGATGGTTTGGTTGCCGCCGACGCCATTGGGGGCGCCGGCCAAATCCCGGATAAACTCAATCCAGGTAGACAAGCGTCTACCTCAGAGCCAAGAGTATACAATCGTATACTTCGCGGTCAATAGCCGGTACAATTCTTCATATTGCTGTATACAATTGGATAAAGAATAGACAACTCATGAGCCTTCCCAAATCTGTTCTGGCCCAGGGCAAGCGCCTGTTGATGGAGGCCGCCCTCAAGCTCAACGCCAGCACCCGCAGCCTGAACGCGTTAAGCCTGCGGGAGCTGGCCCGGGAGGCCGGCCTGAACCCCAACACTTTTTATCGGCATTTCAAGGACTTCGACGAGCTGGGCCTGGCCATTATTGAAGAAATGACCGGCCAGATCCGGCAGCCCCTGCGGGAACTGCGACGCAAGGCAGCCGAGTCGGTGGTGCCGGCGCACACCCCCATCGCCTCCTGGCAGGAAAACCCACGCCTCAATCTGGCCCGGGCCACCCAGGTCAACCGGGAAACCGTAAAACTGTTCTTTGATTATGTGGCCGAAAACCCCAACGCGTTTATTCTGGGGATTCGGGAACTGCACGGCGCCTCGCCCATTCTGCGACGGGCCCTGCGCAAGGTGATGGACGACTTTGCCCGGGATATGGCGGACGACATCAATGAACTGAAGCTGATGCCGGAGCTGAGCCAGGACAGCCTCTACGACATTTCGGAAACCATTACCCGGGAAATGTTCCAGTTGTCCATGGAATACATCGAACAACCGGAACGCCAGGAGCAGATCTGCATCAAAGCGGAAAAAATGATTACCTCCCTGATCATGGGCAGCGCTGTTCTGCATGGCCACGGCGCCATTTTAATGGGAGCATTACAGATGGATCAGACTTCATAACAAGAACGCACAACAACCAAGGAGCCGGCCCCTATGTCCGCCACCATCATTCTGCCCCGCATCCTGCAGGTGGGGCGCAACGCCTGTGAAGCAGTTGCGTCTGTCATGAATCAACTGGGCTGTTCGCGGCCCCTGATCATCACCGACACAATGATGGTACAACTGGGCTATGTGACCCGGGTGCAGGCGGTACTGGAGAAGGCCGGTCTGCGCAGCAGTGTATTTGCCGACACCGTGCCGGAGCCCACGGTAAGCTCCATCGATGCCGGGGTGGTGGCGGCCCGGGCAGACGATTTTGACTGCCTGCTGGCCCTGGGGGGCGGCAGCCCCATCGACAGCGCCAAAGCCATCGCCATCCTGGCCCGTCACGGTGGCGCCATGCGGGATTACAAGTTTCCCCGCAATGTCGGCGAGGCCGGGTTGCCGGTGATTGCCATTCCCACCACCGCCGGCACCGGCTCTGAAATGACCCGTTTCACCATCATCACCGACGACACCGTGGATGAGAAAATGCTCTGTGTGGGCATGGGATTCCTGCCGGTGGCGGCGCTGGTGGATTACACCCTGTCCCTGAGCGCTCCGCCCCGCATCACCGCCGATACCGGCATCGACGCCCTGACCCACGCCATCGAGGCCTATGTCAGCCGCAAAGCCAACGCTTACAGTGACAGTCAGGCCCTGGCGGCCATGAGATTACTGGGCCCCAACCTGCGCCGGGTGTTCCATGACGGCCGTGATGAGCCCGCGCGCGAGGCCATGATGATGGGCGCAACCCTGGCCGGCGCTGCATTTTCCGCCGCGTCAGTGGCACTGGTGCACGGCATGAGTCGCCCCATCGGTGCTCACTTCCATGTACCCCACGGCTTGTCCAATGCCATGCTGCTGCCCAGTGTCACCGAGTTCTCCATTGCCTCCGCGGCAGAGCGCTATGCGGAGTGCGCCCGCGCCATGGGCATCGCCGCCCCGGGTGAGAACGTCCTGATTGCCAACCGGAAACTGCTGCAGGAACTGCGGGACCTGAACACCGAACTCCAGGTACCCACACCGGCTGGATTCGGCATCAAAAAGGACGCTTACTTTGCCAAACTGGAGTTGATGGCAGAACAGGCAATGGCCTCCGGTTCGCCGGGCAACAACCCCCGCATCCCCACCATTGGTGAGATGATATCCATCTATCAGTCCATCTGGCATTGATCGCAGCTCAGCATGACATGGACGCTTGCTTTCAGAGCAAATTGCGTCATAGTTACTGCTGTTGGACACCCACGCGTTACACAGGTACTGAGGTTTGCAGACCAGGGACAGACAGGCAGCCCTCCCCTCCATTAAACGCCGCGTCAAACGCATCATCTGGATGCTGCTGGTGGTGTGCCTGATTGTGTTCACGCTGGGCACCCTGCAGATCCAATTGATGAGCGGCATTCGTGCCTACGTGCGCGGCGAAGGCCTGTGGGCCAAATCCCAGAAAGACGCCGTTTTGCTCCTCTACCGCTACCTGGAACACCCATCGGATGAATTGATGCACAAGTTCCACCAGGCCCTCAGGGTCAACCTGGCGGACCGCAGGGCGAGACTGGCGCTGCAGCAGGAAGAGCCAGACCGGGAAGCGGCGCGGGAGGGCTTTCTGGCGGGCGGCAATCACCCCAATGACGTGCGCAACATGATCGACCTGTTCCTCTATTTCGGCAATGTTGAACACATGCGCAACGCGATCAACATCTGGAGACAGGCGGACGCCCAGATTGATCAGTTGCTGCAACTGGCCAACCAGATCGCCGCGCAGCATCGGCAAAATCCAGCGGCGGACCTGGGCGTTTACGAGCGGCAACTGAACGCGCTGGACCGCACACTGAACCAGTTCGAAACTGAATTTTCCAGCGAACTCAGCCGTGGCGCCCGCTGGATCAGGCAGGTACTGCTGTGGGTGAACCTGGGCTCCATCAGCATCATCCTGCTGTTCGTGGGGCTGGTCTCCCGCCGCGTGCTGCAACAAATCGACAACACCGAAAGCCAACTGCGGGACAGCCAGCTGCGGTTCAAATCGCTCTACGAGGCCAACGTCATCGGCATCATCATCTGGGGCCAGGATGGTGAAATCTTCGATGGCAACGACTATTTCCTCAGCATCCTCGGCTACAGCCGCCAGGAACTGATCGACGGCCAACTGAACTGGCGCCAGCTCACCCCCGGCGACCTGGCGGATGACGAACGAGCCCTGGCCCAGATCAATGAGCAGGGTTACTGCCTGCCTTTCGCCAAGGAATTTTTCCATCGCGACGGCCATGCGATTCCGGTTCTGGTGGGGGGTACCATGATGGATGGCAGCACCCACCAGGGCATTGCTTTTGTGGTGGACCGTTCCAACGAAAAGAAAATGGAAGCACAATTACGATTGTCCGCCACGGTACTGGAGGCCAGTCGCGACGGCATCATCATTTGCGATGCACAACGTCGGGTGCTCACCGCCAACGGTTCCTACCTGGCCATGACCGGATTCAGCAAGGCGCAGCTGCTGGGACAGGAAGCCTGCTTCTATCACACCACCAACCCGGCGGAACAAACCCTCATTGAACAGGCGCTGAACCAACAGCATCACTGGCAGGGGGACACAGAACTGCCCTGCCAGGACGGCACCCTGCTCCCGGTGCGGGCCAGCATCGGCACCGTCACCAACGATGCCGGCCAGATTGCCCAGTACGTTTCGGTGTTTTCCGACATCAGTGCGCGCAAGGCCATGGAGCAGAAATTACTGAGCATGGCCCACTACGACAACCTCACCGGCCTGGCCAATCGCAGCCTGTTTTCAGACCGCCTCAATACCGCCATTCTGCGGGCACAACGACACCACAGCCATTGCGCACTGCTCTTCATCGACCTGGACAAGTTCAAGCCCGTCAACGACCAGTACGGCCACGCGGTGGGGGACGAACTGCTGCAACGGGTGGCGCAACGCCTGCTGGAAGCCCGCCGCAAAAACGACACGGTGGGGCGCCTGGGTGGCGATGAGTTTGTCATGATAGTGGAGGAACTCAGCAACGCCGATTATGCCGTCAGCATTGCCGATCAAGTGGCTAAACGCATGCAGGAACCTTTTGTGGTGGCGGATCACAGTGTCCACATTGGTTGCAGCATCGGCATCGCCGTGTACCCCCAGGACGGTGACAACGAAGTGGACCTGACCCGCGCCGCGGACATCGCCATGTACGCCGCCAAAGGCAAAGAGAACGCCAGTTACTACCTGTACAGTGGAGGCAAACGCTGACCCGGCGGCTTCAGCCCTGGTAGCCGATGCCGCGAATGATGATTTTGGTCAACGCATCGGTGGCTTCATCAAAGTCTTTTTTACTGAGGGACTTTTTGCCCAGGGCTGCAGCAATCTGCACTTCAAAATCCGCATAATGCTGGGTGGAACTCCACAACAGAAACACAATGTGGGCAGGGTCGATGGGATCAATCTTGCCTTGTTGCGCCCACTTGCTGAAGACGTCTGTTTTCCGCAAAAACCATTCGCGGTATTCACTACTGAAATATTGCTTGATGCGGGGGGCACCGGACAGGATCTCTTTGGCGAAGACCCGGGATGCCAGCGGGTACTCGCGGGAGAAACGCATCTTGGCCGCGATGTATTCCCGCAACGCTGCAGCCGGCTCTGAATCCGCATCCAGCTCATTCAGCGCGTTGTCCCACAGGTCGATGATGTTAATCAACACTTCAATATAGAGCTGCAGTTTGTTCTTGAAATAGTAGTGGATATTGGATTTAGGCAGGCCGGCCTTCAAGGCAATGTTGTTCATGGTGGCACCCTTGAAACCATTGGCCGCAAATTCTGCCTCCGCCGCAGCAATGATAATCTGTTCATTCTTCTGGCGGATTCTGCCGCCGGGCTTGTCGGCGCGGTGTGACCCGATTTCCATCAACATCATCTGTGTCCAAACTTCCTGTGCATTGCCTTGCTGGTTCTTTCTGCTTCTTGTGCGGTGTTGCCGCTCGGCCAGTGGGCAGATCCACTGGCACTGGGTATACTTTACGGCATTATACATAAACTGATGCCGGAATAGTGATGAGGTGGCCCCATGTCCCAAGCCAATGACCGTGCCCGTCAACGCCAGGATGTGGGGCGCTATATCGATCAGGCCCTGGGGCGCGTTGCCGCCGACCTGGTGATTCGCAACACCCGCTTTCTGGACGTCATCAGCGGCGAGCTGATCTCCGGTGACATCGCCATCTGCGGCGACCGCATCGTCGGCACCTGCGAATCCTACCAGGGCCAAACCGAAATCGACGGCCGCAACCTGGTGGTGGTACCGGGTTTCATAGATACCCATGTGCATTGCGAATCCAGCCTGGTAACGCCACTGGAATTCGATCGCTGCGTGTTGCCCCGGGGCACCACCACCGCCATCTGCGACCCGCACGAAATTGCCAACGTGCTGGGGGCCGATGGCATTCGCTATTTCATGCGCTGTGCCGAACAGACCTGCCTGGATCTGCGGGTGCAACTGTCTTCCTGCGTGCCGGCCACGCATCTGGAAACCGCCGGGGCCCGCCTGGAGGCGGATGATCTGGTGGCCCTGCGGGATCACCCCAGTGTGATCGGCCTGGCGGAATTCATGAACTATCCCGGGCTGCTGGCCAAGGCACCGGAAGTAGTGGAGAAACTGGCGGCGTTTCAGGGCTGGCACATCGACGGCCACGCACCCCTGGTGCGGGGCAAAGATCTGAACGCCTATCTGGCCTGCGGTATCTGCACCTGCCACGAAACCACCAGCGCCGACGAGGCCCGGGAAAAGTTACGCAAAGGCATGCATGTGCTGATCCGCGAGGGCACGGTGTCGAAAGACCTGCAGGCCCTGGCCCCGCTGTTGAACGCCAACACCTCCAACGCCATGGGCTTCTGTACTGACGACCGCAACCCGTTGGACATTGCCGAGCAGGGCCATCTGGATTTTCTGATCCGTCGCGCCATTGAACTGGGCATTGCCCCGGACGATGCCTACCGTGCCGCCACCTGGTCAGCAGCCCGCGCCTTCGGTTTACGCGACCGGGGCCTGGTGGCGCCGGGCAAACGGGCCGACCTGGTGTTGCTGTCCGATTACGAAACCTGCCAGGTGCACAGCGTCATCAGCGCCGGCCGCCCGGTGACCCAGGAACTGTTTGCACAGCGCACCCCGGTACCGGCGGTGGGCCTGAACAGCGTGCAACGGGCACCGGTCCAGGCTGTGGATCTGAAGATACCCGCACAGCACAGGGACGGCACGGTGACGGTACCGGTAATCGGTGTCAGTGCCGGCAGTATCATCACCGAACACCGCACCCTGCCGGTACCGGTGCGGCAATCGGAGTATCAAGCGGACCCGACGGCAGATATCCTCAAAATCTGCGTACTGGAACGCCACGGTCACAGCGGTGATATCGGCCGTGGTTTCGTCCAGGGGTTCGGCCTCAAGGGCGGCGCCCTGGCCTCCTCCGTGGGTCACGACAGCCACAACCTGTGTGTACTGGGTACTAACGATGAGGATATGGCGCAGGCGGTCAATCACCTCATTGGCATCGGTGGCGGATTCGCCATCTGCGTCGACGGCCACATCGTTGCCGAATTACCCTTACCCCTGGCGGGCTTGATGAGCCTGCAGCCCTACGAACAGGTGCGCGCTCAATTGACCAGGCTGCGGGATGCCGTGCGCAACCTGGGCTGTGTGTTGCCGGAGCCGTTTCTGCAGCTGGCGTTCCTGCCTCTGCCGGTGATTCCCCACCTGAAGATCACCGACCAGGGACTGGTGGATGTGGATCGCTTCTGTTTGCTGGAGGCGTTCTAGGCCTCCGCGGTTTCAGCTTTTTTCACCTCGAGCGGCGCTTCCGCTTTCCCCACTTCCTCTTTCCCTGCTTCCTCCGGCAGGATCAGGTTCAACACGATGGCGGTCAAACCACCGGTGGTGATGGGGGAACCAAACACGTTCTGTACCAGTTTGGGGGTCACCTCCAACAGATTGGGCACCATGGAAACCCCCAGCCCCACCCCGAATGACACCGCCATGATCAGCATTTTGCGCCGATCCAGTTCCTCCCCGGCGAGAATCTTCACGCCGGCGGCGGCCACAGTACCGAACATCACCAGCGTCGCGCCCCCCAACACCGGCTTGGGAATCTGTTGCAGCACACCGCCGATGATGGGAAACACCCCCAGCAGTACCAGCAATGCAGCGATGTACATGCCCACATAACGGCTGGCAATGCCGGTGAGCTGGATCACGCCATTGTTCTGGCTGAAGGTGGTGTTGGGAAAGGTGTTGAACACGGCCGCCAGGGCCGAGTTCACGCCATCCCCCAACACGCCACCCTTGATGCGCTGCAGGTAGGTTTCCCCTTCAATGGGCTGCTTGGAGATAAGGCAATTGGCGGTGATGTCACCGGTGGTTTCAATGGTGGTGATCACATAGATCAGGGCGATGGGAATAAACGCCGACAGATCAAAACTGAAACCGTATTTAAACGGCACCGGAATGCTCACCAGTGGCAGGTTCCCCAGGTGGGAAAAATTCAGTTTCCCCATTAAGCCGGCCACCACAAACCCGGCGGCCAGGCCGATGACGATGGAGGTCAGGCGTAACCACTGATTGCGGGAGCGATTGAGGATGATGATCAGGGTAAGCACGAACAACCCCAGCCCCAGATTTTCCAACGAACCAAAGTCCTTGGCCTTAAAGCCCCCGGCCAGATCCGTCATGCCCACCTTGATCAGGCTCACCCCGATGATGGTGATGACAATGCCGGTGACCAGCGGCGTGATCACCCGCTTCAGTTTGTGCATCACCTGGCTCAGGAAAATCTCGATAAACGCACCGAGAAAACAGATGCAGAAAATCAGCGACAGAATTTCATCCGGCCCACCCCCTTTGCCCTTGGCGATGAACCCTGCCGCGAGTATTGAGCCCAGGAACGCAAAACTGGTGCCCTGCACACAGATCATGCCCGCCCCCACCTTGAGGGGGCGCCGCGCCTGGATGAACGTGCCCACCCCGGACACCATCAAGGCCATGCTGATCAGGTAGGGAATGTGTTCCCCCAGCCCCAACACGCCGCCGATGATCAGGGTGGGCGTGATGATGCCCACAAAACTGGCCAGCACATGCTGTATGGCCGCGAAGGTGGCCTCCAGGGCAGGAGGCCTCGCATCCAGCGGATAAATCAGATCCGATTGAGACGAACTCATGGGATTGTCCTCCTGGTTAGAAATGCCATTTCACGAGCAGGTTCGGATTCCTTTCGTCGACACCATCGATACCGTATTTATTGTTCCAGTAAGCATATTCGATACCAAGGTAGAACGGCGCCTTGCTGTTCACCAGTTTGCCCACGTTCCATTTCAGTTGCGACGTGAAGTTCATTTCCTTGGCGTTGGTGTCGGATTCTGTGGAGTAATCCAGGAAGCCGTCGTAGAGGAATTCAGCACCACCCAGGCTGAAGGGCAGCCCCCAGGTTAAGGTCACCTGCTCATCGTCATCCCACAGATCGTTGTTGGCTTTGTAGAAATTCACCCCGAAATACTGGAACCCGGGCACATCCAGAGCGAAGCCAATACCGTAGAGATAGTTGTTGAAGACGTCGCCCATCTCCCAGGTGGAGGCGATGAAGACATCCTTGACGAAACTGAAACTGAGATCCTGGCGGGTGAGGTAGGAAAAGCTCAGACGGGGGGAAAGCTCCCCGTAGTTGGTGACCACACCATCGGCAAAGGTGGAGTGATCGATGAAGAAGAAGTTATCACCCCAGTCGTGGCCACTGGCGTGCTCCACGGTGAGTACCTCGCGCTCATTATCACCCACTTTGTAGTGGTCCCCTTTCAGGTAGCTGAGACTGAAGGTGCTCCAAATCATTTCGGCCTGTGCATTAGCGGAAATCAAACCGGAAGCCAGAACCAGTGCTCCGCCAGCGGCGGCCAAAGACTGCTTTAACATGCTAAGTATCCCCTTGATGTGTCAGTTGTATGAAAGTTAAAAGTTGTCCAAATGGTCAGGTTGCAATGCTGAAAGCAAAAAGTTGGCCAGTTGGACAGGTTTTACCTCTCAATACCCGGGACGTCCTGCCTCGTTTGCATAACCAGTTTAAAATTAAGCATTTACGATCCTGTCCCCTATTAACAATCTAGACCCGTTTGGCGGATTGGGGAAAACCACCCGCGATCAGGACAGACCAGAACGAAAAAGGGCGCCTACATTTGGCGCCCCGGCGGTGCTCCATGGGTGATTAGGGTGCAGGTTTGCGGTAGCCGTAGGTGGCGTTCAGTTGCTGGGCCAGATAGTCGGCGCAGGTGATGGGAGGGTATTTGGGAGCCTGCTGCGGAAACAGGTCCCGGCTGTCCACCACCGCATCCGGGTCCACTTCCAGGAAGAAGGCAACGGAATAGCGTTCCTGGGCAGGCGCCTTTACCCGGTGCGGCGTGGACACGTAGAGATCATTGGTCCAGCGCATCAGGCAATCGCCGATGTTGCAGACCAGGGCCCCCTCCACATAGGGGGCATCGATCCACTGCCCCTGCCGATTGGCCACCTGCAGCCCCGCCACGGTGTCGGTGGCCAGCAAGGTGATGTTGCCATAGTCCGTATGGGTTCCGGCACCGGCGTCCAGACGCGGGGCGCTGGCCCCCGGCGGCAGCGGGGGATACCGCAACAGGCGCAGGGTGGCGATGGGTTCCACCAGGTGGCGGTCAAAATACGTCTCCGGCAAACCCAGATCCAGACTGAAGCCCCGATGCAGCAGCCGGCCCACCTGCAGGCAGGCGTCAAAATAGGCCAGCATATCGGCTTTCCAGTGGCTCAGATCCGGCCAGTAGTTGACCCCGCGAAACGGCTTGCCGGACACCACATCCGGGTGATCCAGTGGCAGGTCCACCCCGATGTTAAAGGCTTCCTTCTGATCCGCGCCCTGCTCCGGATTCAGGCGTTCATCCGCCAGGGCGATATAGCCACGATTGTGCCGCGACTGGCGGATGGACAGGATCTCTTTGCGCGCCACCGGCAACTGGAAAAAGCGCCGTGACTGCTCAAAGACACGATCACAGAGCGCCGCCTCCACCCCGTGATCCACCGCATAGAAAAAGCCGATCTCCCGGCAGGCCTGACCCAGGGCAGCGGCCACGGCCCGCCGTTCTGCGTCATCGCCGCTGCGCAATCCCGCCAGGGATATGACGGGAATACCATCAGCCGGAATACGGGTCATTTGGGAATGGAGCCTTCGACTCCCTCCACGTAGTAGTTCATGCCTGCCAGCTCCTGGTCAGTCATCACTTTGCCTTCCGGTACGGTGAGCTTGCCGGACTGATCCTTGATGGGTCCGGTGAACGGGTGGAAAGATCCGTCGATGATGCCGGCAATCAGACCTTGCGCGTGCTGTTTGACGTCATCCGGTACCGCCGGGCCAAATCCCGGAACCTGAATCATGTCCTCTTTCATGCCACCCCAGAAATCCTCGGACTTGAAGGTGCCGTCCATGACCGACTGCACGGTGTGGATGGTGTACCAGGCCCAGTCGTCCACCACAGACATCAGGTGGGCATTGGGACCGAAGCGCGACATATCGGACGCCTGGCCCACCGCGTATTTGCCCCGGCGCTCGGCTGCCTGCATGGCGGCCGGACTGTCGGTGTGCTGCAGAATCACGTCCACCCCCTGATCCATCATGGCATTGGCGGCGTCCGCCTCTTTGCCCGGATCAAACCAGGTGTTCACCCACACCACTTTCAGCTCGGCGTCCGGGTTGTACTTGTTCAACGCCAGCTGCACGGCATTGATGTCGCGGATCACCTCCGGTATCGGGAACGAGGCAATGTATCCCACCTTGTTGCTCTTGGTCATCTTGGCCGCCACATAACCGGCCACATAGCGGCCTTCGTAGGTTTTGGAAATATAGGTTCCCAGGTTCTTGCTGCGCTTGTAACCGGTGGCATGCAGGAAGGTGACCTTGGGAAACTGCTTGGCCACTTTGGCCGTGGGATTCATAAAACCGAACGAAGTGGTGAAGATCACCTGATTGCCGGACTTGGCCAGGTTGCGAATCACCCGCTCCGCGTCGGCCCCTTCCGGTACGTTTTCCACATAGGTGGTTTTCACTTTGTCGCCGAAATGTTTTTCCAGCGCGATGCGGCTTTGGTCGTGCTGATAACTCCAGCCGTGGTCACCAATAGGGCCCACATAAACGAACCCCACTTTGAACGGTTCCTCCCCGTGGGCTTGAGTGCTGATGCCTGCAACCGCGGCCAGGATGGCCAGCAGCCCCACGAAGTGACGTGTTATCCCCTTGAAATTCATGCTGAGAATGCTCCAGTAGTATGAGTTGACGGAAAACCTGTCTATTTGGACAGGTTTCAGCAAAGCAAGAATCTGACCAATTGGACAAGAGCTTGATTTGCAACAACTTGCGCCCCTGAGTCATGATGTAAACCGTGCGTTAGCGGAGCACGGACCCGCGCCAGGCATTAACTTGGTGCGCATTTGACGGATTGCAGTAGACTAAACGCTGCCTATGACGACCAGTACCTGGGGAACGGAACCATTCCAATGAAAACAACTGCGGTTTCTGAGGTGAAAATACAAACACTGACGCTGGAGGCACCCTGGCGTTGGCTGCAGGCCGGCTGGCAGGACTTCAAACAGGCCCCCGTGATCGGCGTATTACACGGCGCCGGCGTAGCCGCCTTCGGCTTCCTGCTGTTGTTGCTGGCCTACGACCAGTTCTGGTTGCTGGCAGGCGCCTTCACCGGGTTTCTTGCCGTGGCACCGGTGGTGGCGGTGGGGCTGTACGCGGTGAGCCAGGCCCTGGAGCAGGGGCGACCGGCCACCCTGGGTCTGGTGTTCCGCACCTGGTGGAGCTGGCGCGGCCGGCCCCATCACGATTGGCGCCTGGTGCGATTCGGCTTACTGCTGTGTCTGTCCGGTACCGGCTGGGTACTCACCTCCGCCGCCTTCATTACCCTGTTTGCCGAGCGCCCCGTTAACCGGCCGGAGGATTTTCTGCGCCATGTGGTGCTGGCCGCCGACAGCCATCTGTTTGAAGCCTGGTGGATCATGGGCGTCGCCCTGGCGGCTCCGGTGTTTGCTTCCACCGTGGTGACCCTGCCCCTGCTGCTGGATCGCAAAATTCCGATCCTGGCTGCGGTGCTGGTGAGCTGGAAGGTGGTGATGCAGAACCCCCTGCCCATGGCCCTGTGGGCGATACTGATCATGGCCAGCTCCATGCTGGGGCTGCTGGCCATGGCGGGCAGCATCATTGTGGTTCCGGTGCTGGGTCACGCCAGTTGGCACGCCTACCGGGATGCGGTCAATGCCGACCACCTGCCCCCCCGGGCCAAGGACATGACATGAACACGGTAATGGGTTTCAGTGAACAGGAGATCGCCAGCTTCGGTCTCACCATCGGCCTGGCGGCGTTCATGCTGTACATGGTGTTCATCGTGGCGCAACTGGCCAGGGAATCCAAAGCCGGTCGCTTTGGCACCTTTGTTCTGTTTCTGGTGCTGACCCTGGGCATGATCGGGTTCGTGGCGAAACTGCTGATCCAGTGGCTGCTGGATATTGAGTGAACTCTTACCTGATTAACAGATGACCTTAAGCTGACCTTAACTTCAAGCTGACCTTAAACTGAAAGCTGCATTCCACCAAACCGACACACAAACGAAACACAAATGTCACATTACCTTTTGCAACATTTCATCAACAAAGTGTAATAAACCGAGTGCGCTCCGGTCGCATTTTAGCCTGCGGCAAATAACATCCTGTTTTTCCTGCATCTTGTTTCCGATAAATCCGTTTTGGTAAAACCGCCACACATCCAATCACGGATTTTGGCCGGAATACCCTGACCTGTCGCATTGTTTGGCACCCGGGTTAGGAGTACAACGTACGGCGGCACCACAGTAATGATCAATAGGCCGTTCAATAAAGGGTGAAGCACATGGACACATTAAACTTCCAAACCGGTCTGGCTGTGTTTTCAGACAGGCATGCACGCGTGCAACGGCAGCTCAGTGACATTGAACAACGGGGGCTGGTTCCCCGCCACATGAGACAGTATCGTCGGCTGTTGGACGAGCTGGTTCAAATTGGAGTAGAACGGGCGCACTACTGTGCCCAATGGCAACAGAAACAACTGGCAGCGGGCTAACGCTCTGCTCTCACTCCGGCACACTTATCCGGTCCGGAATTGCTCGAGCGTGGTCAGAAGGCTGTTTGATATTCCTTTGTAATCACGCTCGGGTTGCGACAGGCGGTCAATATGCCGCAGCAACCGTTGCAACAGATTCACCTCTCCACTGATCTCATCCAATTCCGCCAACGGCCACAGCTGCGTACGAATCAAAAACACCACAGCACCACTGCCGGGCAAACGCAACAACGACTGCCGCTCACTGCGATAGAATAACGGGCCTTCCTTGCGGGCAACCTGCCCCGGCACACGCGCCAGTGCATCCCCCACCTGAATGGCCCAATTAAACCGCACCACCGGCCGCCCCACTTTCAGATGATGAAAAAACCGATTCACTGACGGCAACAAACGCTGGCCAAATTCCGGAATGGGATGATGAATGTCCGCCAGGGTTTTATTCATTTTATCAGCCGGTAGCCACAGACTGGGGCAGAACACCGCCGCCGCGGTGAGCACGTAATCCCCGGCTGTATTGGGCTGCAAAATACAAAGGTCATCGGGCAGCCACAGGCTCATGTCCTGCAGATCCGCCATCGCGTCCGATGCCGGCGTCTGCTTGAAGGCAATGCCACAGGCATCCATCACTGCGCCATGATCCCGCTGCAGATGCTGTTGCAACGCCTGCCGACACTCCCCCACGGCAGCCGCAGCCCGCGCCGCCACCAACACGGGCTGGGCCGAATCCGGTGCCTGTTCGCGCGCGGCCAGCAGACGCAGTTTGTGCTGCTGAAAGCGTGCAAATTCCGCTGCCGAAAACGGCGCCACCCAATCCCGGTCGGTGACCGGATTCAACCCCATGTGCAGTAAGGTATCACGGGTCAAAAACGCAAACGGATCGGGTGTACGTGGGGGCATGGGGTTACTCGTATTGCAGGTATTTGTTGATGGCCTGTCAGCGGGCAGCCAACTGCCGCGCCGCCTGCCCATGATCCGCCATCAACTGCGCCAGATCCAGTCCGGTGATGCAACCGTCCTCCACGGTCCAGTGCCCGTTCACCATCACCCGATCCGCTTTATGGGCACCACACAGCAACAGCGCCGCCAGGGGTTCATGGCTGCCGGAAAAACGCGGTTCGTCCAGCTTGAACAGGGCCAGGTCCGCCTGCTGCCCGATGTCCAGCGTACCGATGTCGGTGCGGCCCAACACCCGAGCGCCCCCCACCGTGGCCCAGCGCCAGGCATCCAGGTGACTGACCTGCGCAGCACCATATCGCAAGCGCTGCAGCAGCATAGCCTGGCGCACTTCGCCGATCATATTCGAGCCGTCGTTGGAGGCGGAGCCATCCACCCCCAGGCCCACGGGGCAACCGGCGGCTTCCAGTTCCAGGGTGCGACAGATGCCCGACGCCAACACCATATTGGAACAGGGGCAGTGGCTGATGCCGACACCGGCCGCCCCCAGGCGCTGGATCTCCTCATCGTTAAAATGAATGCCGTGGGCCAGCCAGGTGCCGGCCTGCAGCCAGCCCACGGACGCCAGATAGTCCACCGTGCGCAGGCCAAACTGGCGCTCGCAGAAGTCTTCCTCATCCAGGGTTTCCGCCAGATGGGTATGCAGGCACACCCCATGGCGCCGGGCCAGTTCCGCGCTGGCCCGCATGATGTCCGGCGTCACGGAAAACGGTGAACAGGGGGCCAGGGCAATCTGCACCATGGCCCCGGCTCCGCTCTGGTGATGGGTTTTGATCAGGCGTTCGCTGTCGTTCAGAATCTCTGCTTCGCTTTGCACCACCGATTGTGGCGGCAAACCACCGTCGTCCTGGCCCAGGCTCATGGAACCCCGCGTCAGCACCACCCGGATACCCAACTCAGTGGCTGCTTCCACCTGCAGATCAATGGCCTGCTCCAGCCCCTGGGGGAACAGATAGTGATGATCCGAAGCGGTGGTGCAGCCGGACAACATCAACTCCGCCAGGGCCAAACGACTGGAGAGTGAAATCATCATTGGCGTCAACCCCGCCCACACCGGATACAGGCTCTGCAACCAGGGGAACAGTTCCTGGTTCAGCGCCGCCGGCAGGGCACGGGTCAGGGTCTGATAGAAATGATGGTGGCAGTTCACCAGGCCCGGCGTCACCACGTGCTCGCGGGCGTCAAACACGCGCTCACAGGGGGTGGCAGGCTCGGCCCCCCGGGGCACCCACTCCACAATCCGGTTCTGCTCGACCACCAGCCCACCGGCGGCCTCTGCGGGTGCCAGCAACGCCAGCGGGTTTTTGATCCAGAGTCTGCTCATGTTGGTTCCAACGTCGTATTACCCATCAGGTTGATTTGAAGAACGGCTGCCCCAGGGACACCGGCGCGTACAGTTTGTTGCGGGCCGGGTTGCTGGACAACATCACCAACACCAGAATCGTGGCCACGTAGGGCAGCATGGCCAGCAAGTTGGGCGGAAAAGAAAAGCCCAGGCCCTGCGCCACCAGGTGCAGTATGCTGGCCAGACCGAACAAATAAGCCCCAAGCATTACCCGCTCAATGCGCCAGCTGGCAAACACCACCAGCGCCAGTGCAATCCAGCCCCGCCCGGCGCTCATGTTCTCGGCCCACAGGGGCGTATAAGCCAGTGACAGATAACCACCGGCCACCCCCGCCATGGCGCCACCAAAGGCCACCGCCAGGTAGCGGGTGGGCAACACCGGCAGGCCGATGGCATTGGCGGAATCCGGGCTTTCCCCCACCGCTTTCACAATCAAGCCACCACGGGTGCTTTTGAAAAACCAGAACAACGCCGCCGTGGCCAGGAACGACAGATACACCATCAGATCCTGGTTAAACAGGGCATTACCAATCACGGGAATGTCGCTGAGCCAGGGAATGGCGATGGGCTCCAGCCCGGTCACCGGCTGTCCCACATAACCGGCCCCCACAAAGGCGGACAGGCCGGTGCCGAAGATGGTCAGCGCCAGGCCGGTGGCATACTGGTTGGCATTGAGTTTGAGCACCAGCACCCCGAACAGCATGGACATCAATACCCCGGCCACCAGGGCCGCCATAAATCCCAAGAACAGGCTGCCGGTGGTGAGGGTCGTGATAAAACCCACCACTGCCCCCACCAGCAACATGCCTTCCTGGCCCAGGTTCAACACGCCGCTTTTTTCCGCCACGGTTTCCCCCAGCGCCACCAACAACAACGGCGTACCGGTGCGCACCGCTGCCTGCAAAACATTGTTCACCAATTCAATATCCATCATCACAACCTCACAGCGTTTGTGTTGCGGGCGGACTCACCCAGCGAATGCGATACAAAATCAACACGTCACAGGCCAGCAGATAAAACAGCAGCATGCCCTGGAACATCCCCACCAGCGCCAGCGGCAGATTCAATTCGATCTGCACCATTTCGCCCCCCATGAACAACAGTGCCATCAGGATACTGGCGAGGGTCACGCCCACCGGATGCAAACGCCCCAGGAACGCCACGATGATGGCGGCGTAGCCATAACCCGGTGAAATCTGCGGCACCAACTGACCGATGGGGCCGGCCACCTCCCCCACGCCGGCCAGGCCTGCCAGGCCGCCGGAGAGCAACAACACCAGCCACACCAGCCGTTTTTCTTTGAAACCGGCCATCTTGGCGGCCCGACTGTCCCGGCCCAGCACCTGGATCTGGTAGCCCAGAAAACTTTTCCCCAACAGCACCCACACCGCGGCCGCGGCGGCCAGCGCCAGAATGATGCCCAGATGCACCCGCGCATCCTCCATCAACAACGGCAGGCGGGCGGCGTCGGCAAACATGGCCGACTCGGGAAAGTTAAAGCCGTGGGGATCTTTTAACGGGCCGTGCACGCAGTACTGCAACAGGTTGAACGCAATGTAGTTGAGCATGATGGTGGTGAGGATTTCATTGGTGTTGAAGCGGGTCTTCAACAGGGCCGCCAGGGCTGCCCACAACATGCCCGCCACCATGCCGCACAGCAGTACCGCCGGCAGCAGCCATAAGCCCTCACTGTCGGTAAACTGCACCGCCAGGGCACTGCCGGCCAGTCCTCCCATCAATAGTTGACCTTCGGCGCCGATGTTCCAGACGTTGGCCCGATAGGCCACCGACAGCCCCAGCGCACACAGCAAAATCGGGCCGGCCTTCACAAACAACTCACCCACGCCATAGGCATCGGAGATGGGCGTGATCAACACCGTCTTCAACGCAAACAGCGGGTCCTGCCCCAGGGCGGCAAACAGAATGGCGCCGGTCACCAGGGTCAGCACACCGGCCAGCAACGGCGACACATAGGGCATCCAGGGCGAGGATTCCTGCCGCGGTTCCATCTTGATCATGCGGCGTCCTCCACAAAATCCCCGGCCATCCAGCGCCCCACCTGTTCAATGGTGGTGTGCGCTGTAGCCCGTAACGGCGACAGCTCGCCATGACAGATCGCACAGATGCGGTCGGAAATCTGGAACAGCTCGTCGATGTCTTCGGACACCACCAGGATCGCTGCACCCTGATCCCGCAACTGAATCAGCGCCTCATGAATGGCCACCGCCGCGCCGATGTCCACTCCCCAGGTGGGGTGAGCGGCGATCAGCAACTTCGGATTCTGCAGAATCTCCCGGCCGATGATGAATTTTTGCAGGTTGCCACCGGACAGGCTTTTGGCCTGACTGTGGGTGCCGCCGGCTTTCACCTTGAAGCGATCAATGATGCTGCGGGCAAAGGCCTCGGTCTTCTGGGTCTGCACCATGCCGTTTTGCACCAGGCCCTGCAGAAAGCCGGTCAGCAGGCCGTTATCCCGCAGGCTCATGGTAGGCACCGCGCCGCGGCCCAGGCGTTCCTCCGGCACAAAGGCCACTCCCAGGCGCCGTCGTTGATCCGGCGGCAGGTGTCCGATGGCCTGATCCCCCAGACGGATACAATCCCCCTCCCGCACCGGTTCCTCACCGCTCAGGGCCGCCAGCAACTCCTCCTGGCCATTGCCGGCCACCCCGGCCACTCCCACAATCTCACCGCTGCGCACCTGCAGTTGCAGGTTTTTCAGATGCGTACCGAACGGATCGTGGGTGGACTTGTTCAGGCCATGGATGGTCAGGAACGGCGCCCCGCCTTCCACTTTGACGTATTCCGTGGCGATGGGTGTGTCATCCCCCACCATCATGCGGGCCATGCTGCTGGGGGTTTCCGCCTGTGGATTACAGCTGCCGGACACCCGGCCTCCGCGCAGCACTGTGGCCCCATCGCACAGGGCCTGCACTTCATTGAGCTTGTGACTGATGAACAGAATGCTGCAGCCTTCCTCCGCCAGTTGCCGTAACGTCACAAACAGGGTGTCCACCTCCTGCGGGGTCAACACCGACGTGGGCTCATCCAGAATCAGCAGCTTGATGTCCTGCACCAGGCAGCGCACGATCTCCACCCGCTGCCGCTCGCCGATGGAAAGGGTGTGCACCAGACGTTCCGGATTCAGCGTCATGCCGTATTTCCTCGACACGTCTGCAATTTTGCGGCTCAGCGTTTTCATTTCCCGGGCCGGGGTCCCCAGGGCCAGGGCGATGTTTTCGGTGACGCTCAGGGTTTCGAACAGGGAGAAATGCTGGAACACCATGCCAATGCCCAGGCTGCGGGCGTGGCTGGGGTCGGCAATCTGCATGGGATTGCCGCGCCAGTACAGCTGCCCCCGATCCGGTTTCACCAGGCCATAGATGATCTTCATCAGCGTGCTCTTGCCGGCACCGTTTTCCCCCAACAGAGCATGGATCTGCCCCGGTTTGATATCCAGGTCCACCCGATCGTTGGCCAGGCAACCGGGATACTGTTTGGTGATGCCCCGCAATGCCAGGCGGGAGGGCATGGGCAGGCCGCCCTGCGCCGACGCCACCGGCAAATCTTCAAGTTTTGAGTCTGAATTCATGCTCTTTCCATCCCGTGAACAGGCTTATCTGGGGTTTGAATATTCTGACCACTTGGTTAGGTTTTTATTGACGAGAGGGCCAGCGTTGGCAAACAATATGCAAGAACCTGTCCAGTTGGACAGGTTTTTCCGAATCCCCCGGCCACCCTGAACAGGCCACGGGCGAATCCGGACAGCAACCTTGCCGAATCCAAAAACTGCATTACTATCAATATATTAAAGGGTGACTCTTTATGCTGTACTGGCGCCGCAACCGTCCTGAACCGGGCCTGAACTCTGCCGAGGGAACGCAGCTGTGATTCAATTTCTGCTTAACGATCAGACAGTGACGCTGCATGCGGTGGCTCCATCAATGAGCGTATTGCAGTACCTGCGCACTGTGCTCGTGCAAGTGGGGACCAAAGAAGGTTGTGCCGCCGGGGACTGTGGCGCCTGCACGGTGGTGTTGGGTGAGGTGCTGGGTGAGGTGTGGGATGAGTTGCATCCCCAGGGCCAGCAAAGTGCTCTGCATTCCAGCCCCCTGCACTACAAGGCCGTGAACGCCTGCATCACGCCCCTGGCCAGCCTGCACGGCAAACAACTGATCACCATTGAGCACCTGCAGCAAGGGGGCAGCCTGCACCCGGTACAACAGGCCATGGTGGACTGCCACGGCTCCCAATGCGGCTTTTGCACGCCAGGTATCGTGATGTCGCTGCTGGCCTGGTGGTTGAGTGTGGGCCAGGGCACCGCCAGCGCCGATCGCCACGACATTGAGTTGGCCCTGTCCGGCAACCTTTGCCGCTGCACCGGATACCAACCCATTATTGAGGCAGCGCAGCAGACACTGGCGAGCACTGACGATCATTTCCGGCAGCAGCAGGCTGATGTGGTGCAACAGTTGCAAGCATTACAGAGTGACCCGATGGATGACCAGGGTGACACCGGCAGTGAGGGCATGCAGCAGAACGTGCAATTCTTCCTGCCGGGATCGGTGTCCGCATTGGCCCGGCTACTGGAAGCGCACCCCCAGGCGCGACTGGTAGCCGGTGCCACGGACCTCGGTCTGGAGTTCACCCAACAACTGGCGCAACCGGATACCCTGATCTATACCGGCCGGGTGCAGGAGCTGACCCAGGTTATCGACACCCCGGAACAGTTGATCATCGGCGCCGCCGTCACTTACAGCAACGCACAGCCCTTTCTGCGCAAATACTTTCCCGCCTTTGCCGATTTATTGAATCGGTTGGGCTCCCTGCAGATTCGCAACCAGGGCACCCTCGGCGGGAACGTGGCCAACGCCTCCCCCATCGGCGACACGCCACCGGTGCTGCTGGTGCTGGCTGCAAAACTCAAACTCACCGGCACGCAAGGCAGCCGGGAAATCGCCATCGAGGATTTTTTCAACGGCTATCGGCAAACCGCGTTGCGGGCCGGGGAATGCATTGAGTCCATCATCATTCCCAAGTTAAGCGCCAACACCACGCTCCAGGTCTACAAAATTTCCAAGCGTTTTGAAGACGACATTTCCGCCCTGTGCCTGGCCATTTGGATACAGCGGGAACCAGATGCTGGTGGGAGTGACACCGAAAGCCGTCGAGTGCAGGCGATTCGCATCGCTTGCGGTGGCATGGCGGCGATTCCCAAGCGGGCCCGGGCCACCGAGCAGGTCCTGCAGGGCACCCTGTTTTCCACGGCTGACGTGGAGCGTGCCAAAGCAACGCTGTCGCAGGATTTCCAGCCCATTGATGATGTGCGTGCCAGTGCCGCCTATCGCCTGGCGGTGGCCGGCAACCTGCTGTCGCGAGCGCAACTGGAACTGGATCAGGCGCTGGCCCCGGAAAAGCTCAGCCTGTTCAGCGCCGTGGGGGCAGTGGCTCATGACTGATACCCGGTTCAAGTCCGACGCTGCTCTCAAGACCGACACATTAAAAGGCGCCACCGGCCAGAGCATGCAGCACGAAAGTGCCGTCAAGCATGTGACCGGCGCAGCCCTGTATGTGGACGACCTGGCCGAGCCGCGCCAGCTGTTGCACGCCGCGGTGGGCCAAAGCCCGGTGGCCTGCGGCATCATTCGAACACTGGATCTGTCGGCGGTGTTGGCTGCCCCCGGGGTGGCGGCGGTGTTGACGCTGGCGGACATTCCCGGCCACATCGACATCGGCCCGGTGTTCCCCGGTGATCCCATTCTGGCCGACGGGGCCGTGAAATTTCATGGGCAGCCATTGTTTGCGGTGGCGGCGGACACGCTGGATAACGCCCGCCGCGCCGCCCTGCTGGCCCACGTGGAAATTGAGGAGGCTCCGCCGCTGCTGGACCCGCAGGAGGCCATCGCCCGCAATCAGACCGTGCGTCCGGTGCACACCATGCAACGGGGTGACGCCGCTGCGGCCATCGCCAAGGCTCCCCACGTACTGGAAGCCAGCCTGAGCGTGGGCGGCCAGGAACACTATTATCTGGAAGGTCAGGTCTCCATGGTGGCACCGACCGAAGACGGCGGCATGCAGGTGTGGTGTTCCACCCAGCATCCCAGCGAGGTACAAAAGCTGGTGGCAGAAGTGCTGCACCTGCCCATCGGCGCCGTCACAGTGGAAACCCGGCGCATGGGCGGTGCATTCGGCGGCAAGGAAACCCACGCCGCACAATGGGCCTGCCTGGCCGCATTGCTGGCCAACAAAACCCGGCGCCCGGTGAAGATGCGCTTGCCCCGGGCGATGGACATGATGCTGACCGGCAAGCGCCATGCATTTGAAAACCGGTACCGGGTTGGATTCGATGACAGCGGCCTGCTGCTGGGGGCCGATATTACGGTGATCGGCAACTGCGGCTGTTCACCGGATCTTTCTGATGCCATTGTGGACCGCGCCATGTTCCATGCGGACAACGCCTATTTTCTGCCGGCCGCCACCATCACCGGGCATCGCGCCTTTACTAATATGGTGTCCGCCACGGCCTTTCGTGGCTTTGGCGGCCCCCAGGGCATGCTGATCATTGAGAAAGCCATGGATGACATGGCCCGCGCCCTGGGCAAAGATCCACTGGAAGTCCGCAAGCGCAATCTGTATCAAGGGCCGGACCGCAACCTGACCCCCTATCACCAGACCGTCTCCAGCGAAACCCTGACCAAGGTGATTCAGGAGCTGGAAATCAGCAGTGATTACTGGGCGCGGCGCCAACAGATCAGCGACTACAACGCCGGCAGTCCGCTGTTGAAAAAAGGCCTGGCCCTGACGCCGGTAAAGTTCGGTATTTCCTTCACCGTGCAGCACCTGAACCAGGCCGGCGCGCTGATCCACGTCTACACCGACGGCAGCATTCACCTGAATCACGGCGGCACCGAGATGGGCCAGGGGCTGAACACCAAAGTGGCCCAGGTGGTGGCCGAAGAACTGCAGGTGGACCTGCAACACATTCACATCACCGCCACCCGCACCGACAAAGTACCCAACACCTCCCCCACTGCGGCCTCCAGTGGCGCCGATTTAAATGGACAGGCCGCCAGGGATGCCGCGCGCACCATCCGCCTGCGGCTGGCCGAGTACCTGGTGGAACAGCAGGGAGCCCTCCGCGACAGCATCCGCTTTGCCAATAACCAGGTGCAGTTCGAGAACAGCAGTGGCGCCCACTGCATGAGCTTTGCCAAGCTGGCAGAGGCGGCCTACATGGCGCGGGTGTCGCTCTCGGCCACCGGCTACTACCGCACGCCCAAAATTCACTACGATCGCAACACCGCCAGCGGGCGCCCGTTTTTTTACTACGCCACCGGGGCCGCCGTGTCCGAAGTGCTGGTGGACACCCTGACCGGCGAATACCGGGTGCTGCGGGTGGACATCCTGCACGATGTGGGACGCAGCCTGAACCCGGCACTGGATAAAGGCCAGGTGGAAGGGGGCTTCATTCAGGGCATGGGCTGGCTCACCACCGAAGAACTGCGTTGGGATGAACAGGGCCGGTTGCTGACCACCGGGGCCGCCACCTACAAAATTCCCACAGCAGCAGACATTCCCCCCGTGTTTAATGTGGCACTGATGGAAGACCAGCCCAACGAGGAAGCCACCATCTACCACTCCAAAGCCGTGGGGGAGCCGCCGTTCATGCTGGCCATCTCCGTATGGTCGGCACTGCGGGATGCCATCAGCAGCGTAGCCGATTACAACATCAATCCGCCCCTGGACACCCCGGCCACGCCGGAGCGGGTGTTCTGGGCGATTCAGGCGGCACAGCAGGCCGCTGCCACTCACCGCAACGGAGCCAATACGCCATGAACCCGTTTTCGTACTCGCCGGGATCACAGTTTGCTTCGGCGCCTGGAAGACAACACTGGACCGAAGCCGCCGCTGCCCTGCGGGCACAGGGTGAGGGCTATGTGCTGGTGACCGTGCTCACCGTGAAAGGCTCGGCCCCGCGGGACGCCGGCACCAAAATGCTGGTGTGTGCCGACCGCATCGTGAATACCATCGGCGGCGGACAGCTGGAATACGATGCCATTCAAACCGCGCGCAATTTATTGCTGCAAGGCCGTGATCAACAACACCTGGAGGATTACCCCCTGGGGCCGAAACTGGGACAATGCTGTGGCGGGCGGGTGCATTTACTGTACGAGTGCTTTGCCCCCAGCGCAGTGGAAATCGCCCTGTTCGGCGCCGGTCATGTGGGTCAGGCCCTGATGAGTATCCTGTCGCAGTTGCCGGTGCGCCTGCGCTGGATCGACAGCCGCGCGGAGGCCTTCCCGCCATTACACAGCTCCACAATGCCCAGCTCTGTGCAGAGCATCGTCAGCGACGATCCGGAAGCGGAAATTGCACAGTTGAACCCGGGGGCCTATGTGATTGTGATGACCCACAACCACCCCCTGGATTACGCCATTGCAGAGGCTGCGCTGAAGCGCAATGATACCGCGTATGTGGGGGTCATCGGCTCCAACACCAAAGCCGCGCGTTTTCGCATGCGCTTGCAATACTGGGGGTTTCCGGCAGAGGTGATCGAACATATGCGCTGCCCGCTGGGGCTGAGCAGCGTGCCCGGCAAGCAACCC
Organism: Ketobacter sp.; assembly: GCF_003671495.1. Lineage (GTDB taxonomy): Bacteria > Pseudomonadota > Gammaproteobacteria > Pseudomonadales > Ketobacteraceae > Ketobacter. The sequence continues at coordinate 10,872 of NZ_RCHN01000046.1, read as the reverse complement.
ATGGAAGTGGCTGTGTCTGTGGCCGCCGAAGTGATCGGCCTGTACCAGCAACGGGCGGCCCTGGGCATCCAGCCCGACCTCAATGCCAAGCCTATAGTTGAGATGCCCGGAATGGAAACACCAGGAGCAGAACAAGCCATCGCCCAGCACGGGAGCACTGAAGAACCATGACGTTACTGGATTTGCCCGAACGGTTTGCCCTCCGCGCCCGCCAGGTGATTACACCCGACGGTGAGCAAGCGGCCACAGTGGTGGTCAACGGTGAAAAGATCGAAGCCGTGCTGCCGTTTGATGCCCACCCGCACTGCACGGTGGTCAATATCGAACAGGTGCTGATGCCGGCCCTGGTGGACAGTCACGTGCACGTCAACGAGCCTGGACGCACCGACTGGGAAGGCTTCGACACCGCCACCCATGCGGCGGCCGCCGGCGGTATCGCCACGCTGGTGGACATGCCGTTGAACTGCATCCCCGTCACCATCACCGCCGCCGCCCTGGCGGCCAAACTGGATTCCGTACAAGGCAAACTCTGGGTGGACACCGGCTACTGGGGCGGCGCCACCGCGGACAACCTGGAAGACCTGCCGGAACTGTTGGACGCCGGCGTACTGGGCGTCAAATCCTTCACCATCCACTCCGGCATCGAGGAATTCCAGTCGGTGGATGAAGCCCAACTGAAAGCCGCCATGGGCCACCTGGCCCGGGCCGGACTGCCCCACCTGGTGCACGCAGAACTGGATCGGCACGAGCATGATCCCGGCACTTCGCCTGCCACCCCTGCAGCCACCACCATCGGGCGCAGTTACGCCCGCTTTCTGGCATCCCGCCCCCGCGCCTGGGAGAACGACGCCATCGCCATGGTGATCCGGGTGATGCGGGATCTGACCGCGGAAGGCCTGCAACCCCGGGCCCACATTGTGCACCTGTCCTCCAGCGATGCCCTGCCCATGATCATCGCCGCCCGCGCCGAGGGCTTGCACTTGACGGTGGAAACCTGCCCTCACTATCTCACCCTGTGGGCCGAGGCTATTCCCGACGGCGGCACGCTCTACAAATGTTGCCCACCGATCCGGGAAGACGCCAATCGGGATCAGTTATGGCAGGCATTAAAAGACGGCCACATCGACTTTATCGTCTCCGACCACAGCCCCTGCACACCGCAGCTGAAAGCCATGGACAGCGGCGACATCGGCGACGCCTGGGGTGGCATCTCCGCATTGCAGTTCGGCCTGTCACTGATCTGGACCGAAGGCCAGCAGCGCGGCTTCACCCTGGTGGACCTGGCCCGCTTGATGGCGCAGACGCCGGCGGACATCGCCGGGCTGGGCCAGTGCAAAGGCCGCATTGCCCCCGGCTACGATGCCGACTTTCTGGTGTTCGATACCCAGGCCCAGCAAACCGTCACCGCCGACACCATCAAACACAAACACAAAATCAGCCCATACCTGGGCAAAACCCTGACCGGTGTGGTAACCGAAACCTGGCTGCGGGGGCGCCCGGTTTTTCAGCAGGATCAATACATCGGATCAGCCCGCGGACGCAGTCTGTTGCGGGGCCGCGAATCAAGCCTTTAGCTTGTTAATACGGGAATTAATACAGGAACACGAATTTTTATGAGCCAACTGGACACCAACACTTCCCCCTGGGCACTCACCCATGTGGACCTGCTGAGCGAACGCTACGGCGGACAGGCGCTGCTCTGCAACGACGAATTTTTTGCAGAAGCCAGCAATCTGATGAAACGGGCCGAACCGGTTTTCATCGAGGACAAGTACACCGACCGCGGCAAATGGATGGACGGCTGGGAAACCCGCCGCCGGCGCACCCCCGGACACGACTGGTGTGTGTTGCGCTTGGGGTTGCAAGGCCGCATCCGCGCCATTGACGTGAACACCACCTTCTTCCGTGGCAACGCGCCGCAGTCGGTGATGATCGAAGCCTGCGCCTGCACCGGCGATCCCAGCGACGATCAGGCCTGGACCCCGTTGCTGGAACAAACGCCGGTGAACCCCCACAGCCACAACCTGTTCGAGCTGGACAACGCGCACAGTTGGAGCCACCTGCGCCTGCACATTTATCCCGATGGCGGCGTGGCCCGCCTGCGGGTGTACGGGGAACCCAAAGTGGACTGGTCCCGCACCTTGCCCAACGAGCTGGTGGATCTGGCCGCCAGCACCAACGGGGGTCGTGCCCTGGCCTGCTCCGATATGTTTTTCAGCCCCATGAACAACATTGTCGCCCCCGGACGCGGAGTGAACATGGGGGATGGCTGGGAAACCCGACGCCGCCGCGGCCCCGGTTATGACTGGCTGATCGTGAAGCTGGCCTGTGCCGGGCAGGTCAAGCGCGTGCTGGTGGACACCTGCCATTTCAAAGGCAATTACCCGGACAGCTTCACCCTGGAAGCCATCCACACCGAGCGGGAGGACATCACCGCAGAGGACCTGCACTGGCAACCCCTCATCGCCCAAACCAAACTGCAGGCCCACACTGAGCATGTCTACCAGGATGACCTGCTGGATACGCACACCCACTTCACCCATGTGCGATTGAATATATTTCCCGATGGCGGCGTCAGCCGGTTGCGCATCTTCGGCTATCCCGCCGAGACGGAGACGACCGAATGAGCGCGACCACCACCCCGCCACTGAGCCTGGAACAATTCAATGCGGCCAGTGCCACCGACGCGGCCGAGGCACTGCGACAATGCTGTGCGGCACAGGACTGGATTCAGGCGATGGTGGCCTCCCGCCCTTACACCGACCTGAACCACCTGTTGCACCAGGCTGACCAACACTGGGCCAACATGGATGAAGCCAATCTTCTGGAAGCGTTCAGCGCCCACCCGCAGATCGGCAATGTGGCAACCCTGCGCGCCAAGTATGCCAGCACCAAAGCCCTGGCCTCTGGCGAGCAGTCCGCGGTGAGCGCCGCCGACGAGGCCACCCTGCAGGCCCTGGCCCAGGGTAATCAGCAATACCTGGACACATTCGGCTTTATTTTTATCGTCTGCGCCACCGGCAAATCCGCGGCAGAAATGCTGAGCCTGTTACAGGCACGCCTGCCCAACTCACGGCCGCAGGAACTGGTCAACGCCGCCGAAGAACAACGCAAAATTACCGCGCTGCGCCTGCAGAAATTGTTTCCGCAGTGAACCCCTTCCAGGAGTAACACCATGAGTCAGATCACCACGCACATTCTGGACACCGCCCTGGGTAAACCCGCCGCCGGGGTGCCGGTGCTGCTGAGCCAGGTCAACCCTGAGCAACCGGAGCAATGGCATAAAGTGGCAGAAGGCATCACCAATGAAGATGGGCGGGTGCCGGAATTCGGGCCGGACCAACTTGAGGCAGGCACCTATCGCATGCGCTTTTCCATCGCACCCTATCTGAATGCCACCGGCCAGGCGGTGTTCTACCCGTACGCCGATGTGGTGTTCAGTATTGATGGCCGTGGAGAGCACTACCACATTCCCCTGCTGCTCAGCCCCTTTGGCTATTCCACCTATCGAGGCAGTTGATGACGCTTCCACTGCGCGCGCCGCAACCCTTACGCCGGCAGGACTTTATGGCCTTCGGCGATGTGATCGAGGCCCACGATGAGGCCCGGCACTTTGCCATCAACTATGGCCAGACCGAGCGCTACCATGACCTGGCCCAGATTGATGTCAGCGCCCAAGGGGGCCGGCCCATTGTCAGCCTGTTCCGCAGCCGCCCCCTGCCCACCCCCATAACCATCGAAATTCTGGAGCGTCACCCCCATTCCAGCCAGGCGTTTATGCCCCTGGGCAACCAGCCTTACCTGGTGGTGGTGGCGCCACCGGGCCCCCTGGACGAAGCCGCCATCCAGGTGTTTCTGGCGCAGCCGGGGCAGGGGGTGAACTATCACGCCGGCACCTGGCATCACTTCAGCCTGGCGTTGCATGCGGACAGCGATTTTCTGGTGATCGACCGCGGCGGCCTGGAGGGGGAAGTGCTGAGCAACTGCGACGAACAACGACTGCAGCAACCGTTTCGCATTGACCTGAATGAACCAGCATCCCCAAGGAGTAAGCCATGAACAGCAGGAGCATGGGATGAACGTGCACAGTCACGGCTGCGCCTATCGGGCCGCCATTCTGTATTGTGTGGGCGACCCCCATGAAATGGGACCACAGGCCTGTTGTTACCACGAAGACGGCATCCTGTGGGTGGAAGACGGGTACATCAAAGCTGTCGGTCCGGCGGAAACAATACTGAACCAACTGCCTCAGCGGATTCCATTGGAAACCTTTGCCCATCACCTGATTCTGCCCGGCTTTGTCGACACCCACATCCATTATCCGCAAACGGAAATGATCGCGGCCTACGGCGAGCAACTGCTGAGCTGGCTCAACACCTACACCTTTCCCACTGAACTGCAGTTCGCTGACGCCAGCCACGCCAGCAAAGTGGCCAATGTGTTCCTGGATGAATTGCTGCGCAACGGCACCACCACCGCCCTGGTGTTCGGCACGGTGCACCCGCAGTCGGTGGATGCGTTTTTTCAGGCGGCGCAGCAGCGGGGCCTGCGCATGATCGCCGGCAAGGTGATGATGGATCGTCATGCACCGGACGCGCTGTGCGACAACGCCGAACAAAGTTATCACGACAGCAAAGTGCTGATCGAACGCTGGCACGGCGTGGATCGCCTGCAGTACGCCGTCACTCCCCGCTTTGCGCCCACCAGCACACCGCAGCAACTGGAAAAAGCCGGGCAATTATTGCAGGAATATCCCGGCGTCTACCTGCATACCCACCTGTCTGAAAACACCAATGAAGTGGCCTGGGTGCAGGCGTTGTTTCCCGAAGCGGCCAATTACCTGGACGTCTACGACCGGGCCGGTCTGCTCAGTCGGCGCAGCGTCTTCGCCCACGGCATTCACCTGTGTGACGCCGAGTGCGCCCGCCTGGCGGCCACCGGCTCCGCCATCGCCCATTGCCCCACCTCCAATCTATTTCTGGGTTCCGGGCTGTTCCCCCTGGACCGGCTGCAACAGCATGGGGTGACCGTGGGCCTCGGCACCGACGTGGGGGGCGGCACCAGTTTTTCCATGCTGCGCACCCTGGACGAGGCCTACAAAATTCAACAACTGCGCGGGCACACCCTGGACCCGTTCCAGGCCCTGTACCTGGCCACCCTGGGCGGCGCCCGGGCACTGGATCTGGACCACAGCATCGGCAGCCTGCAGGCGGGTTTTGAAGCGGACTTTTCGATTCTGGATCTGCACGCCACCCCACTGATGGCGTTCCGCATGCCTCATTGCCGTACCCTGCAGGAAACCCTGTTCGTGCTGAACACCCTGGGTGACGACCGCTGCGTGGAACGCACCTACGCCCTGGGCCGCTGTGTCCATCAAAAGGAGACCCCATGACTGCGTACATCATCGATTGGTTGAATCTGGTATTACGATGGGTGCACCTGATTACCGGCATCGCCTGGATCGGCGCGTCGTTTTATTTTGTCTGGCTGGATAACTCCCTGGAGGAACCCAGCGACGACAACAAACAGAAAGGCTTCGGCGGCCAACTCTCCTCCATTCATGCGGGGGGATTTTATGAAGTGGCCAAATACAAATTGGCGCCCCCGTTCATGCCCGCCCATCTGCACTGGTTCAAATGGGAGGCCTACAGCACCTGGATCAGCGGTTTTCTGCTGCTATCGCTGATGTTCTACGTGGGGGCGGAAAGCTACCTGATCGACCCCACCAAACTGGCATTGAGTCCGTGGGCGGCGGTGGCCATCAGCCTGGGCACCCTGGGCGGTGGCTGGATTGTCTATGATCTGCTGTGCAAGAGCCCCTTGGCCAAGCAACCCGTGGCGCTCGCGGTGTTGCTGTTGATCTTTGTGGCGGCGGTGGCCTGGGGCCTGAACCAGATCTTCAGTGCCCGTGCCGCCTATCTGCACGTGGGGGCCCTGATCGGCACCTGCATGGCCGCCAATGTGTTCTTCGTCATCATGCCGGGGCAGCGGGCCCTGGTATCTGCGGTGGAACAGGGGCAGGCGCCGGACCCCAAATACGCCATCGCCAGCAAGATCCGTTCGGTCCACAACAACTACCTGACCCTGCCGGTGCTGTTCCTGATGATCAGCAACCACTACCCCATGACCTACGGGCACGCCCAGTCCTGGGCCGTGCTCATGGCCATCCTGCTCATCGGCGCCTGGACCCGGCACTTCTTCAATCTCAAACACAAAGGGGTTATCAAGCCCGGCATTCTGGTGAGCGCCGCATTGGCCACCATCGCCCTGGCCTGGACCATCGCTCCCCCGCTGGCCACTCCGGCAGCCGGGTCAGCAGGCGGGGTCAACGTCACCACAGAACAGGCATTCGCCATCGTGCAACAGCGTTGCAGCACCTGCCACAGCGCCACCCCCAGCGATGACGTTTTCAAGGTGGCCCCCAGCGGCGTCGTGCTGGATTCAGTGCCACAAATGGAACAATGGGCGCCGCGAATCCTGGCCCGCTCAGTGACCAGTCACGACATGCCGTTTATGAACAAAACCGCCATGACGGATGCAGAACGGGCGCAACTGGGCAGCTGGATCAACCAGCGCTAGTGGTGTTTGCGACTGCGGGAGGCCCCCGGCATCGGCTTGGGTTGCACGGGGGCAGAGTCAGTGAATTCCTGGTCCGGATAGGCCTCCTTCACTGCCAGCAGTTTATGCAACTGGGATTTGAAACAGGCCACAATGGTCGGATCAAAAGCGCGCCCGCTCTGATCGTCGATAAAGCGCACCGCCTCCTCCACCGACCAGGGCTCTTTATAGGGGCGGCGTGACGTCAGCGCGTCAAACACATCACACACGCTGGTGATGCGGGTGAACAGGGGGATCTCCTCCCCTTTCAATCCCCGCGGGTAGCCGGTGCCGTCCCAACGCTCGTGGTGATTCAAGGCAATCTCCGCCGCCACTTTCAGCAACTCCGAGTCGTTGTCGTCCCCTTGCAGAATATGCGCCCCCAGGGACACGTGGGTCTGCATGGTGGTCCATTCATCCCCTTCCAACTTGCCCGGCTTCAACAACACCCGATCCGGAATGCCGATCTTGCCGATGTCGTGCATGGGGCTGGCCTGTTCAATCATTTCCACATCCTGGGGCCGCAACCCCAGCGCCCGCGCCACCACCCCGGTCATTTTGCTGATGCGCATAACATGGGCGCCGGTTTCGTTATCCTTGAACTCCGCCGCCCGCCCCAGGCACTCGATCAACTTCACCTGGGAATAATGCAATTGCCGGGTGCGCTCCTCGACTTTCTCTTCCAGCAGCTCGTTCTGTTGTTTGAGGGCCTTCTGCAGATGCACCGTTTCCAGCAGATTGCGAAAGCGCAACAACACCTCGCGATTGTTGAACGGCTTGCGGATAAAATCCCGCGCCCCACTGGCCAGGGCCAGATCGCGGGTGTAATTGTCTTCATCCGCTGTGAGCACAATGATCGGAATGAATTCACCGGGATAGGAATCGGCCAGCGCCGCCATCACATCAAACCCGTTCATCACCGGCATGTGAATGTCCAGCGCAATCAGGTCATAGGCTTGCTGGTTATACAACAGGGATACCCGGGTGGGGTCATCCAGGGTGATGACGTTGTGGTATCCATCTTTCTTCAGCATCGCCTGCAAAATCCGCAGGTTAGTGGCATCGTCGTCCACCAGCAGAATCTTGCTTCGATGCAAAACTTCCAGATCGAACATGGCCGGCCTCTTCCCGAATTTTATTGTTATTGAAGTATACGTTATGGGCAGCTTGCGTTTCGGAATTCATAGATTCTATCGGTATAAGTGGGGGTTTGGATATAGGGCGGGTGGAAAATTAGGCTAAGTAGGTTTGCTTTGCTTTTTTGAGGGAGGACGGGGAGGGTGAACTCATTATTCGAAACCTACATCTTTGACTGAAGCTCCGTTGCTGACGGGTATGACCTGAATGTTTGGACTTCTCCTTCTCTTTTGTGAGATTAGAAATACCCAGGGCAACACATCTTTACTGCAGATCGGACTTATCGAAACAACTTCACCACCCGCTTGAGTGATGTGACAACCAGATCTGGCAGTTTGGCCTGAATAAGCATTATCATATTAACCAGCTCCGCTTCACGGCGTCACTTAACTCAGTGTTATGCAAGAAAAGCAAGTATGAAACTCGATTCTGAAGCACCTTACATATTCACCCTAGATAATGTCATTTCCCCTGGTGAATGTACCGAGTGGATAGAGAAAATCGATTCACTTAACCCAAAACTGGCTCCAATTTCCACGGTTAAAGGCGAGGTCTTCAAATCAGAATACCGTAATAATGAAAGGGTAATGATCAATTCGCCAGAATATGCACTTAGCCTATTTGAAAGGCTTGAGGATAAGCTGCCAAGATCTATATTTGGATCAGCATTGATAGGTCTGAACGAGTTATTCCGGTGTTATAGATATAAGCCTGGTATGAAATTTCTTCCTCATTCAGACGGGTGCTATATAAGAAATGGTAGTGAGCGCAGCTACTATACGTTGTTGATATATTTGAACGAGGTAGACGCGGGAGGTGAGACGGCATTCTTTGTTGATCCCGAAATCAAAATCAGTCCTAAATCTGGTTCGGTTCTTGTGTTCCAACACGATATTACACATGAAGGCTGTGAAGTACTTTCTGGTATAAAGTATGTTATTAGAACGGATGTTATGTACCATCGTGATGCTTAGCAAGTGATGCAACTGATTTGGCCAAACACGCTCGGCTCACGGAGTGCATACTAGCTCAATTGACTGAACGAACATTCATATCTATTTGGTTGTTAATTGCTTTAACATGCTCAAGTTCATACCAAGGTTATGAGAGCTTACTAGTTTCAGGATAAAACATATGAGAACAATCACTTCGCTACTTACTTCAGTCACACTAATTTTTTCGTCTTCTCTCTGCCAGGCACAGCAGCCAGATCCTGTTCAGAAAGTTTTTGATGGATGGTCGGCCAAGGAGACGCTGAATTACATCCGTACGTTTACCGTGACTGACCTAACCACAGCTAAACCAGCTGCACTTTGGTATCATAGTCATGCCTCGCAGACCAATAAGACTGCGATACTCCTACGCCGTCAGCCCATCATGCAACTACCAACGGCACGAGTACCAGAAATTGGAAAAATACCGGTTGAGACGGACCTTGGCGTTTTGACCCTTGATGCCTATCTAACGCACCCACGGAGTTTCGCTCAAGGCTTTATTGTGGTTCACAAAGGCAAGATTGCCTACGAATCCTATCCAGGGATGCACGAGCTCGATGCGCATTTCTGGGCCTCCACAACGAAAGTGCTTGCCTCTATGGCTGTGGGTCTGTTGATAGATGATGGCTTAATCGATGAGTCCAAAACGTTGGGCGTTTATGTTCCCGAGTTCAAGGGGTCTGCCTGGGAACACGTTAAGGTTGGCGATGCCATGGATATGGCTGCTGGCTTAGATGCTCGTGACTCTGCCGATCAATTCGCCGACCCAACCTCGGTGACTTCCCGCATGTTCAGGGCAGAACTTGGCGAAGAGACCAATGGTGAAGTTGAATACATGCTCAACGTAATGTTGGATGCCAAGTCGGTCGAAAAGCCCGGCCAGAGCTACATCTATTCATCTGCCACCACGCAATCGTTGGTGTTTTTAGTGGAGGCCGTGTCGGGAAAGAGCTGGTCGGATTTCTTCGACGCGCGAGTTTGGTCGAAGATGGGTGTAGAGGGCCCCCTCCAAATGCACCTCTCACCCGACGGGATTGCCATCGTTCATGGACCGGCATCGTCCAACCTGCGCGACCTCGCTCGTGTGGGAATGCTTTATACACCCAGTTGGAGTAAGGCTTCTACTGAGCAAATCGTATCACCTGAAATGCTTAACAGAATACAGAACAGCCCACGCACGCGTGAGTTTTACCTGGGAGGAAACGCGGGTTCAGGGCAGCGCTTTATGACTCGGCTAGGTGACAAGACGGTCAGAACGGCTGCGCGGCAGTGGGATGCAATTTTTGAGGACGGAGATTTCTTCAAATCTGGCTTGAACGCACAAGGTCTCTATGTATCGCCCGATCGTGATCTTGTAATCGCTTTTTTCTCGACTGAGCCAACTCACCGGATTCAGAAATATCTTCGTCCAATTGTGACATCGGGTTTGTTCGACTAAGTACTGAATTCATATGCAGTATCGCTTCATGACTGTTGGAGGGCTTAATGAGGATCAGTCATACACCTTTTATGGAGCGGAATCGATCTGATGTAGTAATATTGGTCAGGTGGCTGGCTTTGTGCTCGATGGATTTTTGGTTGCTCTGGCAAGTTGCTCAATACCTGTAGACAGCAGGGTGTGCATGAGAGGTAAGGATGGATTACAAGTTTTTATTATTGGTTTTTTTAGGTGTGACTACGTTGTGTCAGGCGCAATCTGAGTCTATTGGATCAGGAAGCCCATTTTATATTGGCGTGAACGGGGGCGGGACGCATTTCAGCGATGATGGTCTGTATCCGGGTGGCCTGGTTGATAAATCAGATTCTCAGTGGTCAATATATGCAGGTTACCAGCTAACTCCAACAGTCAGTATAGAGCTGAATTATTCTGATTTGGGAGTCTATAATCATAACGTTTTGCCAGGCACGTATTTGTATATCTATAGCGATAAGTATCGAGCGCTTACCGGCATTGGAAAGTTTGCTCACCCATTGAATAATCGTGTTGATATATTTGCCAAAGCCGGTTTAGGATTGGTATGGTAGTGTTCAGAATTCTGTGTCATTTCTTTATCATTAGACCAAAAGGAATGACCTATGACCAAACCAACCTTCGATATAGAAGCCGCCCTCAAAGCCTTGCGTGAAGGCCAAGACCTCACTG
>NZ_RCHN01000045.1 GCF_003671495.1 Ketobacter sp. | reverse complement strand
TAAAGCGCCGCTCTAACTAAACCCTAAACCACACATGTTCCGACACATGCATCAGGGTGCCCGGTTTGCCGCACGGCAGCGGGGTTGATTCATGGGGAACATGGAGGCTTAACCCACTGAAAATTCAGGAGTCTATTATGACTACGCAAGTCAGCATGCGTGAAATGTTGAAAGCTGGTGTTCATTTTGGTCACCAGACCCGTTTCTGGAACCCCAAGATGGGCGAGTTCATCTTTGGTGCCCGTAACAAGATCCACATCATCAACCTGGAACAGACCGTTCCCGCATTTAATGATGCCCTGCAGTTTATTAACAAACTGACCTCCCACAAAAACAAAATTCTGTTTGTCGGCACCAAGCGTGCGGCCAGCAAAATCATCCAGGAGCAGGCTCGTCGCGCTGGCATGCCTTATGTTAACCACCGCTGGTTGGGCGGTATGTTGACCAACTGGAAAACCATTCGCCAGTCCATCCGTCGCCTGAAAGATCTGGAAACCCAGAGCCAGGACGGCACCTTCGACAAGCTGACCAAAAAAGAAGCGTTGATGCGTACCCGTGAAATGGAAAAGCTGGAGCGCAGCCTGGGTGGAATCAAGGACATGGGTGGTCTGCCGGACGCCATTTTTGTGATCGACGTGGATCACGAGCGCATTGCGGTCACCGAAGCCAACAAGCTGGGTATCCCGGTAATCGGTATTGTGGACACCAACAGCGACCCGGACGGTGTGGACTACATCATCCCCGGTAACGATGATGCCATCAAGGCCATCCAGCTGTACGTTGAGTCCATCGCAAATGCCTGTCTGGAAGGCGCAGAATACGCCAAAACCCAGGGCGGTGCTCCGGAAGCCGATGGTTTCGTAGAAGTGGCTGAAAGCAGCGAAGAAGCCCCTGCTGCCAACTAATCGAAACAGCCGTCACATATAGTCGTTATAACAGTACTTGTTGTGACGGATCGAAGAAGGGGGCGCGGCCCCCTTTTTTCCAACTGAACAGACTGCAACCAAATTCATTCAAGGTAAGAGGAAATTCTCATGGCTGTGACTGCCGCCCTGGTAAAAGAACTGCGTGAGCGCACCGGATTGGGCATGATGGAATGCAAAAAAGCCCTGGTGGAAACCGAAGGTGATATCGAGCTGGCCATTGATAACCTGCGTAAGTCCGGGCAAGCCAAGGCTGCCAAAAAGGCGGGCCGTACGGCTGCTGAAGGTATCGTAATCGCCAAAGTTTCTGCCGACGGCAAAACCGGCATCCTGCTGGAAGTAAACAGTGAAACCGACTTTGTGGCCCGTGACGACAACTTCCTGAAGTTCGCCAACGGCGTTGCTGACCGTGTACTGGATACCAAAGAGACCGATATCGCCAAGCTGCTGGAAACCGCCATGGTGGAAGGTGGAGAAGACACCATTGAGACCACCCGCTCTGCCCTGGTGCAGAAAATCGGTGAGAACATTCAGGTGCGTCGCTCCTACGTTGTGGAAAGCGAAGGTCTGGTATCCGCTTATGTTCACAGTGGCAAAATCGGTGTGCTGGTGTCCCTGAGCGCGGGAACTGACGAGCTGGGTAAAGACGTTGCCATGCACGTGGCTGCTTCCAACCCGCTGGTGGTGAACCCGGATCAGGTGGATCAGGCGACTCTGGATAAAGAGAAAGAAATTTTCTCAGCCCAGGCAGCAGAAAGCGGCAAGCCTGCCGACATCGTGGAAAAAATGGTGCAGGGCCGTATTTCCAAGTTCCTGAAGGAAGTGAGCCTGGTAGACCAGCCTTTCGTAAAAGACCCGGACACCACCGTGGGTAAGCTGGTGAAAGGTGCCGGCGCTGAAGTGATCTCTTTCACCCGCATCGAAGTGGGCGAAGGCATCGAGAAAGAAGAAGTGGACTTTGCTGCGGAAGTAATGGCTCAGGCCCGCAAATAATCTCGCTCCTCTCTAAAAGGCACTCATGGACTGCATGATACTCTCTGGGTATCATGCTCCCCCATGGGTGCTTTTTGATAACTAACGCTTTCTGATTTTGGAGTATTTGCATGCCAGCGACCGACCGTACGCCCAAGTACAAGCGCATCTTGTTGAAGCTCAGCGGTGAAGCCCTGATGGGTGATATGGACTTCGGTATCGACCCTAACGTGTTGAATCGTATGGCATTGGAGATCGGTCAGCTGCGAGGGATCGGGGTCCAGGTCGGATTGGTGATCGGGGGAGGCAACCTGTTTCGGGGGGCGGCCCTGCAGAAAGCCGGGTTGGACCGGGTATCCGGCGACCACATGGGCATGCTGGCCACGGTAATGAACGGCCTGGCCATGCGGGATGCCCTGGAACGTTCCAATATCTCCACGACCCTGATGTCCGCCATTCAGATGAGCGGTGTGGTGGAGCATTATGATCGCCGTAAGTCCATTCGCCAGCTGGAACTGGGGGATGTGGTGATCTTTGCCGCCGGTACCGGCAACCCGTTCTTTACCACTGATTCTGCCGCCTGTTTGCGGGGAATTGAAGTGGAGGCGGATGCGGTATTCAAGGCGACCAAGGTGGATGGTGTTTATGATTCCGACCCGGTGAAGAACCCGGAAGCGATCAAGTACGAGCGCCTCACCTATGACGAAGTGCTTGAAAAAAAGCTGGGAGTCATGGATCTTACTGCCATCTGTTTGTGCCGGGACCATGATCTGCCCGTGCGCGTGTTCAATATGAACCAACCGGGTTCGCTGCTCACTGTGACATTGGGTGGGGATGACGGAACCCTTATCGAAAAAGGATAAAGACCGTGATTGACGACATAAAAAAAGATGCTGAAGTGCGCATGAAAAAGTCTCTTGAAGCGCTGGCTAATGCTTTCAAGAAGATTCGTACCGGTCGTGCGCACCCCAGCATTCTGGACGGTGTGATGGTGTCTTACTATGGGGCGGATACCCCGCTCAAGCAGGTTGCCAATATCAATATTGAAGATGGGCGCACCCTGGCCATCAGTGTTTGGGAAAAACACCTGATCCCGGAAATTGAAAAAGCCATCATGAAGGCCGACCTTGGCCTCAACCCCAGCAGCAATGGTGACCTCATTCGTGTGCCAATGCCGCCTCTCACGGAACAGACCCGTAAGGAAATGGCCAAGATATGCAAGGCCGAAGCCGAGCAGGGTCGCGTTTCTGTTCGCAATATCCGTCGTGATGCCAACAGTGACCTGAAGGATTTGCTGAAAGAGAAGGAAATCAGCGAAGACGAAGAGCGCAAGGGCCAGGACGACATTCAGAAGCTGACGGACAAGTACGTGGCTCTGATTGAAGAGATGTTGAAGAAAAAAGAAGCGGACTTAATGGAAGTTTAAGTTCAGGTTGCTTTCCGGCAGGGGCTGCTCGGCCCCTGTCGCGTCTGTTTTTCACTCCAGAGGATCACTGTGAAAGTACAATCTTCTGCGCCAGATCTGGACAGCGTCCAGTCTCCGGTTCCACGCCACGTGGCGATCATCATGGATGGCAATAACCGCTGGGCCAAACAGCGCGGGTTGCGTGGGGTCGAGGGCCACAAGCAGGGGGCCAAAACCGTTCGCGACACCGTTGAAAATTGCGCACGGGCAGGGGTGGAAGTGCTCACAGTGTATGCTTTCAGTAGCGAAAACTGGCGCCGCCCCCAGGCTGAAGTCAACGCACTGATGAACCTGTTTCTGGAGGCCCTGGCGGAAGAGGTACCGGATCTGCATAAAAACGGTATCCGCCTCATCTTTATCGGCGACCTGTCCGCCTTCAGCGATGAGCTGCGAAGCAAAATGCAGCAGGCCATGGACCAGACCGCCGGGAATCGGCAGATGGTGTTTGCGGTGGCGGTGAACTACGGCGGCCAGTGGGACATTACCAACGCCGCCCGGCAGTTGGCACAGCAGGTGAAGTCCGGTGCGCTGGAGCCCGAGGACATCACACCGGAGCGCATGCAAAGCCAGGTTGCGCTGGGGGATCTGCCTCCGCCGGATCTGTGTATTCGCACTGGGGGCGACAATCGCATCAGCAACTTTCTGCTCTGGCAGATTGCCTATTCTGAACTGTATTTCACCGATCTGTTCTGGCCTGACTTCGATAAGTCGGCCCTGGAGCAGGCGTTTGCGGATTACCAGCGGCGCCAACGACGCTTTGGTCGCACCAGTGAACAAGTAGAAGCGAGCCAACAATAGATGCTGAAACAAAGAATAATAACAGCACTGGTTTTGTTGCCCCTGGTTCTTGGGGCAATTTTTTATTTACCAACCCCTTGGTTCGCCCTGGTGATGGTGATCCCGGTCGCGGTGGCAGCCTGGGAATGGGCCAACATCATGGGGCTGGAAGAGCAGCCCGCCCGCTTTGGCTATGCCGCATTGGTGGTGGCAGGGCTGGCGCTGGAATATTGGATCGAACTGGACCTGGTGCTCGCCCTGGCGGTGATCTGGTGGTCCCTGGCTGTGGCGCTGGTGCGAGCCTATCCCGCCAAAGTATCGCTCTGGTCCTCCCGTGGGGTACAGGGCGCTATCGGTTTGCTGCTGCTGTTACCTGCCTGGTGGGGCCTGTTGGTGTTGCATCGCCAGGAAGGTGGCTCCTGGTGGTTGTTGTATGCTTTTCTATTGGTATGGGGTGCGGACACCGGAGCCTATTTCGCCGGTCGTGCCTTTGGTAAGCATAAGCTGGCCCCCGCCGTCAGTCCTGGTAAGACCATAGAGGGCTTGCTCGGAGGGCTCGCACTGACCGCGCTGATTGCCATTCTGGTGGCGACTCAGACCCAGGCCCTCAGCACGGTCAGCCTGGCCTGGTTCCTGCTGGTGAGTCTGGTGGCGGTGCTGGGCTCGGTATTCGGGGATTTGGCCGAGAGCATGTTCAAGCGTCATCGGGGCATCAAAGACAGCAGTCAGATCCTGCCTGGGCACGGTGGTATTCTGGATCGCATCGACAGCATTACGGCCGCGGTACCCCTGTTTTCAGCAGGTATGCTGCTACTCGGCGCTTTCAAGTAAAGGTGCCTTCATGAGCCCAGTGCAAAATATAACCGTTCTTGGCAGTACCGGGTCCATCGGGCTCAGTACGCTGGACGTCATCAGTCGTCACCCTGAGCGCTATCGTGCTTTTGCACTCACTGCCAACCGCAATTCAGAGGCCTTGTTCCAGCAAGTGGTTAAGTTTCGCCCCCGCTTCGCCGTATTGCGTGAAGAGTCCGCGGCGGAGGCGTTGCGGAACCGATTGCGTGGTACCGGGTCTGATACTGAGGTCCTGGCGGGCACGGCGGGGTTGATTGCCGTTGCTGAGCATCCGGCCGTGCAGCAGGTGATGGCGGCCATTGTGGGAGCGGCCGGTCTGTTGCCTACCCTGGCAGCGGTGAAGGCCGGCAAGCGCATCCTGCTGGCCAACAAGGAATCTCTGGTGATGAGTGGGCAGTTGTTTATGTCCGCGGTCCAGGAAAGCGGGGCCCAGCTGTTGCCCATCGACAGTGAGCACAATGCTATTTTCCAGTGTATGCCGGCGGATTTTTCGGCCGGCCTGCAACGTCGGGGGGTCGAGCGGATTCTCCTGACCGGCTCCGGTGGGCCGTTTCGCACGTTGCCCCTGGATCAGTTTGCCGGGGTGACGCCGGATCAGGCCTGCGCCCATCCCAACTGGGACATGGGCCGGAAGATATCGGTGGATTCGGCCACCATGATGAACAAGGGCCTGGAGTTTATTGAGGCTTGTTGGCTGTTCTCCGCCGCTACCGATCAGGTGCAGGTGGTGGTGCACCCACAGAGCGTCATCCACTCCATGGTGCAATATGTGGATGGCTCTGTGTTGGCGCAAATGGGTAACCCGGACATGAGAACCCCCATAGCCTATGGTCTCGGTTGGCCCGGGCGCCTGGTGTCCGGCGTGGAGCCGTTGGATTTGGTCAAGGTGGCGCAGTTGGATTTCCAGGCGCCGGATGAATCCCGCTTTCCCTGTCTGCGATTGGCGCGGGAAGCCATGGAGGCCGGCCAGACAGCGTCAGTGGTACTGAATGCGGTGAATGAAGTGATGGTGGATGCGTTCCTGCAGGGGGCTGCCCGATTCACGGATATTCCGGCGGTGATCGAAACGGTGCTGGAGCGATGCCCATTGGTGGACGCAGTGGATATTGATACTATCCTAAGGGCGGATGAAGAGGCCCGGAGGCTGGCTCAAGAGCACATTGGCGTTCGAAAAACCTAATCCGGTACGGTTGAAACAACAACAAGATAGAGGCTCAATTGTTCGATTTTTTGCAAACTCTACTGGCCTTTGTGGTCACGCTTGGATTGCTCATCTTTGTCCACGAGTACGGTCATTTCTGGGTGGCCCGCCGCTGTGGCGTCCGGGTGCTGCGCTTTTCCATCGGGTTTGGCCAGCCACTGGCAAAATGGACCGATCGTCACGGCACAGAATTCGTGGTGGCCGCCTTGCCCCTGGGCGGCTTTGTCAAAATGCTGGGTGAACCCGGCAGCGACGTCAGTGACCACCAAAAACAATTCTCCTTTGCCCACAAATCGGTATTCCAGCGTTTTGCCATCGTTTCTGCCGGTCCGCTGGTGAACTTGTTTTTTGCGGTGCTCCTGTATTGGATGCTGTTTGTTTCCGGCGTGAGTTCCCTGGTACCTTACGTTGGTGATGTGAAGCCCGGCAGTCAGGCTGAAGCCGCCGGCTTCCAGACCATGGACGAGATTGTGGCCGTGGATGGCGAAGCCACCGAAAGCTGGGATGATGTCACCATGGCGCTGATTGCCCGCATTGGCGAAAGCGTGCAGGTTCGTTTCAGTGTTCGCCCCGACGGCAGCAGCGTGACCGTGGATCGTGTACTTGACCTGCAGAACTGGATGCAGGGCCAAGAAAAAACCCATCCTCTGAAATTGCTGGGAATGGAGCCCTACTTTCCGGCGATTCCCCCGGTGGTGGGTGAGCTGGTGGAAGGTCGCGCCGCCCAGCAGCAGGGTATGCAGCCCGGGGATCACGTGCTGTCGGTCAACGACGTGGAGATTCAAACCTGGGACGAGTGGGTGGAACTGATCCGCCAGAACCCCGGTATCACCATGGATGTGCTGGTGGAGCGCGCAGGCAAACCGGTACCGTTGCGGATCACACCGGAACGGGTGACGGGGGAAGACGGTGAGGCCTTTGGGCAGATTGGCGCAGCCAACTCACCGGAATATTCCACCTTGCCGGACTTTATGGTGCGCAAGCTGGAATACGGCCCGCTGGCGGCAGTGGGTAAGTCGGTGGCCTACGCCTGGTCCCGGATTGAACTAACCGTACTCTCCATTGCCAAAATGGTGACCGGGAAAATATCGCTGGATAATCTGAGTGGGCCCATCACCATTGCCAAAGTGGCCGGAGACAGCGCCAGTTACGGTCTGGAATCGTTCCTCAGCTTCATGGCCTATTTAAGTATCAGCCTTGGAGTGTTAAATTTGCTGCCCATTCCCGTTTTGGACGGCGGGCATTTAATGTACTATCTCGTTGAAATGGTTAAAGGAAGCCCGGTATCGGAGAAAGCCCAAGCGTTGGGAAACAGCCTGGGGCTCGGCTTGCTGGTCATGTTTATGGGACTTGCATTTTACAACGATATTATGGGGCTTTGATCCCGCCTTTTTAGGACCAATTGATTTTCCTGCGGACTTGAGCGTTAAATGAATCGAATTACCCGTTTTGTGCTGTTGTTGTGGGTGGCCATTGTGGCAAACGCAGCGACAGCAGACTCCTTCGTCATAAAAGATATTCGAATAGAAGGATTGCAACGTATTTCCGCCGGTGCAGTATTTAATGTATTGCCGTTACGGGTGGGGGATGAGGTGAATGACAATGTGCTGGCCCGTTCCGCCCGCATCCTGTTCAAGACCGGCAATTTCCAGGACATCAATCTGCTGCGGGATGAGGATATCCTCATCGTTCAGGTCAGCGAGCGTCCCTCTATCGCCAGCATCGAGCTGGAAGGCAACAAATCCATTGAAACCGAAAACCTGATGGAAGGCCTGTCCCAGGCCGGCCTCAGCGAGGGCAGCGTGTTCCAACGGGTGACCCTGGACCGGCTCAAAGTCGAGTTGGAGCGCCAGTATATTGCCCAGGGCCGCTATGGCGCCCGGGTGGACCCGGTGGTGAAGCCCTTGCCCCGTAACCGGGTGGCGATCCATATCACCATTAAAGAAGGGGATGTAGCCACCATTTCCGGAGTGAACATTGTTGGCAACACCGTGTTCCCCGATGAGCTGTTGGTGGAGGAGTTCGACCTCAAGGAATCCCACATGTTTTCCTTTTTCAAAGGCGACGATAAATACTCCCGCGAGAAATTGTCCGGCGACCTGGAAAAGTTGTCTTCCTACTATCAGGACCGCGGCTACGTGAATTTCCGGGTGGAATCCACTCAGGTTTCCGTAACCCCGGAAAAATCGGAAGTCTACATCACAGTGAACGTCTCGGAAGGGGAACGCTTTACCGTCAATGAAGTGAAACTCACCGGTGATCTCAAGGTGCCTGAGGCGGAGTTGCGCCGACTCATCCTGCTGCAGCCGGGGCAGACGTTCTCCCGTGCCCTGGTGACCACCTCCAATGAGCTGATTTCCAAGCGTCTCGGTAATGAAGGTTATACCTTCGCCAACGTCAATGGCGTACCCTCGTTGTCACAGAACGGTGACAACACGGTGGATGTGACCTTTTATGTGGACGCCGGTACCCGGGTGTATGTGCGTCGCATCAATTTCTTCGGCAATACTAAAACCCGGGATGAGGTTCTGCGCCGGGAAATGCGGCAGATGGAAGGCGCCTGGGCCTCGGGCCAGTTGATCGAGAACTCCAAGGTGAGATTGGAACGACTGGGCTTCTTCAAGGGGGTGACGGTGGAAACCCCTCGTGTTCCTGGCGAAGATGATCAGGTGGACGTCAATTATTCTGTGGAAGAGCAACCTTCCGGCTCCATCGGTGCCAGTGTGGGCTATCAGCAGGGCACCGGCTTTGTGTTCGGTGCCAACCTGTCCCAGACCAACTTCCTGGGTACCGGTAACCGGGTCAGCATTGCCGCCAACCGCAGCGATATCCGGGACAGCGTCAGCTTCTCCTTCCTTGATCCCTATTACACCATTGACGGCGTTTCCCGGGGCTTTTCACTGTTCTATCAACAGACCGACATCAGTGAAGACGACGTTATCTCCAACTGGGCCTCGGATCGCTTTGGTGGCAACCTGACCTTTGGTTACCCCACCAGCGACATCTCCCGACTGAGCTTTGGCATTGGCTTTGAGAATGTCACGGTGTACGCCAGCCAACGCTCCCCGATTCAGGTGTGGGAACTGGTGGGCTATGACCTCTATGAGGCCAATATCAATGGCGAGTATACCCAGTCGGACAAGTTCACCAACTTCCCGCTTACTGGCAGCTGGAGCATCAGCACCTTGAACCGTGGGGTGTTCGCCACCAGGGGCTCCTCCCATAGCGTGTCCCTGCAGGTGACGTCGCCCGGCAGTGACCTGGAGTATTTCAAGTCCACATTCCAGTCGCAGAAGTACTTCCCGCTGACCCAGGACTGGACCTTGCGGCTGCGCTCGGAGCTGGGCTATATGGATGCCTATGGAGCGGATGATACGCCACCGTTCTATGAGAACTATTACGCCGGCGGTTTTGGTTCCATCCGCGGTTATGAGGATCGGTCCCTGGGGCCTCGCGAAATCCAGTCTGCCTATGATTTTGGCGATCCAAGGGCCATTGGTGGTAACCTGCTGGTGGAAGGCAGTGCAGAATTCATTTTCCCCATGCCCTTTGTGAAGGACAACCGCTCCTTCCGTACCCTGCTCTTCATTGACGCGGGTAACGTGTTTGATACTCATCGCAAAGAGGAATATGGTTTCGAAGTGGATGAAATACGCATGTCGGCGGGTATTGCCCTGTCCTGGATTACCGGTATCGGTCCGTTATCGTTCAGCTTGTCCAAAGCCTTTAACGACCAGCCCGGTGATGATATACAGGCGTTCCAGTTCTCTCTGGGGCAGCCTTTCTAATAAAGAACACACGCAGGTAATGAGGTTTATAGTGAAAAAGTTTCTGGTAGTGCTGGTAGGATTGTTCATGGCCCAAACTCTGATGGCGGCCGAAACACCCAAGATTGTCACCGTGGATGTATTGCGTGCCGTGATGTCCACTGAAGAAGGCAAAATCAAAATCGAAAAGCTGAAGGGCGAGTTCGAGAAAGAGAAAGCCGGCCTGGAAGCCCTGAACATGAAAGGGAAAAAACTGCAGGACCGAATTCAGAAAGACGGTGCGGTGATGTCCACTGATGAGCGTCATAAACTGGAAAAAGAGCTGATGGAAATTGCCCAGGAACTGAAGTTCAAGGAGCAGCAACTGAAGCAAAGCGGTCAGGCTGACCAGCGTCAGGTGGTGGAATCCATGTTGCCCAAATTCCAGCAGGCCATGAAGCAGATCATTGCTGAGCAGAAAATCGATATGGTATTGCGACGTGAAGCGGTGCTGGATCTTAACCCCAGCCTCGACATCACGGACTTGGTGGTCACCAAAATGAACAGCATTAAAGATTAATCAGCCATGAAAAGTGTTGCGGTGCGGGATGCCTGGCCTTTGGGTGAACTGGCCCAGGCATTGGGGGTCGAGCTGCAAGGGGACCCAGCCCTGGAAGTGAAGGGTATGGCCACTCTGGCGGCGGCTCAAAGTGGTCAGCTCAGTTTTCTGGCGAACCCCCTGTATCGCAGCCAGCTCGCAACCACGGGCGCCACGGCGGTTATCCTGCAACCCCGGTTCGCAGACGAATGCCCGGTGGCAGCGCTGCTGACGGATAATCCCTATCTGGTGTACTCCCGGGTATCCCACTTTTTCGACCGTCGTCCGCGGCCGGCGGCGGGTGTCCATCCCAGTGCCTATGTGGCGGACGGAGTGGTGATGGGGGCTGGCTGTCGTATTGGGCCAAAAGCCGTGATCGAAGCCGGCGTTCAGCTGGGTGACAATGTGGAAGTGGGGGCCGGTTCGGTGATTGGCCCCCACAGCCGAATCGGCAACGATTGCCTGTTCCACGCCAACGTGACCCTGTATCACGGTGTGACCGTGGGTGATCGTTGCACCTTCCATGGCGGTGTGGTGATTGGAGCGGACGGCTTCGGCTTTGCCAACGAAGCCGGGCAATGGAAAAAAATCGCCCAGCTGGGTGGGGTGACCATTGGTAATGATGTTGAAGTGGGTGCCAATACCACCATCGACCGTGGGGCTATTCAGGATACCTTGATTGGTAATGGGGTCATCATGGATAACCAGATCCAGATAGCACACAACGTGGAAATTGGTGAGGGAACCGCCATTGCGGGTTGTACCGGCATTGCCGGCAGCACGCGTATCGGCAAATACTGCACGATTGCGGGGGCCGTGGGCATTGCCGGTCACCTGGAGATCGCCGACCGGGTTCATCTCACCATGCGCAGCGCCATCACCAAGAGCATCGCTGAGCCGGGGTCATATTCATCCGGTACTGCCATGTCCAAAACCGCTGAGTGGCGGAAAAATGCAGCCCGCTTTCGCAGCCTGGACGACATGGCCCGCCGGATCAGCCGCCTGGAAAAGCAGCTTAAATCACTGCTGGTCAGCAGCAAGTAAGACATATCGTGTTACGTTAATGGACGTGATTTGTGGCTGGAATGTCCATAAGCTAGTGATTTACAATGAGATAAATCCTACCGTTTGAACTATGATGAATATTAACGAAATCAAGGAAATTCTCCCACACAGAGCCCCCTTCCTGCAGGTGGACCGGGTGCTGGAGCTGGTGGAAGGGGAGTACATCGTTGCTGTACGGGGCATCTCCAACAACGAACCCGTGTTCGAAGGCCATTTTCCGGACAATCCCATCTTCCCCGGGGTGTTGATCATTGAGGCCATGGCCCAGACTGCAGGATTGCTGGCGTTCAAGACCGTGGGTCAGAAGGCGGAAGCCAACAAGGTGTACGTGGTGGCCTCTGTCGACAAGACCAAGTTCCGCCGTTCGGTGGTGCCGGGGGAACAGTTAAAAATTCGAGCGACTATTAAAACCAGAAAACGTACTATCTGGAAGTTCCATGCCGTGGCGACGGTTGATGGCGAGGAAGTCGCCGTTTCCGACATAACCTGTGCTGAAAGGGATTTATAGATTGATCCATCCACAAGCAGTCGTTGATCCAAAAGCTGAGCTGGCCTCTGATGTGGAGGTTGGCCCGTTTACCTATATTGGTCCGGGTGTCACCGTGGACTCCGGCACGGTCATCCACTCCCACGCCTGTATCAAAGGCCCTACCCGGATTGGCAAGCGTAATCGTATTTTTCAGTTTGCCTCCATCGGGGAAGACTGCCAGGACAAAAAGTACAAAGGTGAACCCACCAGCCTGGAAATCGGTGACGACAACCATTTCCGTGAGTGCTGCACCATCCACCGGGGTACCGTGCAGGATGAGGGTGTGACCCGCATCGGCAACCGCAATTTAGTGATGTCTTACGTACATGTGGCTCACGATTGTGTCATCGGTAACGATAATATATTTGCCAACAATGCCACCATGGCCGGCCATGTCCATGTCGCCCATGATGTTATCTTTGCCGGCTTTTCCGGGGCTCATCAGTTCTGTCATGTGGGCCCGTATGCCATGCTCGGCATGGGTGCTCTCACCGGTAAGGACGTACCGGCTTTCATGATGGTGGCCGGTAACCCCGCTCGACCCGCAGGGATGAACTTTGAAGGCATGCGTCGGCGCAAATTCAGTAAAGAAACCATGTCTCTGCTCAAAGATGCTTACAAGACGGTCTACATGCGCGGGTTGAAACTGGAGCAGGCGTTGGCGCAATTGGAGGCCAAGCCAGAGGATCAGTATCTGCAGCTGTTTCTGGACTCCATCAAAACCTCCAATCGCGGAATAGCCCGTTAAGCCTGGGAGCATTATGTCCACGCCGGATCACGCAGACATCACCATTGGTATTGTCGCTGGAGAGATGTCGGGTGACCAGCTGGGTGCTGGCCTGATCCGGTCTCTCAAAGCCTATTGGCCCAACGCCAAGATCTTTGGCATCGGTGGGCCGGCAATGATTCAGGCCGGGTGCGAAACCCTGTTCCCCATTGACCGCCTCAGTGTCATGGGGCTGTTCGCGGTGCTGGGCAGGTTGCGTGAACTGCTGCGTATCCGCAAAACCCTCAAGCAACGTTTCCTTGATGAAAAAATTGATCTGTTTATCGGCATCGATTCACCGGATTTCAATCTGCCTTTGGAAGGATACCTGAAACGCCACGGCGTGAAGACCGCCCATTATGTGTCGCCCACTGTGTGGGCCTGGCGGCAAAAGCGGGTGTTCAAAATTCGCCGGGATGTGGATTTGATGCTGACCCTGCTGCCGTTTGAGGCGGACTTCTATCAGCGCTTCGACATGCCGGTCAAATTTGTCGGTCACCCGTTTGCGACGGACATTGACCAGAGTATTGATCACGATCGGGCCAAACGTTATTGGGAATACGCCCCTGCCGACAAGGTGGTGGCGGTATTGCCGGGCAGCCGTGGTGGTGAGCTCAAATACATGGCACCCCTGTTTCTGGAAACCATGCGCATGGTGCATATCATGTGCCCCCAGGTGAAGTTCATCGTGCCGCTGGCCAATGAGCAGCGTCGCCAGCAGTTCGAGATGCAGCTGTTGCAATTCGATGCGGAACTGCCAATCAAACTGGTGGACGGCCATGCCCGTGAAGTAATGGCGGGGGCGGATTTTGTGCTGGCCACCTCTGGCACCATTACCCTGGAAGCCATGTTGCTGAAGCGTCCTCTGGTGGTGGCCTACCGCTGGGGTGCCCTGTCCCACGCGATTTTCTCCCCTTTGGTGAAGAACAAATTTATCGCATTGCCAAACCTGCTGGCGGACGAGGAAATTGCCCCCGAATTTTTGCAGGAAGCGGCGACTCCGGAAACCCTGGCACGGGAGTTGTACAGCCTGATGCAGGATCCGGAACGCTGCAAAACCATGCAGGCCCGTTTCGGTGAAATCCATGAGCAGCTGAATCTGAACGCCAGTGAACAGGCTGCCCAGGCCATTGTGGAATTGCTTTCCGGAAAGGATTCCTGCGTCCGCCAGGGGGTGGTGGATGCAGGGTGAAATGAATTTTTCCCAGGGGAAGCTCGTTGCTGGTGTGGATGAAGTGGGGCGTGGCCCATTGGCCGGTGCCGTGGTGGCCGCCGCAGTGATCCTCAATCCCGCCAAACCGATTGCCGGGCTCACGGATTCCAAAAAACTCACCGAGAAGAAGCGGGATCAACTGTTCGATATTATTCAGCGCGATGCCTTGGCCTGGGCGATTGGCCGAGCCGAGGTGGAAGAGATTGATTCGCTGAATATCCTTCATGCCAGTATGTTGGCCATGCAGCGCGCGGTGGAGCAGCTTTCACCCCAGGCGGAATTTGCATTGGTGGATGGTAACCGTTGTCCAAAGCTCCCTTGTCCCAGCCAGGCCATCGTGAAGGGCGACCTGACCGAGCCTTGCATCAGTGCTGCTTCGATTCTGGCGAAAGTCACCCGCGATCGGGAAATGGACCGTCTGGAATTGGTGTACCCTGGTTACGGTTTCGCCAAGCACAAGGGCTACCCCACCAAAGTGCACATGGAGGCCCTGCAGAAACTGGGCCCCACCGACATTCATCGCCGAACGTTCGGCCCGGTAGCCAGGTTATTGACCTGATTCCGTAATCCACTTCAGGTGTTCTGACATGACTCAGCCATTCGTACATTTGCGCGTTCATTCCGAATATTCACTGGTGGATGGGTTGGTTCGAATCAAACCGTTGGCCAAGCAGTGCTCCGAAATGGCCATGCCGGCATTGGCTCTCACCGACTTCTGCAACATGTTCGCGTTGGTGAAATTTCAGCGCGCCACCATGGACGCGGGCATCAAACCCATTTATGGCGCCGATGTCTTGATTGAGTCCGTCCAGCCCGACGAGCCGCCTTCACAAGTGGTGTTGCTGGCAAAAAGCCTGCAGGGTTACCGCAATCTGACCGAGCTGGTGTCCGAGTCCTATCTGCATGGACAAAAACTCGATAAAGCGATCATCTCCCGGGATTACCTGAGCCAGAAAACCGAAGGTTTGATTTGCCTTTCCGGCGGCAAGCAGGCCGAAATCGGCCGAGCACTCCTGAGCGGCAAGCAGGAGCGGGCATTGGAGCTGGTGCAGGAGTACAACCGTCTGTTCCCCGATTCATTTTATCTGGAGCTGCAACGCACCGGGCGACAGGATGACGAAACCTACCTGCATCTGGCGGTGGAGCTGGCCTATAAAACCGACTGTCCTGTGGTGGCCACCAACGATGTTCGCTTTCTCAAGCGGGAAGACTTTGAAGCCCACGAAGTGCGGGTCTGCATTTATGAGGGCTGGACCCTGGAAGACCCCAGCCGGGAGCAGCGTTACAGCGAAGAGCAGTACCTGAAGTCGCCGGAGGAAATGTGGGAATTGTTCCAGGATATTCCCGAGGCCATTGAGAACACACTGGAAATTGCCCGCCGGTGCAGTTTTGAGATTCCCCTGGGCACCTATTATCTGCCAGATTATCCAGTGCCGGACGGCATGACCCTGGATGACTTCATCATTGCCGAATCCAGAAAGGGGTTGGAAGAGCGCCTTGCCTTTCTGTTTGATGTGAATGCCCCGGACTTTGCCGAGATCCGCAAACCCTATGATGAACGTTTGCAGGTGGAGCTGGATGTGATCATCCAGATGGGTTTCCCCGGCTACTTCCTGATCGTGGCGGACTTCATCCAGTGGGCCAAAAACAACGGCGTACCGGTGGGGCCGGGGCGGGGTTCCGGTGCCGGTTCGTTGGTGGCTTATGTGCTCAAGATCACCGACCTGGACCCGCTGGAATACGACCTTCTGTTCGAGCGCTTTTTGAATCCCGAGCGGGTTTCCATGCCCGACTTTGACGTCGACTTCTGCATGGACGGACGGGATCGGGTTATTGATTACGTGGCCGAAAAGTACGGTCGAAATGCGGTGAGCCAGATCATCACTTTTGGTTCCATGGCCGCCAAGGCGGTGGTGCGGGATGTGGGGCGGGTGCAGGGGCGTTCCTACGGTTTTGTGGATCGGATCGCCAAGCTGATTCCGTTCGAAGTGGGCATGACCCTGAGCAAGGCCATGGAGCAGGAGCCGCAGCTGCAGGAGCTGTACGACCGGGATGAGGAAATCCGCGAGCTGCTGGACATGGCCCTCAAGCTGGAAGGCATCACCCGCAATGTGGGCAAGCACGCCGGAGGTGTGGTGATTGCACCGTCCGCATTGACCGATTACGTGCCCCTCTATTGCGATGAGCAGGGCAACAACCTGGTGACCCAGTTCGACAAGGATGACGTGGAAGCCGCCGGCCTGGTGAAGTTCGACTTCCTGGGGCTGCGTACCCTGACCATCGTCGACTGGGCGTTGAAAACCATCAACCCCATGCTGGCGAAGCAGGGCAAGCCACCGGTGGATATCGATCGCATTCCGCTGGATGATCAGGCCTCTTTCGACCTGCTGCAAAAAGCGGAAACCACCGCCGTGTTCCAGTTGGAATCCCGCGGTATGAAAGACCTGATCAAACGCCTGAAGCCCAGCACCTTTGAAGACATCGTGGCACTGGTGGCGTTGTTCCGCCCAGGGCCTTTGGGATCGGGCATGGTGGATGATTTTATCGCCCGTAAGCACGGCCGTCAGAAAGTGGATTACCCTCATCCTGATCTGAAACCGGTCCTGGACACCACCTACGGTACCATCCTCTATCAGGAACAGGTCATGCTGATTCCCCAGGTGTTGGCGGATTTCACTCTGGGCGGTGCGGACCTGCTACGCCGGGCCATGGGTAAGAAAAAAGCCGACGTCATGGCCCAGCAGCGGGGGCTGTTTGTGGACGGCGCCGCCAAGAACGGGATCGACCCCAAACTCTCCGGTGAGATCTTCGACACCATGGAAGAGTTTGCCAAGTACGGGTTTAACAAATCCCACTCCGCCGCCTACGCCCTGGTGTCGTACCAGACCGCCTGGTTGAAAGCCCATTACCCGGCCGGCTTTATGGCAGCGGTGCTGTCGGCGGATATGCACAACACCGACAAGGTGGTGACCCTGATCGACGAGTGTCGTCGCATGAAGCTGGCCATCGTGTCGCCGGATGTGAACGTCAGTGAATACAAGTTCACCGTCGATGAGCAGCAACAGATTGTCTACGGCCTGGGGGCCATCAAAGGGTTGGGGGAAGGCCCCATCGAGGCAATTCTGGAAGGGCGCGAAGACGGCAAACCCTTTAAAAACCTGTTTGAGTTCTGCCGCCGCCTGGATATGAAAAAGCTCAATCGGCGTTCCATGGAGGCGTTGATTCGCGCCGGTGCCCTAGACAAACTGGGACCGGATCGCGCTACCCTTATGGCCAGCCTGGAAGAGGCCATGCGTTACGCGGAGCAGGAAAGCAAGAACCAGGACCTGGGCATCATGGACATGTTCGGCGCGGTGGAAGAGGAAGAGCGGCCGGAACCGGAATGGGCGCGGGTGAAACCCTGGAGTGATGATGAGCGCCTGAACGGTGAAAAGGATACGCTGGGACTGTATTTGACCGGCCATCCCATTGATCAGTACCTGGAGGAGATTTCCCACTTCGTCACCAGTCGCATCGCCGACGTCAAGCCGGGCAGCAGCCGGGAATCCCGAACCATTGTGGCGGGACTGGTGATCGCCCAGCGGGTGATGAAGAACAAACGCGGCGACAAAATGGCGTTCCTGACCCTGGATGACAAGAGCGGCCGCCTTGAAATCTCCATTTTCTCCGACACCTATGAAGAGTATAAGGATCAACTGGTCAAGGATGCGGTGTTGGTGGTGGAAGGGGAGGTCAGTATTGACGACTACTCCGGCGGCCTCAAAATGGTGACCCGCAAGGTGTTCGGTATCGCCCAGGCGCGGGAAAACTACGCCCGCCTGATCAGTCTGGATATTGGGCAGACCGCGTTGGGTCCGGATTTCAGCCAGAAACTGCAATCCGCTCTGGCGCCCTATCGGGAAGGGGGCTGCAAAGTTCGGGTTCAGTATTCCCGCCCCGGCGCCAAAGGGCGTTTGTACCTGGGGGATGAGTGGCGTATCTCCCCCAAGGCTGAATTGATAAAGCAATTAGAACAGCTGTGCGGTGAACGCGCCTTAACGGTTTTGTATCGCTGAGATTCTTCCATAACATTTTGCCACAAAATCGATGACGCTCCCTTTGCCTAAATCTCGACACCGGGCAGGGCATCACGTAAGGTATTGCCCTGAAAGATACTCACAGGCACGTCGCCGATAACAATTAAACAGGATCAGAGCTTTATGAATCCTAACTATCTGGATTTCGAACAACCGATTGCCGAACTGGAATCCAAGATTGAAGAATTGAGCAGCATGGGCAATGGTGCTGCATTGAACATTACCAGCGAAGTGAAGCAGCTCAAGGACAAGAGCCTGTCGCTGACGGAATCCATTTTCTCCAACCTGTCGTCCTGGCAGATCGCCCAATTGGCCCGTCATCCAAAGCGTCCTTATACGCTGGATTACGTGAAGCGGATTTTCACAGAATTTGATGAATTGCACGGTGACCGTACCTTCGGCGACGACAAAGCCATTGTGGGCGGTGTCGCCCGGTTGGATGGCAAGCCGGTGATGATCATCGGCCATCAGAAAGGCCGCGATGTAAAAGAGAAAGTACGGCGCAACTTCGGCATGCCGCAACCGGAAGGTTACCGCAAAGCCATGCGCCTCATGCACATGGCGGAGCGCTTCAAAATGCCGTTGCTGACCTTTATCGATACCCCGGGAGCCTATCCCGGCATCGAAGCGGAGGAGCGCGGTCAAAGTGAGGCCATTGCCCGTAACCTGGCCGTAATGGCCAGCCTGCGCACCCCGATCATTGCCACCGTCATCGGTGAGGGTGGCTCCGGTGGCGCCTTGGCCATCGGTGTGTGCGATCACCTGCAGATGCTGCAGTACAGCACCTATTCGGTGATCTCCCCCGAAGGCTGTGCTTCCATTCTGTGGAAGAGCGCGGAGTACGCGTCCGAAGCGGCGGAAGCCATGGGCCTCACCGCCAAGCGCCTGCATGAGCTGGGCCTGGTGGACCAGATCATTCCTGAGCCCCTGGGTGGTGGTCATCGCAACCACGACGCCATTGCCGATTCGCTGAAGGCCTCGCTCATTGAGAACCTGGAGCGACTGACCGCCAAAGACGAAGAAACCCTGATGGTGGAACGCTATCAACGTCTGATGAGCTACGGTTTCAGCGGCTAATGGAGTTCCTGATTTACCCCGCCCTCGGTGTGATGGCGGGGCTTGCCGCTGGCTTGTTGGGTGTCGGCGGGGGACTGATCATTGTCCCGGTTCTGATTTATTCTTTCAGCCTGCTTGGCTTTCCTCCGGAGGTGCTGACCCACATGGCGGTGGGCACCTCCCTGGCCACCATCATCCTCACTTCCTTTGGTTCCGTGTATCAGCATCACAGGAAAGGTGCGGTGCTGTGGCCGATCCTCACCTGGTATGCACTGGGCCTCGCCGTGGGGGCATTCCTGGGGGCTAAACTGGCGGATGTCATTCACGGTCGCCTGTTACAGATTCTCTTTGGTGTGTTCGCCATACTGATCGCCATTCAGATGGCTTCCGGCGTCAAACCCCGGGGTTCCCGTGAGCTGCCAGGCGCGCTTGGCTTGTCCCTGACCGGTGGCATCATCGGCGCGGTGTCTGCCATTTTCGGCATCGGCGGAGGATCTCTCAGCGTGCCGTTTCTCACCTGGTGTAACGTCAAAATGCAGCAGGCGGTGGCGACTTCTGCGGCTGGCGGCATGCCCATCGCCCTGGCCGGCAGCCTGGGCTTTGTTCTGGCCGGGTGGGATAAACCCGTACCCGAATACAGTCTGGGCTATGTTTATCTGCCGGCGTTATTGGGTATCGCGGTCACCAGTGTGCTGTTCGCCCTGGTGGGCGCGCGCCTGGCGCATCGATTGCCGGCGGCCACCCTCAAAAAGATCTTTGCCGGCCTGTTGCTACTGGTGGGTGTCAAGCTGCTGTTAGGCTGATGTAATTGTTTCAGGTATTGTCACTCCAATGTCATTATTTTGTAATATGGTGCGGGCTGGCTGATCAGAACTAAGGATTCCCAAATGAAGCGTTTCTCAACTTACCTTTTCGCGACTCTTTCCACTGTGACATTCCTGACGAGTTGCGCCAATCAACAGGTGCAGGTGGCCTATCAGGGCCCGGAGACCAACACCGCGCTGGTGACATCTTCCGGAACGGTGCTGATCAAATACGTTGATAACGATGAAGTGCATGAGGGGTTTATCGGGCAGGAGATCACCTATCGTGTGGACGCCGGCCAACGGGTTCTGCTGCTGGCGTATTCTGATCTGTTCAACGTGAGTGCGGATGAACACGAGAAAGTGGTTTCCAGACCGGCCAAGGTCACCTTTAAGGCGGAGGCGGGCAAAACCTATAAAGTGGTGAATCCGAAGCAGTCCAATTTGGAAGCGGCCAAGACGTTCGCCGAAGCACCGGAGTTCAGTGTGATTGATGCGAAAACCGGAACCGAAATCGAGGCTTCGCAAGAACTGAGCCGCCCCAGAACGTTCCTCACAGAGTTAAAGTCCGCAGTGACTCCGGTCTACGAATTTGAAAGCGATCAGGTACCGGTGGCACAGGTGGAGGCGGCTGCATCGTCGTTGGAGCAGCTGAAGTCCGTCTGGAGTCGGGCCACTGAGGAAGAACGAGAAGCCTTCCGTTCCTGGTTGTCCACCGGGCAATAGTACGCTGCACTGTATTTGTATCATATTATTATTTTGGTGCGTTTTTTGAGCGAAAAAGGTGCACCAAAACCGTTGCTTTTCACTCAATTGTCATATAATCGAAACATCGCTAAATGAAGGATTTAGACGATATCGCGTGATTTTCGGATTAACGAACCCACGCAGCTAAAGGATATTATTAAAAAAATACGGAGATACCCGACTATGAGGGTGTGCAGTTGGGAATACACTATACACCCTGTTCTTCGTATAGAAATCATGCAGATAATGTCCTTTGAATAATCCGTTTGTCACGAAAGTGTCATATAGCTTATTCATACTTCGCTGCGTTCGTAAGCCGACAAATTTGCGAAAAACCTCGGACCCTCTAGGAGAGAAAAATGAAAATCAAATTGCTTCCCTTAGCTATTGGTGCTGCGATTGCTATGCCTGGCGTAGCAATGGCTGATGTCAACTTTTAC
This sequence comes from Ketobacter sp., assembly GCF_003671495.1. GTDB lineage: Bacteria > Pseudomonadota > Gammaproteobacteria > Pseudomonadales > Ketobacteraceae > Ketobacter. Next base: position 202,402 of record NZ_RCHN01000045.1, on the reverse strand, counting down.
GGCAAAATCAACCTCGCTTACGGCATGTCAGATGTTGATTATGCTTATGACTTTGATATTGAAGACGGCACTATCCCGCCAGCTTCAGTCGATGTTACCTCATCCGATCGCTGGGAGTTGACAAGCTACAACTCTCGTTTTGGGGTTAAGGGCTCTGAAGACATCAATGACAATCTGAAAGCCATTTACCAGATTGAATGGGGTGTTGATATTGATGGCGGTTCAGCTGATATGTCTCACCGTGACCGTTTTGTAGGTCTTGAGGGTGGCTTCGGTACGTTTAAAGCGGGTAAGTTTGATACTCCTTTGAAGAAAGCCCAAGGAAAGATTGATTTGTTCGGTGATACTACCGGTGATATCAAATACATCTTCGCTGGTGAGAACCGTATAAACAACATTCTTCAGTATTCTTCCCCAGAAATGGGCGGTCTGCAGATTAACTTCGCGTTTGCGCCTGGTGAAGAGTATGAATCTGATACTAATGATGATCCAAAGGATGGACCAGCGGATTCGTTCTCGGCTTCTGTAACGTTCAATGCAGATAACATCTATGCCGCAATTGCACACGACTCAGAAGTTACAAGCGATGTTCGCTTTTACATTGATAGTGGATTTAACATCCAAGACTTCTCTGCCCCGATGGATACCACTCGGTTAGTGGGTGTGTTCGATCTGGACGCCATTCAATTGGGTGCGATGTACCAAGTTGCTGAAACATCCGATGCTGATGTGGATGGTGATTTCGAGCAGAGCGGATTCCTGCTGAGCGGTTCTTTCAAGATTGATGCAATCAAATTGAAAGCCCAGTACGGTATGACCACGTTGGAAGACAATGATGGTGGCGAAGAAGTTGACTCAGAACTGTTCGCTGTAGGTGCAGACTATATTCTCAGCAAGCAAACTAACCTGTATGCTCAGTTCACTACTGTTGGATATGAGTTCGACGTTGATGGCGGTGAAGAGCAAACTTCTGACAAGTTTGATCTGGGTATCGTCCACAAGTTCTAATCTCTCTTAGATCAGAGCTTACAAAAAACGCCCGCATCATGCGGGCGTTTTTTTATGTCTGCGTTTCTTGCTTTACCACCCAGGCATCTCAATAAAAGCGCTTCAATAAAAAAGGGCAGCTTTCGCTGCCCTTTTGTCCGGCCATGGTTTCTGGCTCACGTCTTGTGTGGTTTACGCGGCGTAGTTACACAACGTAGTTACACAACCATCAGTCGATCTTGCTGAATACCAGCGTGGCGTTGGTGCCGCCAAAGCCGAAGCTGTTGGACATCACGGTCTTCAGGCCGGCGTTGTCCTTGCGCTTGCGGGCGATGTTGGCACCTTCGATCTTGGCATCCAGTTGTTCAATGTTGATGGATTCCGCGATGAAGTCGTTCTCCAGCATCAGCAGGCTGTAGATGGCCTCCTGTACACCGGCAGCGCCCAGCGAGTGGCCGGTGAGTGATTTGGTGGAGCCCACCACCGGCATATCGGCACCGAATACTTCCCGCACCGCGCCGATCTCGGCCGCATCACCCACCGGGGTGCTGGTGCCGTGGGCATTGATGTAGTCGACGGGGGTGTTTACGGTGGAGAGAGCCATTTGCATGCAGCGCATGGCTCCTTCACCGGAGGGCGCAACCATGTCGCTGCCGTCGGAGGTGGCACCATAGCCCACCAGTTCGGCATAGATCTTGGCGCCGCGGGCCTTGGCGTGCTCATATTCTTCCAGCACCAGCATGCCACCGCCACCGGCGATCACGAACCCGTCACGGCTGGCGTCGAAGGCGCGGGAGGCTTTGTCCGGGGTGTCGTTGTATTTGGTGGAGAGGGCGCCCATGGCGTCAAACATCATGGTCAGGGCCCAGTGTTCCTCTTCGCCGCCGCCGGCAAATACCACATCCTGTTTGCCCAGTTGGATCAGTTCCATGGCGTGGCCAATGCAGTGGGAGCTGGTGGCGCAGGCGGAGGTGATGGAGTAGTTCACGCCTTTGATTTTGTACGGTGTCGCCAGGCAGGCGGAAATGGTACTGGTCATCACCCGCGGCACCATATAGGGGCCAATGCGCTTGACGCCTTTTTCCCGCAGGATGTCGGCGGCTTCCACCTGGTTTTTGGAGCTGCCGCCGCCGGAACCGGCCACGATGCCGGTGCGGATGTTGGACACCTGGTCTTCACTCAACCCAGCGTCGGTAATGGCCTGGCCCATGGCAATATAGGCGTAGGCGGCTGCGTCACCCATAAAGCGCAAAGGTTTGCGATCAATATGCTCAGCGATGTCGATGTCAACCTGACCGGCCACATGGCTGCGCAGGCCCATCTCCTTGTATTCTTCTTTGAAGCGAATGCCGGAACGGCCTGCGCGCAAGGAAGCGGTGACGCTGTCTTTATCGTTGCCGAGGCAGGACACGATGCCCATGCCTGTAACCACTACACGTTTCATGGTAATACCCTTTGTTTGTGTCGCGTTGCTTATTATCGTTGTTATAGGCCAGGATCAGAAGCTGTCGGTGGAGGTGAACAGTCCTACGCGAAGGTCCTTGGCGGTGTAAATTTCCCGGCCATCCACCTGCAGGGAGGCATCGCCGATTCCCATCACCAGTTTGCGCTCAATCACGCGCTTCATCTGGATTTCATAACGTACAGTTTTGGCGGTGGGTAACACCTGGCCAAAGAATTTCACTTCGCCGGCACCCAGGGCGCGGCCGCGACCCTTGTTGCCTTTCCAGCCCAGGAAGAAGCCGATCAGTTGCCACATGGCGTCCAGTCCCAGGCAGCCGGGCATCACCGGGTCTTCTTCAAAATGGCAGGCGAAGAACCAAAGATCGGGTGTGATGTCCAGTTCGGCGATGATCTCGCCTTTGCCGTGGGTGCCGCCCTCGGCACTGATGTGGGTAACGCGATCCATCATCAGCATGTTGGGCAAAGGCAAACGTGCGTTGCCGGGGCCGAACATTTTGCCGTGTCCGCAGTCCAAGAGTTCTTCAAGAGTGTATGAGCTTTTTTGAATCATCATTAAAAAGGTCTTGTTGGTGAACGAGTTGTCAGGCCGATTGATCGGATTTCGAGATGGCATTCCCATGTGCCAGGCCAACGATACGGATAGTTATTGTTGTTCGTCTCGAGGTGACTACAGCCTGTGCATACTTACTTTGGTACTCAGGGCCACATGTTAGCGGTTCTGGGAGTAAGAATCGACCGCTTGGAAGCCTAATTTGTATGGGAATGTGTTCCAGGCACAGAGGCTTGGGCCGCACGGTCACGATTGGCGTGGAAAGCTAGGGCAGAGGTGGGCTTTGTGGTAAGGTAAGCGGCGGATTTTTCAGCGATATAACGACTCAGAGAGGTTGGTGCGTGATTCCGGAAATAGGGCATTTTGCCATTGTGATGACCCTGGTGCTGGCCACGGTTCAGGCGATTGTACCACTGGCCGGGGCTACCCTCGGTAACGAGCGCTGGATGGCCGTGGCCCGGCCGGCGGCCTATGGTCAGTTTTCCTTCCTGCTGGGGGCCTTTGTGTTGCTGGCCTACAGCTTTGTAATCAACGATTTCACCGTGTCTTATGTGGCCAACCACTCCAACACCCTGTTGCCGGTGGGTTACAAGATATCCGCGGTGTGGGGCGGCCACGAAGGCTCCCTGTTGCTGTGGTCCCTGGTGTTGTCCGGCTGGACCGCTGCAGTGGCGCTGTGGAGCCATCACTTGCCTACGGTGGTCTCGTCACGGGTATTGGGGGTGATGGGCCTGATTTCCATTGGTTTCAACGCCTTTCTGCTGTTCACATCCAACCCCTTTGACCGCCTGCTACCGGACTTTCCCCCGGATGGCGCAGATCTCAACCCCTTGCTGCAGGACCCTGGCCTGATCGTTCATCCCCCCATGTTGTATATGGGATATGTGGGTTTTTCGGTGGCGTTCGCGTTTGCCATCGCCGGTTTGATGGGGGGGCGCCTGGACAGTGCCTGGGCGCGCTGGTCGCGACCCTGGACCACGGTGGCCTGGTGTTTTCTGACCCTGGGGATCGCTCTGGGTAGCTGGTGGGCGTATTACGAGTTGGGTTGGGGCGGCTGGTGGTTCTGGGATCCTGTGGAGAACGCCTCTTTTATGCCTTGGTTGGCGGGTACGGCGTTGATGCATTCCCTGGCAGTGACGGAAAAGCGCGGGGTCTTCAAGGCCTGGACGGTGTTGCTGGCCATCCTCACATTCTCATTGAGTTTATTGGGTACATTCCTGGTGCGCTCCGGGGTGTTGACGTCGGTACATGCCTTTGCGGCTGATCCTACCCGTGGCTTCTTCGTGCTGGTGTTCCTGTTGTTGGTGGTGGGCAGCTCGCTGTTGCTGTTTGCAATTCGCGCCCAGGCCTTGAACAGTGAGAGCCATTACGATCTGTTTTCCCGTGAAGTGTTCCTGCTGGTGAACAATATCATCCTGATTTGTGCCACCGGAGTGGTGCTGGTGGGCACCTTGAGCCCCATCCTGTTTGATGTGTTGGAGTGGGGAAAAATTTCCGTGGGTGAGCCCTTCTTCAATACCACGTTTGCGCCCATTGCGTTGGTGCTGATGGTGTTTGCGGCGGTGGGCCCGTTGGTGAACTGGAAACGGCATAATGTCGCGGTACTGCGCCGCTCTTTTCTGCAGGCATCGGTGATTTCCATCGCGGCCGCCGCCATCTGCCTGTGGGCTTTTGATGCCGGTTGGAACTGGCTGGTGTTTGTGACCTTAATGCTGTGCGTGTGGGTGGTCAGCCATTCTGTGCTGGATGCCTGGAAGAAGATCCGTTCCGCCAAAGCCGGCACCTGGGCCGGTATCAAGCGCTTGTCCCTCAGTTATCGCGGAATGCTGGTGGCCCATATCGGCATGGCGATCACCGTGGCGGGCGTGGCGATGACCAGCAACTTCGATGTGGAGCGCGATGTGCGCATGCACGCGGGCGATGAGGTGGACATCGGGCCATATCATTTTGTGTTTGAAGGGGTGAAGGAAGTGGAAGGCCCCAATTATTTTGCCACCCGGGGCTTTGTCTCTGTCACCAAAGCGGGTTCACCGGTGGCGTTGCTGACCCCGGAAAAACGCCGTTACCACGTACGCCGAGATGTGATGACCGAAGCGGCCATTGATGCCGGGTTCAGTCGTGACCTGTATGTGGCATTGGGTGAGCCCCTGGAGGATGGCAGTTGGGCCGTACGGATTTATTTCAAACCGTTTATGCGCTGGGTCTGGGGCGGTGGTGTTGTGATGGCGTTGGGCGGTTTTATTGCCATGAGCGATCGTCGCTACCGCATCAAGGTCAAACAAAAGATGTCCAATCTGGCCAGCGGCCTGGCAGGAGGCAATGCCGCATGAGTCGAACTAAATGGTTGGTATTTTCCCTGCCGCTGCTGGCGTTTCTGGTCATGGGCTATTTTTTTCTGCGGGCCCTGGATTCCGATCCGTCCCTGTTGCCTTCCACCCGTGTGGACCAGAAGGTTCCACCCTTCTCATTGCCGGAACTGGCTGACCCCCAGCAGATGTTATCGGAACAGAACCTGAAGGGGCCGTTGCTGCTGAACGTGTGGGCCACCTGGTGCCCATCCTGCAAAGTGGAGCACCCGGTGCTGAACGAATTGGCAAAAAACGGGATTCGCATTGTGGGCCTCAACTATAAGGATGTGCGTGAGGCAGCCATCCAGTACCTGGAGTTCAATGGCAATCCCTACCAGCAGAATATCTATGATGAAGCCGGTGACCTGGGGTTGGACCTTGGGGTGTACGGTGCGCCGGAAACCTTTCTGATTGATGCCCAGGGGGTGATTCGATACCGGCACGTGGGGGTGGTGACGCCGGACAACTGGCGTGAGCTGCTGTGGCCCAAGTGGCAGGAAATGGGAGGCAAAGGGCCATGAGAGCGTTGCTGATATTAGTGCTGATGATGGGGAGCTCTGCGTTCGCCACCATCGACGCCTACGAATTCAATGATCTGGAGAAAGAACAGCGCTTTCGCGTGTTGATCGGGGAATTGCGTTGCCCCAAATGTCAGAACCAGAACATTTCGGATTCCAATGCCGGGCTGGCGAAGGACATCAAGGATCGCACTTACCGTCTGATCAACGAGGGTAAGAGTAATCGCGAGATCACCGACTACATGGTGGAACGTTATGGGGACTTCATTACCTACCGCCCACCCATGAAACCCGCGACCTGGTTCCTGTGGTTTGGCCCCTTTGTGCTGACCCTGTTGGCCCTGACCATTTTGCTGGTGCGTAAACTGAGAGCCCAGCCGTCTGCCCCGGTGCGTGTGGATGCAGAAAAGCATAAACAGGTGGAAGACCTGCTGAAAAAGCTGGATGACTGAAGCCGGATTACTGTTTAAGGAAACCTGACTATGACCCTGATGTGGGTAGCCCTGGGGGCAATGACTGTTATCGGTGTGCTGATTATTGTGCTGCCGTTGATACACTTCCGTCCGCAGCAGGAACTGTCCGGCGATGTGATCAACGCCGCGGTGTTCAAGGACCGAATCGCAGAATTGAAAGTGGATCTGGCTGAAGGCCGGTTGGACCAGGCGGAATACGATCAATTGAGCCAGGAGCTGGAGCTGACTCTGCTGAGTGATGTCAGCATTCGTGACGGCCACCAGCCCCGTCTGCTGGGAGGCAAATGGCTGGTGATTCCCCTGGCACTGCTGATTCCCGTTGCTGCGTTCGTGGTTTACTGGAGCGAGGGGTATCACCCGGAACTGAATCAGTGGTTCGCCAAGCAGGAGACCATGGCGCGAGTGATGCCGTTGATGATGGCCGGTAAATTCGAGGTGATCCAGGACGAAAACATCGATGTAGCAGACTTTATCCGGGCGTTACAGCGTCAGCTGCAGGCCGACCCGGAAGATGCTCAGGGCTGGTATTTGCTGGGCGTCAGTTACCTGCAGGTGCAGTTACCCCAACAGAGTGAAACCGCATTTCAGCGGGCATTGAACCTGGAGCCCAACAATGTGGATTTTGTGATGGGTTATACCCAGGCCACGTTGGCGGCCAATGGTGGCAACATGACGCCGCAGATTCGTGGCACACTGGAACAGGTGATGCGAGCCCAGCCCAATAACCCCAAACCCTACATGACCATGGGGATGGCCCTGTTTCAACAAGGGGATTTCGGTGCGGCCATCGCGGTTTGGGAACGTTACCTGGCTCAGGACAACCCCGATCCCCGTGCCGTGCAGCTGTTGCAGCGCAGTGTGGAGGTGGCTCGTAATCAGATGGGCGAGTCTGCACCCAGTCAACCCCAGGTGGCAGGCAGTGGCCCCAGCATTCAGGTAACTGTGGATGTGGCGGCTGACGTGAAGACCCGCCTTGGCGCCACGGATACCCTGTTTATTTATGCGAAGGCCCAGAGTGGTCCCCCCATGCCCCTGGCCGTGGTGCGGCAACCGGTATCCCAATGGCCGGTCACCGTGACCCTGAGTGATGCCAACGCCATGACGCCTGCCATGACGCTGTCCAAATTCAAGAATGTGCTGGTGTTGGCCCGGGTCTCTGCGACCGGCAATGCGATTCCCCAATCCGGTGACTGGGAAGCAACACCACAGCCCCTGGAGCTGAGCGATGGCGGTAAACAGGTGCAATTGGTGATTCACACGCAGCGACCTTAATGCATCCGGTTACCTTAATGGATTATGTAATGCCGGTTGCAGTGTGAACAACGTCTCAAGGGTTGGGAGAATCATTGAGTAAACTGAGTATACAGTGAGCAACACACAGGTCCGTGGTGCCATTTGCTGACTACACTTTCCAGAGATTCTGATGTGTAAGTCGAGGCGACCCATGGATATAGCCCAATCGATCGAACGTTATCTTCAACGGAAGGAAATAGCGTTCACCCTACATTCCCACGCTCAGGAAACCAGTCTGTCCGCGCTCTGTCATGATTTGGGCATTGCACCGGAACAAATGGCGGTTCCGTTGTTATTGCGCACTGAGCGGCAAGCCTATCTGATGGCCATTATTCCCCTCAGTCACCGCTTGGACCTGGACCGGCTCGAGGCCTTGTTGCGGCGCCAGTTTGTGTACCTGGATGAGGCGGAAATCAATGCCTGGTTTCTGGATTCCGAACCCGGCGCAGAACCGGCCATTGCAGAGCCGTACAATCTGCCCTGCATCGTAGAGCGTAGCCTGTTTGAATGGCATCGTGTCTATCTGCGGGCGGGCAGCCATCGGTCTCTGATCAGTCTCGACAACGATAACCTGAAAAAACTTTACCACGCATACCCCAAAGCGGTGATCTCAAACCCGTCGCGTCAGTCAGCGGGGGGGGAGCCGGCCACGGAACTCAACCCAACTTCCATCATCGCGATTTATAACGCGCTGGACAGCCTGGATCGCTTGCCCGCCATTCCTGCGCTGGCCATGCGTTTATTGGAACAGGCCAGCAGCTCGGACACCTCGGCGGCGGATCTGGCCGCCACCATTGAAATGGATCCGTCGGTGACGGCTCAGGTGATGCGCTACGCCGGTTCGCCGTACTTCGGTTATCGTGGCAACCTGGATTCCGTGCAGCATGCCATTACCCGTGTGCTGGGGTTTGAAATGGTGAGTAACATTGCCCTGGGGATTGCCTCCAGCAAGGCGTTTGATGTTCCCCAGGACGGTCCCCTGGGATTGAAAGCGTTCTGGAAGCACGGTTTGTACAGCGCGGTGCTGGCGCAGAGCCTGGCCCGTAAAATCAATCGTCCCCAGACGCTGAATCCGGCCCGGGCCTACCTGTGCGGGCTGTTGCATAATTTCGGGGTGTTGTTGATGGGGCATCTCTTTCCCCAGGAGTTTCGCCTGTTGAATCTGGAGGTGAAACGGTATCCCGATCGGGCGCTTCATGATATTGAACAGGATATGGTGGTGGCGGGAGAGGTTCAGCAATTCATCCGTCTGGGTCATGATCATATGGGGGGCTACCTGTTGGAGCAATGGCGCTTACCGGAAGCCGTCAGTATTTGTGGTTATTACCATCACGATGCCGAATACGATGGTGATTGCGGAGACTACGTGGCGCTGATTCAACTTTGCAATCAGTTGCTGGCCACCCGTGGCATCGGAGACTGTGGCGCTGCGGCTGGGCAGGAACGGGCAGACGACCGCAACGGGCCGGTTTGGCGGTCAGATCTGATCGAGCGGGAAGCGGCGCTGGCGGTATTCGAAAAAGTCATGGAGCTCGCCCCGGAATTAGACAATCTAGCTGATAATATGGCGGCCTGAATCCGCATTCATCCCTGCTGCCCCCGCCGCTCCAGCGCGGGGGCCTTCCTTCTGCGAATCTTTGTAACATAATCTAACCCATTTAAAATCAGGCAGTTAACTTGAGGAATCCGGGCAGGCTTGTAACTGTGGGCGTTCGTGTGTATGTTTGGCGATTCTTTTCTCGCAGGTGGGGCATGTATTCTTCGTCCCCGCGATTATAATACGGAAAACTTTCGACTAATTGCCTACTTCAAATGGCTGTGTGCTGCGTTAGGATTACCTGCGAAAGTAGGCACAGGAAAACTATTTCAAGCGGTCGTCTGGCGCAGGCCCAAACAGATTGCTGCTCTCCGCATTTATCTACCAACTACTTATGGAGTCAAACTCGATGCGTATCATTCTTTTAGGCGCTCCCGGTGCCGGTAAGGGGACTCAGGCACAATACATCACCGAAACCTTCGGCATTCCACAAATTTCCACCGGGGACATGCTGCGGGCGGCCGTCAAAGCCGGTACTCCCCTGGGTCAGGCAGCCAAAAAAGTAATGGACGCGGGTCAGTTGGTTTCAGATGACATTATTATCGGCCTGGTCAAAGAGCGCATTCAGGAAGCGGATTGCAAGAACGGCTTTTTGTTCGACGGATTCCCCCGCACCATTCCCCAGGCAGAAGCCATGTTGAAGGAAGGGGTTGAGATCGACCACGTGCTTGAGATCGCCGTCGAGGACGAAGAAATCGTAAAACGTTTGAGTGGTCGGCGGGTGCATCCGGGGTCCGGTCGTGTTTATCACGTGATCTACAATCCCCCGGCCGTGGAAGGGAAAGACGATGCCACCGGCGAAGACCTGGTGCAGCGTGACGACGACCAGGAAGATACTGTGCGCAAGCGCCTGGAAGTGTATCACGATCAGACAGCCCCTCTGGTGGGTTTCTATCAGGACATGGCGGCCAAGGGCGAAGCCAAAACCCGTTATAGCCGGGTGGAGGGGGTTGGTTCCGTGGAAGACATCACGGCCGCGGTGATGGCTGCCCTGAAAAAGTAAATTCGTGCCCCGCAGATTGAAGTAAGGCACCCGTTGGGGTGCCTTTTTTTTTGTCCAGATCTGGATCGAGTGCAGGCCCATTATTCGGTGCCGGCATTTTCATTTTGAAATCCAAAGCCGATCGCGCAAAGGCGTTGCCGGTGGGTGCGCTTGATTGGATTTGGGGCTGTTAATTTCACGCCCCGTTTTTTGCGTCGCACGCGTGTGCAGTCGTGATGAAAGATGAGCGCTTTTCTTTATAAAAACGCATCAGAAAATAAAGAAAGTGGAATTTTTGCTTCGATTTTTGGAAAAAAGGGGGGCTATATGGTGGAAATAAATTAATTATTAAATAATATTGCCATGTGTATGTATCACATGCATTTTTTTTGTGCTACTTTTTCTTTAAGCACATTTACAAGCTGAATGAATGTGCCTGCCTGAAATGCCATAGCTGAGGAGACAGAACAATGGCAAAAGCAAAGAAAGCCGCTGCGAAAAAACGTCCTGCACGTAAAGCAGCACCCAAAAAAGCGGCAGCGCCTGCTCATCCGATTTTGGAAAAAGCGGAAGCTGCATTAACGAAAGTCCAGGCGGAACTGGCAGAAGCCACCAAAAAGGCTGACGCTGCCAAGAAAGACGCCACCACCAAAGCCAACGCGGCCAAAAAAGCCGGCACCAAGGCCGCTCAGCGTTCCGCTGAGTCTGCCAAGAAAGCCGCAGCCAAAGCCGCTGACCAGGTGAAAGCCAAGCGCGAAGCTCTGCGTCACGCCAAAGTGGGTCATGCGGTTGCCAAAGTAGAGGCCTCTGTTATTGAAGCCGAGCAAAAAGCCGTTGCCACAGTCAAGGAATTCGCGGATTCCCTGGGCAAGAAAGCCGAAGCCGACCTGAAAAAAGCGGTGGCTGCTTTCGAAGCTCGCTGGAAGAAGTCCCGTGCTTCTGCTGACTCCAAGAAAGTGAAAACCAAAGAGAAGCGCGAAGTGGCCAAAGCCAAGGCTGCTGCCAAGAAAGCCGCCGTTAAGAAGAAGGTGATTGCCAAGAAAGCCACTGCCAAGCCGAAGAAGCGCGTTGCCAAGAAGCGCGTCGTGAAGGCAGCTGCAGCCGCCGCGCCAGCACCAGCGAAGAAAGCCGTTAAAAAGGCACCGGCCAAGAAAAAGGCCCCTGCCAAAAAACGCGCTCCCGCGAAAAAAGCGGCCGCCAAAAAGGCTCCCGCCAAGAAAAAAACAGTATCCCGTGGTCGTCCCAAGAAGGCATAAGCCCTCTGACCCAGTGATCTGAAACAAGAAAAGCCCCAACATGGGGCTTTTCTTGTTTATGTGGGAAGATTTTTCTCAAATTCAGATAATTCAGAGGGGGTGTTCAGGTTGGTGAAGGCCTCATTGTCACCAATGGTGACACGGGTTGGGTGTTGCCGTTCACACCACAGGGTTAATTTCCTGTCTCCTGCTTGTAAAAAATCGTCGATGGACGTCGCCAGGGAGCGATGGTACAGCCCAAACAGTGGCTGCAGACGTCTCTGATCCTCGCACAAAATCAGCTTGGCAGGCCGATGCCGGCAGAGAGTTTCCACCAGGTTCAACGGGATCAAGGGGGCATCGGTGGGCACCACCAGTGCGTATTCGGTTTCGATGTGCTTGAGGCAGGCTGCAATGCCGCCCAGGGGGCCCAAATAAGGTGTGTTGTCGTGGTAAATGGGGTAACCCAGTGCTTCATAGGCGGCCAGATTGCGATTGGCACTGATGACGATGTGCTCCACCTGGGGCTGCAGTCGTTCGATGGCGCGTTGAATCAGTGGCAGCCCCTGCAGGGGGACCCAGCCTTTGTCTTCCCCCCCCATGCGTCGACCTTCACCACCGGCCAAAATCACGCCGGTGACGTCCTTCGGTTTTGACATTCTGGTTCTCCGTTATGGTACATTGCGCCGATCAGACCTTGATGGCCAAGTATAACCGAGTTGTGATGCCTGCTTTGAGTGTATCCGTGCAAGAATTTTTAGCAGAGGGTGGCCCTTTGTCCCGGCAATGGCCCGGCTACCGGGTGCGGCCGGAGCAGATTCGACTGGCGCAGGAAGTGGAGAATGCCATGACTACCCGGGTCTCCATGGCGCTGGAGGCGCCCACGGGAACGGGCAAGACTCTGGCGTATTTGCTGCCGGCACTGCTCACCGCGACCAAGGTCATTATCTCAGTGGGCAATCTTACCCTGCAGGACCATTTGCTGCTGGGGGAATACCAGAAATTGCGCACGTTGCTGCCGGATTTACGCCGTCTGGTGGTGCTCAAAGGCTGTGACAACTATTTCTGTCATTATCGTTTTCATCAAGCACGGGAAGGGCAGGTCTCCACCGAGGCCCAGAAGACCCTTCATCGGTTTTGGCATGAGCTTTCCAACTGGCTGCTGCAGACCCGTAACGGTGAGGTTCAGTCGTTGCCAATGAGCGCGGACTCGCTCAATGAGCTCCAGCCCTGGATCACCCTGGGAGCCGATCAATGTGTTGGCCGTCGTTGTCCCCATTTCGAGGAATGCTTTTTCCAGAAAGCCCGGCAACAGGCGGCCTCTGCCGATCTGCTGTTGATTAACCACACCCTGTTGTTGAGTGATCAGCGGCTGTTTGATAAGGGCATGGGCGCCCTGTTGCCCAGCACGGATACGGTCATTGTAGATGAGGCCCACCAACTGCCGGATCTGTTGATTCGGCGCAACACGCATTCCATCGAGGATTATGCTGTGCGGCGCTGGCTCAAACGGGTGCGCAAGCTGATCAAGGGGCACACCGCTCTGTTTGCTGACCTGCCCGGTACAATGCAGCGCCTGGAGCGCATGTGGGAGCAGATTCGGCAGCAATTATTGCGTTCGGATGCTGAACCGGGGGTCAAGGTGGTGAGCGGGAACAGCTTCAAGCCATTGTTGCGGCTTCTGCAGGAGATGAACTCGGTCCTCTGGGGTGTGCATGTGGCAGCAGTGGATGTGAGTGCCGAGCTGCGACAACTGCGCGACTGGATCGAGACACTGGAGCAGTCGGAACAAGACGAGTCAGTGCTGTATTGCGATCTGGATCAGGGGCAACTCCGCGTGGTGGCGGCGCGACTGCACAATCCCTTCACCAGCATTAACAGCCAGTCAGTGTCCTGGGTGTTTTTGTCTGCGACCCTGGTGGTGGATGGCGGCTTTGATTATTTCCGCCGCAGCCTGTCGTTGCCCTCTGTGGAAACCCATTCCCATCAGGCGGCCATGGACTACGGCCAGCAGGCCATGCTGCTGGTGCCTGCGGATCTGCCGTTGCCGTCACAGGAGGATTTCTATCCGCGCTGGGTGCAACAGTGCGTGACGTTGTTGGATCACCTTGAGGGCGGCATGCTCATGTTGTTTTCCAGCCACGGGGCATTGCAGGAAGCCGCCGCACTGATTCAAGACCGCACGGATCGTACGGTGTTGATCTATGAGGCGGGGAGTAACCGCCACCGCCTGTTGCAGCGTTTTCGGCAGGAGACCCGCAGCGTATTGCTGGCCACCGGCAGTTTTTGGGAGGGCATCGACGTGAAAGGTGCGGCGCTCAGTTGTGTGGCCATTGATAAATTGCCTTTCGCTGCACCGGATGATGTCATCAGCCTGGCCTGGAAATACAAAGCGAGTCAGGAGCAGGTGTCGGTGTTCAACGATTACATGGTGCCCCATGCGGCAACCCGTCTGCGCCAGGGGGTGGGTCGGCTGCTGCGATCCCATGAGGATGTGGGGCTGGTGCTGCTGGGGGATAATCGCATTCTGAAGAAGTCCTACGGGCTGCGTTTTCTGCACGCGATTCCCCCCATGCCCCTGGTGCAGTCCCTGGCGGAAGCGCAACCTTTTCTGCAGCAACAGGGCCTGTGGCGGCCGGGATCTGAAGCCTGATTTTCCAGCTGCGGGAAAACCTGAGATAATGCCCGCTTTCCGTTGCCGAGCCCCGCAGTATGAGCCACACAATACTCGCCATTGAGACCTCCTCCGAAGCCTGTACCGTCGCCCTCAGTTATGGGGCCGAGCCGCTTGTTCGTTATACGGATGAACCGCGCAAGCATGCGGAGCTGGTGTTGCCCATGGTGCAGGAGCTCCTGGGCGAGGCGGGGCTCTCCCTCAGCCAGGTCGATGCCATTGCGTTCGGCCGTGGACCGGGTGCCTTCACCGGGTTGCGTATTGCCGCCGGCATGGTGCAGGGCCTGGCCTTTGGTGGGGAGCTGCCGGTGGTGCCGGTGTCCTCTCTGGCGGTGGTGGCCCATCGTGCCTGGCGTGAGTACGGCGTGCAGCAGGTGCACGTTGCTTTTGATGCTCGCATGGGGGAGGTGTACTGGGGCTCGTACGTCGTGGAGCATGCCGGTCGCGTAAGGCTGGTGGGAGAAGAGTGCGTGCGCAAGCCGGACCAGGTGGCCACGCTCGCAGGTATTACGGCCCAACCGGGCTGGTCTGGCGTTGGCAGCGGCTGGTGTTACCAAAAACTACTTGAGCTTGGCACCGGTCCATTGCAACAATGCGAGCCGTCTCTGCTGCCCCACGGGCTGGATCTGTTGGCGTTGGCACAAACCGAATTCAGTGACGGCAATCAGGTGGCAGCGGAGCAGGTGGCACCGGTCTATCTGCGCAACGATGTGGCAGCCAAGGCCAAATGATCAGAAACCGTGTTAGGGGTCATGCATGAACCAGGAAGAAGTCAACGCACTGGAGTGGGATTACGGCGCGCCTTCTTTCCATCGAGTCATACAGGTGGACGATCAACACATCGATATCATGGGCCATACCAATAATGTGGTCTATGTGAGTTGGCTGGAAGACGCCGCCTGGGGGCATTCCCAGGCGTTGGGCCTGGGCTGGGATAAATACACCGAGTTGAACCGGGCCATGGTGGCCCGTCGTCATGAAGTGGATTACCTGGCGGCCACCTTCAAAGGCGACACTCTGGTGATGGGCACCTGGATTGTTGAAAACGACCAGAAGATTTCCATCACCCGCCGTTATCAGCTCATCAGACCAAAAGATGGTGCCACCGTATTGCGTGGGTGCACCAAATGGGTCTGTGTGGCCGTGGATTCCGGCAAACCCAAAAGAATGCCGCCGGAATTTGTGGCGGGCTATCGCATTACCACCCAGGTACCGTAGTGGTTGATACTGATTAAGGATGGGTAGATGGATATTATTATTCAGGCGTTGATCTTGGCCGTGATTCAGGGCCTGACGGAGTTCCTGCCTGTTTCCAGTTCAGCACACCTTATACTGCCGTCGCAATTGCTGGGCTGGCCAGATCAGGGGCAGGCCTTCGATGTGGCGGTGCACGTGGGCACCCTGATGGCGGTGGTCACCTATTTCAACCAGGACATCCGCCGCATGGTGGCGGGCATGTTCACGGGACTGCAGACCCGGGAGATGAACCAGGATCTGGGGCTGGCGTTTGCGGTGGTGGTGGGCACCATTCCGGCGGTGGTGTTTGGCGGCCTGTTCAGTGATTTCATCGAAGACAATCTGCGCTCCAGTTTTGTGATTGCGCTGACCACCATTATCTTTGGCCTGCTGCTGTGGGCATCGGATCGCAAGGCCAACAGCGGCTTCGATCTGGCGCGGATGACGCTGATGCTGGCGTTGGTGATCGGTTTCGCCCAGGCCATCGCACTGATACCCGGCACCTCCCGCAGTGGCATCACCATGACCGCAGCCCTGTTCCTGGGCTTTAACCGCGTCGCAGCGGCCCGTTTCTCCATGCTGTTGTCCATTCCCATTATCGTGGCGGCAGGCACCCTGGAGACGGTCAAGCTGGCCTCCAGCGGTATGGAGGTGCCCTGGAACCTGATGATTCTCGGTATCCTGGCGTCGGCTTTCAGCGCGTTTCTCTGTATTCACCTGTTCCTGCGCCTGTTGGAGCGAATCGGCATGACGCCCTTTGTGATCTATCGCCTGCTGTTGGGGGCAGGGCTGTTGTTGTTTGTGGGTCTAAACTGATTAGGACTTGATCCCCGGGCGCTCCGGTAACAGGTCAGGCTATACTTAGCTGATCTGCATTTCAGGTGGAACCTAATCAACCATGCGCGTCAGCGGCGGCTTACAATCCTATGTGTCCAATGGACTGTCCGGGCGGGAAGATCCCCGTCTGCAACAGTCGTCCCTGGACCGTGCCCGCCAGCAGGAAACCGCCCCGCAGAAACCGCCTCAGTCGGACGACGTTCAAATCAGCGATGCGGCCCGTCAGGCGGCTGCAACCCGGCAGATTGTGCCCACCAACCGCACCGAATCCAGTCAGGCCAATTATCAGTACTATCGCCCCCTGGAGCAGGCCGACCTGCCGTCCTCCAAGCAGCGGGCCCTGCAGGCCTACACCAATACCCAGCAGATCAGCCGTGAAGCACAGGGCAGTGGTGAGTTCCTGGGCAGTATTGATCTGTTTGTGTAATACTGCTCGGCCTTCCTGTTTCGAGAGAACCTGTTGTGACGTCCTGGATTGCCGTCGACCAGCCTGAATTCCGCTCCCGCGTTCGCCAGTTGGGCCTGCCCGTGGCTTGCCTGGATGGGCATTGGTCCAGTCAGGTGGCGGATCAGACGGGGCTGAGTGCGGTGCTGGAGTGGCGGGATGGCCTGGTGCAGCTGCGTCCGCTGGATAAGGCGCTGGGCAATCCGGTGATGGTGGATTTTATCCACGGCAAAACCGGCTTTCGTTTTTTGCGGGCCCAGCATGAGATGATCGTGAAGGCCGTAGCCGGGCGCAGTAAAGAACCGCTCACCGTAATCGATGCTACCGCTGGCTTGGGGCGCGACAGCTTTATTCTGGCGGCGGCGGGCTTTTCAGTGCAGGCCATCGAGCGTCATCCGGCCATCGCCTGCCTGTTGTGGGACGGTCTGGATCGCGCCAGTTTGTCGCCAGAGGGTGCCACGGTGGCCGGGCGTATCTCACTGCAGTGGGCGGTGGCGCACGAGCGGTTGGCAAACCTGCCTGAATCCGAGCGGCCTGATGTCATTTACCTGGACCCCATGTTTCCGGAGCGCAGCAAGCAGGCACTGGTAAAAAAGGAAATGCGCTTGTTTCGGGATCTGGTGGGGGAGGACCTGGACGGCGAGGCGCTGCTGGAGATTGCCCTGCAAACCGCCCGCAAGCGGGTGGTGGTGAAGCGTCCCCGCAAAGCGGACAGTGTGGCGGGGCGTAAACCGGGCTACCAGCTGCTGGGTAAGAGCAGCCGGTTTGATGTGTACCCGGTGTAAAACCCTATTTGGATTTCACCTCTTCTGTGAATTCCTTTTCCAGGTCCATATCCGCAATCTGTTGAATACTCTGCCGGGTATCTTCACCCAACAACGAATGAGCATCCTCATGGGAGCGCAGTAAGGCATCCCCGAAGGTGAGGTTGCCGTCTTCATTGATGTTCAGCACACCGTTTTTCACTAGCGCCTGGATAAAGTTGCGGAACAGGGATTTATCGGAGAACTCCGGGCCGCTGAATTCATGCAGCAGGGACATGCGTTGGGCCAGCATGGTACAGGCGTTTTCCAATTGCGCCCGCTGCAGTTTGCCGGAGCCGGATTTCACCAGGATTTCCACCGCAATAAAGAAACGCTCCAGGGAGTGTTTGGTGGTGTTGGCCAGTATGCTCAGGTGCATGAACTCGGTGGCACGGCTATCCGGTGCCCAGACTTCTGTCTCGTTGGCAATCAGGTAACCGTGGGCCACCAGCAGTTCCACGCTGCGGTCCACAACATCGGGAATTTCCTGTTCATCCCAGTGGATAAAGAGCTCTGATTGGAAGAACACATAGAGCTGGCGGATCTGCCGGGTCAGGGTGTCCCGTTTGATGCGGCGGTTATTCAGCACCAGGCAGGCCACCAGTGAGATCAGGGCAAACAGGTGGATGATGTTGTTGCGGTAGTAACTCATCAACAGCGCTTTATCGTCCGTGAGCCGGATCACATCGCCGAGGGCATGCTTTTGCCGGGTGAGAACGTCCATGCGTTCACAGTAGGCAATGATATCTGCGCCGCTGATGTCCGGCACCACCACCAGTTCGGTGTAGGGCACTTTACGCAGGAAATCCAGGTAGAAATCCAGTTGTTTGGCCAGCGCCCGTTCATCCATGGCCTGCTTGGGGGTGGACAGCAGGGTAATGCTCATCAGGTTGATGGGGTTCACCACGGCGGCGCCGTTGATGCGGGTGATGATCTCGGTGCCGATGTTGTCCACGGTCTGGGATACCCAGGCCGGTGGCTTGTTGTCGTCATAGGGGAACTCGCGCCACTCCTCGGTGACCTCACTGAGGGCGTCATTGAGGTGGATCGGGTGGCCGAAGTTCACATAGACCCGCCCAAAGGTGCCGCGGATCTTGCGCAGGGTGCGGAAGATATCAAAGATCGACTCCTGCTTTTTCTCTTTGCCATACAGTTCACCCAGATAGGTGCCGCCTTCCAGCACTTTCTCGTAACAGATGTGCACCGGCACAAAGACAAAGTTGCGCCGCCGGGTACGCAAAAAGCTGCGCACGGTCATGGCCAGCATGCCGGGGCGCGGTGCCAGCAGGCGGCCGGTGCGGCTGCGCCCGCCTTCGATGAAATACTCTACTGAGAAGCCACGGTCGAAGGTCATGTTCAGGTATTCGTTGAACACGGCCGTGTAAAGTCGGTTGCCTTTGAAACTGCGGCGCAGGAAGAAGGCGCCACCGCGGCGCAGAATCGGGCCCACCACCGGCATATTCAGATTAACCCCGGCTGCAATGTGCGGGGGCACCATGCCATGGCGGAACAACAGATAGGACATCAGCAGATAGTCGATGTGGCTGCGATGACAGGGTACATAAATGACTTCGTTGTCCGTCGCCACTTTTTTCAGGCGATCAATGCCATTCACCGATACCCCGTTGTACAGTTTGTTCCAGAGCCAGGTGAGCACGATGTAATAAATACGGATCACTGAGTGCGAGTAATCGGCGGCGATTTCGTTGGCATAGCTGCGGGCGGTGGCCTCGGCTTTGCGGCGGTTGCCTTTGGCCGAACGCTGGGTTTCCGACTCAATGGCGGCGGTGACCGACGGCATACGCAACAGCGCATTCACCATGGTGCGGCGGTGGGAAAGGTCGGGGCCGATGACGGCTTCCCGCAGGCGGCGGAAATGGGTTCGGAAGACCCGGCCCAACTTGCGAACCGCCCGCTCTTTCGGCAGGCCTTCGTTGAGCACTGTGCGCAGGGACACCGGCTCATCAAAATGTACCACCGTCTGGCGGCCCTGGATCATGATGATCAGCAGCTTGCGCAGCAGCCCGGGCACCCGCCAGGTGTCAGAGAACAGAATTTTAAAGATGGAGTTTTCCCGGGCCGGTGCTCGACCATAAAACAGGGACACGGGCACCAGTTGTACGTCCAGCTCAGCATTGTGTTCCAGCTCGTCGATCATGCTGAGCAGTTTTTGCGGTTGCGCCAGGGCTTTCTCCTTGCGTTCCCACACCCAGCCTTTCCCCGTCAGAAAGTAGGAAGCCCGCTTATGTTGATAGCGACCCACGGTGAGGCCTTTGCTGGGATCGGGCAGCCCCAGGTTGATGCATTCCCGTGCCATCACCAGATAGTCAGCGAGGGATTCATTCTTCAATACGTAACACACCGGCTGATTGGGATCGATGGAAAGACTTTCCCGGGTCTCCGGTTGAACCTGGGTGCGTACCATCCAGAACAGAAAGCGCTTAGCCAACCAGATGAACAGCAGATCCAGTCCTAACCAATGGGTCATGTGACTACCTATAGAGTCCTTAAAATTGGCGCCAGTCTACTGCCTAATGCCAGCTTAGGCAAAAATCTGCCACTCGTCAGTGTAACAAAGCATTAATCCATAAAGTTTACAAAAATAAGCCGTTGAAAAATCGTGTCTCCGGTTCCATATTACCGGCTCCCTTTGTGGGGGCTGAATGTCGGTTCGGCCACCGAACTTTCCGGAACGGCATGGGTCCAAAGGGGCGTTTTGGGGTATCGAACCCCACCCTATAAAGAAAATTGAATAACTTGTCTTTTCGTGTCTCGGTGTGAACGCGGGTCGCACGTTGTTAATTGAGAACAGGGATTCAACATGATCAGAATCGATAACTTGACCAAGACCTTTGGCCCCTTTACCGCGGTCAATGGCCTTTCCTTTTCGGTCGCGCCTGGGGAGGTACTGGGTTTCCTGGGACCTAACGGTGCCGGAAAATCCACCACTATGAAGATGATCACCGGCTTTCTGGCGCCGACTTCGGGTAAAGTCACGGTGCTCGGCCACGACGCCACGGAACAGCCCTTGAAAGCCAAGGAGCTGATCGGCTATCTGCCGGAGGGCGCCCCCAGTTACGGCGATATGACCCCGCGTCAGTTTCTTGCCTTCATCGGTCAGGTGCGCGGGTATCGCGGAGCAGAGCTGCAAGCGCGGGTGGAGCGGGTGGAAACAGCCCTGCAACTGTCTTCGGTCTTTGATCAGCCCATCGAAACCCTGTCCAAAGGTTTCAAGCGCCGGGTGGGGCTGGCTCAGGCCATTATCCATGATCCCAAAGTGCTGATTCTGGACGAACCCACCGATGGCTTGGACCCGAATCAGAAGCAGGAAGTGCGTAACCTCATTGCCAACCTGTCCAAGGACAAGATTGTCATTGTCTCCACTCACATTCTGGAAGAAGTGTCCGCCGTATGTACCCGCGCCATCATCATAGCCGGTGGCCGGATTCTGGCGGATGGCACTCCCCAGCAACTGGAAGCCCGCTCCCGCTATCACGGCGCCATCAGCATGACTTTGCAGGGAGCCGAAAACGCCGAATCCGAGTTGGTCAAACTGCCTCAGGTGGCCAGTGTGGAAGCGGATCAAGGGCGCCTGGTGGTGTTCCCCAAATCAGGGCAGTCCCTGTTTGCGCCCGTGAACGCACTGATCAGCCAGCAAGGTTGGCAGGTGGATGAACTGCATGTGGAACGGGGTCGTCTGGACGAAGTGTTCCGCACCATTACCCAGGAGGTGGCCTGATGCGTCAGACAGCCGTGATCTTTAAACGGGAACTGGCCAGTTATGTGGCCACTCCACTGGCCTATGTGTTCACCGTGATTTTCCTGGTGCTGGCCGGTTCCTTTGCCTTTTTCTTTGGCGGGTTCTTTGACAACGGCCAGGCGGACCTGCGTGCGTTCTTCAACTATCATCCCTGGCTCTATCTGTTTTTAGTGCCCGCCCTGTCCATGCGCCTGTGGGCGGAGGAACGCAAGAGCGGCACCCTGGAATTGTTGATGACTCTGCCCATCAGCCTGCGGGATATGGTGCTGGGAAAATTCCTGGCCGCCTGGGTGTTCACCGGCATTGCATTGATCCTGACCTGCCCCATCTGGTTCACCGTGAACTACCTGGGGGACCCGGACAACGGGGTGATCCTGGCCAGTTATCTGGGCAGTTGGTTGATGGCCGGCGCCATGCTGGCGGTGGGTTCCTGCATTTCCGCCTGTACCAAAAATCAGGTGATTGCGTTTATTGTGGCCGTGGTGGTGTGTTTTCTGATGATGGTCAGCGGCTGGGAAATCGTCATGGGCTGGTGGCCGGACTGGATGGCAGACTGGTTCATTGAGTCCGTGGCCGCACTGAGTTTCCTCACCCATTTCAACGCCTTTGCCAAAGGTGTGCTGGATCTGCGGGACGTGCTGTATTTCCTCATCATGATTGCCGGCTGGCTCACCGCCACCGCCATCGTCATCCACATGAAGAAAGCCAACTGAGCGCCAACGAGGAGGAGCCGAGACAATGCGAGTAAGCAAATGGTTTTCAGGTGCCGGTCTGGTTGTGCTGGCGTTAGCAATGTTGTTCTCCACGCTGTTCACCGATTGGGTGTTCAAAAGTGCCCGGGTGGATCTGACAGAAGGAGGCTTGTACACCCTGTCCACGGGCAGCAAAAATATTGTCAGGGATCTGCAGCAGCCGCTGGATCTGTATTTCTTTTTCTCCACCACCACCACCAAGGATGCCCTGGCCTGGCGCAACTACGCCAAGCAGGTGCGGGAACTGCTGGAAGAGTTTGAGCTGGCGTCCCAGGGGCGCATCAAACTGACCGTGATTGATCCGGAGCCGTTCTCGGAGGATGAGGATCGCGCCGCCGCCTTCGGTCTGCAGGCAGCGCCCATCGGCAACGCCGGCGATACGGTGTATTTCGGCCTGGTGGCTCAGTACGGCGAGCTGGAGGAGGGCGCCAGCGCGGAAGAGAGCGAGCGTCCTACTTTGCAGATTCCATTCTTCAAACCGGATCGACAGGAATTTCTGGAATATGACATTGCGAAAATGATCTATCAGGTGAGCCAGGAGCACAAACCCCGGGTGGGCCTGATTGCCGGCCTGGAGGTGGAAGGCGGTTTCAATATGATGATGCGCCAGCCCACCCAGCCCTGGTTCAGCGTGGACCAGATTCGGCAGTTGTTCGACGTCAGCACCATCGGCAATGATCAGGAGGACATCTCCACGGAGGATTACGATCTGCTGGTGGTGATTCACCCGAAAGACCTGCCCGACACCACGCTCTTTGCCATTGACCAGTTTGTGCTGCGGGGCGGCCATGCCATCTTCTTTGTGGACCCCTACGCTGAGTTGGCCCAGGCACCTGGCAGTAAGGCTTCCGATGATCTGAACAAGCTCTTCAACGCCTGGGGTGTGGACGTTTCCACCCGGGAGTTTGTAGGGGATGCCCAGCTGGCATTGCAGGTGGGAAGCCCCAGCGGACAGCCGGTTCGTCATTTGGGTATTCTGCAGTTGACCGACCAGAACCTGGCCCGGGATAACCAGATTGTGAGTCAGCTGGAAACGTTGCACATGGCCAGTGCCGGTTACATCAAGCCCCTGGAGCAACGGACCACGGAAGTAGGCGTGCTGATGAAATCCTCCGCCTACGCCATGCCCATTGTGGCCAGCAAGCTGGACATGATGCAGGACCCCAGCGGCTTGGCCATCGGCTTTAAACCCACCGGTGAAGAGTACGTGCTGGCGGCCACCGTGCGGGGTCCGGTGCAGTCCGCGTTCCCGGATGGCGTGCCGGTCAGCGAAGGGGAAGACGCACCTGAAAATGAATCGGAGACGGATTCTGAGGGCGCTGCACAACCTAACGCAGCCGCCGCCACGGATCAGCCGGCGGAGTTCCTGCAGCAATCCCAGCAGCCCATCAATGTGATGATTGTGGCCGACACGGACATCCTGACGGACCGTCTCTGGGTTCAGATCCGGCAGTTCTTTGGCCAGAGTGTGGCCGCGCCCTTTGCCGATAACGGGGACTTCTTCTTCAATGCGGTGGATACCCTCTCCGGCAGCCCGGACCTGGTGAGCATCCGCGGACAGGGGCGTTATTTCCGCCCGTTCACCGTGGTGAAAGAGATGCAACGGGAGGCGGAGGAACGTTTCCGCAGCGTGGAGCAGGATCTGCAGAACCAGTTGCAGGCGGTGGAACAAAAGCTGATGGAATTGCAGAACCAGCAAGGGGATGACGCCAACAGCATTACCCTTACCCCTGAAGTGGAGGCCCAGTTGCTGGAGTTCCAACGGGAGAAGCTGTCAATCCGGAAAAAACTGCGCAACGTCCAGCATCAGTTGAATCAGGACATTGAACAACTGGACTTCACCCTCAAACTGATCAATATTGCCCTGGTACCTCTGTTATTGACCCTGTTGCTGATCGGGGTGGCGTGGCTGCGCCGCCGTCGTGGCTGACATGTTGATGGTAATGTGCCAAACGCAAATGTTCTGAACAGTCAATTAATCGGTCAGGCCCTGGCGGAATGTCCAGGGCCTGACCGCATTCATGTGGGCTTCAGTGGTGGGCTGGATTCCACCGTTCTGTTGCACCTGGTGTACCGCTGGTGGTGCCAGCTTCCGCCTCACCGGCGGCCGCCCCTGCAGGCCATTCACGTCAATCATCAATTGCACGCTGAGGCTCCCGGCTGGCGCAATCAGTGCGTCGCGCTGTGCCAGCAATGGTCCATTCCCTGCGTCACCCGTGATGTCACCGTGGACAGGGCAGCTTCCAGTCTGGAACAACAGGCCCGCAGGGCCCGCTATCAGGTGTTCCACGAGCTGGTGCAGCCCAGTGAGGTCCTGCTGTTGGCCCATCACCGGGATGATCAGGTGGAAACCCTGCTGCAGCGCCTGGCCCGTGGCAGTGGTCCTCTGGGACTGGGTGCCATGACCGCCCACAGTCGTCGCCATGGCTTCCACATTGTGCGCCCGCTGCTGGACTGGGACCGGCTCGAGCTGGAAACCTATGCCCGGGAGCACCATCTGCACTGGGTCGAGGACCCCAGCAATCAGGACGAATCCCTGGAACGCAATTTTATACGGCGGCGTTTGCTGCCCCTGTGGCGCTCCCGGCGTGCAGAGCTGAACCAAACCCTGGCCCGCTCGGCTCGGTTATGCAACGAGTCGGCACTGCTGCTGGACGACCTGGCGGCGCTGGATCTGGGAGGGGCTCGCCCCGATGGCGGCCTGCCACTGGTGCGTTTGCAGACCCTGAGCACGGCACGGCAGCACAACCTATTGCGCTTCTGGTTGCGGGAACTGGGTATCCCCTTGCCCAGCGCAGTGGTGTTGCAGCGCATTGCCAGCGAAGTTGCATCGGCAACCACAGACGCTCAGCCCCTGGTCACCTGGGGGCAGGCCAGTGTGCGCCGCTTCCAGGGTGTTCTCTACGGCCTCGGCCAGCCGTTACCGGAGGCGGGCAGTGACCCCATTGTCCTGCCGACGGTAGACACCACGGTGACCCTACCCTGGGGGCAATGGCGGGCAACGGGGTCACCACTGCCTTTTTCCCGTCAGGCCCTGAGCGGAAAAACCCTCAGCATTCAATTTCGAGCCGGGGGTGAGCGCCTCAAGCTGCCAGGGCGGCCGGGCAAGTCCCTCAAAGACCTGTTTCAGGAAGCGGCCGTGCCCCCCTGGTTGCGGGGCCTGTGGCCTATCCTGTATGCCGATGGACGGATCGCCGGGCTGCCTGGCCTGTGGGTGTGCGAAGACTATACACCTGTGTCCGAAGCAGATCGGGTGTGCTTCCACTGGCAGCGCCCCGGCTGTGCTCAAGATTGAGTCTGCCCACCTAATCCGGTAGAATTGCCCTCCATTCTGATTACAACCTTTTCCATTCTCCGTTCACTGGTAAGTCGATGACAAAATACATTTTTGTGACGGGGGGTGTTGTGTCTTCCTTGGGTAAAGGAATCGCAGCAGCCTCCTTGGCGTCTATTTTGGAAGCCCGTGGCCTCAAGGTCTCCATGATGAAACTGGACCCTTATATCAACGTCGACCCGGGCACCATGAGCCCCTATCAGCACGGGGAGGTCTTTGTTACCGAGGATGGCGCTGAAACCGACCTGGATCTGGGTCACTACGAGCGCTTCATCCGTAACACCATGACCAAAAAGAATAATTTCACCTCCGGCCGGATCTACCTGGATGTGATCGAGAAGGAGCGTCGCGGAGATTACCTGGGGGCCACCGTGCAGGTCATTCCCCACATCACCGATGAAATCAAAAACCGTATCCTGAATAATGATTTAGGCGTGGACGTGCTGCTGGTGGAAATCGGCGGCACCGTGGGCGACATCGAATCCCAGCCGTTCCTGGAGGCCGTGCGCCAACTGCGGGTGGAACTGGGTTCCAACAACTCGGTGTTCATCCACCTTACCCTGGTGCCCTATATCGACACCGCCGGCGAGACCAAAACCAAACCCACCCAGCACTCGGTGAAGGAACTGCGTTCCATTGGTCTGCAGCCCGACGTGCTGCTGTGCCGTTCCGATCACAAGATCCCCGACTCCTCCCTGGCCAAGATTGCATTGTTCACCAACGTGGAGCGGCGTGCGGTCATCGGCCTGATGGACGTCAATACCATCTACAAAATCCCCTCGGTGCTGCACGCTCAGGGGCTGGACGATTTTGTGGTGGAAAAACTGGGGCTGGAGTGCAAAGCGGCGGACCTCAGCGAGTGGACCGCGGTGGTGGATGCGCAACTGAATCCGCAACACGACATCACCTTGGCCATGGTGGGCAAGTACACGGATCTGGCCGATGCCTATAAATCCTTGAACGAAGCGTTGCTGCACGCCGGGATTCGCACCCGTACCAAAGTGAACATTGAATACGTTGACTCCGAGGATCTGGAGCGCGATGGGGTTGGCTGTCTGGAAAAATACGATGCCATCCTGGTGCCCGGTGGCTTCGGCAAACGGGGTACCGAAGGCAAAATCGCAGCGGTGCGCTATGCCCGTGAAAACAACGTTCCTTACCTGGGCATTTGTCTGGGTATGCAGCTGGCGGTGATCGAGTACGCCCGTGATATGGCCGGCATGGCCGATGCCCACAGCACCGAGTTTGTGGAAGACACCACCACTCCGGTGGTTGGCCTGATCACCGAGTGGCTGGAAGAAGACGGCTCACTGCAACAGCGCGATGCTGAATCCGACCTGGGTGGCACCATGCGCCTGGGCGCCCAGGAGTGTCGCCTGGTGGACGGCAGCCGCTCCCGTGAACTCTATGGCAAGGATGTGGTGTTCGAACGGCACCGTCATCGTTATGAAGTGAACAACAAGTACGTTCCGGATTTGGAGAAAGCCGGTCTGCGCGTGGCGGGCCGCTCCCTGGACGGATCGCTGGTGGAAATGATTGAGGTGCCGAACCATCCCTGGTTCGTGGCCTGCCAGTTCCACCCGGAATTTACGTCCACCCCACGGGACGGGCATCCATTGTTCACCGGTTACATCAAGGCCGCCAAGGCGCATAATGACAGCAAACTGGCCCCCAAAGACTAGCCCGGCGAGAGGGAACTCAAATGAGTCAACAAGCCCAGAAAACCATTGCCCTGACCGCGCCCGGTGGCGCCAGCATCAACATTGGCAACGACCTGCCATTCGTGCTGTTCGGCGGCATGAATGTGCTGGAATCCCGGGATCTGGCGCTGCAGATCGCCGAAAGCTACGTGAAGGTCACCGAGAAGCTAGGCATTCCCTATGTATTCAAGGCGTCGTTCGATAAAGCCAATCGCTCCTCGGTGAATTCTTTCCGGGGGCCGGGGCTGGACGAAGGCCTGAAAATCTTCGAGGAAATCAAAAACACCTTTAATGTCCCCATCATCACCGATGTGCACGAGCCGCATCAGGCCCAGCCGGTGGCGGAAGTCTGTGACATTATCCAGTTGCCCGCATTCCTTTCGCGGCAGACGGATCTGGTGGTGGCCATGGCGCAAACCGGCGCCATCATCAACGTCAAGAAAGCCCAGTTCCTGGCACCCCGGGAAATGAAACACATCATCAAGAAGTGTGAAGAGGCCGGCAACGACCAGGTCATTCTGTGTGAGCGTGGCTCCAGTTTTGGTTACAACAACCTGGTGGTGGACATGCTGGGCTTTGGCATCATGAAAGAATTCGGCAATCCTGTGTTCTTTGATGTTACTCATTCCCTGCAGATGCCCGGCGGTTTGGCAGAAGCGGCTGGCGGGCGTCGGGCCCAGGTGACAGAGCTGGCCCTGGCCGGAATGAGCCAGCGTCTGGCAGGTCTGTTCCTGGAGGCTCACCCGGAACCGGAACAGGCCAGGTGTGACGGCCCCTGTGCTTTGCGACTGGCAATGCTGGAACCCTTCCTGGCCCAAGTGAAAGCGTTGGACGAATTGGTGAAAGGTTTCGACAAACTGGACACCCACTGATTTTTCAAATTAAACATTATCAATAGGAGACATCCTGACCATGCCTAAGATCGCTCAAATCCGCGCCCGGGAAGTGCTGGATTCACGAGGAAACCCCACCGTTGAAGCGGACGTTGTCCTGGAATCCGGCGCGGCCGGTACCGCTTGTGCGCCGTCCGGAGCCTCCACTGGTTCCCGCGAGGCACTGGAGCTGCGCGATGGTGACAAGTCCCGCTATCTGGGCAAGGGTGTTCTGAAAGCCGTTGCTGCTGTGAACAACGACATCCAGGCCCTGCTGAAAGGCAAAAATGCCCTGGACCAGCGCGCCATTGACCAGCTGATGATCGATGCCGACGGCACTGAAAACAAATCCAAGTTCGGTGCCAATGCCATCCTGGCGGTGTCCCTGGCTGTGGCCAAAGCGGCGGCGGTGCACAAGCAGGTGCCCCTGTTCCAGCACATCAGCGAAATCGTGGACGGCAAGGCTGGGCCCTACAGCATGCCGGTGCCCATGATGAACATCATCAATGGCGGCGCCCACGCGGATAACAACGTGGACATCCAGGAATTCATGATTCAGCCGGTGGGGGCGCCCAGTTTTGCAGAAGCGCTGCGTTGTGGTGCGGAAATCTTCCACGCCCTGAAATCGGTACTGAGCGCCAAAGGCCTGAACACCGCAGTGGGTGACGAAGGCGGTTTTGCTCCCAACCTGTCCTCAAATGAAGAAGCCCTGAAAGTCATCTCCGAAGCGGTGGAAAAAGCCGGTTACAAACTGGGTGAAAACGTGACCCTGGCGTTGGATTGTGCCTCCTCAGAATTCTATAAGGATGGCAAATACGTGCTGGCCGGTGACAACAAATCCCTGACCTCAGAAGAGTTCGCCGATTACCTGGCTGACCTGTGCAGCCGTTACCCCATCATCTCCATCGAAGACGGCATGGATGAAGGGGACTGGGCCGGCTGGAAGGTGCTGACGGAAAAGCTGGGCGAGAAAGTTCAGTTGGTAGGGGACGACCTGTTCGTGACCAATACCAAGATCCTCAAGGAAGGCATCGACAAGGACATCGCCAACAGCATTCTGATCAAGTTCAACCAGATCGGCAGTCTGTCGGAAACCCTGGACGCGATCCAGATGGCCAAGGACGCCGGCTACACGGCGGTGATTTCCCACCGTTCCGGCGAAACCGAAGATGCCACCATTGCCGATCTGGCGGTGGCCACTGCGGCCGGCCAGATCAAAACCGGCTCCCTGTGCCGCTCAGACCGTGTTGCCAAGTACAACCAGTTACTGCGTATTGAAGAAGTGATCGGTGATCAGGCTCCCTATAAGGGCAAGTCTGAATTCCGCGCCTTCAAGTAAGCCGGGTCCCGCGCCGAAGCTGACCTTTGGCTTCGGCGCCGCCTCCAGGCGCCTGGCTTTGCGGCTTGACCAATCCCCCGTAAAGCTCCATTCTTATCCCCATGTTTCGCCAGCCCTGACCTTTGACCATGACCGAAAACAGCCAATCGACTTGGTTCACCCTGCCCAGGGTATTGTTCTGGGTGTTGGTGATCTGTTTCTTTGTGCTGCAGCTCAGGTTATGGATTGGTGAGGACAGTTTGGCTGATATCTGGCGCCTGAAAGGGGAAATCGAGCGTCAGGAGCAGGAAAACTACCTCGCGGCGGAGCGCAATAAACGGTTACGGGCCGAAGTGAAAAACCTGAAAGAAGGTTTGGATGCGGTCGAGGAACGGGCCCGTACCCAATTGGGGATGGTGAAGGAAGATGAAACCTTCTTTCTGATAATTGACGACGATCAGCAGTAACTTTCTAAATGACGACATCTAATCGTATCTGGTGCGTGGTGCCGGCCGCTGGTGTGGGGAAGCGATTCGGCTCGGCGTTGCCCAAGCAATACCTCCAGCTCAACGGTAAAACCGTGGTCGAGAATACTCTGGACCGACTGCTTACCCTGGCAGAGATCGTTCAGGTGGTGGTGGTCATCAGTGCGGAAGACCGTCACTTCAAGGGTTTGCCTGCCGCGAAGAACCCCCGTATAAAAACCGTCGTCGGTGGCGACGAGCGCTGCCATTCCGTGCAGAACGGGTTGCGCTACCTGTCCGGGATCGGGGATGAGCGGGACTGGGTGCTGGTGCACGATGTGGCACGACCCTGTGTGCGGGCGGATGATGTCCGCAAGCTGGTGCAACAGGTGGATCAGTTCGACGCAGTCGGGGGGATTCTGGCCAACCCGGTGCGGGATACCATGAAGCGGGCCAACCGCATCAACCAGATTGAAGCCACCGTGGACCGCAACCAGCTTTGGCATGCGCTCACGCCGCAACTGTTTCGCCTGGGTACCCTGCGCAGTGCCATCGATTCTGCGCTGACCGATGGGGTACTGGTGACA
Source organism: Ketobacter sp. (assembly GCF_003671495.1). GTDB lineage: Bacteria > Pseudomonadota > Gammaproteobacteria > Pseudomonadales > Ketobacteraceae > Ketobacter. The sequence goes on along the minus strand of NZ_RCHN01000045.1, from coordinate 172,173 downwards.
GACGAATCCGCTGCCATGGAACGCCTCGGTCATCAACCCCTGCTGGTGGAAGGGCACTATGACAACATCAAAATCACCCATCCCCAGGACCTGACACTGACCGAGCTTTACATCCAGCAGCAACTCATCCAGCAGTCATAATAGGTAGCACTATGATTCGAATTGGCCATGGCTTTGATGTCCATCGTTTTGGCACCGGTGATCACCTGATGCTGGGTGGGGTGCGCATACCGTATTCTCATGGGTTTGTGGCGCATTCCGATGGCGACGTCGCCCTCCACGCACTGGCGGATGCCCTGTTGGGAGCCGCTGCCCTGGGGGACATCGGCAAGCATTTTCCGGACACCGACGCTCAGTACAAAGGGGCAGACAGCCGGGAGCTGCTGCGGCACGTGGTGGCGCAGGTAAGACGGGCCGGTTATCAGGTTGGAAACGTGGATGTCACCATCGTGGCCCAGGCACCTAAAATGGCACCCCACATCGACTCCATGCGGGCGAACATTGCCCAGGATCTACAGGTGGGAGTGGAGGCCGTGAACGTCAAGGCCACCACCACGGAGCAGCTGGGGTATACCGGTCGCAAGGAGGGCATTGCGGTGCATGCCGTTGCCCTGATTGGTCCCGCATGAGCGTCCTTCACGCCGGGCTGCCCGCACAGGGCCTGGACAGCGCACCTTACGCTTATGGCGCGCCGGATATGCAGGGTGATTTCAAGACCCTGCCCGAGGACTTTGTGGTGGAGGAGGTTCTGGGCTTTGAGCCCAGCGGAGCGGGCGAGCATCTGTTTCTGCAACTGCAGACCGATGATCAGAATACGCGTTACACCGTCAAATGCCTCGCCCGTCTATTCAGTGTGCGGCCCCGCCAGGTCAGTTATTCCGGTCTCAAGGATCGTCGGGGGCTCACCAGCCAGTGGTTCTCCATCCACCTGCCGGGAGTGAACCCGGAGCCGGATGCTGAGCGGCTGTCTGCGGAGGGGATGACTCTGTTGCAGCATGCCCGTCATCATCGCAAGCTGCGCATTGGCACCCACAAAGCCAACGGGTTTCATATTCGGCTGCGCAATCTGACTCCCGGCAACCTGGAGCAGCGGGTCCAGCTGGTGCGGGAGCAGGGGGTGCCCAACTATTTTGGTGCCCAGCGCTTTGGTCATGGGGGCGGCAACGTCACTGAGGCTCTTCACTGGGCCCAGGCTGGGGAGCTCCCCCAGGAGCGGGCACTGCGCAGCCGCGTGCTCTCTACGCTCCGCAGTTGGTATTTCAACGGCAGCCTTGGGCAACGGGTAGCGCAGGGTGATTGGTGCCGCTGGACGGCGGGCGACCCGATCATGCTGGATGGCAGTCAGAGCTATTTTGTGGAAGAGGCCTGGAGCGAGACCTTGCAGCAGCGTTTTGACCGCGGTGACATCCACCTCGGCGGTTGGCTGCCCGGAGCAGACAGCCCCGCTGTTTCGTCAAGCCATGCTCAGCTCCTGAAACAGGCGAACATCAAGCCCGAGCCGCGGCCATTGCGCCTGTTGCCCCGTAATCTGCAGCTGGAGTCTCATGGTGACGACCTGATGCTGCGTTTCGAGCTCCCCAAAGGCGCCTATGCCACCAGTGTGCTGCGTGAACTGGTCCAACTCAACGATCGCAGCGGCGCCCAGGATAAATAAAACGCCAATTCAGCTCGCCGTTTCCGGTACCTTCTTTTACAATGAATTACTTGTATAACAAGAATTTAGTTTCATGACGGGATGAGGACCAGCGAGTGAACGATTCTTTTCTGGCAGCAAATGGGGTGAACGGCATCGGGATGACCTCCCAGCGGACCCGGGACCGGCTCATTGCACGCCTGCAGGATCAGGGCATCCGCAACCATGAGGTTCTGGAGGCCATACGCAGTACGCCCCGGCATCTGTTTGTGGATGAAGCGCTGGCCCATCGCGCCTATGAAGATACCGCGCTGCCCATTGGCCACAGCCAGACCATCTCCCAACCCTACATCGTGGCCCATATGACTGAGCTGTTGTTGGAGGCGGGTTCCCTGGGGCGGGTGCTTGAGATTGGCACAGGCTCCGGTTATCAAACCGCTATCCTGTCGCGGTTTGCCAAAGAGGTGTATTCACTGGAGCGTATCAAAGCGTTGCAGGAAAAGGCCCGCAAGCGAATTCGAGCCCTGAAGATCCACAACGTGGTTTTTCGCTATGCCGATGGCAGTATCGGATTGAAGGACAAGGCGCCGTTTGATGGCATCCTGGCGGCGGCAGCACCCTCGGATGTTCCCCAGGAACTGCTTGATCAACTGGCTATCGGTGGGCGCCTGGTTATCCCCATCGGCGAACAGGAGCAAAAGCTCTATCGTATCACCCGCACAGAGGAAGGGTTTCAGCGGGAGTTTATTGAGGATGTGCGATTTGTTCCTTTTCGTTCCGGTTTGCGCTGATTTTCATTAGTATCATCCCTCCTCAACGCTCTCAGATGATGTGGTTGTGCGCATGACAAGTTCTTCGGTAAAAGACTACGCCTGGATTTACGTAAAAGGCATGGCCATGGGCGCGGCGGATATTGTTCCGGGGGTGTCCGGTGGCACAGTGGCCTTCATTACCGGTATCTATGAAAAGCTCATCGACAGCATCGGCGCCATTGGCCCGGGCACGCTGACAACCTTGGTGAAGCAAGGTCCTTTGGCCGCTTGGCGATCATTCAACGGCAATTTCCTGTTGACCCTGATGCTGGGGATTCTCACCAGTGTTTTCACCCTGTCCAAATTGCTCTCACATCTGCTGCAAACCCAGCCAGAGTTACTGTGGTCCTTCTTTTTCGGGTTGATTCTGATTTCTGCCGTTCACATCGGGCGCCAGATTCCCTGTTGGACGCCCGCCACCGTTGTCGCATTGGTGGCGGGAGCCGCTATTGCCTTCGTGATTACCCTGGTGTCGCCACAGCAGTTGCCCCTCAATGCCGTCACCCTGTTTGTGGCCGGCAGTATTGCCATCTGTGCCATGGTGCTGCCGGGCATCTCCGGTTCTTTTATACTCCTGCTGATGGGGATGTATGCCCACGTCATCGGTGCCGTCAAATCCCTGGAGCTGGTCAACCTGGGGATCTTTGCAACCGGATGTCTGGTGGGGTTGCTGCTGTTTACCCGTCTGCTGTCCTGGCTGCTGCATCATCTGCACAACGTCACCATGGCCGTCTTGACCGGATTCATGCTGGGTTCACTGAACAAGGTCTGGCCCTGGAAACAGACGCTGAGCACCAGAATCAATAGCCATGGCGAGACGGTACCGGTAGAGCAGGCCAATCTGCTGCCTCATCAATACCTGGAGCTCACCGGGCAGGATCCGAAGCTGGTTTTCAGCCTGGTGTTGATGGCGGTTGCCGTGGTCTTGGTGCTGGCCCTGGAGCGTTTGGGCCGCGCTGAACCCAGCCCCTGGGCTGAACGCTCGTAGTCCAGATTTGTATGTTTGTTGATCAATTGGTGTGCAGTTGTTCAAAAAACAGTTAGATTTTGTCGTAATAAGCCTAAGAGGTTTATGAAATTTGATTCTAAAGTAATTTAGGTGATTTTGTGATCTGAACTGGGGAGGGTGCGCTCAGCAACGTGGTGTTCAGTGGGAATATGGCCGTTAAATTTTGTATACCTGTGATCAGCCTCACACTCTTGCTCTGTGCCTGCGGCCCCTCCCGCTATGAACCCCTGCGCAACGTCTATCGCTCTCCAGCCCCCGTATTACAAGGCTCCCACACAGTTCAACCAGGAGAAACGCTGTACTCAATCGCCTGGCGATATAACCGTGATCACGAGGAGCTGGCTCAGAAAAACGGCATTTCCGCCCCCTATCGAATATATCCTGGCCAGGTTCTCAGCCTGGATGCGGGCGCATCGTACAAACCTAAACCCGCACCCGCCACCGCGAAGCGATCAACTTCCGAACAAACAACTCGTTATAAGAAACCCGAAACCAATACCAAACCGGTCCAAGAAAAAGTTGCAAATCAAAGACATAAAAAGGTAGATATGGTCTGGAGCTGGCCAACAAGCGGACCCGTGATCGAAACCTTCTCCTTGCAGGGAAGGGTCAATAAGGGTATCGACCTGGCCGGCAAGCAAGGGGAACCTGTATTTGCAGCGGCGGATGGCAAGGTTGTCTACAGCGGGACAGGGTTGGTCGGCTATGGCAATCTCATCATCATCAAGCACAACGATTCGTACTTGAGTGCCTATGCCCACAATAGCCGATTGCTTTTGAAAGAAGGTGAAAGTGCTAAAGCCGGGCAAAAGATTGCCGAAATAGGTTCTACCGGGACCAACCGGGACAAATTGCACTTTGAAATTCGTCGTGATGGTAAACCGGTCAACCCGATATCGTATTTGCCCAGACGCTGAGTGGGAGAGGGTGGGTAAACATTTGCTGCCGTTTGCAGGCAGTCTTTTTATAAACGGGGCCGCATCATCCAAGTGGGCGGTGATAAAAACTAAATAGCGCGGGAAGAAGAGCAATGATTCAAGCAGAACGGGACGAGAACCTAGACCTGGAATACGTGGAAGAGGATACCGATCTGGAGGACGCTTTCGAAGAGCGTGCTGCTGAACTGCGCGATAAGCGCAGCGGGTCCGACGATGCCGACGACGACTCTTTTGTAGCCCAGCCCGGGATGCAGAAGACCCTGGATGCAACTCAGCTTTACCTCAACGAAATCGGCTTTTCTCCACTGCTGACGCCGGAGGAAGAGGTTTACTACGCCCGTCGAGCGTTGCGCGGACACGAGGATGCCCGCAAGCGCATGATTGAAAGTAACCTGCGCCTGGTGGTGAAAATCGCGCGCCGCTACGTTAATCGTGGGCTGTCCCTGCTGGACCTGATCGAAGAGGGCAACCTGGGCCTGATCCGCGCAGTGGAAAAGTTCGACCCGGAGCGTGGCTTCCGTTTCTCCACCTACGCCACCTGGTGGATCAGGCAAACCATCGAACGTGCCATCATGAACCAGACCCGCACCATTCGTCTGCCTATCCATGTGGTCAAAGAGTTGAACATCTATCTGCGCGCGGCCCGGGAACTGACCCAGAAACTGGATCACGAGCCCAGTGCGGAGGAAATTGCCGAGCTGCTGGATAAGCCCCTGGACGACGTCAAGCGCATGCTGGGACTGAATGAGCGGGTTTCCTCTGTGGATACCCCAATGGCCCATGATTCGGACAAGTCCCTTCTGGATACCATCGCGGATACCAACGTTTCAGATCCCGCCGAACTTCTGCAGGATGCAGATCTGCGCTACAGCATCGATTACTGGTTGGATCAACTGCCCACCAAGCAGCGTGAGGTCATCGCCCGTCGCTTTGGCCTGCGGGGCTATGAGATGAGCACTCTGGAAGAGGTTGGCCTGGAAATCGGTTTGACCCGTGAGCGTGTGCGCCAGATTCAGGTGGAGGCACTCAAGCGGCTGCGTGATCTGCTGGAGAAGCAAGGCCTTACGGGCGAAGCAATCTTCGGTGGCTGAGTGGGTTCACCACTGGAAATGCATGACGCGCCTCAGGGCGCGTTTTTTATGGGTGAGAGAAAGACGATCTTTTTTGTGAGATATGTCTTACATTAATGTAGGTGCTTGTACAAAACATGTGCAGATTTTGCGCTGGGGTGATTGTATATTACTGATAAATAACAACAAAATTAGATGTGTGATTTGTCGGTTCAGAATATAGAGTCGCTGGGTAATTGTTCAGATCCAGGACTTGAGTAGACTAGCTCTCGTCGACAGGAGTTCGACCTGCTCAGGAAGAGCAGATGGCAGGAGCCCCAAGGGATTGGACTATGGCACCAGGGACGGAGCCGAGCAGGCTAGGGATTGCTGGGCAAGGACGCCGAAAAGGGACATGCCGCACGGAATGCTGCACACGTTCATGGAAGCGCAGGGATTTTGGCAAAGGAATGTCGGTCAGGGAAAGTACAAGGATTAAAGCCAGCAGGGACGTTCGGCGGGTTGGATCAGGGAAGATTCGAAGCGAGGTGGGCGGTTAAACCGCCCTTCTTTGTTTTTGTCCAAAGAATTTGTTCCGAATTCATCAATAACCCAATCATAGGACATATTCTCCCAGCTGTGTAGGAGATTTCTTACATTGTTGTGCGAGAGTCGTAGTTATTTGCCAGAGGAAGCGGCTTTCAGGTAGGCGGCCTTTTTCTAACTCTCTGATCCATATAAGAAAATTGCGCGCTGTAGGACAATCAAGTCCCACCTGTTTCATTTTGTAGCTCTAGCGTATCCGTTTGTTTGGCTTATTATTACTACATCAGCAGGACGCTGATTTCAGGGACATGATCAGGATGATCATCAAGGACGTTTAGGCAGGATGCCTGGGTATGGATATCCAAGCGAGGTGGGGCGGTGTAAAAACCGCCCTTCTTTTTTGTCTTATTTTTCCAGATATTGGATTTTGCCTTCCACTCCATCCCATTCTTCCGCATCGGGCAAAGAGTCCTTCTTCTCCGTGATATTCGGCCAGGTTTCGGCCAATTCAGCGTTCAGCTCGATGAACTCCTGCTGGTCTGCGGGAACCTCATCTTCGGAATAAATGGCGTTTGCAGGGCATTCCGGCTCGCATAGTGCGCAGTCAATGCACTCATCCGGGTGGATTACCAGGAAGTTGGGACCTTCGTAGAAGCAGTCCACCGGACATACTTCAACGCAGTCCGTGTATTTGCATTTGATGCAGTTATCGGTAACAACGAATGTCATGAATTAATGCCCTCTACTATTTTTACGCGGGGGAGTCTACTGCCTATACCGACTCCAGGCAACAGTAATCGTGCCGGGTGGAGTTGTTGGCAAGTCATTGGTATACAAATGGTTGGAAGTTATGACTTTTCGGTCATTTCCTTCAGTTTGTACACCAGATCCAATGCCTGTCGGGCATTGAGGCAATCCGGATCCAGCTTGCCCAACATATCCACCACCGGGTGGGGAGTGGGAGGTTCGGCGAACAGGTCTGATTGCAGTGGCTGGTTGAGGTGACTCAGCGCCTGGCTGCCCAGTTCCTGTCGTTCCAGTTGCGCCAGCTTTTTCCGGGCGTTGCTTATGACGTTGGCGGGCACGCCCGCCAGCTTGGCCACCTGTAAACCATAGCTTTGGTTGGCGGGACCTTCCATCACCTTGTGCAGGAACAGTATGGTGTCACCCTGTTCTTTGGCCGCCAGGTGCACGTTAACGACATTGGGCGCCTGGTCAGGCAGTTGGGTGAGCTCAAAATAGTGGGTGGCGAACAGGGTCAGAGCCTGGATCTTCACCGCCAGGTGGTTGGCACAGGCCCAAGCCAGGGACAGACCATCAAAGGTGCTGGTGCCACGGCCGATCTCATCCATCAGTACCAGGCTTTGGCGAGTGGCGTTGTGCAGAATATTTGCTGTTTCGGTCATCTCCACCATAAAGGTAGAACGACCGCTGGCCAGGTCATCGGAGGAGCCGATGCGGGTGAAGATGCGGTCGATAGGGCCGATCTTGGCGCTCTCAGCCGGCACAAAACTGCCCACATGGGCGAGGATGGCAATCAGTGCAATCTGGCGCATGAAGGTGGATTTACCGCCCATGTTGGGGCCGGTGATCACCAGCATCCGCCGGTAGCTGTCCAGGCGAAGGTCGTTGGGAATGAATGCGTCACTGAGTACCTGCTCCACCACTGGGTGGCGCCCGGATTCGATCTGCAGGCCGGCTTCTTCCACCAGCAAGGGACGAGAGAGGGCCAACGTGTCCGCCCGCTCCGCCAGACAGGCCAGTACGTCCAGTTCCGCCACCGCCATAAAGCTCTGCTGCAACTCGAACAGTTGCTCACTCAACCGTTCCAGCAGGGCGTCAAACAACGATTTCTCTCTGGCCAGAGCCCGGCTTTTGGCACTCAGGGCTTTATCCTCGAAAGCCTTCAACTCCGGGGTGATGTAGCGCTCAGCGTTTTTCAGGGTTTGGCGGCGGATGTACTCTTCCGGTGCTTGCTTCGCCTGGGCTTTGCTGATTTCGATATAGTAGCCGTGGACCCGGTTGTAACCGACTTTCAGGGTGGCCAGCCCGGTGCGCTCCCGTTCCCTTTCCTCAAGATCCACCAGGTATTGCCCGGCGTTTTCGCTGATACCCCGCAGCTCATCCAGTTCCCCATCGTAACCCTCGGCGATCACCCCGCCGTCCCGGATCAGGACAGGGGGCGTTTCGATGATGGCCCGGTTCAGCAACTCAGCCAGCTCCGGGTAGGTGCCGATCTCTTCTGCCAGAGGGCTGATGACATCGGATTCAATGGAATGGATGGCGTCCTGCAGGGCGGGTAACGCATTGAAGGCATCGCGCAGTCGGGACAAATCCCGGGGGCGGGCTGATCGCAGGGCGACCCGGGCCAGAATCCGTTCAATATCGCCGATCTGTTTGAGCACCGATTGCACGGGCTCGTATTGGTAGTTGTCCAAAAGGGCAGCGATGATGTCCTGCCGCTGGATCAGTTTGCGGCGGTCGCGGATGGGGCGGTGCAGCCAGCGCCGCAGCATTCTGCCGCCCATGGCGGTTTTGGTTTTGTCCAGTACCCAGGCCAGAGTGTACTTGTCATCACCGTGAATGTTTTCCGTCAGTTCCAGGTTACGGCGGGTGGCGCTGTCCAGCACCACACAGTCGCTCAGGGTTTCCACCGCCAGGCCACGAATATGGGGCAGGGCGGCCCGTTGGGTCTCTTTGGCATACTGCAGCAGGCAGCCGGCCGCAGCAATGGCGACGGTCATCTTGTCGCAGCCAAAGCCGCCAAGGTCTTGGGTTTGGAATTGTTGTACCAGCGCCCGTTGGGCGGATTCCTGATCGAAATCCCACGCCGGCCGGGTGCGCACGCCACTGCGATCAGCCACCAGGGTGTGCAAATGGGATTCTTCCGTCACCAGCAGCTCCGCCGGGTCAAGCCGCGACAACTCTGCCAGCAACGCGGGCTCCCCTTCCACCTCTGAGACGTGAAAACGCCCACTGGAGATATCCAGGTGAGCAATGCCGTAAGTATCCATATGCTGGGTGATGGCGCAGAGAAGGTTATCGTAACGTTCGTCCAGCAGGGCCTCGTCACTGACGGTGCCGGGAGTAACCACGCGAACCACCTTGCGTTCCACCGGCCCTTTGCTGGCGGCGGGGTCGCCGATCTGCTCTGCCACCGCAACGGACACCCCCATTTTCACCAGGCGGGCAAGATAGCCCTCTGCGGCGTGGTAGGGTACCCCGGCCATGGGGATGGGTTTGCCGGCAGATTGACCCCGTTGTGTCAGGGTAATATCCAAAAGGTCGGCGGCCTTCTGGGCATCCTCATAAAAAAGCTCATAAAAATCCCCCATGCGATAGAACACCAGTTCCTGAGGGTGGTCTGCTTTGATTCGCAGGTACTGCTCCATCATGGGAGTATGTTTTGCTTGTTGTGCTTGAGCTGCCGACATGCTGATTTCTGATCGTTCCCGATTTTGGTGACAAAGACAGGCATTGTACCCTGTCTGCCTGGCTTTAAAAGATTTCGCGCGGCAAAATCCGGCGGCGGAAGTCAGTTCGGTTAACTACCTGAAATAGGTCTTAATCAACGTGGTCGCGAGCCGGCTAAACCAGTAGAATTCATGCAATTTTGTTAACCAAGAACCGTCTATGTTGTTGTACTCAGACCAAATCATGCTGATAGAGGCGCTGGCCACCCAGCTGGGCGCGCTGTTGGCGGATAAGAACAAGAAAATCGTCACTGCCGAATCCTGCACAGGAGGCTGGGTTGCCCAGGCGATCACCCAGGTGCCGGGCAGCTCCCTCTGGTTCGACCGCAGCTTTGTCACCTACAGCAACGATGCCAAACGGCAGATGCTGGGGGTGAAGCTGCGGACTTTGAACCGGAGTGGGGCTGTGAGCCGTGAGGTGGTGGAAGAAATGGCCAGCGGTGCCCTGAAAAAATCCGCTGCAGACTTCAGCGTCGCCATCAGCGGTATCGCTGGCCCGGATGGCGGCACCGAGGAAAAGCCGGTGGGCACCGTGTGGTTTGCCTGGGACATTGCCGGTGAGGTGGACTCATCAATGGCATTATTGCCGGGTTCCCGGCGAGACGTGCGGGCCGCCGCGGTTACCCTGGCGCTGCAGGGGTTGCTGGTGAGGATTCGAAAATGGTTGGCCGATCACCCTGGAGCGGTGAGTGGTACTGGGTTTGCAGAAAAAGAATTAACTCAATTACTTGATGATTCAGAATAATACTGTTTAAATATACAGTAATTGATTGGGTAGTCGAATAACTGTGAGGAATGATTAATGGACGACAACAAGAAAAAGGCACTTGGAGCCGCTCTCTCTCAAATCGAGCGTCAGTTTGGTAAAGGCGCGGTCATGCGCATGGGTGACCAGGAGTTACAGGCCATCCCTTCTATTTCCACCGGTTCTCTGGGTTTGGACATTGCGCTGGGGATCGGTGGCTTGCCCAAAGGCCGAATTGTTGAAATCTACGGCCCTGAGTCCTCCGGTAAGACCACTCTGACCCTGAGCACCGTGGCGCAGGCACAAAAACAGGGCCTTACCTGTGCCTTTGTTGACGCGGAACACGCGCTTGATCCGATCTATGCCCAGAAGCTGGGGGTGAATGTGGATGATCTGCTGGTGTCGCAGCCGGATACCGGCGAACAGGCGCTGGAAATCACCGACATGCTGGTGCGCTCCAATGCGGTGGACGTGATCATTGTGGACTCTGTTGCTGCTTTGGTGCCCAAGGCGGAAATCGAGGGTGAGATGGGGGATAGCCATGTGGGGTTACAGGCCCGTCTGATGTCACAGGCACTGCGTAAAATCACCGGCAGCGTGAAGCAGGCCAATTGCCTTGTGGTGTTCATTAACCAGATTCGTATGAAGATCGGTGTCATGTTTGGCAACCCCGAAACGACCACCGGCGGTAACGCGCTCAAGTTTTATTCCTCCGTGCGCCTGGATATTCGTCGTACCGGCGCGGTCAAACAGGGTGAGGAAGTGGTGGGTAACGAAACCCGTGTAAAAGTCGTCAAGAACAAGGTTGCACCTCCGTTCAAACAGGCTGAATTCCAGATCCTGTATGGCTCCGGGATTTATCATATGGGCGAGGTTCTGGACCTGGGGGTTGCCTGTGGATTGGTAGACAAATCCGGGGCTTGGTATTCCTACCAGGGCGATAAGATTGGGCAGGGTAAAGCCAACGCTGCCAAGTTCCTTGAGGACAATCCGGAAATTGCCGGCGCAATTGAGCAGGAGATTCGCAGTCAGATGCTCAGTATCAAGGTGCCCAGCCGCGGCGAAGAGGTCCTGGAAGAAGCCTGATAGGGCAATTCAGTACCCCGTTGCTGATCTTGAGAGAAAGTGGACGAAAGCCGACAACAGTGCGTTGTCGGCTTTTTTCGTTTCTGGATCAGATAATTGGGAAACGTCGGCGAATGAGGCAAAGCCTGCTTTGACGTGGGTCAAAACTCGATTTTTGTGTTGCAGCATAATGCATTACTGATCGAAGCAGACTAATTTCTTGGTGGCAGGGTTTGGCTATGCATTTGGTGAAAGAAAACTCGGAAATGGATTCGTTGTGGGACAGCGAGTTCATCAGGCGGCATGATGTCGCCGGCCCCAGATATACCTCCTATCCAACAGCGCTGCAATTCCATGAAGAGTTCACGCATCAGGATTATCTGGACGCCGCTGCCCGCAGCAATGCCTCCCGCATGCCGCTTTCTCTGTATATCCATCTGCCGTTTTGTGCATCCCTCTGTTATTACTGTGCCTGCAATAAAGTCATCACCCAGAGTGATGAGAAGAAGCGCTTCTATCTGGATGCCTTAATCAAGGAGATCCGCATGAAGTCCGCGGATTTTGATTCGGGGCGGCCGGTGTATCAGATGCATTGGGGCGGTGGCACACCGACCTATTTCAGTGAGGCGGAGCTGACCGAACTCTGGTTTGAAGTGGGCCGTCACTTCCACCTGGTGGACGCGGAGCGGGGTGAATACTCAATCGAAATCGACCCCAGAACCATGACCCCGGACAAGCTGGGATTGTTGAAGGGCTTGGGATTCAATCGGATCAGCCTGGGTATTCAGGACTTCGACCAACGCGTGCAGGAAGCCATTAATCGGGTGCAGTCCTATCGGCAAATAGAGGAGCTGATGGATGCTTCCCGCAATTATCATTTCCGCTCAGTGAACTTCGATCTGATTTATGGATTGCCGTATCAGTCGGTTGCCTCGGTGAGAACCACGATTGAACAGGTGATTGAGTTGTCCCCGGACCGTATCTCATTGTTCAATTATGCGCACTTGCCCCAACGGTTTAAATCCCAGGGACTGTTACCCGAAGAGGCGCTGCCGCCCGCTGAGGAAAAGCTGCAGATTCTTTGTGCTGCCTCCAATCAATTGCTCGAGGCGGGCTATGTGTATATCGGAATGGACCACTTTGCCAAACCCACGGATGAGTTGGCCCTGGCTCAGGCCGCAGGCCGTCTGCACCGCAATTTCCAGGGGTATACCACCTTCAAGGATGCAGATCTGGTGGGGTTGGGGGTGTCTTCCATCAGTCTGATCAACAATGTTTACTGCCAGAATACCAAGTCCATCACAGAGTATCAGGGCTTGATGGAAGCAGGTTCGTCACCCATCACTGCCGGGGTGGTGTTGTCCACCGATGACGAAATTCGCCGTGGGGTCATCATGTCCTTGTTGTGCCAGAACTGGTTGGTGCCGTCCCAGATTGAAGAGCAGTTCGGCATTGTGTTCAACGAATATTTTCGCAACGAAATCATGGAGTTGAATGGCTTTGTGCAAGAGGGCCTGCTAACCCATCAAGGCGGAGTGTATCACGTCACCCCGAAGGGGCGGCTGGTGGTCAGAAAGATCTGCATGCTGTTCGATATCTATCTGCCACAACATATGAAGGATGGAGCCCGGTTTTCCAGAGTTCTCTAGTTCGGTCATTACGTGTTAATATCGCCGCATATTAGATAAATGAGATCTAATGATGGTCTCGGCAACTATGGCACGGAATCACCTATGTCTTCAGAGCACGATTGCAAGAACCGCGTTCCAACCCGCAATATCAACGTATCCTGCACGGATTGTAGCCTGAATCCCATTTGCCTTCCGGTGGCTGTCAATGAATCCCAGCTGGAAGAGTTGGACCAGATCATCAAGCGCAGCAAACCGCTGAAAAAGGGTGAGCACCTGTTTCGTGCCAGCGATCCGTTTGCTTCCATCTACGCAGTGCGCAGCGGCACCATCAAAACCTATTCCGTCACTGAGGATGGAGAAGAGCAGGTCACCGGATTCTATTTGCCGGGAGAAGTTCTGGGGGTGGATGGCATCAGCACCAATATTCACTCCAATTCCGCCAAAGCCTTGGAAACAGCTGCAGTCTGCGAGATTCCATTTGAGAAGCTGGAGTTTCTTTCCGCCAAGATCCCGACTCTGCAACGTCATTTCTTTCAATTGATGAGCAAAGAGATCCAGGCGGACCAGCAGTTGATTATGCTGCTCAGCAAGAAAAGTGCAGAGGAGCGGATAGCCTCGTTGTTGCTCAGCATCTCCACCCGGCACACCAAGCGCGGCTTGTCCGCGTCCGGTTTCCGCCTGCCCATGTCCAGAAACGACATCGGAAATTTCCTGGGCCTGGCAGTGGAAACCGTGTCCCGGGTGTTCACGCGCCTGCAAAAGCAGGGCGTGATTTATGTTGACGGTAAAGAAGTAGAGGTGCTGGACATGCAGGGGTTATGTCACATGGCAAACGGCATGGAGTCCAATGCCAAATCCGCCTGATGTCCTCATCGCATAACCTCAGTTAATGGGGATGGCTTTCGGCTTGGGGGCTTCCGGTGGGATGGTTTTCTTCACCACCAGCTTCAACACGCCATCTTCAAACTTGGCCTGGACAGCCGATTCGTCGGCATTTTCACCCAACGTAAAGCGGCGGACGAATTTGCCATAGCGTCGCTCCGATCGAATCTGCTTGTCGCCTTTCTCCTGATGCTCGCTCTTGCTGTGCGCCTCAATGGACAGCACACCATCATGCAGGGATACCTCAATGTCTTCTTTGCGAATGCCAGGCAACTCCGCACTGATGGTGTACTCCGTTTCGTTTTCGGAGATGTCTGTTGCGGGCATGTTGAAGGCCTCGTCGGCGAAGGCGGGAAAGCCCCCGCTACTGCGTCCGAAGAAGTTGTCAACCAGTTGCTGAAAACTGTCAAAGCCCCGTGGGGCATTGCTTATCTGTTTATTTGAACTCATGTTCGATTCCCTCCTCAGGTGATCGGTTACAAGGCTATTTATAGGGTCGCCTGCACTGTTTTCAATTGACGCAAGTCAACAACTTTTTGCGAGCTGAACGGGTTTGGTTTGATTGACTGGCGGGGGCGTCCTGGGAGCCACTGACAGACTTGCTGCGTTGTTGTTTTATGGTTTAAGCTACTTGGCTTAAATTGTTGTATAAATGGGCTGCGGCCCGACTAGACTATAAGAATGACAGTGAACAGTGAGAAGGCTATGACTACAGAATTCGTTGATGTCTTGATCATCGGTGCGGGCTTGTCGGGAATTGGTGCCGCCTGCCACCTGCAAAAACAGCTGCCCAATAAGTCCTTCGCCATTTTGGAAGGGCGTCAGGCCATCGGCGGAACCTGGGATCTGTTTCGGTATCCCGGTATACGGTCTGATTCTGATATGTATACGCTTGGCTATAACTTCAAACCCTGGACCAACCCCAAGGCGATTGCCGACGGCCCCGATATTCGGGCGTACATTCAGGAAACGGCGCGGGAATACGGCGTCGACAAAAAAGTGCGCTTCGGGCACAAAACGCTGAAGGCATCCTGGTGTACGGACCGTGCCCGCTGGACCGTGGATGTACAGAAAGTGGAAACCGGCGAAGTGTTCCAGATCGAAAGCCGGTTCCTGCTCGGCTGCACCGGTTACTACAATTATGAAGCAGGGTACACCCCTGATTTTCCCGGGCGGGACCGTTTCCAAGGGCAGATCATTCATCCTCAGCACTGGCCGGAGGAGCTGGACTACCGCGGCAAGAGGGTGGTGGTCATAGGCAGTGGCGCTACCGCGGTGACACTGATTCCGGCCATGGCAGATCAGACAGCCCACATCACCATGCTGCAACGGTCACCTTCCTATGTGGCAACGGTGCCGTTGCGGGACAAGCTGTCGAATAAATTGCGCAAGTATCTGCCGGCCAAGATGGTCTACCGGATGGCCCGTACCCGCAACGTGGGCTTTCAGATGTTTTTCTACAAGCTGGCGCGTACCCGGCCCCGCGCGATTCGTCGTTTGTTGCTGGCCCAGGTGCGACGGCAAGTGGGCGAGAATTTTGATATGAAGCACTTCTCTCCCAAATACAATCCCTGGGATGAACGGCTGTGTGCGGTGCCCAATGGGGATTTGTTCAAAGCTATCCGACAGGGCAAGGCCTCGGTGGTCACGGATCAGATCGAAACGTTTACCGAACACGGCATCCAGCTGCAATCCGGTGAGGTGCTGGAGGCGGACATCATCATCACCGCCACCGGACTGGACCTGCAATTGCTGGGAGGCATGGAGCTGACGCTGGACGGTAAGCCTCTGCACATGTCCAGCACCATGAACTATAAAGGTGTGATGTTCCGGGATGTGCCCAATTTCGCCATGGTCTTTGGTTACACCAACGCCAGTTGGACCCTGAAAGCGGACATCACGTTGGAATACCTGTGCCGACTGATCAAGGTCATGGATAAGAAGGGCATGCAGCAGGTGACGCCTCGCCTGACAGATCGCGGAGTGGAGGAACTGCCTTTCCTGGACATGCAATCCGGTTATGTGAAGCGGGCCCTGCCCAGCCTGCCAAAACAGGGCAATAAGGCGCCTTGGAAACTGCATCAGAATTACGCTATGGATATGGCCATGTTACGCTTTGGTGAAGTGGATGACGGTGTGGTCACGTTCTCCAATCCGGCCGCCTGAGCAGGGACTGCCAGGCAGGCGCGTGGGCAGGTACCTAAAGCGAGCGTGCAACCGGAGGTTGCTTGATGTGAATCAATATGACCCGGCCCGCCATCTGCCAAAGTCAGGCCATCACGATTGGGAGGGAACACAATGAGCAGACACGAATACACTGAGAAGTTGAAACAGCAATTGGCGGAATGGGAAGCGGATATTGAGCGTCTGGAAAGCAAGATGGATCAGGCGCAGGATGAATATAAGGAGAAGCTGGACAAAACCCTGGCTGATCTCAAACTCAAGCGGGCAGAGCTGAAAAGCAAATTCGACAAACTGGAAGACGCCGCTGAAGAAGCCTGGGAGGATATCAAGGAAGGGCTGGAGTTGGCGTGGGATTCGTTGAAACTTGGGTTCCTGTCGGCCAAATCCGAGTTCATGGACAAAGAAAAAGACCAGGACTGAGCCTCGTGCGTGAGGGACTCTTCACGCAACGCTATTGGCAAAAGCCGTTCGACCCGAAGCCCCATTGGCAAAGCAATGGGGCTTTTTCATTTCTATCGATATTGTGTAGCATTATCAGCTTCGTACCGGCTTGCAGCAGGCCGCGCTTCACCGGGAATTCAGAGAATTCACCAAGCACACAACGCAACAGGAAACAATGATGGGAAAATTAGCTGACATGGTATCGGAAGACCTGTCTTGGGTGGAGAAAATGAGGATCAACCTGCGTAAGGTGGGTTTGGCCGGTGTGGGACTGGTCAGCATCATGGACTCCGAGCGCACCAAACTGTATCGCCAGATTATGGAGCTCGGGGCAGCCTACGGGGGTTCGGATACGGTAGTGGGGCGCATCAGCCTATTGGGAACGGGCACGGTGAATCTGGTGCTGGAGGAATCCCAACGGGTGTTTGATGATTTGGTGGCCGAGGGAGAACAGGCCTTGAATCGCAACAAGGCGCCGGTGGAAAAACCGGTGCCCCGTAAAATCCATCAGCCCCGGCCGGTGGCGAAAACCCCGCTACGGCCCGAATCAGCATCTGTGGCCAAAAAGCCAGTGGCGGTTAAAGCCAAAGCACCGTCTGATGTACAACCACCGAATGTACAACCGCCGTTAAGCGCCGCCATGAAGTCCCGCCTGGAACAGGTGGCTAACCGTTTGGCAGGCGCCAGCCTGAGCCCGCAACAACAGCTGGAAATCATGGCCCTCACCCGCCAGGTTGAAAGTGGCGATGTGAAAGGCCGTCGGCCGTCCAAGGCCAAGCCCGCGGAGCAGGCAGAATTCGACGCCCGCAAGGGGCTGAAAGGCATGAAGCCCGAAGAGGCCATCAAGCGTCTGGAGCTGTTGTCGCAGCGCCTGGCCCCTGAGGTCGTCAGCTAAAGCATGTGGAAATGAGCCCATGGAAGCGGAACAGCAGGCCATTCGCGAGAAAGCAATCCAGTTGCTGGCGCGCCGGGAATACAGTGCCCGCGAGCTGATGACGAAACTCAGTATCAAGTTCGACCCGGAGCAGGTCTCCCAGGTGTTGGCAGCACTGGCCGAACAGGGCCTGCAAAGCGATGAGCGCTTTGCCAGTGGGCTGGTGCGGGGGCGAATCAGCCAGGGCCATGGGCCCATCCGTATCCAGTCAGAGCTCAAGCAGAAGGGCATCGATCAAGCCCTGATCCAACACATCATGAGCGAGCAGGAGGTGGACTGGTTTGAGCAGGCCCTTGCCACCTACCAGCGACGCTTTGGCACCCATCACAGCACTGATCTCAAAGTGAGAGCCAAGCAGATGCGTTTTCTGCAATACCGGGGCTTTTCCCTGGACCAGATCCGATATGCCCTGGATTTCGACCCCGAACCCCTCTGAAGGCGCCAAAATCAGTGCCTTTGCCAGCCGCCTAGATGCAATCACCGGAATAGATGGTAAACTGCGCCCCTTGCAGATTGCCGAATTCCGCGGCCAGTCTCCCCACAATTGACCGAAGCAGCGAGTTTAGATAGCCACAGCTATGAAAACCTCAGAGATACGTAAAGCATTCCTCGATTATTTCCAGTCCCAGGGCCACGAAGTGGTGGCCAGCAGTTCCCTGGTGCCCGGCAATGACCCCACCTTGCTGTTCACCAATGCCGGTATGGTGCAGTTCAAGGATGTATTTCTGGGCCGCGATCAGCGCAACTACACCCGGGCCACTTCCTCCCAGCGCTGTGTGCGGGCCGGTGGCAAGCACAATGACCTCGAGAATGTGGGGTACACCGCCCGTCACCACACTTTCTTCGAAATGTTAGGCAACTTCAGCTTTGGCGACTATTTCAAGCAGGATGCCATTCGCTTTGCCTGGCAGTTCCTCACTGAAACCCTGGGGCTGCCCAAGGAAAAGCTGTGGGTTACCGTTTATCACGAAGACCAGGAAGCCGAAGCGATCTGGCTGAAGGAAATGGGCGTGGACCCCGAGCGTTTCTCCCGCCTGGGGGAAGACAGTAACTTCTGGCAGATGGGCGACACCGGCCCCTGCGGTCCCTGCACCGAAATATTTTATGACCACGGTGCTGACGTGTGGGGCGGCCCTCCGGGGAGCCCGGAAGAAGACGGCGATCGTTACATTGAGATCTGGAACCTGGTGTTCATGCAGTACGACCGCCAGCCGGATGGCACCCTGGAGCCGTTGCCCAAGCCCTCGGTGGATACTGGCATGGGGCTGGAGCGCATCGCCGCGGTCATGCAGGGCGTGCACAGCAATTACGAAATTGATTTGTTTGCCAACCTGCTGCAGGCGGTGGCCAAGGTCGTGGGCACCGAGGATTTCGACAACAAATCCCTGCGGGTCATCGCCGACCATATCCGCTCCTGCGCATTTCTGATCACTGATGGTGTATTGCCTTCCAATGAGGGGCGGGGGTACGTACTGCGGCGTATTTTGCGGCGGGCGATTCGGCACGGCAATCAGCTGGGTATGAAGGATCTGTTCTTCCATAAATTGGTGGCGCCCCTGGTGGCGGAAATGGGGGCGGCCTATCCGGAGCTGGCCCAAGCGCAACCCCAGGTGGAAAAGGTCCTGAAGCTTGAAGAGGAACAGTTCGCCAAGACCCTGGAACAGGGCCTGCGGATTCTGGAACAGGACCTGGCGGACCTGAAGGGCGAGGAAATTCCGGGCTCGGTGGTGTTCAAACTGTATGACACCTATGGATTCCCGGCGGACCTGACCGCAGACATCGCCCGCGAACGGGGTCTCACCATTGATGAGCCCGGCTTTGAAAAGGAAATGGAGGAGCAGAAGAAACGCTCCAAGGAAGCCGGTAAATTCAAGGCCAACTACCATGATGGCCTGGAGATCGCCTCTGCCAGCGAGTTCTGCGGCTATGATCAAACCGCCAGCGAATCGGTGGTGACCGAATTGTTTGTGGATGGCGAACCGGTTCAGCGCGTCAGCAGTGGGCAGCAGGCCGTTGTCGTACTGGATAACACCCCATTCTATGCGGAATCCGGTGGTCAGGTGGGCGATGTTGGTTTTATCCGTACCAGCGGCGCCCAGTTCGACGTGACCGATACCACCAAAGAGCGCGGCGCTCATTTGCACCACGGCGTGCTGACCCAGGGCGAGCTCAACGTGGGTGACACCGTCCATACCGAGATTGACAACAGCCGGCGTCAGGCCATCCGCTTGAACCATTCCGCCACCCACCTGATGCATGCAGCCCTGCGCAAGGTGTTGGGCGAGCATGTGCAGCAGAAGGGCTCTCAGGTGACAGCAGATCGCCTGCGCTTTGACTTCGCTCACCTGGAAGCGATGAAGCCCCAGGAGATCAAGGCGGTCGAGCGCCTGGTGAACGAACAGATTCGGGCCAATACCGAAGTCACCACCGAATTGATGAACATCGAGGATGCCAAGGCCAAAGGTGCCATGGCGCTGTTCGGTGAGAAATACGATGACGAAGTGCGGGTGCTCAGCATGGGGCAGGACGACTTCTCCATTGAGCTGTGTGGTGGCACTCACGCGCGCCGTACCGGCGATATTGGGCTGTTCCGCATTGTGTCAGAAGGGGGTGTGGCCGCCGGCGTACGTCGTATCGAGGCGGTTACCGGAGCCGGTGCGTTGGCCTGGGTGGATGAATCTGAAGCGGCGTTAGCCGGTATAGGTGCCCTGGTCAAAGGTTCCCGCGATACCAGCCTGGAAAAGGTGCAGCAGATGCTGGAGCGCGTAAAAACCCTGGAAAAAGAACTGGAGAAGCAAAAAGCCAAACTGGCCAGCAGTGCCGGCGATGACCTGCTGCAACAGGCACAGGACGTGGCTGGAGTGAAGGTCCTGAGTGCCGTGGTGGAAGGGGTGGACGGCAAGTCCCTGCGCGACATGGTGGACAAGCTCAAGGACAAGATGGGCAGCGGCATTGTGGTTCTGGGTGCTGGAGGCGAGAAAGCCAGCCTGGTGGCGGGTGTCACCAAAGACCTGACTGGGAAGGTGAAAGCCGGTGACCTGGTGAACCATGTGGCCCAGCAGGTGGGCGGAAAAGGCGGTGGCCGGCCGGATATGGCCATGGCCGGTGGACCTGATGTGGCCAATTTGCCGGCTGCAATTGGCTCGGTAACCGGCTGGTTGGCGGAGAAACTCTAGTATCGGCTGTTTTTTGGTCTGGGGTGCTTTTGTCTTACAACAAAAGGTATACAATACAGGCCTTTAGTTTCCAGCCGGGAACGGGTATCTTTGCAGCCCGCAAGCCCGGTCCGGACGCTTAACCCTTAATCCTATCTAAGATTTATTGCAATGGCATTAATTGTTCAAAAATACGGTGGTACATCGGTAGGTACCATTGATCGCATTCGAAATGTCGCCAAGCGCGTTGAGCGATTCCGCGATGAAGGCCATGATGTTGTTGTGGTGGTGTCCGCCATGAGCGGTGAAACCAACCGTCTGTTGGCCCTGGCCAACGAGATGACGTCCAAACCGTCCCCCCGGGAACTGGATGTACTGGTCACCACCGGTGAGCAGGTGACCATAGCATTGTTGAGCATGGCCCTGCAGAGCGATGGCTACGATGCCCGTTCCTATACCGGTGGCCAGGTCCGTATTCTGACCGATGACTCTTTCGGCAAGGCCCGCATTCAGGACATCGATGCTGAGCGCATTCGTTCAGACCTGGCGAAAGGCCGGGTTGTGGTGGTGGCCGGTTTCCAGGGTGTGGATGATGAGGGCAATATCACTACCCTGGGACGGGGCGGTTCAGATACCACCGGGGTTGCTCTGGCGGCAGCTCTGAAAGCGGATGAGTGCCAGATTTATACCGACGTGGATGGGGTTTACACCACAGACCCCAGGGTGGTCAGTAATGCCCGCCGCCTGCATCAGATCACCTTCGAGGAAATGCTGGAAATGGCCAGCCAGGGCTCAAAGGTGCTGCAGATCAGATCAGTGGAATTTGCCGGTAAGTACAATGTGCCACTCCGGGTGCTGTCCAGCTTTGAAGATGGCCCGGGAACCCTAATTACAGTAGATCAAGAGGATCCCATGGAACAACCAGTAATCTCGGGAATCGCGTTTAACCGTGACGAAGCCAAAATCACCGTGCGCGGTGTGCCGGATATTCCGGGTGCGGCTTACAAAATCCTGGGTCCGGTGGGAGACGCCAATATTGAAGTGGATATGATTGTGCAAAACGTGGGTGCAGACAACACCACGGACTTCACGTTTACTGTCCACAAAAACGAAATGGAAAAAGCCACCAATGTGCTGAAGAATATCGCAGCAGAAATTGGGGCCAAGGAAGTGCAGTCTGATGCTTCCATTGCCAAGGTGTCCATGGTCGGTGTGGGGATGCGATCCCATGCTGGCGTGGCGAGCAAAATGTTCAAGGTGCTGGCTCAGGAGTCCATCAATATTCAGATGATTTCCACATCGGAAATCAAAATATCGGTGGTGATTGCTGAGAAGTATCTGGAATTGGCTGTTCGGGCGCTTCACAATGGCTTCGACCTGGATAAAGATCCCTACGAAGCCAGTTAAATTTGACCATCAATCCAAATAAATCCATCCGCTGCTCTACCAAAATTGAAAACCTGGTCAATAATTAGATTAGGTTCGTGGTATGCAGAGATTGAGATGACCCCGGTTAAGCATCTGCGGTTGTCTTGGGAGCAGTATTTATAGGAGAAGGACATGCTTATTTTGACTCGCCGAGTGGGCGAAACCTTGATGATCGGTGACGAAGTCACTGTGACCGTATTGGGTGTTAAGGGTAACCAGGTGCGAATTGGTGTGAATGCGCCGAAAGAGGTTGCTGTACACCGCGAGGAAATCTACCAGCGCATTCAGCGTGAGAAGACTTCCGATCACGACATGTAATGTGTTGATCGTCCTGAAAAAAGCGATGCTGGTCATCGCTTTTTTTGCTTATGCTGGCTTTGAGATTTAATTCCATCAAAATCAGCGATTTGGGCTAGGAATTTGTGGCAAAGACGAGTATCATCTCGCGCACGTTTTGGAGAGGTGGCCGAGAGGCTGAAGGCGCTCCCCTGCTAAGGGAGTATACGGTTTATACCCGTATCGAGGGTTCGAATCCCTCCTTCTCCGCCATTTTCAGGGTGGGCCGGTTGAGCACACCGGCCCGCGAAACCCTGGAGATAACGGCTCGTGATTAGCCTCCTGTGATTGGCTTCCCGTAAGAGCCTGAAAAGTTGATAAAAAAACGGGTTGGAAATTAAGTTTTTTTATTGACATGAAAGTTGTAATACGTAGAATGCATCACCCACGCGCCCGTAGCTCAGCTGGATAGAGTACCTGGCTACGAACCAGGCGGTCGCACGTTCGAATCGTGCCGGGCGCGCCATATTCAGGCCTGATTAGTATAATCGGCTGACCTCACTGAAAAGCCCTGTCGGAAACGACAGGGCTTTTTCATTTCCTGATTCCCGGATTAGCGGTAAAGTGGCTCTTGGTGTTGCTCACCGGACTGGACTCCGCAGTCACAAATGGCGCCACATCCGGCGTTGCAGCCATTGATCTTTTGGGCTTTTTTTGAACGCTTTTTGTGCCGGCCAAAAAGCGGGTTTTTCCGCTCAATGCCGCGGTTTTTCAGGGTTTTTTTGCTGGCTTCAGGTTGCGATGGGGTAGTATAAACGGTAAATTTGCGCAGCTTGTGCGATCGGGGCCCGCGGGGTGCAGAAGCCTGTAATCCAGGGCCAAGCTGTGATGGCAAGTCACGGAGCGACCGAAGCACAACGTTAGGTGTAAACCAATCACGAGGCGATAAAATGAGCAATTTGCTGTGGGAAGGTGTCAACCTGATGATGATCGGCATGGGAGCTGTATTTGTCTTCCTGGTCTTGCTGGTGTTCGCGACCAGTATCATGTCCGCCCTGATCTCCAAATTCCTGCCAGATCCCAATATTTCCTCAACACCCACTGCAACCGGCCACCAGCCCCCCCAGGCGAGTGATGGTCAGTTGATGGCTGTTATCGCAGCCGCCATACACCGGCATCGTTCGCGCCACAAGTAGCGAACCGATCCAGAGTTAAGCAGAAACCACAAAAAGGCCATTTCCCATGAGTCAGGCAAAAAAACCTTTAGGCATTACCGATGTTGTCCTGCGTGATGCGCATCAATCCCTGTTTGCAACCCGTATGCGCATTGAAGACATGCTGCCCATTGCGGATAAGCTGGATAAAGTAGGCTTCTGGTCTATTGAATCCTGGGGTGGAGCCACCTTCGATTCCTGTATTCGCTATCTGGGCGAAGACCCATGGGAAAGAATCCGATTACTGAAACAAGCCATGCCCAACACTCCCCAGCAGATGCTGCTGCGGGGCCAGAACCTGTTGGGTTACCGTCACTATGCGGATGATGTGGTCAACAAGTTCGTGGAACGTGCCGCAGTGAACGGCGTGGATGTGTTCCGGGTGTTTGATGCCATGAACGATCCCCGCAATCTGGAAACCGCGATTAAGGCTGTGTTGAAGCAGGGCAAACACGCCCAGGGCACCATTTCCTACACCGTCAGCCCCGTGCATACCATCGACATGTGGGTGGACATGGCGAAGACCATCCAGGACATGGGCGCTAATTCGGTGTGCATCAAGGACATGGCCGGGCTGCTGAAACCCTATGTGGGTTTCGAGCTGGTGACCCGCCTGAAGGAAACCCTGGAAATCCCAGTGCACATGCAGTGTCACGCCACCACCGGTATGTCCACCGCCACCGCCCTGAAATGTGCTGAGGCGGGCATCGACAACGTGGACACCGCGATTTCCTCCATGAGCATGACCTATGGGCATTCCCCCACGGAAGCAGTTGTGGCCATTCTGGAAGGCACCGAGCGTGATACCGGGCTGGACATCCACCTGCTGGAAGAGATCGCCGCCTATTTCCGCGAGGTGCGGAAAAAGTACGCCAAGTTTGAGGGTGCCTTGAGAGGCGTGGACTCCCGCATTCTGGTGGCCCAGGTGCCCGGCGGTATGCTCACCAACATGGAAAGCCAACTGAAAGAGCAGGGCGCCGGCGATAAGCTGGATGACGTGTTGGCGGAAATCCCCCGCGTGCGTGAAGACCTGGGCTTTATTCCCCTGGTGACCCCGACTTCCCAAATCGTGGGTACCCAGGCGGTGCTGAACGTGTTGACCGGCGAACGCTACAAGAGCATTTCCAAGGAAACCGCCGGTGTGCTCAAGGGCGAATACGGAGCGGCCCCGGCGCCGTTCAACAAAGCGCTGCAGGAGCGGGTGCTGGAGGGTAAAGCCGCGATCACCTGTCGTCCGGCGGATCTGCTGGAGCCGGAGCTGGACAAGTTGACAGCCGAGCTGAAGAAGCTGGCGTCAGAGAAGGGCATCAAGCTGGCCTCTGCCGAAGTGGATGACGTGCTTACTTATGCCCTGTTTCCGCAAATCGGGCTGAAGTTCCTGGAGAACCGTGGTAACCCAGACGCCTTTGAGCCGGTACCCACCGGAGTCGAAGTGGCCGCGGCAGCGCCTGCCAAGCCCACGGCTGAAGACAGTGGTGTGTATACCGTAACCGTCAATGGCCAGTCCTACGTGGTACAGGTGGCGGAGGGTGGAGACATCACCCATGTGGCACCGACAGCCGCAGCGGCACCTGCCGCTGCACCAGCAGCCCCTGCAGGCGCCGGCGAGCCGGTACCGGCGCCTCTGGCCGGGAATATTTTCAAAGTGACGGTGAGCGCCGGCCAGCAGGTGCAGGAAGGGGATGTGATCGTGATTCTGGAAGCCATGAAGATGGAAACAGAAGTGCGTGCCGCCAAGTCCGGTACGGTGACGTCCATCGCGGTCAAAGAAGGTGATGCGGTGAAAGTGGGTACCACCTTGATGTCCATCGGCTGAGTGGGGCGTTGCATTCATGGATAATTTGATCAAGCTTTGGCACAGCACCGGGATTTATCACCTGGAAATGGGGCAGGCGGTAATGATCCTGGTGGGGTTGTTGCTGCTGTGGCTGGCAATCAAGAAGCGCTTTGAACCTCTGCTGCTGGTGCCCATTGGGGTGGGGGGGATTCTTGCCAATATCCCGGTTGCCGGTATGGCGGAGTCGGCCCTTGGTCACGCACTGTATTACGGTGATGGGGCCTTGGTGGACAGCGTCAAAGCGGCATTGGGGCTGGCGACCGATGCTACGGCCACTCAAGTGAAGAACGCCTGGTACGCGGCGGAACCCGCGGTGCACGATCAGGTGACGCATATGGTGAAGGCGGGGGGCCATTCCGACGGTATCCTCTACCTGATCTATACAGTGGGTCTGACCACGGGGCTGTTCCCGTTGTTGATCTTCATGGGGGTGGGGGCCATGACGGACTTTGGCCCTCTGTTGGCCAACCCCAGAACCCTGTTGCTGGGCGCTGCGGCCCAGTTCGGCATTTTCGCGGCCCTCCTGGGTGCGCTGGCGCTGACCAGCCTGAATATCGGTATTGATTTCTCCCTGGCGGACGCCGCCTCCATCGGCATTATCGGCGGAGCGGATGGGCCCACCGCTATATATGTGACCAGCAAGCTGGCACCGGACCTGTTGGGTGCGATTGCGGTGGCTGCCTATTCCTACATGGCGCTGGTGCCGCTCATTCAGCCTCCGATCATGCGGGCGCTCACCACTGAAGCTGAGCGCAAAATCAAAATGGAGCAGCTGCGCACAGTATCCCAGGCGGAAAAAATCATTTTCCCCATCGTGATCCTGGTGTTGGTTGCGTTGCTGCTGCCGGATGCCGCGCCGCTGTTGGGGATGTTCTGCTTTGGTAACCTCATGCGGGAGTGTGGCGTGGTGGACCGCTTGAGCGACACGGCACAAAACGCCTTGATCAATATCGTCACCATCGGTTTGGGATTGGCGGTGGGCTCCAAGCTGAGCGCTTCCTCGTTCCTGGTGGCGGAGACCCTGGGAATTCTGATTCTGGGGATGGCGGCATTCTGCATTGGTACCGGTTGTGGTGTGTTGATGGCCAAGGTCCTGAACAAGTTTTCCAAGCAGGCCATCAACCCGCTGATCGGTTCTGCGGGGGTATCCGCGGTGCCCATGGCGGCACGGGTGTCCAACAAGGTCGGTCTGGAGGCAAACCCCCAGAACTTCCTGCTGATGCATGCCATGGGGCCCAATGTGGCGGGCGTGATTGGCTCGGCGGTGGCGGCCGGTATCCTGTTGAACTATGTCGGCTAGTGCCGGGGAATGGACTAGGACAGGGTACCCGTTAGCTTATTGAAGACCGGCCCTCACCTGCAGTGGGGGCCGGTCTTTTCTACTTCAGTCTGGACCGTCAAAAGGAAGGTGGTATTACTTTACCAGGCGGAAACGCTGTGGATTCTTGCGCAGGTCTGCGGCTTTCTTGGCGCGGTTCTCATCCACCACCGAGCGTAAGGATTCTGCTACGGCCCGAATGTCATCCCCCATGGCTTCGGCGATGAACTCCGGCGAATGGCCGATCATGAACAGGCATTCGATGAGCTGGGGTTTGATTTCCGGGGGCACATGGGCAAAATCAAACAGGGCTATTTTACGGCGACACTGATGCGGTTCGCGCCCGTTCTGGGGTTCCTGTCGCAACACATAAATCGATTCCGGAATATCGTAAAACGCCAATAAATCAACAACTTGTTGGCCGCGAGCCTTGTTGAGGAAACGGTCCTGCTGGATTTCCTCGAGTTCGATTAGAAGATCGGTTAATTCATAATCGATCATGGCACCCTCCAGTGGGAGATGGGACGCTGTCCTTCCTGAGAGCGTCGTCTATACATAAAGGCCTAAGCTATCACACTTTAAATGAAGCCTGAATAGAGCATGAAGTAAACAATGCTAATTTGGTTTTGATCTGTCCACCTTCTGAAAGCGGAACTCGGGTTCCTCGCTGGGCGGTTGAATCTGCAGAGCGGTCGCACCGGCGCTGTCCCCGGACTTTTTCACGTAAATCCAGAAATACAGGGCGCCGTTCACGCCCAACAATAGCACCAGTGCCGCGGCCAATGCCAGTGTGCGTAAGGGGCCATGTTTTCTGCCTTTCCTGGGGGCGGTCTGGATTTTGGTTTTGTCTTTAGGCGGGCCTGCCACATCTTTCAGGTGCAAGGCGTGTTTCACTTCCTCGAAGGATTGCACCCGCACATGGGTCTCCAGGCACAGCATGGCTTTGATGACCGTGCGCAGATTCTGTGGGATCTCGGAGAAGGCGGCGCAGGGTTGCAGTAAGCCCCGTTTCCATTCCGGCAGGGAACCGGTGAGCAGTTGGTAGAAAATCACGCCGGCAGCGAACACATCGGATTGTGCCGAGGGGGATTCACCGGGTGCTTTGTACCAGTTCTCCTCTTCGGTCTCCACATAGTGGGGCTCAAAGCCAAAATCCATGACTTTTACGGTGTTGGTGTCATCGAACAGGATGTTATGGGGGCGCAGATTACCGTGCACGATGCGGTTGCTGTGGGCAAAGGCCATGGCGTCGCAGATCTGATCCGCCACCACCGTAAACTCATCCACGGGCATGGGGTTTGCCATTCGGCTCT
This sequence comes from Ketobacter sp., assembly GCF_003671495.1. Classification (GTDB taxonomy): domain Bacteria; phylum Pseudomonadota; class Gammaproteobacteria; order Pseudomonadales; family Ketobacteraceae; genus Ketobacter. The sequence continues at coordinate 144,290 of NZ_RCHN01000045.1, read as the reverse complement.
GCAGGCTGCCGCCGGGCAGGTATTCCAGGATCGTGATGAAGAGGCGGTCGTTGCGGCTCACCCCGCGCACATTGATGATGTTGCGGTGCTTGATGCGGGAGAGGATTTCGCTTTCATTGTAGCCATTGAAGTTGCCGATGCGCTTCTTCAGCACCATGAGTGAATGGTCCTGGCGGTTTTCGTACAGGCAGACGCTGCCGAAGCGGGTTTCCCGGATTACATCCAGCAGGCGGAATTTTTCTTTCGGGTCTTTGAACGTCTCCTGGGCTTCGACTTTTTGTTCCTGGTTCAGGTGAGCGCCTTTCAACGCCTTCAACAGCAGCGCCACCAGCTTGTCGGCGCTGGGGCGCCGGTCCGGGTCTTCGGCCAGGCAGGCCATGGTGATCTTGTCCAGGGAGGATGGGATCTTCGGATTGAAGTGAGAAGGTGGAGGATAACCGGCTTTCGGCAGTTTGTTGGCCAGCATCAGGTACATGATGATTCCCAGGGAATAGATGTCGCTGGCGGAACTGGTGAAACTGGCGCCCCGCTTTTGCTCCGGCGCCATGTAGGCCGGGGTGCCGACGGTCATGCCTTCCTCTTTGATGGTGGAAACTTCGGTGTCTTCCGATAACCGGGCAATACCGAAATCCACCACCCGGGCGTTGCCTTCCCGGTCCAGCAGAATGTTGCCGGGCTTGATGTCCCGGTGGATAACGTTGTTTTTATGGGCATAGCCCAGGGCTTTGGCCACCTGCATGATGATGCGCAGTTTGCGCCGGTCGGACAGTTTTTTGTTTTTGAGGGCATCCTTGAGGGTCAGGCCCTCCACGTAATCCATGACGAAGTAGGGCATCTCGTCGGAGGTGAGGCCCCGGTCGATTACGCGAATGATGTGGGGGTGATCCAGGCGAGCCACAATGCGGGATTCCCACTCAAACATCTCATGAGCTTCCGGAGTCCCCTGCAGGGCGCCTTTCATCACTTTGATGGCAACCGGACGGCCGAGGGAGGATTGAATCCCCCGATACAGAACGGCCATGCCGCCCTCGGCAATTTTTTCCAGTTGCGAGAATCCTTCCAGTTCCATGTGGCAACGCTAAAAGGTTGATATAAGGGATTAATTTATAATGTTAAGCGTAGTCACAATTTACCGGTTGTCACGGTCAGAGCCAGGCTTTTGCGCGCTCCAGTACCAGATTGGCGAACACCTCAATGTGAGCCGGTTGGTCATTCAGACAGGGTATGTAGTGGTACTGCTTACCGCCGGCTTCCAGAAACACCACTTTGTTCTGCTCTTCGATCTCCTCCAGGGTTTCCAGGCAGTCCGCCGCAAATGCGGGGCACAGCACGTCCACCCGGTTGATGGCATCATCCTGCCCCCAGGTCTGCAGCAGTTCATCGGTATAGGGCTTGACCCACTCCTCCCGTCCAAAGCGGGATTGGAAACTCTCCGACCACTGTTGTTCGTCAAGGCCCAGTTTGGCAGCCACGCCGGCGGCGGTCTGTCGGCACAGGCTGGGGTAAGGGTCCCCGCTGTCTTCATAGCGCTGGGGAATGCCGTGAAAGGACATCAGCAGGCGGTCCGGGCGACCGTGCTCGTCCCAGAATGTTTGCACGCTGTCCGCCAGCGCCTGCAGGTAATCGTCCCGCTGCCAGTAATCGCGAATGAAAAGGATCTCCGGAAGGTCCGGGCAACGTTGCAGGGCGTTGGCCAGCCCGTCGAATACGGCGGCGGTGGTGGAGGAGGAATACTGGGGATACAGCGGCAGCACCAGAATCCGTCGCGCGCCGCGATTGGCTAGGGCGCGTCCGGCCGTGGTGATGCTGGGCTCGCCATAGCTCATGGCCAGCTCCACGGGAATCTCGCTGCCATGCAGTGCCGTCAATCGGGTTTGCAATGCGGCCTGCTGGCGCCGGCTGATGGCCATCAGTGGTGAACCCTCGTCGGTCCAGATGGTCTGATACAGGCGGGCGACTTTGGCCGGTCGAACCCGCAAAATGATGCCGTGCAGAATCAGCCACCATAACAGGCGCGGAACCCGAATCACGCGGGGGTCCGATAGAAACTGCGCCAGGTATTTACGCACGCTGGCTGCATCAGGGTTTTCCGGAGTGCCCAGGTTCACCAGCATGACACCAAACGGTACTTGGGGTTGCTCAGACAAGATCGACCTCCTTGGTTGATCCCTGTATTGTATGTCAATTATTCTTGATTTCGACACGTGATCGATGATTTCTAGCTATTGATGAACAGGAGAAAAACTATGGCGTTCCCGAAAGTGGGAAATCTGGCACCGGCCTTCACACTGGTGAATCAAAATGGGGAAAAGGTCAGCCTCAAGGACTTTAAAGGCAAAAAGACCGTGGTGTTGTACTTCTATCCCAAAGCGTTGACGCCTGGCTGCATCACCCAGGCCTGCGGCATTCGGGATACCAAAAAAGATTTCGACAAGCTGGATGCGGTAGTGTTGGGGGTGAGCCCGGACCCGGTGAAGAAGCTGCAGAGCTTCATTGAGAAGAAGGAATTGAATTTCGACCTGCTCTCCGATGAGGAAAAAACCGTGGCGGAAAAATACGGTGTCTGGGGCTTGAAAAAATTCATGGGCCGCGAGTTCATGGGGATTCTGCGTACCACATTCATCATTGGCAAAGACGGGCGTCTCAAACATGTGATGGATAAAGTAAAAACCAAAACCCACCACGACGACGTACTCGAGATCCTGAAAACCCTCTGATGCAGCATCTGACCTTCATTCAACACCCTCGTTATGCCCAGGCCTTTGCGGATTATCTCAAAAGCCTGGGCTTGTCCGCCTCCGTGCAACTGCGGGCTGACGGAGCCAATATTTTCATCGAACGTGATGAGGAATTACCGCAGGCCCAGGAAGAGTTGCAGCGGTTCCTGAATGAGCCGAATCATGAGCGTTATCGGCAGGCCTCCTGGCTGGTGCCGGAGGACGACGCCCAGGCGCAGAAACTGTCCGGGATGTATCGGGGGTTGAGTTTCGCCCGCATCCTGAAGTTGAGCGGCGTGGTGACCAAGACCATCATCGTGATCTGCCTGGTGGTGTACCTGCTGACCTCCCAGGGCATGGATGCGGTTGCCCGGGCGCCGTTTATGTTCTTCAACAGTTTTGGGGCGGCGTTGAACAGTGGTGAGCTGTGGCGCTGGTTGACACCGGCCTTTGTGCATTTCGGCATTTTTCATTTTCTGTTCAATATGAGCGCCTGGTGGGTGTTTGGCGGCATGGTGGAACGAACGCAATCATCACGGCGCCTGTTTGCCCTGTTCTTCCTGTGTGCGGTGGTATCGAACCTGGTGCAGTTTATGTGGACCGGCAATCGCTTTGGTGGTTTGTCCGGCGTGGTGTACGGAGTGTTGGGCTATTTGTGGTTTTACGAGCGCTTCAGCCCGGCTCCGCCGTTTCGCTTACCCAAAGGGTTGATGGTCTTTATGCTGATTGCACTGGCGCTGGGTTTCACCAACATCATGCCTCTGGCCAATCAGGCCCATTTGAGTGGGCTGCTCACCGGGTGCTTCCTGGGTGGACTGTTTGCCCGGCTGGATCGTGCCGGTCGCCGTGAACGCTAGGCCGCGCCGGGGCGTGGCACCTTCCATAGTCGCTAGCGCATCAGTGCCACCGACTTGACCTGGGCATAGACCAGTTTGTCCTTCTCAATGTGCAGCAACGCTGCGGAGCGTTTGGTGATTTTGGAGAGGATAAACTGGCCGCCAATATCCAGTTTGACAATGACCTGAAACGGCGTGTTACTGGGAAACACCTCCACCACCCGGGCCGGCAGGATGTTGCTGATGCTGGTTTGAGACTGCATCTGCAGGGCCAGGCTCACATCCCGCGCCAGAATGCGGACCCGCACCGGATGATCGGTGGGCAGGTCTTTAAACGGGACCAGCAGTTTCTGTTTGAGGCCGCTATTGTCGATGGCCACGTAACTCACATGGTAGTCCGGGTCGTGGGCCGCCACCCGGCATTTCAACACGGCACTGGCTTCGTCCAAGCGTGACAGGGACAGATCTGAGCGGGTGAGCAGTTGGTTGATTTCGCCCTGCGCCACAATCTTTCCGTGTTCCATCAGTACCAGATGGTCTGCCAGTCGTACCACCTCGTCGGGGGAGTGGCTGACGTACAGGATCGGCACTCTGGATTCATCGTGCAGGCGCTCCAGGTACGGCAGGATTTCCTGCTTGCTGTCCAGGTCCAGTGCGGACAAGGGTTCGTCCATCAGCAGCAATGCCGGGCTGGTGAGCAGAGCGCGGGCAATGGCCACCCGTTGGCGCTGGCCGCCGGAAAGTTGGTGCGGGAAGCGCCCGAGCAGGTGTTCCAACCCCAGGAGGCGGATAACTTCCTCGAACTCAATGTTGCGATGCGGGCGGGGAATGCGCTTCCAGCCATATTCCAGATTGCGTTGAACCCCCAGGTGAGCGAACAGGCTGGCCTCCTGGAACACGTAACCAATGGGGCGTTGGTGGGTGGCCAGGAAGGTAGGGCCTTGCTGCCAGACTTCTCCGTTCACCACCAGTTTGCCCCCCGGTGCCCGTTCCAGCCCGGCAATGCAACGCAGCAACGTGGTTTTGCCAGAGCCGGACGCACCGAACAGGGCGGTGATGCCGCGGTCCGGCAGCGTGCCGCTGACCTGCAGTTTGAAATCCTCCCGCGGTAGCTGAAACTCGAATTCAATACCACTCATACCGGTTGCCACTTACGCTTTTTGTTGAGTTGTTGCAACAGCAGCAGGGTGGTGAACGAAAAGACGATCAGCCCGGCGGACAATAGGTGTGCTTTGTCGTACTCCAGGGCCTCCACGTGATCGTAGATGGCCACCGACAGCACCCGGGTTTCCCCTTCAATGTTGCCACCCAGCATCAGTACCACACCAAACTCACCCACCGTGTGGGCGAAGGTCAGCACCATGGCGGTGAGCAGGCCCGGTCGCGCCATGGGCAGGGCGATGGTAAAAAAACGGTCCAGCGGTGACGCCCGCAATGTGGCAGCGACTTCCAGCGGTCGATTGCCCAACTGTTCAAAGGCGGCTTGTATGGGTTGCACGGAAAACGGTAAGGAATAGATCACGGATGCCACCACCAGTCCGCTGAAGGTAAAGGGCAGCAGGCCCAGGCCCAGGGTTTGGGTTAACTGGCCCACCAGGCCCGCCGGACCCATCATCACCAGAAGATAAAATCCCAGCACACTGGGAGGCAGCACCAACGGCATGGCCACCAGGGCGGACACTGCGGTTTTGGCGCGGCTGTGGGTGGTGGCCAGCCACCAGGCGAGGGGGGTGGCCAGGAGCAACAAGATCGCTGTGGTAAACAGGGCCAGCTTCAACGTAATCCAGATGGCCGGGCTATCTACTACCGAAAAGTCCATCGCATCTCAACTGTGGAGGGCCCAATGGTGATGTGGTCCGCCCTTCAGGATTTGAACCTGAGACCTTCCCCTTAGGAGGGGGACGCTCTATCCAGCTGAGCTAAGGGCGGCCATACAGAACATGGGGGATTTTAGCGAGTTACCTTGGGTTTATCCACCCTAATTGGCCTAAGCCGCTGTTTTCACAAAGGTTGCTACCTTGGGAAAGGATTGCGTAGGACAAAATTCTGGCAATTTTGGTCAGTGACGCTCCCGGGGGTGTCGCCTACACTGATAACCCGCTATAACGGTCTGTTAAGGCAGCGGCATGATAAATACATAGAGGCTACGAACTGAGGCTTCGAACTGAGGAATAGGAATGGACATTCAACTGACTCCCAATGATGTTGCATTTCGCGATGAAGTGCGCGCTTTTCTGCAAGAGAAACTGTCTGAACGGTTCACCAAGGCGGTGGTGGGCGGCCAAATTGATAAGGACACCATCATCGAATGGCAAAAAATCCTGTACGAGCAGGGTTGGATCGCCCCCAACTGGCCCAAGCAGTATGGCGGCACTGGCTGGAGCATCACCCAAAAGTTTATTTTTGAGAATGAATGTGCCGAAGCGGGGGCACCGGCAGTGGTGCCCTTTGGCCTGAAAATGGTGGGGCCGGTTATCTACTCCTTTGGCAACGACGAACAAAAAGCGCGTTTCTTGCCGGACATCCTGCAGAGCAATGTCTGGTGGTGCCAGGGTTATTCCGAACCCGGTGCCGGTTCCGATCTGGCGGCCCTGCAGACCAAAGCGGAGCGGGACGGGGATGACTACATCGTGAATGGCCAGAAAATCTGGACCACCTATGCCCAGCATGCCGACTGGATTTTCTGCCTGGTGCGTACCGATTCCAATGCCAAAAAGCAGGAAGGGATTTCGTTCCTGCTCATTGATATGAAGACGCCGGGCATTGAAGTGCGCAAGATCGATTCCATCGACAACAAGCATTCCCTGAACGAAGTGTTTTTCGATAACGTGCGAGTGCCGGTGGCCAACCGCATCGGGGAAGAAAACAAGGGTTGGACCTACGCCAAATACCTGCTGACCCATGAGCGCACAGCGATTGCCGGGGTGGCGCAGTCGAAAAAAGCCATCGAACAGCTGAAGGGCATTGCAGCGCAGGAGATGTCCGGCGGCAAACCTCTGCTGGAAGATGAAATGTTCTGTGCCAAACTGGCGCAGATTGAAGTGGACCTGATGGCGCTGGAATACACCGAGCTGCGAGCCATTGCCAGTGTGGCGGATGGTGGCGCGCCGGGGCCGGAATCCTCCATTCTGAAAATCCGGGGCACGGAAATTCAACAGGCGCTGTCGGAGTTGGCCGTGGAAGCCTGTGGTTATTACGCTCATGCTTTGGGGCAAGGTTCATTGGGGCAGGGTATCGGTAACGATTACGCTGCGCCGGTTTCCGCCAAATACCTGTACGGTCGGGCCGCCACTATTTATGGCGGGTCCAATGAAGTGCAGAAGAATATCATCGCGAAAATGGTGTTGGGGTTATAGGTGGAACTATGAATTTTAATTACAGCGAAGAACAGACTCTTTTAAAAGACAGCGTCAGCAAATTTATCCATAACGACTACGACTATGAGACGCGCAAGAAGCACTGCGCCATGGACGGCGGTTTCGATGCCGCCACCTGGCAGACCTTTGCCGAGCTGGGCTGGTTGTGTGTGCCGTTTTCCGAAGAGGACGGCGGCATCGGCGGTGGTGCGTTGGAAACCATGATCATGATGGAAGAGTTTGGCAAGGGCCTGGTGGTGGAACCCTATGTGTCCACGGTGCTGGTGGCCGGTGCAGTGTTGGCTAAGGCCGGCAGCGCGGAGCAGAAAGCGGAGATTCTCAGCGGGATCATTGACGGCAGCCGCAAGTTGGCGCTGGCGGCGGTGGAACCCCAGTCCCGCTTTGACCTGTTTGATGTGACCACTCAGGCCGCCGCCGAGGGTGACGGTTATGTGTTGTCTGGCCGCAAAACCATGGTGATGCACGGTGCTGCAGCGGACACGTTCATTGTGTCGGCGCGCACGTCCGGCGCCAGTCGTGATCAGGATGGCGTGTCCCTGTTCCTGGTGCCGGCAGACAGCGCCGGGCTCGAGCTGCAGGATTATCCCACGTTGGACGGCCACCGGGCAGCAGAGTTGACGCTGAACGGGGTCAAGCTGCCGGCCTCGTCACGGGTTGGCGATCAAGGTGCCGCAGTGGCGGTGCTGGAGGCGGTGGCGGACGAAGCGTCGGTGGCGCTCTGTGCCGAGGCCGTGGGTATGATGGAAAAACTGTATCGGGAAACCGTTGAATACAGTAAAAACCGCAAGCAGTTCGGCGTGCCCATCTCTGTTTTCCAGGCACTGCAACATCGCATGGTGGATATGTTTACCCTGTATGAGGAGTGTAAATCCCTGTTGTTGCGTGCGGTCATGAGCCATCAGGCCGGGGCAGCGGATTTTCGCAAGAATGTATCGGCGTTGAAGTACGCGGTGGCGGTGAAAGGCCAGAAAGCAGCTCACGAGGCGGTGCAGATCTTCGGTGGCATGGGCATGACCGATGAGATGAGTGTTGGCATGTACCTCAAGCGCATCAATGTGATCAATACCCTGTTCGGCAATGGGGATTATCACCTGAAGCGCTTTATGTCGCTGTGATGTGGCCGACCCTGTAACAAAGTCGGTTTGCGTGCGTCTACCAACCCGTGGCCCTGTAGGTCACGGGTTTTTTGTTTTAAGATGGACTGATGCGCACCGGGAATAAGAACCAATGATTGATACCAAACCCCTGTTATACCGATCCAGCACTGATTTTCCGCCGGTTGAACGTGGCCGGCTGGAGATTTTGCAGGTCAATCTGGGGTATCGCTGTAATCTGAGCTGTACCCATTGTCATGTAAACGCAGGGCCCAAACGTACGGAAGAAATGAGCTGGCATACGGCGCAGCAGGTGCTGGAGGTGATGCAAAAACGCAGCCCCCAGACCCTGGACCTGACCGGAGGGGCGCCGGAACTGCACCCGCATTTCCGCTGGCTGGTGGAGCAGGCCAGGGCCCTGAATGTGGAAGTCATCGACCGTTGCAACCTCACTATCCTGCAGGAACCGGGTCAGGAAACCCTGGCAGCGTTTCTGGCCGGGCAGGGGGTGCGGGTGGTGGCGTCCATGCCGTGCTACAGCCAGAAGAATGTGGATGAACAGCGTGGCAAAGGCGTGTTCGAACGTTCCATTGAAGGGCTGCAGACCCTGAACCGGGTTGGCTATGGTCAAGCAGACAGCGGCCGGGTGCTGGATTTGGTGTACAACCCGGGCGGCGCTTTTTTGCCGCCCCCCCAGCAGCAACTGGAACAGGATTACAAACGGCGCCTGCGGGAGGATTTTGGCATCGAATTCAACCACCTGCTGACACTGGCCAATATGCCCATCAGCCGCTTCGGCAGTATGCTGGTTTCGAAAGGGCAGTTTGATCACTACATGCAGTTGCTGCGGGACAGTTTTAACGGTGCAACGCTGCCCGGCTTGATGTGCCGCAACACCATCAGTGTGGACTGGCAGGGCAACTTGTACGATTGCGATTTTAACCAGATGCTGGAGCTGCCGCTGCAGTACCATGACCAACCCCGCCACATCAGCGATCTGCTGAATGAAGACCTGGAAGGCAATGCCGTCATCGTCGCGGACCATTGCTTCGGTTGTACCGCCGGGCAGGGCAGCAGTTGCGGCGGTGCCCTCGACTAAGCCTATGCTGGGAACCATTGTGATGCCGGTGCTCAATGAAGCCTCCGGCATCGATCATAGTCTGCAGGCGTTGCTGAAGACCTTGCAGGCACGCTGGCAGGTGGTGGTGTGCGATGGTGGCAGCGAGGATGCCACTGTGGAACGCCTGGCGGCCTATCCGGTGCAGGTGGTGACGGCCCAGGCCGGCCGTGCTGTGCAGATGAATGCCGGCGCCGGTTTTGCAGCCGGTCCGCTGCTGGTGTTCCTCCATGGCGACACCCGCTTGCCCAATCATTTCAATCAGCTGATGGAAGCGTTTCTCGAATCCGACTTTGAATGGGGACGTTTTGATGTGAGGTTGGATAATCCCCGCTGGCCCTTTCGCATGATTGCCTGGTTCATGAATCAACGCTCTGCCATCACCGGGGTGTGTACCGGGGATCAAACCCTGTTTATGCGCCGGGATTTTTTTCAGCGCATGGGCGGTTATGCCGAGTTGCCGCTGATGGAAGATGTGGAGTTCAGCCTGCGCGCCCGCCTGCAGGCCCGGCCATTGCGCATCCAGGCGCCGGTGGTGACCTCATCCCGACGTTGGACCAAAAATGGGGTAGTCAGAACCATTCTGTTGATGTGGTGGCTGCGGCTGGCCTACCGGCTGGGGGTTAGCCCGCAGCGTTTGCAACGTTGGTATTACCGATGAGTAGCCTGATTCAAATCTTTGCCAAAGCCCCTGTGGCCGGGCAGGTAAAAACCCGGCTTGCCAAAGACAAGGGGGATGCATTTGCGCTTGCTGTCCATCAACGCCTGTGTGAAACGGTGATCGCCACCGCATTGAATAGCGGGGCGGATGCGGTGGAAGTCTGGACCACAGACGCAGCGGCCTTCCCCTATTTTGAAGCCTTGGGTGTAGCGTGCTGGCTGCAACAGGGATTGCACCTGGGCACCCGTATGGACTTTGCGCTGCGGCATGGCCTGGCGCGCCACGATAACGTGGTGTTGATCGGAGCGGATGCCCCTTCCATCGATGCAGCTTATCTGGCAGAGGCGTTCCGGGGGCTGGAGCAGTCCAGTGTGGTGATCGGTCCGGCAGCGGACGGGGGCTATGTGCTGGTGGGTGTCACCACGCCGGCGGGTTTCCTGTTCCGCGACATGCCCTGGGGTACGCCGGCGGTGATGGGGATAACCCTGGAGCGTTTATTCAGCAGTGGGGTTGGTTTTCACGTGCTGGCAGATCGTTGGGACATTGATACCCTGGAAGATCTGCAGCAGCACCTGCCGGACTGGCTCAGCTGAATCAGCTCAATTGACGCTGTTTGCGTTGCAAGTCGGTAAGATAACGGTTCAAGGCCCGTTGGGTGTTGCCGTCCAGGTCGGAAAACTGAATGCCCAGATAGGTGACCCGCAGATCCGGATCGTATTTCCAGTGCATCAGCCGCGCGCCACTGACAATGGGACTGCCATCGCTCAATACCAGATGGCAGGAACTGTAAATGGCGCCCCGTACCGGCTTGGGCGATACCAGGCCCTCCACCCGTACCCGCATGCCACTGGCGGAGAGGTCCGCCAGACTGCCGGTGATGGCAGGCAGGTCCACTTGGGTGAGGGTGACCTTGATCGGATGAGCCTGACTTAACTTCACCCGGAAGGCATCCCGTAGCTGAATCAGTTCAATGCCCTTGGGAAACTGGAAATGGTGGTGCAAACCTTCCGGCGATGACTGGTTGTGCAGATGCACGGCGTCAAACTGATGACGTACACCGTGGTGGGTGAGGGAGAACTGAATCTTGGCGCCGTTCGCCAACAGGTGTTCCGACTCGTTGGGCTGGAATCGATCCGTCACGAATTGCTGGGCGCCGTCGTCCACCGCCAGGATGCCGGTATTGAGCTTGGCAATCTTGCGCTGCCCCGCGTTCATTATCATGGCCGTCATCAAATGCTCCTGATCCCGGTACAGGTTCAGGAGTCTGCTGATTTCTTCCGGGGCGTGTTTTATATTTTTTGGAGAGCCCTGTTTCGGTTTGTCTTCATTACCGAACAGCTTATCCAGCAAGCCGTGGATCATACCGCATCGAACACTCTGCAATTAATACCCTAAGTTTTATTCTAGCAGAACCTTGCGCAACTGCTTGATCTTTTAAAATCAGGCAGTTGCCAGCATCCTGTGGGCTGCGTTCAGGTTGCGCCGGCCATTGGCCTGATACACCGACACCTGATTGGCAGTGCCCTTGATGATCGACATCAGGTGCTCCATGGAGTTCTGGGCGTGGGCCAGTATCTTGCCGTTGACCCGGTTCAGGCGGGCACAGGCGTTCATGGTGTCCGCCAGCTTCTCCCAACCGCTTTGGAAACGGGCCTGCCAGGTAGGGGGGACTTGTTGTACGAACAGGTCAAAGCCCTGCTTGTCCAGTTGCAGCCCCATATCCGCCATGGCCTGACGCCGGGCGTGATCCGCCTGGTCCAGTTCCATCAGCAGTTGGGTCTTGCGGGACAACAAGGCGGAATGGGCAGCATATTGCCGCTGCTCCAGGATGGATTTTTCCTCCTGCAGTACGGTTTTCAGGGTTTGCGCCAGTGCGTAATCTTTTTCGATTGCCCGCAACAGCTGTTGCGCGGCCTGGGGGGACACCTGGTTAGTCATAGCAACTCCGAAACATCAAACCAAAGGGATGTGTTTAGAAAATAGCAATTTGCGTGCCGGAGTGGTGAGCTTGATTGCAGGCAGGATTAAAACAGGGAATCGCTTTCCAGCATTTTGCGGGCGATGGACTGGGCGTTGATCTTGTAGCTGCCGTCCGCCAAAGCCGCTTTCAGGGCTTCGACCTTATCCTGGTTGACCGGAGCGTCAGTTTCCATTTGCTGGCTGACCCGGTTGAGGGCCTGGGCTTCCGGGCTGATTTTGACGGTTTCAGCGTTGGCGGTTTCCGTTTGGGCCGTGGTTTTTTTGGCATCAGCTTCAGATACGCCAACCTTCTGGCCGCCACGGGCCTTGTTGGAGTTTACCTGGTTGCTGTTTAAGCCATTGATTTCCATAGCCATCTTCGTACGCCTTTGCTGAAATACTGCGTTGTTATCCAATATATCGGCTGGTACCGCAGTAACTTTAGTTTATTTATGCACAAAATTTTCATTTGTGCCACTGTGTTTATCGGCCGCTTACAGGCTGACTTTAATCAGCCCCGGTGCCGTGATCCTGCCTTCCACCACTTTGTTGGAGTTGGTATTGCGCACCCGGATCAATTCACCATAGGCGCCGTCCTCCATGGCCAATCCGGTGGCACGAATGCTGAGCCCCGGCCCTTCCGCCACAATCATCACCTTCTCGCCCCGGTTGATCATTCTGGCCGGGTCCACCAGGGCCGGGGTCATGACCTGTTCCGCCTGAATCGGGCGTTTGGCCACAAAGCCGTCCAGCTCTGCCATGGATTGAAAATAGCCACCGTGGAGGAGGGAGACATCCACCAGCTCCAGGCGCAGATCCGATGGGCTCAGGTGCGTGCCTTTGGCGATGGGAAGATCGGAAATAACCACATGATCAAAGGCTTGTACGGTGACCGGCACATGGATGGACCAACTGTCCGGCCCGGCGCAGGTGACTTTGAAGGTGAGTCGGCCGGTGCTGCGGTTGCGGGGGCGATGCTGCAATTGCAGGGCCTGGCCACAGGCTGCCAGGCGCAGGCGGGGATCAATGGGCTGGATTTCAACCGCCACATCCTGGTAGTGACCGGTATGGGATTCAGTGACGTACAGCTCAATTGCCTCGTCGATCTGCTGCTGGATATCGGTGGCCGCAGCCTGGGAAATACTGGTGAATACCAGGCTCAGAAGGGCCATGATCAACCGGACTGGCATCGACATTATAATTTCTCGTCGCTCGCTGTTCATTTGTCTGTTTTGACCTATTCTGAAGGAATGGTGTGTTAAAACAGTCATCTGCCACTTTATTGACAAAATGACTGTTCATTGAATATCAAGCAAAGGTTATGCCGTAAGGTACGAACACGGAGTTTTTATATGGCCGGGGTGCTGGATACAGTCGATCAACGAACGCAGCTGGTGGGTCAGAACCGGTTGGAGTTGTTGCTTTTCAGATTGAGTGACGACCAGATCTACGGGATCAATGTTTTCAAGGTTCGCGAAGTACTGCAGTGCCCGAAACTGACCGAGATACCGCAGCGAAATCCTGTGGTGAGAGGGATTGCCCACATCCGTGGCGGCACCATCTCGGTGATGGATATGAATCTGGCGATGGGTAACGAACCGCTGGACGATATCGAGAACTGCTTCGTGATTATCTCTGAATACAATATGGCGATTCAGGGCTTTCTGGTGAAGGCGGTGGAACGCATCGTTAACCTGAACTGGGAAAACATCCATCCACCACCGAAGGGTGCCGGCAAAGGCAATTATCTGACGGCGGTAACGGAAGTCGACAATCGCATCGTGGAAATCATCGATGTGGAGAAAATCCTGTCGGAAGTGTCCCCCATGCAGGAGGAGATCTCCGCCGAGGTGATTCGCCAGGATACGGTGGATCGGGCCAGCACCAGCGACCTGGCGGTGTTGATCGCTGATGATTCCAGCGTGGCGCGCAAACAAATCAAACGCTGTGTGGAAAAGGTGGGTGTGAAAACCCATGTGGTGGCCGATGGGCGGCAGGCGCTGGATCATATCCGCGAGATTGTGGAAGCGGGGGAGGCCATCACCGACCGTTACATTATGCTGATTTCCGATATCGAGATGCCGGAAATGGATGGTTATACCCTGACGGCCTCCATCCGGGAGGACCCCAGAACCCAAAACCTGCATGTGCTGTTGCACACTTCCCTCAGTGGGGTGTTCAACGAGGCCATGGTGAAACGGGTGGGGGCTGACAATTTCTTGGCGAAGTTCAAACCGGATAAACTGGCAGACCTTGTTCAGGAGCGGGTGAACAACGCGCTTGAGCAACGTAATGATTAGGGGCTGCGCCTTCGCTGCGAAGGGCCCCCATCTGACTTCAAGGATGAGCAACGGCTGATATGGTATTTCCCAATCGCGACAATTCCCGCTTTGAGCAGGGGGAATATGCCCAGTTTCGCCAGTATTTGGAGAAAGCCTGCGGGATTTTACTGGGTGATAATAAAAATTACCTGATCGACAGTCGCCTGCGTAAGCTGATGAAAGATCAGGGCATCCAATCGTTGGCTGAGCTGGTGCGTGAGATTGATCGCCCCGGCGCCAGGAATCTGCGCCAGGAAGTGATCGACGCCATGACCACCAACGAAACGTTATGGTTTCGTGATCGGCATCCCTTCGTTTATCTGCAGGAAACCCTGTTGCCGGAGTTAGCGAAGAACCCGGGCGATATTTCCATCTGGTGTGCGGCCTGTTCCACCGGGCAGGAGCCTTACTCTATCTCTATCTGTGTGGAGGAGATGCGGCGCCGTCATTTTTCCCTGGCGAACAAGCCGATCAAGTTGTTGGCGACGGATATTTCCAGCCGAGTTCTGGATCAGGCCCGTAAGGGGATTTATGAACCGCTGGCCCTGAAGCGAGGGATGAGCGATGAGCGGCTGAATCAGCACTTTGTTGCCGCCGCGGACGGCAGTTGGGAGATCAAACCGGAAATTCGCCGCCGCATCGACTTCCGCCCTATTAATTTGAAGGAAAACTTTTCCACTCTGGGCAAGTTTGATGTGGTGTTCTGCCGCAACGTCTTGATTTATTTCTCCAGTGAGCTGCAACTGCAGATCATCACCAACATCCATAGAGTGTTGAAGCCCGGTGGCTACCTGTTTCTTGGTGGCTCGGAAACTCCCAAAGGCCTGAACGACTTGTTCGAGATCCAGTATTATTCCCCCGGGGTGGTGTACGTTAAGAAGTAGTGGCATTGCCGCCTTCGGTAAGCGTTTGCCGCCCTGGCCCCTCCCGTTCCTGCCGAAATCCTCTAACACCCTGAATTCACAAGAATCATCTCTGATGGCACAAGGGTTGCTTTATTGCTCCTAACGAAATCTGCATTGCCGGTTTAATGGCGCAGAGGAAAGAGGCGTAAGAGGGCAGCATGGCGATCAGCATTGATAAACACATCGGACTCTACCAGCATGCGCTGGAGTTGCGTTCGCAGCGGGCCAATGTGCTGGCCAACAATATCGCAAATGCGGACACCCCGGGATACCAGGCCCGGGATCTGGATTTTCAGCAGATGCTGAAAGCCAGAATGGGCGAGGGGACAGAGATGGTGCCGGTGTCTGCATCGGACGACAAACACTTCCTCTCGGTTTCCCAGGCTGACACCATCACCGGCCTGAAATTCCGCAACCCCACCAACCCCGCCATTGATGGCAACACCGTGGATGCCCAGTTGGAAAAAACCGAATTTGTGCGCAACACCATGGAATACCAGGCGGCCTTTGAATTTCTCAATGGCAAGATCAAGTCGCTGATGTCGGCCATCAGAGGAGAATAATCATGTCTTTAATGAACGTGTTTGATATTGCCGGCAGTGGGATGAGTGCCCAAACCACGCGCCTGAACACCGTCAGTTCGAATATTGCCAACGCTGAAAGCGTCAGCAGCAATATGGATGAAACCTATCGGGCCAGGGAGCCGATCTTCAAGGCGCAACTGCAGGCAGCGATGTCCAATCAACCATTCGACTTCAGTGCCCGGCAAATGGATGCCGGTGGCGGCGTGATGGTGCAGGGCATTGTGGAGAGCGATGCGCCTTTGCAAATGCGCTATGAACCGGACCACCCTATGGCTGATGACAATGGTTATGTGGCGTATCCCAACGTCAATGTCGTTGAAGAGATGGCCAACATGATCAGTGCATCGCGGGCCTTTCAAACCAACGTCGACGTGATGAGCTCGGCTAAGACCATGATGCAGCAAGTGCTGAGTCTGGGTCGTTAAGGGGAGGGGCTGAATCATGGCAGTCACAGGTGTAGACGCAAACAATGTTCTGAGTGATCTCTCGATCCGCAACAAATCAGAAACCGAGAAATCCCAGGCGGCCGCAGATAAGGACATGTTCATGCGGTTGCTGTTGGCCCAGATTGAAAACCAGGATCCCCTTAAGCCCACTGATCAGACGGATTTCGTCGCCCAGCTGGCGCAGTTCAGTTCCCTGGAGGGCATCCAGAACCTGGCGAGTACAGTGGAAGACATTGGCTCTGTGTACCGTTCCAGCCAGGCTTTGCAGGCGACGGCTTTGGTCGGGCGTGAGGTGTTGGTGAGCGGCCAGGTGGGTTATCTGGAAACCGGTGGCACCATCAACGGTACTATTGAAGCCGGTCAGGCTTCTGGTGATGTCATGATGATTGTGAAAGATGCCAGCGGGCAGGTGGTAGCGAATCGGGATCTGGGCAATATCGGCAGCGCAGAGACCCCCTTCAGTTGGGATGGCACCAATAATGTGGGTCAGGCGTTGCCGGAAGGGTTGTATTCAATCTCCATCGAGGGCTCGCTCTCTGGAGAAAACGAAGCATTGGTGACCAGTATATACAGCCGCGTCAACAGCGTGAGTATTGTGGACAACCAGGGCGGTATGTTGCTTAACCTGAATGGCATTGGTCAGGTTGAGTCCACTGAAATTCAAGAAGTGCGATGATAGCAGGAGAAAGTCATGGGTTTTAATATTGCGTTAAGTGGTTTGAATGCGGCGCAAGCGCAACTGGATGTCACCAGCAACAACATTGCGAACGTGGAGACCACGGGGTTCAAAGGGTCGCGCACGGCATTTGGTGACATCTATGCCAATTCGGCTTTTGGAAACAGTGACACGGCCATCGGTAATGGTGTGTTGCTGCAACAGGTTCAGCAGTTGTTTGATCAGGGTAACCTGGATTTCACGTCGCAGGCATTGGACCTGGCCATCAGCGGCGAAGGCTTCTTTGTGCTGTCTCCTGATCAGATCAGCCAGGAGCGGGTCTATACCCGGGCTGGAAATTTCGGCGTGGATGAAAACGGGTTTGTGGTGAATTCCGCTAACCAGTATCTACAAGTGTTCCCGGTAAATGACGACGGTTCGGTGACGGCTACCGCACTTTCCAGCACCACTCCTTTGCAATTGCCGGACACCGCAGGTGCACCGCAGGCCACCGCTGAAGTGGAGATCGGTGTCAATTTGCCGGCCAATGCCGCCAACATCAGCGTGGATGCTTTTGATCCCACGGACTCCAATACGTATTCTGCTTCCACCTCCATCACGCTGTACGACAGTCTGGGTGATTCCCACATTGCTACCGCGTATTTTGTCAAGGAGCCCAACCTGGGTGCCAGTGGTTTTCAGAATACCTGGGGCGTGTTTTTGACGGTAACTGACGACACCGGAACTCAGAATATTGTGGACGTTTATGACGGTGTGGGCGGTGCCCTGAGTCCAGAGGTGAACGCCGGCGGCATTGCCTATGGTGTGCTGTCTTTTGACTCCCAGGGTGTGTTCCAGGGGACCGATCCCGTGTCCGGAATTTATACCGATCAATTTTCATTCCTGACTAATGGTGCAGATACGACGCAACAGGTTTACTTTGATTTTGCCGGCAATACACCGACCCAGTTTGCATCGCCTTTTTCGGTATCCTCGCTTTCCCAGGACGGTTTCACCATCGGCCGCCTGACTGGATTGAGTGTGGATGATCAGGGTGTGATCCAGGCTACTTATTCCAATGGTCAAACCACCGCGGTGGGCAAGGTGGCGTTAGCGCGTTTCTCCAACCCGCAGGGGTTGTTGCAGGTGGGCAATACCACCTGGCGTTCCTCCACCCAGTCAGGGGAGCCGATTCCCGGAGAGGCGGGAACCTCCAGCTTTGGTTTGATCCAGTCCGGGGCTCTGGAAACCTCGAACATTGACCTGACCAAGGAGCTGGTGACGTTGATTACGTCGCAGCGTAACTTCCAGGCCAACGCAAAGTCCATCGAGACGTCCAATGCAGTAACCCAGACCATTATCCAGATTCGATAAGCCTAAGCCGAGCAGAAATCCCCGCCACGCGGGGATTTTTTTTGCCTGGAAAAAGGGTAGTGCGTCAGCGTTGGTATTACTGGTTGAGTTGGTGACTGAATAGTTAGATGAATCGGGAGCAGAATAGAAAAGTGACTTGGCTAGTGACTTAGCTAGTGAATTGGCAAGTGAATTGCAACTTATCAATTATTGATGAAAAACGATGAGTATTTGACGCGGCGGAATGCTTTATGGACAAGTTTCTCTATATCTCAATGACCGGGGCCAAAGAGGCCCTGGATGCGCAACGGCTGAGGGCCAACAACTTGGCGAACGTATCCACCACCGGGTTCAAAGCAGATTTTCACCAGTATCGCAGCATGTCGGTGTTTGGCGAGCATTATCCATCGCGCGCCTATGCCATGAGTGAGCGACCAGGCACTGACACCAGTAACGGAACGTATATGGAGACCGCCCGAGACCTGGACCTGGCAATCAAAGGCAATGGCTGGTTTGCGGTGCAGATGCCGGACGGGTCTGAAGCTTATACCCGCGCCGGTGATCTGAAACGGGATGTCACCGGTGCCGTTACTACGGGGACCGGATTACCCATCATGAGTGATGGTGGTCCGTTGGTACTGCCTGAATACGAAAAACTGGTGGTGGGTGTGGACGGCACCCTGTCCATTACGGGACTGGGGGAGGACGCATTGTCGCTGACGCAAGTTGCCCGACTCAAGCTGGTCAATCCACCCGCCAGTGAAATGGAAAAAGGTGAAGACGGCCTGTTTCGCTTGAAGGGTGGCGGTGAGTTGCAATCCGATCCGGAAGTGCAAGTGGTGAATGGCATGTTGGAAGGCTCCAACGTGAACCCGGTCAATGAAATGACCGCCATCATCTCTCACGCACGCCTGTACGAAATGAACGTGAAGATGATGCAGGCCGCCAAAGAAATGGACGAGGCCTCGGCACGGATCATGCAGAACTAGGTAAAGCGACGATTTAACGTCAGTAGCGTAATCAGAACGGCAATCCTCTTCCTTAATGTGGCAGTGGGTTGCCAGGCAAAACGGAGTAGTGAAACATGCACGCATCTCTTTGGGTAAGCAAAACCGGGTTGAGCGCACAGGATACCCGGCTGAAAACCATCTCCAACAACCTGGCCAACGTCAGCACCACCGGGTTCAAGCGGGATCGTGCGGTCTTTCAGGATTTGCTCTACCAGATCAACCGTCAACCGGGGGGGCAGTCCTCCCAGAATACCGAGTTGCCCTCCGGATTACAGTTGGGTACCGGTGTGCGTATGGTGGCGACGCAGAAAGAATTCACTATGGGCAATATCGAGGTGACGGATCAGGGTCTGGATATGGCGATCAATGGTCGCGGATTTTTTCAGATTCTGATGCCGGATGGCTCCATCCATTACACCCGTGATGGACAATTTCAGGTGGATTCCACCGGCCAGGTGGTGACGTCCGGTGGCTTTCCTTTGGAGCCCGGCATTACGGTTCCGGAAGGCTTTCAGAATATTTCCATCGGCACTGACGGTGTGGTGACTGCGGTGGACGCGCAAACCGGAGACGCCACCCAGATCGGTAACGTGCAGTTGGCGGATTTTATCAATCCGGCGGGATTGGAGGCCATGGGCTCAAACCTGTTCCGCGAGACGGTGGCCAGCGGTGCGCCTACCCAGGGTGAACCTGGGCAAAATGGCCTGGGGCCCATCATTCAGGGCGCCTTGGAAAGCTCCAACGTGAACGTGGTGGAAGAGATGGTCAATATGATCGAAACCCAGCGAGCCTATGAAATGAATTCAAAAGTCATTTCCACTGTGGACCAGATGCTGCAGTTCATCGGGCAGCAACTGTAATTGTGTGTTGGAGACAATCATGACTCGGCTGATCAACCCCGTTTCCTTGTGGATGCTGACGTCGGTACTGATTTGCGGATGCGCAACCGCACCGCAACCCAAGCCTGGCGACGCCCGTTATTCTCCGGTAATGCCGGTATCGCAACCGGAAGGAGAGCGTGCCACTGGCTCCATTTATGCCAGTGGGGCCGGGATCAGCCTGTGGGAAGACAAGCGGGCCCGCCGCATTGGCGACATCATCACCCTGTACCTGGATGAGCGCACGGTATCATCCAAAACCAACACCACTGCTATTGATAAAGACGACAAGATTGATATGGGAGTGGCCAGCCTGCTGGGTTCATCCCCTTCCACCAGCTATAACGGCACCCATTTAAACATGGCGATTGATGCCGACAACAGTCGTGAATTTGAAGGTGATGCCAATTCCGATCAAAGCAATCGGCTGTTAGGTCAGATCTCGGTGACCGTGGCTGATGTGTTGCCTAATGGCGTGTTGATGGTTCGGGGCGAGAAGTGGATGACCTTTTCCCAGGGTGACGAATTCATTCGGATTGAGGGTATGTTGAGACCCTCGGATGTGGCACCGGATAACACGGCCATGTCCACCCGCCTGGCGGACGCCCGAATTACTTACAGTGGCACCGGCGCATTGGCTGATGCACAGGTTCAAGGTTGGGCGTCGCGCTTCTTCGGTAGTAAATGGTGGCCGTTCTGAGGATTTGTTTCATGAAAACATGGCTGACAGTCATTGCCCTGCTGGTATTGCCCGGCATCAGTCTGGCGGACCGCTTAAAGGACATTTCCGATGTACAGGGTGTCCGCAGCAACCAATTGATCGGGTACGGCTTGGTGGTGGGTCTGGATGGCACCGGCGACAAAACCAACCAGACGCCGTTCACGGTACAAACCTTCCGTAACATGATGGAACAGTTCGGTATCAGCGTACCGGAGAACCTGACCCCAAAACTGAAAAACGTGGCGGCGGTGTCCATCCATTCGGAGTTGCCGCCGTTTGCCAAGGCGGGTCAGCGTATTGATGTAACGGTTTCCTCTTTGGGTAACGCTTCCAGTTTGAGAGGTGGCACTCTGTTGATGACACCGTTGCGGGGTGCAGATGGCCGGGTTTATGCCATTGCCCAGGGTAACCTGGTGGTGGGCGGCTTTGGTGCCCAGGGTTCTGACGGCTCCAAGATCACCGTGAATATTCCCAGCGCCGGGCGCATTCCCAATGGCGCTACGGTGGAAGTGTCTGCGCCAAATCCATTCCACGAAGGCAATACCTTGACGTTCAACCTGCATCAACCGGATTTCACCACCGCCAAACGGGTGCGTGATGAGATTAACCGCTTGTTGGGGCCGGGCGTAGCGCGCTCCATGGATGCCACGTCCATTGTGGTCACGGCTCCCCGCGATCCGTCCCAGCGGGTGACCTATCTATCGGTGTTGGAAAACCTGGAGGTAAAACCGGCGGAACCGTCGGCCAAGGTCATCATTAATTCCCGCACCGGCACCATCGTGATCGGCAACAATGTCAAAGTGTCGCCCGCTGCGGTCACCCATGGCAACCTGACGGTCACGATCTCGGAAAGTGTGGACATCAGCCAGCCCGGGGCGTTTGCCGGTGGCCGGACGGTGGCTGCCAATGAATCCCAGATCGATATTACCGAAGAGAAAAGCCATATGTTCAAGGTGGGCGACAGCGTCACCCTGGATGACATCGTGGCTGCGGTCAATCGGGTGGGCATGGCGCCAGGCGACCTGATGGCGATTCTGGAAGCCTTGAAACAGGCCGGTGCCCTGCGCGCTGAGCTGATCGTGATCTGATATGTTCAAGCCGCCCAGCAACAGTTCTCCTGATCTGTATCTGGACTTCTCCAAGTTCAATCAGCTGCGCAAGATGACCCGCGATGATGGGGATGCGGCCCTGAGGGCAGCTGCCCAGCAAATGGAAGGGGTCTTCCTCAATATGATGTTGCAGAGTATGCGCGACGCCAATGCGGTGTTTGCGGAAGGCAACATGCTGGATTCCCGTGACGGCCAGTTCTATCAGGGTATGTACGACAAACAGCTGTCGTTGAACATCAGTAAGCAGGGTGGTATCGGGTTGGCGGATGTGATTGTCAAGCAGATGCAGACCCAGGCCGCAGCCCGGCAACGAACCCCGGACGTCAATACCGATATTTCCGACTACCTGAAACATCCCGTATTGGCGCGACCTTCACTGCCGGTGGCGGAGGGTGAAACCGATTCCCGATCTGCAGCAACTGCACAGGATTCAAAACCGGCACCGAGTTCCTCTGTTGTTGCCACACCTAACGCGCACCTGGTTGCAGAGCAAGATACAGCTGATGCTCAGTGGCAATCCCCCAGCGATTTTGTACAGGTCATTTATCCTCACGCCAAACGTGCTGCGGAACGCTTGGGCACCTCGCCTGAAGCCGTGATTGCCCAGGCAGTGTTGGAAACCGGTTGGGGACAGCATGTGATGGAAGCGGCCGGCGGAGCAAACTCTTTCAATTTATTTGGCATCAAGGCGGATTCCCGCTGGCAGGGTGATGTGGTTCGCCGCAACACACTGGAATACCGGAATGGAATTGCCGCCCAGGAGAATGCCGCTTTCCGCTCTTACCGCTCTTTGGATCAGGCGTTTGATGATTATGTGAATTTTCTGCATTCAAATGCCCGCTACGAAAATGCCATTGGTAAAAAAAGTGAAGCGAAACAATGGGGTTTTGATTTGCAGAACTCCGGTTACGCCACCGATCCAAATTATGGCAACAAAATTGCAAACATCATGGATAGTGACGTATTTCAAGCAGCGTTAAAAACAGCGGCAACCAAACTTTAAAGCGGAACAGATAAATGGCAGATCTTGCGGGCATAGCATTATCAGGATTGAGAGCGAGTCAAACCTCGCTGTCGACCACCAGCCATAATATCGTTAATGTCGATACCGAAGGCTACAGCCGCCAGAAAACCGGCCTGGCCACTCGGGTTCCGCAATCCTACGGCGGCTCCTTTGTTGGCCAGGGCGTTGACGTTGCCAGCATATCGCGGGTCAGCAATCAGTACGTGGTCGATCAACTGCGGCGGGACATCGCATCCTACAACACCTACGATGCCTATTATGAATACGCGGTGCGTGTGGACCAACTGTTGGGAGATGATTCCACAGCGATCACACCCTCATTGCAATCCTTTTTTGACGCCGTGCAGGATGTTTCCAATGATCCGGCGTCGGTGCCCAATCGCCAGGTTTTACTGAGTTCCGGTGAAGCGCTGGTGAACCGCTTCAACGCGGTGTACGAGCAGGTGTTTCAAACCAACGAAACCCTGAATATTGAGCTGGATGCCGTCGCGTCCAAGATCACCCAGCTGGCCGCCAGCATTGCCTCCTATAACGAATCCATTCAGGCGGTGTACACCAACAATACCGGTGAGCTCCCCAATGACCTGTTGGATCAACGGGACGAGGCCGTGCGCCAGTTATCCGAACTGGTCGGGGTCGAAGTTCTGCAACAGCAGAATCTGAGCCTCAGCGTGTTCATTGGCAGCGGTCAGCCTTTGGTAATCGGCAATGACTCCTTCTCCGTACAAACCGTTTCCAACTCCACCGGTTTGCGCCGTAAGGACATCATCATCACCGATGGCAGCAACGTTCAGAACATCACAAACCTGGTGTCCGGTGGCCGTTTGGGCGGATTGATTACGGTACGGGAAGATTTGATCGACCCCGTATTTAACGAGTTGGGACGCATGGCGTTATCCGTGGCCCAGTCGTTCAATGATCAGCACCAGCTGGGTATGGACTTGGACAATCAGTTGGGTGGTACCTTCTTCAGCGACATCAATTCCAGCACCGCGGAATTTGCCCGTGTGGCGGGGAGAACGTCCAACGCGGGTACTGCAGCGATCTCGGTGACCATCGACGATACCAACCTGCTGACGGCAGAAGATTATCGGCTGCGATACGATGCCGGATCGGGTAACTACACCCTTTACAACGCGGACAATACCGTCAACGCCACGTTTGCTGATCCGGGCCCTGGTGGAACGTTTGCTACCACCGATGGGTTTACACTGAATTTCGTATCCGGCGCACCGGCGGACCGGGATGAATTCACCATCCTGCCCACCCGCCTGGGTGCTTATGAACTGGATATGGACATTACCGATGTCCGCCAGGTGGCCGCGGCTCTGCCGGTGACGACCAATCTGCCCGCCAGTAACACCGGTGCCGGCTATGTTGAGGACGTTATCGTAACGGACACCACCTCCGCGGACTTTACTACCACGCCCTTTGCCTTGGTGCCACCTTATCGGGTTGAGTTCACCAGCGCCACCACCTACGACGTGCTGGATGCCGGTACCAATGCGGTGGTGGTCGGTGGGGTTGCCTATACGCCGGGCCAATCCAATGGGCTGCTGGAATTGGCAGGCCTGTATCCGGCTTCCGGTTACGATGTGGTGTTCAACGGTAATCCCGCCACTGGCGACCAGGTTGAAATTGGCTACAACAATGGTGGCGTGAACGATAACCGTAATGCGCTGCTGTTGGGTGCGCTGTCCACCACCAAAACCATTGCCAATGGTACGGTCACCTATCAGGGTGCCTATGGCCAGCTGGTGAGTGGGGTAGGCACCCGCACCAACGACGCTTCCGTCAGTCAGGAGGCGGCGCAAACCATCTTGAATCAGTCTGAGGCACAGTGGGAATCCATCTCCGGTGTCAACCTGGATGAGGAGGCAGCGAACCTGATCCGGTTCCAGCAGTCCTACCAGGCTTCTGCCAGAGTGATCCAGGTGTCCAGTGAACTGTTCGATACCATAATCAGTTCCCTCTGAGGTTGATAAGATGCCGATTCGAATCTCAACCTCACAAGTATTCACCCAGGGAGCCAACTCCATTCTGGATAACCAGTCCAAGGTGAATCAGACCCAACTGCAGTTATCCAAGGGCACCCGGATTCTGAAACCCTCCGACGATCCGATTGGCTCGGCGGTGGCGCTGGATCTACAGAAGCAGATCGACAACTCATTGCAATTCATCAGTAACGGTCAAACCGCTGAAACCAAGCTTGCGGTGGAGGAGTCTGCGCTGGCCAATGTGACGGATATCCTGCAGCGGATTCGCGACCTCACACTGCAGGGTGCCAATGCCACCATGAATCAGACCGACCGCCAGGCCATCATTGTCGAGATTGAGCAGCGGATGGACGAGCTGATTGGCCTGGGCAACAGCCAGCTGGCCAGTGGTGAGTACCTGTTTTCCGGTTTCAAAACCAACGTCAAGCCGTTCTCCCGGGATGGTACCGGCAGTGTCACCTACAACGGCGATCAGGGTGTGCTGAATGTAAACGTCAACACCTCAGTCAGGGTGGAAAGCGGCAATAGCGGCGACGAAGTGTTCTTCGACATTAAAACCGGTAACGGCTCGTTCGTGACGGAAGGGGATTCCTCCAACCTGGGCACCGGTGTCATCAGTGCTGCGGTGCTGGAAGATCCCACCGTTTATGTGGGCGACCAGTACAGTGTGGACTTCTCGTTGAGCGGCAGCGGAGCGCTTCAATACCAGATTACCGGGGCCAATACCGGGCCAGTCTATGCGGCTCCGTTGCCGCTGTTTGACGAAGACGCGTCCATTTCATTCAACGGCATCAACTTTTCCATCTCCGGGTTTCCGCAGGCCGGGGACAGTTTCAGCATTGAGCCGAGTTTCAGGCAATCCGTGTTTGCTACGGTGAATCAGGTTGTGTCGGCGCTGAAGATCCCGAACAACACCGCTACCCTGCAGGCCACCTTTCAAAATGCCCTCAACGTAGGTCTGCAGAATCTGGATCAGGCCATGAACCACATTGATGAAGTCCGTGCCAGCGTGGGCAGCCGACTCAATGTGATTGAAAGTGAGGCGGAGATCAATGAGAGCCTGAAGGTGGAAGCGCAGTCGGCGCTGTCGGTGGTGAAGGACCTGGATTACGCCGAAGCCATCACGGAATTGAATAAGCGAACCCTGGCGCTGCAAGCGGCGCAGCAAAGTTTTGTCCAGGTTCAGAACTTATCCCTGTTTGAATTTATTTAGCGCGGTTAACACCATGAGTACACAGATTTTACTGCAACACGGTCAATGGCGAGGAGGCTAGCATGGGTGAATTGAAACAGGCCCGGAACATCGAATTAACAGTTGAATCAGCCTTCCTCATCAGGACAAACGCCGGGAAGGCGAAGTAGGAGAAACCAACATGCCACAGATTATTAATACGAATATTTCGTCAATCAATGCCCAGCGTAACCTGAATAAATCTCAGGGCTCGTTGCAAACGTCGTTGCAGCGGCTGTCGTCAGGCCTTCGCATCAACAGTGCCAAGGACGATGCCGCCGGTCTGGCGATCTCAAACCGCTTCACCACTCAGGTCAGAGGCTTGAATGTGGCTGTACGTAATGCCAATGATGGTATTTCGCTGGCCCAGACCACTGAAAGCGCGCTGGATGAAATTACCAACGCATTGCAGCGAATTCGGGATCTGGCTGTTCAGTCAGCTAACGATACCAACAGCGAAGCCGATCGACTGTCCTTGCAGGCAGAAGTGGATCAGCTGATTGACGAGGTGGATCGTATTGCGACGACTACCACTTTCAACGGTCGTAACGTTCTGGATGGGTCACTCACGTCCTATTACTTCCAGATTGGTGCCAATGCAGGGGAAGGGGTCGAAGTAGGTGGGGTAGATGCTCGTATCGACTCCTTGGGTTCTCAGCCTGGTGCAGTGCAAAGTACAGCATCCAATATTGCAGCCGCAGCGGCAACTGCGCTGGCGAGTTTTCCGATCACCGTCGGTACCAATGGTACGACAGTTGATGTGTTGAGTGCTGAGAATGGCGGCACTATTACCGGCGCGACGCTCGCGAACTTGCAGGACCCTACCGCGAACGACTATGGCTCGGGTGTTGCCAAGTACCTGGCTGAGCGGGTTAATGAACTCCGCGAAGAAGGTGTGGAAGGTATGGAAGGGGTGTACGCCTCTGCCACAACTACGTTTGATTGGTCCGATGTAACGGGCGCCGTTGAGGCGGACGCTTTTGTTGGTGCCGGTACCCTTGCCAACGGTGATTTGCAGATAAACGGAGTAGACATCGGTCCGGTTGAGATCCAGGAGCGTGATGCGGACGGCAGTTTGCTGCGGGCTATTAACGCCAAGGAAGATATCACTGGTGTTAAAGCCAGTATCGACGACAACGGGCGCCTTGTACTGACGGCTGAAGACGGCCGGGATGTGGTCATTTCCACCAATAACGGCGCCGAGGATGTGTTGTTTGACGGGGGCGACGATCCCGCGAACACTAACGATATAACGGCTATAGCAACGCAGTTCAAAGCCGGTACCATTACCGTTTCCGCTCAGGATACCATTGCTTTGGGTGCCTTCACCCAGGCCGGCGATGATGACAACATACAGGCAGTGGGCACCATCGCGAACGCCGATATCACCACGGTTGAGTCCTCCAATATCACCATGGAATCGGTCGATAGCGCCTTGGCACAGATTGATGCTTTCCGCGGTGAGTTGGGTGCGGTGCAAAACCGTTTCGAATCCACAATCCGTAACCTGTCCGCGGTATCGGAGAGTCTGGCCGCTGCCAACAGCCGAATCCGCGATGCGGACTTCGCGGCAGAAACAGCCAACTTGTCCAAGAATCAGGTGCTACAACAGGCGGGTATCTCGGTTCTGGCTCAGGCTAATGCCTTGCCGCAACAGGTATTGTCATTGCTCCAGGGCTAACTTCCGCCCTTAAGCTCTCCCTTATAACACTAAGGCGCCCCAGTTGAAGCAATTCGGGCGCCTTTTGTTATATGTGGGCCGTGATAGATATAAAAAAGTGAGGATATGTAACTAAAAGGTTTAAATATTTGATCAAGTTGTGTGAAACCGGGCCGATAAATCTATTGAACGGAAGATTGAAGTGACACGGCCTCACAGAGGCTACACCAATCGCATAAGTCCTCAGTAGTTGAGGTCGTGTTGAAATAAACGCAGGAGACACACAATGCCCCAGATCATTAACACCAACATTTCGTCCCTTAATGCGCAGCGTAACCTGAATAAGTCGCAGGGTTCTCTCCAGACCTCCCTGCAGCGTTTGTCTTCTGGTTTGCGTATTAATGGCGCCAAGGATGATGCTGCCGGCCTGGCCATCTCCAACCGATTCACTACCCAGATTCGTGGTTTGAACGTTGCCGTTCGAAACGCTAACGATGGTATTTCTTTCGCCCAGACTACTGAAAGTGCTCTGGACGAGATCACCACCTCCTTACAGCGTATTCGTGACCTGGCTGTTCAGTCTGCTAACGACACCAACAGTGCTGCTGACCGTCAATCTCTGCAGGAAGAGGTTGATCAGCTGGTATCTGAAATCGATCGTATCGCCAAAACCACAACCTTTAACGGTAACAATGTGGCAGATGGTTCTCTGACTTCACTGAGTTTCCAGATTGGTGCTAATGCTGGCGAAACTGTAGCGGTTGACGGTGTGGATGCTCGCGCCAGTGCCCTGGGTAGCCAGCCCGGTGCGGTTCAGTCCACAACTGGTGAAATTGTAGCGGGTACCGACATTGCTGCCGGTGCAGGTTACAGCATTACATCAGGTGCTGGTGACACCGTTGATGTGACTCTGGCTGCAAATGGTGGTGGTATTACTGCTCCCACTGCTGCTCAATTGCAGGATCCAAACGATGACAACTACGGATCTGGTGTTGCTCTGCAATTGGCTGAGCGCATCAACACTCTGCGTGAAGATGGCGTAGAAGGCCTGCAGGGTGTTTATGCAACTGCAGTAAATACCTTTGATTATACTGACGTAACGGGCGCAACTGCAGCCAATGCTTACGTTGGTGCCGGTACACTTGCTAACGGTGATCTGGAAATCAACGGTGTCGACATTGGTCCAGTTGAGGTTCAGGAAAAAGACGCTGACGGCAGCCTGGTTAACGCCATCAATGCCAAGACCAGCACCACTGGTGTAACTGCAAGTGTTGACGAAAACGGTAATCTTAAGCTGGAAGCCGTTGACGGCCGGGATATGGTAATCGTAACTGCAAACGGTTCTGAAGAAATCCTGTTTGACGGTGGCGACACTGCCGCAGCCACAGATCTTACCGCTCTGGCTAACGCTGGTGACGGCTTCAAGGGTGGTCAGATCGTGATTTCCGCCCAGGATACGCTCACTTTGGCTGGCTTCACGGCGGGTGCCGCGGATGAACAGAACGTTCAGGCTGTAGGTACCATTGCAAATGCGGACATCACTACCGTAGAAGCTTCCAATATCACCATGGATTCTGTTGACAGTGCCCTGGCTCAGATCGACTCCTTCCGCGCAGGTCTGGGTGCGATTCAAAACCGATTTGAATCTACCATCCGTAACCTGTCTGCGGTGTCCGAGAGTCTGGCAGCTGCCAACAGCCGAATCCGTGATGCAGACTTTGCGGCAGAAACAGCCAACTTGTCCAAGAACCAGGTATTGCAGCAAGCAGGCATCTCGGTTCTGGCTCAGGCTAATGCCTTGCCTCAACAAGCTTTGTCACTGCTGGGTTAATTCTCCAGCGTGATATAAGCCTGCAACAAGGTCATTAGTTTGGCGCGGGGCCCGGGATGAATCTCGGGCGCCCGCATTTGTTGTATCAGGTGGCGTGTATGATAAGCGATAAGCCTTTAAACGCAGATTTGAACTTAACCGTTAAGGATTTGAGCGGTGTAGCATCAAGGAATCGTGCGCGTGATCAGGTGGATAGTGATGGTATTCAGCAGGTCTCGCAAACCGATACCAAGGCGGCTGAGGCTGCTGGTAATTCTATTTCCAAGGAAATCTCCAGGGAAATTGAAGCGCGGGTTGATAAGGATGTTGAGCAGGTTCAGAAGGAAGAGTTAAAGAAAAAAGTAAACGAAGCCATTCCCAAAGTCAGGGAGTTGATGCAGAGAAATCAACGCAGTCTTGATTTTAAAGTGGCGGAACACGAAAATCGTATCGTTATCACAGTAATAGACGAAGAAAACGACAAGGTAATCAGACAGATACCCCCTGAGGATGTGCTGAAAATTGCCGCATCCATCGACCAGGGACTGGAGCTGCACGGAGGGTCAATTCTTAACGACAAGGCCTAAAGCTTCAGCAGACGCAGCCGATAATATTTCTATATCCCATACTATACTCGATTAGTAGGGGATGAAGATAAATATTGAATTGGAATGAAAATTGCTGGTTAACAGGTAAAGTCACAATACGAGAGTAATGAACTGCTCGCCTGTTTGCCGAACGTGAGGTCTGCTCTATGGCTATTACAGCCGCTGGAACCGGTTCCGGCCTTGATATTGAAACCATTATCGAGACGCTGACGAAAGCGGAGCGGACTCCTATGGACTCTCGCCTGGGTACCCGCGAAATTGAAATCCAGGCTGATATCTCCGCTTATGGCTCCTTGAAAGGCGCATTGAAAGATTTCCAGGCGGCATTAACCGGCCTCTCCTCGCTGACAAGTCTTGCCGCCCGTTCCGCCGTATCTTCCAACGAAAGTATCTTCACCGCCACTGCAGCCAGTGGCGCGGCCGTTGGTAACACCAATATCCAGGTCATTAAATTAGCATCCAACCACAAGCTGGTTTCCTCGGCTGACTTCGCCAGTCCCACAACCCAGGTCGGCGCCGGCAAGTTGAGCTTGAGTCTTGGCAGCAACAGCTTCGATGTGGACATCGTCGGTGGTCAAAACAATACTCTGGCGGGCATCCGCGATGCTATCAATGACGATGCCAACAACCCCGGTATCACCGCCAGTATCCTCACCGTGAGTGATGGTATGGGCGGCACCGTTTCCAAGTTGGTATTGACCGCTGATGAGAGCGGTGCAGATAACAATATCACGGTATCCGTAACCGGTGATTCCGATGGCAATGATCTCGATAATAACGGGCTTTCCTCGTTTATTAATGCCAACATGTCGGAGAAGAGCCTGGCGCAGGATGCTGAACTGAGGATCGACGACGAATACACCGTTACCAGTTCCAGCAATGTTTTTGATAACGCGATTCAGGGTGTTACAATCAATGCTGTTGCCGTAAGTTCCGGCACCAACGATACGCTTACTATAAGCCTGGATAAATCCGAGATTAATGCACGCTTGGCTGAATTTGTTGAAGCCTTCAATACCCTGAGCGATACCCTGAATTTCCTGACCGATTACGATATCGAGACGCAGGAAGCCGGATTGCTCACCGGGGATTTTGCTGCCCGCACCATCGAAACCCAGATCCGGCGTACTATTTCCGATGTGGTGGAAGGGGCCGGCAGTTCTTTTAGTACTTTGGCCTCGATCGGCATTACCACTCAGCGTGATGGCAGCCTTGGTCTGGATGCGACCAAGTTGGCTTCAGCGTTGAATTCCAACTTTGATGATGTTGCTGATCTGCTCGCAGGTGACGATGGCATCATCAAAAAACTGGATGACAAGCTGGAAAGTTTTCTCCGCAGCGATGGCATTATTGCCAGCCGCAACAACACGTTTTTGTCGCAGTTGAAGGACATTGACGAGCAAAGAGAAAAGCTGAATTTAAGAATGGAATCTTTCGAGGAACGGTTACGCCTGCAGTACACCAATCTGGATATTTTGGTAGGGCAACTGCAAAGTACAGGCGATTTTGTCAGCCAGCAGCTTGATATTATCAAAGCGGGTATAACAGGAAAAAATTCAAAGTAAGGTGAGACCCATGAATGTAGCCAAAGGCGCTCAACAGTACGCGCAGATGAACAAACAGACCGGTGTGGAAAGCGCGAACCCCCATCAGCTGATTGGTATGTTATACCAGGGCGCATTGGACAATCTGCAGCAAGCGATTGGTTGTATTGATCGTAACGACTTCGAAGGTCGAGGTCGCCATCTGGGCAGGGTGATCACCATTTTAGGCGGTCTGCAGGGCTTTCTGGATCATGAAAAAGGCGGCGAGATTGCCAAGAACCTGGACAGTCTCTACGACTATATGAGTGTTCGTCTGTTTGACGCGTCGAAAGAGCATGATAAGGCGCCTGTCGAGGAAGTGATTGGTCTGCTCAAAGAGATCAAGGCCGGCTGGGATGGTATTGCCGATCAAGCCCGCCAGATCTATACCCCCGAATCCAATGCAATGAGTGAGTGAACGGGCATGTTGGAAGAGGTTATCAGTTTTCGGGACCGGATAGAGCGATCGCTCGCGGAGCAGAATTTTGCCGAGCTAAAGGAGGCCAGCACGGAGTGCGAAGTCTTCATGAGAGCCAAACTTCCGACGCTGGGCGGTGATAGTGAAGACCTTTCCAGCGTGCTTGTTGAGTTGGAGCAACTGATTGATATCTACAGCAAGGCCGTAGTCGCTGTGTCTGAGGCCAAGGAGCAGACTGTTAAGCAATTAAGCTCCTTGGGAAAAAGTCGAAGCAATACCAAGACCTACCTGGATGTCGCCCGGCATCTCACGCCCTGATCCATAGATTCTCTCCTGTAACGGAATTTCTCGTGTCATAAATTTGACTGATCCAGTGGTTATAGCCTTTACTGAACTATAACTATTGAAAATGCGTCAAAAAGCGCATTTCGCTTTACGTTTTTTGACGGGATTGGTTGAAGATTGGCGATTATGTGGCGAGAAATAAAAGTATTACTACTGGATCATAACGAAGAACGTTCTC
This sequence comes from Ketobacter sp., assembly GCF_003671495.1. Taxonomy (GTDB): domain Bacteria; phylum Pseudomonadota; class Gammaproteobacteria; order Pseudomonadales; family Ketobacteraceae; genus Ketobacter. The sequence goes on along the minus strand of NZ_RCHN01000045.1, from coordinate 111,693 downwards.
ATGATCTGAAAGTTATTCTGGATTTTATTGGTGAAGAAACCATAGTGTGTAAAGAAGGTGATCTTGACGGGATTACCAAAGACCACGAGAGCGGCAGCATCACCTGTGCCATTATCAGTCAGCTCGATAACACGGATAAGATTGCTGAGTACCTGGTGGATTGGGATCCTACACTCCCGATTATTCTTTTGGATGCTTCCGAGTTATCCGCAGAAGCCGACGAAGAGTTGCGCAAGGCAGTTATAGCCACCATTGAAACGCCGCCTAATTACACCAAGATGATGGATACCTTGCACCGGGCTCAGGTGTACAAAGATCACATGAAAGCGGATCCTGCCCGGGCACAACGGCGAGAGGCCCAGTTGTTCCGGAGTCTGGTGGGAACCAGCCGTTCCATTGTTCAGGTTCGTGAGCTCATGGCTCAGGTGGCGGATAAGGATGTGAACGTGCTCATTACCGGTGAGTCGGGGACTGGAAAAGAAGTGGTGGCGCGAAATCTCCATTACAATTCCCATCGTCGTCACAAACCCTTTGTGCCGGTTAACTGCGGTGCTATTCCCCAGGAGTTGCTGGAAAGCGAATTGTTCGGTCATGAAAAAGGCGCTTTTACCGGTGCCATTACCAGCCGTCCCGGTCGCTTTGAACTGGCCGAGGGTGGCACCATCTTCCTCGATGAAATCGGCGATATGCCGTTGCACATGCAGGTCAAGCTGCTGAGGGTACTGCAGGAGCGGACCTTCGAAAGGGTAGGGGGGGCCAAAACCTACCAGGCCGATGTTCGCGTTATCGCTGCGACCCATCAGAATCTCGAAGAGCACATCTCGGAAGGCAAGTTCCGGGAAGACCTCTACTATCGGATTAACGTTTTTCCCATAGAAATGCCGCCGTTGCGGGAACGAACGGAAGACATTCCGTTACTACTCAACGAACTGGTGGCGAGAATTGAAAACGAAAAGCGTGGTTCCATCCGCTTTAACTCTGCTGCGATCATGGCCCTCTGCCGTCACGAATGGCCGGGTAACGTGCGGGAGCTGGCGAACCTGGTGGAGCGGTTGGTGATCACCCATCCCTATGGGGTGATCGGTGTTTCTGATTTGCCCAAACGTTTTCGTCATGTGGACGATATCGATGAAGACCGCGAAATGCCGTTGGAAGTGGCAGAGACCGGCATGCTGCCTGGGTACGTAAGCATGGATACACCGGCTCTGCTGCCGGTGAACGGGATCGACTTAAAAGAGTATTTGTCCAATCTGGAATGCAATCTGATTCGCCAGGCATTGGATGACTGTAACGGCATCGTCGCCAGGGCTGCCGAGAAGCTTAAAATCAGACGTACCACGCTGGTGGAAAAAATGCGTAAGTACGATTTGAACCGGGCCTAGCTTAACGCTGGCCCTCTCTTCAATTTGTGTCGTAATAATGGCACCCCCATTTGAACAATCTTCTAATTAGCTGATTCCTAAAGTTAAAGTCGTTTTGGCATAAGGTTTGCTGAATGCTCGGAAAGCGTCAAATTAAGGTGCGAATTCCATGAGAGCGGTAGTAGCCGAACGACAAAGCTCCGACAACGAACGTATGCAAACAGCAGGTCAACCCACGCCCCGTGATTTACAGGCCCGTTTGCAGACCACGTTTTCAGCGTTCAGCAATATTTCCAACCAGCTGACCGAATCCTATCTGGATCTGGAAAAACGGGTGGATGAGTTGCAGCAGGAACTGGTCTATGCCGATAAGGCTCTGACCCAGGAGTTGTCCGCAAAGCAGGTGTTGTCCGAGCGAGTCGAGCTGATTGTCAATATCATGCCGGTCGCGGTCATCCTGCTGGATGGTCGTGGTGTCATTGTGCAGGCCAATGCCATTGCCGAATCTTTATTTGAACGTCCCCTCCTGGGCGAACGCTGGATTACCATCATAAACGAGTGCTTTGCACCGAATCCCACCGACGGGCATGAGATCGCCCTGAAGAATGGAAAGCTGGTCAGCCTGGCTACCCAGTCCATGAAGCATGAGCCGGGACAAATTATCGCGTTGAATGATCAGACGGAAACCCGGTCCTTACAGAACAAGCTGAATCATCACCGCAAGCTGTCAGAGATGGGCCGAATGACGGCGTCTCTGGCCCATCAGATTCGCACCCCGTTGTCGACGGCGATCCTGTATGCGGATCATCTTGCGTCAGAATCGCTGACAGAAGAGCGTCGTTTGCGTTACGCCGATAAGTTGAAGAGCCGCCTGATGCAGCTGGAGCAACAGGTGCGGGACATGTTGATATTCTCCAAGGGCGGTGTGGTGTTGAATGCCATACTGCCGGTGTTTCAGTTGGTGTCTGTGTTTCAGGCGCAAGTGGAAGACTACGTCAAGAGTGGGCGTGCCAGCGTAGCGTTTGACGACGATATCCCGGCGGGATCCGTGCGCTGTAATCCGGAACTGCTGTCCAGTGTGTTCAGTAATTTAATCGATAACGCCATTGAAGCCTGTGAAGGTGAAGGTATCGCTCCGCATATCCATGTGTCTACTACTGAAAGCAAAGGCGGTCTGATCACCTTCCTGATCTCTGACAATGGTCCAGGTATTCCCGAGCATGCTATCCATCAGATCCAGGAACCTTTTTTTACCACCAAATCCACCGGTACCGGCCTTGGTCTGGCGGTGGTGAAGGCGGTGGTCGAATCCCATGGTGGACAATTTTCGATGAGCAGCAATTCGATAACTGGTGGGGCTTTGGCCTGTTTGGCTTTACCCCAGATTCAGGGCGGAATGGACTCTGAGGAGGCAAAACAATGAGTGTAACAAACGTTTTGGTGGTGGAAGACGATTCCAGTTTGCGCGAAGCGATTATGGATACACTGGACGTATCCGGATTTACGGTTGACGGTGTGGATTGTGCAGAATCAGCGTTGGACTGGCTGCGCCAGTTCCAGTGTGATCTGGTCATTTCCGACGTCAATATGCCCGGTATGAATGGCTACCAGTTGATGCGTGAAATCGCAACGGAATATCCCCAGCTGCCGGTACTGATCATGACCGCCTACGGCAGCATCTCCAACGCCGTGGAGGCCATTCGCAATGGCGCGGTGGATTACCTGGAGAAACCGTTCTCCACGGAAAAGCTGGCCGCCGTGGTGGAAAAGTATGTGCGGATTGAACTGGATGAATCCGAACCGGTGGCGGAAGACGCAGAAACCCGCAAGGTATTCCAGCTCGCCAAAAAAGTGGCGCAAACGGATTCCAGTGTGATGATCATGGGGGAGAGTGGAACCGGAAAGGAAGTGCTGGCACGTTTTATTCACCGCCATTCCCCCCGCAGTGCCCAGCCCTTTATTGCCATCAACTGCGCTGCCATTCCTGAGAATATGCTGGAGGCCACCTTGTTCGGCCATGAAAAGGGTGCCTTCACCGGCGCCTACCAGAGCAGTGCCGGAAAATTTGAACAGGCCAACGGCGGGACCCTGTTGCTGGATGAAATCTCTGAAATGGACATCAACCTGCAGGCCAAGTTGTTGCGGGTGTTGCAGGAGAAAGAAGTGGAACGCATCGGTGGCAAAAAAACCATTGCCCTGGATGTCAGAGTACTGGCCACCACCAACCGCAACCTGAAAGAGCAAGTGGCCGCCGGCAAGTTCCGCGAAGACCTGTACTATCGCCTGTGTGTGTTCCCGTTGATGTGGAAACCGCTGCGGGAACGCAAAGCGGATATCATTCCGTTGGCATTGCGCATGATTGCATTGAAACAGGGCCAGCGCCAGGTGCGACTGGACCCCAGTGCCGAGTTCGCCCTGACCCAGCACAACTGGCCCGGCAACATTCGCGAACTGGACAATGTGATTCAGCGGGCGTTGATTCTGTGCAGCAATGACCGCATCACCGGTGACGATATTTTTATTCCGGATGCAGCCCTGAACGACACCTCGAACCTGTTATCGGACTTGGATCTGGATGCAGAGATGGACGGCGGCGAGGGCAGTGTGTTGGGCGAAGACCTCAAGAAGCGGGAGTTTGAGTTGATCATCGATACCCTGCGTAATCTGGGCGGCAGCAAAAAACGCACGGCAGAAAAACTGGGCATCAGCCCTCGCACATTGCGTTATAAGCTGGCCCGCATGCGTGAATATGGCATAGATGTTGAAAGAGTCTGTGCATAAAGGCGTAAACGTCAAAATACTATCAGCTTGAGGGTTTCAATATGTCAGGGTCGGTGGAAATGAATTCATTGCTGGCACAGATGCGCGAACTGCGCAGCATCGCCAATATGGAAGCGCCCCAAAGCCAGGGCATCGACATCCCCAATCAATCCGAGCCCCAGTTTTCCTCCATGTTCAAGGATGCCCTGGACAAAGTGAGTGAGCTGCAATCCGCCTCTGGTGCGTTGCAGGAAGCCTATATTCGTGGTGACAGCAACGTGGACATTACCCGCGTCATGGTGGCCTCCCAGAAGTCCAGTATTGCGTTTCAGGCCGTGGTGCAGGTGCGCAACAAACTGGTGGAATCCTACAAAGACATCATGAACATGCCGGTGTAATCCGCTAGCGGTCTGGAGCACAGAGAATGGCAGAGGAAAAAGCAAAAGAGAGCGGTGGATTTGCGGTGCTGGAAGGCCTGGGTGGGCTCAGCGTGGTCAAGCAGATCGGCCTGATGTTGGGCTTGGCCATCAGTATATCCCTGGGTATGTGGATTGTACTGATGTCCCAGGAACCCGACTTTCGCCCACTCTATACAGACATTTCCCATCTGGAAGCAGGCCAGGTGGCGGACCTGCTGCAACGGGAAAACATTCGTTTCAAGGTGGATACTGCATCCGGCATGATTCTGGTGGAGTCCGATAAAATTCATCAGGCTCGCATGAAGCTGGCGGCGGAAGGTTTTCCTTCCGGCAATACCCTGGGTTATGAACTGCTGGATAAAGAGCAGGGCCTGGGCACCAGCCAGTTTATGGAAAAAACCCGCTATTATCGCAGTATTGAAGGCGAGCTGGCCCGCACCATCTCCAGCATGAACCGGGTACGGGGCGCGCGGGTTCACCTGGCCATTCCCAAACGTTCGGTCTTCGTCAATGACAGCCGCAAGCCCAGTGCGTCGGTGTTTGTGGAACTGTATCCCAATCAAAGCCTGGAACGCATGCAGGTGGCGGCCATTGTCCATCTGGTGGCGTCATCGATTCCTGAGCTGGAAGACAAGCAGGTCACTGTGGTGGATCAGCGGGGCCAGTTATTGTCCGAAACCGATAAGGACCAGGACATCGCCCTGGCCGCCAAGCAACTGGATTACGCCAAAACCCTGGAACAAAAATACATCGATCGCATTGAAGCCATCCTGGATCCCCTGGTGGGGCGGGAAGGTTTCAAAGTACAGGTCAGTGCAGATCTGGATTTCAGCCAGACCGAACAAACCTCCGAATTTTTCAGCCCGGACCTGCCGGCGGTGCGCAGTGAGCAGACCCTGAGTGAAGTGGTGGGGGGTGACGGCGCCACGGCCGGTATCCCTGGTGCGTTGTCCAATCAGCCTCCCGGTGCAGTGACCGTACCGGAACAGGCCGGCGGGGAGGGGGGTGCCGAAGGTGCCGCCGCCAGAGGTAATGTGCGTAAACAGGCCACCCGCAACTTTGAACTGGATCGTACCATCAGCCACACCCGTCATCAGGTGGGCGTCGTCAAACGCCTGACGGTGGCGGTGGTGCTGGACAATATCCTGGTGCCTCCGGCCCAGGGCAGCAACACCAATGAACCGCAGAGCGTTCCCCTCACCGACGCGGAGCTGGAACGTATCCGGATACTGGTGCGGGATGCCATCGGCTTCAATGCCGCCCGCGGCGACAGCGTCAGCGTGGTGAATCAGCCTTTCCGCAAGTATGTGCCGCAGGAGCTGGCGGATATCCCCCCGCCCCCCCTGTGGGAGCAGCCCTGGTTTTGGGATCTGGCCAAGCGCGGCGCCGGTTTTCTCCTGGTTATCCTCCTGATTTTTGGAGTATTACGGCCTATACTGAAAAAGCTGGCTGACTCCGGGCGGGATGATTCCCTGGCCGCTCTGGAGTCCCAGTTAGGCGAAGGCCTGTTGGCCGGTGCCGGCGGTGCAGGAGGGGAAACCCCCGATGTGACGCTGACCGGAACCTCCAATCCCCTGTTGCCAGGGCCTGATGCATCCTATGACCAACATCTGGATGCAGTGAAGTCCATGGTGGCGGAAGATCCAAGAAGGGTGGCCCAGGTGGTGAAAACCTGGATAGCGAATGAGTGATCAGAATACCAAGCCCAAGGCGACAGCCGATTCCCTGCCGGCCATTGAAAAGGCCGCCATATTATTGATGTCCCTGGGGGAAGAGAACGCCGCCGAAGTGTTGCGGCATATGGGCCCCAAAGAGGTCCAGAAGATCGGTTTGTCCATGGCCAAGCTGCAGAACGTGCAGAAAGACCAGGTGGAAGCCGTGATGTCCGATTTCATGCAGGTCATCTCTAACCAAACGGCCTTGGGTGTGGGCGCCGACGGCTACATTCGCAAAATGCTGGTGAACGCCCTCGGTGAGGACAAGGCCGGCACCCTGGTGGATCGCATTCTGACCGGTGGCAATACCACTGGCCTGGATACGTTGCGGTGGATGGATGCGCGCTCAGTGGCGGACATGATCCGGTTTGAGCACCCCCAGATTCAGGCCATCGTGATCGCCTATCTGGACCCGGACCAGGCAGCCGAAGCCCTCAAGTATTTTGATGAGCGGGTACGGCTGGACATTGTCATGCGCATTGCCTCCCTGGAGTCGGTGCAACCCCATGCCATGAAAGAACTCAACGACATTCTGGAAAAGCAGTTTGCCAAGCAGACCGGTTCCGCCTCCACCGACCTGGGGGGTAGCAAGTGCGCCGCTGACATCATGAACTTCCTCGATACCAATGTGGAATCCGCCCTCATGGAATCCATAAAAGAGATCGACGAAGATCTGGCTCAGGAAATCCAGGATTTGATGTTCGTCTTCGACAACCTGGCGGATGTGGACGATCGTGGTATCCAGGCACTGCTGCGGGAAGTATCCTCCGAATCCCTGATACTGGCCCTGAAAGGTGCCGACGACATTGTGAAGGAAAAGATCTTCGGCAATATGTCCAAGCGTGCCGCAGAATTGCTGCGGGATGACCTGGAAGCCAAGGGGCCGGTCAAACTCAGTGAGGTGGAAGGGGCGCAGAAAGAAATCCTCGCCATTGCCCGGCGCATGGCGGAAGCCGGCGAAATCGCCTTGGGCGGCAAAGGCGGCGAGGAAATGATCTGATGTCCGGGCCTCGGTAATCATCATGGCGGACAACAAAAAGCCCGGTTATCTGTCAGACGAGAATACACCACCGGAGCAGCTCAGTGCCTGGGAGCGGTGGCAGCTTCCCAATATGGATCGGGACATGCCCATTAAAGGCAATGCCCTCAATATCCCCGGCAAACCCCGGCCGCGTACGGTGGCGGAGCTCGAAGCGGAGGAGCCGGAACTCAAACCGCTCACCGCAGAAGATCTGGAGGCCTTGCGTCAGGCGGCCTATGAGGAGGGGCTGGAGCAAGGTCGCGAGGTCGGACGGGCGGAAGGCTACGACGCCGGCTACCTCAGTGGTGAGGGCGACGTGAAGGCGGCATTGACCCGGCTCTCCCAAATCACCCGCGTATTACTGGAACCCATTCCGCAACAGGATCAGGAGCTGGAGCAGGTGCTCCTGCATCTGGTGGAGCAGATCTGCAAGCGTGTTGTACATCGAGAGCTTTCCCTGGATTCTTCGGCCATTACCACGGTGGTGCAGGAAGCCATTGATTCCATCAACCCCGGCCATCAACGTCTGCGCATTCACCTGAACAAGCAGGATCTGGAACTGGTGCTGAACCATCTACAGGAAAGTGGTGAATGGGAAGAGGGCTGGCGGGTGCTGGCCCACCCCACCATCACCCCCGGCGGCTGCATCATTGAGACCGATAACAGCATGGTGGATGCACGGGCTGAACGGCGCTTGGCCTCGGTCATACAACAGGTGTATGAACAACAGCAGCAGGCCCTCAAGGAGCGCGGCCAGCAGCACGGTCATGTGGATCAGTTGCTGGATGAGGTGGAGGCCTTTGCCGGCGATGCCCAGGAGGATCTGCCCGCGGTTGAAACGCCAGTAACCGAAACGTCGGTAACCGCCACACCCCCAACGGAAGACATACCCGATGACGACGGATCTGAAGCAAAGACCTAGCATCGCCCAGCGCCTGCAGCGCTACCTGCCCTATGCCCAGGCACAACCCCAGTATCTGGTGGAGGGGCGCCTGCTGCGCATGGTAGGCCTGACCCTGGAAGCCGTTGGCTGCAAAGCACCGGTGGGCAGTCACTGTACCATTCGCGGTCACAATCACGCGGACGTGGAAACGGAAGTGGTGGGTTTCTCCGACCAGAAAATGTATCTGATGCCCATTGAGCCGGCCGCCGGCTTGCAACCGGGTTCACGGGTGATTCCCAATCACCAGGTGTCCAAAGTGCCGGTGGGTCCGGGGCTGCTGGGCCGGGTCCTGGACGGTCGCGGCAAGCCGCTGGACAACAAGGGCCCGGTGCAGGCGGAAGCCTATGTGAACCTGCATCGCGAACCCATCAACCCCCTGGAACGTAAACCCATCGACGAACCGCTGGACGTGGGTGTGCGTGCCATCAACAGTTTATTGACGGTGGGCAGAGGCCAGCGCATGGGCCTGTTTGCCGGCAGTGGCGTGGGTAAGAGCGTGTTGTTAGGCATGATGACCCGCTTCACCACGGCAGACATTACGGTGGTGGGGCTGATCGGCGAGCGGGGACGTGAAGTTAAGGAATTCATCGAACACAGCCTGGGTGCGGAGGGGTTGAAACGTTCCGTGGTGGTGGCTTCGCCGGCCGACGATTCCCCTCTGATGCGCATGCACGGCGCCATGTTGGCCACGGCCATTGCCGAGCATTTCCGCGATCAGGGTAAGAACGTATTGTTGTTGATGGATTCCCTGACCCGTTACGCCCAGGCGCAACGGGAGATCGCCCTGGCGGTGGGTGAGCCGCCGGCCACCAAGGGCTATCCGCCGTCGGTGTTTGCCAAGTTACCGCAATTGGTGGAACGGGCCGGTAATGGTCGAGAGGGTGGTGGTTCCATTACGGCCTTTTATACGGTTCTTACGGAAGGGGATGATGTACAGGACCCGGTGGCTGACTCGGCCCGGGCCATTCTGGATGGCCACGTGGTATTGGCGCGCCGCCTGGCGGAAGAGGGCCAGTATCCGGCCATCGACATCGAAGCCTCCATCAGCCGGGCCATGCCCCAGGTGGTGGAGAACATCCACCTGCAGAAAGCCCAGGTGCTGAAGCGGCTGTATGCCCGTTACCAGCAGAGCCGGGATCTCATCAGTGTGGGGGCCTATGTTAAAGGCAGCGATCCGGAAACCGACCTGGCCATCAGCAAGATCGGTCCCATCCGCTCGTATCTGGCCCAGGGCATGGATGAGCAGGTGAATTTCAAGCAGTCTCTCAAACAGTTGGACAAACTGTTCAACAAGGAGTGACCGCTGAATGAAAAAATCCAAACGCCTGTTGCCGGTGCGCCAGCTTAATCAGCAGGCAGAGCGTGAAGAAGCCCGCAAGCTGGCTCACCTGCAGCAGGAACTGCAGGCGGCGCAGCAACAACGGCGCGAGCTGGAATCCTACCTGGCGGACTATTTCCAAACCATCCAGCAACAGCAAAGCAAGGTCACCCAGGCCGCGCAGCTGGGTCTGTACCAATCGTTTATCTCCCGCCTGCAACTGGCGATCCGGCGCCAGGGTGAGTTGGTGCATCAGCGCCAGGCTGCTGTTAAAGCGCAAACCAAACGTTGGGTAGAAGCCAATGCCCGCCTCAAAACCATGGATCAATTGATCGAAAAAGCCCGTCAGCAGGAGCAGCTGGAGGAGTCCAAGCGGGAACAGAAGCTGCTGGATGACCGACCGTTTCGCGGTGGCGGCGGTTTTTGATCGCCAGGGTTCCATGAATTCTGGCTCTAACACGAGCCCTATTGATTCCCAATGCTAATAAGAAAGTCCCACACTAGCGTAACTGTATAAGCTGTCTATGCTTTTTTAAAGGATGCCGGATTTTTACCATTCCTGGTTTGGCGGGTTGGCTACCAATGGATGAAACAGCTTATGGCAGAGTCGATAACGTATCAGCTTGAAAAGATTGCCGACATCAGCAAAGCGGAAGTTTTGCATGAAAAATTAGAGTCTTATCTTAATGATGGCGTGAACATCGCAATCGATGCGTCTCAGGTGGAGCGCATTGATACCAGTGTTATTCAGGTCCTGTTGTCCCTGTTTTCCTCAATGGAAAAACAGCATTTGCAGGCCGCCATACATGCTCCATCCGAACCCTTTCTCAAGGCAGCCTCCATGTTGGGGGTGTCAGACTTTTTACGCATTAAGCATTAACCCCGGAATTCAAACGGAGATCAGCCATGACAAAGATATTAGCTGTCGATGATAGCGCCTCCATGCGGCAGATGGTCAGCTTTACGTTGCAGGGCGCAGGCTATGAAGTGGTGGAAGCCTGTGATGGCCAGGACGCATTCAATAAAGCCAAATTGGGGGGGGTGGACCTGGTGCTGTCGGACGTGAACATGCCGGTCATGGACGGCATCACTCTGATTAAAAATCTCAGATCGCTGCCTAATTACAAGTTTACGCCCATTTTGATGTTGACCACAGAATCCGCGGCGGACAAAAAAAGTGAAGGCAAAGCGGCCGGTGCCACCGGTTGGATCGTTAAGCCGTTCAACCCGGATCAACTGTTGAATACCATCAAAAAAGTACTGGGATAGTGCCATGAGTATCGATCTGAGCCAGTTTCACCAGGTGTTCTTCGAAGAAAGTTTCGAAGGGCTGCAGGTCATGGAATCCAGCCTGCTGGAGCTGGACTGTGAAAACGTGGATTCAGAGACGATCAACAGTATTTTTCGTGCGGCACACTCCATCAAAGGCAGCAGCAGCACCTTCGGCTTTGCTGAGGTGGCGGAGTTTACCCACGTGCTGGAGACGCTGTTGGACCAGGTCCGGGAGGGGGCTCGCCGGTTGTTGCCGGAACACGTGGATCTGCTGCTGCAATCCGTGGATTGCCTGCGGGGCATGCTCACCGCATTGCAGGCCCATGAGACCGTGGATACTGCGCAATCCTGCGTGTTGACCCAGGCGTTTAACGACATTCTGGAAGGGCGTCAGCCGACCACTCCATCCGTTCCCAGGTCGGATGACATTGATGCAGAACAGTCCGTAGCCGACGCAACTCATCGCACGGACGTGAGCGCCGGCGAGCAGGATGCTGCTGCAGACGCCGAGCTCATTACCTGGCACATTCGATTTGTGCCCGACATCAACCTGCTGCGCACTGGCAATGAACCTTTGCGGATGTTCCGGGAGCTGGCGGAAATGGGTGAGCTCGAAGTACAGGTGGATGCCGGCAAGGTACCTGACCTGACCGGTTTGCACCCGGAAGAATGCCACCTGAGCTGGGATCTGTACCTGACCACCACCCGGTCCCAAGCGGAGATAGAGGAAATTTTCGAGTGGGTGGTGGATGACTCCGACATCAATATCACCGCCACTGCAGGTGTGTTCAGTGGTGGGGTGGCTGCTACAGCGGGCACAACACAGGAAACCGCAATCGCTGAAGCCGTGGTCCCTTCAGCGGTTGCTTCCGTTAGCGAGGCGCCGGCAACCCCGTCGCCTGCGACTGCCGTTGCGGGCACAGGTGATTCAGCAGCGAAACCCCAGGCCTCGAAGCCCGCGCCAGCGGCTGGTGCTGCCAAAAGCTCTGAATCCACGTCCATTCGCGTAGCCATCGAGAAAATCGACAATCTGGTGAACCTGGTGGGTGAGTTGGTGATCACCCAATCCATGTTGGGCCAGCTGGGCTCCGAGTTCGATGTAAGCAAGCTGCAGAAACTGCAGGAAGGTCTGGCGCAACTGGAGCACAACACCCGTGAATTGCAGGAGAGCGTGATGCGCATCCGGATGCTGCCCATCAGCTTTACCTTCAGCCGGTTCCCGCGCATGGTGCGTGACCTTTCCAAACAGCTGGGCAAGAAGATCGAACTCAAGCTCCTGGGTGAGCAGACGGAGCTGGATAAAACGGTTATGGAGAAAATTGGTGATCCCCTGGTCCACCTGGTGCGCAATGCCCTGGACCATGGTCTGGAAACCCCCACAGACCGTCGTGCTGCCGGCAAGCCGGAAACCGGCACCATCACGCTGAATGCCTTCCATCAGGGTGGCAATATCATCATCGAAATCATGGATGACGGCAAAGGCCTCAACCGGGACAAGATTCTGGCCAAGGCCCGCAACAACGGCGTCATCGGTGCGGAGGAAGTGTTAAGTGACGAGCAGATTCAGGAATTGATTTTTCAGCCTGGATTCTCCACCGCCGAACAGGTCACGGATGTGTCAGGCCGCGGTGTGGGGATGGACGTGGTACGTCGCAACATCCAGGAACTGAACGGCAGTATTGAAGTGAAATCAATCGAGGGGGAGGGCAGCACATTCACTATTCGGTTGCCTCTGACCCTGGCCATCCTGGATGGACAGTTGATCGATGTCGGTCGCCAGACCTTCATCATTCCCCTGGTGTCCATCGTCGAATCCTTGCAGCCGGATATGTCCCTGATCAATCATGTGGCCGGGGGCTGCGATGTGTTTCGGTTGCGGGATGAATACATCCCCATCATCAAGCTTTGGGAGATATTCGGGGTTGAACCCCGCACCACCAATCTGGCAGAGAGTCTGTTGGTGGTGGTGGAAGTGGGCAATGCCAAGGTGGCCCTGGTGGTGGACGACCTGCTGGGTCAACAGCAGGTGGTGATCAAGAGCATGGAAACCAACTACAAGAAAGTGGATGGCATTTCCGGTGCCACCATTCTGGGTGATGGCACTGTGTCCCTGATCCTGGATATTACCGATCTGATTCACATGGCGGGAGTGCATCAGCAATCCAAAAACGGTTTGAAGCTGGTCGCGAGCAAAACTCGTGCAGCGTAAGCAGTAGCAGCACATTGGGAGATACACTATGAATGCCGCAGAAGAGCGTGCCTATGACAATTCCGAGATGGACGTGTCCGGTCGGGAGAATGAGCAAACGGATCAATACCTCACCTTTATCATGGCCAGCGAAGAATACGGTGTGGATATCCTGAGTGTGCAGGAGATCCGTGGCTGGGAAAGCGTGACGCCCATCCCCAATGCACCCCCCCATGTCAAAGGGGTGATTAACCTGCGTGGCACCATTGTACCGATTATTGATTTGCGGCAGCGCTTCGGGCTGGAGAAGGTGGAGTACGGACCTTTGACCGTGGTCATCGTGCTCAAGGTCGCCACCCGCAAAGGCGCCCGGGTGATGGGCATCGTGGTGGATGCAGTCAGTGATGTGTACAGCCTGGCGGGGGATGACATGAAGTCAGCGCCGGATCTGGGGGATCATGTGAATACCCAGTACATCAAGGGCCTGGTTAATGTGAACAACAAAATGGTGATCTTGCTGGACATCAACGAACTGCTTGGGGCTGACACTATTCCTGATGTCTCCATCAATGCCATCAAGGAACTCAAGGAATCCCAGCACTAACCCGGCAGATCTCGCCCGCCTGTGGATCGGATTCTCAAGGAGCGATGAGTCATCCTATGCAGACCATGAACGCCATTAAAGATTCGGGGAATACAGGGAAGTCATTCTCCCAGCGCGAATTTCCGATGACCGATCGGGATTTCGACACCATCAAACATCTGGCCAAGCTGCGTTCGGGCATTGAGCTGGGTGAGCACAAGAAAGAGATGATTTACAGTCGCATTGTGCGCCGGATCAGGGCGCTCAACCTGGGCGATTTCAAGTCGTATCTGGATTATCTGGAACGCCATCCCGAAGCGGAGCTTACCAATTTTATCAATGCCATCACCACCAACCTGACATCGTTTTTTCGCGAGGCCCATCATTTTGATTTCCTCCGGCAAACGGTATTGCCTGAGCTGCAGCGTAAGAAAAAGGCGCAGCAGCGAATCCGAATATGGTCGGCCGGTTGTTCCACCGGGGAAGAGCCTTATTCCATTGCCATGACCTTGCACGGTGCTCTGGAACGGGCGCGTTGGGATGCGAAAATTCTGGCCACCGATCTTGATACCAACGTGCTGTCCCACGGCCGCCGGGGTATCTATAGCAAGGAAAGGATCGGCAACATGGATGCCCAACTGGTGAGGAAGTACTTCAATGATCCCAGGGGGGGAGGCAACGATGAGGTCTTGGAGGCCAGGGAGTCCATTCGGAGCCTGATAACCTTCAATCACCTGAACCTGCTGGGTGACTGGCCCATGAAGGGGCGCTTTGACGTGATTTTTTGCCGTAATGTGGTGATTTACTTCAGCAAGGAAACCCAGCGGGAGCTGTTCGATCGCTATGCTGATATCCTGGAGCCCGATGGCTACCTCTTCATTGGTCACTCAGAGAGTCTGCACGGTGTCAGTAAACGCTTCGAATCAGTGGGCAGAACCATCTACAGGAAAGTGATGTGATGAAATCCATGTTGAGCACCCAGTTTCAACCCACTCACCCACAGCCTAAACCTCTGAAAGGGTTTTCCCACATTAATCGCTACTGGGATAAGCAGCAGGGCGTTTACGCGGCCAAGATTCTGCCGGGTCAGTTTTATGTCAGCGTGACCGGAGAGATGATCGTGACGGTGTTGGGGTCCTGTATCTCGGCCTGTGTTCGCGACCGCTTCAAGGGCATCGGCGGCATGAACCATTTCATGCTGCCCGTGCAACGTGAGAACATGGAGGCGGGGCCCCTGTCGGCTTTCAGTGAGTCCGCCCGCTACGGTAACTGGGCGATGGAATATCTGATTAATGAAGTATTGAAGAATGGCGGTGAGAAACGCAATCTCGAGATCAAGGTGTTCGGTGGTGGTAAAGTACTGGAAAGCATGAACCAGATCGATATTGGCCGTAAAAATATTGATTTTGTCCACCAGTTTCTCAGCAATGAAAATCTGAATCTGGCGGCCGAAGATGTAGGGGGATTGTATCCGAGAAAGGTGTTGTATTTTTCCGACACGGGTTCCGCCAAGATCAGAAAACTGAAGACTGTCCGTAACGATGTGGTGTTTGAGCGCGAACGCAGTTACGCTCGTACGATCAACGCCGAGCCTGCGCAGGGTGATATTGAATTGTTCGACTGAGTGCTGCTATGGGTGACCCGAAAAAAATAAAGGTCCTGATCGTGGATGATTCTGCCGTCATCCGGCAATTGCTGACTGAAATCATATCCGGGCATGACGATATGGTGGTGGTGGGTACGGCCGCGGATCCTTATATTGCCCGGGAGAAGATCAAGCAATTACAGCCCGACGTCCTCACACTTGATGTCGAAATGCCGCGCATGGATGGCATTACCTTTCTTAAAAACCTGATGCGCCTGCGGCCCATGCCGGTGATCATGATTTCCACCCTCACTGAGGCGGGGGCCGATATTACGCTGGAAGCGCTGCAGATAGGCGCCTTCGATTATCTCCCCAAGCCCAAGGAGAACCTGGGCAAGGGGTTGGTGGAATACCAGCAGGAGATCGTCAGCAAGATCCGCGCGGCTGCCGGTGCCAATGTGCAGCGGCTGGAAATGAACTCGATACGGGGGAAGGCCGAGCGCCCGGAGCCCGTCGCCCGCCACAGCGCCTACACACCAAAACCCGGGGTGATCATCGCCATTGGTGCTTCCACCGGGGGCACTGAAGCCATTAAAGAAGTCCTGCTGGGTTTACCCGAGAACTGTCCGCCCGTGGTGGTGACTCAGCACATCCCCCCCCAGTTCAGCACCTCTTATGCGATGCGGATGAACAACTGTTGTGCCATGCATGTGCATGAGGCGGAATCCAACCAGACCCTATTGCCGGGCAACGTCTACATTGCTCCCGGCGACCGTCACCTGTTGGTGAGAAAAAGCCGGTCCGGGCTGGTGACGCAGTTGGATGACCGCGAACGGGTCAATCGCCATCGGCCCTCGGTGGAAGTGATGTTTGACTCCATTACCGGGCTCGGTTATCGCAAAACTGTGTCGGTGCTGTTGACCGGAATGGGGGCGGACGGGGCCCAGGCCCTGTTGCGGATGAAAGAATTGGGCTGCCATACTATCATTCAGGATGAGGCCACTTCGGTGGTCTGGGGGATGCCTGGCGCGGCCTATCAGTTGGGGGCCTACAATGAAATCAAACCATTGGAATCCATCGCCGGGCGCTTGTTACAGCTAACCAACGGAAGCTGAATTCGTTTTGATTGATTTTCGAACGCAGACAGGGCTCATTGCCAAGCGATTGGTGTATCTTCTGGCCTGGTGTTCCAGTCTCACACTTTTGGTGGTGCTCCGGTTGGAAAACGCACCGGTCTATGTGGCGGTGCTCGCGGTTGTCTCCTTTTTGTGTTGGTATGGCGCCTATCATCTTGCTGCCGGGAACGCCCCGGGCTCGGAACTGCCTGTGGCGGACAGCACCCACGAACCCGCCTATGACCAGAACGGCTCGGTGGACCGGTATTTCGCCCACCTGATCGACAACCTGCAGAAAAACTGGATGCTCTGTGATACTGACCTGGATCATGCCCAGTCCACCCTTAGAAACGTGCATCACGCACTGCTGGAGGCGATTGAAACCGCGAAAAGCACCGGCATGCTGGCGTTGAATTCCATGGCCTCGGCCGCCAACACCGGGGAGGTGGGAAGAGGCTTTGTCACCGTCTCTCGGGACCTGGTGGCCATTAGCGAGCAATCCGGGCGGGACCTGGAAAAAATGCGGGAGATCGTCGCCAGGACCGAGCAGCGTCTGCTCCGTACCCGCCGCATTCTGAGCGCTCCCATGGCGAACTGCCTGGAGTCGGGTGGAGGCAGCTCGATTTCTGAGCTGGTGGTCTCCATCGCCAACATCCAGGGGGCGCAGGAGGAATTGCGGGTCATTGCTGAACGTTATCAGCGCAACAACAAGTCGGATGTGCGCTGGTTGCAGCTGGGTGACGCGGTGCGGCGCCTGCTGAATGAGGTGATTAACGTGCTTTATCAGTTCGAACTGAGGCTCACCGATGTGATTTCAGACCTGCGCCTGGCGCGATTATCCGGCACGCTGAGTGAAAATCAACTACTTGAAATTAAAGGTGGATTCAGCTCTGATAGGGGGGCTGAAGGCATGATTTAAAAAT
Organism: Ketobacter sp.; assembly: GCF_003671495.1. Classification (GTDB taxonomy): domain Bacteria; phylum Pseudomonadota; class Gammaproteobacteria; order Pseudomonadales; family Ketobacteraceae; genus Ketobacter. The sequence continues at coordinate 94,490 of NZ_RCHN01000045.1, read as the reverse complement.
TTATGCCGGAATTTTCGTTTGCATAGTGAAAATGGTCTATGCTCTTAATTAATGGAAGGTTTTTATAACCCTCTGTTGGGTTTATCAACATAAATATTACTTGCTTCTTGAGGTGTAGATAATGGCTATATGGTCTACTGAAGCATCCTCGGGTGAACTGACCATCAAGATCCAGGGACGTTTCGACTTTAGCGCTCACCAGGAGTTTCGAGATGCCTATGAAAAGGTGTCTGAAGATCCCAAAGGCTATATTGTGGACATGAAAGAAACCACCTATCTCGATAGTTCAGCGCTGGGTATGCTATTGCTGTTAAGAGATCATGCCGGAGGGGATAATTCCAGTATTGAGATTGTGAACTGCAATCCCGATGTGAAGAAAATTCTTACTATATCCAACTTCGAACAGTTGTTTACCATTCGCTAGCCCGGAAGTAGTACACCCACCGGTAGGTGGGTGTGGTGTGAACCTATGGATAATCAGGTAAAAGCGGTGGAGACCGAAGGCGAGGCAATTGAGACTCTGCGAATTCTGATCGCAGACGACAACGATTCCGACCGTCTGATACTGCAAACGATTGTCCGCAAGGAAGGCCACATCGTATACACGGCGAAAGACGGGCAGGAAGCCATCGATATTTTCAAGGAGCAATCCCCTGATATCGTGTTGCTGGATGCGCTCATGCCCAACGTGGATGGATTCGAAGCCGCACGCACCATCAAGCAACTGGCCGGGGATAACCTGGTACCCATCATCTTCCTGACCTCCCTGCGTGATGCCACCTCCCTGGCGGATTGTCTGGCGGCCGGTGGATTGGATTTTCTAAGCAAACCCTACAACCGCATCATTCTCCAGGCCAAAATCAAGGCGTTCGCCAGTATGCGGCGTCTGCATGAAACGGTGCAGGCCCAGCGCGACGAGATTTCCCTCCACCATGACCGACTGGTTCATGAGCAGGAAGTGGCCAAGCAGGTGTTCGATAACATCGCGCACCCCGGCTGCATCGATGCCCCCAACATCAAATATCTGTTGTCACCCATGGCGGTGTTCAATGGCGACCTGGTGTTGGCATCCCGTAAGCCTTCCGGTGGCATGTTTGTGTTTCTGGGGGATTTTACCGGCCATGGGTTACCGGCTGCGATCGGCGCCATGCCGGTCTCGGAAATTTTTTATGGTATGGCCCAGAAAGGGTTCTCCCTGCAGGACATCCTCCGCGAAATCAATAAAAAGCTGAAACGGATTCTACCGGTTGGTGTATTCTGCTGTGCCAGTATGGTGGATGTCAGTTTTCGCAAGCATTCGGCCGAAGTGTGGGTGGGGGGGATTCCCGACGTACTGGTTTATCGCAAGCAATCCCGCCAGCTGGAAAACCTCAAGTCCCGCCATTTGCCACTGGGTGTGGTGGATTCCGACCGGTTCAATACGGATACCACTCTGATTCAGCTGGAGAAGGGTGACCGGGTTATGCTCTGGTCTGACGGCATCATTGAAGCCTGCAACCCGCAACAGGAAATGTTCGGTGAAGAGCGGGTGATGGAGGTGCTGCGTAACACCGAGGATGCGGACGCCATGTTTGATAACCTGGTGGCCGCGGTGGAGCGACATACCGGTCGTGGCGAGCAGGATGACGACTACACCATGGTGGAAGTCACCATGGTGGGCGAAGAGGAAATGGGCAATGCCCTGGGCGCCGATGGCAAGTCTTACATGGCGGGCGGGCCCAAGGACTGGAGCATGACCTATGAGCTGCGTCCCCTGACCCTGAAAGAATTCAATCCGCTGCCCCTGATCACCCACCTGTTGATGGAAGTGCCGGGGTTACGCCCGCACAGTGGAAAGATTTATACTATTTTGTCAGAGTTGTACTCCAATGCGTTGGAGCACGGCGTACTGAACCTGCATTCGGACCTGAAAGCTTCGGCGGATGGCTTTGCCCGCTACTACGCCGAGCGCACCCAGAAACTGAATGAGTTGTATGAGGGCTGCGTGCGCTTTCACATCGATCACCACCCTGTGAAGGATGGTGGTGTACTGACCATCGTGGTGGAAGATACCGGGCCCGGGTTTGATTTTAAGTCAAAAGAAGAAAACAGACACAAAACGGAAGGATACAGCGGTCGGGGTATCCCCCTGATTAATACCATGTGCCGGTCGGTTCGTTACCTGGGCAAGGGGAATCAGGTGGAAGTCATTTTCGATTGGCACGTTGATGTTTAGCAATGGGAATGTGAGTATGAGTAATCCAGCGGATCACCTTGATATTGGTGCATTACAGGATCTCAAAGAGATCATGGAAAACGAATTTGAAACCCTGGTGAATACCTTTATTTCGGATTCACAGAACAAGGTGGACGAGTTGGACGCGGTCCTGCAACAACAGGACTGTGATGCGCTGCGCAAGGTGGCCCACAGCCTTAAGGGCTCATCGTCTAACGTCTGTGCGTTCCGTTTGTCGGAATTGGCCCGGCAGCTGGAAATGATGGGCAAAGAAGAAACCCTGGAGGGCGCTGACCAGGTGCTGAGTGCTCTGCGGGTCGAATTCCGCGCGGTCTCCGATATATTGTCCACCAATCTCTGACCGTTTCCGGTCAGAGAAACACCTTGAAGTTGTCTTCCTCGCCTTCATAGCTGGCTTCCATATGACGGGTGTGCATCAATTCCCGCAACCGGGACTCTTCCCTCTCGTCATAGGCATCCACCATCAACAGGGTATCACCTTCCTCCAGGGCATTGTGGAAGCGGGCAATGTGGTGGTTATCACTGGATATCCCGATGAATCCGCCGGCCCAGGTACCAAAGAACGTGAACAGGGCACAAACGAATAGAAAGATGCCCACGCTCATGTGGGAACCCAGCTCGGTGGCGATCAGGTAGGTGGCAAACAAAATGCCGACGCCGAGCCCGGTAATCGCCCCCCAAATACCACTGTGGGGGATGTCCCGTTCATCGAAGATGTCCGCCTGATGGACGTGGGCGGATTGCAGGCCTGCCTGATCGTGGCTGAGAAAGTGTAACTGACCTTCATTGATGCCGGCATCCTGCAGGTCGTTGCTGATGGCGCGAGCGCAGTCGGTGCCGTGAAATAAGTAATAGAGGCGTTTCATTGTCAGGTCTCCCCGTAGGTCCTTTTACGAAAGACGCCTTTAACTATCTGACAAAATTGTCGACCTGTGTAGTGACCATTTTTTATATGCAATGAGCGTTTATAACCTGCTGCAATATCCGATGGTGACACTAACCGTGGCATTTCTTGAACTTGCGGCCACTGCCACACCAGCAGGGATCATTGCGGCCCGGCGCTCGCGTCGGTGCCAGCTGGCCCGAAAGATAATACCAGCGGCCTGTCTCTTTCTTAAAACTGGAGTTTTCTTCCAACACCCCAGGGCTGCCGGAATCCTCATAAACGGCCCGAAATGAAACGGTGCCACGATCATCTTCCTGGCCACCATCCGTTGCGTTCAATATCTGCAAACCCAACCAACGGTGGCGAGCCACTGCCGCCTCCAGTTGGGCGAGTTCATCCGGTGCCCGTTTGCTGGGGTGCAAGGTAGCAAACAGATACTGGGGAAGGCGCTTGGCGAAGGCACTGTAGCGGGATCGCATCAACTGTTCTGCGGTGGTTGGCAGGGCCTGTCCAAGGTGAAAAGGAGCGCAGCACGTTGCATAGGTTCGGTTGCTGCCACAGGGGCAAAGATCTGTCATGATGGGTTGGATTCCTGTTGTCCGGGCCATAGGCTAACGGGTTTTGTTGATGACCGCCAAGTCAGTATGCGGAAATGGACGAAATTTTGCCTGTGAGTGACACTTTTCTTATATGCACGCTAAAAAACTTGCCAAAAACTGCCGGAGTCGGCAACATGCCATGCACTTTCAAACTATCGTTTGAAATCGAACGAAAATAAGTCTCTAGTCGTTAACCCAGTGCGGGAGAAACGTTGATGATATACGAAGGAAAAGCCGTTACGGTCAAACCGTTGGAAGACGGCATTGTTGAATTGAATTTCGATCTGGAAGGCGAGTCGGTTAATAAATTCAACCGCCAGACAGTCGAAGAGCTGGGTGCTGCGGCGGCGGCCATGAAGGCAGACGGTTCCATCAAGGGCATGATCGTCACCAGTGCCAAATCTGTGTTCATCGTGGGTGCAGACATTACTGAGTTTGGTGAACTGTTCACCTCCTCTGAAGAAGAAATCGCCGGTTGGTGCCTCAAGTCCAATCAAGCCTTCAACGCCATTGAAGATCTGCCGTTTCCCACCGTGACTGCCATGAACGGTATCGCATTGGGTGGTGGCCTGGAAATGTGCCTGGCCACAGATTTTCGCGTCATGTCCACCGCGGCCCAGTGTGGTCTGCCGGAAGTGAAGCTGGGTTTGTTTCCCGGTTTTGGCGGCACGGTGCGGATGCCCCGCGTAGTAGGTGTGGACAATGCAGTGGAGTGGGTGGCCGCCGGTGGTCAACACAAGCCGGCCAAAGCGTTGAAAGACGGTGTGGTGGATGCGGTGGTCGAGCCTGACAAACTGCGTGATGCCGCGCTGTCTCTGGTGAAAGACTGCATTGCCGGCAAGATCGATTACAAAGCCAAGCGGCAAGAGAAGCTGGAGCCCCTGAAACTGCCCCCCATGGAGAACATGATGGCGTTCCAGACCTGTTCCGCCATGGTGATGCAGCAGGCCGGTCGCAACTACCCAGCACCGATAGCCGCGGTCCAGGTAATGCAGCAGCACGCCGGCATGACCCGCGACAAAGCACTGGAAATCGAAGCCAAAGGTTTCGCCAAGGTGGCCACCACCACGGTCGCCAACGCCATGATCGGTCTGTTCCTGAATGATCAGGTACTGAAGAAAGTGGCCAGCAAGTGGGAAAAGAAAGCCAAGCCGGTTGGTCAGGCCGCTGTGTTGGGCGCCGGCATCATGGGTGGCGGTATCGCTTATCAGTCCGCCTCCAAAGGCACCCCCATTGTCATGAAAGATATTGCCGACGCGGCCCTGGACCTGGGTATGTCGGAAGCCACCAAACTGTTGGCCAAGCAGGTTTCCCGCGGCAAAGTCGACGCTGCCAAGATGGGCAAAGTCCTGTCCGCCATTCGTCCTACCCTGAACTACGGTGATTTCGGCGGTGTGGACATCGTGGTGGAAGCGGTGGTGGAGAACGTGAAGATCAAGCAAAGCGTGCTGGCGGATGTGGAGAAGCAGGTCAAGGATGGCACTATCCTCGCCTCCAACACCTCAACCATCTCCATCACCAAATTGGCCGAAGCTCTGGAAAAGCCGGAGAACTTCGTCGGTATGCATTTCTTCAACCCGGTGCACATGATGCCACTGGTGGAAGTGATCCGTGGTGAGAAGTCTTCCGATGAAGCGGTGGCCACCACCGTTGCTTACGCTAAGAAAATGGGTAAAACCCCGGTTGTGGTCAACGACTGCCCCGGCTTCCTGGTGAACCGCGTGTTGTTCCCATACTTCGGTGGTTTCGGCATGATGCTGCGTGACGGTGCGGACTTCCAGAAAGTCGATAAAGTCATGGAGCGTTTCGGCTGGCCCATGGGCCCCGCGTACCTGATGGATGTGGTGGGCATCGACACCGGTGTCCATGCTGCTGAGGTCATGGCAGAAGGTTTCCCCGAGCGTATGCAGTACGACCACAAAGACGCCTCTGAAGTGATGTTCGAGAACAAGCGCTTCGGTCAGAAGAACGGCGTTGGTTTCTACAAGTACGAAGTGGACAAGAAGGGCAAGCCCAAGAAAGTGGTGGACCAAACCACCTACGATCTGATTAAGCCTGTTGTAGCTGCCCCGAAAGAGTTCGAAGATCAGGAAATCATTGATCGCCTGATGATTCCCATGTGTCTGGAGCTGGTGCGTTGTCTGGAAGAGAACATCGTGTCCTCGGTAGCCGACGCGGATATGGCGTTGATCATGGGTATCGGCTTCCCACCGTTCCGTGGTGGTGCGCTGAAATACATTGATTCCATTGGTGTGAAAGCGTTTGTTGAGCTGTGCGACAAGTACGCGGATCTGGGCCCTCTGTATGCGCCTACCGCCAAGCTGCGAGACATGGCCGCCAACGGCGAATCGTTCTACAAGTAAGCGGATAGCCAAGGAGACATAGAAATGAGTTTGAATCCAAGAGACGTAGTGATTGTCGACGCTGTCCGTACCCCTATGGGTAAATCCCGTAACGGGCAGTTCCGTAACGTGCGCGCCGAAAAGCTGTCTGCTGAGCTGATCCGTGCACTGCAAAAGCGTAATCCCAACTGGAACCCGGCGGAAACCGAAGATGTGATCTGGGGCTGTGTGAACCAGACCCTGGAGCAGGGCATGAACATCGCCCGCAACATCGCGATTCTGGCGGAGCTGCCGCGCACCGTAGCTGGCCAGACCGTAAACCGGCTGTGTGGTTCTTCCATGCAGGCGCTGCACACTGCCGCCCAGGCCATCCAGACCGGCAACGGTGATGTGTTCGTAGTGGGGGGTGTGGAGCACATGGGTCACGTCGAAATGACCCACGGCGTGGACCTGAACCCGGAGGCCTCCAAATATGTGGCCAAGGCCTCCAACATGATGGGCTTGACCGCAGAAATGCTGGGTCGCATGCACGGTATCTCCCGTCAGGCCATGGATGAGTTCGGGGCCCGCTCCCATCGACTGGCCTGGGAAGCGACCCAGGAAGGCCGCTGGAACAACGAGATTGTGCCCATCGAAGGCCACAATGCCGACGGCTTCAAGGTGCTGTGTGAGATTGACGAAGTCATTCGCCCGGAAACCACAGCAGAAGGCCTGGCCAGTCTGCGCCCGGTATTTGACCCGAAGAATGGTCAGGTCACCGCAGGAACCTCCTCAGCCCTGTCTGACGGCGCCTCCTCCATTCTGGTGATGTCCGCCGAGCGCGCCAAGGCCCTGGGCCTGAAACCCCGTGCCAAGATCCGCTCCATGGCCGTAGCCGGTTGTGATGCGGCGATCATGGGTTACGGCCCGGTGCCGGCCACCCAGAAAGCCCTCAAACGGGCGGGTCTGTCCATCGACGACATCGATTACGTAGAGCTGAACGAAGCCTTTGCGGCCCAGAGCCTGCCCTGCGTAAAAGATCTCAAGCTGGCTGACAAAGTGGAAGACAAAGTGAACCTGAACGGTGGCGCCATCGCCCTGGGGCACCCATTGGGCTGCTCCGGTGCCCGCATTGTCGGTACTCTGTTGAACGTGATGGAGTGGAAAGACGGCAATATCGGCCTGGCCACCATGTGTATCGGCCTGGGTCAGGGGATTGCGACGGTAATCGAGCGGGTTTAAAACCGCTCTCGATCGCGGCTCACCCAGCCCATCGGCCAGCGCCGGATACCCCCTAAGGGCGGTATCCGGCGCTTTGTCGTTTCACGGGCCGGACAAAAAACACTATAATCGCCGATCTTTTCAGCAGCCAATGTGTGTCGCCATCATGAAGGGTCGTCGTTTTTCACCGCAAGAAGCCAGCCTGCTCCAGGAAATCATCCTGAACCGGCGGGATGTGCGGGGAAATCGCTTTCACCCGGATCCGCTTCCTCAAACGGCCATTCAGAGCATTCTGGAGGCGGCGGTCCACGCCCCGTCGGTGGGATTTTCCCAGCCCTGGGAGTTTGTATTGGTCACCGATACCGCCCGCCGCAGAGCCATCCGCGACAGTTTTCAGCAGGAAAACAGTAAAGCCGCTGATCTTTTTGCCGGGGAGCGGGCCGAACTGTATCAGCGCATGAAGCTGGAAGGCATTGTCGAGGCACCTCTCAATATCGCTGTGTTTTACCGGCCATCCACTGCGCCTGTACTGGGCCAGACCAGTATGGATGAGGTGGGTCGCTACAGCGTGGTGTGTGCCATTCAGAACATGTGGTTGATGGCCCGCAGCCTGAACATCGGTATGGGCTGGGTCAGCATCCTGGACCCTGCTGCCATCCGCGGCATACTGCAGGTGCCGAAGGACCGCGAATTAGTCGGCTACCTGTGTCTGGGCTACGTGGATGAATTTTATGACGCACCGGAGCTGGAGCGCCTGCAGTGGGAGCGCCGCCGGGCACTACAGACGCTGGTACATAATGAAACGTATCAGCCACCACAACAGGAAAACTAACCTTTGGGAGTAAAAGATGGACTGGCGTGTGTTTCTCACCATCTTTGTCAGTGTGTTCTTGGCCGAGTTGGGTGACAAAACCCAATTGGCCACCATGTTGTTTGCCTCAGACAAAGCGGTGAGCAAATGGACCGTGTTCCTGGCCTCCGCCTCTGCGCTGGTGGTGGCGGCCGCCATTGGCGTGGCCGCAGGCAGCGTGATTTCCCAGTATGTCAGCGAAAAAGTGCTGTCGATGATTGCTGGAATTGGCTTTATACTGATAGGCGCCTGGGTGCTGATTTTCAGATAAGGTCAACACCCCCAATGGACCATGGGGAACCTGAATGAACACCGAAAAAGTCATCTTCGCATTCTTTATTATCCTGGCTGCCACCCTCAACTTTGGCTTTTTCCTGGGGGAAATCCACGACGCTGACCATCACAACGTCTACGAGTTATTTGCGGCGCTGGTGATCAGCCTGATTGCCACGGTGATGAAATTCGGTGACCGTACTCATCTTGGCGCCGTATTGTTGGCGACCAGTCTGGTGGCGGACTTGCAGCTGATCGTGGCGGCCTGTTTGTGGGCCTACGCCACCAATATTGCCGATGGCGGTATGACCGAAGATCTGATTGCCAGTGTGGTGTCCATGTCCGGGGGAGCACTCCTGGCTAATGTGATCTCCGTGGTATTACTGGTGGTGGAAACCATCACGGTGCGCCGCTAAGCGCTTATGAATTATGTCGCCTATCTGATCCTGCGTCGCCTGCGGGCGCCGCTGATCACCCTGATTGTCATTTACTCCATCTCCGTGCTGGGCTATGTGCTGATACCCGGTGTGGATGACCAGGGCAATCCCTACCGGATGAATTTCTTCCAGGCGTTCTACTTCGTCAGCTTCATGGGGTCCACCATCGGATTTGGCGAGATCCCCTATGAGTTCACCGCGGCCCAACGGTTCTGGACCCTGTTCTGCATCTATGCCACGGTGGTGGGATGGATTTACAGCATTGGTGCCGTCATCGCGACCCTGCGTGACCATACCTTTATCAATCTGATCCAGCGGCATCGCTTTCGTAATCGGGTGGAGCATCTCAAGGAGCCGTTCTACCTGGTCTGCGGCTACGGACTTACCGGCAGCGCAGTGGTGGCAGACCTGGCCCGCCGGGGTATTCAATCGGTAGTGGTGGAGCTGAAACAAAGCCGGATCGACGCGTTGGAGCTGGACAACCTGCCGTTTGACATTCCCAGTTTGTGCGCCAACGCCAGCGAACCGGATGTGGTGCAGGATGCCGGCGTGGCTCTGGAAAACTGTATCGGCGTGTTATGCCTGACAGACGATGACCACGTTAATCTGTACATTGCATTGGCCAGCAAGTTGCTGGCGCCAACACGCATGGTATTGAGTCGGGTGGCCACCCGGGAGTACGCTGGCAACCTGCGCTCATTCAACACCGACCATGTGGTGGACCCGTTTGAAACCTTCGCAGAGTACCTGTGTAATGCGGTGTTTCACCCTTATCGGCAACTGGCCTACAACTGGCTGATCAGCCCCCAGCATCGTTCCCTGCAATCGGTGATGAAGCCGGAAAAAGGGCGCTGGATCATCTGTGGATACGGACGCTTGGGCAAAGCTATTCAGCGTCGCTTTGATCAGCTTGAACTGGAAACCGTGATTGTTGAGCCCAACCCCGATACGCAAAAAATCAAAGATGACCTGTGGGTGGTGAAAGGCCTGGGCACCGAGGCCCATACCTTGATGGAAGCCGGTATCCAGAGTGCAGTGGGCATTGTCGCCGGCACCTCGGACGATGCCAACAACCTCTCCATCGTGTTAACAGCGAAGGATCTTAAAAAGAATCTGATGGTGGTGGCGCGCCAGAACAGTCATCACAATTCACCGGTCTTTAAAGCGGCTTCGATCAACATGATCATGGACCCCAACATCATCGTGGCACAACGCATCATGGCTCTCATCAAGACCCCGTTGCTGATCCGTTTCTTAGAAGAAATCAAACAACATGATGAAGAGTGGTGTGAGAAGCTGGTGCGCCGTTTCGACGTGCTGGTGCGGGATAATCCATTGGACAGCTGGTCTCTCACCATCGATCGGGATACCGCGCCGGCAATGTATGAAATGCTCAGGCACGGGCGGGACATACAAACCCGCCATCTTTCAGTTCATCCCCAGAATCGCGGCGTACAGCTGCCCGCTATGGTGTTGATGGTGGTGCGCAACGGTGCCTATCATGTGCTCCCGGCGGAAGATTTTTGCTTGCGCATCGACGATGAGGTGCTGTTGTGTGGCCGTAGTCACGTGCAGAATCAGATGCTGTGGACGGTGTGCAATTCCAATGTGCTAAAGTATGTGATCAGCGGCCAGGATGAAGGTGGTGGATATCTTTGGCAGCGTCTTTTCAAAAAGAATGAACGGTCGAAAGACATCGGAGGCAGGGTATGAAATCCATTCCCACACTGGCAACAACCATGACCCCATTTCCCTACAGTATTGACGTGAACGAACCACTGCAGGATGCCATTGCCATGATGGAGAAGCAGGGCTTCCATCATTTGCCGGTGACGGAAGCCGGCAAGTTGGTGGGCGTGCTCACGGATCGGGATATCAAATTTGTGGCGTCACCATTCAGCAGCGCGTCACTGGAAGACGAACTCTATGTTAAGGACATCTACAGCTCGCGCACCTATGTGGTGGATATCCACAGCCCTTTGGAAAATGTACTCAAAGTCATGGCGGACAAGCATCTCGGCTCGGCACTGATCACTAAAAATGAGAAACTGGCGGGGATTCTGACGCACAACGATGTGTTCCGAAAATTCGCCGAGGTTCTGATCAAACTCAAATCCAAACCTGATGGTAACGATGCCGCGTAATCCCTGGTATAACCCGGATAAACCCCATCATACCCGGAGTGGTTTCTGCAACCCACCCGGAAGCCCGACCCGACCGCCCCTCAGTGCGGAGGTCGCCCGCGAAGCGGCCCACTTCGCAGGAGAGTTACTGCGTCTGGCGGGCAAGAACCCGTTGCCGCCGGACCATGTGTTACCAGAAGACGAGGCCTTGAACGGGTATCGGGCAGCAGGGGACCAGGACAAAATCCTCTGGCTGGGCCATGCCAGCTTTTTGATTCAACTGGATGGCGTCACCTTGTTGACCGACCCTTACCTGACAGATTATGCCTCCCCGCTACCTTCACGCAGCACCAAACGCCTGGTGCCGCCTGCGGTTGCCATTGCACGACTGCCGCCGGTGGATTGCATCCTGGTGTCCCACAATCATTACGATCATTTGGATACCCGTGCTCTGGAGCGTTTGGCGGCGCGCTTTGGCCAGGCGCAGGTGGTGGTGCCCCTGGGGTTGAAGTCGTTGTTGCAGAAACAGGGTTTCAGCCAGGTGACGGAGTTGGACTGGTACGCAGACGTGAAAGCGGCGTCGTGCCGGGTGACGGCCTTACCGGCCATTCACATGTCCCGTCGCGGGATGTTCGATCTCAACAAAACCTTGTGGTGTGGCTTTTCCCTTGAGAGCGAGAAGCGGCGGATATACTTTGCTGGAGATACCGCCTATGGGCCCGTGTTTCGGGAAATCGGAGACCACTTCGATGGGTTCGACCTGGGGCTGGTACCCATTGGCGCCTACCAGCCAAGAACCCTGATGTCATCGGTCCACACTACGCCGGAAGAGGCGGTTCAAATCGGTGAAGACATTGGTGCCCGCCGCTTGATCGGCATGCATTGGGGCACTATCCGGCTGACCACTGAGCCCATGATGGAACCGAAAGAGCGCTTCCTGGCGGCGAACACCCATGTGCCCTGCGGTGTGCTCAGGATTGGCGAAACTCTGACGCTTTTCTGAAATAAATATTTGCAGGTCGTAACGGGCTGAAAGCGTTTACTTATCCGGGAATTCCGCCGCCGAGCCCGTTCGGGGAAGGTTAAGTTTGTAGCACCGTTAGCGTAGACTGACGAAAAGCCTTCAGGTGGTTGCCCTTGTTAGTAGAGATGCAGGGGGCGCTCAAGCGCCTCATTCTGATCCATCGATTTTTAAGGGAATTCAACAAGCAGAGAACGCTCTGCGAAACCAGGACGGACCTCTTCGAATTGCTGTGTCGACTGGCGGTGCAGCAGGGCGGCTATCGTTTCGCCTGGGTCGGTATACAGCATGGGGATCGGGTGGTCCCCGTGGTTCAATCCGGCGGATTGGGGAACGCGCCGCAATTGTCTTGTGGCGAATCCAAACAGCAATCCGACCCGGTGGTCCGCGCCATTTTCAGCAATCAGGCAGCGGTGCTGACATTGAGTCCCGACCAGGTGCTGCCGGCGTATTGGAGCACGCTGATCCGGCAGGAGCAGCTGCGCGCGGTGGCCGTGATTCCGATTCGCTTCAAGCAGAAATCCGTTGGTGTGCTGGTGCTGTGCTCTCAGTGGGAAGACGATTTTTCAGACCTCTACAGTTTCACGCTGGCAGAGCTGGAAGAAGACGTCAGCACGGCACTGGACAGGCTGGATGAGTATGCCCACCGACTTGATATGGAGCTCCAACTTAAGCAACTGCACCAGGCTGTAGAGAGCAGTGCCACCTCGGTGGTGGTAACCGACACCCAGGGCTTTATTCAATACGCAAATCCCTTTTTCTCCGAGCTGACTGGCTATGATGTTATCGACGTTTTGGGCTTGAGCTACCTTTCGTTCATCCCCAATGACTTTAATGCGTCCATCGTCAATGACATGCAACAGAGTCTGGCGGAAGGCAGGCAATGGCGAGGCGAGGTGCGAATTCTGGCCAGCGACGGCAGCTCCATGTGGGTGTATCAGCAAGTGTCACCAGTAAGTGATAACCAGGGTGTGGCTACCCGCTATGTTTGTACCCTGGTGGACCACACCGAGTTACATGAGGCCCATGCCACGATTGAAATGCTGGCCTACTACGATGAGTTAACCGGTCTCCCCAACCGGCGCCTGTTCCTGGACCGCCTGCAACAGGAAATCAACGGCGCGACCCGGGACAACCGGCACTTTGCGGTGTGCTTCCTGGACCTGGATGGATTCAAGGATGTGAATGACAGCCTTGGTCATGAGGCGGGGGATGAATTGTTGCGGGTGGTGGCGCGGCGCATCCGGGAGCAGGTCCGAACCAAGGATACAGTGGCACGCCTGGGGGGTGACGAGTTCACCCTGATCGTAACGGACCTCAAGCACCTGCAGGATTGCGCCCGGGTGGCAACCAATATTATTAAAGCATTACAAATGCCGATTCCCGTCAACGGCAAAGAGGTGGTGGTAACCACCAGTATCGGCATCGCCAATTTTCCTGTTGATGGAAACAATATAGTCGATCTTTCCCGCCATGCGGATATGGCGATGTACCATGCCAAAGCCAAAGGTCGCAATAATTTTCAGTTTTTCACAGCAGCCCTCAACCGTGAAGTGGAGCGGCGGGTGGAACTGGAGGCCAGATTGCACCAGTCTTTCACTACCGGTCAGTTGGAGCTGCGCTTGCAGCCACAAATGGATGGCATGGATGGCTCTCTACATGCGGTGGAATCGGTGCTGCACTGGCCGGCTCTGACTGAATTTGGGATTCACCAGGATGAGGTCTATGAACATCTTGAAAGCGCCGGCATGTTGGCGGAGGTGTTCGAGTGGACGTTGATGCAGGCGTGTCAGGAAACATCCAGATTGCATCAACAATTCGGTGTCAACTTTCGCCTGGGGGTGCGGCTGCCGCGGCTGATCCTGCGCAACCGGGATCAGCTGTTCAGTTTTCTGGAGCGTTGTCTGGCCATTACCGGACTTCAATATGACACCATTCAGTTCGAGGTGCCGGAAACCGCACTGAACGACGAATTCAATTCCATCACCGGTACTTTGCATGAATTACGCAGTCGTGGCGCAGCCATTGCCATCGATCGCTTTGGTATGGGGGGCACCTCATTGCGCCTGCTCAGCCGATTCAAAGTGGATGTCCTGAAAATTGACAAGAGCCTGATGGCTGATCTGATGACGGACCGCAACGACGCAGCGGTGGCGTCGGCCATCATTACTCTGGCTCATCAGCTCAATATCAAAGTGCTGGCCACTGGAGTGGAGACTCTGGCGCACTTTCAATATCTGGAGCGCTATTGGTGTGATTTCTTACAAGGCGATTACCTGGCACCGGCCATGAGCGTCACCCAGTTCCAGCGCTACCTGGCCCGTTATTGCGAGCAGGGCTTTCAGGCCGGGTGACGTGCTCCCATGCATCATCTTCTGTAGCGTTTCAGCGGGAAAATCGCTTGCGATACTCCGTGGGGGAGAGCGCCACTTCACGTTTGAACAGTCTACGGAAAGAGCTGACGTCCACGTAACCCACCTTTTCGGTTATGTCGTCCACGCTCAACGCGGTGGATTCCAGTAACCGTTTGGCTTCGTCAATACGCAACTTCTGAAAATACTGTTTGGGTGGTTTGCCGGTGGCCTGATTAAAGCGGCGAATGAACGTGCGCGGGCTCACGGCCAATTGGCTCGCAAGCGCGTCCAGCTGAAACTCCTGATCCAGATTTTCCTGCATCCACTGCACCGCGTTTTTTACCAGCTCATCCTGCTGCTTGAAATGGTGAGGCACGGGAATGTAGGGAGCCTGGGTGGACTCCTTGTTCTGCAACATCACGGTTTTGGCGCAACACTTTGCGATGCTGGGGCCGGCGAACCGTTCAATCAAGCGAATGCACAGATGCATATAGGCAGTCACCGCCCCAGAGCAGTAAACATTATTTTGCTCGGTGACCATTTTTTCCAGTCGCAGATGCACTTTGGGGAACGAGTGAGTGAAGTGATGGGCCAGCCACCAGCTGGTAGTTGCCTCGTAACCGTCCAGCAAACCGGTGTCCGCCAACAGGAAGGAGCCACTGCAATTGGAGGCGATGGCGGCGCCCCTGGCGTGGTGGGTCTTGATCAGGTTGCCCATCACACTGCGCATCTCTTCGGTCTTTTTGGTGACCTCATAACCAAACGCATGGTCGATGCCGGGAATGAGGCAGATGTCAGGAGTGCCAGCTTCTTCGTAGCGACCGTCCACTGCGATGGTGATGCCGGTGGAGGTGTGCACGGGTTTGCCGTCCGGTGAGTATATTTTCCACGAAAACAATGGACTACCAGGATTTTCCTTGCGCACTCGCTGGTGGATATTGGCGATGTGAAAGACATCTGTCGGGCCAGTGATCGAAGTCGATAAGCATCCATCATATGCGAATATTGCCAGCTTAGTGGTCATTTTATTCTCTCCGTAATGGCAAAAGAAGCATTCATATTGTCATAAATGCCACTTTTGCATGCCTGCGTCAAGGACTAATCTGAATCCCGGCTACAAACTTCGCGGATCAAATGCTTGCGTACCAAATGGGAGGACGCTTTATGGCAACGACAACCCGCTCCATCCACACCATCGGGGATATGGGCACCCCGGATTTCAGTTCCTGTCCGGTCAGCCGCGGCATGCTGCTTTCCGCATTCAGTGAAAACGTAGCGATTACCCTGGACGTGATTCTGCGCGCCGTCGCGGGGGGGCTGTTGTTCTGGTTGCTGGGCTATGGCTTGCCGGTGCCGCCGGGATTGAGTTTTTTTGCGGCTTTAAGTGCCTCTCTGGGTGTGCTGTATCTGGCCAATCTGGCCGACGTCAATAACGTGCGTGATGGCATTATCTCTACAGTGTCTGCGTTTCTCGTTTGGGGCATCCTGGCGTTTGATGCCAACAACGCAGCCCTGGTGGGGCTCACCTTGTTTGCACACCTGATGGTGGCTTTTTTCGCAGGCTTTGCCCGCGTCTCCGGCAGCTTGAGGGACATGGCCTTGTGGCCGGTTCTGTTCGGTGGGCTGGGTATCACGCTGGTGGGTTTTGTTGATCTGTTTTTGATTTAAGGTAATAACGTGACCGCAGTATTGTTTGAAGTTCAAGGCAATGACTTTGTGCCGACCCCGCTTGCCGGTAGTCCTTGGCACCCCGAGGTACTGCATGGCGGGGCCCCCGCAGGGCTCCTGGCCCATTGCCTGGAGCAGCAGGTGGCGGGGCTTCAGTTGCTGCCCGCCAGGCTGTCCATCGATTTGATTCGCCCGGTACCGGGTACACCGCTGCAGGTGGAGGTCAGCCCTGTTCGGGCTGGCAAGCGAATTGCCCTGTTGCAGGCGAAGCTGACAGCAGGCGGCAGCCTGGTGGCTGTGGCCAGTGGCTTGTTTGTGAAGCCTGAGCCGCTGCCTTTGCCAGCCTACGCCCCCCGGCATCAGGCGACGCTGCCCAGTCCAGATGGCCTGGATACTGTATCGTTCGGTGATATCCTGTTTGGCCAGTCCGGGAATCCACCGCCGGGATTGCACACCACCGTTCAGTTACGCCCCATCAGTGGGCTAGACGAGACCGGTAGGGGAAGCGCGTGGATCAGGTTACCGGCGCTGGTGATTGACGGGCAACCCAATACGCCCTTCATGCTGGCGGCCCTGGCTGCGGATTTTGGTAATGGAGTGGGCCAACTCAGTCTCGGCGATCAGGTTGGCACCATCAATGCGGACATCCAGCTGCATTTGGGGCGACTGCCGCAAGGGGAGTGGATCGGGTTACAGAGTGAGGCGCTGTTGGATGAAACCGGAGTGGGGCAGGTACTGACTGTGTTGCATGATGGGGGTGGGCGAGTGGGCCAGGTCACGCAAACCATCATGCCAATGAGGGGCTTTGGCGGAACTAACTAAATCGCACCCGGTCGAAATGGGAAATTTCCTGATTGAATAGAGTAAGGAGTTTCCGATGCAGCTGAGACAGCGTGTTTTGGCAGTTTTCCTGATGGTGTTGGTCAGCGCCCCGGCGTTTGCCGTGTGGCCATTGCAGGATGGTGATGGCAATCAGCTCCCATCCCTGGCCCCCATGCTGGAGAAAGTAAATCCCGCGGTGGTCAACATCTCAACCTTTGCCACCCGCCAGCAGATGAACCCTCTTTTGAACGACCCTTTCTTCCGTCATTTCTTCGGCCCAAACCAACGGGCGCCACAAATGAAACGATCGCAAAGTGCCGGCTCCGGTGTGATCGTGGATGGCGATGCCGGCACAGTCATCACCAACTTTCACGTCATTGATGGTGCCGATGAGATCAAGGTCTCACTGAACGACGGCCGCTCCTTCGACGCAAAACTGATTGGGTCGGACCCGGATGTGGACATCGCTATCCTGAAAATCAAAGCCGATAACCTGCAGGAAGTGAAAATGGCAGACTCCGACTCCACCCGGGTGGGGGATTTTGTGGTGGCCATCGGGAACCCGTTCGGTTTGGGCCAGACAGTGACCACCGGCGTGGTGAGCGCCATCGGCCGGACCGGGTTGGGTATCGAAGGGTACGAAAACTTCATTCAGACGGATGCGTCCATTAACCCGGGTAACTCCGGTGGTGCTCTGGTGAACCTGAAAGGGGAGTTGGTGGGCATCAACACGGCCATTATCGCTCCTGCGGGCGGAAACGTGGGCATTGGTTTTGCGATTCCCACCAATATGGCGCGCCACAGTTTGGAGCAGATTCTGGAGCACGGCGAAGTGAAGCGTGGCCAACTGGGCGTAGTGATCCAGGACCTGACGCCGGATCTGGCAGAAGCATTCGATTTGGATGGCAAGCAAGGCGTGGTGGTGTCTGAAGTACAACCAGACTCTGCAGCGGATAAAGCCGGCATCAAGCAGGGGGATGTCATCATTGAGTTTGATGGTAAGGAAATGAAATCGGCGGCTCAGTTACGCAACGCCGTGGGCATTCGCCGAGTGGGTGACAAAGTCAAAATCAAAGTGATTCGTGATGGCAGCACCAAGCAGCTTACCGCCAAAATTGGTGAATCCAGCGGAGCGGTACTGGCCTCCAGCAGTCTCCACAAGTTCCTGGATGGCGCTCACCTGGCCAACAGTAAGGACCCGGCAGGTGTGCTGGTCCAGTCATTGGACCCCGGATCAGCAGCCCAGGTGTCGGGATTGCGTGAAGGCGACATCATTACCAGCGTGAACAAGCAGCGGGTAGAAGACCTGGATGACATGAAGTCCGCTTTGGCGAAGAGCAAAAGCCAGTTACTGTTGCGATTGCTGCGGGGTAATGCGGCTCTTTACCTGGTCCTGAAATAATCACTTAGCGTCCGTTCCGGCGCCGCTCCTCCTGAGTTAAGAAGGGGCGGCGCCGCTAGTTCTTGAGTTCCAGAAACCGAGGGGTCATAATTCCCAGCTTGATAAACATCGCGTCTAGGCAACACTTCAGAGTGGTTTGCAACGGACACGGAAGTTGTTTGTATCGTCACCTCTGAGTCACAACTCGTTATGAAGAAAACCATTTTTACCCACTTATTCAAAAGGAAAACGCGTAAAGGCACACCCGACAAGCCCGTCGCCACCGCAGACGATGTGCGTCGGAAACTCGCCAACTATCAACCTGTGGCAGGACCTTCCCAATTTACCCCTGCCGGGGTATATCACGTTAATGAAGTTGACGAAGTGGCCGGGAGCCAGGAGTCTGCTTCGGGCCTGGATACGGCTAAAAACCCGCAGCGGGAAGTTGAGCATCAGGATTCCTGACAAATTGTTGTAAACGTCACACTTTTGTAATTGACAATTATTCGCATTCGCAATATTATTCTTTCCAAACTTGGAGGGGATAAATAAGAGCATGTACGTTTGCATTTGTAAGGGTGTCACTGAAAAGCACATCCAGGAAGCCGCAAAATCAGGTGTTAACGACTACAAGTCCCTGCGTGATAAAACCGGGGTGGGTTCACAATGTGGAAAGTGTGGCAGTGATGCCAAGAGCTGCCTGCGGCAGCACAGCTTGACCAGTGAGAATCTGATCCTATAAAACTTAGCTTTGCAATCACCCGTTATTAGGTTTACCTTTTAGCGGTTAGCTTCTTTTTACATTTTTTTTGTAATCCCGTAAGGAGAGCCCCATGAAGGGTGATGCAAAGGTTATTGAATATCTCAATAAGGTATTGGGTAATGAGCTGGTCGCCATTAACCAATACTTCCTGCACAGCAAGATGTACAAAAACTGGGGGCTCGATGAGCTCGCAGAACACGAGTACCACGAATCCATTGATGAAATGAAGCACGCCGACAAGTTGACGGACCGTATCCTGTTGCTGGAAGGCCTGCCTAACTATCAGCACCTCGGCAAATTGCGTGTGGGTGAAGATGTTAAAGAAATGCTGGAGTGTGATCTCAAGCTGGAGATGGACGCTATACCCGACTTGAAAGAGGCCATCGCTTACTGCGAGAAGGCCCAGGATTACGTGTCACGAGAATTGTTTGTCGACATCCTCGAATCCGAAGAAGAGCATGTCGATTGGCTGGAAACCCAGTTGGAGCTGATGGACAAGGTGGGTATGAAAAATTACCTGCAGTCCAAAATGGGCAGCTAACCAGAATCGGAGTGGTCGGCCCGGTGGCTCACCACTCCTTCCCCCATACGACATCACTCCTGCCTGCTTCATTGCTCATCTCGAATCTGTCCCAATCGTGCCAAAAAGTCCTTATCTGAATCAGTCCCGCCCCATAGCTCTTTGAATCCCTCCTGCTGCCAGAAGTTATCTCCCCACAGCAGTTGGCACTCGATGAACTGGCTGAGCGCTGTGTCCCGGTTTAGCCCCAGTTCGGTACCCTTGTTCAGTCCATTCTGGATCCTGTGCGGAATCAGGGCGGGGTGAAGTCGCGATAGCAACTCTGGCGATCGATCCCACAGACTGTTCTCCATTTCCCGCGCCTGGATGCGGGAAAAATGGGTTTGGAACGCCAGCAGCTGCGGTTCGGCCAGTCGCCAACTGCCCGGTTTGGCGTGTACTGTTGCCCCGGTTTGAATGAGTCGACTCAGCCAGCGGCGCTGATCTGATAGTGGTGTGATGAGGTGTTCCACGGGTGCCAGGAATTGCTGCGCTTGAGACTGATCAAGCGTGCCGATAAAGGGCTCCAGTATTCCCGCGCTCCAATAGCGAAACAAGGGTTGCCTGCCATCGGGAAGTTCAACGTAGAGCCTTGATTTCCAGAAGTCCGGTTGCTGTGACAGGGGGAGGGGCGAAGTGAACCAGATAGGCGCCGGTTCATTGCAGCAATGACGGATAAAATCCAGGTGCTGCGATTTGATCTGCACCAGATAAGGTGACCTGGGGATGCAGTCCTCCAGATCCGTACCCAGAAACAGCGGGTAGTAAGCTGCATCCGGGGCGGTCTGAAAAAAGTGGCTGAGCATAACGTTGTTGGCAGTGCCGTCAATCAGGGCATAAACGCATTGCTCCGGCCGCTCTCTGATGATGCCTAAAAGCACATCGGGAAGCTCGCTGTCGTTTATCGGCGAGGACATTTCCACTTGGGTGCCTTATTTACGATGCAAGAACTCTTGCATGGATTCGGTCAGATGGGGCGGAACCAGTTCCAGCATCTTCTTGCGTGCATTCAGCAACATGATTCGAACGTTGGTTACCGAGTGCCCGGTACGGTCGGCAATCTCCTGGGAGCTTAATCCTTCACAAACCGCATAGCGAATGTGGCGATACTGAACCGGCGTCAGATAGGACCGCAGCATCTCCAGCATAACGGTGATGCGGTCTTTCTCCCGCTCGGCCTCCAGGTCGGTTTCTTCCGGGTCCATATCGCACGTTTCTGCTGCGAAGAAGGTGGTTTCACCCAGTGTCTGGGGTAGGGCGGAACGGTATTCCTCAGGTGCAAACGAGCCATCGAAACCGTTGTCTTCGTCCCTGAACTCCACCATTTGCTCTAACGCCACGTATGAGGGGTACTCTTTGATGAGTGCGTCCACCATGCGGGTGTTGGTGATCATTTTCAGGGTGCCCAACATGATCTGATTGCGGCGGTTCCCCACAGCATCCAGGTTCTTCTCATGCACGGTCTTCAGCGGCTTGTAGGCGATGTCGCAGAACAGGCTCATCATGGAGTCTGTTGCGTCGCTGGGCAGATATTGCAAGCCGATTTTTTTTATCAGGCCGGAGCAGTAACGGTTGAAGTTCGCAGCAATAAACAAATGGATATTTATTGTTTTCCAATCATGGTCCGGCCAGTCCGCCAGGTTGCGGAATCGTGAGATGCTCTGATTCATTTTAACTCCCATCCTTAGATATAAGGTCAAGACCTGTAGTTCATAAGCCCCCGCTTACATGGTCTTGCCCTGTCCAAATCAGCAGTCGACTTGGAACGGCGGCTAGGTTAGCAATGAGGTTTTTTCAAAACAATAGGATTGCAGCAAATTGAGCAATTTCTTACACGAAATTGTGATTAAGTTTTGATTAAAAATGAGCGCTTGCTTGGTTTGTTTCGGCCTTACAAAAACAATACATAATCGAAAAAATAATTTCGATTTTATGGCGAAAAAATTTGTGTTGAATACGTCTATGTATGAATTGGCTGGTGGTTTTGTTGAGCAAAAATCTGCTCAGTTCGATGGCTTTAGAGGGCTCCGTATCGTCTTATCGCGCGCAGTAAAAAAACCAGGTCCTGCCCATCTTTTTCCGAATGCACGCTGAATTGTAAGGCGGAATGAATAATCTGTTTGAGGTGCAGTGAGATAAGAATTTCGCAGGCCCCCGCGTTACGGTACAGGGTCGACAGTGCCAGTTGGGCGCGCCAGGCTTGGGGCAGGTCCGGTGTGTTCCAAAGCGGCTCTATCAGCTGTTGGTGTTCCGGTGAAAAATAGAGGCTGATGTTGGAATACAGTAAGCCGCTGTCTTGATTACAGTCGCCTTTGGCGGCAGCCGGATTCAGAAAAAGGGCCTCAGACGCATGGCCCAGTTGGCGCACTATGGCCAGCTCGTGGGCAAGGGCGATGTCGCTGAATTCATTCACCTGTACGTTGTTCAGAGTGGCCAAACCTTTCTTGGGATCGCCTCCCAGGATTTCATGGCGCGCGATGTTGATCAGTTCAAGATCTGGAGCGTTGCCGTTCTTTAAGCTGGCCTCCAATCGTTCGCGCTTAAGTTGTTCCGCGCTCTCGTCGTCCAACTGGAGCGTGAGCTGCTGGATGACGAGATGAGTGCCCTGGGATTGCGTCAGGTCCTGGAGGGGTTGGGGGATGTCTTCTGATTGCGCTTGGGCGGCTTCCAGTTTGCCACTCTGGACAAGTTGAATCAGCTTCTCCTCCCTCATCAACTCTTTTTGCAAGGGCGACAGGCTTGCCGCTGGCTGCTTGTGCAGGGTCTCCACTTCAAACTGCAGGTGCTCCCGTAGGGGGGAGTCCGGCGGCAGGCCCAGCCCACTCAACTGTTCTACGGTGTGTTCCTGCAGGCAGAGAGCGGTTGGTTGATTGCAGGTGGATGCAGAAAGCGAAGCGCTGATCAGTAGAGCGGCGACCGTAGCGCCTGCGCTACGGAGCATGGGTGGTTCGTAAGGTTGGAAACCCCTGCTTTTCCAGCCAGGCAAGTGCACGCTCTCTGTTGGGGGCCTTGCGTTCCCATTCCATGAATTCCGGCGGGTGTGCCTGTTCCAGGGGGCTGGGAATGAGTTGGTGGCAACACTCATGATAGAGCAGATACTTCAGTACGAACTGCGGCGTGTTGAGTTCCTGCAAGTGGGGGTGAATCGCAATGGTTCGACTATCCGAATAGTAACAGGCCGCGGGCACTGCCCGTACGGTGGCCGTTTGTTGATTGTATTCCCGGGCAAATTTCTGCCATCGGTCATCGCCGATTCGTTTCAGAATATGGCTTAACAATAATTTTGAATCGGCATGATTGGCGGCTGCACAGGCTTCGAGATGAGGAATGGCGCTGTGGGGTTGCCCGGCTTCGATCAGCGTTCTGGCCGTGGCAAACACGCTGTAGAGTTCGTCGCCTGGATGAAAAAGGGGGCCACGCTCGCCGATAAACAAGGAGACTGTACCTTTGGGGACATCCCACAACACATTGGTTTTTATTCTGTTTTGAAAAAAGCGTTTGTTTACGCTGACCAGCAGCTTGTGCAGAAACTCGTTATCGGCTTCCTTGCTGGAAAAATAGTGGCACTCCGCCGTGTTGACTGCTCTCATGGTTCGTCCCTGTTTACAACTGCTTGGTACAACATCGAGATGATGCTAATGGCGCTTTTGGGGTGGCGGGTCCGCTGCCACTGGGCTTTTCAGGCGCGCCGCCATTATAGAGACAGGTGAGAGGTAAAAATGTGGGAGATTTCGTACAAGCGCGTGAGCTAATTTTTGTTTTTCTGCAGGACCTCCAGGATTGTGTCAACTTTCTTTTCCAGTTCTACCATGCGGTCTTCCATCTCGAGCAGTTTGCGCAACTCCCGCTGTTCGTAACGGATCTCTTTCTGTGAAGATCGGTACAGCAGGTAAGCGGAGACGTTGGCGGTGATCAGCGACACCAGGCAAATACCCATCAGGATCAGCAGGGACGCAAATACCCGGCCGGCCACGCTGGCGGGAACAACGTCCCCATAGCCAACAGTGGTGACGGTCACCCAGGCCCACCAGATGCCGTCCACCGGGCTCTTGATGGCCGGGTCGATGCCGGCGATGAGGATGCCGGCCCCCGTGATCAGTATGGCGCTGACTACCAGGGTTTTGCCCAGGTGGTTCTGCCGCAGGACGTTCATCACAATGCGGAAATTGTGGCTGAAAAAACCGAGCAGGAAGGCTAATCGAATCAGGCGCAAGATGCCGAACTTTTCGTTTACTTCAAACAGCGGAGGGAATGCCAGTACGATAATGGCTATATTTGCCCAGTTTCGTGTGAGGTGACGAATCTTGTCCTGGGTGAGCAGGGTCAGGGCGCAGGTTTCCAGCAGGAAAAAGCCCCACACCACCCAGTCCAGTTTGAGGCGCGATCGGGCATCCAGCATATCGTTGGTGATCAGGTACCAATCCAGCAGAATCCAGAGTGCGATCACCAGCATGGGGGCTTCCAGGTAGCCACCCCAGCGGACGGCACGCTCTCTCTCCGCCGGGTGGACGCCACCAAATCCCATGAACACGTCAATGGTATGTCGTTGCATGTTCCCTCGCTCTTTGGGTTATCTGTTCAGTATAGACAGATTGCCTAAATCATTTCCTGGTCGCTGTTCTGGCGATAGGCGCCGGGGGTCAGGCCGGTCCATTTTTTGAAGGCGCGGTGGAAGGTGCTGGGTTCCGAAAACCCCATTAGATCCGCTATCTCATTGATGGTCAGCTGTGAGCGGTTGAGATAGTAGATGGCGGCATCCCGACGCATGGTGTCCTTGATTTCCTGATAGGAGGTGCCTTCCTGCTTGAGGTGGCGGCGCAGGGTCTGGGGGGTGCTGTTGAGGGAGCGGGCCACTGCTTCGAAATCCGGAAAGTCATGGCGGAAGTCGTTGCCGATGATGTGGCGGATTTTAGCGGTGAGGCTGTCGTCGTTGTCCGGAATCACCACCAGGTTGTACGGGGCTTCCCGCAGGAATTCCTTGAGTGTGGACTCGCTTTGGGTGACCGGGTTGTCCAGGTACTTTTGCTTGAAATGCAGGGCATTTCTGGGTTGGTTGAACAGGATGCGGGTGCGGAACAGCCGCTGGTACTCCTCCCGGTGCACCGGTGGCTCACCACTCAGGGATACCTGGGTGAGCTCCAGTCGTTGTCCAATCAGCCAGCTGAAGAAGCGGTGCAGCAGCACCAATATGCTGTCGGTGGTCTGGTGATCCCAATCCAGCTCGGGGTCATCAAACCGGACACTGATGATGGCTTCATCGTTCTTGCGGCTGAGCTTGAAGTGCAGATCGTCCAGCAGCAGGTTGTAAAACTGGAAAAAGCGCAAGATCGCCCGCTTCAGGTTGCCAGCGGGCATGCTGGCGTGGGCCATCAGGGCAAAGGTGCCAGGCCGGGTACGGGGAATGCCCCCCAACAGCAGGAATTCGTCGCGGGTGGCCATCACCAGTTGCATACACAGGCGTACGTACTCTTCGCTGGGCACCCGCGCAGTGGGGTCCTCCAGAATCTCCGGTGAGACGTCCAGACGGGTGATGAAGGGCTGGGTATCCAAGCCGGCCTGACGGGCGCGGGCCAGGCAAGCATTAACGTAATGAACAGATACTGTACTAGTTTTCATTATCACGCAGTTTATCGAACGATGCGGTGGCATGTTGCCCCAGAGAACCGAATAAGGCAAACAAATGGCGTAAATAGCCAGGCTTTTTGATCTTTCTGGTCATGTATTCAGTATGGTCCGTTACCTAGTATGCAAATCAACCATTTAATTGTAACAATAGACCGGCATTTGGACATAAATATGAGCGGACCCCTTTCTTCCCTGCGTGTTCTGGACTTTACCACCCTGTTACCGGGGCCTTTTGGTGCCATGATCCTGGCGGACTGGGGGGCAGAGGTGGTGCGGGTGGAAAGCCCCACCCGGCCGGATATGGTGCGGATGCTGCCCCCGATGGACGAGGGGATATCGGCCTGCCACGGTTTTCTGAACCGCTCGAAGAAATCCCTGGCGCTGGACCTGAAAAAGCCAGATGCGGTGGCGGCGGTGAAGCGGCTGGTGCAACAGTATGACATTGTGGTGGAACAGTTTCGCCCCGGTGTAATGGATCGTCTGGGGGTGGGCTATGAGGCGCTGAAGGCTGAGAACCCGGGACTGATTTTTTGCTCGATCACCGGATATGGGCAGAGCGGGCCGTATCGGCAGCGGGCGGGGCATGATCTCAATTACCTGTCGATTGCCGGCGTTACTGGCTACAACGGGCGCCAAGGCAGCGGGCCGGCGCCGATCAATGTGCAGGTGGCGGATGTGGCCGGTGGGTCCTATCACGCGGTTATGGCCATCCTGGCGGCGGTGATTCATCGTCAGCAGACCGGGGAAGGCCAGCACATTGATATCAGTATGACCGACGCCGCGTTTTCCATGCATGCCCTGACGGCGCCGCCGGCCCTGGTGGGTGGGGTGGAGCCCGGTCTTGAGAATACGCAGCTGAACGGCGGCAGTTTCTACGATTGCTATGAAACCGCTGATGGGCGTTGGCTGTCGGTAGCGGGTATTGAGCCGCAATTCTTCGCCCAGTTCTGCCAGGCCATTGGTCATCCGGAATGGTCAGCCAAGGGGCTGGCGTTGAACCCGGATATCCAGGGGCCTTTGAAGCAGGATATTGCCGCGGTGATGAAAACCCGCAGCTTTGCAGAGTGGCTGGAGGTGTTCAGCGCCCTGGACGCCTGTGTTGAGCCCGTGCTCAGTTTCAATGAAGCTTGCGAGCATCCCCAGATCGTTGCCCGGGAACTGTTGGTGGAGGTGCCCACTGCCGGCGGCGGTTCCCAGCGCCAATTGGCATCTCCGGTCAAGTTTTCTGGCACGCCACCCCGTTACGATTTTACCGGCGCGGCCTTGGGCGCACACACTCGGGAGGTGTTGACGGAGGCCGGGTTCAGCGTGGACGAAATCGAGGCTATGAAAAAAACCGGCGCTACCATGTAGGCGCGCCGGTGCTGTGTGAGGGTCTGTGCATCTACGTGAGTGTCAAGATGTGCGTCATGCCAGTGGTTACCACTCGCTGCGACGTTTCTTGGCACTGCTTTTGGATATTAACCAGGCCAGGATAACGCCCAACAATACGGCGCCGGCCCCCCACTGGATGCCTTCTTTGAGGTTGTCTTCAGCCAGCCGGATGTTCTCCACCTGCAGCTTCTCAATGTCCACCTTGAGCAGTTCCGCTTCTTCCTGCAGTTGGCGGTAGGCGGCTTCGGTTGCAATGGCATTGCGGGACACTTTCTGGATGCGATCCAGCTCCTGTTGCAGCTTCTCGGTGCTGCTGCTCATTTTGTTGTGGTCCGATTTCAGTCCACCCAGTTCACTGCGGGTTTCACCCAATTGTGACTTGAGAGAGTTGTTTTCGGACTGCAGACTCTGAATCTGCTTCAGGGCACGGGCCAGCTGGTCACGGGCAATCGGCTCATCACTG
Organism: Ketobacter sp.; assembly: GCF_003671495.1. Lineage (GTDB taxonomy): Bacteria > Pseudomonadota > Gammaproteobacteria > Pseudomonadales > Ketobacteraceae > Ketobacter. The sequence goes on along the minus strand of NZ_RCHN01000045.1, from coordinate 67,514 downwards.
GTGTATTGCGATTGAATCCAGCCCTCTTTGTCACCGATCCGGACCTGAATCCACTCGCCGGACTCCTTCAGGACTTCCATGCTGGTACCGCTGCGCAGAAAATCGATAATTCGATATTCAACGCTGGGACCGGTGCGCATATCCACCCGCAGGTTATCGTGGATGTAGAGTGTTTTGGCATACCCTGGAATGGCCAGCAGGCTGGTGATCATCAGTGTGGCAAGTGCGCTGGTCAGTTGTTTCACTATGGTTCCCCGTTGTTATTGATTTTGGCGCAGTGTATCGATTTCATGTCGGTGGTGACATTAAACCAGGTCACAATCGGTGATTATGGCAGCACTTTTTTGTAAGGCTTGACCATCACGCTTGCGTAAACCCCGGCCGCCACATAGGGGTCGGCATCGGCCCAGGTTTGTGCGGCCTGCAGGCTGTCGAATTCTGCAATTACCAGGCTGCCGGTGAAGCCGGCCGCACCGGGTGTTTCGCTGTCAATGGCGGGAAACGGGCCTGCCACCAGCAGGCGCCCCTGCTGCTTGAGCGCCTCCAGTCGGGCCAGGTGATCCGGTCGTGCGCCCATGCGCAGTTCCAGGCTGTTCTCGACATCTTGGCTGACAATGGCGTAGTACATTAACCCTGTGACTCCTGATTGTTATCCGGTTTGATTTCGCTGATGTAGCGTGACAAATAGACGAACTGCCCAATGAAGAACGCGATATTGATGATGGTGAAGCCCACCAGCTTGAAGGTCACCCAGAAGTCTTCTCCGTAGGTGAAATAGACAAACAGGTTGATCACGCCCAGGGCAATAAAATACAGCACCCATATCAGGCACATGGGGGCCCACTTGGTTTCGGGCATGTTGAGGCTGAGATGGGGTGTCTGTTTAAGGAAACCCTCAGCGGCCTTGCGCACCAGGTTCTTCTTGATCAGCAGGCTCACCAGCAGGACCGCCGCCACTGACCAGTTTACGATGGAAGGTTTCCAGACAATGAAGATCGGGTCATCGAGAAAGATGGTCAGGCTGCCCATCACCAGAACCACCACGAAAGTGCCCAGGTGCATTTTCTCCACGGTGCGTTTCCACAGCCAGAATACCGCTATCTGCACCACGCTGGCGGCCAGCAGCACCTTGGTGGAGAGAATCATGTCTTTACTCATATAGTACGCAACTACAAAGAGCATCACCGGGAAAAAGTCGAAAAACTGTTTCATATCAATTAATTCATCTTTGAAGAGGCACCAATGATAGAATATTTGACCGGCCTAAGCACTCCTGAGGTCCCCAAGATAGGCTTTTTTCATGCAAAACCTGCCAAGCACCGTGGATTTGCACACCCACAGCACCGCGTCGGACGGTGAACTGACACCCAGCCAGCTGGTGGCAGCGGCAGTGGCTGCCGGAGTCTCCGTGCTGGCTGTGACCGATCATGATTGCACTGCCGGTTTGGCTGAGGCGCAGACAGCCTGTTCCGAGGTGGGTCTGACGTTGATCCCCGGGGTAGAGGTTTCCTCCTGCTGGAGCAATATGGATATTCATGTGGTGGGGCTGGGGATCAATGTTGACGACGCCCGCTTTCAGGCTCGATTGCAGCAACAGATGGAGCGACGCAGTGCCCGTGCGCATCTGGTAGCGCAGCGACTGGAGAAGCTGGGTTATCCGGGAATGTTTGAGGCAGCCGCACACGCTGCTCCGCAGGGGATTCCGGCCCGCCCGCACTTTGCCGATGCCCTGGTGCGGGCCGGTGCCTGCGGCGATCGCAAACAGGCATTTCAACGTTACCTGGCGCAGTCCAAGCCCGCCTATGTGAAAACGGAATGGCCGGAGCTGGTGGAGGCCGTGCGCTGGATTCGGGAAGCCGGTGGCGTGGCTGTGGTGGCCCATCCAGGGCGTTACAAGCTGACCCGCAGTAAGCTGGAGCGGCTGGTGAAGGCCTTTGCCGAGGCCGGAGGCCAGGCCCTGGAGGTGTCCGTGGCCACCCATGGGCCGGATATGGTGAAGCAACTTGCTGATTTGGCTGAAAAATATGGGCTTTATGCATCCCAGGGAAGCGATTATCATGGCCCCTCCATGCGCTGGGTTCAGTTGGGGCGAATGCCGGCGTTGCCGGGCCAGTGCCGTCCGGTGTTGGATTTGCTGGGGTGGAAAGCGGAACAGGCAATGCGCTGATCACCATCCTCATTGAGAAAACGTCATTAGGCAGGCAGGGCCATGACCGACATTTTTCGTATCCATCCGGAAAACCCGCAAAAGCGGCTGATCAAGCAGGCCGCAGACCGAATTCGTGGTGGTGGGGTGGTGATTTATCCCACCGATGCGGCCTACGCAGTGGGCTGTGCTCTGGAAAACAAGCGCGGACTGGAGCGGATCGTGCAGATGCGCCAACTGGATGACAAACACCAGTTCACCATTCTATGCCGCGACCTGTCCGAGCTCGCTATTTATGCCAAGGTGGAAAACTGGGCCTTCCGTCTGTTGAAGGCCAACACGCCGGGCCCCTATACCTTCATCTTGCGCGCCACCGGTGAAGTGCCACGGCGCCTGATGCACACCAAGAAGAAAACCCTGGGGCTGCGGGTGCCGGATAATGCGGTGGTCCAGGCATTGCTGGAAGAGCTCGGGGAACCCATCATGAGCACCACGCTCCTGCTGCCCGGTGAGGAGTATCCGTTGATTGACCCGGAAGAGATCTACGAGCGGGTTGGCAAGCAGGTGGATCTGGTGTTGGACGGCGGCTGGGGCGAAATGGATACCACCACCGTTGTCGATCTGGAAGCTGATTCCCCGGTGGTCCTGCGGGAGGGCAAGGGTGATCCGGCGCCATTCAGGTAGTCAACGCCGGGCCCGCATTATTCAACCGCCGCTGCCAGCGCTTCGCTCTTCGACAGCGTGGCGAATATCGCTATAATCACTCCTTTCGTTGCGGTGCCCAGGCCAGGTGGCTGGGGAGGGTGCTGATGACGGTTAAATACAATATTAAAATCAGGAGTTTACCTTGAGCTCAGCAGTTTCGGAGCAGCGTGTCCTGTCGGGCATGCGGCCCACAGGCAGCCTGCATCTTGGCCATTACCACGGCGTACTCAAAAACTGGGTAAAACTACAGCACGAATACGAGTGTTTTCTGTTCGTTGCCGACTGGCATGCGCTCACCACCCACTACGAAGATCCACGGGTAATCGAGGAGTCGGTGTGGGATATGGTCATCGACTGGCTGGCGGCGGGGATCAACCCCGGTTCTGCCACCCTGTTCATCCAGAGCCGGGTACCGGAGCATGCGGAGTTGCACCTGCTGCTGTCCATGATGACGCCGCTCGGGTGGCTGGAACGGGTGCCGACCTACAAGGATCAGATCGAACAGCTTAAAGAGAAGGACCTGGCGACCTACGGCTTCCTGGGTTACCCCCTGCTGCAGAGCGCTGACATCCTGATTTACCGTGCCGGTCAGGTGCCGGTGGGGGCGGACCAGGTCTCCCACATTGAGCTCACCCGGGAAGTGGCCCGTCGCTTCAACTATTTATATGGTCGGGAACCCGGTTTCGAAGAACTGGTGGAACAGGCCATCCAGAAGATGGGTAAAAAGGCCGCCAAGCTGTATCGCAATCTGCTCAACAAGTATCAGGAGCAGGGCGACGAGGAAGCCCTGGAAACCGCCCACGCTCTGGTGCGGGAGCAGCAGAACATCACCCTCAGTGACAAGGAGCGACTGCACGGCTTTATCGAAGGCAGCGGCAAGGTGATTCTGCCAGAGCCCCAGGCGTTGCTGACGCCGGCTTCGAAAATGCCCGGCCTGGACGGTCGCAAGATGTCCAAATCCTATAACAACACCATCACGTTGCGGGACAGCGAAGACGACGTGATGAATAAAATCCGCACCATGCCCACCGACCCGGCCCGTGTCCGCCTGACGGATGCTGGAGACCCGGAAAAATGCCCGGTATGGCAGTGGCATCTGGTGTATTCCGATAACAGCACGCGGGAGTGGGTACAAGAGGGCTGTCGGAGTGCGGGAATCGGTTGTCTGGAATGTAAGAAACCCCTGATTGATGCCTTGCAGGATGAATTGAAGCCGATCCGTCTGCGGGCGGCTGAGTATTCCGGCAACCCGGATTTGGTGAAGAGCATCGTCGCGGAAGGGTGTGAAAAAGCCCGCGATGCGGCAAAGAGCACCTTGGAAGACGTTCGAGAGGCCATGGGCCTGGGATACTTTTAATGACCATATCCGAACAGGACACCCTGCTGGAAGGGGCCGCTGAACCCGTGGCGGTGGCGGAGAACCAAACCTCCCACCAGCAGGAACCGGTGCCGGATCATGAGCCGTCCGCGGAGGGTGGACATCCGCATCAGGCGGAAATGCCGTTTGCCCTGGTGTACGGTGAGGCGTTCACCAAGCTGCCCCAGGACCTGTACATTCCCCCCGATGCCCTGGAAGTCATACTGGAGGCCTTTGAAGGCCCCCTCGACCTGTTGTTGTACCTCATCAAACGTCAGAACCTGGATATTCTGGACATCCCCGTGGCCCAGATCACCGCCCAGTACATGCAGTACGTGGAGCTGATGAAAAGCCTCAACCTGGAGCTGGCGGCGGAGTATCTGGTGATGGCGGCCCTGTTGGGTGAGATCAAATCCCGCATGCTGCTGCCGCGCCAGACCGAAGCAGAGGACGACGAGCATGATCCCCGGGCGGAGCTGATCCGCCGGTTGCAGGAATATGAGCGCTATAAAAAGGCGGCCGAAGACATTGATGAACTGCCGCGGGTGGGTCGGGAAGTGCATCTCGCGGTTGCAGAACAACCCAAGTTCGAGCGGGAGAAAGCCCATCCTGAGGTGGACCTGCGGGAAGTGCTGTTGGCGTTGCAGGAAGTGCTGCATCGGGCCGATATGTTTGAAAGTCACCAGGTCAGCCGGGAGAAACTGTCCACCCGGGAGCGCATGACTCAGGTGCTGGAGCGGCTGGGGCAGGATCGTTTTGTGCCTTTCGTCAGCTTGTTCAGCTACGAGGAGGGCCGCTTGGGTGTGGTGGTGACCTTCCTGGCCATCCTGGAGTTGGTGAAAGAGTCCCTGGTAGAGTTGGTGCAGAGCGAGGCCTTTGGTCCGATCCATGTGAAGGCGCGGGAGTCGGCCCACGAGGCCGGACCGGAAGAGGATGAGCCTCGCCTGGAAGACGAAACGGCAGAGGGCGCCTTCGAGCCGGTTACCCCGCCGGTGTTGGCACAGCGGGACGTGGAGCCCAGTCTGCCTGAAGAGTTGAATCCCGCTGCGGCGGACGTGAACGATCCGAATAGCGAAGAAAATAATAATGTCTCTTGATCAGGATACGGTAAAACGCATTGTGGAAGGCGCGCTGTTTGCGGCGGGTCAGCCCATGAAACTGGATAAACTGGCCGGGCTGTTTTTGGAAGAGGAAGCCCCACCCACCGAAATGCTGGTGGAGGCGATCAATCAGCTGAAGGAAGAGTACGCCAGCCGGGGTGTCATGCTGAAAGAAGTGGCCAGCGGTTTCCGCTTTCAGGTGCAGGAAAGTGTCGGTGAATGGGTCAGCCGGTTGTGGGAAGAAAAACCGGCCCGTTATTCCCGGGCGTTGCTGGAAACCCTGGCCCTGATTGCATACCGACAACCCATTACCCGGGGTGAAATCGAGGAAATTCGGGGTGTCAGCGTCAGTTCCCACATCACTAAAACCCTGCTGGAGCGTGAATGGATTCGAGTGGTGGGGCATCGGGATGTGCCCGGCCGGCCAGCCATGTATGGCACCACCCGTACCTTCCTGGATTATTTCAACCTCAAAAACCTCGATGAGCTGCCCTCCCTGGCTGAAATTCGCGACCTGGATACCATCAATGCCGAGCTGGAACTGGTACAACGGGGCCTGGATCCCAATGGCCAGCTGGACGTGGATGAGAGCGATGTGGAAGAAGGTGGAGACGGTGATCTGACCGGACAGTCCGACAGCGAGGAGGGAGACGATCATTCGCGTTCAGAAGCAGGTTCGCAACCTGCTGAATCTGAAGTGCAAACTGTGGCGCAGTCGGCGCTCGACACTCCGACTGAGACAGAACACACCGGTGATCCCAAACCCGGTGAGCTAACTTAGGTTGAGTATTCTAGATTTTTTCGATTATCTACGCAGTATTGCCATCCGTTAGGGCGGTAAGGTAGCCGTGAGGCTGCACTATACTGTGTTTTATTTGCATTGACTGTTGTGTTGGTACCGCGTGTTGGCCGGTTTTTCCCGGCTCACGCATTGTTGGTGGGTTTAGTTAGTAATGAGTGAAAAAATACAGAAAGTTCTGGCGCGGGTCGGCTTGGGCTCCCGTCGGGCTATGGAAGAGTGGATTGATGCCGGCCGGGTTTCGGTGAACGGTCAGGTGGCGACACTGGGTGACCGGATCGAGGAAGGCGACGAGCTGCGGGTGGATGGTCGCGTAATTGACTTCGCCACCGAGGAAGACAGCATTCGCCGCGTGGTGTTGTATTACAAACCCGAAGGTGAAGTCTGTACCCGAACCGACCCCAGTGGCCGGCCCACGGTATTTGATGCCCTTCCCAAGCTGAAAGACCAGCGTTGGGTGGCGATCGGGCGTCTGGATATCAACAGCCAGGGGCTGCTTCTGTTTACCACTGATGGTGACCTGGCAAATCGCATGATGCATCCCTCGTCCAACATTGAGCGGGAGTATGCAGTTCGGGTCCATGGGCAAGTCAGTGAGGAGAACCTGGAGGCGTTGCGCAACGGCGTCATGCTGGTGGACGGTCCGGCCAAATTCGATGAAATCGTTGATCGCGGCGGCGAGGGCACCAACCACTGGTATCATGTGATTCTGCGTGAAGGTCGCAAGCGCGAGGTGCGCCGTATGTGGGAAACCCAGGGGGTTCAGGTGAGCCGTCTGATCCGGGTGCGATATGGCGACGTATTATTGCCCCGCAACCTGAAAGCCGGCCGTTGGGTGGAGCTGGACAAAGACAGCATTGATCAATTGGCGGAGAGCTGCGGCGCCGCGCTGCGTAAGCGTACGGGGCTGTATGGTCGGGCCAAAGCCCGTTCGGAACGCGCTGTGGAAAAGGAAGTGCGTCGCGGAGGCTACTTGCGTCGACGCCGGTATTGAATAAAAAAGCGCCTCAAGGGCGCTTTTTTTATGCGTTGGCCAGGGACGGTTCTGCCACCACCACCTGATTGCGCCCGCCGCGTTTGGCACCGTAGAGTGCAGTATCCGCGCGGCGCAGTAGATCCTCCTGGGATTCACCATGGCACAGGCTGGCAACACCGATACTGGTGGTCACTGGAATCTGCAGATTGCCGACTTCGATGGTGAGCTTTTCAATGATGCGGTGGATGCGTTCTGCACCGACCTTGGCGCCGCCGATGTCCGTTTTATTCAGTACCACCACGAATTCTTCACCGCCGTAACGGAAGGTCATATCCGCATTGCGGGAGCTGTTCTGGATGGTATCGGCAATGGTCTTCAGCACGCGGTCCCCCACGCTGTGGCCATGGGTGTCGTTGATGGCCTTGAAATGATCCAGATCCAGGATCATCACGGACAGGGGGTGGCCATAACGATTGGCCTGCTCCACTTCCCGGCTCAGTACCGCGTCCAGGCTGATTCGGTTTCCGGCGCCGGTGAGGCCATCGGTCAGCGAGGCGCGCACCGCCTCCTGATAACGTAATCCGTTGCGCAGGGGAAACACCAGGGAGGAGATCAGTCGATCCAGTTTCTCCAGTTCTTTTTGCTCAAACCCTTTGCCCCGACGGAACAGGGTGAGATCACCCAGGTAGTCGCTGTCGGTCTGAATGCGATAGTGGGAATCCTGGCCTTCCTGAATGCCTTGTTGGAAATTGAAACCCTGAGGCTGATGTTCATAGCTCAGGCCGTCCAGCGGCACGATACGGCGCACTTCAGTGAAAAACAGGCGAATGATTTCCGTCAGTTCGATGCTGGTCTGCAGGATGGCGTTCAGGCGAGACAGGGCCAGCGCCTCTTTGTGGCCGCGGGCATCAAACAGCTGGGCTTTGTGGGTGTGATTATTTACCAGTCCATTACTGTCCAGATCTACTATCCGCGCACTGACAATCGCGTTCATTCCTGTTTCCTCTTCTGAATCGAACTTTGACATGGTGAAGTGTCTGCCTGGATAGATGCCAAGACTGTGCCAGTCTTGCCGAAATGTTGTACAGCGTTTGACTTTTCCTTATTTTACAAGAGGTTTTATCGAGGGCGCGATGATCCGGTGGGCTGGGCAGGGTGGCAAATTGTGATCAGTGTCAAATTCCAGTCATTCTTAGATGGCTATTAGGCGAGCAAAAAGGGGGTGGGAGGCGGAGCCCCGGCTTGCCCGCGGCGTTTTCCCAGGCAAGCCGTTGAAGAGGGGGGTTATTTTTTCTGCGCATCCAGGGACTGACCGGTAACCCCCTGGGAGTCGGTGCCCATGAGGAAATTGTAGAGGGGCATGATGGCATCCGGGGGGCAAACACTTGCCGGTTCTTCTGCCGGGTAGGCGCTGGCGCGCATGCCGGTGCGGGTGGCGCCGGGGTTAACGCAGTTGACCTTGATGTTGCTGGTGTCTTTCAGTTCATCTGCCAGGGTCTGCATCATGCCTTCCACCGCGAACTTGGAGATGGCATAGGCGCCCCAATTGGCGCGACCCACGCGACCGACAGAGGAGGTGGTGAAGACAATGGAACCCTGCTCTGATTGGCGCAGCAGTGGGAGCAGGGTTCGCACCAGCATGAACTGGGCGTTCACATTGGTGGCCATGACCTTTTCAAATAGGTCCATGGGGTAAAACTCCAGGGGGCGAATGTCCCCCAGAATGGCGGCATTGAGCAGCAGTCCATCCAGGCGTCCGAACTCCTGCTCAATGGTTTCCGCAATCTGGCGGTATTCCACGTGACTGGCGGATTCCAGATTGAGCGGTACGATGGCCGGCTGTTTGCCGCCTTCCGCTTCGATCTGATCGTAAACCTGCTCCAGCTTCTCTACAGTTCGCCCCAGTAACACCACGGTGGCGCCCAGCCGGGCAAAACTGAGAGCGGCGGCTTTGCCAATGCCGGCACCGGCGCCGGTGACCAGAATCACTTTGTCCTGCAGCAGGTTGTCGGGGGCCTGATATTGGGTGTAATCCTGATTCATAGTCGATTCCGTTTTTTGAGTGCTCAGGTGATGCATTTTATCAGATCCACTGGTGCAGTATGAGAGAGCGCATCAGAATTCTATTGTCACAGTTGCTCTGACAACCATTGGCAGAAAGTCTGTGGCGTGGGCAGGGTGATGCTGGCGCACCAGTCTTCCGCCCGTTCGCCGGCGTTCAGGTAGCCCCAGCCTGCGGCGACCGTGTAGTTATTGGCGCGCTTGCCTGCTTCAATGTCGCGGGCATGGTCGCCCACATAAAGGGTGGCGGACGGGTCTGCCCCGATGCGTTCACAGGCGGTCAATATGGGCTCCGGATGCGGTTTGCGATGAGTCACCTGATCCGGGCAGATGGCTACTGCGCAGCGCTGGTGGAGGTTCAGCCCTACCAGCAACGGGTCGGTGTAGCGACTGGGTTTGTTGGTCACGATACCCCAGGGAATGTTGCGGGCTTCCAGAGCCTGCAGGGCGGTATCCAATCCATCAAATAGGTGGGATTCCACTGCCAGTTCCTGCTCATAACGCTGTAACAACGCGTCCAGGTGCAGTGTGAAATCCGGATTAGATTCTTCGCCGCCAAATGCCAGGGTCACCAGGGCCCGGGCGCCATTAGACACCTGCTGGCGAATGGTGTGGGGCGGGAAGGGGGCCAACTGGTGCTCTAGGCGCATTTGATTCACGATGCGCACAAAATCCGGCGCGGTATCAATCAGCGTGCCGTCCAGATCGAACAGCACGGCGGCGATGGGGCAAGGAACTGCGTTGTCAGGCATAGTGGGCTCAGTCCGCCTTGATGCAGTGCAGGAAGTAGTTCACGTCCACGTCCCGGGTTACTTTGAATTGCATGGTGAGCGGGTTGACGCTCATGCCGCTGAGATCGCGAATGCCCAATCCCGCTTTGCGGGCCCAGGCGGACAGCTCTGAAGGTTTGATGAATTTCATATACTCATGGGTGCCCCGGGGCACCAGGTTCATCACGTATTCCGCCCCGACAATGGCCATCACATAGGACTTGGGGTTGCGGTTGATGGTGGAGAAAAACAGGTGGCCTCCCGGTTTCACCAGGGTTGCACAAGCCTGCACAATGGCCGCGGGGTCTGGCACGTGCTCCAACATTTCCATGCAGGTCACCACGTCGAAAGCAGCGGGCATTTCGGCGGCCAGGTCTTCCACCGCGATGCAGCGGTAGTCGATGTTCAGGTGATTGGCCGCAGCGTGCTCCCGGGCGGCCTGCAGGTTGGCTTCGCCCATGTCGATGCCTGTCACCTGGGCGCCGCGATAGGTCAGGCCCTCGCTCAGGATGCCGCCACCGCAACCCACATCCAGCACCATTCGGTCGGCCAGGGGGGTGCGCTCATTAATGTAGTTCAGGCGCAACGGGTTAATGTCGTGGAGGGGTTTGAACTCGCCTTCCAGGTCCCACCACTTATCCGCGATGGACTCGAACTTGGCGATTTCGGTGTGATCAACGTTACTCATCAGGGTGCTCATCCGCCATTTGAATTTGTGCTTTCCAGAGTTTGGCTTTGCTCAGGATGTCCGCCAGGTCTATGGTGGTGAGCTGACGATTTTTCATGACCTGGCGGCCGCCAATCCAGGAATCGGTTACCTGGCTTGCGGGGGTGGCATAGACCAGTTGCGACTCCAGGTGATAGTGGGGCTGGCAGGTCACATCATCCATATGTACAGCAATCATATCCGCTGCTTTACCGGTTTCCAGGCTGCCGGTCAGATCGTCGATGCCGAGGGCCCGGGCGCCGTTGATGGTGGCCATCTGCAGTGCCGTCGCTGCGGGAATGGCGCTGGGGTTGCCGGCGACGCCTTTGGCCAGCAGGGCGGCGGTTCGCATCTCACCGAACATATCCAGGTCATTGTTGCTGGCTGCGCCGTCTGTGCCCAGGGCCACATTGACCCCGGCCTCAACCAGTTTGGCCACCGGGCAGAAGCCGCTGGCCAGTTTCAGGTTGGACTCAGGGCAGTGAATCACATGCGTGCCGGTTGCCGCCAGCAGGGTGATCTCATCGTCGGTCAATTGCGTCATGTGAACTGCCTGCAGTTGCGGGTTCAGCAGGCCCAGTTCATTCAGTCGGGCGATGGGGCGTTGACCACCTGCCTTCAATGCCTCTTCCACTTCGAAGGCGGTTTCATGCAGGTGAATTTGCACTGCCATGTTGGTTTCCACCGAGTAGGCGGCGACTTTCTTCAAGGGGGCGTCGGAAACGGTGTAGGGCGCATGCGGACCGAAGGCCACATTGATCAGCGGATGATTGCGGTAGTCGTCGTGCAGTTGCAGCCCCTTGCGCAGGTATTCATCGGCGTTTTGCGCCCAGTTAGTGGGGAAGTCCAGAATCGGGAAGCTCAATTGGCAGCGCATGTGGGCGTTGGCCGCGGCCTTCGCCACCACGTTGGGGTAAAAGTACATATCACTGAAGCAGGTGGTGCCACTGCGGATCATCTCCGCCATGGCCAGCAGGGCGCCTTCCTGGGTGAAGGCCTCGTCCACCCAGCGTCCTTCTGCCGGCCAGATGTGGTTCTGCAGCCAGTCCATCAGGGGCAGGTCGTCCGCCAGTCCCCGGAACAGCGTCATAGCGGCATGACCATGGGCGTTGATCAAGCCCGGCATCAGCACATGTTCGGGTAATTCTATGGTCTCCGCTGCCTGTATTGACAGCGATCCCTGCGGGGCAATAGCAACAATGCGGCCCTTGTCGATGGCCACGCTCTGGCGTTCCAGATAGGGTTGCTGCGGGTCCATGGTCAGGACCCAGCGGGCATGGATGATGGTGGCGACGAGTTGGTTTTCTGGCATGTAACGGTTCCTGCGCTGGTTCGCGTCGGGCAATAGTACCTGTGTTTGATTCCAGAGTGAAAATGCGAGCACAAAAAATCCCTTTAAATTCCTCGTTGTCTGGCTCTGTTGGATGCCTGTCCGTATAATTCCCAGTCTTATTTCGATGAGGACAGATGATGGTTTCAGCCCAGGAACATTCCGTAAGTGCGATCGAATGGCGAGATGAAGCCCTTTGGTTGCTGGATCAGCGCCTGCTCCCCCTGGAAGAGGTCTGGCTGGAACATCAGGATGTGGGGGCGGTGGTTCACTCCATCCGTGAGATGGTGGTGCGAGGAGCGCCTGCCATTGGCATTACCGCCGCCTATGGGGTGGTGATCGCAGCCCGGCACCGTCGCAACCTGGATGCCTACACCTGGCGGGAGCAGCTGGAGCAGGATTTTGATGCCCTGGCCCAGTCCCGCCCCACTGCAGTGAACCTGTTCTGGGCTCTGGACCAGATGCGGGCTGCCCTGGATAAACTTACCGACAGCGAGGACCCCATCGTCCAGTTGCTGCGGGAGGCAAAGAAAATCCACCGCCTGGACGTGGCGGCCAATCACGCCATGGGGCGTTTGGGCAGTGCGGTGATGGCGAACATCAACAGCCCCGCAAAGGGGGTCATCACCCACTGTAATACCGGTTCTCTGGCCACTGGGGGCTATGGCACGGCCCTGGGCGTGATTCGGTCTGCCTGGCAACAGGGCCTGATTGACCGGGTGTTCGCCGATGAGACGCGCCCCTGGTGGCAGGGTTCCCGCCTGACGGCCTGGGAATTGGCCCAGGACAAGATTCCGGTCACCCTCATGGCGGATACCGTGGGTGCCACCCTGATGAAGCAGGGGCGCATCAGCTGGGTGATAGTGGGGGCAGATCGCATCACCGCCAATGGCGATGTGGCCAACAAGATCGGCACCTATAACCTGGCGGTGCTGGCCAAGCATCATGGGGTGCGCTTCATGGTGGTGGCCCCTTCCACCACCTTCGATATGGACCTGACCAGCGGTGAAGACATACCCATCGAGGAGCGGGGTCCGGATGAGGTGGTCACGGTGAAAGGACACCGGCTGGCCCCGGACAACATCGAGGTCTACAACCCGGTTTTTGACGTTACCCCGGCGGAATTGATTGATGCCATCGTGACGGAAAAAGGGGTGGTGGAGCGCCCCAATACAGCCGGCATTTCCAGTCTGATGAAAAAGCACTCCCTGCACTAGGGATTACCGCCTCAAAAGCGCAAAATTTCCATAAAAAACCGCCTTTTGCCCTTAGCCCCGTCTAGGGGCTTTGTGCTATTATTTGGAGCTTTAAAATCGGCCCAGAAAGCCGTCAGGGGCAATGACAAAAACGACGACAGATCAACCCCGGTCACTGTGAGCCTAGGCCCTGCAACCGGCCTGCCCATAGCCGTCAACAGCAAACCAGGAACCCGATGTCAGAACTAGCCAAAGAAATCCTACCGGTCAACATCGAAGACGAACTCAAGCAATCCTATCTTGATTACGCCATGAGCGTTATCGTGGGGCGTGCGTTGCCGGATGTGCGAGATGGTCTGAAGCCCGTGCACCGTCGCGTCCTGTACGCCATGCACGAGCTGGGCAATGTGTACAACAAGCCTTACAAGAAGTCCGCCCGTGTGGTGGGTGACGTCATCGGTAAATATCACCCTCACGGTGATTCCGCGGTTTACGACACCATCGTGCGCATGGCGCAACCGTTCTCCCTGCGTTACATGCTGGTGGACGGGCAGGGCAACTTCGGTTCCATCGACGGCGATAACGCCGCGGCCATGCGATACACCGAGGTGCGCATGGCCAAGATCGCCCACGATCTGCTGGCGGACCTGGAAAAGGAAACGGTGGACTTTGTTCCCAACTACGATGGCAACGAGCAGATGCCATCAGTGTTGCCCACCCGCATCCCTAATCTGCTGGTAAACGGCTCCTCCGGTATCGCGGTGGGCATGGCCACCAACATCCCACCCCACAACCTGGGGGAGGTGATCGACGGCACCCTGGCCTGCATTGATAATCCCGAGATTGATGTGGACGGCCTGATGGAATACATCCAGGGCCCGGATCTGCCCACCTACGGCATCATCAATGGCCGCTCTGGCATCATCGAGGCCTACCGCACCGGTCGTGGCCGCATGTACATGCGGGCCCGGGCTCACATCGAAACCGAAAAGAACGGCAAGGAAACCATCATCATCACGGAGATCCCCTATCAGGTGAACAAGGCACGCCTGATAGAGAAGATCGCTGAACTGGTGAAAGAAAAGCGCATTGAAGGCATCAGCGAGATCCGCGACGAGTCCGACAAAGACGGCATTCGTGTGGTGATTGAGGTGCGCCGTGGCGACAACGCTGAGGTACTGCTGAACAATCTGTATTCGCAGACCCAGTTGGAGACGGTTTTCGGCATCAACATGGTGGCCCTGGTGGACGGCCAGCCCCGCCTGTTGAACTTGAAAGGCATTGTAGAAGCCTTTATCCGTCACCGCCGCGAGGTAGTGACTCGCCGTACTGTATACGATCTGCGCAAGGCCCGTGAGCGTGGCCACGTGCTGGAAGGCCTGGCAGTGGCGCTGGCCAATATCGACCCGGTCATTGAATTGATCAAGGCGTCGCCCAGCCGGGCTGAAGCCGAAGAGCGGTTGATGGGCCAGGGCTGGACCCCGGGCTACGTGCTGGACATGCTGGAGCGGGCCGGTGGCCCGGATGCCTGTCGGCCGGATGACATCGACCCCAATTTCGGTCTGCGGGACGATGGTTTGTACTACCTGTCGGAAGTTCAGGCCAAAGAAATCCTGGACATGCGACTGCATCGTTTGACCGGTCTGGAAACCGACAAGCTGCTGAAGGAATATCAGGAGAAGCTGGATCTGATCAAAGAGCTGATGGCCATCCTCGCCGATCCCCAATTGCTGATGCAGGTGATCCGGGACGAGCTGGTGGAAGTTCGCCAGCAATATGCGGATGATCGTCGCACCGAGATCGTGGCGTCCCGCATGGATCTCACCAACGAAGACCTGATTCCGGAAGAAACCGTGGTGGTGACATTGTCCCACGGTGGTTATGCCAAGACACAGCCCATCGGCAATTACCAGGCCCAAAAACGGGGCGGTAAGGGCAAAGCCGCGGCCTCCGTCAAAGACGAAGATTATGTGGAACACCTGCTGGTCACCAGCAGTCACGACACCATTCTCTGTTTCAGCAACCAGGGAAAAGTGTACTGGTTGAAGGTTTACCAGATTCCCCAGGCCGGCCGCCAGTCCCGTGGCCGCCCCATTGTGAATCTGCTGCCGCTGTCAGACGATGAGAAAATTACCGCAATCCTGCCCCTGCGGGAGTACGAGTCCGGTAAGTTTGTGTTTATGGCCACCTCCAATGGCACGGTGAAAAAAGTTGAGCTGGAGGCGTTCTCCCGCCCCCGCAGTTCCGGCCTCATTGCCATTGAACTGGACGAAGGCAATCGCCTGGTGGGTGTGGATATCACCGACGGCGAGCAGGACATCATGCTGTTCACCTCAGAAGGCAAGGCTGTGCGCTTCAAGGAAGAGAACGTGCGGGCCATGGGCCGTACTGCCCGCGGGGTGCGCGGTGTCAACCTGCCGCAGGGGGTGGATCTGATTTCCCTGATCGTGCCGCAACCCGGGCATCAAGTGCTGACCGCCAGCGTCAACGGATACGGAAAGCGTACGGCGGTGGAAGATTTCCCCACCAAGGGTCGGGGCGGCAAGGGCATCATCGCCATGCGCTGTAGTGAGCGCAATGGTGACCTTCTGGGCGCCGTACAAGTTTCTGAAACCGATGAGATCATGCTGATTTCAGATCAGGGAACGCTGGTGCGTACCCGGGTGTCTGAGGTCTCCATCCAAGGCCGTGATACCCAGGGTGTGATGCTGATCCGCCTGGCCAAGGACGAGAGCCTGGTGGGTGTGGAGCGTATTGCCGAACTGGCGGATGATGAGCTGGATGCTGAAGCGGACGCCTCCACCCCGGACAATACTGAGCCAACCACAAGCACAGGTCCTGTTGACCAGGATGATGACAACCAAGCCGATATTGATGAAGAGGATGCCTGAACCCTATGACGCGCGCCTTTAACTTTTGTGCCGGTCCGGCAGCGTTGCCGGAGGCAGTGTTGGAGAAAGCTCAGGCAGAGATGCTCGATTATCAGGGCAGGGGGCTGTCGGTCATGGAAATGAGTCACCGGTCCGACGAGGTGGTGGCCATTGCCGAGAAGGCGGAGCAGGATCTGAGGGATCTGCTGGCCGTACCCTCCGACTATAAAGTGTTGTTTTTGCAAGGGGGAGCCAGCACTCAGTTTGCTATGGTGCCGATGAACCTGTCCTCCAACAATCATGTGGCGGATTATGTGAACACTGGCCAATGGTCCAGCAAGGCCATCAAGGAAGCCCAGCATTTCTGCAATGTGAATGTGGTGGCCAGTAGTGAAGGGGATAATTTCTCCTCCGTGCCCGCCTTTGACAGCTGGCGTCTCAGCTCCAATGCGGACTACCTTCATTATTGTCCCAATGAAACCATCGGTGGTGTGGAATTTGATTTCATTCCGGACGTGGACGTGCCTCTGGTGGCAGACTTCTCCTCCAGCATTCTGTCGGAGCCACTGGATGTGGGCAAGTTTGACCTGATCTATGCCGGAGCCCAGAAAAACATCGGCCCGGCCGGTCTCACCGTGGTGATCGTGCGGGAAGGGTTGCTGGGCAACGCCATCCCTGCCACGCCCACTATGCTGGATTACAAAACCCACGCGGATGCCGATTCCATGTATAACACGCCACCCACCTATGCCTGGTACCTGGCTGGCCTGGTATTTGAATGGCTGAAAGAGCAGGGTGGGCTGAAAGCGATGGGAAAACTGAACAAGGCCAAGTCGGACAAGCTGTACCAGTACATTGATGAGAGTGGTTTTTACGCCAATCCGGTGGCGGTGAACAACCGATCCCGCATGAATGTGCCGTTCACGCTGGCGGATGCGGCCCTGGACAAGGCATTCCTCAAGGAAGCGGAAGCTCGACGTTTGCTGAACCTGAAAGGACACCGGTCTGTGGGTGGCATGCGAGCCAGTATCTACAATGCCGTGCCCATGGAAGCGGTGGATGCACTGATTGAATTCATGAAAGACTTTGCGCAACGAAGGGGTTAGTCCGAGAGCATGTCTGATTCCAAACCCACACTGGAAACATTGCGGGACACCATTGACCAACTGGATCAGCAGATTCAGGAACTGATAAACCAGCGTGCACACTGTGCCCAGCAGGTGGCGGATGTCAAACAGGGCGCCATGGCCGAGGGTGAGAAAGCAGTGTTCTATCGTCCCGAACGGGAAGCCCAGGTACTGCGACGGGTTATGGAACGTAACGTCGGGCCCTTGGGTGATGAGTCCATGGCACGCTTGTTTCGCGAGATCATGTCGGCCTGTCTGGCTTTGGAAGAACCCATGTCCATTGCCTATCTGGGGCCGGAAGGCACCTTTACCCAGGCGGCGGCGCAGAAGCATTTTGGCCATGCGGTGAAAACCGCTCCCATGGCCACCATCGATGAAGTCTTCCGTGAGGTGGAATCCGGTAGTGCCCATTATGGCGTGGTGCCGGTGGAAAACTCCACCGAGGGTGTCGTCAATACCACGCTGGATTCCTTTACCCATGCCAATGTCAGCATCTGCGGCGAGGTGGAGCTGCGCATTCATCATCATTTGATGGTGGGGCCCAACACCCGGGAAGACGCCATTACCCGCATATACTCCCATCAACAGTCCTTTGCCCAATGCCGGCAATGGCTGGATGCGCACTATCCCACGGCAGACCGTATCCCCGTCAGCAGCAATTCGGACGCCGCCCGGCGCATGAAAAGCGAATGGAATGCAGCCGCCATTGCCGGGGAAGTGGCAGCGGAAATGTACGGGCTTAAGGTGCTGGCGTCCAATATCGAGGACAATCCCCACAACAGCACGCGATTTTTGATCGTGGGTCGGGAGCAGGTGCCGCCCTCCGGTGAGGACAAGACCTCCATCATCGTGTCGATGAAAAACAAGCCCGGGGCACTCTACGAATTATTGGCTCCGTTCCACGAGGCCGGGATCATGCTCACCCGGGTGGAAACCCGACCCTCCAAGGACGGCACTTGGGCGTACCTGTTTTTCATTGATTTCGAGGGCCATGAAAGCACCGAGGCAATCAAGCGTTGCCTCAAGCGTGTGGAGGAAATGGCCGTGTATGTAAAACGACTGGGCTCCTACCCGAAAGCGGTGCTTTGATATGGCATGTGATTTTATTGCTTTGGCGACTCCCGGTGTGCAGGGTTTGACGCCCTATGTGCCTGGAAAACCCATTGAAGAGCTGGAACGTGAGCTGGGTATTCGCAACATCATCAAGTTGGCCAGCAACGAAAACCCCCTGGGCCCGAGTCCGCGAGTACTGGCAGCGCTGAATCAGGTCAAGTCAGAGCTGACCCGATATCCTGACGGTAACGGCTTCCAGCTGAAGCAGGCCTTGTCGTCCAAACTTGGTGTAAAGGCCGACACCATCACCCTGGGCAATGGCTCCAATGATGTATTGGATTTGATCGCTCGGGCATTCCTGGCGCCCGGTGATGAGGCCGTGTTCTCCCAATATGCCTTTGCCGTGTACCCCATTGCTACTCAGGCCTGTGGTGCCAGGGCGGTGGTCACTCCCGCCAAAAACTGGGGCCATGACCTGGATGCGATGGCGGCAGCAATCACCGGCCAGACCAAAGTGGTGTTCATCGCCAATCCCAACAATCCCACTGGAACGTCCTTTGGACGGGCCCAATGGGAAACCTTCATGAGCAAGGTGCCGGAAACCGTACTGGTGGTGCTGGACGAGGCCTACATTGAGTACGTGGAAGAGGGCTCAGATGCTCTGAATGGTTTGGCTTACCTGGACCAGTATCCCAATCTGATCGTCACCCGCACTTTTTCCAAAGCCTATGGACTGGCGGCGCTGCGGGTCGGCTACAGCCTGTCAGATCCGCAGGTGGCCAATGTGTTGAATCGGGTTCGACAACCTTTCAATGTGGATTCCTTTGCACTGGCTGCCGCCACCGCAGTCCTGGAAGACGAGGATTATCTGGCCCGCAGCCGCTCGGTGAACAGCGAAGGGATGGCGCAGTATGTTGCCGGTTTCCAGTCCCTGGGCCTGGATTTCATTCCATCGGCGGGGAATTTCATCACGGTGCACTTTTCGGTTGAAGGCATGAGTGTCTATCAGAAGCTGCTGCAGGAAGGCGTCATCGTTCGTCCGGTGGCAAACTACGGCATGACCCACTCATTACGCATCAGCATCGGATTACCCCAGGAAAACCAGCGTTGCCTCGCAGCGTTGGAACGCGTGCTGGGGCAATGATTAAGGACACCAGCCTGACTCAGCCCCTGGACCGCGTGGTGATTGTGGGATTGGGTCTGATCGGGGGCTCCTTTGCCCTCGGCCTCAAGGCCCACGGCCTGTGTCGCGAGGTGGTGGGTTGCAGTCGCTCCCGCAGCACCCTGGAAAAAGGCCTGGAACTGGGCGTCATCGATCGGGCGGAACCGGATATCCAGCAGGCGGTGGCCGGTGCGGATCTGGTGATGCTGGCGGCACCCATCGGCGCCACTGAAACCTTGTTGCGCGCCATGGCACCGGCCCTGGACGGCAACACGGTGGTGACCGACGGCGGCAGCGTCAAAGGCAACGTGGTGGCCGCCGCCCAGTCAGTGTTCGGTCACATTCCCCCCTGGTTTGTCCCTGGCCACCCGATTGCCGGGTCCGAGCGCAGCGGTGTTGAAGCTGCCAAGGTGGACCTCTACCAGAACCACAAAGTCATCCTTACCCCCCTGCCTGATACCGATCCCCACGCCTTGAGCATGGTGGCCCATCTGTGGCGCGGAATGGGGGCGGATGTGCTTACCATGAGTGTGGAGCAGCACGACGGCGTTTTGGCCGCCACCAGCCATCTTCCCCATTTGCTGGCGTTCTCCCTGGTGGATACTTTGGCCAAAGAAGATGAAAATCAGGAGATATTCCGGTACGCTGCCGGCGGTTTTCGGGATTTTACCCGCATTGCCTCCAGCGACCCCACTATGTGGCACGATATTTTCATCGCCAACCGGCAGTCTTTGTTGGACGTGATCGGGCACTTCGGCCGGGGATTGGAAGAATTCAGGGCCGCGGTGGAGCAGGGGGATTCCCAGGCCATGCTCGGCATCATGACCCGGGCCAAAGTGGCCCGTGACCACTTCACCAAAATGTTAGCAAAGCGTGCATACAGTAAGACTATGACAGAAAAGAACATTGTGTTCACTGCTCACCATGGCGGTGAGGTAAAAGGTGCCATTCGAGTGCCGGGCGACAAATCCATATCCCATCGGTCTATCATGATGGGCTCCCTGGCGGACGGCCTTACCGAGGTGTTCGGCTTCCTCGAAGGCGAAGACAGCCTGGCAACGCTGCAGACGTTCCGCGATCTTGGGGTCACCATCGAAGGCCCCAATAATGGCCACGTGAAAATCTACGGTGTGGGCATGCATGGTCTGCTGCCGCCCCATGGTCCATTGTATTTGGGTAACAGCGGTACTTCCATGCGACTGTTGGCGGGTTTGCTCTCCGCCCAGAAATTTGACGTGGAATTGACCGGCGATGAGTCCCTCTCCCGCCGTCCAATGGGGCGCGTTACCAAGCCCCTGGCGCAAATGGGCGCCCAGGTGGTATCCCGGGAGGATGGAACCCCTCCACTCAAAATACAGGGTGGCCAGCCTTTGAAAGGGATTCATTACGACATGCCCATGGCCAGTGCCCAGGTTAAATCCTGTGTCCTGCTGGCGGGGCTTTATGCGGAAGGCACCACCAGTGTCACCGAGCCGGCCCCGACCCGGGATCATACTGAGCGAATGCTGCGCGGTTTTGGCTATCCGGTGACCACGGAAGGCAACAGGATCACCCTGGTGGGTGGCGGTGGCCTGCGTGGCACCACCATTGATGTGCCGGCGGATATTTCCTCCGCTGCGTTCTTTATGGTAGCGGCCAGTATTACCCCTGGTGCCGACCTGACGTTGGAGCATGTGGGCATCAACCCAACCCGCATCGGCATCATCAACATCCTCAAAGCCATGGGTGGCAATCTGGAGGTTCTGAATCCCCGCGAGGTGGGGGGCGAGCCGGTGGCGGATATCCGCGTGCAATACGCGCCTTTGAAAGGGATTCATATTCCGGAAGATCAGGTGCCACTGGCCATTGATGAGTTCCCGGTGTTATTCGTAGCCGCAGCCTGTGCACAGGGCACCACCGTATTGACCGGTGCCGAAGAGCTGCGAGTGAAGGAAAGTGACCGCATCCAGGTGATGGCGGACGGCCTGCAAACCCTGGGCGTGCAGGCTAACCCGACCCCGGATGGCATTGTCATCGAAGGTGGCCCCATCGGCGGTGGGGTGGTTGAGAGCCATGGTGACCATCGCATCGCCATGGCATTTGCTGTGGCGGCCCTGCGGGCGACGGCCGATATCACCATTAACAACTGTGCCAACGTTGCCACTTCGTTCCCCAATTTCGTTGAATTGTCACGGAAAGTCGGTATGAAGCTGGATGTCGCAGAAGTAGGAGAATCCCATGTCTAACCCCCCAGCCAGTGCCCCTGTTATCACCATTGATGGCCCCGGCGGCTCCGGCAAGGGCACCATTGCCCAAAAGGTGGCGAAGGCCCTGAACTGGCACTTGCTGGACAGCGGCGCCCTGTATCGGTTGGTGGCGCTGGCGGCCAGCAACCACGGAGTGTCCCTCGACAACGAAGAAAGCCTGCAGATCCTGGCTGAGAATATGGACGTGCAGTTCCTGGTGGATGATCCGGATCAGCCCATCCGAATTGTGCTGGAAGGCGATGTGGTGACCAAGGACATCCGCTCTGAGGAAGTGGGGCGTGATGCGTCCAAAGTAGCCGCTTTGCCCAGCGTGCGCGCCGGCCTGCTGCAGCGTCAGCACGATTTCCGGGACGCCCCCGGCCTGGTGGCGGATGGCCGGGATATGGGGACAGTGGTGTTCCCGGATGCGGAATTAAAGGTCTATCTTACGGCAAGTGTCGAGGAACGTGCGGAAAGACGCTTCAAACAGTTGCAAGAGAAGGGCATGAGTGCTAATTTAGCCGACCTTCAAGCAGCGATACAATCTCGGGACGCCCAGGACATGAATCGCTCAGTGGCACCCTTGGTTGCAGCCGATGATGCCATCATTATTGACAGTACTGACATGACAATCGATGAGGTGTTTACCGAGTTAATGAATCATGCCAGAACCAAAGGCCTTGTGAAGTAATCCGTCCGGCCCTCACGCTAAGCGGATTAGACAGGTCAACCCGGGCATAGACCCGGATATAAGAATTAGAGCGTATGGGGATTCGCCTCAGGGTGAGCTTCATTCGCTTTTTGGCGTTTTTCGGAGCCGTATTTGCCAGCTGGCGCTGAAAAACTGAGTAAAAACAACCCGTACGGTGCTGGTAGCGTATGGCGGATTGGCTAATGCCGAATCCTAACGGGGTTAGCTATTAATGACAGGTAAAACACATGAGCGAAAGCTTTGCCGAACTATTTGAAGAAAGTTTAAAAGAACTGGACATGACCCCGGGGTCCATCGTCAAAGGTACCATCGTATCGATCGACGATGACTGGGTTACTGTATACGCCGGCCTGAAATCAGAAGGCGTGATTCCCCGTGATCAATTCATCGGTGACGGTGGCCAACTGGAAATCAATGTTGGCGATGAAGTCGACGTGGCTCTGGAATCTCTGGAAGACGGTTGGGGTGAAACCCGCCTGTCCCGCGAGAAAGCCAAGCGTGCTGAATCCTGGAAGCGTCTGGAAGCCTGCTTCGAAGCAGACGAAGTGGTTAAAGGTATCATCAACGGTAAAGTCAAAGGTGGCTTCACTGTGGATATCGAATCCGTACGTGCGTTCCTGCCCGGTTCTTTGGTTGACGTTCGTCCGGTGCGTGACACTCTGCACCTGGAAGGCAAAGAACTCGAATTCAAAGTCATCAAGTTGGATGCCAAGCGCAACAACGTGGTGGTTTCCCGTCGTGCGGTTCTGGAAGCAGAGAACAGTGCAGAGCGCGAAGCGCTGCTGGAAAAACTGCAAGAGGGAATGGAAGTCAAGGGTATCGTCAAGAACCTCACCGATTACGGTGCGTTTGTGGATCTGGGCGGTATCGACGGTCTGTTGCACATCACCGATATGGCTTGGAAGCGCATCAAGCACCCGAGCGAAATCGTGGAAGTGGGCGACGAGATCAATGTAAAAGTATTGAAGTTCGATCGCGAGCGCAATCGTGTGTCCCTGGGCCTCAAGCAGTTGGGCTCTGATCCTTGGGTTGAAATCACTCAGCGCTACCCAGAAGGTAGCCGCGTGAAAGCCAAGGTCACCAACCTGACCGACTACGGCTGCTTTGCTGAACTGCAGGAAGGCGTTGAAGGTCTGGTGCACGTTTCCGAAATGGATTGGACCAACAAGAACGTACATCCTTCCAAAGTCGTATCCATCGGCGAAGAAGTGGATGTGATCGTTCTGGACATCGACGAAGAGCGTCGTCGAATCTCCCTGGGTATCAAACAGTGCAAACCCAACCCATGGGAAGAGTTCGGCACCAAGTTCAATAAGAACGACAAGATCTCCGGTAAGATCAAGTCCATCACTGACTTCGGTATCTTCATCGGCCTGGACGGCGGCATCGACGGTCTGGTTCACCTGTCTGACATCTCCTGGGATCTGCCTGGAGAAGAAGCGGTTCGTGAATACAAGAAAGGCGACGAAATCGATACCGTTATCCTGTCCGTTGATCCGGAACGCGAGCGTATCTCCCTGGGTATCAAGCAACTGGAACAGGATCCATTTGCCATGTACGTTCAGGAGAACGACAAGGGTGCCATCGTCAACGGTACTGTGAAGTCTGTTGATGCCAAAGGCGCCATTGTTGAGCTGGTGGATGGTGTTGAAGCCACTCTGAAGGCCTCTGAGCTGAGCCGCGATCGTGTGGAAGACGCCCGTTCTCACCTGAACGAAGGTGATCAGGTTGAAGCCCGTATCATCAGTGTTGACCGCAAGAACCGCGTGATCAGTCTGTCTGTGAAAGCAAAAGACATGGCGGATGAGAAAGAAGCCATGAAAGCGCTGAACCAGACCCAGGCTCAAGAAGCCGCACCGAAGACCATCGGTGATCTGATCAAGCAACAACTGGAAAACGCCGACAAGTAATTGTCAACGTTGTCCTAAAAAAGGCGACCGCTGGAAAGTGGTCGCCTTTTTTTATGCCTGTTTTCAGGTCTCGGTTTTGTTCACTAAACAATTCGTATACGATGGCGGGATATCCATAAAGCAGTGGGGTTCACCATGAAAAATTTACAGGGGAAAGTGGCGGCCATTACCGGAGCCGGGTCCGGGATCGGGCAGGCATTGGCCGTGGAGTTGGCAAAGTTGGGGTGCGACTTGGCGCTCTCCGACAAAAATGAGGCCGGCTTGCAGGACACGGTGGGCCAATTGCAATCCATGGGTACTCGCTCAAGCTCCACGGTGTTGGATGTGGCGGATCGAGCCGCAGTGTATGCTTGGGCTGACCAGGTGGTGGCAGAACATGGGCGGGTGAATCTGATTTTCAACAATGCGGGCGTGGCACTGAGTGAAACCGTAGAAGCCATGACCTATGAGAATCTGGAATGGCTCATGAATATCAACTTTTGGGGTGTGGTGTATGGCACCAAGGCGTTCCTGCCCTATCTGAAGCAGGCCGGGGAAGGGCATGTGGTTAATGTGTCCAGTGTCTTCGGTATGATCGGCGTGCCGACCCAGAGTGCCTACAACGCAGCCAAGTTTGCGGTGCGGGGTTTTACGGAATCCCTCAGGGAGGAAATGGAAATTGAGGGCGCCAATGTCATGGTGTCCTGTGTGCATCCTGGGGGTATTAAGACCAATATCGTGCGCAGTGGGCGCATTGGCGAAGTGGGCAAAGCCAGTACCAGCGACCGCGACAAGATGGTAAAAATGTTCGATAAAGCCGCACGTACCACGCCCAAGCAGGCTGCTCTGACTATTATTGATGGAGTCCGTAAAAACAAGCCCAGGATTCTGATCGGGGCCGATGCTCATGTGATCGACAGTGTGCAACGTTTGCTGCCCACGGGGTACCAGAAGTTGCTGGTGTGGGGGGCAAAACGGAATTTCGACAAGCACAATCGATAGGATCGTGCCAAGGTAAACGTAAAATGGCGACCATAAAAAAGGGCTCTTGCGAGCCCTTTTTTTGTCAGGTTTACTTTTCCATCCATTGTTCCAGCGCCAGGATTTCATCGCTGGTCAGCATACCGGCCTCTCGTTTCAAGGCTAACGAATTCAGCACATAATCGAAGCGGGCGTTGGTGTAATCACGCTCGTTCTGGAACAGATTTCTCTGCACGTTCAATACGTCCACAATAGTCCGGGTTCCAGCTTCATAACCGGCCTGGGTGGCTTCGAGGGCTACTCTGGCGGAGTTGGTGCTTTGCTTGCGGGCATTTACTTCCGCGACGTTGGCGATGGTCAACTGGTAATAGTTGGTGACATCCTGAATCGCCTCGCGGCGCGCCTGGTGTTCCAGGTCCTGGGCCGCCATAAATTGATACTGGCTCTGACGGCGGTTGGCGCTGATGGAGCCGCCACTGTACAAGGGTACCTGCAGCTCCAGGGCGATGATGTTGCTGGTGGTGTCCGGGCTGGTGGAGTTGGTGGTGAGGGACTGGGCGTCGCTGCTGGAATAGGCGTGGGTCCCAACCAAATCCAGCGTGGGAGCGTGTTTGCCTCGCTGGCTCTTGTAGTTCTCCTGGGCGGCCTCGGCGGCATAAATTGCCGCTTGCAGGTTGGCGTTACTGGCCTGGGCTCGCTCAAGCCACTGGTTCAGATCCAGCGGCTCCGGCACGGTTACCGGAAGATCCAGGCTCAAGTCCACAACATTGTCCACCGTGGTGCCGGTGATGGTTTCCAGCAGGCGCAAGGCAACAAACTGTGCGCTCTCGGCACTGATGCGGGCGCTGACAGCTGTGTCGTAGGCGGCCTGGGCTTCATGGACATCGGTGATGGCCACCAGGCCCACTTCGAAGCGCTGTTTGCTTTGTTCCAGTTGGCGGGCGATGGCTTCCTGTTCGGCCTTACGATAGGAGAGGTTAGCGTTGGCCCGCAGTACTTCCAGGTAACGGGTGACGGTGCGCAGATAGAACTCTTCCTTGATGTCCTGGAATTCGGAACCGTATTGGCTGTCAAGGGCCTTGCCAAGCTGGTAGGTGTGCCAGTTGTCGAGCCGGAACAGTGGCTGTCTCAGATTGGCGGAATAGCCATGGCTGTCGTAATCGTCATCGCCCAGATCTTCGTATTCCACATCGGTCTTGGCCAGGTTACCACTCAGATTGATCTGGGGTAGCAGGCCTGCCCGGTTCAGGTCAATAACCTGTTGGTTGGCCAGATAGGTGTTCTTGGCAGCGGCCCACTGAGGGTCGTTTTTCTCAGCCAGCTCGTAGGTTCGCTGCAGGGTGAGAATTTCCGCCTGAGCGGCTGCGGCTCCGAGGAACAGAGAGCTGCCCAGGAGAAGTGACTTGAAATACATGGTTTTCATTAGAAGCACCGTCTTCCGGTTACATTGGGATAATCTTATTGTGAGTGTATTATTGTCCAGAGGTTCACTTGAGTGAAGGGTTAATTATGGCAGATCGAGAGCTGCTTTTGTCATTGTTGACGAATCTGGAAACGGAGATGCGGGAAATGGATTTGTGGGAGACACAATCACCACCGGCGCCGGCCTTTGAGAGTCAGTTACCGTTTTTTTACGATACGATGAATTTTGGTCAGTGGTTGCAATGGGTGTTTGTTGCCAGGTTCCGGGCCATTCTGGAGGGCCAGCATCCATTGCCTCCGAATTGTGAGGTGGCTCCCATGGCAGAGGAATATTTCGCAGAACTGGACGTTTACTCTGACCCGGTGGTGGGGTTGCTCCGTCGCTTTGATGAAGAGTTCAAATAAGCAGAACCTTAAATCGAAAGCGCTTTGTTCTCTTCCATGGTCTGCTGTATTTTTTCACGCAGTGCGTCGATGCGAATGGGTTTGGTAATGTACTCGTCCATTCCAGCCTGTAAACACAGCTCCCGGGATTCCCCTACAGCGTGAGCGGTAACCGCAATGATCGGTTTTCTGGGCAATTGGTTATGCATTTCATATTCCCGAATGTGGCGGGTGGCAGCATAGCCGTCCATCTCAGGCATCTCGCAGTCCATTAATACCACATCGATTTCATGGTGATGCTCCTGGTAGTATTCCAGTGCTTCCTTGCCATTGGTGGCAAATTCCGCCTCTATGCCCAGCTTTGTCATCAGCCCTTTCACCACCACGCGATTGACTTCATTGTCTTCCGCCGCCAGAAGCTTCAGGTTCATTTTTTCCGAGGTGGATATAGAGGTGGGTGCATGACGCTGAGTGTCCAGGGGCAAGTCACTGTTCTTGCCCACTTCAAAACGACAGTTGAACCAGAATGTGGACCCCTTGCCGGACTCACTTTCCACGCCTATGTCCCCATTCATAATGTGCACAAGCTCCTTACAAATCGACAGGCCGAGTCCGGTTCCGCCATATCGGCGAGTGGTGGAGCTGTCCGCCTGGGTGAAAGGAGTGAACAGGTTTTTCTGTACGTCGCGCGAAATCCCGATTCCGGTGTCTTTCACCTGGAAGCCGATACTGACGCGGTTTGACGTTTTTGAATCCAGTTTTGCGATGATGCCAATACTGCCGTGTTTGGTGAACTTCACCGCATTACTCATCAGGTTCAGCAGTACCTGGCGCAGTCGGGTGGGGTCGCCGATCAGTACGTCGGGTATGTCCTTGGCCACCCGGGTGTAAAAGCTCAGATTGCTGGAAAGTTCCTTGCTCTGGAATACCGAGAGACACTCCGCAATCAGATCATGGGGGTTGAATGGGATGCGCTCCAGGTCCATCCGTTTGGCCTCAATTTTGGATAGATCCAGAATGTCATTGATCAGATGGAGAAGGGCGTTGCCGGAATTATAGATAGTGTCTACGTAACGTTTTTGCTCCCGCGTCAGCTCCGTTTCCCGCAACAGTTCCGCAATGCCAATCACCCCGTTCATGGGGGTTCTGATTTCATGGCTCATCTTGGCCAGGAATTCACTTTTGGCCGTGCTGGCTGCCTGGGCTTTGTATGCTTCCCGCATTTTTTCCAGCAGCTGTGTCTGTGCTTTGGCCTTGGCTTTTCGCTCCTCGGTGAAGAAGCTGCCGAATGCCATGGACAGCAGGGCAACCTCTATGGCTGCACCAATCTGCGCGGCGTTTTCGGTGAGGAAATTGCTGGGTAGAACGCCGGTGTAATTCAGGGCGAACAGGGTGAATCCGGTAGCCACGATCAACCAGGCACAGGTGTAGTAACGTGCCACGTGGGCGCCGTGCCTCCAGGCCAGGATGCCGGCAGAAAGGTTCAACAGCACGGTCGCAATTAACATGATCATGCAGGTCTGCAGCAGAAAACTGTAACTGCCCACAAAGCTTGAGATCATGATCGTGAGCCCGGTTAGGGCACCGGTGGCCATCACATAGAAAAGTCTGGGCGTATGTTTGCGCACTTCCAGAAAAAATATGGAAAACAGCAACGCGAAGGTAAAAGTACCACCCAGAAAGAACACGATGGAGATCTGATTCCAGGTGGGCCAGGTGGGCCAGAGGTACTGAAAGCCGAAGCCGCGCCAGGAAGCAAAGGCGAACATCTGAAACAGTAAATAGGCCACATAGTAAATGTAGGATGGGTTGCGCACCACAAAGAACAGGAACAGGTTGTAGAAGAACATGATCAGCATGCCGCCGATGAAGAGTCCCTGACCCAACATGAAGCTCTGATCGGATTTGATGAACTCGGCTTCTTCCCACAAGTAGAGTGGCATTTTGACCGAGCCTTGGGTTTCCAGCCGAATATAGAGTTCGGTGGGAACGCCTTCCGGCAAAGTGATCGGGAACAGGAAGTTGCGGTGATCAATGGGGCGGTGTTCATGGGGGAGCTTGTCTCCCACATGGAATACCTGCAGGATTTCGCCATCACGGACAAAATACACATCCAGGTAATCGATCAAAGGGTAATCCACATTCAGCAGCCACTCTTTACGCTGATCGTGCTGGTTCACTATGATGCTGTGGAACCAATACACAGATTGGCTGTACCCGAGATTGGGCACGGCGTCGGCTGACCGGAACCACTGGTAGCGCTCCCGTTGTTTTAGAAAATCGCTGACTCTCAGAGTGCCATCGGGGTCCTCGAGGATTTCAAGTTCGGGGGAGAGCTCGTGGACACTGTGGGACTCATCAATAACCACGGCTTCGGTTGCTGCATGGAGAGAACCGGAAAATAGAAGTATTGCTGCTCCCAGCAATAGCCGAGTCATAACCCAATTAACGGGAACCTGTGCGCGCATGCAATCCTTGTTCGTGTTGATGACCCGCTCTTAGCCAGTGGTGTTCAACGCCCGGAAAAATATTGATTCAGGGAATGGGTGCGGGTTTTGATTTCTTCTTGTTCCATTGGAATTCGTGGAGCCTGTCCCCAGACCGGTTTCGGCCAGGCTGGGTCCTGTTGCCGGCGTCCTATTACGTGCACATGCAGCTGGCTGACCATGTTGCCCAGAGCCGCTGTGTTGATTTTGGTACTGCCAAAAGCGGCGGTTACGGCTTTCCCCAGTTCAACACAATACAGGTGCAGCCTGATTTGCATCGCCTGATCCAAATCATGCCATTCGGTGATCTGCACCTGCTTGGGGACCACGATGAACCAGGGGTACTGGGCATCATCCATCATTAACAGGAGCAGGTCGCTTTCCTCTCGAACCAGGATCGTATCGGCTGCCAGTTGCGGGTGTAATTCAAAGGCCATTAATGTTGCGCCATCCGGGTCTGGGGAGGCTGTAGGGCAATATAATCCGTGAGTATCTGGCCGGTTTCTTTCAGCTCATAATCTATTTCGAGCTCGCCGTGTTTGGCTGCAGCTTGTTCTGACTTTTCTTCCAGGCTGGCCTGCAGTTCCTCATAGGTTTTGAAGGGGGCCTTGCCCAGTGCTTCCCGGCGTTTGTTTTCGATGGTCAGGCGGCGCTTTTCCAGCACCTGCTTTTCCTGCTGGCGTGCATTCCAATTCAGGCTCACAT
Source organism: Ketobacter sp. (assembly GCF_003671495.1). Taxonomy (GTDB): domain Bacteria; phylum Pseudomonadota; class Gammaproteobacteria; order Pseudomonadales; family Ketobacteraceae; genus Ketobacter. Next base: position 37,352 of record NZ_RCHN01000045.1, on the reverse strand, counting down.
TGGTTTTGGATCTGGCAGATTCAATACTGGCCATCTGATCCTTGATGTATTGGAACTCGGGGTTATGGCTGGCGCGTTCCTCGTGGGCGGTACGCAAATAGGTCAGATTGGTTTCCAGCAATGGGTTCCGGTGGTAGCGGGCAGGGCGGATCTGATCTGACGGTAACGCGTGGGGTAGGGAGCTTTCGCCAATTTCTTCGTGATCAATCAGGCTGGGGTATTCAATATCCGGCACGATGCCCGCGTGCTGGTTGCTGACGCCGGATACGCGATAGAACTTGGCCATGGTCACTTTCAGTCGGTCGCCCCGGGAGCCGTAGTTCAATGGCTGGAGTGACTGGACGGTGCCCTTGCCGAACGTGCGGTCGCCCACGATGATGCCACGTTGGTAATCCTGAATGGCGCCGGCGAAAATTTCGGAGGCAGATGCACTCAGCCGGTTAACCATCACCGCTAAAGGACCGTCATAGAGTACATCCGGGTCGTGATCCTCAAGTACTTCAATGCTGCCGTTGAAGGATTTGATCTGTACCGTGGGGCCGGTTTTGATGAACAGGCCCAGCATTTGATTCACTTCCGTGAGTGAGCCGCCGCCGTTGTTGCGCAAGTCGATGACCAGGCCGTCGATCTGTTGCAGCTTGAGCGATTCGATAAGGTGAGCCACGTCAATGGTGGTGGAGCGGCACTGACTGCCCGCGTTCTTCAGACACTCCAGGTTGGCGTAGAAGGTGGGGACGTTGATAACACCGATCTTCTTTTTACCGGCGGGGGAATCAATTTCCATTACTTCAGATTGAGCTGCCCGGTCTTCCAGATTGACCGTGTCCCGCTTGATGCTGATCACTTTGGTGTGAGCGTCGCTTTTGGCGTCGGCCGGAATGATTTCCAGAAACACCATGGTGTCTTTCTTGCCGCGGATGCGCTGCACCACTTCGTCCAGGCGCCAGCCCACTACGTCGATGATTTCATTGCGGCTTTGACCCACACCGATAATACGGTCGGCCTCTTTCAGTTGCTGGCCTTTTTCCGCGGGCCCACCGGTGACCAGGCTGACTACCTTGGTGTATTCGTCGTCGCTCTGCAGTACTGCTCCGATGCCTTCCAGTTGCAGACTCATATTGATATCGAAGTTTTCGGAAACCTTGGGGGAGAAATACTGGGTGTGGGGATCATAAATCTGGGTGAAGGCATTCATGTAAATTTCGAACGCGTCTTCGCTGTTGGCCTGCTTTACCCGGTTCAGTTGATTGCGGAAGCGTCGGTCCAGGGTCTCCTGGATTTCCTCATCGGTTTTCCCCATCAGGCGCATGGTGATGATGGTGTCCTTGAGGCGCCGCCGGGACAAGTCGTCCAGTTCTTTGCGGTTCTTGGCCCAGTCCGATTTTTTTGCATCCCGTTCGAGGGTTTCATCGATGGAAAAATCAAAGGAATCAATCCCTTTGGAAAGCAAGTCGATGGAGTATTCGAGTCGTTCGCTGATGCGCTGCTGGTAGCGGTTGAAGATTTCGAAGGCCGGCTGCAAATTGGAGCGCTGCAGGGCGTCATCCAGTTGCGCGCGATAGCGTTCAAACTCCTGGATGTCCGAAGCCATAAAGTAAGCCTTGCCGCCATCCAGGGAGGCCAGGTAGTTATCGAGAAACTCGCTGGACAACGCGTCATCCAATTCGTGTTTGCGCATATGATAGCGATTCACACCATCCAGTATGCGCACGGAGGTGATGGCTTGTGCCCGGGTGGGCTTGAGAACCGCGTCACTCGGTGGAATGCTGGCTTGAGCACTGCCCAGTACGGTCAGCACCAGCAGTACGGAAGAAAGAGTCCACAGGGAAGACGTTTTTATTCGTGTCATGGCGTTACCAACATCAGCGACGTAAATGGCTGCAAACTATACAAAGGTACTTTGAGCAGTATCCATCCAACCTTATTACGGACTTTAGACACAGATCAAGCACCTAATATCCGTAGCGTTACATAAGTGTAACTCAAACCGGAAACAATGCCCTCCCACAAACGAGAAATGCATCTAATTTAATGAAATTTAAAGAAAAGTTGGGTGTTCATCAGGCATACAAAAAACAACTTGAAAAGTTTATCTGACCCTATAGACTGGACAAACACTAAATAATGTCTCACTGATTGAGCGCTCAGACAACGTAAATTTTGGCGTTGAAGGCCAGTAGCGAACTCAGTTGGGACGATATTGTAACTAATAAGAACAATGAGTTAAGGCCCGGCTTTGGGCTTTTTGGTAAGTAGAGGGATTCCATGGTCAAGTTTTTGGAAAGCCGGCAGGGATTAGGCTGGCTTAAGGGCGCGTTTGCGTCCGCATTAGTGTCGGTATCTTCCATGAGTTATGCCGCCATCTCGGAGAATCTCACCATTGGCAACCCAAGAGCCTTGTCTTTGGGGAACGCAGTTACAGCAGATCCTCCAGGCGTTGATTCCATTCACTACAACCCCGCTGGTCTGGCTCGCGTCCATGGTCGGGAGGGCTTGTTCAAACTGACGCTAGCCTATTTTTTGATTCAAGCGGATTTCGGCAATTATCATCCGGATGCCCAACAGCAGATCGATAATTGGGCATTGGGGGAGACCGATCCGGTTGAAAACTCCCACAGTGAAACCGATACCATCATGCTGAAGATCCCCTTTGTGGATGGTCCACAGGAGTGGCCCCTGCCCATGATGATCGTGCCTACCGGTGGTGCCGCGTTCCGCCCGGAGGGCACGGATTACACCTTGGGAACATCCGTTTTTGCCCCGCTGGCAGCAGGCTACAAACGCGATGACGGCGATCCCGGGCAGTTTATGGGTAAAGAGATGGCCCTAACCCGGCTCACCTATTTTTCCCCCACAATCGGCTTTAAATTGAATGACGAATGGTCGGTGGGTGCCGGTATTCACTTCTCTTATTCCGGGATCGCTGCCTATACGGATCTGCGGGTCAGCCACGTGGCCCTGGGTGTGATAAACACCCTGTTAACCCAGTTGGATGATCAGACCGACTGTTTGTCCGGACTGCTGACTTTCTGTGGTCAGAGCATGAGCCCGTTTGAATACGCGGTGGGTTTGGAAATCGATGTGGAAACCCCGTTGTCGGTGAATGCGGTGTTTGGTGCCCTGTGGGAACCGACTCCCTGGTTTACCTGGGGCTTTGTGTATCAGACCGAGGCCAATCAGCGTATGACCGGCAGCTACCGCATGACCTATTCCGAGGATTGGCAGGGTGTGTTCGGGGCGATTCACGATGAATTGGGGTTCTTGGCCATCCCCCTGGGGTTGCCCGTTGGCTTGGCGGAACAAACCGGTGACGCCACCGTGGAGCTGAAGTACCCGGCACACTTCTCCACCGGTATCAGCGTGCGGGTGTTACCCAAGTGGAAGGTAAACATTGATGCCAAATGGACCGACTGGGCAGTTTGGGAAGGCTTGAAAATCGAGTATGACACCAAGCAGGAATTCAACGGTGTTGCCGCAGCCCTGGCGCCGGAATACGCCACTTCGGATACGCTCATCATTCCACGTCACTACGAAAGCACCTGGAACCTGGCGTTTGGTGTGGAGCACCAGTACAACGACCGTCTGACATTGCGCTTCGGCTGGGAACCCCGTAAATCATCCATTCCCGATGACAAGCAAGGGTTGTTGCTGCCCTTTGGTGACGCGAACCTCTACTCCTTTGGCTTTGGTTATGACTGGATGGAAGGCAAGCACTTCGACTTTGCCATCGGCTACATGCACGCCGAAGCGGATATCCCTGCCGGCAGCAGCACCAACGCCAACAGCATGGATATCTACAACAACATCCTCTACAACCCCTATGCGGGCTTGGACGTGGAAACTTCTGTGGATGCGCTCCTGATTGAAGCCAGCTACACCTGGCAATTCTGATGCAAGGTGGTTGAAACTGCGGTAGTCTTGCGCCATGACTACACTCTATTTGGTTCGTCATGGTGAGGCTGCCGCCAGTTGGGAAGAGAACCCGGACCCTGGTCTGAGTGAGCGGGGGTTGCTTCAGGCGCAGTCCCTGCCGGCGCAGTTCGATGGGTTGCCGGTCCAGCATATTGTCAGTAGCCCGCTGTGTCGGGCTCGTGAAACTGCAATCCCCCTGAGCCAGGCTTTGGGAATCCCGATTCAGGTCTCCACAGCATTTCGTGAAATTCCTTCTCCGGTAGACATATCGCTAGCAGAGCGTTTAGCCTGGCTGCGAAGCTGTGCCCAGCAGCCCTGGGAGGGTGCCCCGGCCGAATTGCAGCAATGGCGGCAGAACATTCTGGACGCGCTCCGGCAGTTGCCGCCAGACTCGGTGGTGTTCACCCATTTTATGGTGATGAATGCGGTGCTGGGCCACACTCAGGAGCGCCCCAGCCTGGTGTGCTACCAACCGGATTATGGCTCGGTGCTGACATTGGAGGTGACGGACGCCATTGTAGTGACCTGTATTGGAAAACAGGCGCAGAGCCGGGTTCTGTAAACATCATTTATGAATACGGCATATCTTCTCTATTCTGAATTCGAGCTTCATATCCCCTACAGCCAATCCCTCAAGCAGAAGCGGCAGGTGGTGCAACGCCTGCGGGACCGCCTGCGCCAACAGTTCAATGTCTCGATTGCTGAGGTTGCCAGCCAGGAGGAGTGGCAACGAGCGGGGATGGCTCTGGTCATGGTAGGTAGCAGTCGCAGGCAGTTGGAAAGCCAGCAGAATGCCCTGGAGGCGTTCATCCTGGAGGTGGTGGACGCAGAAGTTCAGTGGTTGAGTCGTGAGTGGATTTAGCGCAGGTGCTAACGCGTTGACGGATGAGGCGTTTTTAACAGTCTTTTAGTATGTTTATTCTAAAAAATATTGATAACCTGCTTTCATGTTGGAGAAATGCAGTTTAGCAGCTCCACACACAGAATTTTGGTTGTGCCGACCAATCCTGTTGTTGATTTTTAGCGTACTTTCTCGCCCGGACCTCATCGGGCATTCCCTTAGCCCGCCTCCCAAGCGGGCATTTTTTTGCCCGAAAGAAAAGCATAGCAAACATTTCCGCAACGTAAATACTCTTGATTGAGTCAGGTCAAAAAATGCTCGTGATAGGCTTCCTTCCATGTATTTCTTCAAAAAATCAGCAAGTTGTGGCTGCTTTTTTAGGATTTTTTTTTGATGTTATGACTATTTGACCTAGACTTCGAAGTAGACAGCCGAGGTCTGAGTCACCACCACAGTGCTGCCTGACTTCCTGACTTAAATGTGGTGGTGGTTGTTTTGTCTAAAAACTAAAGGAAACAACAATGGTTAAGAAGAAGACAACCTTAGCCTTGTTGCCTATAACTCTTTGCTTTTCCAGTCTGCCGGTGCTCGCTGCGACCACTGCGGACCTGGAAAAGAGGTTAGAGCAACAAGAAAAGCAAATTAAACGACTGGAGAATCGGCTCAAAGGTACTCGAGCCGCTGTAAAAGAAAACCGATCCCGAATTTCCGATGCGGCTGACCGTCTGCAAATCAACGGCTTCATGACGGCGGGTGCAGCGGTAAATGACGGCGACGATGTCTATGAGCCTTTCTACGGGATCGATGACGATACCCGTTCCAGTGCGATTTCAAAAGCCGGCGTTCAAATGACGTTTGAAATCACCGAAGACTGGGATGCTACCGTGCAGCTGCTGAGTCGCGGAGCCAATGGCTACGACCTGCAGGCAGAGTGGGCGTATCTCGGCTGGCAGGCGACAGACAATCTGGCCTTGAAATTCGGTCGACAGCGTCTGCCTTATTACCTGCTGTCGGAATACCTCGACGTAGGTTATGCCCTGCCTTGGATCATTCCACCGCTGGAGTTGTATAACATACCCGCGACCACCACCGATGGTATTTCCGGTGTGTACAGTTTCAACGTGGGTTCAGTTAACTTTGCTGCCCAGGCTTATGCGGGGCAATCAACAGGGCGTACTGAGCAGCTGGAAGCCGACTTTATTTCCAGCCCATCCTGGGGTGCTAACTTAACTGCCGATTGGAATTCATTTACCTTCCGCGTCGGTTACAACCGCTCCACACTGAGAACCGATCCAGATGAGGGTGGCGTAGCGGACAGCCTGGTGCCTGCCATGCAAGAAGCAGAGTCAACCTACGGTCCGGCTTACGGTGTGGCGGACCCAGGGAATCTGGAAATCAGCACAGAAAACATCCGGACGGATTACATCAGTGCCGGCTTTATGTATGACGACGGCAGCCTGCTGGTGATGGGTGAGATTGCGAACCTTTCGGCGGAAACCTTCCAGCCGGTAGGTGATGCGGGCTATATCACGGTGGGTTATCGTTTCGGCAAGTGGATGCCGCACTTGACCTTCTCCAAGTTCCAGACGGATTCCAAGGCGGATGATCGTATACGCGCGATCCAGGAATACGCGGATGCGGTGGGTAAGGCAATGTATAGCTCAGCGGGCGTTGTCGGTGTACCGAACCCCGGCTTGGTGGCAACCAACGGCTATTTCAATAGCGACTATGCTGGACTTGGTGTAACCAACGGAATCATCACATCCTCACTTTGCCCGACTCTGGATGCAGTAGCGACTGGCTGCGAACTCTCGGTTCTGGGGCAGCGTGATGCATTGCATGATGCGGTGATTGGTTATAGCCAGACTATCTACAATTCGATGGAAGATCAGATACAGGAACAGCAATCCGTCACCATCGGCTTGGTATACGACATCAATCCACGAGTTAAAGCCAAACTGCAGGCGACACACTACGAAAACTTTGGAGCAAACACCTACCAGTACCTGAACTATGGAACGGAAGTTACAGGTGTTGGCGCGCTGGAGACGTTCAACGGTTTTACGACTGTTGACGGCCACAGCAACGGTCGATTCTCCGGCGATCCAGACGCGGCGGGTAACCATACCGCTATCTACTCCTTCTCAATCGATGCAGTATTTTAAGGGGGGAGCAGATAATGACTATCAAATTGAAACTCGCACGAGTACTGAGCACGGCTGGATTGATGATGGCTGCAACCTTCGCTTCGGCTGAGGTGGTGGTGATCGTGAATGCCAGTTCATCCATTAGCACTGCAAGCGCCGATGAAATCCAACAGGTATTTCTGGGCAAACGCAACGAGATCGGTGGTGTGTCGGTCACACCGGTTGATCAGTCCGAAGGCAATGAAGCCCGGGATACCTTCTACGAAAAAGTCGTGGATAAGACGCCCGCGCAACTCAATGCTTACTGGTCGCGCCTGATCTTCACCGGTAAAGGCAAGCCGCCCAAGCAGTATTTTGATGATGCTGAAGTGGTTGAAACGGTGTTGGAAGAAGAAGATGCCATTGGCTATATCGATTCTTCTGCCGTAACGGAAGGGATCAAGGTGATTTACACCGCGCAATAAGTCTGAATCATCTGGTCCAAACAAAAAGGCCGCACAGTGTTGCGGCCTTTTTGTTTTTAATGGGGTGAAGTCACCATTTAGCGTAGTGATCTTCAATCAAGCCATTGATGCCTTGCACTTGGTAACTATGACCATCGTTGTCGGTCACGGTTCCGAAATACTTCCCTGGGAGCTGTGAAAAATTGGAGGCGACCAATAGGGCGTTGATCTTTTCCCGGTGACAGCCCTCAGGGTTGAACCTGAGATCAACAGCGCCATCTGAGCTGGTGATGTGCCAGGTTTCCATGCGGTTTTTCCGGTTGAATTCAAAATGCGCTGGAGCCAGGGCGTGAGCGCGTCCGTCAATCCAGAGCGTGTTCTCGTTGAAGCTGGTTTCATTCACGCCGCAGGCGAGGTTTAATCCCAAGCGCTTTCCATCGGGAAGGATGCCGGAGATGCTGGACCAGTTCCAGGCGGTCTCCCGCTGCATAAACCCGCAGCTCCAGTCGCTGCTGCCGGTAACCTTGTTGCCATCAAGCGGGATATTCAACCCCTGCCATAGTACGTGACCTGTTACGGTCAGGGTGGTGTGTTTTTGAGTGAAGGCCCAACCATTGTAACCGGCCCGGCTGCAGACGGTGACGGGCTCGAACGTCTCCGGTTGGGTCAACTCCACGTCCACCTGTACCCGATCAGCAATGCTGACGTTCAGTCGATAGCGGTTGGGGCGCTCCAAGGCCTGAATCCGAAACTGGGCAGCCCCTTTGCGAAACTGGCTGAGGCCGGAGAATGGGCGGGGGGAGAGTTGGCAGTGTCGCCCCAAGGGTTGAATGAACCGGTACGGGTGCAACTGGCCGGATTGGTGGTCGAACAGGTAAATGAATGCGGTGGCTACGTATTGCACGTTCGCAATGGCACAGGCCAGGGTATAGTCCTCACTGTGCAGGCCAATAAAGTGAAACTGATTGAACCCAAAGTGTCTCTGCAACCGGTTGGCTGGCCGATCCATCGGATCAAGGTATTCAAAGTCCCGGTGATTGACTTCAGAGAAGGTTTGTTGGAATCGTCCATATTGTGGTTGCCCGTTGGGCATAATCAACTTATCGTATGGCGCTGTATTTCGATTCATTGTTTGGCTTCGGGGGAAGTTATGTATATCGCATTTAAACACAGTCACATGATGTTTGCGGTCATCAGTGGCCTGTTTTTCCTGGTTCGCGGCTGCTGGATGTTGATGGATTCCAATATGCTGCAGAAAAAGTGGGTAAAGATATTACCCCATGTGAACGATACGTTATTGTTAATCTGCGCCATAGTGCTGTGTGTGATGTTGCAGCAGTATCCGCTGCAGCACAGTTGGCTGACGGTAAAAGTGGTGGCCCTGATTGCCTACATCCTGTTGGGTGTGGTGGCATTGAAGCGGGGCAAAACCAAAGCGGTGCGCACCGTTGCCCTGGGGGCCGCTTTGCTGGCCTATCTGTTCACCTTTTCGGTGGCGCGAACCCATAATCCGCTGGGCTTTTTTGCGTTGTTGTAAGGCTTTCCTATGAGTGAATTTTGGGATGATACCGCGGTAGAGCGTTTAGACGAGTTCCACCTGCGGGGCACGATCACGGATCGCTGGAGCGTGAACGGCATTCCCAATGGCGGCTATTTGATGTCTCTGGCGGCCCGTGCGCTGGCGGAAGTGCTCCCTCATCGTGATCCGCTCACCCTGACTGGCCACTACGTGGAGAAGGCCTCGGTTGGGCCGGCCGAACTGTGGGTGGAGCTGATTCGCGAAGGCAATACGGTTTCGACGGCAGCCCTGAAACTGGTGCAGGAGGGAAAGGAGCGGGTTCGGTTCACGGCCACCTATGGCGACCTGTCCACCACGACCGGTGTCACTTGGGTTGGGGATACGCCGCCCGACATTGACCGCAACAAGTGCCTTACCTCACCTCGTTTTCTGGCCATCCATGAGCGGGTGGAGCTGCTGTTTTCACCGGTCACAGCGGATTGGTTGCGCGGCAAATCCCGAGATGCCATGGATCATGAGCTGATGGCGTACTTTCGGGATGGCACTGAGCCGGATGTGTTGAGCCTGCCGTTTTTTGCGGACTGTGTACCGCCCACCACCTTCACCAAGTTCGGAGCAGTGGGGTGGGTGCCGACGCTGGAGTTGACTGTGCACATTCGGGCAAAGCCCGCACCGGGTATCCTCACGGGCCGGTTTCGGACCCGCTACCTCATTAATGGATTGATGGAGGAAGACGGCGAGCTGTGGGATTCCAACGGTGATCTGGTGGCGCTGAGCAGGCAATTGGCGAAATACCGCGGGGGGCAGATCTGAGTGGGGTGTGCCCGGCTGTCCGGGCACGTCAGGCGCCTGGCGTGATCAGCGGTTTTGCAGGTTCTGCATCATGGCCATCATGGCTTCCTGGCCGTTGGCAGGGTGGTCGGCGTCATCGAATCCGGTGATCGCTGCCCACTGTTCATTGACGTCCTCAGCGCTGATGCCGTTACCAAGGTTGAAGCCAACCCCTTTGCTTCGCTCCCAGCGCAGTTTGCCCATCCAGCCGGCACCCACTTCGTAGAGGCCTCCGGTTTCCTGGCTGTTCTCGTCGCAAAGTTTTACCACCAGGGGGGTGATGAACTCCGGTTTCAACTGTTCCACCAAGGCCGGTGGCAGGATGGTTTCAGTCAGTCGTGAGCCCGCAATGGGGGCAATGGTGTTCACCAGGATATTGGACTTGCGGCCTTCCAAGGCCAGCGTCTGACTCAGGCCATGTAATCCCAGTTTGGCCATGCTGTAGTTGGCCTGGCCGAAGTTTCCATAGATGCCGGCCGCGGAAGCGGTGAAAATCAGGCGGCCGTACTCGGCTTCCCGCATGTGTGGCCAGGCGGCGTGACTGACTTTGAAGGCGCCCTTGACGTGCACCTGGTAAACCAGGTCCCAATCGTCCTCCGTCATCTTGGCAAAACTTTTGTCGCGCAGGATGCCGGCGTTGTTGATGACCACGTCGATGCGACCAAAATTATCCAGGGCGGTTTGTACGATTCGGTCACCGTCGGTTACGGAGTCATAGTTGGCGACGGCCTCGCCTCCGGCAGCCACGATCTCATCCACCACCTGATCCGCAGCATTTTTGCTGGCGCCGTCACCGAAGGCGCTGCCACCCAGGTCGTTCACTACTACTTTGGCACCGCGGCGGGCAAACTCCAGGGCATGGCTTTTGCCCAGGCCATTCCCGGCGCCAGTGACAATCACCACGCGCTCGTCGAATCGTACAGAGGTCATTGTGTGCTCCTGATACTGTTCTTGTTATTGGGTTTGCGGGATTGCTCTGCTGTCAAAAAAAAGGGCGGTTACATGGACCGCCCTGTGTTTAGACTGAATTCAGTCTCCCTCATGTAGTCCTTTGCTGGTTACAGGCCAAGGCTGCGACCGATGATTTCCTTCATGATTTCGTTGGTGCCGGCAAAGATCGGCGTGATTCGCGCATCAATGTAAGCCCGCGCGATGGGGTATTCCATCATGTAACCGGCGCCACCGTGGAACTGAACGCCCTGGTCAACCACACGGTTGAGCAGATCGGTGCACCACCACTTGGCCATGCTGGCTTCGTCCGGTGTAATGGTTCCCGCGTTCAGCTTGGTCACCAGGCTGTCCACAAAGGTCTGGCCGATGGTGATCTCGGTTTTCAACTCCGCCATGCGGAAGCGGGTGTTCTGGAACTTGCCGATGGGCTTGCCAAACGCGGTACGTTCTTTAACGAAGTTCAGAGTTTCGTTGAAGGCATATACTGAGCCGCCCACTGCACCCAGTGCGGTTACCAGGCGTTCCTGAGCCAGTTTTTGCATCAGGTAGATAAAGCCTTGGCCGGGCTGACCCAGAACGTCGGTTTTGGGAACCACCACGTTTTCGAAGAACAGCTCGGCGGTGTCCTGGGATTTCATGCCCATTTTTTTCAGGTTGCGGCCGCGATTAAAACCTTCGGCACCACGGGGAACACAAACCAGGGTAACGCCTTCGGGGGCTTTGGCTGCCACGATAACCAGGTCTGAGATGATGCCGTTACTGATGTAAGTCTTGGCACCGTTCAGGATATAGTGATCGCCTTTGTCTTCCAGGCGGGACTTGATGGCCTGCAGGTCGCTGCCGGTGTCCGGTTCGGTCATGGCAATCGCAAGAATGATCTCGCCGCTGCAGATACCGGGCAGCCAGCGCTGTTTTTGCTCTTCGTTGCCGTAAGCGGAGATATAAGGAGCGATGACGTCGTTATGCAGCGCCAGTGCGAAACCGTTTTCACCGATATAAGCAAGCTCTTCGATCATGATCTGGGAGTAGCGGAAATCGTTCAGGCTCAGACCACCGTATTCTTCATCCACTGCCGGTGCCAGGAAGCCGTTTTCACCGGCCTTTTCCCAGATGGCGCGATCTACGATGCCCTGTTCGATCCATTTTTCCTGATGGGGTTTGACTTCTTCTTCGCAGAATTTGCGGAAGTTTTCACGAAAAACCTTGTGCTCTTCTTCGAAAATGGATCTGTTATCAAAACTCATTATTCTCTCCGGTTATGTAATTCTACCGTTAACGACCGCCAAAATTTTTTATAGCAGACTGCATGGTCGTCAATTATTGATAGGGGCCATAGATGCAACAATGACGTAATGTGCCAATTTTCATGACCTAAAACGACAAGTCACTGGAACTTCAGGCGGGAAGCCAGTAAAGTTTAGGGCTGTTTGCTGTGTTAAACCTATACAAATGTTAGAGAAATGTGGCAAACCTGTCGAGCCTGTATAAACATATGAAAAATAAACACTTTTAAGGCTTTTTTGTGAGCTCTAGATTCATCCCCATTAATCAGGTCCTGATTTTGCTGGAAGCGGCGAAGCGTGGGGGCCTGAGTACGGAGCTGCTGTTGCAGGAGTGTGGCATAGACGCCTCGGTGCTACATGAGGCGGATGCCAAAGTCGATAAGAAAGCATTTATTCACCTGATGTTGACGGTGATGCGCCACACCGAAGACGAGTTCATGGGGTTCGGCTCCGGGCGCGTATCGAAACCCGGAACCTTCAGCATGATGGCTCATGCTGTTATCAATTGCGCCACGCTGGAGAAGGCGATCCGTCGTGGGGCGAAATTCTATGAGCTGTTCGATTACGCCATTGCCAGTCGTCTGGTCCCCTCCGATGACGAGGCATTGATTCAATTTGTGTCGCGGGGGGAGATCCTGTTTCGCCCCCATATTATGGAAGCCGTGGTGTTTCTTACGCTGCGCTTCCTCAGCTGGTTGATTGGCCAGCAGATTGTTCCCAAGCGCATCAATCTGGATTTTGATTCCATCGATGATGGTGAGTTTGCCAATCAATTCCCCTGTCAGGTCCACTATGGCCAGCCCCGTTGCGAGATCGTGATGGACAGTCGCTACATGTCCATGCCCCTGGTACAGAATCAGTTATCCCTGAGCAAGTTCCTCAAGGCATCGTTGGAAGAATTGATGGACGGGGACATCGAAAATGCCAGCCTCAACGCGCAGATTCGCAGCATCATCAGTAAGGAGTTTGGTAATAATTTTCCTGACTTCTCGGTGGTGTGTGAGAAGCTGGCCATGACGCCCCAGACCTTGCGGCGCAGGCTCAAGGATGAAAACACCAGCTATCAGGAGATAAAGGATACCATTCGCAAAGATGCCTCCATTTATTATCTCTCCAAGCCGGAGCTGACCATCGATGAAATTGCCTTGCTGATGGGGTTTTCGGAAGCCAGTTCGTTTCATCGGGCTTTCAAAAAGTGGACCGGGAAAACCCCTTCGGCCTATCGCCAGGAATTATTGAGTTGAATGGCGCTGTCCGCGGGGCAGTATCAGGTGTGGATGGTGTACTCGGCTTCCACCCGGGTGCCGCCTTCGCTGTAGCTGACCCGGTCGCACAGGGTTTCGATCAGGTCGATGCCGCGGCCAAAGGAATCTTCATCGGTAGAGTGATTGCGATGTGCAACATCAAAACCACAACCGGAATCATCCAATTGCAGACTCAGGTAGCCCTTGCGGCCTTCCACGCGGAAGGAGACCGTAATGTCGAGAGTCCCGCAGGACAGCTGCTGTAGCTTTTCTTCCCGCTGTTGATAATATTCCAGGTAACCATCTTCGGTTTTTTTCAAGTCGGAACGCAAACCCAGAATCCCGTGCTCCAACGCATTGGAATACAGCTCGGCCAGAATGGTGTGCAGATAATCTTTGTGTGACTCGATCCCCGGCGCGGAACTGATCATGTCCACCAGTTGAGCCACAGGGGAAGTGGGCTTTTTCATTTCCTCTGCCGTGAGGGTCATGTGCAGGGTCCAGGGCAGGGCGAGCTCCAGGTTTAACACCGATGCATCCCCACTCACGGCCGCTTCTACTGGTTTGCAGATCAATTCCAGCAGCGTGATGTCGTCGTTCTGGTCTTTGTGGCCAGTAAAGCGGTTAACGCTCTCGATCAGGCTGGTGAGGGGATCGCTGCTGGCGCCGTCAAAATGATCCAGCATGCGGTTTTCGCCGTACATTTCCCCCTCCGAATTCAGCGATTCGGGAATGCCATCGGTGTAGAGATACAGACGATCACCGTCGGCGACTTCGATAATATTGGCTTCCCGCTCGAACTCGTCATCTTCCAGAATACCCAACGGCATATGAGTCGAAGGGATCTTCTGCTTCAGGGCCCCGGATGCGTCGGTGTGCAAGGCATCCGGCATACCACCCATCCACAGTGTCAGGCGGTTGCCTTCTGCGTTGAGCTCGGCGATGGCGGCCGCCGCAAACATGTCGTCCGGCAGGAATTTTTCCAGGGTGCGGTTGACTTCCCGGGCGATACTGCTCACCGACGCACCCTGTTGGGCAGCGTCCAGAAACGCCTGTGACACCGGCAGCGCGCCGATGGCGGCGGGCAGGCCGTGGCCGGTGAAGTCTGCCATCAGTGCGTATAAACCACCGGATGGACTGATGGTCACCAGCAGCAGGTCTCCATTGAAGGTGGCAGCGGGGGAGATATAGTGACGGGTGTTTTTGCTGTCCAGGATGCTGGCTGCAAGGGCGTTCTCGAACACATTCTTGGCAATCTCGTGTTCGCGCAATGTGAACTGGTGGAGCCGGGTCAGCTCCTTGTTCTGCCGGTTAAGCTGTTCGTTCAGATCTTTGATCCGGCTGTGGGCTTTGATTTTGGCTTGCAGCACCTGTTCGTTGATGGGTTTACTGAGGAAGTCATCACCGCCGATGGACAGGCACTTGGTGAGGGAGGCGTCGTCAGAGAGAGCAGTCAGAAAAATGATGGGAACGTGGGTTCCGCGCAGATGCTCCTTGATGGCCTGGGTGGCTTCGAAGCCATCCATGATGGGCATCATCACGTCCATCAACACCAGATCCGGAGTGGCGCTTTTGAACAGCTCAACGGCTTCCTCTCCGTTGGTGGCTTCCACCACCTCGTGACCGTCGTCCTCCAGCATCCAGGCCAGCAGCTTACGGTTGGCTTCGGTGTCGTCTACCACCAGAATCTTCATGTCGTCACCATTCCCTTGAGCTCGCTTTATTCGATGTCGAACTTTTTGTCGAAGCGGGAAATGGTCAGAATCTTTTTGATCTGGGGGCGACAGTTGATGATGGCGATCTTGGTATTGTCACCGAGGCTTTTGCGCATATTGAGAAGCATCCCCAAGGCCGAGCTGTCCATATGCTCGGTTGCGCGCATATCAATGATGAAGCTTACGTCTTTTTGATCGCCATAGGATGCCCTGAACTCCTGTACAATCTCGAAATCAAAGCGTCCACTGATGCCGATAGTGAGTGTTTTTCCATCACTGGATAAAGTACTTTCAACGGGCATTGGTTTTCTCCTTGCCGTGACTAGAATAAATCGATTTCTCCGGTGGGAGAGCTCGATGCGGTGTTATCACGCATTATGGACTGTTTTTTCTTGACTGCTAAACAATTTTCCAGCTCGGAAACACGGTCCATGTGGCGTTCTGAAAGGGTGGCGACACTGCAGATTTCGCCCAGCTGATGATTGATCCCGTCCAGGCGCTCAAGGTCCTGGCTGATTTCTGAGATGACCTGTGTGAAGATGTCTTCGAATTGCATGGCGTGGACGGCCGTATTGACGTGTTGGTTTACCTCTACGTTCAGCTGATTAAGACGGTCCATGGTCTCGGAAACGTGCTGGTTGGTTTCCTCCAACCCATTCAGCATGCTGTCCACGTAGCCCTTTGCGTTGATGGCGTCGTTCAGGTCCAGTGAGGCGATTGCACCGACAATGTCCCGCACCATGGTGACCGTGGACTTGGTGATTTCGCCCCGGTTGCGGATTTGCTCGCTCAGTCGGTTCGTATCCTGGGAAAGTTTGCGTACTTCATCGGCCACCACGGCAAAACCGCGTCCGGCTTCTCCGGCTCGGGCAGCTTCTATGGCGGCATTGAGGGCCAGCAGGTTGGTTTGCTCGGCGATGGTACGGATATCGGCCAACAGGCCGAACATGTGATCCAGTTCTTTCACCATGTCACCAATGTGATGGACGGCTTGTACGCTCTTTTCGCTGACGTCGATCAGCAGCGACACGTACTGCATCAAAATATCACTCACTTCGCTGGCGAATTTCTCCACGGTAACATTTTCATCCTCACCGTCTTGAGAGTGGCCGCGTCCGGTTACCGCTTTGGTGACGTCGCGAATCAGTTGGTTGGTGTGATTTGAGGTGTGTCCCAGCCCGGAAAAGCTGGCCGACAGACTGGCGCTGCTGCTGCGAATGGCTTGGTCGATGGAGTGCACCTTGCGGGTGATGCTTTCGAAGCTGGATTCATTGTCCCGCACGGCGAGGTCGATCGCCGGGAACTCGGCCATGGGCCGTTCGGCCGGAGTGGGTGCGATGGCCTGTGAACGGTGTCGGCCAAGCCAATGGTTGTAAACCAAAAACAGGGCCAGAGCCCCGATCAACATAGCTTCGATCAGCAGGCTGTCCGTGCTGAGGACGCCGACAGCCACTAGTATTCCCAGAGTGACAGCAATGTTTTGAGGTCTGGCCAAGTTACTACCCACTTACCCGATGTCAGAAAGAACGGTAACTGACTGTTTTACAATCAGTTTAGATCAGTTGGGTGTTTTTTCCAGTTTATCGTTGTGGGGCTACTCCGAGTTTTTCAGGGACTCCAGCTGCTCCCAGCGTTCGAAGGCCGTTTCCAATTCCTGTTCCAGTTGCTCAGCCTGTTGTTTTAATTCGGCTATTTTCTCCTGGGCTTGCTGATATAGCGTAGGATCAGCAAGTTGCTGATGGGCGCTTTCCAGCTTCTGTTCAAGAGATTCAATGGTCTGGGGCAGGGATTCCAGTTCCCTTTGATCTTTGTAACTGAGCTTTTTCCCGGGTTTTGCCTGTGGCTTGGCGGGCGTGTCTGCTTGGGGCTCCGCGTATTGCTTTTCCGTCGCGGGCGCCGGGGCTGCTTTAGGGCGCTGACGCAGCCAGTCGTCGTAGCCCCCCACGTATTCCGCCAGCTTGCCGTTACCCTCGAACACGATGGAGCTGGTGACGATGTTGTTGAGAAAGGCGCGGTCGTGGCTGACCAGCAGGATGGTACCCTGGTATTGGTCCACCAGCTCCTCCAGCAGTTCCAGGGTTTCGATATCCAGGTCGTTGGTGGGTTCGTCCAGTACCAGCAGGTTGCTGGGTTGGGTGAACAATTTTGCCAGCAGCAGGCGGTTGCGTTCACCTCCGGAGAGGGCGCGCACCGGAGTACGGGCCCGCTCCGGGCTGAACAGGAAGTCCTGCAGGTAGCCCATGATGTGCTTGTTCTGGCCGTTGACCGTGATGGTGTCACTGCCCTGGCTGACGTTTTCCCGCACGCTCAACTCTTCATCCAGCTGTGCCCGCAGTTGATCGAAGTAGGCAATCTCCACGTTGGTTCCGAGTTCCACGGTGCCGCTGTCGGGCTTTAATCTGCCCAACAGCGCCTGGATCAGCGTGGATTTGCCGACCCCGTTGGGGCCGATGATGCCGATTCGATCCTCCCGCAGGATCAGGGTGGAGAAGTCCTGGATAATGGGGCGCCCGTTGAAGCTGACGTTGATGTGCTTGGCTTCAATGACCTTCTTGCCGCTGATTTCAGCCTGCTGGATGGTGGCGTTCATGGTGCCTTGCCGTTCCCGGCGCTGGGCGCGTTCCTTGCGCATGGCTTGCAGTGCCCGTACCCGGCCTTCGTTGCGGGTGCGGCGTGCCTTGATGCCCTGGCGAATCCAGACTTCCTCCTGGGCGAGTTTCTTGTCGAAGCGCTCCCACTCTGCGGCCTCCGCTTCCAGGGCCTCTGCCTTGCGTTGCAGATAGGTCTGGTAACTGCCGGGCCAGCTGGTGAGCTGGCCCCGGTCCAGGTCGATGATGCGGGTGGCCAGCCGGCTGAGGAAGGATCGATCGTGGGTGATGAACAGGACGCAGTTCTTGTAGCCGAGCAGGAACTCTTCCAGCCAGGCGATGGACTCGATGTCCAGGTGGTTGGTGGGCTCGTCCAGCAGCAGGATGTCCGGTTCCTGTACCAGGGCGCGGGCCAGCAGGACTCGTCGCTTCACGCCGCCGGATTGTGCTTCAAATGCCACCTCACCCTCCAGGGACAATTTGGAAAGCGTGGCTTCCACCCGCTGTTGCAGCGCCCAGCCGTCTTCCGCTTCCAGGGCTTTCTGCACGCTCTCCAGGCGGTTGAAGGCGGCTTCGCTGCCGCTGGCCAGCTCTTCGGTCAGATGGTGATACTGCTGGATCAGCTCGCCCACTTTGCCCAATCCTGAAGCCACAACGTCGTAGACGCTGCCACCGGTGCCCTGGGGTACTTCCTGTTCCAACCACGCAATGCGGGTTCCCGGCGACATTTCAATTTGTCCGTCGTCGGGTTTGATCTGGCCGCTGATGACTTTAAGCAGGGTGGACTTGCCGGTTCCATTGCGCCCCACCAGGCACACCCGTTCGCCTTTTTCCAGGTTGAGGTGGGTTCCATTCAGCAGCTCCGGCCCACCAAAGGCCAGATGAATGTCGCGCAGTCGAAGCAGGGACATAGGGATTTATTCTCTTAAGGCTACCGCCGGGCTCTGTTTGAGGATGCGTTGGCTGCTGATCTGCCCGGCTAACCCGATCACCAGCCCCATCAATGGGGGCACTATTATCCAGATCCAGGGGTTGGGAGTATAGGGGAGCGCGAGCAACTTTAAGTAGATGGCAAGCCGGGCCATTTCCGCCCCGAAACAGGCCACCAGTCCGGACAGCGCGCCGATGGCAAAGAACTCGGACCACTGTTGGAGGATGAGCTGGCGCCGGGTGGCTCCCAGGGTACGCATGATGGCGCCTTCCCGATAGCGCTGGGGCATGGTGGTGATCAGGGTGGCCAGGGTGATGGTCAGGCCTGCCGCCAGCACGAACAGCAAAATGAATTCCACCGCCGCGCTGACCTGGTCCAGTATGGTCCGCACCTGCCGTAGAATTACGTCCACCTCCAACAGGGTGATGGCGGGGAAGCGTTGCACCAGAGGCTTCAGCAGGTCCTTGCGCTCTGGCTCCAGGTGAAAGCTGGTCAGGTAGGTGGCGGGCAATCCTTCCAGGGCTCCCGGATTGAACATCAGGTAAAAATTGGGCTGGAAGGACTCCCATTTCACCGAACGAATACTGGCAACCTCGGCGGTAAAGGTCTGGTTGGCCACAAAGAATGTCAGCACATCCCCCAGCTGAACACCCAAGCGCTGGGCCAGCCGTTGCTCGATGGAAACCCGGGCGCCCGTGTCCGCCGGCAGTGTATCCCACCACTGACCCTCAATGATGCGGTTGTCCGAAGGCAGGGCCTGGGCCCAGCTCAGATTCAGTTCCCGGTTCAGGGCCTCTTCCTCTTCTTCGCTGCCGGATTCCTTGGTAACCGCCATCTGCATGGGGGTCTGGTTGATGTGGGTGAGCCGGCCGCGCACGATGGGGTAGAGTGGTTGGGACAGGATATTGTTCTCCTGCAGGTGCTGTTCAAATGCGTCTGCCTCATGGGGCAGCACGTTCAGCACAAAGTGGTTGGGCGCTTGTTCCGGAAGCTGCTGTTGCCAGGTATTGATGAGCTCACCCCGCACCAGCAGGATCACCAGCATGGCCATGGCGGTGAGGCCGAAGCCCAGCAACTGCACCCGGGTACTGAGCCGACGCCGGCTCAGGTTGCGCAGACCCGCCTGCAGCGACAGCGAACTGCGTTGACTGATCTGGTTGATCAGCAGGCCAAACAGTGCAGTCAGTCCGTAAGTGACGATCCAGGCCAGCAGGCTGCCCAGAACGATGGCTGCGATCAGCACTGGATCCCGGGTGTACCAAAGCATGAGCCCACCGATCAGCATCAGCACAATGCCATAGAGCAGGCTTTTGGACAGCGGGGAGGGCGTGAGATCCCGCCGCAATACCCGCAGCGGCGAGGTCCTCTGCAATTGAACCAATGCCGGCAGGCTGAAACCGAGCAGAATCACCAGTGCCAGAATCAGGCCGCTGAAAAACGGCCGGGCGGAGGGCAGGGGGATGCCCTGGGGCAACAAGCCGGACAGCATTTCCATCAGGGAGAAATGGAGCAACCACCCCAGCGCGCCACCCAGTACCGCGCTGATCAGAGCCAGGGCAATCAATTGACTGGTGAATACCAGCAGGATCTGATTGGAGCGCAATCCGAAACAGCGCAATAGCGCCGCGGTGTCATAGCGGGTTTCGCTGAAGTGTTGGGCGCCCATGGCCAGTGCCACCGACGCCAGCAGAATGGCCATCAGGCTGGCCAGTTGCAGATAGCCTTCGGCCCGGTTCAGGGCCGCACTGACCGTGCGCTGACGAGAATGAATGGACAGAATGTTTTGTCCCGGTTGCAGCGAGGGGGTAAGTGTGGCCCTGACATTGGCAATGGCCGACTCCGGGCCGGCAAACTGATAGTAGTACTCCACCCGGCTCCCGGTCTGGATCAGGTTGGCGGCCCCCAGGTCGGACTGGTTCATCATCAGCCGGGGCACAAAGGAATAAAAGCTTCCGCCACGATCGGGCTCGAAGGTCAGCACTTTCTCAACGGTTAACCGGGTATCCCCCACATCCACCTCATCACCCATCTGAATACCCAATACGTTGAGCAAGCGGGATTCCACCCAGGCCTGCCCGGGGCCGGGGCCCCGCGGGCTTTCGTAATCCGGCTCGAACGGCTGGTCGCTGACTTTCAGGGGTGTTTTCAACGGATATTGATCGCTCACCGCTTTGATGGACGTTAACTGCATGCCCTCATCGGCCATGACCACGCTGGAGAATTCCACGGCGCGGGCAAATCGAACGCTACTGGGCAATTCCGGCAGTCGGTCCAGCGGCACCGGGCTTTTGATCACCAGGTCCCCGCCCAGCAGGTTGGAGGCCTGCAGCTCCATGGCGTTTTCGATCCGTTCGCTGTGAAAGCCGATGGTGTTGTGGGTGGTGACGGCCACCAGCAGGGCAATCAGCAGCAGGTTGAGGTGTCCGGAGCGCCAGTCCCGCAATAACAGACGCAACGCCAGCGTGATCTGTTTCATGACAGTTGACCGGCGTTCATGGTGACGGTGCGCCCACAGCGTTGCGCCAGGGTCATGTCATGGGTAACCAGTATCAGCGTGGTCTGGTGGGATCGGTTCAGCTCAAACAGCTGATCGGCGATGGCTTCGCCGGTATGGGTGTCCAGGTTGCCGGTGGGCTCGTCGGCGAACAGAATATCCGGCTCGGTGACAAAGGCCCGGGCCAGGGCCACCCGCTGTTGTTCGCCGCCGGACAACTGGCTGGGATAGTGCCGCAGGCGCTGGCCCAGTCCGACCCGGGTCAGCATCTCCCGGGCCCGTTCCGGCACGTGGCGACCATCGGCTATTTCCAGCGGCAGCATCACGTTTTCCAGCGCGGTCAGGTTCGGTAACAACTGGAAGGATTGAAACACGAACCCCACGTGGGCGGCCCGCACCCCTGCCCGCTGATCCTCACTCATGGCATCGAGCTGGTTGCCCATCAGGTGGATGGAGCCGGAAGAGGGAACATCCAGGCCCGCCAACAGTCCAAGCAGGGTGGATTTCCCGGAGCCGGACTCCCCCACGATGGCGAGGGTTTCCGCGGCGGCCACTGAGAGATTGATGCTGGACAGGATGGTCAGCACCTGATCCGGCATGGACACTGATTTTTCCACATTGGTGGCCTGAAGGACGGGCGTGCCGTTTTGCGGCATACTGTTCATAGACTTGAAATCCTTACAGATTCTGATGAAGGTAATGCTAACAAATGATGAGACCACTGTTTGCGTTATTTAGTTTAATCCTCTGTTTATGTGTGGGCTCTGCCCAGGCAACCTCTGTCCAGGACTCCTCTGCCAGCGAGCGGGTGTTGCTGGTGGTGGGGGACAGCCTGAGCGCCGGCTATGGTATCCCCCAGGGGGAGGAGTGGGTGCGACTGTTGCAACAGACCCTGGAGCAACAGAAGTTGGCGGTGCGGGTAGTCAACGCCAGCATCAGTGGTGATACCACTTCCGGCGGCCTGGCACGTCTCAAACCTTTGCTGGAGCAGGAAAGCCCGGACTGGGTGCTGATTGAGCTGGGCGGTAATGACGGCCTGCGCGGGATGTCCCTTTCCGCCATGGAAAGCAACCTGCAGGCGATGCTGGATCTGGTAAAACAGCAGGGCGCAGAACCCATGCTGGCGGGCATCAAAATTCCACCTAACTATGGCAACAAATACCGCAGCCGCTTTGAGCAGATCTACGTGGATTTGTCCGAACGTAATGAGGTGCCGCTGTTGCCCTTTTTGTTGGAAGGCGTTGGCGGAGTGGAGGATTTGATGCAGGCCGATCGGATTCACCCCAATACTCAGGCGCAACCCTTGATTGCCGACAATGTGTGGCAGTTTCTTGAGCCGGTGTTGGCGGCGGATTAGAAAGCCAAATCAGGCCCGCTGTCACAATGTGGTACGGCAGCAGGCCTGTGTTCCGGGGGGGGGATCGGCTTTGTCTGATGCCTAATCCCGTGACAGTAAATCCCGGGCGATGTGGGTGATCTGGATTTCGTCGGTGCCGCCATAAATCTGCAGGATCTTGGCATCGCGGGCCAGTTGCTCCACCTGGTATTCCGCCATGTAACCGTTGCCGCCGTGGATCTGTACCGCTTCCATGGCAACCTCCACCGCAGTTTGCGCCGCATACAGCTTCATGGCCGAGGCCTCTGCCAACGTCATGCTGCGCCCTTTGGCAACGGTTTCGATATATCGAAACACCAGGTTTTCCAGATTGATGCGGGCAATTTCCATCTTCGCCAGCTTGGCCTGAATCAGCTGGAATTCCCCAATGGGCTTGCCGAACTGCACCCGCTCTTTCGCATATTTCACTGAAAGCTCCAGGCAGCGTTCGGTGATCCCCAGGGCCATGGCGGCCACGCCGGAGCGCTCTGCCGAGAAGGTATCCTTTACGCCGCTGCGATAGGAGATCTCCTCGGTCTCACCCAGCAGCCGTTCCGGTCCCACCTTCACATCCTGCAGAAACAGCTCCCCGGTGGGGGAGGAGTGGATACCCATTTTGCGGAACGGCTTGCTTTGGGTCAGGCCGTCCATCCCGCTGTCGAGGATGAAACTGAGTACTTTGCGCTGTTTGGGTTCGACGCCGGCTTCGTCCAGTTTGCAGATGAAGACAATGGTGTCCGCATAGGGGCCGTTGGTAATGAACGTTTTGTTGCCGTTGAGGATATAACCCCCATCCTCCGTGCGGCGGCAGGTGGCTTTCATGCTGCCGAATGCGTCAGAGCCGGAGTTCGGTTCCGTAATGGCCCAGGCGCCAATTTTGTCCATGGTCAACAGGTCCAGAGCCCAGCGCTCTTTTTGCGCGAGGGTGCCGCGGGACATGATGGTGCCGGCGGTCAATCCCATGCTGACGCCCATGGCCGTGACCATGCCGGGGCAATAGCGGCACAGCTCAATGGTGGGAATCATGCGCATGGCGGTTTCCTCGCCACGCATCATCTCTGCCATGGCGGGGTCCCTTTCCTCTTCATCTTGTTCAGGTTCTGGCTGGCCGGCCAGCCGGGCTTTTTCCTGGGCAATCTGTTTTTCAAACCGCTGCTTGGCCATCACATCGATGCCAAAGGTTTTGAGGAATTTGCGCAGTGTGTCATAGGGTGGTGTGTCGCCGTGTTCCAGCGCATCCAGGTTGGTGGCGATTTCCCGTTCCACAAACTGGCGTACAGCGCCTCGCAGCATGCGTTGTGGCTCGCTCCATTCAATCATGTCCGGCTCCTGATATTGTGATTCTTCTTATGTTTGAGGGTGACCATTTGGTCATGGTGGAGCCAGCATAACCAAACTGCAGTTCAGCGGACATGACCAAAACTGCTGATAACGGGGGGAATCCTGTCACTCTTTGCAACCTGAGGGGCGTAAGGGCCCGGTGTCAGGTTTGTTGCAGAGACTGTTCCAGACTGTCGGCCATGTCCCGGAACTGGTTGCTCAGGTGGCGTTCCCCTCGCTCGTTGATGCCCCTGGCCAGCAGGCGCAGGACCTTCACCAGCATGGGCTCCCGCAGGCGCCGCTGCTGGGCCTGCTTCACCATCGAGGTCACGGTCTCCCAGGCTTCGATCTGGCAGAACTGCAGCATCAGCTTGAGCAGGGTTTCGTCGGGGAGGGAATGTTCCCCCATTAACGGCAGGTAATCCCGGTACACGTCGTGCAGCATGTGCATGGTGGCGGTATCCTGCGTGGTCATGCTCAACAATTGATGGGCCGTGGTGTGGAAGCGGTCAGTATGGGGCTGGAGCTTTTCCAGAAAATATCGTTGCTCCAGAACCGCATTTTTCTGCGGGTATTGGGCCTCAAGCTGGGCCAGCTTGCGCTGGGCGGCGTCAAAATTGAACGTGGCCAACTGTTTCAGATAGTCATCAAGGCTTCGGCGATATTCCTCGTCCTCATCAGGCGCCTGATCCAGGTAGGTTTCCTCCACTTGAACCAAATACTTACGGCCCACCAGCATACCCAGCCCACCCGCCAGCAACCCGCCGGCATGGGCGATGTATGCCACCCCATCATTGCCACCCCAGATGGCATTGATCAGCTCCCAGCCCAGCCAGACCGGCAACATCACCAGGGCGGGGGCGGTAAAGTAACCGAAGTAGAAAATGATACTGTAAAAGAACTTGATTTTGCGCAGGCCATATAAAGCGGCATACATGCCCATCACACCGGAGATGGAACCGGATGCGCCCACCAGGGGGATATGGGCACTCCAGTTGAACAGGGTGAATGCGAGACCGGCCACAATGCCGCAGAACAGGTAACAGAGGACGAAGTACGTGGAGCCGATGGCGGCTTCCACGGCCACGCCGGTGAGGGCAAGAATGACCATATTGCCGATCAGGTGCATGGTGCTGCCGTGCATGAACTGGTAGGTCAGATAGGTGATCACCCGGCTGTCAGCGGGGATCAGCCCCAGCTTAAAGGCGCTGACCTCAGCCACCATGGTATTCACTTCGCTGCGGGCGGAGCGCCAGTCATCGTAGACATCTTCCCCCCAGAAGCGGGCATCCGTTTTATCCATTTCCACGGTAAAAGAAAGGTCTGCCAGAATGGCGTAGCTGAGGTAAACCCGCTCCGACTCGGACCAGGCGGACTCAAACTCTGCTGCTTCCAGCTCGCGACCGGTCTGATGCAGATGGCTGATGTAATTGGGGTATTCCAGGTCCAGCAAGCCGTGCTCAGTGTAGTATTCGGCGGCCAGGTAAAGCCGTTCCTCATCACTCCACTGCCAGCCGAAGAACACCAGACAGCACACCATAATCAGTGCACAGGTCATGACGGGAGCCCGCCTCCAGTCGATACCGCGCTCCGCCGGAATTATCAGCATGTTCTCTAACCTTTCTTATTTGGATTCCATTAAGTAAAGCAAACTTTGAAAAAATCAGGAAAAACAGGTTTTTAGAGTCTTTAGTTCTAAAAGTAGGCAAAATTTATCCAGAAGCCACTATGACCGATCGGTCATCTTGGGTTTGGTTAAATTCCGAGCTTGCAAAGTGTTAGAGTTTGCTATATTTAAATCATGAGTTAAATTAATAAATACAGTTTTCTCAACGGGTTAAGCGATATTGTCCAGCTGCCTCGTATATAGGTGCAGAAAACAGTGTGCGCACAGGGCGCTTCAGGGAAACAAGTACTGCGGGAGGTACTGGTAAAATGGAAGACAACGGGACTAACGATACGCTGCGAAATTCCGTGTTGACCAAGTCAGAGCTGATAGAGCGGGTGGCACAAAAGCAAACCCAGCTGTCTCAGAAAGATGTCGAGTTGGCGGTGAAAACCATGCTGGAAGAGATGTCGCAAGCTCTTGCCACCGGTGGTCGCATCGAGATTCGGGGCTTCGGCAGCTTCTCCCTGCATTATCGCGCGCCACGGCTGGGGCGTAATCCCAAGACCGGGGAATCAGTGGATCTGACCGGAAAATACGTTCCGCATTTCAAGCCGGGTAAAGAGCTGAGGGATCGTGTTAACAACGACCCTGAACCGGACGGCTCTGCGATGTAAGTGTATTCGCTTGAATTCCCTGATAAAAACGGCATGATTAGCCCATGCCGTTTTTTTATGCGCGCTGTTCGCGTGCCGAATTGCTGAAAAGAGCATGACATGGGAAATATTGTTAAAGCCTTTTTGATCGTTGCAGTGATACTGCTGGTGTCCCTGGTACTCGGGATGTATCAGATTCAAAACGATCATGACATACAGGTCGATCTGATCTATTTTGCTGAACCCATCGAGATGAGCGTGGCCCGCTTCGGGATGGCGTTTTTCTTCGGCGGTGTACTGGTGGGCATCGGATTGTGTGTGCTGATCTGCGTGGTGCTGGGGTTCGAGGTGGCCGCCGCAAGGCGGGAAGCCAGCAAGTTAACCAAAGAGTTGAAAAAACTGCGCGAGCGCAATCTGAAGGAAACCACCTGATATGGTGGATTTGTTCGTCGGGATCCTGCTGTTTGCCGCCATCGTGATCGGATGGTTGCTGGGCAAGGCGGAGCGGCGCAAAACCGTGGCGGTAGAGACCGGGTCCGGCGTTGGTAAAGAGTATTACGATGGCCTCAACCTGCTATTGAATGAAAAGCAGGATGAGGCGGTGGACCTGCTGCTGAAAACCCTGGACGTAAATGGAGACACCTTCGAGACTCACATTGTGATGGGCAGTCTCTATCGCCGGCGGGGTGAAGTGGACCGTTCCATCCGCATACATCAGGATCTGTTAGCCCGCTCTGATCTCAGCAAAGCGCAGCACGCTGCGGTCAAACTGGAACTGGCCCGGGATTATCTGAACGCCGGCGTACTGGACCGTTCCGAGCGCCTGCTGAAGGAGATCGCGGAGGAGGGCAGCCTGCAGCAGATTCGTGCCTTGGAATATCTGCTGCGGATTTATGAACAGGAGCGCGAGTGGGGCTCCTGCATTGACGTTGCCGAAAAACTCATGGCCAAGGGCAAATTGCTGCAGGTGCAACTTGCTCACTACCACTGCGAACTGGCTGAGCAGATTCTGAAACTGGGTGATTACGTGCAAGCCCGGCGCGAACTCAAAAAAGCCCTTGCTGCCGATCGATATTGTGTGCGAGCCAGTATGCTGCAGGCGCAGCTGGAAACCGAGGCCGAGAACCCCAAGGAAGCCGTCAAATCATTGCGGCGGGTGCTGGAACAGGATCCGACTTTTGTCCCGGATACGTTGCCCTTGTTGCACCAAAACTATGAAAACCTCGGGCAGATGAATGAGTTGTCAAAGTACTTGTTTGAATGCCTGGAGAAGTCCCCCGCCATCTCCATCGTCATTGAGCTCTCCCGTTTGGTAACGCAGCTGGAGGGAGAGCAGGCCGGCGCGTTTGTTTTATCCGAGTATTTGAAAAAGCGGCCTTCCGTCAAGGGTCTGGACCGATTGATCGAGCTGCAGATGAACCGGGCTGGCGGAGAAGAGCGAGAGAATCTTGCCATTCTGCAAGCCTTTACCCAGAAGCTGATTCGGGATAAACCTATATACCGCTGTACCGGTTGTGGCTTTGATGGCAAGACGTTGCACTGGAAATGCCCGACGTGTAAAACCTGGGGCTCGGTGCGACCCATCCAGGGCCTGGAAGGCGAGTAACAGCGATTGAACGATAACAGGAGCTGAATATGGTGTGCCAATCTCCCATAATTGTGGCGTTGGATTTTCAGTATAGAGAACAGGCCCTTGAGGTGGCCGACCAGCTTGACCCCAGCCAATGTCGCTTGAAAGTGGGTAAAGAACTGTTCACCCGCGAAGGGCCGGCCATGTTGAAAGCGCTGCACGATCGCGGTTTCGAGGTGTTCTTGGATCTCAAGTTTCATGACATTCCCAATACGGTGGCTAAAGCCTGTTCTGTAGCCGCTGATCTGGGGGTCTGGATGGTCAATGTGCATGCGTCTGGAGGTCGGCGCATGATGGAAGCCGCGCGCAAAGCGGTCGAACAGGCCGGTACCGGCACCCAGCTGATTGCCGTAACGGTGCTCACCAGCATGGAGCGTTCGGATCTGGTGGAGGTGGGCGTTGACCTGGAGCCTCAGGAGCAGGTTCTGCGGCTGGCGCAGCTGGCCCAGGATTGCGGATTGCAGGGTGTTGTATGTTCTGCCCAGGAAGCGGCCATGTTGAAGCCGGCGTTGGGTACAGCATTTAAACTGGTGACCCCGGGCATCCGTCCCGCGGGCTCAGCGGCCGGGGACCAGCGACGTATCATGACGCCGCCAGAGGCCCTGTTGGCCGGTGTAGATTATATGGTGATTGGCCGCCCCATCGCTCAGGCATCAAACCCCAAAAGTGCGTTACAGGCGGTTTTGGCCAGCCTGCAATGAGGCAACGCTTTCTTTGACCCTTAGCTGTCTTCTTGAAGAGGAATCGACCACTTTCAGAGACAGCGTATGCTTAGAACCGCAATTATCAGTGGGGTGGTAATGTGGCTGCTGTGTGCCACACCGGGAATGGCTGCCCAGAAAAACCAGTTTTTTATTCCCCTGCCCATCAACATCAACGCCTCCGACGCGTTAACCCTGTCCAGGGCCCTGGTGGGCGTAGGGCCGGTCAAGGCAGAAGCAATAGTCCAGTATCGCGAGCGCCATGGCCCCTTTGTCACTGTGGAAGACCTGTTGCAGGTAAAGGGGATCGGCAAAGGAACCCTGCGCAAAAACAGCGGTCGTATTGCAGTGGAGTGACAAATTTACTTTTTTTGTGCCTGGCCGGTTTTTATACTTGGCGGGTTGATATTCGTTATATGGAGAACACCGTGTTTACAGCCCGCCACCCCTTCGTTTTTCTACTGATGGTTTTTTTGGGTGCAACGCCTGCGTTGGCCAAAAATGTGGTTGCTCCAGACCAGTTGATCAACAATCTGTTTGTTGAGATCAACAACCGTATTACCCAGGATCAGGATAAGATCGCAACGGATAAAAGCCACCTGATCACTATTGGGGACGAAGTGTTGTCACCCTATGTCAGCTTTGAAACCATGGCCAAACAGATTCTGGGCAAGAACTGGCGGAAGATCACACCGGAGCAGCGGCTTCGATACACCGAGGCGTTTCGGCAGCGAGTCTCGGTTTCCCTGGTGTCCCAGTATGACCCCAGCAAGACCTACAACCTCGAGGTCACCGGATCGCGCCAGAACGAGCAGGGGGACCGGGCTGCCGTAAGCAGCGTGGTGACGGAAACCAGCACGGGGCAAAAATACAACATCAGTTACAAGCTGTTTGTAGACCGAAAAAGTCAGAACTGGCAGGTCTATGATGTGGTGGTGGAAGGTGTGAGTGTGCTGCAAAGCTTCAAGACCGCCAGTGCGGAAGATTTCAAGAAGAATGGCATCGAGTATATGATTGCCCAGCTGCAAAATTCGGATCAAGCCCAGCCTGAAGTCACCCAGTAATCATTTCATGTTTTTCAGGCTCTCCCGGGTTTTCAGGCGGGCATCCCGCCGAACCTGGGCGCCTTGATAACGCCGCAATTCCTCGGTCGTTTGGGGATTGATGTCGGGCACCTCACATGGCCTGTTATCCGGTCCCAGTGCGACAAAGGTAAAGTAGGCGGAGACAATATGCTTCTTCTCACCTGAGAACGAGTTCTCCGCATCCACCCTGACGCCAATTTCCATGGAGCTGGACCAGGTCCGGTTGACCGACGCGCTGATCAGCAAGGTGTCGCCGTCCTTGGCGGGAGCCACGAAATGGAAAGAGTCCACTGACGCCGTCACGCACACCTTGCCGCTATGGCGCTCGGACACCACGAGCGCGACCCGGTCGCACAATGACATGATCAGCCCGCCAAATATGGTGTAGTGGGCGTTAAGGTCGTTGGGAAAAACCTTATATACGTGATTTTGAACGGATGAGGCCGATACCGGTTTTGGTGTGACTACATTATTCATGGTTTGAGTGGTCCGTGAGCCGGTGTTATCAATTGTATCAAAGCCTTGAGTTAGGCCTGTTTAAGGACAATACTTCAAAGGATAATGTGCGTAAATCGCAAATAATAATGTGGAATGGTCCGATGCTCGTCAAAGCCGCCGGACCGGTCTTGTTTCAGGGGATGATGTCCGATGTCCTGGTATGTGGTGAAGACGAAGGCGCGTCAGGAGAGCAGGGCGCTTGACCATCTGGCCAATCAAAATATAGAGGTGTATTGCCCTTGGCTCGTGCGTAAAGATGGGCGAAGGGAGGCGCTGTTTACCAGTTATCTTTTTGTGCGATTGAGCTCGCTGGCTTCGCGTTTTCATGCCATCAAAAATACCCGCGGTGTGCTGTGTATGCTGAAGTTTGGGGAGTGGTGGGCCCAGGTCGATGATCCGATTATTGAATACCTGAAGTTCAAGGAGAACGGGTTTCGGAACGTGCCTTTGTTCGAGCCGGATCAGGAGGTGGTCATCAAGGATGGCCCATTCAAAGGTGTGGAGGCGGTTTACCTGTGCGCCAATGGCGATGAGCGGGCGATGGTGTTGCTCACCCTGTTGGGGCGCAAGCAGTCGGTTGTCATCAAAGAAAGCCTGCTTAAAGCGGTTTAACCCGCTTGGCCACTGAGCGGTTGGTCTCCACCGCCTGGGGCAAAAACGAGCGGCAAAAATGAGGCATAAAAAAAGGGAGCTTTTCAGCTCCCTTTTTGGTGTTGGCTCCACAGGCAGGGCTCGAACCTGCGACCCAGCGGTTAACAGCCGCTTGCTCTACCGACTGAGCTACTGTGGATCAGCTCTTGAGGACGCGTATATTAAGGGCATGAATCCCTTCGGTCAACCACTTTTTTCCATTTTTTTATCAATCAGTTAGGGTGTTTGTGTGGTTGTCAAAAGGATTGATTGCCTGCGTCGGGGCCGCTTGAGACGGGCTGGTAAATTTAGCCCAGGCGAGCCTGGGTTCTATTGCAATAGCAACGTAACTCACTATAGTGTCGGGTCTCAGCGTCTCATCATTGTCATCTCAGGGGGTTTACCTTGTTTATAGACCAGGCATCTGCTCAGGATTTGCAAGCGCAATTGGCTGAACTGGAAAAGCAGTATGCAGCGTTTCAGTCTGCCAAATTAAATTTGGATTTAACCCGGGGCAAACCCAATAGTGCTCAGTTGGACCTGTCCAATGGGCTGGATGGTATTTTGACGGACGGGTATAAGGCAGCTGACGGTACGGATTGCCGCAATTACGGCGGTCTTGATGGTCTGCCCGAGGCTAAGGCCCTGTTTTCACAGGTGTTGGGTGTTACACCCGCTGAGACTCTGATTGGTGGCAACGCCAGTTTGACTCTGATGTTCCAGACCATGGCGTTTGCACACTTCTTCGGTGTGCGCGGTGCACAGAGTGCGTGGAGTCGTGAGGGGGAAATCAAGTTTCTGTGCCCGGTGCCGGGATACGATCGTCATTTTGGAATCTGTGAAGAGCTCGGCATTACCATGATCCCGGTGGCCATGGACGAAAATGGTCCGCTGATGGATGAAGTGGAAGCGCTGGTCAAGGCCGACCCGTGTATCAAAGGGATCTGGTGTGTTCCCCGCTTTTCCAACCCAACAGGTATCGTTTACAGCGACGAAGTGGTGGATCGTATCGCCCGGCTGGCCAAGATCGCCGGAGCCAACTTCCGCGTTATGTGGGATAACGCCTACGCCATTCATGCCTTGAGCCACGACGCCCCTGCGCTGGCAAATGTGATGGACGCAGCCCGCAAGCAGGGTACCGAGGACTCCATCGTAATATTCGGCTCCACCTCCAAGGTGACCTTTGCCGGATCGGGTTTGGCCTTTATGGGCACCTCCGAGGAAAACCTCAAACATTTCAAAAAGCACCTTGGCATGGGAACCATCGGCCCGGATAAAGTGAATCAGTTGCGCCATGTAACGTTTTTTGGTGATTATGCGGGCTTGCTTGATCATATGGACAAGCATGCGGAATTACTCAAGCCCCGTTTTGACGCGGTTCTGCAGCACCTGGATGAGGGGTTCTCCGAGTCCGATATGGGGAGCTGGACAGTGCCGGAGGGTGGCTATTTTGTGTCCTTTGACTCCCGGCCCGGTCTGGCAAAGGAGATCGTCCGTCTGGCGCTGGAGGCGGGAGTGAAGTTGACACCGGCGGGAGCGACCTTCCCGTATGGTCAGGATCCTGAGGATAAGAACATCCGCCTGGCACCCAGCTTTCCTTCTCTGCAGGATATCAACAAGACCATGGAAGTGTTCGTGGTGTGTGTGAAGCTGGCGTCCATCCGACAGAAGCTGTCCTGATATTCCGGTACTGCACGTATTCTGGTACCACCCGTTGTAATCAAAAAGCCCGACAGTCCAGGTGACGTCGGGCTTTCTCATTTTTGGTGGGTGAGTGTGGTATAGTCGTATCAGTAAAAGCAACAAAGATAAGGATCTAAATATATGATTCCGGTCATCCTCTCCGGTGGTAGTGGTTCAAGGCTTTGGCCCCTGTCGCGTTCAGCCTATCCCAAGCAGTTTTTGCCCCTTTGCTCTGAATATTCCCTGGTTCAAGAAACGGTCTTGAGACTGCGTGGCAGCGTAGCCGATGAGGCGCCCATTTTTGTCACCGCCAACGACCAGCGGTTTTTATTGGCAGACCAGGTGCAGTCATTGGATATCCAGGATGCGCACATCATTCTGGAGCCAGCTCGACGCAATACCGCCCCTGCTATTGCGTTGGCGTGCTTTGCCGCGTTGGAGAGATCTGCAGACGCTGTGGTTCTGGTATTGCCATCGGATCACCATATTGAAAATTGTGAGGTGTTTCACAGGGCCCTGCTGACGGCAAATAAAGCGGCCTTGAATGGTGGCCTGGTGACGTTTGGTGTTGTACCCAATAAACCGGAAACAGGGTACGGCTACATTAAAGCAGATAATCAGGGCAGTGATGGCTGGTATCCGATCCAGGCTTTCGTTGAAAAGCCTACCCTGGAGGTCGCTGAGGCCTATCTGGCAGCGGGGGATTACTTTTGGAACAGCGGGATGTTCGCATTCCGAGCAGACCTCTATTTGCGCGAGCTTGAATACTTTCAGCCTGAAATTTATGGGGCGGCCAGGGCGTCCTGGGAGGCAAGAGCAGTAGATCTTGATTTTATCCGTGCCGGGGAGGCCGCCTTCGTGGCGTGCCCGGAAAACTCCATTGACTACGCAGTGATGGAAAAGACGGATAAGGCAGTGGTGATCCCGCTCGACTCTGGCTGGTCTGACGTAGGCTCTTGGCAGTCCCTTTGGGAAGTGCAGAGTAAAGACGCTTATGGTAATGCGTTGAGCGGGGATGTGTATGTTGAGGACACCCATAATACCATGGTGCATGCCAGCAGCCGGATGGTGGCCTGTTTGGGGGTCAATGATGTTGCTATCGTGGAAACGCCCGATGCCGTGTTGGTCGCGAACATTCAGCAGGTACAAAAAGTCAAAGATATCGTTAAGAAAATCGAAGCAGAAGGGCGCTCCGAGCATGAGTTTCACCGCGAGGTGCACCGGCCCTGGGGTCGGTTTGATTCCGTCGACATGGGGGATCGCTACCAGGTGAAGCGGATCACAGTAAAGCCGGGGGCGAGATTATCGACCCAGATGCATCACCATCGGGCGGAACACTGGGTGGTTGTGCAGGGCACGGCTAAAGTGCAGAGGGGTGAAGACTCCCTGCTTTTGTCAGAGAATCAATCGGTTTACATCCCGGTTGGTGAGGTCCACTATCTGGAAAACCCTGGCAAGATCCCTTTGGAAATCATCGAGATTCAGACTGGTTCCTATCTTGGGGAGGATGACATCGTCCGCTTCAGTGATCAATACGGAAGAGGGTCAGATGGTTAACCGTGCGTAAATTCAAGGTCCATTCCAAATACAAGCCGGCGGGAGATCAGCCGACGGCGATTTCGCAATTGGTGGAAGGTCTGGAGGACGGGCTGTCCCATCAGACGTTATTGGGGGTGACCGGCTCCGGTAAAACCTTCACCATCGCCAATGTGGTGGCTCAGGTGCAGCGGCCGACCTTGGTGATGGCTCACAATAAAACGCTGGCTGCTCAGCTCTATGGCGAGTTTAAAGAGTTTTTCCCGAATAATGCAGTTGAGTATTTCGTTTCCTATTACGACTACTATCAACCGGAAGCCTATGTTCCGTCATCCGACACTTTTATCGAAAAAGATTCGTCCATAAACGAGCATATTGAGCAGATGCGATTGTCTGCCACCAAGGCGTTGCTGGAACGGGAAGATGTCTTGATTGTGGCGACGGTCTCGTCCATTTATGGCTTGGGTGATCCGGGCAGCTACCTGAAAATGGTGTTGCATCTGGATCGGGGCGAACCCATGGATCAACGCAAAGTTCTGCGGCGTCTGGCGGAGTTGCAGTACACCCGCAATGATCTGGAGTTTAACCGGGCCACATATCGGGTGCGGGGCGAAGTGATCGATGTGTTCCCGGCGGAATCCGAGCGCGAAGCATTGCGTATCGAGTTGTTCGACGATGAGGTGGAAAACCTTTCCCTGTTTGATCCGCTCACCGGTGAAGTGCTGCAGAAGGTGCCGCGCTTTACGATTTATCCGAAGTCCCATTATGTTACCCCGCGGGAGACGGTGCTGGATGCCATTGACAACATCAAGGTTGAGCTGCGGGAACGGCTGGAATTCTTCTCTAACGAAGGCAAATTGCTGGAGCACCAACGGCTCAGTGAACGCACCCGGTTCGATATCGAGATGATGCAGGAGCTGGGTTACTGCACCGGCATTGAAAACTATTCCCGGTTTTTGTCCGGCCGGGCACCGGGGGAACCTCCGCCCACCTTGTTTGAATATCTGCCACAAAACGCCCTTGTGGTGATTGATGAATCCCACGTCACGGTGCCGCAGATTGGCGGAATGTTCCGGGGCGATCGCTCGCGCAAGGAAACCCTGGTGCAATACGGCTTCCGCCTGCCATCGGCCCTGGACAATCGCCCGCTGAAGTTCGAGGAGTGGGAAGCCTTGTGCCCCCAGACCATCTTTGTTTCGGCAACCCCTGGTCCCTATGAGGCAGAGCACCAACAGGCCATTGTGGAGCAGATCGTGCGACCCACCGGCCTGGTGGACCCCGAGATTGAAGTGCGCCCCGCCCTCACTCAGGTGGAGGACCTGCTGTCCCAGATCCACGCGACGGTGGCAAAAGAAGAGCGGGTACTGGTTACCACGCTCACTAAACGCATGGCGGAGGACCTGACCGATTATCTGATGGAGCATGGTGTCAGGGTGCGCTACCTGCACTCTGACATTGATACGGTGGAGCGCGTTGAGATTATCCGCGACCTGCGCCTGGGGGAGTTCGATGTGCTGGTGGGCATCAACCTGTTGCGGGAAGGGCTGGATATGCCGGAGGTGTCCCTGGTGGCCATTCTGGACGCTGACAAGGAAGGCTTTTTGCGCTCGGATCGCTCCCTGATTCAGACCATTGGTCGGGCAGCCCGTAACCTCAATGGAAAGGCTATTCTCTACGCCGACAAGATCACCAATTCCATGCAACGGGCCATGGATGAAACCGAACGGCGCCGGACCAAGCAGATCCAGTTCAACGAAGCCAACGGTATCACGCCCAAAGGCATCAAAAAATCTGTGGAAGATATTCTGGAAGGCGCCAGGGCTCCGGGTGGGAAGAAACTCGGCCGTAAAGTGGCTGAAAAGAAAACAGGCTATGATCGGGATCTTTCAACCATGGAGCCGCGCCAGGTCAGCGCACTGATCAAGGAGCTTGAGCAGAAGATGTTTGAGGCGGCGAAAAGCCTGGAGTTTGAAGAGGCGGCACGATTGCGGGATGAAGTGCAGCAAATCAAAAGTCGGGCCTTTATACAATAAAGTGATTCTTTGCATATGAAAGTATTGGTAACCGGGGCAGCCGGTTTTATAGGTTCTGCACTGTCTCATCGGCTTTTGGCGCGGGGTGATCAGGTGGTGGGTCTCGACAACCTGAATGATTACTACGATGTCAGCCTGAAAGAGGCTCGCCTGGCGCGATTGAAAGACCACACGGGGTTCAGCTTTCGACGCCTGGCTTTGGAAGATCGTGCCCACCTGGAAGCGTTGTTCAAGGCGGAGCAGCCGCAACGGGTGGTGAATATGGCGGCTCAGGCGGGCGTGCGCTATTCCCTGGAAAATCCACATGCCTACGTGGATTCCAATCTGGTGGGTTTTGTCAATCTGCTGGAGTGTTGTCGGGCCAGCCAGGTTGAGCATCTGGTGTATGCATCCAGCAGCTCCGTGTACGGTGCCAACACCACCATGCCGTTCTCCGTACACGATAACGTCGATCACCCTCTGTCACTGTACGCCGCCACCAAAAAGGCCAATGAGCTGATGGCTCATACCTACAGCCATCTTTATGGCCTGCCGACCACGGGCTTGCGCTTTTTCACGGTTTACGGGCCATGGGGGCGACCGGATATGGCTCTGTTCAAATTCACCAAGGCAATCCTGCAGGGCAGCCCCATAGACGTCTTCAACTATGGCAATCACCGCCGGGACTTCACCTACATTGACGACATTGTCGAGGGCATGTTGCGGACGTTGGACAGAGTGGCTCAGCCTGACCCCCAGTGGACCGGGGATGCCCCGGATTCGGCCAGCAGTAGAGCGCCTTATCGCCTATATAATATAGGCAGTAATCGCCCGGTGGAGCTGCTGCGCTATATCGAGGTGCTGGAACACTGCCTTGGGCGTACGGCTGAGAAGAATCTTTTGCCCATGCAACCGGGTGACGTACCGGATACTTATGCCGATGTGGATGCCCTGGTGGCGGACGTGGGTTACCGCCCTCAAACCACCGTGGAAGAGGGGGTTGCCCGTTTTGTGGACTGGTATCGGGACTTCTATAAAGTCTGATTTTTGAAATCATGACTTGCACTTACGGGTGGGCAGTGGTATTTTTGCGCGCCTGAATACAGCAGGCACGTAGCTCAGTTGGTTAGAGCACCACCTTGACATGGTGGGGGTCGTTGGTTCGAATCCGATCGTGCCTACCAAATTTACACTTGGATCGAGGATCTAAGTGGTTCTGTAGCTTGAGAATTTTCCAAAGCAGTCTTAGAATCTCAAGGGCAGAACCCTTGAGGTTCTCTTTCAGTGAATATAAATGGAATCAAGCAACCCTGGATCGGGTGGCTTGGTTTTTTTATTAACGGGCTTGGAGGAAGAGCTATTAAGCAGCGTAACAGACGCCCCGTAGTACAGTCGAAAAAGAACCGGACTAATGATGAGATCACCTGCACTGAAGTGCGATTGATCGGAGGAGACGGTGAGCAGGTCGGTATTGTCAGCATTGACGACGCCCTGAAGGCCGCCGAGGAAGCGGAGATGGATCTGGTGGAAATCGCTCCTGACGCTGAACCTCCCGTGTGCCGGATCATGGACTACGGAAAGCACATCTTCGAAGAGAAGAAGCGCCAAGCTGAAGCCCGTAAAAAGCAGAAACAGACCCAGGTGAAGGAAATCAAGATTCGCCCGGGAACTGAAGAGGGGGACTACCAGGTCAAACTTCGCAACCTGAAGCGGTTCCTCGA
>NZ_RCHN01000044.1 GCF_003671495.1 Ketobacter sp. | reverse complement strand
TTTTTTACGGGCTGTGGGCAGCGCCGGAAAGAATATGGCCATGGTGTTTGCTCATGAGCTAGTGAATTGGCTTCAGGTACGGAGTATATCCTGTAAGCCAATGGCTAATTGTAGTGAGTAATATAGGGTGATTTCTTTACAGTATAGGAGAGGGATCGCGCTGGGCGATAGCGGCTAAGACCAATGTATTGGTTTGCGGATACCAATAGTTGGTATAAGATTACCAATAGTTGGTTATGCTGTCGGTGCAATCATGTTTGTTCTAAAAGGTATTCTCAGGGCTGAGTCTCAGGAAAAAATACTGATATATCTGTTGGTTAGGGGCAAAGGGTACGGTAAGGGTATTGCGGAGTTCTACGCCGTGCCGACAAACCCCATACAGAAGCAGCTGGCGCGTCTTGAATCCGATGGTGTTGTTGTGTGCCAGACTGTTGGCTCTGTACGCAACTATGAACTTAACCCACGTTATCCCTTCATGGAACCGCTCAAGCAACTACTGAAGTCTGCGTTGGAAGCGTATCCAGCGAGCATTAAGAATCAGTTGTTGATTCAGAGAACACGCCCCAGGAAAGCCGGAAAGGCATTGGAGTTGGTGAAAGCCCGTGGCAATGACTGATTTCAGCACGACATCCATTGTTGAGTTGGCTACCCTTGTGGCTGAGCACCTACATAGTCACGGAATTGAGGTTGTGTTGGTGGGTGGCTTAGCCGTTGAAATTTATACCGAGAACCTCTACCTCACCAAAGACATTGATATGGTGAATATCAACTACCAAGCCCCGGCAAAAATCCACGCAGCCATGTTGGAATTAGGTTTCCATAAAAAAGGCCGGGTGTACGTTAACGAGAGTACCGACATCAGCGTAGAGTTTCCGTCACCACCTCTGTCCGTGGGCGATGAGTTGATAAAGAGTACTACCAAACTAACCATTGCTAATCGAAGTATTCCAATTCTAAAGGTTGAGGACGTGGTGAAGGATCGTATCGCTGCCTATATCCATTGGAGTGATAAGCAGTCATTGATCCAAGCGGCAGCGATTATTTTAAAACACAAATTGAAGCCAAAAATGTTTCGGCAGTTTTGTGAGGTGGAAGGGAGTCCGGATGATTACTCACTTTTGGAGAAATTGTGCGAACAAGCAAGTAAAAATCGGCTTAGTACCATGATGGAATTGGAATCGGTGCTTACCGAATTGCTGATCCGTAGACTGTGAAACCTCATCCAAGGTCTCGTAGATGGTAAATGATGCGCCAGGAATGAATGCTGATTTCGCGTAGGCTTTCGTCGTTGACTTCACGAACCACTTAGCTGGCGAGTGGCGGTAAGTCTGTTAGGGCGGCGGCTTTAGAAAGAATATCCCTTGTTACTTTTTGGGCATTGATGGGCGCATCCTGCGCAATGTAATCGTGAATGGCTTTTAAATCATTTCGGGCGCGGGGCGTCCATACTACCATTGCTCAATCTCACGGGTGAGTTCTTCGTGGGAAATAGCGCGGCCCGCTTCCACATCCTGCATTCCCTGCTGGATTTTATTAATCACATAAAGGCGGTATACGATTTCATCCAGGTCTACGTTATCAGGTAGTTTCTGAATGGCTTCGATGGCTTCCTGTTTGGCGGATTGTAGCGGTTGCATAAAAGGCCTCCGCGTCAGTGATAAGGGTTTTAAGTGGTTGCAAGACTATCAATTATGAAGCGTGCTGCTCGCTAGTTAAAGCAATAAACACAGAGTTGATGCTCGTTTGATGTCCAGTAACTCAACCTTAATAGTTTAGTGTCCACCTGTGATTCGATCAACCATCTTGTCGATTTGGTTTGCTCATTCCTTTGATCTGTATCCGGTATCCATCAAGTTCCTGCTTTTTAACAGGGCCATAAATTAGTACCTTTACTAAACATGAGAGAAATCCAATAGCAGCGATTGTCACTGCAACCGCACGCGAAGCAAAGTAGACACCATGACACACTCTTCCCCAACAATCGTATTTCAGACCATCAACATCACCAAAACCTACCAAATGGGTGAGGTTCAGGTGCACGCCTTGCGCGGTGTGGATCTGGAGCTGTATCAGGGTGAGTTTGTGGTCATGCTGGGGCCATCGGGCAGTGGCAAGTCGACGTTGCTGAACATTCTGGGGGGGCTGGATGTGCCCACCAGCGGCACCGTGCGCTATGGCGATCAGGATCTCAGTACCTTTAACGAATCCGTACTGACCCGCTATCGACGTGAGCATGTGGGGTTTGTCTTTCAATTTTATAATCTGATTCCCAGTCTGACGGCGCGGGAAAACGTGGCGTTGGTGACCGAGATATCGGCGCATCCGTTACCGCCGGAAGAGGCATTGCAGCTGGTGCAGTTGGGTGAGCGCATGGATCACTTTCCGGCCCAGTTATCCGGTGGCGAACAGCAGCGGGTGGCCATTGCCCGTGCCATCGCCAAGCGCCCCAATGTGTTGTTGTGCGACGAGCCCACCGGGGCATTGGACATCAAAACGGGCATTGTGGTGCTGGAGGCGCTGGCCAAGGTGAATCGGGAGCTGGGCACCACCACCGTGGTGATCACCCACAATGTGGCCATTGCCGACATGGCCGATCGCGTGTTCAGCCTGAGTGACGGCAGGATCGCCAACGTGACGGAAAACACTCACAAGAAATCACCCGCTGAGCTCAGCTGGTAGCCGCCATGAGAGCCCTGGATCGTAAACTGTGGCGAGACCTGTGGCACCTGCGGGGGCAGTCCCTGGCGATCATGGCGGTCATGGCCAGCGGCGTTGCCTGTTTCATCATGTTCATGAGCACCCTGGATTCCCTGTTGCAAAGCCGGGATCGCTATTACAGTGAACACCGGTTCGCAGAGATTTTTGTGCCCATCAAGCGCGCCCCCGAAGCGGTCGCCCAACGGCTGGCCGGGATCAATGGGGTGAGCAAGGTGGATACGCGGGTGGTGGCGCCGGTGATGGTGGACATGGAGGGGTTTCATGAACCGATCATCGGCACCATCACGTCCATACCTGACAGCGGCGAGCCCAAACTCAACCGGCTGTACCTGCGTGCGGGCCGCTTGATTGAACCCGGCCGCAACAACGAAGTGGTGATCAGTGAGGCGTTTGCCGAAGCCCATCAATTGAATCCCGGTGATTCGTTGCACGTCATCATCAACGGCAAGCGCGAGCAACTGCGCATTGTCGGCAGCGGCGGCTCACCGGAATACGTGCACCAGGTGCCGCCCGGTGGGGCGTTTCCCGACTATGAACGCTACGCCATCCTGTGGATGGGCCGCACGCCCCTGTCCCGGGCGTATGACATGAATGGTGCGTTCAACAATGTGGTGTTGACGCTGACCCGCGATGCCGACGAGCAAGCGGTGATGGATCAGATCGAAGCCATGTTCAAACCCTATGGTGGTGTCGGTGCGATTGCGCGCAAGGATCAGTCCTCGAACTACATTCTGGAACAGGAACTGGCCCAACTGGAAAGCCTGTCCGGCATTTTTCCGATGATTTTTCTGGGGGTGGCGGCGTTTCTTTTGAATGTGGTGGTGACCCGTTTGGTGGGCACCCAGCGCGAACAGGTGGCGGCCCTGAAAGCCTTCGGCTATTCAAACCTGAGCATTGCCGGGCACTATCTGCAGCTGATCATGTTGATCGTGCTCGGGGGCATCGCCATTGGCGTGCCGGTAGGCGCCACCCTCGGCCATATGTTGAGTGAAATCTACGTGGAATATTTCCGCCTGCCGTTTCTGGATTTCACCCTGGAGCCGCTGCGGGTCATCCAGGTATCCCTGATTTCCATCGTGGCGGGCCTGTTGGGCACGCTGGCGGCGGTGCGGGCTGCAGTGCGCCTGAAACCCGCCGAAGCCATGCGCCCGGAAGCCCCGGCGGTGTATCGTGCATCGCTGGTGGAGACGCTCGGACTGCAGCGCTTGCTGTCAACGCCAACCCGTATGATTCTGCGTAACCTCGGTCATAAGCCGGTG
The DNA here is from genome assembly GCF_003671495.1 of Ketobacter sp. Lineage (GTDB taxonomy): Bacteria > Pseudomonadota > Gammaproteobacteria > Pseudomonadales > Ketobacteraceae > Ketobacter. Next base: position 50,100 of record NZ_RCHN01000044.1, on the reverse strand, counting down.
AAATCCCTGTTGTCGATACTGGGCATTGCGCTGGCCATCGGCATTATGATGACGGGGCAGTTTCAGCAGGACAGCGTCTATTACATGATGCACATACGCTATGACTTGTCACAACGGGATGATCTTACGGTGGTGTTCAACGAACCCAAGTCACGGCGTGCCCTTACCGAGCTGGTGAGCCTGCCGGGGGTGGAATCCGGTGAACCATTCCGCATGGTACCGGTGCGGCTGCGCTTCGAACACCGTCACTACCGCACCATGATCTGGGCCATGGAGCCCGGCTCCACCATTCGCCGCCTGGTGGATAACGATCTGCGGGTGGTTGAACCTCCGGCGCAGGGCATCCTCCTCAATGAGTATCTGGCGAATCATATCCTCCAGGTGAAAGCCGGCGACAAGGTGGAGGTGGAAACCCTGGACGGACGTATGCGCAAGGCGTCGTTGCCGGTGGTGGGTTTAATCCAGCAGGATTTTGGCATGACGGCCTATATGAGCCTGGGCGCACTCAATCGTCTGATGCAGGAAGGCGAATTGATCTCGGGGGCCAGCCTCTACATCGATGACGATTACGCAAATGAAATTTACCAGAAGATCAAAGAGCGCCCCGCCATTGCCGGCTCCCTTATCCGCAAACAGGAGATCAAAAACTTTCACCGCACCATGGACCAGACCATGCTGTTCTGGACGTCGGTGGCGACCATTTTTGCCGTCATCATTGCGGTGGGCGTGGTGTATAACAGCGCGCGGATTATCCTGACTGAGCGCAGTCGCGAATTGGCCAGTCTGCGGGTGCTGGGTTACACCCGGGGTGAGATCTCTTATATCCTGCTGGGTGAGCTGGCGTTGTTGACCCTGGTGGCCCTGCCCGTCGGGCTCGCGTTCGGCCGTGGCTTGTGTGGTTATATCGCCTGGACGGTGAATAATGACATGTATCGTGTGCCCCTGATCGTTGAGCCTTCCACGTACGCTTTTGCTGCGCTCTGCGTGTTACTGGCGGCCGGGGCCTCGGGCCTGCTGGTTCGGCAACGGCTGGACAAACTGGATCTGATTGAAGTCTTGAAGACGAAGGAATAATGATGGCCATGAACATGACCTCGAACACGCCCGCGAACGCGAAAAAGTCAGTGCAATGGAAAAGGCATTTCACCTGGATTGTGGTGTTGGTGCTGATGGTGGTGGCGTTGGGTTACGGCTTCAGGCCGCAGCCACGGCAGGTGGACATCGCCACCGCCACGCGGGCGCCTCTGCAGGTCACCATTGAGGAGGAAGGTAAAACCCGTGTCATAGACCGCTACGTCATCACGGCACAGGTGGCCGGCACCACCTGCCGTATGGATCTGAACGTGGGCGACACCGTTACCAAGCATCAGGTGCTGGTCAACATCAATCCGCTGCCGTCCCAGGCACTGGACCCCCGCGCCCATGCGCAGGCACAGGCGAAAGTGGCCGCAGCTAAAGCCGCCCTGAACGCGGCGCAGCAGAATGTGGGTGCGGCGCAGGCTGATGCCGACCTGGCCACTAAAGAAGTGCAGCGACTGCAGCCCCTGGCGGAGAAGGGCCATGTGTCCATTGGTCAACTGGATCAGGCGGAGGCAGTGAAGCGCAGCAGTGTTGCGGCGCTGCGTTCTGCGGTGTTTGCTGTGGATGTGGCCAAGTACGAACTGGCCGCCGCGCAAACCGCGTTGCAATACACAGGGGATCAATCTTCCAATAGTGCCGATATCATTCCCGTGCGCGCGCCCATAGACGGCCGGGTTCTCAAGCTGCAACAGGAATGCGAAGGGGTGGTGGCACCGGGCACGCCGTTGCTGGAGATCGGTGACACCCGTTCCCTGGAAATCGCCACGGACGTGCTCTCCGCCGACGCGGTGAAGATCAAACCGGGCATGAAGGTATTGTATGAACGCTGGGGTGGTGAGTTGCCTCTGGAGGGCCAGGTGCTGCGGGTGGAGCCGGTGGGATTCACCAAGGTGTCGGCGCTGGGGGTTGAGGAACAGCGGGTGCTGGTGATTTCCGGCATCACCTCTGACCCTGAGCGCTGGCAAAACCTGGGGGACGGTTACCGGGTGGAATCACGTTTCATCCTGTGGCAACAGCCCGACGTGCTGCAAATTCCCCTCAGCGCCTTGTTCCGCTCCGGTGACCAGTGGGCGCTCTTTGTGGTCAACAATAACAAAGCCGAACGGCGTCTGGTAAAAGTGGGCCAGCGCAATGGCCTGTCGGCGCAAATCCTGGAGGGGCTGGCCGCGGGGGAAGCGGTGATCACCCATCCGGACGACAGGATTGAGGAGGGAGTGAGGGTGAAGGCCCGGTAGGGCCAGAGCCGTGCCTATGACCCCTGCCTATGACCCCTGCTTCAAGCGCTTCAGATTCTCGCGAAACTTTTCTGCCCGCTGAATGTTTTCCTTCAGTTCTTTGTTCTCCGGGTCCAGCTGCAGGGCGCCGGTCCAAACGCTGATGGCACTTTCAAACTCACCCTGGGTATAGAATTTCTTGCCCTCCAGAATGGCCTGCTCCAGCGCGATGTTGCGCTGTTGTTGCCATTGCGCTTTGCGTGCGGAGACCTCCGGTGCGTTCGCATCAATCACTTCCATGGCGCTGAGGGTTTGCTTGGCCAGTTGGAATTCGGCTTCCGCCAGGTACTGGTCAAACTCGGCGAGAAGTTCACTCAGTTTGGATTGTTGACGCTGTTGATCCTGCTTGGCGATTTTTTTCTGCTTGGCTTTGCGTTGGGCTAAGGTGTTGGCGGCGCGGTCGTGATAGGGTTTGGTAAGCTCACCGGGTGCCAGTCGATAGGCCAGGTCGTAGCGCAGGGCCGCGGTGCCAAAGTGTTGGTTGTCTTCGTGTGCCAGGCCATAGTCGATCAGGCGTTGAGCGAGCTTTTCCCGCTCAGAATCGCTGCTTAGTTGCCAGCGCCGGGCATCCTGGTCATTGGGAGCGGCGTGGTACAGCGCTTTGATCTCTCCACTGATATTCAACCAGTGTTTGGCTTGGGCCACATCCAGATCCTCCTTGAGCCCATTGACGTACTTGACCCACCTTACGCTGAACTCGCTGTAGGCATTCTGCAGGGACTGACTGGCGGGCAAGGTATCGAGGGCCAGCTCATATTCCTGCTTTGCGTCTTGCCACTGACCACTGGCTTCCAGTTGTTGCACCTTGTGCAGCGCATCGCTTTCAAATTGGCTGATGGCCTGGGTGATGTGTTTACGTTGCTGGGGCAGATCCAGATTGGCTGGATCGTTGGCCTGCCATTGGTCGATGGCCTGCAGGGCAGAGTCGAACTGATGCTGTTGCAACAGCTCGGCGATGTAGTCCGTGGACGGCTGTTTGGGGATGGATAATGAGGCACAGGCGGTGAGCCCCAAACAATAGGCCAGGGTCAGAATCCTTGTCAGTGTTGCCAGTTCAATCGTGGTTGGCATGGTGGCATTGGCCTGTTTGTTGGTCAGAAACCTTCAATGGACTTTGCCATGGGCGGGGGGCTCGCCCATGAGGGTGGTGTCCAGGGTGATCGGGTTCGGCTGACTGCGTTTATAGGGCTGGCTGATGATGTCGTCGATGAGGTTGTCGACGATCTGCGTATTGGGTTGCTCGATATCGTGCACGTGATAGATGGCCACTGGTTCGCTCTTGCCGCGCACTTTGATATGTTTGCGCGATTCGGCGCGGATGGTGTGAGTCTGCGTGATGTTGTTGTACATGGACTCTTCGATAATGATTTGCGAGGAACCGGCCTCGCTGCACAGACGGGAGGCCAGGTTTACCGCATCACCCACCACGGTGTATTGCATCCGGTTGGCACCACCGATGAGCCCCGCCAACATGCTGCCGGAGTTGATGCCGATGCGCAGGTTCACCTCGAACAGGCCCTTTTCCTTGCGCACCTTGTTCAGGCGGCGCACCAGTCGGTTCATCAGCACGGCGCAGGCCAGTGCATGGAACTGGTGATCCTTGTCCGCCTTGGGGGCACCAAATACCAACATCACCGCATCGCCGATGAATTTGTCCACGGTACCAAAGTAGAATTTGGCGCACTGATCAAAGTAACCATAGTATTCGTTGAGCAGGTTGCTCACTTCCTGGGGTGACAGGGTTTCGGAGATATTGGTAAACCCCACGATGTCGGCGAACAGCACCGTGGCTTCCACATGCTCGCCACCGACTTCCACCTCTTGAATACCCCCCAGAACCTTCTCGGCAATGTCCCGGTCCACCAGTTTGTTGAGCATGACTTCCACCTGGTCTTTCTGGATCAAACCGTGGCTCATGTTGTTGATGGCGTCGATCAGCATGCCCAGTTCGTCTGTGCGCCGTTCGGGAATGTGCTTGAGCTTGCCTTGCTGCAAATCCCGCGTTGCCGCCGCCAGGGAGGTAATGGGTTGCGAAAACTTCTGGGCCATGGCGATTCCCATCAGGCTGACGCTGATGCACAGGATTACGCTGACGGTGATAAACGTCTTAAGGGATTTGGACAGTAACGTAGCCACATTCTGATTATTGACCGCCAACGCCGCATAGCCACCGGTCACGCCTTTGAATACGATGGGGCTGACGTAGATCACAATGTTCTGGTGGGGGTGGTGATCCTGATCGGCAAAGGGTTCAATATGTTTGTTGGTCTTGATTGATTCAACGATGGCGGCCTGCGGAATGGCCAACCCGGTTTGAGCCACAACGTGAAAATCGTGATTGAGGATCACCACACCGGCCACCCGGCTGTTGCTGCTGAGGTTATTGAGTAATACGCCGAGTTTGAATTCGTCCTCAGTGAAGAAGGGTTCAACGGCGCTGCTGGCAATTTGTTGTGAGATGATGCGACCGAATTCCAGTTGCAGTTTTTCATGCACCTCGGATTGATCGCGAAAGGTGACCAACGCCACAATACCCATGCCCATCACAATCAGCAAGGTGATGCTCACCGCATATTTCACGGCGATGGATACGTTGAATTGAGGTTTGGGGAGGCTGGCCATACCCTGCACTGAGCTTGTCAAAAATCAAAGTCTTAATGCAAATATAGCCCCGAATGCGCCGCTTTACCTTGTGGCCTGGCTGGTAAAATTTTAACCAGTTAACAAAAAGGCGATAAAGGTAGTGGTTGTTAGACGTACCGAACGGCGCCGCCATCCACCCGGATATTCTGGCCGTTGATGAATCCGGCGCGGGGGCTGGCCAGGAACACCACCAGATCCGCCACCTCCTGCCGCGTGGCCAGGCGGCCGCAGGGATTGGGAAAGTCCTGCTGCACAATGTGCTCCTGCAGCGAAGCCCATTCCGTGGGCCAGCCTTTCTTTTGGGCCCGTATTTGATAGGCGCGCTCCACTTCCCGGGTGTGAATCAGGCCCGGTGAAACGGTGTTCACGGTAATACCGGTATTGCTCAGTTCCTTGGCCAGGCTCACCGAGGCATTGGAGAGCGCGGCTTTGGCACTGTAGTAATGGGGCATGATGGCATTGGGCTGATGATCCCCCATGGTGCTCAGGTTGATGATGCGCCCCCACTGCTTTGCTTTCATCTGGGGAGTGCAATGCTGGATCAGGCGCACGGCACTGAGCAGGTTGACGTTGCTGGCTTCAATCCATTGCTCGGTGGTGAGGGAATCCCACCGCCCCGCCATTGCGGAACCGTAATTGTTCACCAGAATGTCGACGCTCAAGCCATGCTGTGCCAGCTGTTCCATCACCTGTCGGGCGCCTTCGTCAGTGAGAATGTCCCCCACCACGGGAACAATGTTCAATGCTGTGTCGGCCAGTGCCGCCATGGCCTCATCCGCGTCCTCTTCGCTAAACGCATGCAGGGCCACGGTCGCGCCTTCTGCCGCCAGCGTGGTGGCGATCACTTTGCCGGTGCCCCGGTTGGCGCCGCTCACCAGGGCGGTTTTGTGGGTGAGTTGTAGATCCATGAATGCCTTTCTGCTGTTAATCCCGCTGCAGACTATAACGCTCTACTCGGCCCAGGTAACCATTGTAATAAATCTTGCGGGTGAGCGTGAGGCGATCACCGTTGATCTCGAGGGTGGAGAGGATTTCATCCATACGACGGCCGCCACCGGCCAGTCTGGCGGCGTGAACCTCAGCGGTGCGCAGATTGGTTTTTGAAACGTCGCCGGAAAACACATGGCGCTCATCAAACAGTTGCACCACATCCGATTCGGTTTTGCCTTCGGCGGCAAATTTCTTCCAGGCTGAGAGTTTGAGCGTGCCTTTCATGACATTTGTAATGTCGGCTTTTACGCTGGCAGTACGTTGTACTTCCCGTGGGTTCTTGTCTGAACCGAAGCATTCGGATTCTGAATAATCGCCTTTCCAGTCGTCCTCAGCGGCATCCAGCAACGCGTCTTTGATTTTTTCGTCTTTGCTGCTCCACTGGTGTGGCTGCAGTTGATGATAGTAGCGGTCTCCCATGGCCAGCAAATTGGGTGAGGGTTGAAAGCATTGTGCCTGGCTGATGCCACTGCTGGTCATCAACATCAGGAAAAGCATAAGGGAATAGCGCTTAGTCATGGTCGGGTTTGCCTTGTGATTGAATGATGCGGTTATGTCACTATAGACAACGAAATCCATTTACTCATCCCGGGTGCAATTGTCGGCCCCCAGAATATCCTGGACCGCCTGGCCCATGGTCTGGGTGAGTTCGTCCACATTGTTGGCGGTAAACACTTTGCCACCGGTTTGGGCGGCCAGACAATTGCCGGCCCCGGTGCCGAGGATGTCCACCACGTTGATCTTCAGATAGGGTTTGGTTTCTGCCAGGTGGGCGGCCACTTTACAGGGGTTGCCGTGGCAACTTTCTGCGCCGTCAGACACCACCAGAATGACCGCCTCCCGGTTCACACCATCCACCAGTTTGCCGGCCTGGGCCACCGCGTGGGCCAGCGGCGTACCACCCTGTGCCTGGATCGCCTGAATCTGATGGAGCAGCTGTTCGCGACCGCCCGCCTGGGGCTTGCGCAGTACCGTGCCGGCGGGGCATTGCTGGACCAGCACCAGACCAACATTGACGTCTTCAGGAATTTTCTTGATTGCTTCGATGGCGGATTGCTTGGCGGAGGTGATGCGCTGGGGTGGACGCGTTGCCCGCACCCAGGCTTCCGGTGGCGTGTTGCGGCGCTGTGATCTGAAGACCCGTTGCGCCCTGGTGATTTCCTGCTTGGTGGCCTCCAGGCTGTATTCCATGGAGCCGGAGGCGTCGAACACCAACACCAGCTCGGGCGCCCGCTCCGCGGGGCGTTCACCCGGGCACAGGTTTTTCGCCCCTAGGATCAGCTCGGCACTGGGGGCTGGCGCATTGTGGTTCTCCCTGAGCTCACAGGACCAGTACAGGCCCAACAGCAAGGCCAATAACAACAGCAGCAACAGTAACAGCAGCCAGCGTTTGCCTTTCCTCTCCGGCGCCACCGCTGCGGCAGCCGGTGCGGGCGTTGCCGTGATTGCCGGCGCGGGTTTCGGAGCCGGGGGTGGCGGCGGAGGTGCCGGTCGGATGCCGTAGCCCCAAAAGGTGATGACGGGTTGGCCGTTCAGGGAGAAGAGTGTGCTGTCGTCGGGGTAGCGCGCGGCCTGCTGTAGTAATGCGGCCTGATGTTCGCCTTCTGCACCGCGGCTTTTCAGGGTCTGCGCCAGTTGTTGTATGGAATGCAGGCGTTCGTTCAGCAGCCGGAGCAATGCCTCCGCTTCGGCTTTGCCCAGCTCCGCAAACGGAACCGGCTGGCCATCCAGGTCGGAATACCATTCAACGATGTTGCCGTCCCGGGGTTTGGGATGGGCAAACATGGCGGCGGTGGTGTGTGGCAGGTGGTGTTGCAGAATCCGGGTGAGTTCGCTGTGCCCCACCAAGGCGTCGTCTGCCTTAAACCGGTCAGCACTGAGCCGGGCAATCCGTTTCATGCCAGAACAATCCCCCTGTTTCTCAGCACGCGCGCGTCAGTTCACAATCATGGTGTGACCAGCAACTTAGCACTCGCGGTGACTCAGGTAAAGGCAGTTAAGTAAAGGCTCTACCACCACCGTCACAGGGATTGCAGAAATGCCACCAGGGCCGCCCGCTGTTCGCGACTGGCGCTCACCACGAAGGCTTTGCTGGCCCGTGCCTCGCCATCGTGCCACAGGATCGCTTCCAGCAGGTTGCGGGCGCGGCCATCGTGCAGGTAATGCTCCTGCCCGGTCACAGTGGCGGTGAGTCCGATGCCCCACAGGGGGGGTGTGCGCCATTCGCTTCCAGAGGCGGAAAACACCGGCCGATGATCCGCCAGGCCCTCACCCATGTCGTGCAGCAGCAGGTCGGTATAAGGGTGGATGGTCTGGCCGGACAGCTGCGGTTGCCGCACCACCTTCGGCGTCACGAACGCCACCCGGTGACAGCCGGCGCAACCGGCTTCAGTGAACAGGGCTTCCCCCTGTTTGACCTGGGGATCGCGCACATTGCGCCGTTGGGGAACCGCCAGATTGGCCGTGTAAAAGGTGATTTGATTCAGCTGCGTGTCACTTAATTCCGGGCTGCCACCGGTGGGGGCCTGGCGGCACTGGGTGGCCGCCGGGGTGCAGTTTTCCTCCGGGAACAGGGGGCTGGTGATGCCCAGGTCGCCGAGGAAGGCCGCCGCGTTCTGCTGGCGCAGGCTCGGCTGTTCCGCCTTCCAACCGTAACGCCCGTTCACCAGTCCATCGCTGCCGGCCTGTCGCACCCGATTGGGCCGGCCGGAAATGCCGTCCCCGTCGCGGTCGTCCGGGTCAGCGAAGGCGGCGATCTGTTCATCGTCCAGGATATCCAACAGGCCCAGGCCGACGATGGCCGGCGCCAGGCGCAACGACCAGTTCACATTGGCCGCGGGCTCGCCATAGGCCGTTTCCACCCACTCCGGCAGCGGCCGGCTCAGGGTCACCACCTCGCCATCGGCCAGGGTGACGTGGGTGGTCTCATAACGCAGGCGGTAGTGAGCCTCCGGCACCAGCCCGGGGTTGGCAAAATCCTGAATCTGCGCGCCGTATTGGGGATGGGGAATCACGCCCTGCTCCCGCACCTGTTGCCATTGGACGTCGGTTTCCGGGCGCAGGCTGACCCGCAACAGCAGGGACACATTATTGTCGTCCGGGTGAGTGGGAAGGTGGCCGCGGCCATCCAGGGTATGGCAGTCGCGGCAGCCGTTGGCATTGGACAGGGGCCCCAGGCCATCCCGCGAGCGGTTACTGGCGGGGGCGATCACCCAGGGGCTGCGGAACAGGTCGCTGCCGGAATAGAAGTCGTGGCGCTGTTGCAGGGAGAGCGCCGGGGAGGCCAGGGAGAACGCGTTCTGGTCGGCGCGATCGATGCTGGACTGGCCGCCGGACTGGATGCCAAAACCCCAACTCCCAGGCACCGGGCCCATCATCAACAGCGCGGCCAGCAGCAGGTGTCGCACGCCCCTCGTCTTCCAGCTCACTAACACAGCCGTTGTTTGCACCGATTCTCCACTTCCACACTGAGACAATAAACCATAAATGTATCATTGGTCACGTTGGCTGGGTAGCCTCACCCTATATTTTTTGTGGAAATAGCCATCGTTGAACGGGCTCCTGCACAGTCAAAACTCTGTGCGGTTCGTCACCCTTTATTCAATATATGCAAATTCCTTTATAATCAACAATGGTGTATATTTGAGAAAAACAATGATAAAGCGTGATAGGAGAGTGTCCAATGTCGTTGTTCGACAAGTTTAGCTACCGCAACAAGCGAGTCCTGGTCGTAGGCGGGGCAACTGGAATGGGTGCAGCCGCAGCAGAGCTGGTGCGTGATGCGGGTGCAGAAGTGGTGGTCATGGACCGCGGTGAAATCAAACTGCAGGGCGTGCGCACACTGTTCGTCGACCTGTCGGAGAAGCAATCCATTGACCAGGCGTTGGTGGAATGCGGCGGCAAGATTGACGCCCTCTTCAGTTGCGCGGGTGTGGCTGACGGCACACCTGGCATCGAACGCATCAACTTTATCGGCCACCGTTACATGATCGACCAGCTGTTTGCCGCCGACATGTTCAACGACGGCGCTGCCATCGGCATGATCTCTTCCGCTGCCGGCATGGGTTGGGAGCCCAACCTGCCGGAATTGATCGGCTTCCTCGCCATTGACGATTTCGACAAAGCCACCCAATGGGCGGTGGACAACGGTAAATGCAATTACATGTTCACCAAGCAGGCCGTGTGTGCTTATGTGGCGCGCATGGCCATGCCGTTCCTGAAAAAAGGCGTGCGCATCAACGCCATCCTGCCGGGCCCCACCGACACCCCCCTGGCCCGTGACAACGCCGATTCCTGGCTGACCTTTGGTAAGGACTACCGCGCTGAAGCCGGTGTGGAAGTGTCCACCCCCGCCGAGCAGGCCGGACCGCTGGTGTACCTGTGCAGCGATGCGGCCGCGGTGGTGAGCGGAATCACCCTGATCACTGACGTGGGCTTCACCAGTTCCGCCGTGTCGGATGTGTTCCCCAGTGCCAAGATGATTGTGAACTTCCTGCGTGGCGTGGGCGGTGGTGCTGCCGGTGGTTCCGGTGCGGCGCCCCAGCTGCAGCGTGCCGCCACCACCGAGGAAGACAAACCCAAATTGCCGGAGATCAACCCGGAAACCCGCATGCTGATTAACGGTGAGTTGGTGGCAGCGGAGAACGGCGCCACGTTCAACAACATCAATCCGGCCACCGAAGAAGTGATCGGTGTGTGTGCCGATGCCACCCGTGCGGATATGCAACGGGCCATCGCCGCCGCCCGCTGCGCCTTTGATGAAACCGATTGGTCCACCAACCGTGAATTCCGCAAGCAATGCCTGATCCAGCTGCGCGACGCTATCCAGTCCGAGCGCGAAGAGCTGCGCGAGCAGTTGATTCAGGAAGCCGGCTGCCCGCGCATGTCCACCGTGCGCCAGCAATTGGATGCCTGCTTCCCGGAAGCGCTGGATTACCCCATTGAACTGATGGATCGGTTTGAGTGGGAAGTGGAACTGCCGGACGGCAAAGGCAGTCAGGGCGAACCCAACGCACGCCGCATCTGGAAAGAAGCCATGGGTGTGGTGGGTGCCATCATTCCCTGGAACTTCCCCTTTGAAGTGGCCATCAACAAGATTGCCCAGGCCCTGGCCACCGGTAACACCATGGTGTTGAAACCGGCGCCGGATACCCCCTGGAGCGCCACCTTCATCGGTCGCATGGTGGCCGAGAAAACCGACATTCCACCTGGTGTGCTGAACATCGTGACCTCTTCCGATCACATGATCGGTGAGGCGCTGACCATGTCCCCTGCCGTGGATGTGATTTCCTTCACCGGTTCCACTGCCGTGGGTCAGCGCATTATGGAAAAAGGCGCGGCCACCATGAAGCGGGTGTTCCTGGAGCTGGGCGGCAAGTCGGCCAACATTGTGCTGGATGACGCCAATATGGATTCCGCATTGATGGGGGCGTTGGCGGTGTGTTTCCACGCCGGCCAGGGCTGTGGTATTCCCACCCGCATGTTGGTGCCCAAGGCCCGCTACGAAGAGATCTGCGCCAAGGTGAAAGGCATCATGCAGATGGCGCCTTACGGTGACCCTCAGCGCGCCGATGTGATGATGGGGCCGCTGGTGTCCGCCAAACAGCGCGACCGGGTACTGAACCTGATCGACGTTGGCATTGCCGAAGGTGCGACCCTGGCACTGGGTGGCAATCGCCCGGCAGCGTTCCAGACCGGCTATTATGTCGAGCCCACCTTGTTCACCCACGTGGACAACAGCATGACCATCGCCCAGGAAGAAATCTTCGGGCCGGTACTGGTGCTGATTCCGTTTGAAGACGACGACGATGCCGTGCGCATCGCCAATGAAAGCAAGTACGGTCTGGTGGGCAGCGTCAACTCCACCAACATCGAGCGGGCGCTGTCGGTGGCGCGCCGGATTCGGGCCGGTGTGTTGTCGGTGAACGGCGCCTATGCCCACGGTGCGGACATTCCGTTCGGTGGCTACAAGTTCAGTGGTATTGGTCGCCAGAACGGCGAGGCCGGTTTCAATCAGTATCTGGAAACCAAGTCCGTGGCCTGGCCCATTCCCAAGCAGTAAACCAGCGGCGCCGGCTCGAATCAGGGCTGGCGCCGATCCTGTCCACCGCGACGTTCGATTCCAGTCGTGTTTCCATTACGTTGCCGCCAGTTACGGTAACGGGCGTGTACACCCCGGGTCAGTGCCTGGGAGTAATCCTCCAGCAGATCCACACCCACCAGCACAAACACCACGATCACCGATAACTTGATGGCCGTGCCATGACTGGCCACCGCAATGCACACCCCGACGGCCGCCAGTGCCCAGATGGTGGCGGCGGAGGTGACACCGATCACCATGCCATCCCGGGCCAGCATAACCCCCGCCCCCAGAAAGCCGATGCCGGTGATCACCTGGCCGATGACGCGGGAGGGATCAGAGGATTCGTTGCTGACGTACACCGCCGACACGATAAAAATGTAAGTGCCCAGGGTGATCAGCGAGGAGGTGCGGATACCCACCGGTTTGCCACGCAGCTGCCGCTCCAGCCCGATGATGAAACCACATAACAACGCGGTACCGATGGACAGCCAGTCGTAGGGCTGGATGGAGATCAATTCGCTCAGGTCCATGGTCATCCCCGGCTGTTCTTGCGCCGTTGCACGGCTTCTTCCCAGCGTTGTTTTTCAACGTCTGTGGTCGGGGTGTAGGCGGGAACGGCGGTGGGATTGCCGTCCTTGTCCACCGCCACCATGGTGAAATAGCAGGAGTTGGTGTGACGTACACAGCCGGTTTCCAGGTTCTCTGCCACCACCCGGATGCCCACTTCCATGGAGGTGCGCCCGGTGTAATTGACCGCGGCCTTGAGCGACACCAACTCACCGATGGCCACCGGCTCTTTGAACAGCACCTTGTCCACCGACAGGGTGACCACATAGGTGCCGCAATAACGCATGGCACAGGTGTAGGCCACCTTGTCCAGCAGTTTCAGCAGCTCGCCGCCGTGCATCTTGCCGCCGAAATTACTCATGTCCGGGGTGACCAGAACGGTCATATCCGTTTTGTGTTCGCGAGCCATGGCCTCTCCTGCCAGCACTGGGCTAAGTCTTTGCACTCGATGCGTCTATTCTGAGTCGGCGTCGGCCAGAGTACAACAGGCTCAGGGCCAGTAATGTCAGCCATTGCATCGGGCCGGCTGCAAACTGCTGGGTATCCTCATTGTTGAGGGGGTTGTGATCCACCTCGGAGGCCTCCACAGAAGACGAGAAGGTGGTCTTCTCGGTGGTATACACCTTGATCCGGAAATCGGCGTAGGCGGTGGCTCCCAGTTCCGCCAGCGTGCAACGCAGCAGAGTTCCGTTGGCCGGGTCGCACTGCAGGCCACTGCCCTCCTCCAGCAGTACGTCAAAGTTGGGCTGGTTCACGGCGTTGTTGATCACCAGATCAGTGGCGTTGACCCGGCTCTGGTTGTACACCCGTACCTGGTAATTAATCTCGGATGAGTTGTTGTCGTAAACATCGGTCAAGGTTAGGCGCAGGTCTACGTTACCTTCCAACGGGTTCAGGTTGCGCAGGTACTCATCGAGATTGGTAAAGCCGTCGTCATCCGCGTCTTCAGATGCATCCAGGTTGTTGGCGGGGTTCAACAGGTAACGGGTTTCCCAGGCGTCCGCCATGCCATCTGTGTCCGCATCGACGCCGCTGTCCACGGGCGTGAAGCGCAGATTGTCGATGTAGGCCCGAACGATGGGAGAGCCGCCGTAGTAGAGTTTGAACTTGAGAGTATGAACGCCCGCGGACAAGGGGATGGACAGGCTGCCATGGGCCTCGCTCTCGCTGCTGAACACCTTCTCGTTGTCGACCTGGATGTAGAATTCGCTGCCGGGGGTGGTGAGATAGGTGAAGTAGTCCAGGGTAAAGTTACCGGCTACCACATACAGGGTGATTTCCGCGGAAAGGGTTTCACCGGCGTCCATATAGTAGGAGTTGGCCAGCAGGCTCAACTTGCCATCGGTTTGCCAATAGATGGTGTTGGTGGCCCATTGGCCGCCTTTGGCCGACTGATTCAGTGTCCATTCCGGGAACGATCGTTCAAAGGATTCGAAATAGGTGGTCAACGGATTGGCAGAGGACACCGCATAATGGGGGTGCGTACCGATTCGGGATTCCTCAAGGTTGGAGAGTCCGTCGTGGTCGGAATCCAGCGCGCCATCGGCGCCGTTGTTGGGGTCGAAGCCGTACTCCAGTTCGTAGGGGTCCAACATGCCGTCGGTGTCGCTGTCTTCATTGATCGGCGAGGTCTGGTGCAGCTTGACCTCATCCCCGTCGGAAAGGGTATCGCCGTCGGTGTCACCGTTGGCCGGGTCGGAGCCGGCCTGGAATTCCTGCAGGGTGGTCAAGCCGTCGTTATCCAGGTCAAAGGCACCGTCGGCGCCATTCAGCAGGTCGTAGCCGTGTTCATACTCCCACAGGTTAGGCAGGCCATCCCCATCCACATCGGCGATTGAGGTGATGAAGCGCACCCGGTCGATGGCAAGCCATTCGGTTTCTTCGTGACTGCTGTTGCCTTTCGCCAGTACAAATCGAATCTGGTGCATGCCGCGGGTGAGCTGGAGACTGAGCTCGCCTCGATGTTGACCGCTTTCCACGGCGGTAAGCACATCATCCACATACACCTCAAAGCGATTGTCACCGAAGGTCTTGACGGAGTAATCGAAGGTCATCACCCCGTCATCAAAATACTGCAGCAAGCGCAGCTCAGATTGCCCGCTGTTTTGCTTCTTGCTGGTGATGAAAGCATAGTCGCCCTGGGTGGACCAGTAAGGGGTGTACCACCATTCCTCGCCTTCGAATGGCGTGTGTGTTGTCCACAGCGCGGATCGGGTTTGTTCAAAATCCTCTTCGAAGAACTGTACCAGCGGGGGCACCGAATTGCTGTTCAGCGGATCGGAACCGGCCAGGTACTCGTGGGTGTTGCTGATGCCATCGCCATCCGAATCCAGCAAACCATCGGCGGGATCGGTGGGGTCAAAGCCAAAGCCCAGCTCGTGCTGGTCGGGGATCTCATCGCCATCGGTATCCGTCAGAATCGGGGAGGTGCGATGCAGTTTGACTTCATCTCCGTCGGAGAGGGTGTCGCCGTCGGAGTCTTCCAGGAAGATGCTGGTGCCAGCCTGGAATTCCTCCAGGTTATTCAAGCCGTCTGCGTCGTCGTCCAGAATGGCGTCCGCCGGATCGTGGGGGTCGAGGCCGTTGTCGATTTCCCACAGGGAGTCCATGCCGTCGCCATCCACATCCGGGTTGGCGTTCATGAACAGGAGTGAATCAATCCACACCCGATCCAGGCCTTCGGTGTACACCTGGAATTTATAGTAGACAAATTCAATGCGGTGATAGCCGCGGCTGAGGGGTATCGACAGCCGGTCTTCCTGCGTGCCGGAGGCATCCAGCTTTGCCGCGCCATCCACATACACCAGTAAGCGGTCGTTGACGCGCTCGGTGGAAACCCGAAAGTCAAAGCTCAGCGTGCCTTCATCAAAAAAGCCACTCAGCATCGCCCTGGCTTCACTGGCGTCGGGCACGTCCATGGCGGCCAGGCTCCAGTGCCCATGGGTGCTCCAGAAATTGTCCGTCTGCCAGCCCCAGGTGCTGTTGTCGGGTGTGAAGGTCCAGCGCTCCTGCGGCATGCTTTCGAAGGATTCAAACATAAACTCAATGACGGCCACGTGGGAGGCGGGATCATGGGGATCGGAGCCGAACTCGTATTCCTCCACGTTACTGAAGCCATCACCATCAGCGTCCAGCAATGCGTCCTGGGGATCTTTCGGATTGAATTGCTGGGCCAGTTCATATTGGTCGGGCATTTTGTCGAAATCGGTATCCGCACGACTGGGGGAGGTGCCATGCACGAACAGCTCATCGTAATCGGTCAGCGTATCGTTATCGGTGTCTTCAGACCTGGGGCTGGTACCAAACCGATACTCATCGCGGTTTTTCAAACCGTCGTTGTCCGCGTCCAGGTTGGCATCAGCAGGATCAAGGAAATCCAGATCCCATTGAAACTCCCAGTTATCCGGCATGCCATCCTCATCCGTATCCAGAATGTTGTCTCGGCAGAATACGCCGGTACTGCGCAATGCAGCGGCTACTTCCACCGCGGGCCGGCCAAGATCCTGTGCCGCCAGAATCAAGCCACAGGCGCCCGCAGCAAAATCCGTCGCAGGGCCCCAGTAAAACCGGTTGGCATGGACAAACAGGTCGAAGGCCAGGCGCGGGTTCCAGCCCGGAGTATTCGCCAGCAGAAAATAGGCGCGGTTGTAGACGCCGCTGGATAAGTGCACGCTCATGTTGGTGGTGTAGTCGTCGGCGTGTCCGATGGAGCGTCCATCCAGGGTGGGGTCTTCAAAATAGCGCATGGCGGTGCGGCGCTTGGTGGTGTCGGCGCCCACCAGCCAATCCACCTCGCCCCGCAGATAATATTCGGCGGCCTCACCGGCGATGTCGGAGAAGGATTCATTGAGGCCCCCGGATTGGCCGTTATAGATCAGTCCGGAATTCTGTTCGGTGAAGCCATGACTGACTTCGTGGGAAACCACGTTGATGTCCACCAACGGATAGAAAACCGTGTTGCCGTCGCCAAACACCATGGACGCCCCATCCCAATAGGCGTTTTCATAGTTTTGTCCGTAGTGCACTTTCAGCGCCAGCTTGAAGCGGAGGGGCGACAGCCCAAACCAGTCCTGGTACATGTCGAATACGGTATTGCCAAAAAAGTGCGCGTCGTTCAGCGGGGAATAGGCGCCGTTGGCCGGGCGGGCGGTATTTTCGTAGCACTCAAACACAAAGGGCGTTGAAAGGTTGTCGTTGGTGCCGTTGGCCAGATCCACGGTGTAAACGTTATCGTTTTCCAGCACGCAGCCGTCGGCGGTTTCACGTACATCCAGAAAGTCATGGTCCGTGCCGTAATGGTAGCGCCCGGTTTTTTCGTTGCCGCCGGGTCCGGTTGCCTCCACGTGGGCCAGACCATTCCAGGCCGCCAGCACCTGCGATGTGATTTCATCAATGATCAGGGTGGGGCGCACCGGCTCCACCGCAGGGGCGTGGCCCAAAAAGGTAATCACCCGCACCAGTTTGGCGGTCTGGTTGTGCAGGTAAACCTGGCGGGTGCTGCTGTAATTCTGCAGGCGCCATTGGGCTGCCGGCAGCTCGGTATTTTGGTCAAGCCAGAGCATCGCCTGCTGGGCAAAAGGATCCTGGCCGCTGGGAATGAACAGGGCCGGATTGAAGGTGGCGGCAATCAAAGCCGGCGCGATGTCCTGATCAATGTCGCGGGCAACCTGGCCCTGGGCGGAGTAAACGGCGCCGCCCTGTTCATGCACGGTGATGTGCTGGCCCCAGATGGGCAGGCCCTGATAGGTTTGTTGATAGCGGCGGTGAAGGTTACCGTTCCTGTCTTTGCCCTCATCCAGCGCCACTACGGTTTCCCCAGGGGGCAGATCCAGGGCAGTAGCCACGCTTTCGATGTCGGACGGGGTGCTTGCAATGCCGGTGGTGACGTTACGCAGCGGCTGGTCGAAGTTGCCGGATTGAACCTTTTCCCAGGTGGCAGAGTAAATGGCGCTCGGAATGACGCACATCATCACCACGACGGCGATGCGCGACACGGATGTCCCTGTGTTCATGTGTTATCCCCAAAACAGATCAACGCTTTTTTGCCCACCCTTTATTGGTATTGGGTTGCATTGGCTTGTGCAACGCCCATATCCAAACCGCCGGGCTGGCAGCAAAAAATACAAAAGGCGGGATCAGTAAACAGATCTCCGCGAACGGCCAGCCTAGCGAAAGCGGTGGGTAAGATCAAGAAATATCCAGGGCAGGTCTGGCTACGTTGCCGTGCCGAGCTGATGCAAAAAACCTTGACGTCCCGGTGAAGAAAATTTCATGTTGCCGGTGTTGGGGCAGCTATACAATTTCGACCCCATTTTGCTGTTGGATTTGTGTGTGTCGAATATCCCATTGGCCAGTCCTTCTCCCTGCCTGAGTTGCGGGGCCTGTTGCAGTTTTTTCCGGGTGTCTTTTTATTGGGGTGAGGCCGACAGTGCTGGCGGTCAGGTGCCGGACATCCTTACCTCCAAAGTGAATCACGTCTACAGCTGCATGAAAGGCACGGAGCAACGGCCGGGCCGTTGCGTGGCCCTGTTGGGTGAGGTGGGCAGCCAGGTGCGTTGCAGCATTTATCAGAACCGGCCATCCACCTGCCGGGAGTTTTCCTGCCACAGTGAAACTCCGGTGGGTAATCCGGACTGCAATCGGGCCCGGGCTGCCCATGGTTTGCCGGCCCTGCCCGACCAGGCCTGGGAAACGCTGGACCCGGTGGGCTGATCACCTGACGAGCCTTGCACTATACTTCAAGCTCCATGGCGGTCCTGTCACGGGACACCACAACTGAGCGCCGCAAGAAAAGGCAAGGAGGTCATTATGCCGGGCTTGGAGGATTTCCTGACCAAACTCGATTCCGATGCACTGAGTGCGTTAACCGAGTATAAGTTTTTAGTGGACGAAGTGAGCCTTGATTACGTCAAGGGTCAGAATGTGCGGGCGGAGTTCCAGCAAATGGATGTGGCGCTGGAGCACGATGCCAACACCGGTACCTATATCCTGCGCGGGGCCAACGACAGTGACACTACCCGCAATTCGCTGCGCATCTGGTACCTGCCCTGGAAGCATTGGGATGGTCAGAACGAGATGTCTGGCGTGTCCAAAGCGGTGTTGGATAACCGCGGACCGGGACTGTTTTTGACTTCGCAATTGAACGGTTGCCGCTTCACCATCCAGGATCAATCCGGGGATGGGTCCAAGGTTACGGTGCTGCATCTGGCGGGTAATTACGGACAGAACCTGAAAGGTGCCCAAGCCAGGGAAACCGTGGAAGCGGCGTCTTTGGAAAATGTGGCGAACGCGGCATCCCGCCGGCGCTATTCCATCGGTCAATATTCCAAAAATCCAAAATACATGAAGCTGCCAAACCAGGGCGTGAGAAGTTATTACGATGGTGGTATGGCGACGGTGTTGGGGGTGCGTTCGGGTGGCAAGTGGCAGTTCTATGCCCAGCAATATCGCTACGATGCCAGCAGTTTCGTCAGCACCAAGGCGCTCTGACTCGATCCGCCCTGGACACGGGCTGTGACACCCGTGTCCAGGACCAAACCGTAATACGAAAAATCAGCTTTGTGAGGAGTGCTTACGCTCTCTGGCAACCAGCACCAGACCACCCAGCAATGCCAATGCAATGGCGGTTCCGCCGGCATTGATTTCAGGAACAGCAGTCACTTCACCACCGGGGTCTTTCGGGCCTTTCGGGTCTTTGTCGCAACGTTTGCCGTTGTGACATTCCTTTTTATCGTGACCACGACCTTTGGAATCGTGCTTATCCTTGTAGGAAGAGTACTTGTCCTTGGAGTTGTACTTGTCTGGATGCGAGCTTCCGCTGAAGGCGTAAGTAGGCACCAGAGTGATAACCAGTGTTAACAGAAATGCTTTTACCATGTTCATATCAAGTTGCCCTTGTATCGAATGGTGAACGGATGATGCTGGGCAGTGCGCTACTTTGACGTCCGCTACAGCGAGTGAAACCAACGCCAGCAGGGTGTAGCAAGCAATTCCATTGCCAACTTTTTAACCCTTGATAATCATGATCTTATAAACCCCTGCACGCATCAGTGGAAAAAAACCCGACACTATTTTTCTGCTTTCTATCGACTGGTTCACACTTTTATAACCCTTCTGGAAAAATTCATATTCCCAATCACCGGGCGCTGGGTGACCTGAAGGCCGTTGACCGCTATGGAATACTGTGTATCATAGTCACGATCTGTGATACACAGTATTCCATAGTTTGAATTCGAATCGCCAGGAGGTGAACCATGTGGGTGGATCTGTTGCGACTGTTCGTGGCATTTGGTGGTGTGATTCTGATCATCGCTTTCTGGTACTGGCTGATGGATTCCATCGGCACTTTTTAGCGGACACGTAATCAGCATGAGCACACCGGCCCACATTCCCAGCAATCCCGCCCAGTTCGAGCAGGACTGCACTCTGCTGGCGTCGGTACTGTCTGCCGGGCGGCGGCGGGGGGTGCGGATTATGTCGGGGCCGGAGCGGGGGTTCAGTGTCAGCGGCAACACCGCCAGGGTGTATGTGCCCTTCCCGCCCCTGCTGGCTGACTGGACCCAGCGCACGCTCACCTGCGGTATTGCCCTGCAGTGCTCGCCCTCCAAGGAGCGCGTTGCCCGTCTGCCGATTGCAGAGTTGTCCCGGCGCCAGCAACAGGCGTTATCCCGGGTGGAGGGCGGCGTGGCGATGGCGTGGGTGTTGGCCCGCTGCCCGGGCCTCGGGCAGGAACTGCAACAGCGATTGCCGGACCTGAAGGCCCAGGACCCCGATCTGGATGCGGACACCATGTTGCAGCTGGCGTTGAACATGGCATCGGAGTGGACATACGAGCCCTCTGTAAACATCACCAACGGTGTTCAGCAACGGGAACAGCATGCCCTGCTGGGGCGATTGCCATTGGCGACGGCGGCCCAGCCGGGTTTCGTCAATGCACTGCGGCGGCTCTACGGTCGCATGCCCTGGTCCACCCGGGGCCGGTTCGCGCCGGGCCAGTTCAGCATTCCCGCCGGGGGGGATGGCAATGTACAGAACCCCAACCTGCCGCCCCCCAGTCGCCCGCAGGACGATACCCCGCCGGTTAACATCGGCGAGCGTGCCGGCATTCCCTATCCGGAATGGAATGTGTGGACGCGCCAGTTCCTGCCGCACTATGTGGCGGTGCTGGAGCGTCCGGTGACGGCTGCGGTCACCCTGGCCGCGCCCGTCAGCGCCAGCCTGCAGCGTTGGTTTGAGGCCCCCACCCATCGCACTCTGCGCAACCGTTTGGAAGACGGCTGTGATCTGGATGTGGACCAGTACCTGAATCACGTTCTGGATCAGGCCGGCGGTGGCGCCAGTGATGGCCGGATATTTCGGGATCTGGTGCCGGCCCAGCGGGATGTGGCGACGGCCCTGTTGCTGGATGGCAGCGCGTCATTGGGGGTGCAGCAGGGGCGGGTGTTCACACTGGAGTTGGCTTGTGCGGATGCCTTGTCCCGGGCCATGGTGCGGGCACGGGAGCGACACGGATTGTTTGTGTTCAGCGGTCACACCCGCCATCGGGTGGACGTCGTGTGCCTGAAGGATTTTGATGAGCGGCGTGCCGTGTTGCCGGGGCAGTTGGGGCTGAGTGCTGGCGGTTACACCCGCCTGGGTGCACCCATCCGGCATCTCACCCAGCGTTTGCTGGGGCAGCGTAGCGGACGGCGTCTGTTGATCATGATGGGGGATGGCCAGATGTCGGATGAAGGTTACGAAGGTTATTACGCCTGGGCCGATGTGGCTCATGCGGTGGAAGAGGCGGAGGACGCCGGTGTGTTTCCATACTACATCGGTGTGGGGCCGGCCCGGGTGGACCCGTTGCCGGATGTATTCGGTGTGCGGCGCTCAATCCGCATCAACACATTGGACGAGCTGCCCCGGGTGCTGGCTAGGGTACACCAGCAACTGGTGGCGGCCTGATCCCAACAGAGTGACACTCATTATGCAGAACACAATGCACGATCAGTCGGTTCATAACGAACAGGCAAGCCAAGGTCACGAGCCCAACCCAGGCTATCAGCTGAACCAGAATGAAGAGCGGCAGTTTGAACTGGCCTACCAGCGTCGTATCCCAGTGATGCTCACTGGCCCCACCGGGTGCGGCAAAACCCGTTTCATCGAACACATGGGTGCGCGCCTGGGGCGGCCGGTGGTGACCATCAGTTGCCACGACGATCTCACCAGCTCTGATCTGGTGGGGCGCTTCATGGTGCGTGGCGGTGATGTGGAGTGGAACGACGGCCCGCTTACCCGTGCCGTCAAACAGGGTGCCTTGTGTTACCTGGATGAAGTGGTGGAGGCCCGTCACGATTCCCTGGCCGTGCTGCACTCCCTCACCGATCATCGCCGTACTTTGTACCTGGATCGCACCGGTGAGGTGATTGTGGCACCGGACAGTTTCATGCTGGTGTGCTCTTACAACCCCGCCTATCGCAGTTCCATCAAAGAGTTGAAACCTTCGTTCCGGCAGCGCTTTATTACCCTGGCCATGGACTATCTGGCCCCGGAGCAGGAAGCGAAGGTACTGATGCAGGAAACCGGGGTCGACGCTGAGTCGGCCCGTCGCCTGGTGCAGTTGGCCGTGGGTTTGCGGGGTGCTGACGCGGCCTTGCACATCGAGCCGCCATCCACCCGGGTATTGGTGGCGGCGGCCGCGTTGGTGGCGGAAGGGGCGGGGGAGGTGGAAGCGGCGGAGATCTGCATTCTGGCGCCACTCAGTCAGGATGGCGTGGTGCCCTCCGGCATGCGGGAACTGGCGGCGGCCACCTTAATGCCCGCGCAGTAACACCCTAACGATTTCGAAAGAGGACTTGGCCATGAATGAGCAAACCCTTAGTAAGCAAACCTTTAGCAGGCAAACCCTCAATAAGCAACCCGTCGGTGCACCGGCTATCAGTGAACAGGCGATCAGCGAACAGGACAGGCGCCGGCGGCGGGGTTTGATTGCGTTTCAGATTGTCTGTTACGGCTACCTGCTGAGCATGTTCCTGATTCAAATGTACATGTATTCCACCCGCGACTGGTAATAGAGGGATCGTTATGAGTGAACTGACAACGTCCATGAGTGGTATGAACGCTCTGGGCACACACGATGAACGCAGTCGTCAGGCGCAATGGCAGGCCGATAAATGGATGATGAGCGGGGCGTTGTTTTTGGGCTCGGCGGTATTCGGCATTATCGGGCTGCCGTTGTTTCTGCGCGGCCTGGCCTTGCAACTGAAAGCCCAGAGGGCGGGCTTGACGGTGCGACCGATGATGGTGACGTTGATCGGTTATCTGGTGGCGGTGGATGCGGCCCTGAACTCCATCGGCTGGGCCCTGGATATGGTGGCGCACCACACGTTATTGGCACGGGTATTTCTGATGGCCTGGGGCAACATGTTCGACGCCGGTTACTTCTGGCATTACAACGAACTGTGGATCGGTGGTGCCAGCGCCCCCGGTGAAAAAGCCTGGGAGATCGCCCTGCTGCCCCTGGTGTTCAGCATGCGCATCGCCGCCGCCATCGGTTTTCTGCAGATGAAACGCTGGGGTCACCAGTGGTTGGTGATCACCTGCTGGTTTGGGGTGGTGGCCTGGACCGGTTACATCGCCAATATGACCATCTTCGCCGATGTTCGTTATACCGGAGTGGTGTTTCCAGTGATCGGCTGGTGGTTGTATGACATCTTTTACATCACCCCGTTTTTGGCATTGCCTTATCTGCATTCCGTTAACCGGGAAATCTTTTCCCACTGATGTGTAAACACGGGTGAACACTATGAATTCGGAACCAGCCTCGTTGAATGAAACCAAGTCACACCAACAGCCGTTACCACTGGGTACCACGCCGGCCTTTGCCGGCATGCACAAATGGTTGCAGCGGGGGTTGGTGGTGTGCCTGACCGCACTGGTGTTGGAAGGAGCATTTACCTTTCCCCTGTTGGCCATGTGGTATGGTTGGCCCACGTTATCGCTGCAGGAGATTTGCACGGAATTCGAAAAGATCCGCTTTGCCGACGAATCCAGGGTCTGCATCTATCCTTATCCGCTGTTCGGTCCGGCGGAAGGCGCCGGCCAGACCACGGCCCAGGATCAGTGGGGGATTCAACCCAGGCCGCAGTATAAAGCCATCGGTTATCGGGAGCTGATCCAGCGCGTGGCAGCGCGCCAGGCGGCTGAGTCGACCGGGGTTCCGTGATAGACTTGCGCTTCTTGTTCAACAGCAGCGAATTCTATTCTTGGGTGAACTATGAAGCAGGAAGACTCACCGGATTATCTGGACCCGCGGGCGCTCCGCACCCAGGAGGCATTGCACAGTGCGATGCTGAAGTTACTGGAAGAGAAGAGTCTGGAACAGATCACGGTGCGGGATATTGTGGCGGTGGCCGGCATCGGCTACACCACGTTTTTTCGTCACCATGCCAGCAAAGAGGAACTGCTGGCTGCCATCGCTGCAAAACAAATCAGTACCCTGTTCCAGTTGTCCATGCCGGTGCTGGATGCCAGAGACCTGCGTTCCGCCGCCATCGCGTTGCTCACCTACGTCAGCGATCAGCGCTCGTTATGGAAGACCTTACTCACCGGTGGCGCGGCCGGGTTTATTCGCGATGAGTTTCTGCGTCAGGCCCGGGCGGTGGCGGATGTGCGCGGCCAACCGGATCGCCTGATGCCACCGGATCTGGGTACGGTCCTGATCGTCAGCAGCGCATTGGAGCTGATCACCTGGTGGCTGCGACAATCTGATCCGCTGCCGGTGGAGCAAGTGGCCGAGATTCTCGACTGCGCTGTTGCCGGTCCCATCATCGAAGCAGGCAAACGCAGTCGCTGATCGTTTCCGTTAATCATTCCCGCTGCCTTTCCTGCTTTCACTGACTCCGGTACGCTAGAGACTGGTCTATAGTGAACCATGGAAAGCAGCTGCTGTTGCTAGCGCAGCCGCTGACGCTTTGGGAGCCCACAGTGGTTTGAATCAGTCGATTTATTATCTGGCGGTGTTGCTTTTTTTCTGCGCAGTGCCCACCGTTCATGCCGCCACCCCACCCATTGAGCTTGCCGCGCCCGTGAGCCGCGTCTCTGTGGGTGCACACATGGAATACTGGGTGGATGGCGACGGTGATTCGGATATTGAGCAGGTGCTTGCATTGCCCGCTGAGTGGTGGACTGCCACGGAGCAGGATGTGCCCAGTATGGGCTTCTCTGCTGACACTCACTGGTTCCGCTTCAGTGCCTTCAATCCGGCCGCCGTTCCGCTGGCCATGTTGTTGACTTCCAGCTATACCTCCATCGACCGCATGATCTTTTACGTTTATCGCGACGGGCACAGGATTGACCGTTACGAAACCGGAGATCTGCTGGCATTCGACACCCGCCGCATCTACAACCGGAACTTTATTCTACCGGTTGAATTCCCCCCGGGCGAAACCCTGCAGATTTATATGCGGGTGCAAACCGAGGGCATTGTACAGCTGCCAGTGGTGCTGCGTTCTCTGGAAAACTACAACGAGCATGAGCAGCATTTTTTAATGGCGCAGGGCGTCTACTACGGTGTGGTGCTGATCATGGTGTTGTACAACCTGGTGTTGTTCGCCAGCGTCAGGGATTCCACGTATTTACTCTTTGTGCTGGGCATCGGGGCCTATGCCATTTACCAAAGCAGCATTCATGGCCTGGCATTTCAATATTTGTGGCCAGGGTCGCCCCAGTTTAATCAGAAAGCAGTCATTTATGGCATGGCGCTGTATGGCTTTGCCGGTTGCTTTTTTGCAGTGAGTTTTTTGCGCCTGAAGCAGCAGCATCGTGTTTATTATTGGATCTGTACCGGATTTGGCAGTGTGTTCCTGGTGTTGTTCCTGTTAACCCTTTCAGGATTAGCACCTTATCATTTTACCGTACGGGCCTCGGTGGGGGCCAGCATCCTGGCGGGTACCACGGTATTCCTGATTGGTATTCTGATGTTGTTGCAAGGTCATAGGCTGGCGCGCTTTTTTGTTTTGGGGTATGCCTCGGTACTGTCACTCATCGTCACCCAGGCGCTTACCAAAACCGGTGTGGTCCAGCCCAATGTGTTCACCGAGTACGCGCCGGAATTCGGCAGTGTGTTCCAGGTGCTGCTGCTGTCTTTCGCCATGGCGGATCGTATTAATCTGGATCGCGAAGAGCGCCTGACGATGCTGGAACAGGCCCACCAGAACGAGAAGCGTGCTCAGCAGGAACAAATGCTGGCGACGCAAAAAATCATCCAGGCGGAAGCCGAGAGCAAGGCCAAGAGTGAATTCCTGGCGGTGATGAGTCACGAGATCCGGACCCCCATGAATGGCGTGTTGGGCATGACCGAGTTGTTGCAGAGCACAGATCTTAAGCCGGAACAAAAACGCTATGTGGAGGTGATCACCAACTCCGGCAGGGCGCTGCTCAGCATCATTAACGATATTCTGGATTACTCAAAAATTGAAGCCGGCAAAATGCAGATCGAAAGTACCGGGTTCGAATTGGATCAACTGATCCGGGACTGTATCAGCGTTTGTGAAGTGACGGCCCGCAAAAACGCCATCAAGCTGTCTTATCAATGGGACCCAACCACGCCGGCGCGAGTGAAATCCGATCCCACCCGTCTGCGCCAGGTGTTGCTGAACCTGTTGAACAACGCCCTCAAATTCACTACGGAAGGTTGTGTAACCCTGCGGGTACATCCGCTGACCCAGCGGCCGTCGGAGCCGAACGCTGTGTCAGGTGGTGAACATCTGATACGATTTGAAATCAGTGATACCGGCATCGGCATCAGTGAAGACCAGTTGGCGAAGCTGTTTTCCGCGTTCAGCCAGGCGGACACCTCCATTACCCGCCAATTCGGTGGCACCGGGCTTGGGCTCAGTATTTCACAACGATTGGTGGAACTGATGGGTGGCAAGATCGGGGTCAACAGTGTGGCGGGTGAAGGGTCCACGTTCTGGTTTACCATTCGTTGTGATTCAGTGGATGCAGACGATGGGATGCCCCGCGGTGAGCCGGAATCGGGAATCCAGCGACTGCCGCAGCTGACCGATCAGAGCATACTGGTAGTGGAAGACAATGCAGTGAATCAGATGGTGGTGGAAGGTCTGCTGCGACGCCTGGGCTTGCGTTTTCACACGGTTGCGGATGGTGAGCAGGCGTTGCTGTATTACCGCCGACATCATCGAAACTGCGCGCTGATCCTGATGGATTGCGAAATGCCGGTAATGGATGGCTACACAGCAACCCGGATGATTCGCCAATATGAAATGGAGCATAGCCTGACACGGGTGCCGGTGATTGCCTTGACCGCACATGTGGTACAGGAGCATCAAGCCAAAATTAAGTCGTCGGGAATGGATGCCTATATCGCCAAGCCCATTGAAGTAAAAGTGTTCACGGAGCGTCTGCAGGGCTTTCTGGAAAATTCATCATCTCGACGGGCAATGGACTGAACCGCCGTCACCCCACTGTGCGCGATGGCAGAAACCATCTGCAGTAGCGGTCGGATTCGGAGTGAGAGATCAGGTAGCCGTCTCCGGCTTCGCAGAGGTGTACCACTTCCTGATCGTGGGCGTGCACGATGTCCATTCTGGCGGCGCCATCCCAGACTACTATGCGATTGTCCCCGCTGTAGCTGCCGCTGCAATAGGCGAGTTCGCCACTGGCCAGTGGTACCACATTTTCATACCCGGGGCCCCACTCCCCGGGCTCCTGGATTCGAAACAAGGGTTGAAAGGTCTGGCCGCACCAGCTGGCCAGTTCCGAACGGGTCCAGGCCACCCAGCGTTGTTGCTGCAACAAGGCGACGCCGTGGGCGCGGCCGTCAAACGGGGTTACCAACGTCGCAATGGTGTCGCCGTTGGTGGCGTCAAGAATCAGGATATCCCGCTCCCGCAGAATGGCCAGTTGCTGGTTGTCGGCCCAGTAATGGGATGAGCAGTAGCGACGGGTATCCGGATCGACACGCACTGAAGCGTCAGTGTGTGGATTCAGCAGCGGAGTCAGCCCGTGCTCCGTTAAAAAGTGAATGGCGCCATCCGGGGCGATCACCATCGGGCCCTGAACACGATCCAGCTCATCATCCTTTGCTACCAGTGCCACGTTCACCAGTCTGTCATCCTGTCGCTGCAGCAGGCAGAGCGAGCTGCGATGCTCGATGTTCCAGAACAGAAGATCGCCATCTGCCGTCAGACGCAGCCGTTGTTTACGGGCGGAGAGCAGGTGCCAGGGCGGGTCTGCCGGGTCGGCAATGGAGACCCACCGCGACAGGGATGGATCGGGACTGTAACCGCCCGGGGTGATCACCAACCGGGGCGTGCGATACACATGGCACCAGAATTCGGCACCACCGATCGCGCCACAGGGAGGACTGAGAGTGAACGGAGCGGTGTTGCTTTGCTGATGAAAATCCATGTGGTGTATTACTGAGTGGATGTCCTGGCAGAGCAAAGAACCCAGGTTATCGCGGGCAAATTCCAGCAGCATGTCGCTACGCTGGCTGGGCCAGCTGGTGAACTGTGCGACCAATGGGCGTGTTGTGTCGGGAGTGCTGTTGGACGGATTCCTGTTGAGTGAGGGTGTGTCCGGCGTGAGTCTGTACTGAATGTCACTGCAAAACGGATTGCTGTGAAAATGCGCCCGCATCTCCAACGCTGAGGGAGCGCTGTTGCCCGGTGAAAAATAGCGGACGGCATTCGGGTCGGTGTGCTCGATATGCGCGGCCAGTGACGCTGGGTCTGGTACCGGCTGGTAAGGATCGAATACCTTGACGCCTGCCAGGACCCGGAATGGTTGTGGCAGCGTGGCAGTCACCTCCAGTTGTTCATTCAGCAGCAGCAAGCGAAAATCTTCCAGCCAGACAGCGAATCCATCCCCATAACGATGAACCTGGCTGGGGCGGGCCCCATGAACGGTGCTCTGGACGATGGGAGAGCAGGACTTGAGGTCCAAAATCTGAAAATCATTGCTGCGCAGGTGATGACGCCAGCACAACAACCGGCGCGGGAATCCCAGCATTCCATCCCAACGTCCATCAAAGGTGCCGCCAGGTCGGCCGCTGCGGGCGCTCCAGATAATGGCAGCGCCATTGGACCAGCTGTGACTGACAAAGAAATCGCCCGGCAGATCAAACAGCTGCCCAAAGTCGTAGGCACCTGGGTACTTGGGTGCATGATACAGCGCATGTGTCCGGGTGCCTTGGGCGAGGCTCCAGATGCCAATCCGGCTGGTCTTCTTCTCCCACAGAACAAGAGTGTCGGCATCCACTTTCACCAGGCATTCAACATCCGGCAGCGCACTGGGATCGCCAGTGTGTTGTGCCATGATCTCGTCGAGCCAGGGGGTGGTGTCCAGGCAAAGGATGCAACGACCGCTGTTTGGGTCCCAGACCCGCAGCGTATGGTCATCGGACCACGAGGCAAGGCTCCCGTCCGCTAATGGATATACACTGCAAATGTAGCGGCTGTGTCCGGTGAGCAGTGCCAGGCACTCCCCGCTGTGAATGTCCCAGATCCGCAAGCTGGCATCGTTGGACCAAGTGATGACCCGCCCGCCCGGCAACCGTTGTCCGCCGCGAATCATGTCGGTGTGACCCTTTAGCTGACACAGGGTTTTCCCACTCTGGATATTGATGATGCGTGGTACCAGGTCATGGTTGAGCAGGTTGTCCCAGTTCCAGACCAGGCGCAGTCCGCCGGACAATTCGATGGCCATCGTGTTGCGTGCTTGTATCGGGGTGTGCGTTCGAGTGTAAGAGAGATGGGCCTGATTCTACAAGCTTTCGCCGTGGAGGAATGGAAGAATAGCGCTTCTCTGGAATGGAAAAGCAAAAAGGAATGGACGATGAATCGCATAACAAAAGGATTATTGGTTCTGGCGGTCATGCTGCTCAGCGCCTGTGGTGCGCAGGATGTGGACTTGAATGTGGTCATGACCGGGCAAGGCAGCATCACGTCACCGGCTGGCGTGGATTGTGAGGCGAGCTGTACGGCCTCCGTCAAACTCAATCCGCCTTTTATCGGTAACAAAATTGTCAAGCTCACCGCCACCGCGGCGCCGGGCTATGAATTCATCGGCTGGAATCATCGCAGCTGCACGGCAGCGGAGACCTGTGATCTGGCATTTTCCGGAATCTGCGCTGATCAGTTGATCTGTAGCACCGGATTGGTGTACTTCGAGGAAACCATTAAGCCGGTGTTTGTGGACGGCACCATATTGCTGGATGCCGGTTGGAGTGAAAGCGCCGTGTGTGCGGCCTTCAGCAGTGGTGAAGTACAATGTTGGCCCCGCTCTGCCAATGATGAGGTGGGCCAGGTGCCGCCGTTGAACAATCCCCAGCAGGTGGCCGTGGCGGGTAACGCGGCTTGCGCCCAGGTGGACGAAGGGGTGCAGTGCTGGGGCCATCCCAACCTGATTCCTAAGGATGCCCCCTTACTGTATCCGCCAATGGAGATGGAAATGCTGACGGCCCGCGTGTGTGTGATTGACCAGGAGGGTCTCAAATGCTGGGGCACTACCGGTGAAATCAGCACGCCTGCGGTGGTGAATCCAACAAACCTTCGCAAGCAATACGTGGAGACGCCACAATGGAGCGGCCATCAATTCTGTGTTGATGATCAAGGTGCTGCGGTGTGCTGGTAGCGGTTACGCCGTTGCTGTGACCGGGCCGCCAGGGTCACAGTGTGCTGATTCACATTCTTGCGCCAACGCCCAGTGTATTTCAGGTGTTTCGCGCAATTTGAGTGATCGTCATCACAGATAAAGGTTGTTCAAACTTTGAACGATAAAGCCTCTGCTATATTTACCCCAATCAGAAGGGAATTGTTATCGGAATCGCGTCAGCAACGGATGTTGTTCCGGTAAAGGCAGGGTAGCAGCATGACGATTGCGTGCAATAAAATCCTGATCAGTCACATCGGGCTGACCGGGCGGGATCAAAAGTTCATCCAGAATATTTTTCGTTTGAGTGCTCAACAGCTTAGCAAGTTTCGCTTTGCAGAAGAAGGCAGCCTGGAGCAGGCCCAGATTGTTCTGGTAAATGCCGACGATGAGCAGTCCATCTCCCACTGGCAATCCCTCAAGTTCAAAAACAAAACCGCCCAGGGCATTTTCATTGGCAGTGAGCCGGAGCAGCGCGCGGTGAATCCCCTGTTGTCGCGGCCCCTGGTACTGAAAAAGTTTGTGCAGGCATTGGATCAGGCCGCAAAAAAACTGCCGGAACAATGGCAGGAGCATCTGCAGGTACTGGTGGTGGACGACAGCCTGCCCATCCGAAAATTCTTGAACCTGCGCCTGCCCAATCTGTGCGAAAGCCTGATGGATATGGCATTCGCCGAAACCGGCGAGCAGGCAGTGGCGTTGATGTCGGAGCGTCGCTTTGACATGGTGTTCCTGGACATCGTATTGCCCGGTATGGATGGCTATCAGGTGTGTCGCCAGTTGAAAGCCATCGCCCCGGTGTTCGTGGTGATGCTCACCAGCAATTCCTCACCCTTTGATCGCATCCGCGGCAATATGGCCGGCTGCGATGCCTATCTTACCAAACCCCCCACGGATGCCCAGCTCTCGGATGTGTTCGAACGCATGGTAAGCCGTGCCCGCAAAGCCGTGTAAATGGAGATTGATGTCATGGCAAAAGTACTGATTGTGGATGATTCCTCCGTGGATCTGGAAAATCTGAAAAGCATTCTCACCAAGGCCAACTATCAAGTGGTCACTGCCAACTCCGGCGAAAAAGCCATCCAGTTGGCGCACATTGAAAAACCCAACGTGATCCTGCTGGACATCGTCATGGAAGGCACCGACGGCTATCGCACCTGCCGTGAAATCACCCAGGCCGAGGACACCAAAGATATTCCGGTGTTGTTTGTCAGTTCCAAACGGCAAAAGGCCGATGCCATGTGGGCCCTTAAGCAGGGCGGTAAGGCCCTGATCACCAAACCGTACACGGAAGAGCAAATCATCGATCAGGTCGCCAGCTACTGCTGAGAACCGCTTGCTGAGCGCAATTCGCTAAAGGTTTTACTATGACAGATCACCTGCTATCGCCGGTGGCGGCGTTGGATAGCCAGGCCCCTGCGCGCCTGATGCTGGACGATGGCCCAGAACAAAGAACGGAATACGCCTTTCAGGGCCACGGTTTTGCCCTGGACAAGCTTGGCATTCTGATTCCACCCCAAGCGCGTTGCGAAGTGGTGGAAAGCCTGCAGGTGTGCCCCTTGCCCGGCGCGGCCGACTGGTTTCTGGGGATGGCGCAACTGCGGGGTTACATCCTGCCGGTGTTTGATCTGCAGCGGTTGGCGCTGGGCAGTGGCACCGCACCGCAGCGTTTGCGCCGCTTTCTGGTGTTGGAACCGCAGCAGAAAGGTCTGGCGGTGTTGTTGCCCGCCATGCCCAAGCGCCTGCAGTTCAGCGCGCAGCAACAGATGGACAATCAGGCCGGTGTGCCACCGAGGTTACTGCCCCATTGCCGCAATCTGTTCTATGACAACGGATTATGGCTGGAGCTGGATTTTGATGGCTTGTTCAGCCAAATGGCCAAGCAATTGGTGGTCACTCATTAAGGACGAATCACCCTGGAGGATAGCAGAGTGAAATGGAATAAATGGTTACTGGCGGCAATCGGTTCCCTGGCCACACTAAGCTGGTCACTGCCCGGCGTTGCAGCTCCCCGTGCTGGGGTGGATGACAAAACCATCTATGTGGGTGGCGTGCTGGATCTGGAAGGTCAGTCCCGCGGTTTGGGTCAGGGTATGCGCGATGGCATCGAGGCAGCGTTCCGTGGTGTGCAGGTGCGCGGTCGCAGCCTGAAATACGTTACGGTCAACGATTCCTATACACCGGAATTGACGGTGCGCGGCACCCAACAGTTAATCGACAGTGGTATCTTTGCCATGCTGGGCAATGTGGGCACGCCTACGGCCAAAGTGGCGCTGCCGATCCTGGCTCAGAATGAAATTCCTGCAGTGGGCTTTTTTACCGGTGCCGGTTTGCTGCGACCCGGTGAGGGTGATGTCATCAACTATCGTGCCTCCTACATCGAAGAAGCGGCAGCGGTAATTGACCAGGCCCTGGACAACGGCATGGACGTGGACCAGATCTGTGCCTATGTGCAGAACGACGCCTACGGCATGGCCGGGGTGGAAGGCATCAAGATGGCGCTGAAGAAGCGCACCAAAACCCGTCAGATCATTGAACGACTGGATCAGATCCTGGCGTTGGACGGAGACAACCCCGCCCGCAACAACATCGGCCCCGTGGGTGTCTATCAGCGTAATACGCTCACCTCCCGCGACGGTTACGAATCCCTTAAGCATTGGGAGCAGCAGAATAATGTGCAGTGTCGACTGGTGATTTCGGTGGGCACGTACAATGCGGTGGGGCGCTTCGTGGGATATTCCCGCTACAAGGGCGAAGACTGGCTGGTGAGTGCGGTGTCGTTCACCGGTGCCGATAACATCAAAAACGTGCTGACCCAGTTCGGTGTACAGGATCGATTTATCATGACTCAGGTGGTGCCGCCGCTGGATGAGAAGCTTCCCATTATTCAGGAAGCAAAAACCGCCCTCGGCTCGGATTTTGGTTATGTCAGCCTGGAGGGGTACATCGTCGGCAAGATGTTCATCGCCATTCTCAACAATGTGGAAGGTGAGCTGAACCGGCAGAATTTTGTGAAGGCGGCGAAAGGCAACAGTTTCAATATTGGTGGGCTCGATCTCAGCTTCCGCCGCAACAATCAAGGTTCCACGTTGGTGTCCACCACGTATTTTAACGGTGCCGCCTATGTGGATATGGACGCGGCTCTGTGGAAGTCATTGTTATAATCTGAGGAAGTCATTATGTTTACGCAACGATTTCGTGCACTGAATATTGGGCGCCGCCTGCTGGTGATGATCCTGGCCATGGCGGCCACCATCGCCATCGTCGGGGTGTCCGCCCTGGTGGCCATCCAGTCCGCCTCCGGCACCGTTTCCACCTTGCAGGGTCAGGTGGACCGCGGGGTAATGCTCACCAACATCGCCCACGATGTGCGCAGCCGCTTTATCGACGTGGCCAACAACGTGTATCGCGGCACCATGATCTGGACCGAAGCCAACACCGCCATCGCGCGTTCCAAACAACAGTTCGACCAGGATTGGCAAGCGTATCTGCAGCACCTGCCTGAACAGGAGCGCGCTGCTGTGTTGCAGGAATACCAGGGCGCGCTGGAAAACCTGAACGCCGCCTACGACGCCATGCTGAGTTTGGGCGAGCAGCAGTCCCGGGGGCAGTTGGAACTGTTTATCCTCAACGACCTGGATTACCTGACGGCACCGTTCCTGCAGAAACTGCAAACCCAGATTTCAGATCAGCGGCAGCAGGCGGAAAACTATTTTGCCGTATTCTCCAATCGTAACGTGATCTTCGTCGTCAGCCTTCTGACGCTGTTTGCTGCCGGTATCGGCCTTGCCATCTTCCTGGGGTGGACCATCCGCCGCTCGATCGTTGATCCCATCAACCGGGTAATGAATACGGTAAAACAGGTGAATGACGGCGACTACAGCGCCCGTACCGAGTTACACGGCACCGATGAAATCGCGGAGCTGTCCACCGCTCTGGATTCCATGCTGGACGCCCGGGTAACCGCACTGGTGGAAAAAGAGCAGGAGAACGACCGCCTCAACGATTCCATCATCCGCCTGCTGGAAGCCACCTCGCAACTGGGTGAACGGGATCTGACGGTGACCGTGCCGGTGAGTGAGGATGTGACCGGCCCCATCGCCGACTCCATGAACCTGGTGGCCACTGAAACGGCACGGGTACTGATGGAGATTCGCCAGGTGGCAAACCGGGTGGAATCCAGTGCCCGTAACGTGCGCCAACAGAGTGAGCGGGTGTCGGAAGTGGCCGCCAATGAACGTTTGATCATTGAGAAAGCCTCTGAACGTCTGGAGATGGCCAGTAAAACCATGTTGATGATCGCCAAGCTGTGCCAGACCAGTGACAACGTGGCCAAGCAGGCCTCCACCACCACCGAACAGGCGTTCAGTGCGGTACAGCTCACCGTCACCGGCATGAACGAAATCCGCGAATCCATCAGCGAATCGGAAAAACGTATCAAGCGTCTGGGGGAGCGTTCGCAGGAAATCAGCGGTATCGTGGACATCATCAACAGCATCGCCGAACGTACCCACGTATTGGCCTTGAACGCCAGTATGCATGCTGCGGCAGCCGGTGAAGCCGGACGCGGTTTTGCGGTGGTGGCCGACGAAGTGCAACGTCTGGCGGAAAGCTCCCGTAACGCCACCTCCCAGATCAGTTCGCTGGTAAAAACCATTCAATCGGAAACCGGCGACGCCATCAACACCATGAACCGTACCATCAGTGAAGTGGTGGAAGGTTCCAAACGGGCGGAGCAGGCCGGTGAACAGATGCGGGTGACCCAGGACACCACCTCGGAGCTGGTGGCCTCGGTGGCGCAGATCTCTGACCGCGCGTTAAAGCAGGTAAAACTGAACGAAGCCTTGCGTCAGATTGCCTCGCAGATTGAAAGCAGCACCCACACCACCGACGAAGAACTCAAACGTCAGTGGGCGGATACCGAAAGCCTGGTGCAGTTTGCCTCGGAATTGCTGACGTCGGTACAGGTGTTCAAGTTACCCGGTCACACCGAACCGGAACGGCCTGCCTCGGCAGCGTAACCAGACAGTGGAAGCCAGGTCTATGCTGACAGCGGAACAACAGGAAGCCTTCTCTGAAATCCTGTGTGGCGCCCGGGAGGAATTCACCCTGGCCTATGAAGACGACGGCGATCACAGTGAATCCTGTGCCGAGCAAATCGAAAACCTGGCCTTTGCCGTGGAAATCGCGGAGATCAAAGGCCTGGATCTGGTGTGTGCCGAGATGAGCCAGTCCATCACTGACTTCACCGACAAACAACAGTTGTTGAAATTGGTGGACTGGAGCAGCCAGGTACTGGCGTTCATACGCGATCCCGCCAATCCGGCATTGGCGGACAATCTGGTGCAGTTTGTGCCGGAAAGCCAGCGTGACACCTGCCTGCAGTCGCTGTTGCCACGGTCTGCGCAAGCGGAGCTGGCCGGGTCGACTCAACCGCAACCAGCCCAGCCTCAATTGACGCTCGCCGCAACGCAGCCAAAACCGCAGCCAGAACAGCCACCACAGCAGCAGGATCTGCTACTGGCCGAACTGGCACCGCTGCGGGACAAGCTGGGAAAAATTGTGGATCAGATTTTCGGGGCGGCCTGCGCAGACGCTCTGGACGTGTTGAAGCAGCGTTACTGTGACACCGTGGTCTGCCTGGCGGACACCGCCCGAATATTATCCCTGCAGGGTTTGGAGGCCCTGTGTGAAGTGGTCATCAGCAACGCCCAGCAACTCAGCATGTCCTGGATTATGCAGAACCGCGGCCCGGGATATCTGGTGTTTCAACAATGGCCCGGACTGGTGTTGACCTATCTCAGCGATCCCGCCAATGATGAAAACTGCCTGGCCCTGATCAATCATTTTGAATTGAAAGGTTGGCCCATTCCCGTCAATGAAGACGGCGCCCGGGCGTTGTTGGAATCCCTGTTGGCCAGTGGCTTTATCGAAGACTATTTCAGCCCCAATAAAACCGCATTCACCGCCAAGCCGGAGGATATGGAGCTGGCGCCGGTGGCAGAACTGATCCCGGAACTGTTTGACGCGTTTTTACAGGATGCACCGGGGCAGACCGCGGAGCTGTCCGCCTGCATTCATGGCCTGAACGCCGGCGAGCAGGATCTGGCGCTGGTGCAGCAGGCACAACGTATCACCCATACCATCAAGGGCGCTGCCAACGTCACCGGTCTGGTGGCCGTGGCCAATATGGCGCACGTACTGGAAGACATCTTTGAGCAACTGTGCAAGCCGAATAAGGCTGCTGACGCTGATCTGCTGGCGTTGCTGCAGGCGAGTGCGGATTGTCTGGAGGCCTTGGTGGATTACCTGCAGGGTAAAGACGATTTGCCGAATGATCGCCTGCATCTGTACCAGCAGTTGGTGGCGTACCTGAATCAAAGTCAGGTGCCGAAAGCCAGTAATGACGCCCACATGGAGGTGGCGTTTGCACCGGAGTACGCCCCCGCAAACGCACCACGGGCTGTTATTCCTGCAGCCTCAACCACTGAAACCCCTGACGATGCGGACGCTACCGAGGCGGAGGATTCCAGTCCAGGGGAGGACGCACCGCTGCAACACCAGCAGGTGGAGACCGTGCGGGTGCCGGTGAGCGTCATCAGTTCCCTTTTCCAGTTGGCGGAGGAAATCACCATCGCCCTGGGCAGCTCCCAGGAACAGACCCAGCGTATCCTGAAACAGCTGGACGCGGTCAATCAACAGGATTGGCGCGTGCAGGAACAGCGGTTTGAGTTGGAAAACGTGGTGGATGTACGCAGCGTGGCGCGTCGACAGCGTCGCTTGGGCGAACAACAAGGCGCAGACTTCGACAGCCTGGAGATGGATCAATACGACGAGATCTATGACGTGGCCCATGCCCTGATTGAGTCGGTGGCGGATGCCCGGGAGCTGAATCTGGGCATCGGGGAAGAGATTAAAGCCCTGGATGCGTTGCTGTTGCAGCAGACCCGGCTGAACAAAGAATTGCAACGATTGGTGAAGAACACCCGCATGATTCCGGTGCGTTCAGTGGTGCCCCGTTTGCAACGCTGCATCCGCCATGCGGCCCGGGTCACCGGCAAAATGATTGAGTTCGACGTGCAGGGTGCGGAAACGGAGATCAATGAAGAAATTCTGGATAAACTGATTGATCCCATCATGCACCTGCTGCGCAACGCGGTGGATCACGGCATTGAAGATGGTCAACATCGGGTGCAACAGCAAAAGCCGGCCGCGGGCACCGTGCAACTGAGCTTTGGGCAGGACGGCCAGAACATTCGCATTCATTGTGACGACGATGGGGCAGGCATTGACGAGGAAAAAATTCGTCACAAAGCGCTCCAGCTGGGATTAATCCAGGACAGCGACGTGTTGGGATCGCAGCAGATCCGTCAGCTGATTCTGAAATCCGGGTTTTCCACCAAAGACAGCGCCAATCAGGTGTCCGGCCGCGGTATCGGTATGGACGCCGTGTATAAACGCATTCGGGAACTGGGTGGCCAGCTGCACATCCTGCCCCGGGCCAGCGGTGGCACCCGCTTTGAAATTCTGGTGCCCCTGCAACTGGTGGCATCCAACGCCCTGCTGGTGCAGATACAACAGCAGTGGTTCGCCATTCCCACCCGCCAGTTGGACCAGATCCTGGCTCCCGGCAGCGCCGAGCCCGCCACCCTGGGGGAAACGCCCGCCCTGGCTTATGAGGACGCACTCTATCCCAGCCATCATCTGGGGGACCTGTTGGGCTTGCGGCGGCCTGCGGAGACCAGCCCGCGCCCGGTGTTGCTCACCGCCATTGCCGCCGAACCCACGGCCCTGTATGTGGATGCCCTCATCGCCAATCAGGAACTGGTGATCAAATCCACCGGCGACTATGTGCGTAATGTGCCCGGCGTGGCCGGTGTTTCCATTCTCGGGGACGGTCGCCTTGTGCCGGTGCTGGATTTGCCGGCGCTGCTGGAGCGCATCCAGACGAACCCCGGTTGGCGTCCACTGGAACTGCCGGAAGGTACCGAAGAGCACACCACTGACGTCGGCAATAGGGTGCTGATCGTGGACGATTCCCTCAGCGTGCGCAAATCCCTGAGCCAGCTGGTGAACGACGCCGGTTATCAATATGATGTGGCGCGGGATGGCTTGGAAGCCTGGGAGAAAATCCAGCAACACCCGCCGGCCGTGATTCTGGCGGACATGGAAATGCCCCGTATGAACGGCATCGAGCTGGCCAGCCGGGTGCGGGACAATGCTGCGACCCGCCACATTCCGATTATGATGATCACCTCCCGTTCCATGCAGAAGCACCGGCAAGCGGCAGAGAAGGCCGGGGTCAGTCAGTACTTTACCAAGCCTTTCGTGGAGACTGAGCTGCTGGATCACATCCAGCGTTGCGTTGCCGCCGTTAGGCAGGTGGCCCCATGAGTACCCTGGCACTGATCGAACTGCAGCACCACACACTGGCCATTCCACACCATCACATCTTTGCCATTGAGCGTTGCAGCCGCAGCCAACGTAACGTGCGCCTGAACGGGCAGCAATGGGAGTTGATGGATCTGGATGATGATTTGCAATGGCGCCCCGGGATTGATTACGCAGCACCGTTCGTAGTGTGTTTTCGCAACTCGACGCTGGCCCTACGCTGCGCCCGGGTTGACAGTATTCCGGTGAGCAACAGCGTGCCGCTACCCCCCATCATGCAGGGGCCGGACACCCTGGTTGAAGGGTTCGTTCCCCATCCGGAGCGATTGGTGCTGATCGTGAACATGAGCGCGTTGTTGAGGGCACAATCCTATGCAGCGTGATGCCTGGTATCTTAGTTTGAGTAATCGACACCACCTGGCGGTGGCCCGGCAGCAGGTTGCGGAATACCTGACCCGGGTTACGGCCTACAGCGTGCCGGGCTGCAATCCCCATTGCAATCAATTGATCCAGTGGCGGGGTCGCCTGGTGCCGTTATGGGGCGGCGAGCAACAGAAAACTCAACAACAGGAAACGCAAACGCAACACGCCCATGTCCTGGTGGTGAGTTATGCGGATGAAGCCCCGGCGCTGTTAGCGCTCAGTCTGCAGGAGGCACCTCAACCGGTGCAAGTGCGGGATGAAGACCAGTGCCTGCCCTCGCCGGAACAGGAGCAGTATTGGCGACAGGCAATTCTGGGGTGCTTTCAGCATCGTGAGCAACCGGTACCGGTGATCGGGTTTGCGCGGTTGGGCGCCATCACTGCCCACACAACGGTTTAAAATCTTACGATTGCCCACTTAATATGGCATGGGGCCTCTTGCCACCTACTCAACCTTGATTGAATAGCCAAATATATTGCCGGGGCACTTGGTAAAAACATCGGTAAATAAACCCACAATCCCGTCCCCGTAGCCCCTACAATCCCCTGAATCAGACGTAAGATGGTAGGATCTTTCACGTGTGCTGTTTTGCTCCGGCTTCTGCTCTGATTCATAATAATGCACGTTGATCTGTGATTCTGGTCTTTCCTGCCGGTCCTGAACAGCAGCGCTGCCGATAGCCTCATTCCTGTTCATGCGCCAGATAAGATCATCGATTTTCACCTTCAAATCAGAAATCATGTCCTCCTGATTCTTGATGAGAATGTCCTGCTTGGCCAGTTCAAGATAAAGATCCGTTCTGAGTTCATCTTTGGTAAAGTACAGATGGGTACACAACATTGCCAGAAGAAGACTAACAACAACATTCGATAATACTAAGGCTTTCCATTTTTTATTCATTGTCTAGGTCTATGTCATACTCAATCGTCTAGCCGATCCGAAACAACTTCGCCGGTCAGCGGGTTCACTCTGAGCTCTCGCTCTTCATTATTCTTGTATGCTTCCACTTCCCACACACCATTATCCATTGATATCTCGGTTATTGGTGAATAACCCTGGGCCTCTAAAGCTTGAATGATGTCAACTAAGGGCTTGGAGCCTGCAGGTGGTCTCTCGCCGGCATAGATCTGGGAAGCCGTAAGAGCTGATAACAGGGCCGCGGTTGATAAAAGGCCTGATTTTTTTATGCTCATGATTCTTTCCTCGCAAAAGTTAAGATATAGAAGAAGGGCGCTATTCCAATGGGTGATGCTCATTTTCGTTATCTTTCAGCTCCTCATTGAACATGCAGTACACAAATGATCCCATAGCAAGAATAGGTGCAAGTATGAAATAAAAGATAATCATTTCACAATCTACACAGCCCTTTCTGTCACCACCACTTCCAGTAAATGACAGAGACCAAAGAAGAACGACTATCGAGATTAATACCCATATCCCCCTGATTGCGGGAAAGCTCCCACTCACAATCACGACTAGTGCGGGGATTAGAAAAACGAAAGCTAGGCCGCTGACATTGTTTGTGACTTTATCAAAAGTGCAATGATCAGCGGTTGAAAAAGCCAGCTCCTTCGCCATGGTTTGCGCTGCTGATCGAATGGACAAGTAATCTGCGTGACACTCTGCATACAATAGAGCATATGCAGATGCTAAACATACTATAAAAGTAATCAAAACCAGACCAAGATGTCCGTAGGTTTCTGGTCGCATAATTTGTGTTAACCTGTCTTTCAAGCTATACGCTCAATTTGAAACTTAGAACTCCCCTGGACACTCTCAACAAAATCAGCACCAAGAAGCTGAGAGGGAGTAAAATATCCATGCTTATCATCATTATTAAGGCAAAAGTCAACAGCGGAAAGCGCTGAGTAACACGTAAACCTATAGCCGTGTACAACCTTTATATATATTCGTACCGCCTTGCCATCCTGACTATGAGCTTCGCCGAAAATTGACATGCTGCCCTCTTCCAGATCTTGTTCAGACGGGCCTTTTACCAATGCCTTGATCGCTTTTGACAAGAGTAATTGTACGCTACTTTTGCTAACGAAAGGCTTCATCCATTTCATACACGCAAAACTCATTCTGTTGATATGCGTGGCTGGAACATAGACGGCAATATTTGGAACGTCAGTCGAATAGAAAGCACCATTTAAATCTGCCCAGGTGATTGCCATCGCTTTTCGGGGGGGTTCACCACGCTCAAATGCTATTCTCTCAATCCTGGGCTTTTCCAGATGCTGGATATGTCCGTTGTCTCTGATCATGTAAACTGTTAAATCTGGGTCCCCAATACCCTCAAGCAGTGTTATGGACGATCCTTGACTTAAGGCCATCTGCCCATCGAAGCCAAGTTTGATTGAATCTGCGTTCGGCAACAACTCCTTTAACTTCGCAGCAACGCACTCTGTGGGAACAATATCGAAGGCCACACCTGGGCAAACGATACACTTGGCTAACGCTGCTCTTTTACCTTCACCAAAGCAATATTCAAAGACGTTAAGCTCGCCAGAAATATCCAGGTAATGACAGTGAACCGAAAAACAAGCATCCAACAGGGCTCGAACGGTTCTGGTAAATGGGCCTGCACAATTAAGAACAAGATCAACACGCGATAAGTTGTCTTCAACTATGGCAGTATCCGTTAAATCGAATATTGTGTACTCGAAACCTAACTGAGTGGCCAATGCTTCAATTTCACTTTTGTTCCTGCCAGCCAGTACGGGTTTTTGCCCTCTCTTTGCTGCTTCGCGCGCGATCAGCGAGCCAGTATATCCATTAGCCCCGTAGATCATCCATTTCTTATTCAAATTTCAGCTCCATTAAAATCGTACTAAGGCAGAGGGGTTTAATTATTGGTGTTGCTGACTCCACTTGCCGCAATTTGTTGTGTTTGTGAATGTCTTAACGTAGACCTCTAGGTGCCCTCAGAATGTCTTCTATCAATTATTTGGGCTGTCGAGAATAACGGAGACAAAGCCGGCACAAACAGTCCAACGACAATCAGGACTTTAGAATCAACAATTGCTCCAAATGCGATCACCACTATACCCAGTAACACGAGAACAAGATGCACCTTGAATATTGCTCTGATCTGACTGCTGATGCGTTCATATAGATACTTCAAACCCAAGAACATCAGCATGCTGATACAAGGAACAGCAAGGAAAACACCGACAAATAAGGAGAAGGATTGTGCCCCGTCACTTCCAATTGTCGCCGCGTAAGCAGGTTGGAATGGAATAATGACTAACAAGATTAATAGCATATGACGATGAGGCTCGTGTCTAAACTGCAATCCTAATGGCACTTCACTGACCACTGCATAATGCTTGGTGCAAAATCCAAAGCAGCGCTCATTTAGTCACCGCTACGTTCACGATTTAATTTTCTATAATTCATGAAAGCCATTACTAATGGAATTATAGATATAAGTATATAGACCATTGACACGGAATAATTCACGAATAGTGGCTCAATGAGAATTGAAAGTACACTGATTGCCATCAGAAAAGCACCAGATTTCCCACCGACCTCTGGTAGAGCGTCAACAGGGACTCCAAAAAACGTAACTGCGCTCCAGACTAGAATGCTCGCTAGACATAGCCATCCCACGATTTTAATTTTAATCAATTGTTAACCTTCCCTAGACTCTCTGAATTCTGAAGCGAGTCATATCCTCTATTTCCGATCTCGATCCAGTTCTATCCGTTCGATCTTTATCGATCCTTAGGATTAATATTCTTAATGCTTTTTGCAAACGCTCTGTGCTTTTCTATATCAACAGCACGGTGCTTTACTGTTGTGGAGGCAGGATCGTTTCCAAGATAATTGTTGCCCCTATGATTAACGGAGGGGCGAATAGGTCTTTGACAAAACCCACCACCACAATTGGGGCATACATTTTCAATGACATTTTCTACACAATGTTTACAGAAAGTACATTCGTAACTGCAA
This sequence comes from Ketobacter sp., assembly GCF_003671495.1. Taxonomy (GTDB): domain Bacteria; phylum Pseudomonadota; class Gammaproteobacteria; order Pseudomonadales; family Ketobacteraceae; genus Ketobacter. The sequence continues at coordinate 7,038 of NZ_RCHN01000044.1, read as the reverse complement.
ATCATTGCTTCTAAAGAGTTGGGAGGCAACGGTTTATTGCAATGCTCACAGGTAGGCCTCAATTCCAGCACGATGTTATCTCCTGAACGTACTTAACGATTTGCTCGCTTGCATCAACAGGCTGAGCTTAAAGGTCTGAGCGCCCATATTGATCGCCGATTGCTTTCAGTATCTTGCCTGCGCCCCTTCCACACCATAAAGGCCACGATGATTCAATCCGTATTGAATCTACCAAATAGTATAGCGTCAAGACAATAAAAAAGGGCTGTTCGGCTACCCTGGAACAGCCCATCTTAGGTTAGAAACGGTTGAAATCAGACCATGAAACCAAAACCCTAGAGCCGGTGACAAGATCCAGGGCGAATATGGCCCGTTTGCTTGAATCCAATACGAATGCTCGCTGATTTTCTGTGTCTATGATCAAATCCTTTATTGTAGAAAAGCCCAAGCCACTGAAATCCGATGGTACTGCGGTTTGCTCTCCAGTAGTTAAATCAACGATAGTGAATTCAGCTTCTTCACTGCCAGTAAAGATCCGGTTATTGGTTTCATCCAATATCATGGCAGTAATATCGAATAAACCGGAAGCCCCAATCTGATCACCTGTAGTGAAATCAATGCCCGATACCAGAGTGCGATCGCCTGTTGCCAGATCAACGGCCATCAGCGCGCCTTCATCGCCGACGAACGCCGTGGTTTCTGAGCGGTTAATGACAAACGACAGTGGGAAGTCGAATGCCGGGCCGCTGTTGCTGTCATCTGAAATGATCGAACGGTTGCCCGTCGTAATGTCGATTACCAATAATGACCTTGCTTCGCTATCGATCACAAAAACGCGATTGGAAACCGGGCTAAAAGCGATGTCTTCCGGGGCGATCAATGTGGGTCCACTGCCAATGGCGGCGCTGGAGATAACACGTAGCGCTTTGGTGGATAAGTTAAACTCAACCAGTTTTGGATCGTTTTCGGTATTGTTAATAAAGAAACCGCGGTTGTTGGGTTTGTCTAAGGCCATCGCTTGTAGATTGAGTTCACCGGGGTTATCCAACACCAATTCGCGATCGCCGTTGGTTAAATCCACTTCAAACAATCTGCCGCTGGTGGAATCGGTCACCAACGCGCGATTATCTCCAAGATCGGCCAAGGTATGGGGTCGATTGAATCGTACTCCGGTGCCAATGGCGTTGTTCGTTAACAGTGAGCGATCACCGCTGATTAGATCCACAACGATGAGTGATTCAATATCCCGATCGATAACAATGGCGTGCTGTGCACCAAAAAAGTCAGCGCCCACCGGTACGATAAAGTCAACGCCAGTTCCTTCCAGAATCGTACGATCGCCATTGTCGAGGTTAACCAACACGATCTTTTTCAGAACTTGATCCATCATCAGTGCGCGGTTGTTATCGTCCACTTTGATCGAAGCGGGATTTTCAAACTCCGGCCCGTTGCCGACTAATGTATTGTCGGTATCCATGCCTGAGATCAGCTCACGATCACCAGTACTTAAATTGACAGAATACAAAACGGTTTTCTGATTGATTTCACCGGTCATCAATAATTGATTGTCGGTGTTGAGTGCCAGCGCGTCAGACGGTACGGTTTCAAAACCCCGAATCACCCTGCGTTCTAAATTGGCCAGATTCACTTCCATCAATCGTAAATTTCTGCTGAAGCCATCCAGAGCCAACAACCGATTATTTGCGCGATCAAATACGAAAGAACGGATACGGTCTATTTGCGGTCCGCTGCCTTGGTTTGGATTGTAAAAAACGCTGCGTTCGCCGGTGTTAAGATCAACTTCTACAATGCCTCTTAGTGTGAAAGTGTTGTTCAATGGCTCAAGCACCAGAGCACGTTGCGCGTCACTATCAAAATTCAGCTGCGATGAAAAGTCCAGAGCCTCACCGCTGCCTACCGGTTCCAGGTTAATGAAGTTATCCAGGCCCCTTGGGCTGGCAAGCACTGTGCGTTCGCCCGAAGCCAGGTCGAATGCCAGTATGGCGTCGTGATTGTTGTCTACCATTAGAGCGCGGTTATTCGCTGTATCTACCGACATGGTGTTTTCGTTGGCACCGCTTATCAGGGGTAAGGTGTGGCCGCGAATGTCGACCGACGCAGCGGCAGGGTCGATATTGCCGGTGGCATCTTCCGTTTCCACGGTCAGCGTGTTGGTGCCCAGCCGAACCGGCACAGTGACTTGCCAGGTGGCAAAGCCATCGTCACTTTGTACTTCGATTCCATTCACAAACACACCGGTAATGGTGCTGCCGTCTGGGTCTTGTGCGGTGCCCCGTACGATAACCGATGTTTGGTTGGTGAGCGATTGTGGAGTCGGAAATTGAATAGACGCCAGCGGTGCCGCAGGTTGCAGGGGGGCTTCCCCGCCATTGTCCGCGTTACCCCCGCCTCCGCCGCCACCACCGCCGCAAGCGGTAAGAAAGCCGATTAGGGAAAGTGTGCTGGCCAGTTTTGTGATTTGCGGGTTCATCGTCTTCAACTCCAAAGGAACTTAATGTGGTTGATTGGAATACGATGAATTGGTTAAAAAAGTTGCAATTGAGAGGTGTGAAAAAATCACAAAGTCAGGCGCTGGCTTAACCTGAGCCCGGTGGAATGCTGTGTTTTAGTGAGTTAAATCAACTGCTTGCAAGGAACAACGAAGTCCACATGATAATGCTCGTCATGCCTCACCCAAGACCTCTTTTGTGACAGCTGAATGTTAGCCTTAATATATTCGCCATACTCTGTATCGAAAAGGCCAGGCTGTAGTTTTGGATCGAATATGACTCGCCATAGTGTATGCCCACGGTGTTTGGCTGCGCGATCTAATGCGACTATATGTGCCGCAAGAGCGTCGTAATCAATAGACAAATCTTCGTAATGGCCTTGCTCATCCAGCTCGATGTTATAGCCGAACTTATTCCATGGGTTCGTGGGTAGATGCACCGATTTACCATTTTTGTCCATCATAGGTGTCATGAAATCAACTGACAGCCCATTTCTGTGCGTCTTGTGTGGACTGAATGGCCCGCCATCCTTAAATCCCGTTTCTGCATACTTATAGATTTTGTCGGGCAGCTCTTTCTCAAGCGCTGAGTAAGCGGCTATCAGAATTTCATGGACTTCAGAATGTACATAGGTGCGCCCAGCCAGTCTTGCGACATCACTATATGTGACGAAGTTTGGCCCTGAGCGGGGTAGCTCCACGCCGTTTTCCAACCGCCCGTCGGACGTGGTGCCGTAGCAAACACTGTCAGAACCAAAGACAACGCCGGGAAGCCATAAAAGGAAAGTCAGTAGATATTTCATAATTCTCAGGGCGATATGCCTTATCAGGGCTGATTCAATATTCTTGCTACTGCATCGCGCTTTTGATTTTTTGCATTTAGGTATTCTATGAACTCTTGGGTATTAAGACCATTTAAGTTCTTATGTTGGCTGGCTATTCTCAGACTTGGATCAGCCCCGTATTCCAGGAGCAATTCTACCAGTTTGGGATTATTGAACAGTACGGCTGCATTCAGAGCGGAGAGCCCCTGATTGTCCGGTGCATTAATATCGCAACCCGCAGACACAGCCACATCAATCACCTTAAGTACAATGTTTTTATCGACACGGGCGTCATCGTAGGCCGCAACCATAGTAGGGATGGTTGGAAAGATGCTCTTGCCATCTGTTAAGTAGCATCCACTCTCATCCGTGGACTCGAGACCGACCGCCTTCAAGCTGGCTTCACTCGCCAAGAGATTCCCTGACACCATCAACAACAGAAATAAAAAGCACTTGGTTCTCATGATATTTCCTGATTGTGGGTAACGCGCTTGTGTACTGCCTTGCACAGGGGCCCAGCGAACCACAATTGGGTGGGGTCTCATGTCCGGTGCAACGATTTGTTATAGCATATTTACCAAACCATTTAGAAGACCTATAATGAGACCTATTAAAAGGTCTTAAATAGGAAAATATCATGCCATATCAAGTGCTTACAGATATCGCAGCTAGCATATCTGAGCTCAAAGCTAACCCAATGAAGGTTGTTGCTAGCGGCAACGGAATGCCAATCGCTGTGCTTAATCGGAATGAACCCGCATTCTATTGTGTCCCGGCTCAAGCCTATGAAGCTCTTATGGAACTCATTGATGATGCCGAATTGCTCAAATTAGTTAAAGAGCGAATGGATGAGGAGTCCGTTAAGGTAACTCTTGATGACCTATAGCCTTGAATTCAAGAGAACAGCATTAAAAGAATGGAAAAAGCTTGGACACACAGTACGAGATCAATTTAAGAAGAAACTCGAAGAACGCTTAGAAAATCCTCACGTTCCCGCTTCAGCATTATCTGGAGCAACTAACCTATACAAAATTAAGCTTCGCCAGCTTGGCTATCGCCTGGTTTACTCAGTCGAAGATGAAATAGTTACTGTAACAGTGGTAGCAGTTGGTAAAAGAAATCGAAATGAAGTTTATGACATCGCGCTATCGAGAATTCAGCAGGATGAATGAGCTATAACGCATAAATCAGTGGCGCATTTATCGGGTCCCTTGCTGCAATTTGTTATGAGCCAAGACCCAGCCAACACTTAGCAGATACCTATTACCCTTCACAACCTTGCTAACAGAATGCTCTGACACATCTGGGCGAAAGAACTTTATCCTTTGTGTTTCAAATATTGGATCTACGCAATTGAACTCGCCACCAAGCTTTGCTGCTTTGAGCACCAGATTCAATCTGAAGTGATCGCCTTTTTCGACACTGTCTCTGTGCGGAGGGATTTCACTTCCTTCATTAAATCTCAATAGGTATATATCCATCGGTAACGGCCAAAATGCCACGCCAAGTAGCATCTTATCGTATCCGGTCTCCTGGCGACCACGTTCCCACCTGTACAGTTTCTTAAGATGCTCTCTCAACTTCATTTTTAATCTCGAGATAGTGCTACTAAATCTGACAGCTCATAACACTAAGCATAGGCGCGCAGCCAGACGTCCCACTGCTGCGCACTTTCTAAGTGCCGTGTTGATGAACATATTTTGAAATTGATTCTAATATTGTTTGCAAATTGCTCATAGGAATTCTCGCCCTACGATTACTATCTTCAGAGCCATTTGCTGATAGCTCTTGAGAGTGCTCAAAGTCAGACAATGCATTTTCTGTATTTTTGGTTTTTGACCAGATGGTTAGTGTATATCGAGCGGACGTTTTACCGCCCAAATGCAAAGAATATTCACCAAGCTTAAATCGCACACCATTTCCATTCTTAGTAATATTGTACTTAATTGACAGCTCATCAAGTCTAGGGATAACCTCTGTATAGATCCTTTGAGAGTTTTTCTTTTGCACAGCATCTGTAGCGGCCACCACATCAGCCTCATCAGATACTCCCACTTCTTTGGCTTCAGGGTGATAAGCCTCAATAAAATCGGTTACTGCATCTACTAAGGTTTCATTACCATCCCAGAAATACTCGCCATCAAGTCTGGAATTGTCCAATATCGTGTGGAGCATAGACTCGATTTTACGAGCATCTACATCTGTCCAAGCTTTGACAATTGATATTTTTACCGGACTTATGGTGCCCAATAATTCCTTCTCTCTACGATCTGGTAGATCAGTCGTAACTCCAATTTTCTTAATTGGTGGGAAGGCAGCTTCATTGTCAAATTTTTGTAACTTTTCCGAAAAAATAGGTTCCGCTATGTAGATCGTATTTTGCATGTAGAACTTGAACCCTCTTAGCGCTCAACGCTTTGCTCACCGGCACATACTACGGAGAGCGTTTTTGTGTAAAATGGAGCTCAGCGACTACTCAAAAACGATCATAAGCGTAATAGTATCCGCTGGAGCCGCTTGTTGTGACTCCATATTTGCAGAATAATTTAGAATTTTTCGCCTTTGGTGGCATCATTAAGATAATATTTTTCACCAGTCAGAATGCTTAAGTAAATGGCCTTCAAGTAATTCGAAAGCGGTTGGTTAGTATTGTTTAATTCCTCGTCAGCAAGTTTCTTAAGACGCTGATAATCCAATAGTTCAGATAATGAATCCTCAGATATTTCTGCGTATGGCCCGTTAGTAGAATCACTTCCGCATCGACCCACAACCTTAGCTATCTTTTCTATGCCTAGCTCCTCATTTATCCACTTACTGAAAACTTGCTTCGTTTTTTCCTTAGACACACGATAGAATACAAAATAAATGTGTGATGCGTGAATAGAGTCAGCGAGCCCACCATCTAGTAACTCACTCGCAACCATGTCGGACCAAGTTTCAAGGTACTCTTCTCCTTTTTCTTGGGATAGCCACCGCTCTTCTTTTAATCTCGGATCATCGGTCTCTATCCTTCCTAGCTGAACTAATAGTCGACGACTTATGTCAGCTGTAATTGGTAGAAATCTGGGGTTTTGGAGCAAATCAAAGAGAAATTGCTCCTTTTCATCCAAGTCCTTAATAAAAGCAAACGTCAACCACATGATATTTCGATATGGCTCAAACCCAAAGAAACCGTGAACAGCATCTTCAAAGCTCTTTAAGTACGGCGAATCTAAGAAGACTGTATATAAAGCCTTTAATGAGAGAGCAGCATTCTCTTGGTTAGCCTTCTCAATGTTATGGTGCAAAAGTTCAAATAACCGCTCTACGAAACCTTCGGAAATCGCTCTTCTCAAATACTCCTCGCGATTGATTGATCCGTATAAAAAAGAAACTATCTCGGTATCTGATGCGAATCCCGTTGGGATCTGATAATGAAGTGCGATATAAAGCCTTTTCTCTGACGCAACTCGACCACACTGATCATAATCGGAACCATACATCGAATAACTAGAATCTTCGAGAAGTGGAAATAATTCTTTGAGAATGCCTTTTAAATAAACCACGTCTTTTTCAGGTGCGCGTTCAATAATGCTATCTCGCTTAGGGATGCTCTGATTAAGTCCACCCGTATGGCATAATCCAGGAATCACATGAATGGTGGACAATATGGATCAACTCAGTTTCTCAGAGGCAGAATACAATCACAAGAAGCGTAAGACCCGC